>CAVUUR010000012.1:0-232925 GCA_963744715.1 uncultured bacterium | reverse complement strand
GCATAGTTACGAGGAATCATGATGATATTTGAGCGGATTTCTCGTGCAAATTCTAAGGTACGTGCATAGATAATCGATCTATTTTCTGAGATGAGCCTAATTCCAGTACACATGATCTACGGTATCCTTTTAATGGCAATAGAAATTTTTTTGATAGTGTATATCATGGGTTCTGGGAAAATCAATAAACACGAAGTGGAAGAGGCTTAAAAAGGGGTCTTGCAAGAATAGCCTTAATTATATAATATTAATTATTATACTGTATTTGGAATAGTTTCTTAGAAAGCGGTGAATTATAAATGAATAAATTAATTAATAAATGTTTTATTATTGTATGTGCTTTTTTACTTGGCAATCAGATTCTTGCGATGAACAGTAAAAAAAGAACGTATGATAGCTTGAGTGATAGTGGTAATAAGCAAATCGAAGGATGGCTTGAACTGGGGAGTACCGGGGAAATCTTGCAACCGTTCAGGGAAGAAGCGGTGTTGTTATCCGGATGCATAGCATCAGGAAATACGCCGGCGTTAAATGTTACGGATAAAGATTTTCAAGAAAGATCCATAACTGAAACATCGAGAATATTATTTTTGAATAAGGAGCTTAGGTGTTTATTGTGCCCAAAAATGACATTCGATAGATGGGGACAGGTTGCACGGCATGCTAGAAATGATATTCTGCGAACCCGTATCCTTGTAACAATTGTCAAAAGATTTTGACGTAGAACAAGAGCTTTATATTCATCAAAAATCATGTAATAAAATTGACGCTCGAACGTCATTCCTAAATAGGGCGCTAAAATGTCCGTCGAGTCCGGGTAGGACATTTTGTGCATGGTAGAATGTTGCGCATGCACTGTGAGGATCATCATAACATGAAACCATATCCGTGTAGCAATTGTGAAAAAGATTTTGCAGAAGGATATGATCTTAAAAATCATAATAAGGAATGTTATCGACACAAAGAATTGGATGACCCTATAAGGTCAAAATTATTTGATCGAACTACTATAAGAACATGTCCTATTGCAGAATGTGCCTCAAAACAACATTCGTAGAGTGGCTTGGTCTTGCAAAGCATCTTAAGAAGGTACATAAAGTAGCCCCATATCCTTGTAATATATGTTCACAAGGTTGTTCCCGCCTAGAAGAACTTAAAAAGCATCAAATGACGCATAAAGATGAGGTATTCTGGGAATCTCTTAACCCCATTTAAGAAAACAATAAGTGAATAAGCTAAACAGCAAAGAGGAGTCTTTTTGGTTGTTTACCTTATGAACATGAAAAATTAAAAAGAACCAAAAAGAAATTCAAAATAAGTATTACCATATTTTTGTAGTTAACAAGTATATTCAATTTTGTTACAGTATCCGCAATAATTATTTTAAAAGTGAAAGAATTATGCGTGGATACATTAATGAATAAATATACCGTTAGTATAGCTATTTGTCTTTTGGGTAATTCGATCCTTGGTATGGAGACCGAGGAAATTATAAATTTTGCTTGTACAGGATGTAATGAAACATTTTATTCTCAAGATGGATTACAAAAGCATTTTTCTGATTCTCTGAATTTGGAAAAGAACGCAATCTGTTTTATATGTAAGAAGATTTTTCGTTCAAATGATGAATTAATGGAACATATTTCTCAGTGTGATTATTTAATCGTTGTGAGCAAATTAATGTATGAAAGAAAAAGTCAGTTCGCTATGTGTGAAATATCGAATAAAGAAAATCTATATACAAGGGTTGCAGTGGAACCTGTGCGTAAAAAAAGGGATAGGCTAGCACATTATAGTTGTAGTGAATGTGGGAAAATGTTCGGTGAAACAGAGCTTGTGGAACATAAAGCCTTAGTGCATCACATATTAGTTGGGACACCGGTGTATTGCCCAGAAAAAGCCAATGCATTCTTGCCAACAGCTGCAAAAGTGTTTACCGAGAATAATTACAGGATTGGTGACGTTAGTGTGATAGGAACATCCATTAAGTCAAAGGATTATGAACAACTTTCTAAAACATTCAGGAGCTTCTTATCAAAACAAAAGGTTAGAACATGTTTAGTGTGTGAACCGCGTAAGGTTTTTCCGTAGTGAACCGGCTTGCAGAGCATTTGAACAATGAGCATTTAATAAAGCCATATCCGTGCATTTCATGTGAAGAAGATTTTTCCAATAAGGGAGAGCTTGATAATCATATACGTATGCATAAGCCATAATTATCTCTACACTCGCACGAAAAAAATTCAAAATAATTATATTATATTTTTTGTAGTTACAAGTGTATTTAATTTTGTTACAGTATCTGCAATAATTATTTTAAAAATGAAAGAATGATCCATGGATACATTAATCAATCAATATACCATTAGTCTAACTATTTGTCTTTTGAGTAATCCAATACTTGGTATGGAGATCGAAAAAAATAATAATGAAAATTCTTGTATTACTGAGCAATATTGTAATATGTGCAAGACTGATCAAGGTTCCGAAGATAAATTATTAAATCATATCGTTCAATGCCCCGCATTACTACGTACTGCAAAGATGTTGCATGAAAAAGGAGCTATATTAACGATACCTGAATATCAAGAAAAGCCGCAACCGTACGCTAAAGATTTAAGTTCATCATTGCTTGTCCAAGAAAAAATGAATGCAGAGAAACTTTTATCGGATGTAAGAAAAAAGGGTCGTCCGGCAAAAAATAGTTGCGATGAATGCGGGGAAGTTCTTAGTAAAAAAGATCTTGAAGGCCATAAGGCCGTAGCCCACCCAATATTTGTTAGTGCATCGGAGTATCGCCCAGAACAGCAAGAAGGTAATTGCGATGGTAGTGATTTGAATGTGGTACAAAATCGAGAAAAACAACGTGTTAACCGAGTAAGGACATCGTTATTAGAAATGAGATCGTCATCGGAAGAGATAAAAAAGTGCCCATTATGTCGCTTTACAACAGTATGGGGATGGGGGCATGTTGCGGTGCATATCAGGAGCGAGCATAACGGAAAACCCTATCCGTGTGCTAAATGTGAAAAAGATTTTTCACATCAGCAAGATCTTAAGAAACATCAAATTAAGGAACATGATAAAAGATGTGAACTATTATCGGTGGCAAAGGGAATAAAGAAAAAAAACAGTAAGAAAAAGGGTGGTTCGAGACAATGTTTTTGTGATGAATGTAGAACAATATTTAAGAAAAGCGATCTTGCACTTCATAGAACTACAGAACATAATATATTAGATGGTAAGCAAGCTTTGCCCCCACAATTTCCTTATGGACGTGGATTGATTTTTACCCGACTTCGTAAAAAAATTGATTGAACATAACGATGAATACAGTAATTAATAGTTATGTTTTGAGTATATTGTTGTGCCTTTTGAGTGATCCAATATTTGGTATGGAAATCATCAAAATTACAAGTACTACTGATGATTTGCAATATTGTAACGGGTGTAATAAAGGACCTTTTCTTCTACGTGAAATGCCAAAGCATCTTTCCGGTTGCGATGAACTTAAAAATATTAGGAGCATGTTAGACAGTAAGGGAGTCGGCTTTGTAATACCCGATTTTATGACGCCTGAAATTTTTTTAGCTGCTATAGAAACATCAAATTCTTCGGAACTTCGAAAATTCTTTTCTGAGCAACAGAAATTTTGTCCAGCATGTAGGCAAGATTTTTCTGGATGGGGTCTTGCAGCAAGTCACTTTAGAATAAAGCATGATCTGTTGCCATATCCTTGCAATCAATGTGAAGAAAGTTTTGATAAGGAGGGGGCAATTAAGCAGCATAAAAGGACGCGCCATTTTCGTGCGGGATATTATTAATTTTTACGGTGTATAAAGATAACGGAGAGTTAAATGTTTGTATTGCAAATTTTAGTACTATTAATGTTATTAATACCCGCATGTAAGAGTTTGGAAAAACATGCTATTAAAGGAGATCAAGAGGAAGTAGTTATCGATCTTACAGCATCAACAAATATTATTATGAAATTAATCCAAGAAGATGCTCTTACTAAAGTATTAGAAGATGATACATCTCAAGAAGGTATAATCTTATTGACAAGAAATTTTAGCCCTGCCGAAATGGCATTTGAAGCAGAAGTGCTTAATTATAAGGATCCTGTGGTGGTAATTTTTTTTAAGGATAACCAAGAATGGGAAACAATGCGCACTGCTGTCATGCATGTAGCAGAAAACCATAAAAATAGTGCTAAGTGGGTTCGCATCAATGCCGAAGAACTTTTTCGTATTGCAGAGCATAGTGAAATTGATCATTTACCAACCATGCTCGTTATCGATAATAGGGAAGAAATTGATCGCTACGAACAAGATGTGGCACATTACGACGCTAATAGCCTAGAAAGTTTTCTTCAATCTACGTTTGATTTATTATCAAAAAAAGCACAATAATAACGTGTTAATATTGACAAAATGAATATGATAGAGTAGATTAGTAATGTTTTTTCCTAATTTTTGCCTTGAGGTATCTGTATCGTGGAAATATCTGATTTTTGACTCACATGGTTCACTAAGCCCTTTTTTATCGGCATCATAGTGACGAAATTACTCCATACAAAAGTAATTCTATTTTTTGTTATTTTTCTATAATTTTTATAAGTTCTATTTGCTTTATACCTAATTAGGATATCTATGGCTCCTACATTGTTAACTATTAATAACATAAAAAAAACATATCGACGTAATAATGAAACGATAGAAGCGCTTAAAGGTGTTTCGTTAACGATTAATCAAGGTGAAATTATTAGTTTATTGGGTGTTAATGGTGCTGGCAAAACAACCCTTTCATCAATCATTGCTACGGTGCATCCTGCAAGTTCCGGTGATATCTTATTTGAAGGTGAATCGATTTATCAAAACCTTATCAACTATCGTAAGATATTAGGGTTTTGCCCTCAAAAACCTAATTTTGAAAAGAATTTGACCGTCGAAGAAAATTTGATGTTTGCGGGACGCTATTTTGGTATGAAGTATGAAGAAATTCGTAAGCGCGTCGATAGTTTGATGGAACAATTTGAGCTAAAACCATATGCATCATCATTGCCTGAAATATTATCTGGTGGCTATAAACAACGTCTATTAATTGCACGGGCCTTAGTTCATGACCCGCGTTTGGTTATTTTGGATGAGCCAACAGTGGCGCTTGATCCGCACATACGACGAGAATTATGGGCATTCATTAAGCAACTGCGTGACCAAGGGGTTACCGTTATATTGACCACCCATTATTTGGATGAAGCAGAAATTCTTTCAGATCGTGTTTGTGTGTTACATAACGGATTAATTCTACTAATAGAAACGCCAGAACGTTTAATGAGTTCATACAGTAAAAAAAATCTTGAAGAAGTATTTATTCATCTTATTGATGAGCAATAAATTTAGTAAGGAATGTTATGAAAACGATGCGTTTAGCATATTCAGTTTTTTTCTGGCTTATATGGCGCGATTTACGCGTAATCACCAAAGATTTTTGGCAAAATTTACTCGATGTTTTATTGCTTCCTATTGGCATGATCTTTGTTAGTGGTTATATAATGCCTTCACTTGGTTTGCCGGCAGACTTTGGAGCATTTATGCTTTCAGCATCAGCAATAGGCATGTGTTTTAATGCAACCGGTACCGATGCCGGTGATTTGGTAACCGATTTAACCGGGCCAAAATCAATAGCATATGAGCTTTCATTGCCCAGTTTATCCTGGCTCATATGTGTAAAAACGGCATTAGTGTACGCAATAAAAGCCGCAATATTTAATGTATTTATCTTCCCGCTGGGCGTTCTCCTGTTAGGAAATCATGGATCGGCGTTAGGTAATATTTCATTAATTAAAACGGTTTTAATCTATGTAAGTATGAATATCATGTTCGGTTTTTTTTCCTTATGCATTGCGCTATGGGTTAAAGATGTACTCGGATTTGGGCGGTTTTGGATACGTTGGGGATGGCAGTTATTTACGTTGGCCGGATTTCAATTTTCTTGGGCTACTATGTACACAGCATTACCATGGTTTGCAGGTATCAGTTTAGCGAACCCGTTAGTATACACCTTTGAAGGGATGCGCGCGGCTACCCTCGGGCAAGAAGGGTTTATTAATATTTGGGTCTGTTTGGCTATGATTTGGGTTTTTACCCTCATATTTGCGCTGAGCTCACTGCGATTATTTAAAAAACGCTTGGATTGTGTTTAACCTGAAAAATGCAGTCGCCAGGTAGTTATATGCAAGGGGCATATTTACAATTTTCTATTTTTAAGTAATACTTACATAAAAGATTTTTATTATAATAGCTACTATAGGAGGTTTTTATGAAAACAGGTATACACCCGGAAATGCATGAAATTACTGCGCATTGTGCATGCGGAAACTCTTTTGTGACCAGTTCAACAATGCCAGAACTTAGGGTAACCATTTGTTCTTCTTGTCATCCATTTTATACCGGATCACAGAAGTTAATTGATACTGCAGGACGTATTGAAAAGTTTGAAAAACGATTCAATAAAAAATCTGATAAACCTAGTAAATCTAGTAAAAAAAAATAAGCTATGGAACTTCCCTGGCAAGAATGGCAGAAGCGGTGTGATGAACTGAGCAAAGAGCTGACCGCACCGCTTTTGGATTCATCAAAAAGACATCTTCTTCAAAAAGAACATGCGCGCCTTTCCTTTCTCTTGGAAAAGCATAAAGGCCTGGAAAAAACAAAAAACCTTATAGCTGAGGTACAAGATCAGCTATCAAAAAGTTCCAACTCTGATGAGGAGATGAAACAGCTGTTTCATGAGGAACTGGCTACGTTGCAGAAAAAATTGCAACAACAGGAATTGGAATTAGAAACCTTATTATATCCGCCCGATGAATTAGATGATCGCTCAGTATTTTTGGAAATTCGTGCCGGTACTGGTGGGCAAGAAGCCGCACTATTTGCCGCTGATTTACTTAAAATGTATACCAATTATGCCCTAAAACAAAAATGGGACGTTTCATTAGCTGACTCAAGTCAGACGGATCTTGGTGGCATTCGAGAAGCTACGTTGCATATTGAAGGTAAGGGTGCCTACTCACATTTAAAGCATGAAGCTGGTGTGCATCGGGTGCAACGAGTACCAAAAACTGAAACATCGGGGCGTGTGCATACTTCAACCGCAACGGTGGCGGTATTGCCTGAAGCACAGGAAGTTGAATATTCAATATCACCAAGCGATTTGCGCGTTGATACCTATCGCGCCGGAGGTGCAGGCGGTCAGCATGTTAATAAAACTGATTCGGCTATCCGTATTACTCATATCCCAACCGGTATTGTGGTTGCCTGCCAAGAAGAACGTTCTCAACATAAAAATAGAGCAAAAGCGATGAAGATGCTGCAATCCCGACTCCTAGCAGCACAAAAAGAAAAACAGGAAACTGAAGAAAGCCAAAAACGAAAAGAAATGATTGGTGGCGGTATGCGTTCCGAAAAAGTGCGTACGTATAATTTTCCTCAAAATCGCGTAACCGATCATCAAGTTGATGTGACGTTGAAAAAACTTGATATGGTTATGGAAGGGGATCTTGATGAAATTATTCAAGCACTCATGGCACAAGAACAAGTAGAACGTCGAAAAAAAATAGCCGTATAATTATTAAGTAATTCGTACATTAGCCATTATTGTTTGTGCATGAATTTTTTAGGTGTGCTCGTGGTTGGCGGTTCTTGCGTTGGTGGTTGTTGCATACTGCGTAGAACTCCGAAAAATAACATAACTATACATACACAATACATCAATCGATTCATAGTATTCCTTTTTTTTGTTTACCGCGTTTTAACATACTCCATTTTATAACAATTGCGAACAATTATTAGTTCCTGTTTTTTTAATAGTATACTAGAAATGCATTATTTTTTTTCATGGTACCGCTATGATAGTATCATTTTTTTATTTATACTAAATGAACGAAAAAAATTATAATATTTAGAAAAAAAATTAAAGGACTCACCTATGTTTGATTCATATTTTTTTGGGTATAATTTCTCTTGGAACTTGGTTGGCGCGTTCGTGATTATTGCTCTGGTACTCTTTAAAAAAATTAAACCCAAGCATATTATTAAGTCAATGTGGTTCCTATTGCCATTGCTGTTTTTCTTATATCGCACTGCTAGCGGGCGTTATATGACTGAACGATTCGGGGCAGTGGGCAACGATATCTACTCATATTTTGTGGAACATAACCGTTATTGGAATCTGTTTGGTATTCTCGTTATCCTTGCTATTGCAGTGTTATGTTCTAACAATAGAAAAATAATTAAACCAAAACTTATCATTAATGCACTACTGTTGCAATTGGCAATAGGATTTTTAGCATTGCGAACCGCTAGCGGGCACTACGTTCTTGAAAAAATAGCGGCAGGGGTTAATAATATTTACGCCTGCGCCGATGAAGGTTCTCGGTTTATGTTTGGTAATTTAATTAATGCCGAACATGCATGGGGATTTATTTTTGCCTTTAAAGTGTTGCCTATTATTATTTTTTTTAGTGCATGCATGAGTTTGCTTTTTCATTGGGGTATTATACAACGTTCTGTGTATTACGTGAGTTTAATAATGCGACCATTATTGGGCACATCCGGTGCAGAAACATTGTGCGCAATTGCTAATAGTTTTTTGGGACAAACGGAAGCGCCGTTGTTAGTTAAACATTATTTAGGAAGAATGACGAAATCAGAAATTCTTGTAGTAATGGTAAGCGGCATGGCAACCATTAGCGGTGCAATTTTAACCGTGTTTGTTATTATGGGTGTTCCAGCAGTACATTTATTAACCGCAAGTGTTATGGCTATTCCCGGCTCTATTCTTATTGCAAAAATATTGTATCCGGAAGAAGAAGTTCCGACTACGTTACATGGTGTTATGCACCAACAAGAGGAAACTACATCAACAATGTTTTCTGCGATTGCAACCGGTACCGTTGATGGATTATCATTGGCGCTTAACGTTGGTGCGATGTTAATCGTTTTTTTATCATTGTTGGCTGGTATTAACGTGATACTCGAATCATCATTTGCCTATCTCAATTATGGATTGCAATATGCGCATATCCCACTCACCTTACCAATAATTAATTTGTCCTATTTGTTTTCTTATATTTTTGCACCGTTCGGGTATTTGCTTGGTTTTTCAGGCCAAGAAGCATTGCATGCGGGACAATTATTGGGCATCAAAGTTACCGTGAATGAACTTATTGCGTATAAACAGATGATGACTATGAATTTGTCTGCCCGTTCCTCTGCATTACTCACCTATGCATTATGTGGTTTTGCAAATTTTTCCTGTATTGGGATTCAGATAGGCGGTATTGGTGCACTGGTTCCAGAAAAACGTGCATGGTTATGCCAATTAGGGTTTACGGCGGTGCTCGGTGCTTCGCTCGCTAATTTATTATCGGCTATGATTGCCGGATTATTATTATAATTAATGGTACTATCTGGCCTCTAGATATTTTTGTATTTCTTGCTATTACTAGATAGGTAAAAATTAGTGTATTGGTTATAAAAACTAGTAGGAGATAACCATCGTGAAAACAATACGAAATACGTTAGTGTGTGTAGGGTTTACCTTATTAGCATATGCATTGTGGTATAAAAACATTATAAGTAGAGAAGTATCAGTTTTTAGCTTGGAAAAAGAGCAGACGGTACATGATCTGCGAACCTGTGTGAACAATTATCAATCGGATTCGCCAGTAGGTACAATACTTACACTCTTTAATATTACGCATAATGGGTCGTTACAAGAGATCGTTGAACAAACACAAAAAAAATTTTTGCGACCAAGTGGAAAAGAACGTTGGGAACTCGAAGATACAACCTTTGACAATATTGAACAAATAGCTACTGCGCTCAAAAATGTAGGCTTAATAGACGTTGTCGTTCCTTCATGTAAGAACTATACCTATGTTATTGTTTTAGGAGGAATAGTAAAAACGGTGAGGAAACGCCTCATGGATCTTATTCATCTTTGGAAATTGGGCATTCGATGGGATAACATTATTTTTTTAGGATCTGAGCGGCCGTTGGATCCTACGATAGAAAGTATTGATAAACTTATCAATCCAGAAGGTTATTTCACTTTTAAAAAAGAATGGGTTGCTCCTGCTGTAATGCCGACTACTGAATCTGAGATGATGCAGTTTGTGTATGATCAAACTGATTTGCCAAAAGATGTAGCATCTATTCCAATGATACTAGTTGATACGCCGATGAACATTGCAGCTGATGGTACAAAAAAAAGACCTACTACCATTGATACAATCAGGCGATGGCTTTCTCTGTCTCCAGAACCAGGAATGTGTTTATTTATATCATCACAACCACATGTAGGATATCAAGATGCTGTTATAAGATCGGTGATGCCTGCTCATATGGTTGATACGGTTGGCACAGCAATGAAAGAAATTAAAATAAGTGAATGTCTCGATGCTTTAGCTCGATGGCTTTATCAAACATTACAAAACACTAAGGAATAAATTTTCGTAGCTATTGGATACAAGGTTTAGCGCTGACCTGTGCACTTATACTTCCGTCAGCATTGCTACCGTTTTGTTATGGATAATAGGTAAACCAACTGCCTGGTATTCCAATATTTTTGTTGGGCGTGAAATCCAGTTGAGAATATGCGATTCTCTAAAAATCAATCCGGCATCGCATGCAGCAAGGTATTGATATATTTCTGCATGATGCACGGTTAGTAATCTGTAATGAGTACTCGGTACGTTGCACCTATCGAGTAGTGATTTAAATAATAACCTATCCTGCGTTAATACAAGTAATAATGCGCTAGAATTTGTTGCATATTCTTTCATAAAAAAATCGATAACCATGTCGGGGCATTGCCATGCTTTTGCCGATCCGTTATAACAATAAACATACGCATTGTCAGGAATATGTAATTTCTCACGCATTGTTGTTCGCCATAATAATTTCTCATGCGATGTAATGACGCTCGGAATATCATGAAATGCTACGTGTATGCGATTATACTTAATTGCATATCGCGTTTGCAGATAATCAGCAAGCGCTTTGCTGACTGCTTCAATCTTGATCGGAAAAGAAGATGATTGTAAGGTGTATGCTTTTTGCTCGAGGTGTCGATATTGATACGTTCGATAGCGATGCATTATATGAGCAATACCGGAATTTTTTTTGTGAACGTACTGATATTCTTCGGCAAGTAGACCACGGGCTTGCATAGTAAGATGCATACATCGTGTTTTTTGTGCGGCGTAAAAACTAATAAAACTTGCTAACGGCCCGCGTGCGATGAGGGTATATGCAGGAAGTGTACGGAGAATGCTACGCAATTTGATTATTGCAGGCCACAAACTGATGCTGCCTAAAAAAGGATATTTTGACAGATACATAACCGTTATTCCCGGTTCATTAAAAAGTGGACAACGTTTTTTATTTTTTTCGAAACTTATGAGTAAAATTTTTTTGTGAGTTTTTTGTTTGCGTAATGGTTCTAATACCTGTCCTTCAAAAACAGAGTTATGTACGCTATCGTAGAGCACAAAGACGAGATAATCATTATTGTTTTCGGGATGAGACATGTTACGTACCTACTATTTTTGATGTAGTACAAACGGTTCTACGAATGTGCAAGATTATCGTAATTTATTAACCCAGGTATCAATGCGTTGTTCTACAACATCCCAATCGATATTATTCCAAAATACCGTAAGATAGGGATCACGTTTAATACCAAAATCAATCATGTACGCATGTTCATATACATCAAGGACAAGCAGCGGAATAATAAGTACGGGCACGTTTTGATTATGTTGTTCAAAAACAAAATTATGCAGCATATGGTCATCAAAACTGTATGCAGTAATTACCCAACCACGAGAACATTGTCCGCATTCCATTAAATCTTTTTTGAATGCTTCGAGTGATCCAAATGCTTGATTAATTAACGTTGACATTTGTTGTCCGGGCACACTTCCTTGTTTGCCAATGTTTTCAAAATAAAGTTCATGTAGAATAGAACCATTTACCGCATACGTCTCTTCAACTTTTAATTCGCGAAAGGGTGAATACGTACGATTTTGGTCGGCTCGGTTTACCGTTTTTAAATCGCGTGCAATGTCATTTCGCTTTTTTACATATCCCTCATACAAGGTTTTATGTTGATTAATTTGACTGGTACTAAGACCTTTAAGTTTGCCCGCTAAATCAAATTGTTTTACCGGATAATAGGAAATAGCTTTGCTCGATGAAAATTGTTGCGTAGGGTTAGATGATTGTTCTTCCGGTGATATTCCTGTAACAGGACACACGGAATCTTCATGGCGTTGTAAACGGTTAGTGTGTAGTAAAATAATTATTATAATAATGAGTAGTACTGATAACAATGGATAGAGATACGTCTTTTTCACCGAAACACTCCCTTTTTTTGATAGGTACAATAATTTTTTGTAGCGTAGCACCTTGATCGTTAAAAATCCAGTTTAAAAAAAATAAGGAAAGCTTGTGAGGCTTTCCTTATTGCTTAATTTCTTATATGAGGAAATTAATTGTTTTAATGATCTTCTTTGCCCTAGGCAATTTCCTTTGATGTGCCAATACCAGTAGCATCGACTCTTTTTTTCGCATCTGATTGTTTGCTGACGGTATAAAGTTGTTTTGATTCAGCAACTTTTTTCTTATTTCTGTTGCATTCAGGGAGTGTTATTAAAGCGATAGCACTTAACAATAACAAGCTTATTTTTTTCATCATCATTCACTTATTATGAAGGTTAAACATAGAAAACACCCCTTTAGTGTAGGGAAAATGTTATTTTTTTACAAGTGCGAGTATGTAATATTTTTTGATTGTATATTTTTTATGACCAACAGTCGTGATATTGGCCGAGTTGTTTTTTTTGAATTACGTTGGCGATTTTTTTATCGTTTCAGTGAATGCAAAAGCTGATGATTTATATATACGACCGCAATGCTACGGTAACATTTACTCTTTTATCTGTTTTTCAAAAATATATAAGAGTACTAGTTCGAGAAGAATCTCTTTACAATTTTCTTTGCAGGTTGGTAGTAAGGTAACCCAATCATTTTTAGAACATTCATGATTCATTTTTATGAAATGTTTGTAGCGAGGATCTTTTAACGCTTGTTTGGCTTCTGCCTCGTTTCGTGCCCAATCGCAAGCGGGTTGCGCCAATTTACATTTCATCAGATGAACTATTTGATTGATCTTATGTTGAGAAAACTGATTAATCTCAGTCGTTGTTTCTTTAATTAATTTTTCAAAATCAGGACGAAGATTTGCATTTTTAGTTTCGAGTCGTTGAACTATATGTTCAACACGATTAAATGCATTTTGTACATTTTCTTCATGGGTACCGTTACTAATGCCAGTGCATAGCGCTGCTAAAAATCCTACGATTGTTCCATAATTTCTTAAATACATATAAATCTCCAATAGTTAAAAAATATTATCTAATATGTATTATATTATACTACAACTAAAATAATGTGCAATGGGAAAATAGGGACCGTTTTTATTGACTTCTATCAAGAAACCTTTATAATAAATTAATTGTGCACTCATCTAGTGCACAAGGGTACCCTTCTAGAAAAAAGTTAATCCTGAGCGGCTGAAATACCGTTAGGGATGTTTACAACCTTAACACATTATACTAGAAGGATCTCATGATTATTTCCTTATTACAAACCTGTGCGAAACCGATTTTTGGTGATTTTGAGCGTGAAGAATTCAAAAAATTCATGCGGCTTGGTGCCATTTTCTCATGCATTATTGGTGCTTACTGGACTTTGCGGGTTCTTAAAAATGCTATTTTTGCAAATTTAGTCGGCGCGGCGTATTTGCCGTGGGCAAAGACCGTATCAATTTTAACGCTCTTCCCTTTGGTAATGATTTATACCAAAATGTTAGATCGCTTTTCTCGTGAAAAAATGTTTTATATGCTTTCGGCAATCTACGGTTGTGCAACGGTTATTTTTGCGGTGTTATTAACCACATCATCTATCGGACAAGCTCCCGTAGAAGTTATTACCTGCCGCAGTGCATTGGCCTGTTTTGCTACGAAAGTGCTTGGTTTTTCTTGGTACGTATTTGTTGAAAGTTATGGCTCATTCTTAATTGCATTATTTTGGGCATTTACAACTGATATTACAAAACCAGAATCAGCAAAAAAAGGATTCGCATTTATTGTTGCAATTGGACAAATTGGTGGTATTTTAGCTCCTTATTTTATAACGAGTTTGCCACGGCGATTTAATTTTACGACGAGCGGTATTGCCGTATTTAGTTGTGCACTATTAACGATTTCGGTTATCGCCTTGGTGAGATATTTTTTACGCGCAACACCTAAAGATTTGTTAATTGCTTATCATGGTAAAAACGAAGAAACAAAAGAAAAAGAACAAGAGCCGGGATTTTTAGAAGGGCTGAAATTATTACTTTCCCACCGTTATTTGTTAGGAATTTTTGCGGCTACTTTTTTCTTTGAATTTATTGTGACCATTTTTGATATGCACTTTCAAGTGTTAGCTGCGGCAACTTATGCCGGTACTGAACATGCAGAATATTTAGGACTATATGGTTCTATGGTTAACGTTATGACCTTGGTGTGTTTATTACTTGGTATAAATAATATCACCAGGATTTTTGGTATTACCGTTTCTCTTGCGCTGGTTCCTCTTGTTATAGGCGGTGCTGTTTTTGGTTTTATGACACTTGATAGTTTAAAATTTCTCTTTTGGTTAATGATCGGCTCAAAAGCAATCAATTATGCACTTAACGGCCCGGCATTAAAACAATTGTATATTCCAACGACGCATGATGTTCGTTTTAAAGCGCAGGCATGGATAGAAACCTTTGGTTCGCGTGCGTCAAAAGAGGGAGGTTCTATATTTAACATGACACTTGCGCCGCTGCAAAAAAACTTAGGAGAATTTGCAGGGAGAGTGCGGCATGTTATGTTAAGCTCGTATCTGGGTTTTGGTATTGTGATTGCCTGGTTTTTCATTGCAATCTTTTTAGGAAAAACCTACAAAAAAGCAATTGATCAAAATAAAATTGTTTGTTAAAGTGCGTTTATAAAAACAGGTGGTGTTACAGCTTATGTATATCACCTGTTTTTCTTTCATAATAGTGCAATTTGATGTATTCTTATTTTCAAAAAAAATAAAAATGCAGGGGAAAACCGTATGCAAGTATTTGTAAAAAAAGTATGCACAATACTTTTTTTTAGTGTATGCACCAATACCATGTACGGCGTTGATGATAAGGTGCAAGTCTCCAATAATCCTAATAAAGCGAAGATTGGTTTCCTTTCATCATGCGGTATGGCAATGATTACTACATGGCAGCATGTAAAATACCATGCATTAGAGAAAGAAATACAAGATATGCATTATGAGAGAAGGTCAGCAAAATATTGGGCAAGACAGCTACAAGTTTGCAGCAATGAAGAGTTGATTAAAAAATTAACTAAGTTGCGCAAAGAGTATAGAAAAAAAATATTTATAACAAAAGCAAAATCTAAAATAATGGCGCGAAGAACTGTCGCGTCAGCAATTATAGCGGGAAGTTGTTTTGCTTATGATCTATATAGTTATACAAGATAAAAGTACATACAGGAAAAACAAGATTTAAAAAGTAGTAGGAGTTTTTATGCAAAAACATGGTATGCTGAAAATGTTGTTACTCGGTATTTTATTTTCTGATTGTTGTGGCATGGAAATTGCCAATACGCACAATCTGGAAGCACCAGTTACTATTGTGCTTGCAGGTGATCAAGAACGAACCATTGCAAAAAAATACCTTGTGTGTTCACCAGTGCTTAAACCGGGCTTGGAATTGGCAGGTACTATTCAAGAAAAAATTGCAATACCTATCAAGCCAAATATCTGGGACAAGGTGATTGTGCCAACGTTACAGATATTGGAAGAATTGCATAGTAAAAAACTCCATAATGTGCAAGAGAGGTGGGAAAAGAAAGAACGAATGGCTAATGTTATGGTGAAGTTTAGTATTGAAGGTAATGATCAAGCCATTATGGATTCTGCCAATAGTTTTGATTTTTTGGCTCTTGACGAGATGTTAGATTATCGCATCTTTGGGCGCATTGCATTTATACATGAATTTAAAGATCTGTTGAGTGCTTTGCATCTGCATAATGACGATCTTGCTATGCTTAATCCTGGGCTGGCTGAAAAAATACTTTTAACACAGCCTAAAGCTTTGGAAGTTTATGAATCGGCTCATAAGAAGAGTCTTGGCACTGGTTATGGTTGGCATGAAATTGCTGATGATGAGTGACAATAAGAGATAAAATTTTCATAGTTATCACATGCATTAAAAATTTATACCGAAGCTTACAACATGTTTAATAGGTTAAAAAATTTTACCATACTTCCCGTAGATTTTACCAAACCATGGTGGTATTTAGCATGGCAACAAAAATGGTTGTTTTTGGTAGTTCTTAGTATTACGACGCTTACTCAAGTAATTTGGAGTTTAGTTCCTTTTATAGCTGCAAAATTATTTGAAGCGCATAGTTTTTATTGGTGCATACTTCTTTTTACTGCCTGGTTTTTTATTGATTGGTTGTGTGCCGTTACGCGAATGAAATTCAATACAACATTTCAATTGCAATGTATTCATAGCATCTATCAAAATGCCTATGTATATTTATTGACCGTTGATCCGCATTACCATATTCATCGTTCAAGTGGATCGGTACTAGCAAAAATTGAACGAGCCGCGCGCGGTTATGAAGATTTTCTTGATCATATTACCTTTGAAGTTACACCATTAATAATGGGATTAGTAACGGTAATTATTTCGTTAGCTTATTATTCATTGTTGTTGGCGAGCGTTATGACCTGTTTTATTGTCAGCATACTTGCTATTGGCTATTATTTTGCAAAATATAAATGTCAATTGTGGGAAAATTCTTTTATTGCCAGTGATGATGCATTTAAGTCGACGGCTATGGAAAATTTAACGCAAATACAACTGATTCGTGCTACATTTGCTTCAAATTTTAGAAATAATATAGTGCATATAGCTATTACAGAAAATATGAGCACTGAAGCATCATTGTGGTTTTCTTACTCAACACTTTTTACCTTATTGGGTTCATTATATATTGTTTCACTGTTTGTTTTGGCAATGTTACTGATATGGTATATGCAAGCCACGATGATGACTGCAGCAACAGCGCTAGGATTATTTTTGGTATACGTGCAAAGTTCAAAAGAGATGGTGCGCTTTGCTCGAGTATTAAGAAAAATTACGCATAGTACAACGGCAATTAAAGATTTATTTGCATTCATCCCTACGTTTGGCAAAGAGACATTTCCCGTTCTTGGGGAATCTTTGATAGAAATTAACAAGGTAGAAACAATTACTATTACGGCAAGCAATATTTATTTTGATTATGGCAAAGCGATGTTATTTAATGATCACACCTGCAAACTGGTATGCTCGCAACAAAAAGTATCAAAACTGTATGGGATTATTGGGCCATCGGGCAGTGGAAAAACCACCTTGTTATCAATTCTTGGTGGGCAATTAAAACCAATCAAAGGGAATATTGTTATTAATGGCATTGATATTTATACCGTTAACGATGCGGTACGCAGCCAACTTATTGCGCTACAAGGGCAGGTTGCATCGAATATGCGCGGTACGATAAAAAATAATTTGTTATTAGGATTGCCAGAAGAGCATGGCTATACCGATCAAGATTTATTACACATACTAGAACAAGTGGGGTTATTAATCGTACTACAACAGCATGATGGCTTAGCAACGATGCTTGGTGAAGGTGGTTTAAATCTTTCCGGTGGCCAACGGCAACGATTAAATTTTGCCGGCCTTTATTTACGTGCACATTATTACAAACCATTGTTAGTACTGATTGATGAACCAACCAGCAGTTTAGATGAACTGAGTGAAGCAGCAATTACTAACATGATAGAAACATTAGCCAAAGATTCTGTTACGTTGGTGGTTGCACATAGATTGAAAACAATTCAAAAAGCGGTTGGTATCATCGATTTATCGTTATTGCACAAAGAAAAAGCGATTAATGCCTATACTTCGCACGTATTACAAGAACACTCTCATTATTATAAAGAACTCATACAAGGCAAAATCCAATTGGATCATTAAGAATAATGTTTTGTTATTGCTTGCAAAAAAATAAGCCCCAAAATATCGGGGCTTATTAATAGTATAGTACTTTAAATTCTACTTATTTTTTTAAAAAAATTAGTAAACACTGATGTTGAAAAGGTAGGAAGAGAATTTCTAAAATAATATCCTGCACCAATTCCAAGCCCGACGGCTGTTAAACCAATAATTTTTGACGTTAACGTTAATTCTTTCTTAACATCGCCAATGCCATCGATAGTTATTGGGGTGCCGATCGTTTTTAAAACATTAAAAGTATTATTATAAAAATAACCTTTTTGTTGTGTGAGATGCAATGTTGCAACCCCATTGCTTTTTTCGCTTTTACCTAACGTATACAGGCCGTGATATGGCGATTCGGGACAAACAAAAATATATGAACCACCGGGGACCTTTATACCACTATTTAACTTAGTTTTTACTATTTCTTTTGGATTTTGTTGGGTTTGCATACCAAAAGCCTGCGTGGCATATAGTACAATAAGTGTAAAGTGTAAAAATTTCATAAAAAATTACCTTTTGTTATTTGATATATAAAATTATCTATTTTCTAATAGAGTATACAAAAAATAGAGTTTGATCAACTGCCCTCAAACGTCAAATTAAAAAGCTTTTAGCAATATAAGTTGTAGTAAAAACGGTACCGGCTACTAAACCAAGGTACGCCCACTCGCATTTTTGTGAACGTTCAAATGATTGTATTGATTGTTTGTTTTTTTCTATCTTTCTAAGAGTTTCTTCCCATTCGATTTTTTCATCGTTCTTAAGAGTGTCTGTCGATCCGATTTTGTTATCTTCGTATATATCATTTCGTTGTTGTTGTACTAGTGATTTTTCATATTCCACTAAATCATCGGTTGTTGCTTTAACGAGGTTGTATGAATTAAACAATAAACCTATCAATAATAATTTTTTCATAAAAGTCCCTTAAATAAATATTAAAAAAATAATATAGTATAACTATACCTAAATTGCAAAATAGTGTCAAATAGAATATTTTAATTACGGGTAATTTAGGGTTAATGGTATTGATAATTCTCTTTATTGAGGTAATGGCCAGGTTTAGTTATCTGTGATGGTGTGGGCGACAAAGAAGGTCTTGTACATCCATTAAGTTTGGATAGATTGCGTGCGCTGCAAGTGCTTATAGCGTCTCTCAAAGAAGAAGAGAAATTAAAAAATAACAAAAAATATTGATTACGCAGATTTCTGGCGGTTTATTTGATGTTTCTTGCTTTGTAATCGTTTTAAAGCTACACTTGTTCGATACTATGAAAAAAAGAAAATATATAGATTATCAAGAATATCTTATTGAATCATTACGAAATCCTCAAGAAGCGCATGCATATCTTAATGCAGCTCTTATGGATGAAGATCCGCGAGTTTTTTTACTAGCATTGAAAAATGTCTTGGAGGCTCAAGATCGCGACATGACATCACTTGCTGATGAAGCTAATCTTAATCGTGAAAATTTATATCGTATGCTATCCAAGAAAGGCAATCCTAAATTAACGAGTTTAAGATCGGTACTTCATGTTCTTGGATTAGAATTAGCTATTCAACCGTACAAAAAATAAGTAGTAAGCTTTTTTCTTGCTGTTTTTGATTTGTTTTTTATCTTGTTGTCCTACTTGCACTTATTCTCACGTATTGTATAATAGTAATAAAGCAATAAAAAATATAATCTAATACGTTGAGAGAAATATGTTCAAAAAATTCCTCTTACTCGCCCTTCTTTTTTCTAGTCAACTATTGCCTATGGCTCCCAAAATGCCTCACTGGCCTAGAATTTTTTTGCATTCAGGTAATGATATCAATCATCATGCTTTAGCCTACACAAAAGACATTTTCAACAACGGTTCAACGGTAAAAGAGACATTTTCGCGAGATTTAGTGCAATGGAAGAAAAATATTTTTTTACATTGTGTTACTCCCATGATGGGACAATTAAAAGCTGAGGAGTTTTTTGAGGGTCGGCAACAGCGTGCTTTAGGGATCTTGGCAAAACATAAGCAATGCATTCACGATGAACAAGTTCCTGTTGTAATAAGGTCAGCAATAGTAGAAGAAGCACAGAAAAGAGGTATAGAAAATTTAAGTATAGAAAAAGCATCTTCATGGTCGGGGAACCCATTGAAAATTCGTGTTGGTTTATATTGGTCTACAGATTGTGTGCAAGAAATCAAAGGGGTAATTGATCATGAACTTGCGCATATTCTTGAAAATGATGATTTTTGTTTTGGTTTAGCTCAATTAGCTGTTTGCAAAGATCATATTGGTTTTCAGCATACATTAAAGAGAATGCATACCGGTGTTGATATACCAGAATTAATCAATGATGTGGCACGTAACTATTATGTTCTCTATAATGGGACATTCCCTCATCAAGAAGGTGCCATACTGAGTGAGCTTTGTTATTCTATGGAATTTGTAGCAGATCAGTTGTATGCGTTAGAGCATCGAGACTATGCTATGAGCGCAGAAGAATATATAAAAAAAGTGAATGGTTCTCGTATAGAATGTTTTACGCACCCTGCAGATGCCAAGAGGCTGCGTGCGCTACAAGCAATTATTGCATGTCTTAAAGAAGAAAAGAAATTAAAAAATAACAAAAAATATAGTTTCTTCGGAAGCTTATTTTCTTGATATAACAATTGCTGCAAAATTCTTTAGGCAGTTTTCAGAGTTGCTATGAGCTTATTAATGTTTCTTTCCAAAATACGTTCTTTTCTAAAAAGATGATCGACGGATTCATGATATTCTAGATTAACTATGCAGGCTCCACATAGCAAAATAATGAAATGTAAAAGATCGTGCATGCAAATATCTTCTTGTTTTTTTCTATCAATAATCATTTCTAGCCATAATGGAGCGTCTTTCCAAGATTCAATTACAGCATAATCAAGCCAAGTTTTTGCTCCATACAGTAGTGCAGCCAGCATAGGGAGTACTAAAAATCCTGCATTTGGTCGTGCACATAATTCTTTTTTTATGGTTTCCAATTGTTCTATCAATAATTCACATTCTTCTGATGATAAAAAGACCTTATTAGCAGTAATAGAGTATTCAATATCTTTAAGTAGTTGCAGATGGTTGTTAGTAATAGCGCTAAGTTTTTCTTGTACATTGTAATATTCAGATGAATGGCCATGAACAGTAAAAAAGGTTAATAATAAAAGTGGCAAAAACACGATAATGTCCCTAAAAAATTGTATGTTAACTTGTATTTAAGAAGTATTTAATACTAATGTTACGTGCATATAATAAAAAAGCAAATATTTACATCGATATAAAATAAAGCGTAGTTTGAGCTATCTGTGGAAAAATACTTGCACAATTTTTACCTGCTATGCCATAATGAAAACAACTAAAAAATAATCGGTAAAAAAGGAAGCAGGTAATGAAAAAAATAATCTGTGCAAATATTATGGCCATCTTTTTGGGAACAAGTTTATGTGCTATGGTTCCACCGAGCACTAGCCAGTTGACGCAGGAACTTACTACGTTAACCAATCGGTTAGAAGTACTTAATAATGAACTCAAAGCAGTACCAGTGGTGGTGCAGCCAGAACCTGTAGCGCCAAGTCCTGAAGTTCAACCTGGGCCTTTTGCCACTCATGGACTCTTAATTTTTTTAGATGATACTGAAAAAAATAGGGAATTTGGTGCTGTTAGTAATGGTCTTGTTACAGCACTACTGCAAGAAGCTGGCCCAATTGTTGCATCGGCTTCAGTAATTGCTAACGTTAGGAATATTAATCCAAACGATCCTCAGAATCTTTTTAAACGTTATACTACTATAATTAATAAAAGTGAACTAACTGCTGAAGATGCACGTGAAAAAAATGACATTATGCTCTCTGTGATATCATTCAATGTCACTACTGCGCAACAAAAATGGGTGATTAAAAAGATTAATGATTCATTATATCTTTTGCTACCTAAAAAATATTTGCAAGCCAAGGGGATAAGTGAAAAAAGTTTAGAACCTTTCATGGCTACAGAAATTACATCAACCGAGCAAGCATTGGGCCTTAAAGTTAATCATATGCAAACGGTGCAGCTTACTGACATAAAAAAACCATTACCAGAAAAGGAATATGCCAGTTATTTTATAACGGCATTACCTGACATTTTTGTAACGAATGGTGAATACCCAGCGGCCAATAAAACAGCTATACCACGATGGGCGATATACATAGAAGGTCATGGAACCCTAGGTGATTCAATTATAGGTCTCGACTTTGAACAATTTCAAAAATTTTTGGCTTTTCTTGATCAGAAGGTGACTACAAAGCTGCTTTTTATTAGTTCTTGCTACGCCGCAGGTTTAAATGTAGTATTGGCGTATAATGATATAGAAAAAAATATTGATAGAACGTATTCTTTTGTTATTATTACCGATTCAGTGCCTGATAAAGTAGTACCAGGTCCTTCCGTGCTGGTGTATATGGGAAAAGGAAGGCTAGAAGTAAAAACAGATAGGCAATATGATGACTTTTTACATCAAGTAACTACCTCTGATATTATTGACTATCGTAAATTGGTTGATCCATTGATAACTAAATCTGAACTTTTAGCTTCATTACCCCAAATTAAATTTCCTGGATTGCCATGGTTTTCTGTTATTGATACTGATAAGGTTGTTTCTATTGGATCGGTTCTTGCCAAAACACGTACGGAGCCACTGGAAATTGCAAAATTTTTTAAACGAAAAGGCAAATTAGCCGAGCCGTTTGGAATACTTCTTTATGCGAAAGATATTCCTTTTGAGTTAGTTATTGATACTAAAACGATGCCTGTTATTATTTCCATGCTTCCTGGTTCTGTTACCCATTACATTAAAAAAGTTTCTTTTCAGAATTCTTATTCAATTGATCAGAATTTTCTAAGTTGGTCAGAATTTTATAAGGGTTATATTCTTGGGGCGAATAAAACATTTATTATAGGTGAGATAACAGGAATGTTTTCTGACCTTATGAAAAGTAGTCTACAAGGTGATAAAGGAACATTTTTTAAGGTTGTTCTTGATATTTTTCGTGAGAAAGTTCTGATTTTTTTTACGTACAATGAAAAAGTTTATAAGGCAGTGAGTCCAACTCAAACTAGGCTTTATTTTGTCTTAGCAGATGAAGCAGAAAAAAAGGGTTATAATCAGATTTTAGCGGAGTATGCTAAATCTTTAAAAAAAACTATTGAAGATATTGACATTGAAGATATCGAAAAAAAATCAGTGCGTGAACAATTGACGCCAGAAAATATTGCCAAAATAAAAGCGGCTCAAGAAAAAAGATAGCCGAACAGATGAAGCGCAAAAACAAATAATTCCTAAAAAAGGAAGCAGGTAATGAAACAAATTATTTGTGCAAACGTTGTGGCAATCTTTTTGATAACCGGTTTATGTGCGATGGTTCCACCAAGCACTGACCAGTTGATGCAGCAACTTACTACGTTAACCGAATAGTTCATTTTTTATCACATTAAGGTTAGCAAGTTTTTTGAAAGCAGAAAGCATGGAATTAATATTTTTCTTAATATAGTTCTTATCGCAGGTTTTATAGTACTCAATAAATTTTTTATTTTCCTGTAATTTCCAATAAGAAGCAATGTTTTCTGCTATAGGTTTACAGTCTTTACAAGGTGACCCGCGATGGGTAAGAATTTGTGCTAAATTGGTACGAAACAGATGTTGTTGTAGTAATGGTTTTATCTTCGATATATGCAAATTCTTGAACAGGGTCGTATGACTAAAATAATCAGAACGAGAGCACAATTGTTTAAGAAATTCTTTACCTTGATGTTTGCTAAGAAGCATATGTACTAAGGTATGGTGTGCTGATGGCCAATCATATTTTTTATCAGTTTTATCCTTTACTTTAGCAGCACAAAGGCCAAGAAGTGCATTAAAAAACATTTGTTGACTGCTATCAAGATTCTTATTGTTTTCTATACCATCATGTTTAATGATGTTGTTCGCTAATATCATTAGATTATCAAGTAATAATGGCTCATCACAATAACATTGTTCCTCTATATTACGTACAAGGTAGCGTACTACATGCTGTTTGAAAAAAGGATACAGTTTCCAGTGTGCAAAGTTATTTGCTATTTTTTTTCCTTCACTATCATTGACGCTCATAACCGCTGCATATATCATAGCAAGTGCATCAATATCCAAATACGGGTATTTCCAGGTTGTTATTGGGGTCGCTGCTCCCATTACAAGGTTATCTTTTCTTAGATTTATCTTAATTGAGAGCTGATCATCGTACGTACTATATGCACAATAATTATCATTAATTGAATCACAGGATAATGCAACGTCAAAGGTTGGAATAGAATGTTTTCTTTGTGCTTCTTGAATAGCCAGTTGTTCTTTTTGCAATTGTTCTAAATCTTCTCGCATTGTTTTTTTCTGTTCTTTGGAAAGTTTCTCTGGATAACCCGATAAAAGTTTTGCTATACCACCCATATTGCAAGCACGTTGCGTATGATCAAAAATATCCCAATTAAAGGTATTTGTTCCAAAAAAGATTTTTCTACTATGCGTCAAATGAGACCAATTGTCACGTTGAATATCATCCCATGAAGCTATTTTTCCCTCATGGTTTATCATAATAAATGTAAGTGTGCTATATAATTTATTACGAGCATCCAAACTTGCTCCTTGACGGATGGCTTGATCAAATAATGCAGGGCTTCCGTAGGTTATTGCTGTAAATAGATCATGCTGAGCATCTACGATTTTTAGATTAGATTTATCTAATATTGGCGAAAAATACACAGTACTTTTTGATGTAGGATAACAATCGGAATAATTCATAAGAAAAGAGGCAGTCTGTTGCGTAGAATCATCGAATCTTGCAAAATCCATGTGTATTATATTGTCTGTGTACGCCATTTTTTTAATTTCATACTCATCTATTTCTAAGAATAGTGGTTTTGGTTGACGTTCTTTTTTTTTATTGTTGGTTAAGAAACTGGCGGCTGTTTTCTGTATTAATGATGTACAAAAACAGAGTATGAGTAGTATGCAGATTTTTTGAGATTTCATTAATGCTTCCCTATTTAAAGATGTTTTTTTCATCTCCTGCTATATTTTATCAGGATTACAGAATATACAAAAATAAAATGATAGTAATTGTTAATATCTCGATTAATTTTTTATGACGGAATGCCTCTTCAATGTATTATGAGCATAATAGGGATGACTCGTAGTTTTTGTAGAGTAATATGTGCAAAAATTAAAGTTATGATAGTATAAGCTTCTTAAAAAGTTAGATTGTAGTAATTCTTGCCGAAAGGAGTTACAAAGAAACATTGTTAATTAATGCGAAATTACGTTGATTGAATGTTTATAAAATAAGAGGGTTTTTTTATGGAAAATAAATGTAGTGTAATATTGTTTTTATTATTAACTATGCAAGCTTTTGCTGCTCAAGAAGTTTTTTTAACTCCTCCCACCATTACTTCTGCGACCATTGCACAAGAAGTAGTATGTTTCCGACCAATGCGTGAAGGAAAATTCAATATATCAACAGAGGTTTTTAAGGGAAATTCTGGAACCAAGATTATTGTCAATTGTTATGGCCATGGTGGATCTGGCTGGACAACACTGTTTGGTTCTGTCAATAAAGCTATCAATCTTTTTGAACAAGGTTTTTTGAACAAAGAAAAACCTATTCGTGTTATTGGTTCAGGTTGTATGGGATTAACATGCGCTGTGCAACTAGCACGCCAAGGGTATCGCGTAGCTGGTATTACTACTAAGGATAGATATGATATTCCTTCGTGGCGCGCTGCGGGGTATTTTGCACTAGTTTCTGTCAGGACATCGCCAGAAGAACAAGCCAATCTCAATGAAATCGGTATTACAACATTTAAAACGTATCAACAAATTGAACAAGGAAAACATCCGTATATTACTCAGCAAGCGGTGCGTTTTATGCCGGTATATTGTAGCCAAGAAACAGAAGCTGGTGTTGAAGAGCTCGAAGCGCAAGGATTAATTCCTAAAAAGGAATTTGTTACGCTCAATTTTGGTAATGGTGTTACGCATCCCGGATATGTCAAATATATGACCTACTTTATGGATACCACCTCACTCATGCGTCAATTGTGGGCTGAAGTTGATGCATTAGGTATACCCGTTGAAGATAAAGCAATAACTTCGTTTGATGAAATCGAAGAAGAAATTATCTTTAATTGTTCTGGCTTGGGGGCAAGAGAGCTTAATCAGGATAATACTATGATTTCAGTGCGTGGTCATTTAATAATGTTAAATGAAGAATCGGGTACTGCGCATATGGATTATATGATTTATACCAAAGTGGAACAAGATGGGAACGATGAATACATTTACATGTTTCCTAAATCGATCTCGGTAACTCCGGATACAAAACAAGGAACTCATTGTCGTGGTACGCTTGGCGGCACTTTTATTGCACATACCGATAGATTAACACGAGCTCAACAAGATGAACTTGACAGTAAAGAATTTAACAAATTATTAGATCGTAATTGTAAATTCTTTCACGGTAGAACTTATACGAGTGAATAACGTTTAGATCGTATTAGCATGACAAAGCTCAAGTTGTGATTTGTTGCATTCCAACTTGAGCTTTTGATTTTTGTAATGATGAATTTTATCTCTGTGATTTCAAGGTATGCTTTTTTTAGCAACTATTAAGTAATATTTACTACTACGCCGCATTATGTAAGGTATAATCAATTTTTTCTTGTATATGCAAAAATTTTTCATAACGCTTTTTATGTTCAGGAAATAAGGAGGCTATACAAATTCCGATCGCAGAAGGCCACGAAAACAATGCTAAAACACCACCGAATATCTCTGCTTGTATCGCCCATTCTTTTGTATTATAAAGATCGACCAATTTTTTCTGGCAGTTGCGAGTATATTCCAGTTGTTCAGAAGAAAGATTCTCTGCGGCTGTTATATCTATATAGGTTACGAGCTCTTTTCCATAATTCACAGAGCGTTCGCTTATTGTTACACCAATTTTTTCAAGATCTTTTGATAATTCATTATATTCGATAGTTGATTGCTTATGGTATTTTTTATAGAAAGTGTAGGTTATGCCTGTGATTATTGAACAAAATGCAAGTGCTATTGTGCACAATACAGATTTCATAGCGATTTCTTTATAATCATAATGATATATTCTATGGCTGTGATATGCGATCTTTTGGGTCATGCATTCTTGCAATTGTTGCAAAATACAGTTTTGATTAAGATTTCTTTTTTGTGCATGATAACATAGTGTATTCAGAATATTTGTTATTTCATCATCAGATAGGGTTAGTAAGTACCTTGTTATGTGTTCAGTGGCTACTTTTGTTACATCAGATTCATTATGACATTGAGTAATATTTTCTCTAAAAACTGTTTTGCGATCGGTATAATGGTTTTTAGCATGTTTTATGTCTTCTAACGTTGATGAATGTGGAAACAAAATAGTGCTGTTAAAAAGTAATAATGTTAAAAGCAGGTTAACCTTAGGCATGTAACTTCTTTCTAGTGAAAAATTCAGATAAATAAATACCCCGCTATTGTTGGGCTTTCAAGGTATCAAGAATATCATTAATTACAGCCTCGCAACCTTCAATGTCATTAACAATTTCCCATGCGCGGCGGTACGTTGGCAAACACAAATGTCGATATGATTGATCAAGCATTTCTACAATGTCAGGACGATTGATATTGGTATATACCATTTTTTGTATAGCCATGAGATGTATATGGGAGCGAACCTCGCAATGCTCGTTGTGATACTTTGTGAGCAGCGGTGATGTGCCGTTGATATTGTCATCAACCCAGCAATGTAATAATTCATGGAAAACAAGGACAGTAAAACCGTCTTCACGATTTACAGAACAAATCCATGCATTGGGATCCAGATAACCGTGCATTCCTAATAACAGCAAGAGATTGCTGCCATATGATGAATTGTGGCTTAGATAGATAAGGGCAGTTCTTGTTTTTCTTTTTAAATCCTCGTTTGAAAAAAGAAAAAACTTCATCAAAGAGCATTGGGCAATTATGTTTCCAGGTTTTACGAAGGTGGGGCAACAATGTTTCTAATTGATCTCGGTGTTGAGCATGTATCTTATTGTGAAAAATTAAACCGCCAACTACATCAATAATGCGGCTACGCCAATCATAGGTAAAGGTTAATTCTGGGTACTGTATATGTGTTGGCATTGTTGCCGCAAAATAAAAAAGTATTATGCAGAGAAGTTTTATCAATGTTTTAGGTGATTTTAATTGCATTGCGTATCCAATAATTTTTTATGTGATGGATTGTTTGCGATTTATTTTGTCTTGCTCAAGAATGAATCTGCCTTTTAAATAATGATCAAAGTTATTTTTTCGCAATAAGAGAGTGCCATATCCTGTTTTTAAAGGCTCCAGTGTTAATGGACTCAAAAGCTGTTGCATCGATTTTTTTACTTCCGTAATGGTATCAGTATTGTCGGTCATCAATTCAATTTCAAGAAAGATGCCAAGGTCAAGAACTTCATCGATTGCAATGGTAAACATATCTTTCTTATATGAAGTACGTACTTTATCAACAATATAGTAGGTTCCTAAATAGTTTTGCTCCTTAAAACATTCAAGATTTGCACAACAATCAATTGGCTTCAAGCCAAGAGAGCGGGCTAATGTATTGAGCCTTGTAATATCATGTTCCTGTAGGGGGGGAGAAAAATTATGTTCCTCGCAATAATCTTGCAAACTAAGATCAGGATTATCAAGACATGCTCTGTTGAATTTAATATCTAAGGTTTTATTATTGCGGATCCTAATAAATATGCCGCGTTCGTACAAAATCCCCTGTACGGTATCAAGGTAAATATCAACATCATGTTTTTGATGTAATTTTGTACACGATGCCAGGAAATTAGCTAATTCTGTTGTATCGGCAATTGTATAACGAAGTTCTATTTCAATAGATTGTGTATTCATGCATTGGTCCTCAATAATTTTTTTGTGAGTAAAAATTGGCAGAAAATATGTGTAATAGTGTGCTTAATTGTAGCATATTTTTATAAGTTATTGCTATTTTTGATCCCATTTTGATGTACTATATAAAAAAGTTTTTTAGCAGGAGAGTATGGTGAGAAAAGCACTAGTTGTTAGCATAATGAGTGGTATTTTATTGATGTGGTGTTTGCATTCAATGCGCACGCATAGTAGTCAAATGAAAGCAAATAAAGTTAGGGGTAGTATGGCGATGACGTTAACAAGTCCGGCATTTACGCAGGGACAATCTATACCAAAAAAATATACGTGTGAAGGCGAGAATATTTCACCGGCATTAATGTGGCAGAATGCACCGAGCGAAACTAAAAGTTTTACGTTAATGGTGGAAGATCCGGATGCGCCGGGAAAAGTATGGATTCATTGGTTGGTGTACAATATTGCACCGACAGTTTTTAATTTTCCCCAAGGGGTTTCCATACCAACCATTAAAGGAGCCGACGAAGGGATGACCGACGCTCGCGAAGCTCGTTTTCATGGTCCGTGCCCTCCTCAAGGCCACGGTAAACATCGTTATTTTTTTAGATTGTACGCATTAGATACGTTATTACCACTCGGGCATGGTGCTTCAAAAAAAGAAATTGTTGCCGCTATGGAAGACCATATTCTTGCGCAAGCAGAACTTATGGGAACGTATGAGCGTAAATAATCTTGTGCGCTTGTAATCAATACTTTACAATTGACCTATTAGTATGAAGAAAAGTTGTTTTAACGTTCTTTAACGTTAGTAGGATTCAATGCATTATATTAAAAATTTTCAAGAAATTACGATTAACGATATTCCCTTAGTTGGCGGCAAAAATGCTTCATTAGGGGAAATGATACAACACATCAGCAAAAAAAATATTCGTATTCCGCAGGGTTTTGCTGTTACTGCGCAAGCATATTGGCATTATATCAATGCTAATAATTTTCTTGATCGCATGAAAAAAATAATGGGGCGCATAACAACAACCAGTGACATCGCTGTTTTAAAAAAAGTTGGTGCTGAACTGCGTACATTACTTGAAGGTGGTGTTATTCCGGCAGATCTTGAGGCGGAAATACGGCAAGCATATAAGGATCTTTGTGCGTTATATAAAGAACACCAATGTTTTGTTGCGATTCGCTCATCGGCGACATCGGAAGATTTACCGACCGCTTCTTTTGCAGGGCAACATGATAGTTTTTTGAATGTACATGGTATTGAACAGGTGCTGACCTATTATAAAAAATGCGTTGCCTCATTATTTACCGATCGTGCCATTATGTATCGGATCGAAAAAAAATTTGATCATTTTCATACCGCACTTTCGGTTGGTATTCAAAAAATGGTGCGCTCTGATAAAGCAACTGCGGGCGTTATTTTTACCCTTGATACGGAAACCGGATTTAAGGCAAGTGGTCACCATTAATGCTTCATGGGGTTTGGGTGAACTGGTTGTAAAAGGAATGGTTACGCCGGATGAATTTTGTGTGCATAAACCAACGTTGCAGCAAGGCTTTAAGCCTATTATTAAAAAAAAGCTGGGGCAAAAAACAAAAAAAATGGTGTATTCTGCCGATCAATCTTCATTGGTGAACATTATTGAAACATCATTAAAGGAACAACAACATTTTTGTTTATCTGATGAAGAAATACTAGCGCTTGCTGGCATGGCACTTACCATAGAAAAACATTACTCGGAACTTAAAAAATCATGGGCTCCTATGGATATTGAATGGGCCAAAGATGGTGTTGATGGGTTATTGTATATTGTGCAGGCACGCCCCGAAACCATTCATAATGAGCAAAAAAAATCTGAATTGATAGAATATCGTTTACAAGGTATTAGCCACGATGATCTAAAAAAACGGGTAATAGTGGAAGGCCAAAGTATTGGGCAAACTATTGCGAGTGGAACCGCGCGCATTATAAAAACCATACAAGATCCTGAAGTGAACAAGTTCAAGCAGGGAGATGTTTTGGTAACATCAATGACTGATCCTGATTGGTTACCATTAATGAAAAAAGCAGCCGCATTAATTACTGAGCGAGGTGGTAGAACGAGCCATGCTGCAATTGTTAGCCGTGAATTAGGAATTCCTGCGGTAATTGGGGCAGAACATGCGCTGAGTAGTATCCAACATGGACACATGGTAACGGTTGATTGTTCTCAAGGGCAACGTGGCTTTGTGTACGATGGAGATGTGCCGGTAGAAACTAAAAAAATTAATATCGAAACGTTACCCAAATTGTCTATTGAGCTCATGGTTAATTGTGCAAACCCTGATCAAGTATTTCAGCAATCGTTGTTGCCGGTTGATGGTGTCGGGTTGGCACGCATTGAATTTATTATTGGTAGCATGATTAAAATACATCCTATGGCGGCCGTAATGCCTGAAAAAATTACTGATGCACAGTGTAAAAAACAGATTGAACAGATTACCTCTGCGTATCCAGATGCAAAAACATTTTTTTGTGATCTTCTCGCACAAGGAGTTGGCATGATTGCCGCTGCTTTTTATCCACGGCCGGTCATTGTGCGTTTTTCTGATTTTAAAAGCAATGAGTATAGAAATTTATTGGGCGGGACCTATTTTGAACCGGTAGAAGAAAACCCAATGTTAGGGTTGCGCGGCGCATCGCGGTATTATAGCCCGTTGTATGAAGGCGCTTTTGCTTTGGAGTGCGCAGCAATGAAAAAAGTGCTTTCAGAAATGGGTTTGCGCAATGTTAAATTAATGATTCCTTTTGTGAGAACAACCCAAGAAGCTCAAGAAGTAGTTGAACGTATGAAAAAGCATGGGCTTGTTCGTGGCAAAGATGGTTTAGAACTCTATATGATGTGTGAATTGCCCTCTAATGTTTTATTGATCGATGAATTTAGCAATTTTTTTGATGGATTTTCTATTGGATCAAATGATTTAACGCAAACGACGTTGGCGGTTGATAGAGATTCAGCATTATTAGCGCCGTTATTTAATGAACATGATCCGGCCGTAAAAAAAATGATTGAAATGGCAATTCGTGGTGCACAACATAATAAAAAACATAGCGGCATATGTGGGCAAGCACCTTCGGATTATCCGGATATTGCTGACTTTGTTATAAAGCTCGGTATTAATTCAGTTTCTTTAAATGCTGACTCGGTGATCCCTTTTTTATTGAGAAACGCAACGAATAAGAAGTAAAAAAACAATTGGACGCATTGTGCTTATTTTGACACGTTAATTTTTTTTCTTTATTATGACAGTGAGAAAAAAACAGAATAAAAAAATAATTACAGAGGTTTTGTTGTATGAGAATGTTATCACTTGTTGCGATGTTGAGTGTTGTTCAGTTGGGTTATGGTATAAATCCTTTAATATATACGCATTTGCGTGTATTGCCATCAATGAAGGTGGATATGATAGAAAAGCTTAATAATGAGCTCAATAAAGAATTGAAACTGCCGAAGGAATTACAGGATATTAAACAACGTCAAAATGCCATGGTTGGATTTACTAAGGGCATACAGAAAGAAGGAAAACCATATTGGATTAGTTTCAAAAAGAATACTAATGAATTGATTAAATTTGATACCGAAAAAAATCAAATAATAAAGTTTACAATAAGTGATGATAAGATTTCAAAAATTGATTTTGATCCTTTTTATCAAGGGAGTTGGCGGTCAGGCTTATTTATTTGTACAGATAGTGCATGCTATACTATCAACATTAATTGCGTAAAGGAAGGTCGCGATGAAGGACGCCTGTTTTTTATTAATGATTGTCCAGCAAAAGATGTTAGTTTTAATCTTTCAACTCAAGAAATGGCATTCTTAAAAAACGATAACACTATTGAGATATGGAGCCGGAGTCAACGTGATTCGCCAAGGTGTAAAGAATCTTTAACGAATGTAAATTTTGCTGATGTTTGGCAATATAGAAATAAAGAAAATGAGAAAAAATAGCAGAATAAAAAAATAATTACAGAGGTTTTGTTGTATGAGAATGTTATCACTTGTTGCAATGTTGAGTGTTGCTCAGTTGAGTTATGGTTTGGATCCTTTATTATATATGCATCTTAGAGTATCGCCATCAATAAAAATAGAAAATTTAGAGCAATGTAGTAAAGATATGTGGGAAAAGTCCAAAAATTTACAAAAAGAGCGAAAACATATTAACAAATGGCATGATATCATAGGTAAATCTACGTGGAATGTTTTGGAAAAAGAAGGAATCAGGTATTTGACGAGCGTAGAAAATAATAAGATCACTAAAATTAATATCAAAGACTTGCACACTATAGAAAAAAATGAAATTACGTTACCTTATGATATTTTAGATTGTAAAATTCATCCTGATGGTGGGATATTAGGTAAAGCGGCATTAATGGTTTGTACAAAATCTTTAGTTAGAGTGTTTCATGCCTTTGAGGATATAGAACGCAATATGGGTTGTACTACTATTTGTTCTTCGGCAGAAGAGGTCGGCTTTGATCCTACCGGAAAAAAAATAGCATTCTTAACCAAAGATGAAACTATTGAAATCTGGAACTTTGAGACGGGCAATAAGGAAAAAACTTATTTGGGAATTTTGGAGAATGTAGATAATAAAGGGTCCTTTAAGATTGATGATAATTGGACTATAGAGGTTATGTAAATTATTAAATTAATAATACTTTTTAGTCATTACATTCAAGATCTTGCGGTATTCTAAAATGCAAACATCGTTCGCATAAACCTCGATGAAATGAACGGGCATATCTTCTGCAGGGGCAGGTACAATATACATAATAGTAATCGTAATTAGTTGAACAATCATCATATCTGCGGTTATCCATGCAACCTAATTCGGCATGAATAGTATAAGAATGGGGCAGTAGAAAAAAAATAATTATTTTTTTTAGCATAGCGTTTCCCTATGATTGACTTATTAAGGCATTATCCCGGTGTCGCAGATTCTGGATAAAATTCATCAGTAAAAAATGGTGGAGTTTTTTCTTCAACACGGGCTACGCAGGTAGGGCATGATTGTGTTAGCGTAGTATACGTAAAAACGATACACAGTAATACCAACGATGAGTATTTCATAACAATTTCCTTCTGCATGATCTGTTAGATTTTCATCAATGAGCATACTCTATTGTATTTTCAATTTGCAATATTTTGCTTCCGTATACCTTTTTGATAGGGGCGTAATGGTTGCTTTAATAAGGTAAAATTGTATACCGTAAAGAATATAAATTCTTAAACGGGAGATGTTAACAGTGAAGTTTTTACCGAAAATTAACGCTATTTGTTTGATTATTGCCTATCCATTAATGAATTATGCACAACTTGATGAGATCGAAAAAAATTTGGAATTACTCAACGATAGCTTGCAGCTATTAAACGATAGTATTGGTAGTGGATCCATTGAAGTTCCTCAACCAGTTATTATTAAGCCATTATTGGTAAATTTACCTTGGATTGCTCAAAATCAATCATTGCAGTTGTATCAAGTGCGGTCATTGCCGCAAAAGGGGGGTGCTGTTTGTGGCTATTATGCATTGTATAATGGTTTAATAATGCTTAACTATATTCTTAAACCTGCTCAAAGGCCCGATATATTAAAAAAGCTTTATTCAGCAATTAGTTACGTTAATTTTGCCGATGAATTTAAAGGCGAAGTTGTTCGGGAGAGAACAAGAACCAATGTAGGGAATAAGGATGGTTCGTGGCTACAGGGAGATGAACTAGAAGAACTTGTTATTAAAATTGCCGGTTCTAACGTTTTACGGCGGGAAGGTCTTTCTATTGCAAACCCGACTGCTTATTTTACCGTTATTGATAATATTGAATGGCTTGATACCAGTCGGAAAGAGAGTGGTACTGGAATTTTAAGTAGCATGATTAGTACTATTGAGGAATTTAGAAAACAGCCAAATTTTGCGCATGTATTTTTGCTTGCTTTTTCTCGAGAATATGTAGGAAAAACTGGCTATATAGCCGGTACTTCCACGCATTGGATAGCCGTAGTTGTTAATAAGGTACAGGATCAGGCACAGTATCTTATTTTGGATTCAGCAAATGCTGATCGTACACAAAATGACGATGTCATAACATTAAGAGACGTTCTTCAAACGGCAAGTATTGTTGATATGAAGATTAAAGTATTGGCAATTGATAGTGAGATAAGTACTATTACAAAAAATTTGAGTGATTTGAAAAGCAATAACAACGATATCAAAAAAAGAGCTGCTATTAACATACTGGATTTAGTTTCAAAAATAATACAAGTAGCTACCACACCCGAAGCAGATTTTTTTAATGCGCCTGAATTTGCTCGCTACAAAGCAGATATGGTTAATGCAATTTTTAACATTAATGATGATGAAGATATTACAAGTAATTTGGATCAACCACATCAACAACAATTAAAGGAGCTTGTTGCTATTCTATTGCCTGATTAATATAAAAAAATCAGGATATATTTCATGATTCTTTTATATCAAACTCAAAATGTACTACAAAAAAGTATTAACTTTTTTTGGTATTATAATGTGTGTTCCATAATTTTAGTTGGATTATAGATAAAACTTTCAAGTGCTTGTTTATCGTTAAGAAACTCTTGAATGATCTGGGCACTTTGCGGATCTTGTAATGCACAACCAATGGTTGCCTTAATCCATCCTAACGGATTGCCAATATCATAGCGAATGCCCTGTATTTTATACGCAAATACCTTTTCATTGTTGTACATCATTTGTGATATGGCATCGGTTAATTGTAACTCACCTTTTTTATCGGTATCAATTGATTCGAGAGCCGTAAAAATTTTATGTGATAAAATATAGCGTCCAATAACGGCAAGATTTGAAGGACTATCTTTTTGATCCGGTTTTTCAACTAAATGAGAAACTTGAAATAAGTTCGGCGTTATTTGTTTTTTTATACCTATCATGCCGTATGAAGAAACTTGTTCCATGGGTACTTCTTGTACCGCAATAACGCTGGCTTTTTCTTGACGAGCAATTTTTGCTAATTGTTGAAACGCGGGTGTTTTTGACATAATAATATCATCAGGTAAAAATACACCGAAATATTCTTTACCAATCATATGTTGTGCCATTAATACTGCATGGCCTAATCCTTGAGGTTCTGATTGTCTGATATAACAAAAATGGGCAGAACGTTCTATTTTTTTAAGGTTATTGAGTAAATCCATTTTGCCACGTTCTTTCAAGAACGTTTCTAATTCAAGATTGGGGTCAAAATGGTTAGCGATAGCTTCTTTTCCTTTGCAGGTAACCAGCAAGAAGGTACTTATTTCTGATGCTAATCCCTCTTCAATAATATATTGAATTGCCGGTTTATTCAGGAGCGGTAACATTTCTTTGGGGACCGCTTTAGTGAATGGTAAAAAACGAGTACCTAATCCAGCTGCGGGTATAACTGCTTTAATAATGTCCATTAATTATTCCTTTTTTTCCATTGATTAATATATTTCATAGTAAAAAAATCATTTTTTATGGTTAAAATTGATCGAGAAAATTAATTGCGCCTGAGTGTAAAAAACGAATATCATCTATGCCATAGCTTAACATAGCCAAGCGGGTTAGGCCAAAACCAAAAGCAAATCCTGAATATTGTTGCGAATCAATGCCACTATTATTCAAAACATGCGGATGAACAAGGCCTGCTCCACATATTTCTATCCATCGAATTTGTTTACAGGTGGAACAACCACTGGTACAAAAAGGACATTCAACATCAATTTCAATGCCCGGTTCTACAAACGGAAAATAACTTGGCCGCACACGAATGGCTAATTCTTTTTTTTCAAAAATTGCTTGCATCAGTGTTTTAACAGTTGCTAATAAATTACTCATAGATATATTGTTGCCAATTACTAATCCTTCTAATTGCATAAATAAAAAATCATGTGATGCATCAGTCGCTTCGTGCCGATAACATCTTCCCGGTACAATAATGGCCAGTGGTGGTTTGCGTTCTTGCATAACATGTGCTTGTACTGACGAGGTATGGGTACGCAGGAGCAACGATGGCACATCAAGCCAGAAGGTATCCCACATATCACGTGCCGGATGGTTAGGTGGAATATTGAGCGCTTCAAAATTGTAGTAATCAGTTTCAACTTCCGGACCATCAACTATTTCAAAACCCATACTAATGGCACATCGATTAATGTGCGTAAGAAGCTTGGTAATGGGATGCAGATTCCCTTTGGGCAAACGAGGAATATAGGCCGTAACATCAAATGATTTTTTTTTGTTTTTCTCTTGTGCTAATAACGTTTCGGATAATTTTTTTTCTTTTGCCGTATACAACTCTTGCAGTTGTTGTTTGAGTAGATTAAGAGCTGGTCCAATTATTCGTTTATCTTCAATAGTTAATTCTTTGAGATTATCCATGAGGGAAGTAATGACGCCTTTTCTTCCTAAGAAGGCAATACGCACTTCTTCAACCGCTTCTTGGCTGCTTGCGCGTTCCAATGCAGATAGAAATTCTTCATGTATGCGTACTATTTCTTTTTGAAATGACTCCAATGATTGCATAGTAAACCTAACGAATATGGATCTTTAAGTATCATTATGATTAGCGTAGCAAAGGAGTAATCAGTTGGCAAATTACCGTTGGGTATTAGCAGGTAAAAATGTCGTTACCCCTACTATTGACAAAAATTATGATAAAGGTACCATACATTGTACTTATCTATGATTCTGTTAATGCCGAGGTAGCTCAGTGGTAGAGCATGCGCCTGAAGAGCGCAGTGTCGGTGGTTCGATTCCACTCCTCGGCACCATTTTTTTTCGCATCTTGCTTTTTGTTTTTATCCTATGGTAATTTCAATGATGTTTTTACATAAGTTATTTTTTTATCAACGCAACAGGCCATTTTTTCAAGAGTTATTAAAAAAATTTGCAACTTGTTATTTTGATATTAATGCTAAAAAAGGTGAGCGCATGGTCTGTCCAAGAAGGGTTGTAGTATGAGTTATCTTCCTGCTGATAAATATAATGTTGCATGGTTTAAATTAGCTGAATTTGTTGTTCGTGGTGAGCGAGAGCGGGCATTAGGATTATATCGATTATTGGTACATTCATTTAATGATCAAGCTTTTGCCTATCAACTTGAGGGGGACATTTTACTGTCGTTTAATGATAGTAATGCTGCGTGTGAAAAATATATAGCGGCAGCACAATTGTATCGTAAGAATGGTAAATTGCCGGAAGCGGCCGGTCTTTATGAGCATGTTATTACCCTGCAACCGAAGGCAGAGGATATTTTACTTATCTTGATTGATCTTTATCAAGGAGAGAAAAATTATGTGCGGTTAGCCGCTATTATGAGCATGCTCTGCGGATTATTCTTTGAGAAAAAAGAATATGACGCCATTAACACTCTTGTTAATAACGTTGATCATCTGCCTATGAATGCTACTGCTTGCTTGTATGAATATTTGATCGTTACCATGTTGCAACATCATTATGATAAATCTGAATACTACGTTGAAGGATGGTTACATAAAATCCTCCTATATCTTTATACGCAAGATGATCGTACAGCATTACAAGCCTTTTTGGGAACGATACGTGCCATTGATGAGCCCTACTATCAAAAAGCTTATGAATTTATTCAGGATTAATAATAACCTATGCAGGAACAACCGTAACTTTGATCTTATGTTGTTCGAGATGGTGAATAGTAGCAGCATCCAATGCAACCGATTGTTTAGTTTTTAGACATAATTTTTTTTCTGCATCGGAAAAAATTAATGAAAGTGGTACTTTTCCGTTTACCAAACGTTCTTTTATCGTGGTTAATAACGATTCTTCAAACTGATTTGGCAGGGTTAAATAAATCGATTTTATACCTGACCATTCTTGAAAAAAGAGCTCTGCAGGAACCAATTCATTTGCTTTTATTTTGCATTGTGTTGCCGATACGTCAACAACTCCTTTAATAATAAAAACTCGATACTGCGTTAACCATGATTCTACTTTTTTAAATAATTGTGGAAAAATAATAATTTCGGCTTTTGATACGGTATCTTCACAGTGTAAAAAAGCCATGCGATCCCCTTTTTTAGTAATAACTTGTTTGCTCGTAGTTATTAATCCGTAGGTTATTACCGGTTGTTCTTGAGCGGATTTTTTTTGTAGAGCGTTGGTCAATGCTTGCTCAAAAGAAAGGAGAGGAAGCCAGCGTAGATAATGTTGATACGGATCAAGCGGATGGGCACTTAAATAAAAACCGATAACTTCGCGTTCTTTTTCTAATTGTTGTTTAATATCCCACTCGGCCCGAGGAGCAAATATATGCCCTTCATATTCTTGTGTTGAAGATGCTGATGGTTTGCTATCAAAGAGGCCGAGTTGTCCGGTTGCCAATGCTTTTTTCCGTTCAACGGCCTTATCCATAATAATCGATAATTCTTCATACTTTTGTGCGCGATTTCCTGGTAATTGATCAAAGGCTCCGGCGCAAATTAGGCTTTCAATAACCCGTTTATTAACAGTTCGTAAATCAACGCGTATACAAAAATCAAAAAGATCTTTGTAAGGTTGTTTTTTGCGTTCCTCAATAATAGTTTCTAAGGCTGCTAACCCGACATTTTTAATACCTTGTAGCCCAAAAAGAAGTGCACCATCAATTACCTTAAAATGGATCTGGGAAGTATTAATATTAGGAGATATGTAAGGATAATCCCATATCCTTAGTTTCTTGCAGATAAAAAGACATTTTTTCGGCATTGCTTGATTCAAGCGATATTAAACAGGCCATAAACTCTGCAGGAAAATTTGCTTTTAAGATAAGCTGTTTGATATGCAATAAGAGCGTAAGCAGCTGAGTGCGATTTGTTAAAACCATAACCGGCAAAATAGGCCATTAAATCAAAAAGTTCTCCGGCTTTTGTTTCATTAAAATTATTTTTTGCAGCACGTTCCAGAAATAATGAACGCTGTTTTGCCATCTCTTCCGGCTTTTTTTTACCCATCGCGCGGCGTAAAATATCAGCTTCTCCCAGCGAATATGAAGCAATGCTAGAAGCAATCTTCATAACCTGTTCTTGATAAACAATAACGCCATAAGTTTCTTGTAATATCGGTTCCAGCTCGATAAATAAATAACTAATTTTTTGTTTGCCATGTTTGCGTTGAATAAAATCATCGACCATGCCCGATCCTAAAGGCCCTGGTCGGTATAATGCGTTTACCGCAATAATATCTTCAAACTTTTCCGCTTGGAGCTTGATCAGTACCTCTTTAATACCCTCCGATTCCAATTGAAAAACGCCTGATGTTTTTCCCTGCCCTAGTAACGTAAATGTTTTCGGATCATCCAACGGCAATGCATCAATATCAATGGTAATTCCTTGTTGAGAAGCAATTAACTTGATAGCGCGATCGATGAGCGTTAGGTTTTTTAAACCGAGAAAATCTATTTTTAAAAATCCCAAACTTTCAAGTTCGGTCATAGCATATTGGGTTACCAATTCATTACTTTTTGGCGGAACGTACACCGGCAATACTTCATCAATTGGTTCAGGGGATATAACGATACCGGCCGCATGTTTTGAAGCGTGTCTGGTTATTCCCTCGAGTTTCAAAGCGATGTCAAACAAATGATGCACTTTAGGATTGTTATCAATCATTTCTTTTAAACGAGGTTCTTGTTCAATAGCTTCATGTAACGTTATTTTTAATTGTTCGGGAATAAGGTTGGTTATGCCATTGGCATCTTCAAACGGCATTCCTAAGGTGCGTGCAACATCTTTTACAACACCTTTTGCAAGCATGGTACCAAAGGTAATAATTTGCCCAACTTTTTCATGGCCGTATTTATCCCGCACGTAGTTAATAACGGTATCGCGACCTTCAATACAAAAATCGATATCGATATCGGGCATCGTGACCCGTTCCGGATTGAGAAATCGTTCAAAAAGGAGGTTATATTTAATGGGGTCAATATTGGTTATTTGTAATGACCAGGCCACTAATGAACCGGCAGCAGAGCCACGGCCGGGTCCGACCGGAATACCATTTCGTTTTGCCCACTGGATAAAATCACTTACTACCAAAAAATAACCAACGAATCCCATTGTTATAATGAGACTACATTCTACTTCAAGACGGTGTTTGTATTCTTCACATTGTTCGGATGGTATGCGTCCTTGCGTAACAAGTGCATTGAACCCTTCGTTACATAAGGTAGTAAAAAAGCTGTCAGCAGTATGGTGCTCAGGAATAACAAATTGCGGAAAAAATAGGGTGCCGGTTTTAAAATCAAAATGGCATTGATCAGCAATAAAGCCACTATTCCACACCGCTTCTGGATGATCTTTAAAAATCTCAAGCATTTCGTCGGCGGTTCTCATATAGGCGCGGCATTGCCCAAAGGTAAATCGATCGGGATCACTCATTTTGTGTTGTGTTTGAATAGCGAGCATTACTTCATGCGCTTCACGGTCTTCCGGCAAAACATAGTGGCAATCTGCGGTGGCAACCAGTTTAATATTTTTTTTGGCACTCCACTCATACAATTTTTTATTGAGCATTACTTGTTCTTGTTGATCTTCTGGTTGCACTTCAAAAAAAAATCGATCATGCCCAAACACGGATAAAAACCAATCCATCCGTTTTTCTGCCTGCTCATAGTGATCATTCATGAGTAATGAAGGAATATGGCCTCCTAAACAAGCGGTTGTTGCAATAAGGCCTTCGGAATGTTTTTCTAATATGTGGTAATCAATGCGCGGTTTAAAATAAAAGCCTTGTTGATAGGAAAATGAAATTAATTTACATAAATTTTTATAACCAATCTCATTTTGCACCAGTAAAATAAGATGATGATATTTTTTTTCAACCGATCTTACCGAAATATCTTCGGTAAAATAGGATTCAATGCCCAAAATGGGTTTAATGCCAGCTTTTTTACATTGTTGAAAAAATTTCACAGCACCAAAAATATTACCATGATCGGTAATAGCCAGCGATTTAAAACTGTGCTGCTTGCCAAATGCAATTAATCGATCAAGGCTGATTGCCCCATCAAGCAAAGAAAATTCAGTATGCAAATGCAGGTGAGTAAAATGGGCAGACATGTTGTAAAAAACGTTCCTTTGTAGACAGAAAATAAGACTGATTAAGCTTAATCAGTATACAATAAAAATTTAAAAAGTAGAGTTTCTAAAGTAAAAAATGCTTACGTTAAAAAATAACTAACGGGTAACGTTTTTGATAGTGTCATGCGCTCTTGTTTTTCCTGTTTATTAACTTGGCTGAGTTAGAAAATGTCCGTTGAGTTATTGAAATTAAAGTTAATTGATATATGTCTTGACTTACAATCTTGCTATTTGTTTATGGTGAGAATATTCATAAAAAAGATAAGGAGATGGCGTGGTTAATAAAAAAGTTATCGTATTATTATCGTTGTTATATCTTACGTTCCCACCAAACATGTTAGTTGCATTGGATCAAGGTAATGAACGATCAGAAAAACAAGAGATTGACAATGCTAAACTGGTATATCTTTCTCCCGAGCTTCAAACGGCGCTTTTGGCACTCGAAAAAGCTTTGGTTGATCATGAATGGTCATTAGCATTCAAAAGGTTGTGCCAGGATATTGAACATGAAGGAGATATTGCAGAGTACTCATCACTGATGTACGTGGTTAATGAATGTTTAGATTCAATTGCGTTACACGAATGCAATGCGCCATTAGATAGCATCAGATCAGATATTGAAGAATATAAAACAAAATTAATCTTAGGTGATCTGTACGTAGAACCTGGTGATATGAATGTTGATGAGAATCATTATAAAAGTTCAAAATTCAAACGTGATTTAACCGTCGGATTTTTAGCAGTGAATCACGCATTAATAGTGAATGGTTTTGAAATAGTAAACGGCACGTTAAGTGTAAATGGCACCTTGTTGGTTAATGGATCTTCCCCAGGTACCGGTAGCGTAGCATCGGTTACCGGTGGTACGGGAATAACTATTACGGGAAATCCGACGGTAAATCCGGTGGTGAATTTAACCGTTCCCGTTTCAATTGCCAATGGTGGTACGAATGCTACATCAATGACTAATGCCAACGGCGTTGTGTATTACGATGGTACTCTATTGAATACTACCGCGGTTGGTACTGCTGGCCAAATTTTAACTTCCCGCGGACCGGGCGTGTCACCTATTTTTGTAACGGGTAGTGGTGGGTCAGGCATAGCAAATATCGATGGCAATTCGGGTGCAATATCCGGATCGACCGTTATTATTTCAGGTCCCATTGGCAGTAATATAACAACTTCTGGTAGTGGCACTACTATGACGGTTTCCGTATCGGGTACTACCAATCATGCCGTTCAAATTGGTAATAGTACCGGTTCATTAAGTTCAGTAGCGGTTGGAGCGACCAATACGGTTCTTTTAGGTAACACGGGTGCTGATCCAAGTTTTGGTATGGTGCCTAATGCTGCGTTAACTAATAGTTCAATTACCTTAAACAGTGGTACAGGAATATCAGTTACCGGCTCGCCAGTAGCACTTGGCGGCAGTGCGACGATAACTCTTTCAACGCCAGTCTCGATTGCAAATGGCGGTACTAATGCTACATCGATGACTAATACCGATGGCGTTGTGTATTATGATGGTACTAAATTGAATACCACCGCGGTTGGTACTGCTGGTCAAGTATTAACGTCAAATGGCACGGGCAATGCCCCAACCTTCCAGACGTCTGCGACAAGTATAGAAACTATCAATGGTAATACCGGTTCAATCTCCGGATCGACCGTTACTATTGAGGGTGGCAATAATATAACAACGTCTGGCAGTGCCGCTACTATGACCGTTAACGTATCGGGTACTACTAATCATGCCGTTCAAATTGGTAATAGTACCGGTTCATTAAGTTCAGTGGCGGTTGGAGCAACCAATACGGTTCTTTTAGGCAACACGAGTGCTGATCCAAGTTTTGGTACGGTACCGAATGCCGCGTTAACTAACAGTTCAATTACCTTAACGGATGGTGTAGGAATATCAGTAACCGGCTCGCCGGTCGCACTTGGCGGTAGTGCAATGATAAGTCTTGCAATACCCGTGACGATTGCGGATGGCGGTACGAATGCTACATCAATGACTAATGCCAATGGTGTTGTGTATTATGATGGTACTAAATTGAATACCACCACGGTTGGTACTGCTGGCCAATTATTAACTTCGAACGGTGCCGGTAACGCCCCAACCTTTCAGACACTTGCGACAAGTATAACGACTATCAATGGCGATTCGGGTTCAATCTCCGGATCGACCGTTACGATTTCAGGCGGCAATAATATAGAAACTTCTGGCGATGATATTGCCACTATGATGGTTTCTGTATCGGGCACTACTAATCATGCAGTTCAAATTGGCAATAGTACCGGTTCATTAAGTTCGGTAGCGGTTGGAGCAACCAATACGGTTCTTTTAGGCAACACGGGTGCTGATCCAAGTTTTGGGACGGTACCTAATGCCGCACTAACCAATAGCTCAATTACCTTAAACAGTGGTACAGGAATATCAGTGACCGGATCACCGGTAGCACTTGGCGGTAGTGCAATGATAGCTCTTTCAACGCCGGTATCGGTTGCAAACGGAGGAACTGGAGCATCTACCTTAACTTCAAATGGCGTTTTGTTGGGAAATGGAACTTCGCCAATAACCGCAACAACAGCAGGAACGGGTGGACAAATTCTCATTGGAAGTTCAGGCGCACCTTCATTTATAACACCAACGGCCGGGGCAGGATTGTCGATAACCAATAATGCTACCACCCTATCATATGCACTAGCAGTGCCCGTGACGATTGCGGATGGCGGTACGAATGCTACATCGATGACTAACACCGACGGCGTTGTGTATTATGATGGTACTAAATTGAACACCACAACCGTTGGTACTGCTGGCCAAGTATTAACTTCGAATGGTAGTGGTAGTGCCCCTACCTTTCAATCAGCCGCCGCGTCGGGTATAACAACTATCAATGGTGATACGGGTTCAATATCCGGATCGACCGTTACGATTGCAGGCGGCAATAATATAACAACTTCTGGCAATGGTGGCACTATCATGACGGTTTCCGTATCGGGTACTACTAATCATGCAGTTCAAATTGGTAATAGTAGTGGTTCGCTAAGTCCGGTAGCGGTTGGAGCAACCAATACGGTTCTTTTAGGTAACACTGGCGCCGATCCAAGTTTTGGCACGGTACCGAATGCTGCACTAACCAATAGCTCAATTACCTTAAACAGTGGAACAGGAATAACAGTAACCGGCTCGCCAGTATCACTTGGCAGCAGTGCAACGATAGCTCTTTCAACGCCGGTATCGGTTGCAAACGGAGGAACTGGAGCATCTACCTTAACCTCAAATGGTGTTTTGTTAGGAAATGGAACTTCGCCAATAACAGCAACAACAGCAGGAACGGGTGGACAAGTTCTTATTGGAAGTTCAGGTGCGCCTTCATTTATAACACCAACGGCCGGGGCAGGATTGTCGATAACCAATAATGCTACCACCCTATCATATGCACTAGCAGTGCCCGTGACGATTGCGGATGGCGGTACAAATGCTACATCGATGACTAACACCGACGGCGTTGTGTATTATGATGGCACTAAATTGAACACCACCACGGTTGGTACTGCCGGCCAATTATTAACGTCAAATGGTGCCGGCGTTGCTCCTAGTTTTCAGAATGCTTTGACGCGTATAGCAACTATCGATGGTAATACGGGTTCCGTTACTGGGACGACCGTTACTATTTCAGGCACAGGTTCAAGTAATATAAACACAACGTGCAGTGGAACTGTTATGACGGTCGCTGTATCGGGTACTACCAATGATGCTGTTCAAATTGGTAATAGTAGTGGTTCATTAACTTCGATAGCGGTTGGCGCAACGAATACGGTTCTTTTAGGTAACACCGGCGCAGCTCCAAGTTTTGGTACGGTACCGAATGCTGCGTTAAGTAACAGTTCGATTACCTTAACAAGTGGAACAGGAATAACAGTAACCGGCTCGCCAGTATCGCTTGGCGGCAGTGCGACAATAGCTCTTACAACGCCGGTTTCAGTTGCAAACGGTGGTACTGGAGCATCTACCCTGACCTCTAATGGTGTTTTGTTAGGAAATGGAACTTCGCCAATAACAGCAACAACAGCAGGAACAGGTGGCCAAGTTCTTATTGGAAGTTCAGGTGCACCTTCATTTATAACACCAACGGCCGGGGCAGGATTGTCGATAACCAATAATGCTACCACCTTATCATATGCACTAGCAGTGCCCGTGACGATTGCGGATGGCGGTACGAATGCTACATCGATGACTAACACCGACGGCGTTGTGTATTATGATGGTACTAAATTGAATACCACCACGGTTGGTACTGCTGGACAATTATTAACTTCGAACGGTACCGGCAATGCCCCTACCTTTCAGACATTTACGATTACCAACGATTCAGGATCAGTGACCGGAAACTCGCTTTCGCTTAAGGCTGGATCTGGTGCTGGGGCTACGGTAAAATTTTCTGGTTCTGGAACCGCAATGACTCTTTCGATGACCGATGCAAATAATAATATAGCAATAGGGGCATCAGCTGGAAATGCAACTATGGGAAGCTCTAATAACGTGGTGGGCCTAGGAGCTGGTCTTGCGCTAACGACTGGTAGTAATGGCAATTGTGCTTTAGGTGGAGAAGCACTTGTGAGTTTGACGACCGGGACAGGTAATATTGCAATAGGTCTATTCGCAGGAAGTAATTTATCAAGTAGCGAAAGCAATAATATATATTTAAACCATGATGGCGTCGCGGCAGAAAGTGGGAAACTTCGTATCGGTGGTACTACAGCTGCATTTATTGCTGGTATTTCTGGCGTTACGGTCAGCGGTGCGACTGTTTTAGTTTCTGCTGCAGGTCAGCTTGGGGTTGCGGCTTCTTCCGCCCGATATAAAAAAAATATTAAAGATATAATTTCATCTAACGTGCTTGATTTAAGACCTGTCACGTTTAATTATAAAGACCGTGAGTGGGAAGATGAAATTCACTACGGCTTAATTGCTGAAGAAGTGGCGGATACTATTCCGGATTTAGTAATTTATGATAACAATAAAGAACCGCAAACGGTTAAATATCATGAATTGCCGGTGCTATTACTTGCACAGCTTAAAGTATTAGCTCATGAAATTGCAGTACTTAAGGCTGAAAGACTCAATACTGACGATGAAATTAGAAGGCTCGGGGTTAAAATTGCTACATTAGAATCAAAAAATACCATAGTGAACTAGAAGCAAAAAAAGGAGACGGCGTGGTTAATAAAAAATTTATCATATTATTATCGTTGTTATATCTTACGTTCTCACCAAACATGTTAGTTGCATTGGATCAAGGTAATGAACGATCAGAAAAACAAGAGATTGACAATGCTAAGCTGGTATATCTTTCTCCAGAGCTTCAAACGGCGCTTTTGGCACTCGAAAAAGTTTTGGTTGATCATGAATGGTCATTAGCATTCAAAAGGTTATGCCAGGATATTGAACATGAAGGAGATATTGCAGAGTACTCATCAATGATGTGCGTGGTTGATGAATGCTTAGCTTCAATTGCGTTACACGAATGCAATGCGCCATTAGATAGCATCAGATCAGATATTGAGGAGTATAAAACAAAATTAATCTTAGGTGATCTGTATGTAGAACCTAGTGATATGAATGTTGATGAAAATCATTATAAAAGTTCTAAATTCAAACGTGATTTAACGGTTGGATTTTTAGCAGTAAATCACGCATTGATAGTGAATGGTTTTGAAATAGTAAATGGTACCTTAAGTGTAAATGGTACCTTGTTGATTAATGGATCTCCGGTAGGTACCGGTAACGTAGCATCCGTTACTGGTGGTACGGGAATAACGATTACGGGTTCAACGGCAAATCCAATCGTAAATCTCACGGTTCCCGTTTCAATTGCAGATGGCGGTACGAATGCTACATCAATGACTAATGCCAACGGTGTTGTGTATTATGATGGTACTCTATTGAATACCACCGCGGTGGGTATTGCTGGCCAAATTTTGACTTCTCGCGGCCCGGGGCTGTCACCTATTTTTGTAACAGGTAGCGGTGGATCAGGCATATCAGATATCGACGGTAATACGGGTTCAATATCGGGATCTATGGTTACTATTGAAGGTGGCAATAATATAACGACATCTGGCGATGGAAGTACTACTATGACGGTTTCTGTATCAGGTACTACTAATCATGCCGTTCAAATTGGTAATAGTACCGGTTCATTAAGTTCAGTAGCAGTTGGAGCAACCAATACCGTGCTTTTAGGCAATACCGGTGCAGATCCAAGTTTTGGCACGGTACCTAATGCCGCATTAACTAACAGTTCAATTACCTTAAACAGTGGCACAGGAATATCAGTTACCGGATCACCAGTATCACTTGGCGGCAGTGCGACGATAAATCTTTCAACGCCCGTATCGATTGCAAATGGCGGTACAAATGCTACATCGATGACTAATACTGATGGCGTTGTGTATTACGATGGCACTAAATTGAACACCACCACGGTTGGTACTGCTGGCCAATTACTAACGTCAAATGGCACGGGCAATGCCCCAACCTTTCAGACACTTGCGACAAGTATAGAAACTATCAATGGTAATACCGGTTCAATCTCCGGATCGACCGTTACTATCGAGGGTGGCAATAATATAACAACGTCTGGCAGTGGAAGTACTATGACGGTTTCTGTATCGGGCACTACCAATCATGCCGTTCAAATTGGTAATAGTACTGGTTCATTAAGTTCAGTGGCGGTTGGAGCAACCAATACGGTTCTTTTAGGCAACACCGGTGCAGATCCAAGTTTTGGCACGGTACCTAATGCCGCATTAACTAACAGTTCAATTACCTTAAACAGTGGCACAGGAATATCAGTTACCGGATCACCAGTATCACTCGGAGGCAGTGCGACGATAAATCTTTCAACACCCGTTTCAGTTGCAAACGGCGGTACTGGAGCAACTACCTTAACCTCAAATGGTGTTTTATTAGGAAGTGGAACTTCGCCAATAACAGCAACAACGGCGGGCACAGCGGGACAAGTGCTTCTTGGGAGTGCGGGTGCACCTTCATTTATAACACCAACTGCTGGTTCAGGATTATCAGTAACTGCTAATGCTACCACCTTATCATATGCAATAGCAGCACCCGTATCGATTGCAAATGGTGGTACGAATGCTACATCGATGACTAATGCTGATGGCGTTGTGTATTATGATGGCACTAAATTAAATACCACCACGGTTGGTACTGCTGGCCAATTACTAACGTCAAATGGCACGGGCAATGCCCCAACCTTTCAGACACTTGCGACAAGTATAGAAACTATCAATGGTAATACCGGTTCAATCTCCGGATCGACCGTTACTATCGAGGGTGGCAATAATATAACAACGTCTGGCAGTGGAAGTACTATGACGGTTTCTGTATCGGGCACTACCAATCATGCCGTTCAAATTGGTAATAGTACTGGTTCATTAAGTTCAGTGGCGGTTGGAGCAACCAATACGGTTCTTTTAGGCAATACCGGTGCAGATCCAAGTTTTGGCACGGTACCTAATGCCGCATTAACTAACAGTTCAATTACCTTAAACAGTGGCACAGGAATATCAGTAACCGGCTCGCCAGTATCACTTGGCGGCAGTGCGACAATAGCTCTTTCAACGCCGGTTTCGATTGCAAATGGTGGTACAAATGCTACATCGATGACTAATACCGATGGCGTTGTGTATTATGATGGCACTAAATTAAATACCACCACGGTTGGTACTGCTGGCCAATTACTAACGTCAAATGGCACGGGCAATGCCCCAACCTTTCAGACACTTGCGACAAGTATAGAAACTATCAATGGTAATACCGGTTCAATCTCCGGATCGACCGTTACTATCGAAGGCGGCAATAATATAACAACGTCTGGCAGTGCCGCTACTATGACCGTTAACGTATCGGGTACTACTAATCACGCAGTTCAAATTGGTAATAGTAGTGGATCATTAAGTTCAGTGGCAGTTGGAGCGACCAATACGGTTCTTTTGGGTAATACGGGAGCCGATCCAAGTTTTGGTACGGTACCTAATGCTGCGTTAACTAACAGTTCAATTACTTTAAACAGTGGTACGGGAATATCAGTAACCGGTTCGCCAGTATCACTTGGCGGCAGTGCAACGATAGCTCTTTCAACGCCGGTTTCGATTGCAAATGGTGGTACTAATGCTACATCAATGACTAATACTGATGGCGTTGTGTATTATGATGGTACTCTATTGAATACCACCGCGGTTGGTACTGCTGGCCAAATATTAACGTCAAACGGTACGGGCAACGCCCCTACCTTTCAGACGTTTACCATCAGTAATGATTCAGGATCAGTGAGCGGAATTTCGCTATCGCTTGATGCAACTACTGGATCAGGTGGTACCGTAAAATTTTCAGGTTCTGGAACGGCGATGGCCCTTTCGGTGAGCGATGGAAGCGGAAATACCGCAGTAGGAAAATTGGCTGGCAATGCAACTATGGGAACCTTTAATACGGCATTTGGCGAGGCAGCCGGGAGAACCATGTCTGGAGCTAGTGGTAACTGTGCCTTTGGTTTTAGTGCATTAGTTGCTTTCTCCGGTGCAGGAAATAATAATTGTGCTTTTGGTATGGGTGCGCTTCAGAGTTTGGTATCTGGGTCAGGTAATATTGCAATAGGTCAAGATGCAGGGAATAATTTAGGAGGCAGTGAAAGTAATAATATATACTTAAACTCTAATGGTGTCGCGCTAGAAAGTGGCGTGTTGCGTATTGGTGGTACTACATCTGCATTTATTGCTGGTATTTCCGGCGTTACGGTCACCGGTGCGACTGTTTTAGTTTCTTCTGCGGGTCAACTTGGGGTTGCGGTTTCTTCTCGCAACTATAAAAAAAATATTAAAGATATAATTTCGTCTAACGTGCTTGATTTAAGACCTGTTACGTTTAATTATAAAGACCGTGAGTGGGCAGACGAAACTCATTATGGCTTAATTGCTGAAGAAGTGGCGGATATTATGCCGGATTTAGTAATTTATGATAACAATAAAGAACCGCAAACGGTTAAATATCATGAATTACCAGTGCTATTACTTGCGAGGCTTAAAGTACTAGCCGATGAAGTTGAAATACTTAAGGCTAAGGTTGCCACATTAGAATCACAATAACATAGTGAACTAATGAGTTGCATAATTTTTACGGTCAATATTATTTGACCGTAAAAATTATTATTATTCTTTGAGGGAGCGCACTCGATTGTGAGCATTTTTGCCAAACCAATAGGTTCCATAAGCACAGCCCGCGGCTACAAAACCTAACGCTGCAACGCGTGCAGATGGCCCTGAAAGTTTTATTATGGCGTCAGTTCTGTTCAAGTTCAAATGGCGAGTATTCCATGAGGCTCTATTGGCTTGGCAAGCGATGTCATCCCTGCAGTGTTTAAGTTGCTTTATAAAGTTATCATAGGATGTATCAGATTCAAAGTAAGATCTATTTCTGCTGAGCGCATCTACGCTCGTACGCATTATGTCGTGAGCGGACGTTAAAGCTTTTTCCTCGTTGAGGGCAAAGTTATAAGCTTTGTGTGTATCACGAAACTTTGTAAAATCATATCGGGCCTCCGTATTGCCAAATTGATGTGCAAGTTTTCCAAAAAATACTGTTGCCAATCCAAACCCTATCGAGCATAAACCATGAGCCGCAAAAGCGGCTGTACGTTGTGATAAGCCATTTTTTTGATCATTGTCGGGAGTAGCAGAAATTGATTCAGACCCAATTAGAGTTGCTAACATTACCGCAAATAAAGAACGCTTCATAAATAGAATCTCCTGTTTATTTTTTAAATAATTTTCAACGCATATAATGTTTATCGGAGTGACCGTTATTTGTCAATAAAGGATATGCGCATTGCCAATAAAAAACCATTATTGTTTTTTAGATTGACCTATTTGATTATAAGCATTTTTGCCAAACCAGTAGGTACCATATCCGCAAACTGCGAGCGTTACAAGACGATTTGTATTATGCTTGAGGAAAGTGGATCCAAATATTTTCAGATTTTTTCTAGTTGTTATAGTATCTAGACTAGCATAGCAGCAGGATGCATGTATTTCCTGGTTATTATAATCTAAAAGTTGTTTTAGAAAGCCGCTATATGTCAGGGGATTTCTATTTTTTAAATGCTCTTCTACAACTCTGGGGAGTAGTTTGTGAAAGGTTGCTAATTCTTTAGTTTTTTTGTGCGTAGAATATGTCTTTGCGCCCAGGTAGCGTAGTTCTCTATATTCTCCGGGAATGGAGCGGCCAAGGTCAATGCTCTTGGTTATGGTTACATATCCAAGTCCTAATGAAACTATACTATGAGCTGCAAAAGCGGCTGTGTTTTGTGATAAAACATTTTTTTGATCACTGTCAGGAGTAGCAGAAATTGATTCAGATCCAACCAGAATTGCTAACGTTACCGCAAATAAAGAACGCTTCATAAATACATATCTCCTGTTTATTTTTAAATAATTTTTAACGCATATAATGTTTATCTGAGTAACGGTGATTTGTCAACGAAGGGTATGCGTACTGCCAATAAAAAACTATTTTGAATTGGATTGAAGATTTTTGGAAGCAATTTTCCAAGTAACGGATAAAGGGTCACTCACCATTAACGGAGCATAATACAAAAACATGGTTAATAGGTGATTACGCTTTATTCTTCTCATATAGCGTTGTTTTTGCTTTATCATGTCGGGATCATTACGAAGTAAGGCTAATTCATCAGGATTTTTGATGGAATTATGTAGCTCCTCACAAAGAAACATAAGAGTTTCTTCTCCTGCTTCAAGCCATTGATTACTAGGGGTAGGTATTTCTTCAATCCTATCTAGCCATGTCGATGGTTCAGTAACACAATCTTTTATAGTTTCATAAGAAGATATGACCTCTAAGATTTGTGCCTTATTATATTCACGAGCCTTTTGTATTCGTTCAGTATCGCCAAGGATTTTTGCCTGTTCTAAAATTGATTCTACATTACCATTATCAAAAGGTTTTTGATAATTTTCACATTCGGTTGGGGAGAATACACACTTCCTTATCGCATCTTTACATTCCTTGGGGAGATTCACATAGGCTAGTTGATGATCGATACATGCTTGTGCAGATAATTGTTTTAAAGGAGGGGGAGAAAATGTTCGCCGATTTTGTACTATCATCCCAGAGAGGGATACATTGCCGATGAGCATGAAACTATATAATAATTTTTTCATAATATTTTTATTCTTTTTGCATATTCTGAGCTAGTACACTAAAAAATATCTTATGTGTGTTATTTAAAAATAATTTTATCCGTATTATAAGCTATATAATACAGATAAAGTATTACTTGTCAATAAAATAACCCAGGGGTTCGAGGAAATTATATCAAAAACTGAATTAAGTGAATTAATCTTCTATAGTATAAGGAAAGTTTACAATCAGACGAACAATCTCAATAGGAAATTTTTTAAATGGACTTTGATATTGGTAATCTTTTTTCTCTATTTCTTTGCCATGTATTGTTTGCGTTCGAGGTTCTGCCCTTAAAAACTGAACCATATGTTCAGCATATTCTTTCTTGAGGGCATTTAAACGGTCCAAGCGCATTTGAAGTGCAAATGCAATTACATATTGTCCAAAAGACACGTCAAACGCGGCTTGGCCAGAACGCATTACTGCTAATATTTGATTAAGTTCTTTTGTTGTTACGTGGCCCATCCGTAGATTGCATGATTCAATAGTAAAGTTGTCTAGATCACACCACGATCCAACCTGGTTTTTTTCTAACAACGTAGATATTTCATATCCTCTTCTGTTTTTGCTAATCAATCCATAAGATATTAATCGATTGGGGTCTAGCGAATATCCGCGTGTTATCTCAAGAATAGACAATTTATTATTTCCGACAGGAAATTTTGAAGATAAAGGTTTTTACAACATGACCATCGAAAGATTCGACATCTTCCGATTTTTGGATTTTTATCATTGTTGTAGTTAGTATTTCTTTTTCCTTTGGTTGCTCCATGCAAAAACTGTATTGCATATTTATACCAATCACGGCACACAAAAAATATTTAATGCTAACCATACTATTACCCTCACCCTCCGAATAATCGCTGCTATTTTATTAAAAAAGTAAAATGTGGATGTTATTTGTCAATAAAGGGTATGTGCATTGCTCATAAAAAAACTATTTTAAGTTGGATTAAAGATTTTTTGAAACAACTTTCCGAGTAACGTATAAAGGGTCACTCATCATGAACGGAGCATGATACGGAAGCCTGGTTATGATATGATTACGCTTTGCTCTTCTCATATAGCGTTCTTTTTGCTTTATCATGTCGGGATCATTAAGCAGTAAGGCTAATTCGCGACGATCTCTGATGGACCCGTATAGATCCTCACAAAAAAACATAAAATCTTTTTCTTTTACTTCAAGCCATCGTTTAATGGGGGTACGTATTTCTTTCTGAATTTCATGAGGTCTAGTAACATAATCTTTTATAGTTTCACGAGAAGATATGCCCTCTAAGATTTTTTCCTTATTATATTCACGAGCCTTTTGTATTCGTTCAGTATCGCCAAGGATTTTTGCCTGTTCTAAAATTGATTCTACATTACCATTATCAAAAGGTTTTTGATAATTTTCACATTCGGTTGGGGAGAATACACACTTCCTTATCGCATCTTTACATTCCTTGGGGAGATTCACATAGGCTAGTTGATGATCGATACATGCTTGTGCAGATAATTGTTTTAAAGGAGGGGGAGAAAATGTTCGCCGATTTTGTACTATCATCCCAGAGAGGGATACATTGCCGATGAGCATGAAACTATATAATAATTTTTTCATAATATTTTTATTCTTTCTGAATATTCTGAGCCAGTACACTAAAAAATATCTTATGCGTGTTATTTAAAAATAATTTTACCCGTATTTTAAGCTAATAATACAGATAAAATATTACTTGTCAATAAAACAACCCAGGTTCTCGGGGTAATTATATCAAAACTGAATTAAATGAATTAATTTTCTATAGTATAACGAAAGTTTACAATCAGACGAACAATCTCAATAGGAAGTTTTTTAAATGCGTTCTGGTATTCGTAGTTTTTTTTCTCTATTTCTTTGCCATGTATTGTTTGTGTTCGAGGTTCTGCCCTTAAAAACTGAACCATGTGTTCCGCATACTCTTTCTTGAGATCATGTAAATAGTTCAAGCGTTTTTGCAATATAAGTTGAGTATTGTTGGGAGCAAAAAGTGTATTAAATACAGCTTTATCAGAATCTATTGCTGCTAATATTTGATGAATTTCTTTAGTTGTTACGTGGGACATCGATAAATTGCATGATTTAACGACAGAGTTTACGAGGATACAGTGCGATTCAACCTGGTTTTTTTCTAACAACTTACGCATGATGTACCCTATTTCCCCCGATTTTGCGTGAGGCTTCAATAACCAAGTTGTCTGGCTCTCGTCAATGTGTCCATATTTGATTGGTTTACTGGGGTCTAGTTGATATCCGCACATTGTATCGAGATTAACAGAATTGCCGTAGAAAAATTGTTTAATGAAAGATAAAGGTTCTATTTTATATGCTACAACGTGACCAGCGAAGGGTTGTATATCTTCCCATTTTTTAATTTTTATTAGTTTTGTAGTTACTATTTCTTTTTTCTTTGGCTGTTCCATACAAAAACTGTGTTGCATGCTCATACATAGTACTGCGAGCAAAAAATATTTCATGGTAATCATACTATTGCCTTTTGAATAATCATAACTGTTTATTAGTATTTTAAAGTTTTGTTACTATAGCAAAAGAAGTATACATAAAATACCCATCATATACAAATAGAGGAATTTATATGAATATATTTATAATAATAATTAATATTATACTGTGCATCATTACCAGCAATTATATGCACGCTTTTCAGCAAGAAGAAATGGGACAACAAGGACAATTGCCAGGGCCTTTCAATTATTTTGTTGAAAATGAATTGGTTAATTTTGATGGGCAACAACAATTGAATAATATTGATAGTATTACAAATTTTGAAAATGATGAAAAAGAATATAAGAAGCATGACTATGAACAGGATGACCTTGATGACATGGTAGATGAATAATTTAATATTCTTTAATGGTTTTGTTTTCTATACCGAAAATTCTATTTGTTTTTTGTACCGGATCATCATGCGTTGCATAGATAATGGTGCGTTTTTCCGCGTTATCAAAACATAATGATTGCATGATGGTATGAGAAGTTTTATCCAGGCCAGAAAATGGTTCATCCAAAATAAGTAACTCTGGATTATTTAATAATGCTTGCGCAATGCAGAGGCGTTGCCGAATTCCTTTTGATAATGATTGAATTTTATGATGCGCATAAGACGTTATGTGTGTTCGTTCAAGAAGATAATCAATAGTATCGGTTTTATGGGCAATGTACGCCTGATAACGCATCCATTGATAGATGGTTAAAAAAGGTGGCAATGCACTATGTTCAGGAACATAACCGATGCGGGTGTAGTTGCGTTTCAGCGTTCCGCGGGTTGAAATAATTAATCCAGCAATTATTTTTAATAAGGTTGATTTTCCTGCTCCGTTAGCACCAATAACAGCAATGCATTCGCCGCGATTAATAGTAAAAGAAACATTGGCAAGAATGTAATGGTAGCCGATCCAGCGTTTTTTATAAGCGAGAGAAATTGAGTCTGCGTTAATAATAACATTATTCATTACAGCCGTGTAATATTGGCAAGATCTTTATTAGATCCACCGAGAATTAATTGATCATCTTTAGCAATTTGATAATCATTATTAACCGGAACGATTTCATTATCTTTTCGTATGCCTATGCACATAACATGATAATTGTCATAGAGTGCTATTTTTTTAATTGTTTTTCCCACAAAATGTTGTGGTGCGTGTATTTGGGTAATTGCAAATTGTTTGGTAAGCCGTGAAAGAACGGCAAATGGTAAACTCAAATTGTCAGCTAAACGATTACCAACCTCTTGTTCCGGTAAAATAATTTGGTCAGCACCAATCAATAATAAAATTTCTTTATGAATTTCACTCACGGCACGAGTAATAACGAGTGGAATATGCAATCTTTTTTTAAGCAGTGCGGTAATTAAGATTGAGCCAGCAAAATTTTCCCCCATGGCAACAATAACCGTATCCATTTCTTCAATACCGATTGATCGGAGTGATGTTTCATCATGCACTTGCATGCATACGGCTTGTGTTATCAAATCACGGATAGATGCAACGATGGTTTCATTAGTTTCAACGCCGAGAACTTCCATGCCATTTTCCGCCAAGGTTGTAGCAACGTGATAACCGAATCGTCCTAAGCCAATTACACAAAATTTCATTGATTTTTTCCTTTGTTAACTTAACATTACCCGTTCTTCTGGGTACTGATATTCAATAGTTTCTGGTTTTTTTCTTAATGCAAGAATAAACGTTAATGAGCCGATTCGCCCCACAATCATACTGGCGATAATAAATAATTTCCCCATCAGTGATAAATAAGGAGTTATGCCGGTTGATATTCCCAGGGTAGCAAAAGCAGAAGCTGACTCAAAAACAATATCCAAAAAATCTCCTTGTTTTTCGGTAATGAGTAAACAAAAAATAGTTATAATGATCCATGCTTGACTCAATGACATTATTGCAAAGGCTTTATAAACTTGATCCCGCGCAATGCGTCTTCCTTTAATTTGAACCGAAGTGCGATTTGATATTGCCGTGCGAATTGCTGCTAAAAAAATGGCAAACGTTGTTGTTTTTATGCCACTTCCTGTTGAGCCTGGCGATGAACCAATAAAAGAAATGGCTATAATCATAAATATCGTTGCTATGTGTAAATCGAGCGGATTAATCGTTAAAAAACCGGTGCTTCGACTTGAAATGGTATTGAAGAGTGTGTTACAAGCAGCCAACCATGGATTCATGGCGTTGAGCGTGTTGTTACGTTCTAAAATCCAAAATAAAGCGCTAGCGCCAACAATAATTGAACAGGTGGTTGATAGTACAATTTTGCTATGCAATGAAAAATGTGCTTTTTTGTGATCAAAAAATGAACGGATATACAATAAAATTTCATGCCACGTAATAAAACCAAGGCCGCCGAAGAGCATTAAAAAAGATGTTATCATTAACATTACATAATTTTTTTGATAAGAAATCATTCCTTGGGGGAACAGCGAAAGTCCAGCGTCGCAAAATGATGCAACGGCATGAAATAGGGATAAAAAAATTCCTTCCGCGAATGAAAACTCATGATAAATGGTAATAAAAATGATGGCAGCACCGAGTAATTCGATAATGATGCTTAACTTGATAATAAAAAAGAGCATGTTTTTGATATTTTTCCATGATTCAAGTTCCAATAATTTACCGGCCAGTATTTGTGTTCCGAGCCCAAATTCAACAAATAATGACATGATAAAAATAGTCATGGTAATTAAGCCCAGTCCCCCTAGTTGCATGAGAATTAAAATGATGAAATGTCCAAATGGTGTAAAGCTTGTTAATGGCGTTGTTAATAAACCGGTAACACAAATGACGGAGGTCGCGGTAAAAAAAATATCAATGAGCGGTATGTAAACCGTACGTGCAATAGGCAACCATAACAGCAATGTTCCCAGCACAATAGCAATAAGCAATGAAGAAAGAATAATGCGGCCGGGAGAAAATTGAACAATTTTATTAAATACCATCTAAATAACCTTTTTTTTAAGGGCACATAAGATGGATTAACCAGGTTGCCCCAAGTACGAACACTAAAAACAAGGCTACTAAGAGGTTAAAATACCGGTCAATATATTCTTTTATAGGAACTCCCCACATGCTTATTACAAAGGATAATAAATAAAATCGAGCGCCGCGCGCAACGAATGAATAGGCAATAAAGGGAATAATAGGAAGTTTACAAAAACCGGCAGTGTACGTAACGGCTTTGTACGGAATAGGAGTAAAACCTGCAATCAGCACGGCCCACATTTCGTATCGATTAAATAGTTGAACCGCATTATTAAATTTTTCCGGCGAAATGAGCCACCCAAGAATAACTGATCCAAAAATTTGCCACAAAGCGAATCCTATGTAATAACCAACGATACCACCAAGAACGGAGGCTACTGTTGCAACCGTTGCAAAATACCATGCCTTTTTTCGATGTTCAAGGCAATAAACAAGAAGAATTGGATCCACCGGAAAGAAAAAAATAGCTTCAATAAAAAATAAAAAAGCTAGCATCGGCGTTGCATACGGTGAATATACTTGTTTTCCCATCCAATCATACATGGTACGTAATATATTCATAGAATTCTCTGCACGGTTATGATTTTATCAGATTATCCAGATACTCTGATACGCGATCGATGTTGATGCGTTCCTGTTTCATAGTATCACGGTTTCGCACCGTTACACATCTATCATTATCAGTATCAAAGTCGTAGGTAAAGCAAACGGGAGTACCAATTTCATCCTGGCGGCGATAACGTTTTCCTATTGAGCCGGATTCATCAAATTCCACCATACACCCACGTTTCTTGATATCATTAAACAGTGAGAGCATTGGATCAGTTTGTTTTTTAGTTAATGGTAAAAAAGCTGCTTTTATGGGGGCTATGGTTGGATTAAATCTTAATACGATGCGTTGTTCACCTTCGGCACTATCTTCATCATACGCGTCAAAGAAAAGAGTCAAAAAGAGGCGATCAACGCCAACAGAACATTCTACGACATGAGGGAAATAGGAAGATTTTGTTGCTTCATCATAAACGCGTAAATCTTTTCCAGAATAAGCGCTGTGTTGTGCCAAATCAAAATCACCGCGATAAGCAATACCCTCAATTTCTTTCCAACCAAAAGGAAAATGATATTCAACATCGGAGGTTGCTTTTGAATAATGAGAAAGTTCGCCTTGTTCATGTGCGCGTATGCGAATTTTTTCCATGGTAAGACCTATCGTGTTATAAAAAGCAATGCGCTGTGCCGACCAAAAAGCAAACGCTTCTTGCGCTGTTTGTTCTTTGCAGAACCATTCCAATTCCATTTGTTCGAATTCTCGCATACGGAAAAGAAATTGTTTAGGATTTATTTCATTGCGGAATGCCTTGCCAATTTGTGCCACACCAAAGGGAATTGATACGCGATTGGTGGTCATGATTTGTTTAAAATTAACAAAAATTGATTGTGCCGTTTCAGGGCGCAAATAAGCTTCTGATGCTTGTGCAGCGGCTGCACCGAGTTCTGTTTTGAACATCATGTTGAAGGTGCGTACATCAGTCCATCCTCTTTTGCCGCAATGGGAGCATGGTTTTTGTAAATCAATTTCATCGGCTCTAAAGCGATGTTTGCAATTGAGGCAGTCAACCATAGGATCATGAAAGTTTTCAATATGGCCAGAGGCTTCCCATATTCGTTTTGGTGATAATAAAGCGCCTTCCATAAGAAGAATATCGTTATCAGTTTTATACAATGAATCAAGCCAAGATTTTCTAATATTTTGTTTTAACAGAGTTCCCAAGTGCCCAAAATCATAAAGCCCATTTAAACCGCCATAAATATCCGCTGATTGATAAACAAAACCTCTTCTTTTACACAAAGCCATTATAGCATCAAGTGTAGCGGCTGACTCTGTAACTTTCATGAAAATAAACTCCTTGAAAACCAATATTTGTAATTACATATGAGATTCAGAATAATCAGTTGTGAATGATTTTGCAAATAACAGACTTTTTAGGCGACCTAGTTTTTATTAAAGGTTTTGGTATGCTGAAGTTGAGAAAAGGTCATAGTAAACCTACTTAAGCATTTATACAATAAGGTCTCTAGGTATGAATTTTTGGTCTATAGTTCGTTTTTTGTTAGTTATAGGATTTTTTGGTGGTATTGGTTTTTATCTGTACAAACTTGACCAACGGCAACAAGAATTGCATGAATTACTTGTCGCGCGCGATAATCAACCGATTATTCGTAAGGAAATTGTTGAAAAAGTAGTTTCAATCAGTGAGCCATGGACCGATTTGCAGGAAAAAGTTAAAGATTGCGTTGTACAGGTATTTGCACAAGTTGCTGCTATTGATTTACTGCAACCGTATAAAACACCGAGCCAATATCAAGGGACCGGTAGCGGATTTTTTATTAATGATTCACGTGGTCAAGGATATATTGTAACCAATGCTCATGTGATCGATCAGGCAAAAGCCGTGTGGATACAAATTCCTTGTTCTTTGGGCAAAGAGCAAATTGACGTTGATATTGTTGGCGTGAGCCCTGAACGTGATATTGCCTTATTAAAAATGCGTACTGAAGGAATTACGTTATTAGAAAAGGCGTTAGGTAAAATTCCTTATTTAACGTTGGGTGATTCTAATTTAGTGCATCGCGCTGAAGAAATTATGGCACTGGGATATCCACTGGGCCAACAGGGATTAAAAAGTACCACGGGTGTGGTGAGTGGGCATGAACAGCATTTAATTCAAATTGATGCGGCTATTAATCCTGGCAATTCAGGTGGACCTTCCGTTAACCGGAATGGTGATGTCATTGGTATTAATACCTTATACGCGCCTGATGCACAAAACGTTGGTTATATTATTCCTATCAATGAATTAAAAATTATTCTTGATGATTTGCATACCGTTAAATTATTACGTAAGCCGTTTTTAGGAATTCTTTTTAATAATGGTAGTGAACGGTTAGCTACGTATTTGGGTAATCCTCAATCGGGAGGATTATATGTAGTTGATGTGTATAAAGACAGTCCGTTGCATAAAGCTGGTGTGCAAAAAGGGGATATGATTTATGAAATTAACCGTAATAAACTTGATTTTTATGGCGAATTAGCATGGAATAGTGAAAAAATTTCGATCGTTGATTATGTTTCACAGTTAACGCTAGGTCAAGAAATACATCTTCTGGTATACCGCCACGGAACGCGGCATGATATTAAGTTCAGCTTTAATCAAGCTGAGTTGTTACCCATTCGCAGAATATATCCCGGTTATGAAAAAATTGATTACGAAGTGGTTGCTGGCATGGTTGTGCAACCGTTGAGCATCAATCATCTACCATTGCTTATTAATAATGCTCCTAGTTTGGCAAAATATACGGAAATGAAATACCAAATGGATCCCGCATTAATTATTACGCACATCTTTCCAGATTCACAAGCGCAGCGTTCTCGATCCATAGGTCTAGGGTCAATTTTAAGTGAAGTAAATGGTCAAAAAGTAAAAACGCTGGATGATCTGCGAACGGTATTATTTAAAGGATTAGTATCGGGTGATTTGACGATTGAAACTACTGACGGTGTGTTTATTGTCTGTCCGTTTAAAAAAGTTGTGGAAGAAGAAGTGCGTTTAGCAAAAGATTATTTCTTCCCCATTTCTGACACAACAAGATCACTATTAGTTAAATTAAATAAAGAATCATTATTGTATGAAGCAAATCCAATATTTGCCATGAATGAGCATGATGATATCAAGAAAAGCTAAAATATGATTCAAAAAAAGCGTTTAGATACGTTGGTGGCAGAACGCTTTCCTGCATTAAGTAAAACCTATATTCAAAGTTTGATTATGCAGGGAAAAGTTACCGTGCAAGAAAAAGTTATTACTAAACCGGGAACAGCTGTCGCGCACGATGCTCTTATTACGGTTGACGCGCAAGAACCGCGTTATGTTTCTCGCGCAGGGCTTAAATTAGAAAAAGCACTCGATTATTTTAACCTTGATGTTCATGGATTAATTGTTCTTGATGCCGGACTTTCTACCGGTGGATTTACCGATTGCTTACTGCAACGCGGTGCGCAAAAAGTGTATGGCGTTGACGTTGGCTATGGTCAAGTGCATGAAAAAATACGCAATGATCCACGCGTTGTGGTGCTCGAGCGCACTAATTTGAGGTTGTTACCACCATTACCCGAATTAGTAGACCTGGTTACGCTTGATCTTTCATTTATTTCGGTATTAAAAGTGATGGATGTAGTCAAAAAAATTCTTAAACCGAATGGAAAACTTATCGTGCTGATCAAACCACAATTTGAAGCAGAAAAAAAACAGGTTGGGCGTGGCGGTATTATTAAAGACGTGGCAGTGCATGAAGCGGTTATTAAGAACGTAATTAATGGCATTGTGCAAAACGGATTTTTGTGTGTTGGGTATACAGAATCACCCATTACCGGCGCCGATGGCAACAAAGAATTTTTGGCCTATTTTACACAATGTGAATGAGTTTTAAGCGAGCAGATTTTGATTTATCATAGCAATAGTGATACACTAAATTCCCCATGGTATTATTACCATTTTTTTTGCTATAACTAGTACTAATTTTTGCGCCTGTAGCTCAACTGGATAGAGTACCGGATTTCGAATCCGTAGGTTGCAGGTTCGACTCCTGCCAGGCGCACCAGCTTTCGCTAAAAGCTTCAGCTGGCACGCCAGTTTTTTCAGGAGTTGGCATACATTGAAAAGTTAATATTTTGCTCATAAAGCGAAAGCTGTCCGCCGAAGCCTTGGCGTAGGAGGACCGTAAGCAGACCATCAAAACAATAAGCTTATGTATTATGTATATATAATAAAATCAATGCTTCGTTCTGCGAGCTTTAGCCGGCACGCCAGTTTTTGTCAATGTTTTGACATGGCTAACTGTTTTATCGGATTGTCGTAATTATTTCTGCCCATTGAAAATTTTTTATTATCATATAGAATTAAAAATTAAGAACTAACTATATTGTTATTATTAATTACGGAGACTTATTTATGAAAACTAGTAGCATGTTATTATTTGCTATGGCATTATTGTCCTTAAAGTCACGGGCGGAGTTGCACGTTACAGTTGAATGGAACAAATTTGATGAACCATTGCTTGACAACTATATACAAAACGCTAAAAAAGAATGGGATGAGCGTTTCTCAAAAGAAAATTCCAGCAATAAGTATATAAATTCTGATATAAAGGATTCTATTATACGGGATATAGAAAAATCTCATCAAAACAATAAACCATTGTCAGCTCAGTTAAAGTTATTGGCCTTATTGGCGGTATGCAAAGAAATGTCAGCCGAAGAATCTGTAAAATCTTTTCATTCTATTACTCAAGAAGATAATACTATTTTTGTTAAAAAGGCTTCTTTGGAAGGTTCTAAAGTAATTAAAGATGATAATGGGAATGCTCTTGAATTTAGACAATTAGTAAGTGAAGGTTTAAATAGAAAATATCCTGGATGTAAAGCTATCGTCGATGAATTTTTACAAGATAACTTGATACAAATAAAAAGAATTAATGATGCATTGCTGGTGGCCTTTGAGGCTGAAGAACGTAGAAGAAAAGAGATCTTATTGAACAGCATTAAATAATTTTTACGTTAGTTAAATTTTTTTAGGGCCTATTGGTTTATTCCAGTAGGCCTTTTTTTTGTATAAAATATTCACATGATAGTGTTTTTTCACAAAAAGTGGCAGACTTGCTGTGCTGGAAAATATAGCAACATAAAATTAAAAGGATTTTTATGATTCACATGAAACATTTTTTGTGTATTACACTATGTATGAGCATACAGCAAGTTTTTTGCATGGAGCAATCAGATACAAAAGAAGTAATGGGAGTATTATCAGAAATTAAAACATGGAAAGATGTTGAACGATTTACAGGTTTTATCGTTGCCTATACAGGATCATCAAAAGAATTGGGGAAGGAAAGAGGATATTCATTATATCAAGACAGTTCGCTTAACTATGGATACGTTGAAGAGGAGCCTCTTGTTGGGACTTATCATAATAAGCTGTATGAAGAAGCGTATACTCTGTGGACATTGATAAATAAAATTGATTGTGGATATTGCAATCTAACTGATTCCTCAATTGCTAAAGCTAATTTATTAATGCGAGTTGCAACACTGAAAGAAATAAATCAAATACGTATAGCAATTTCTGATAATAATGCTGGATTTGGAAAACTCCTTGAGGATGACCTTGAATTGGAAAGTAATGGAATATTACAGCGGTGTAAGCAGCTGAAGTATTTACCTGAGCTGAAGAAGAAATATGCAGAGGATCTGGCCAAAGCTTTATTAAAATGTTATCAGGAACATGATGAAAAGCGAATCCCCGTAGCGTATCCTATACTTCCTTATGAAATGCTTCTTCACATTACAAAGTTTAAATATGGTGTAGAAAATTAATACATACAAATGCTTTAAGAAAAATCAAAAAATAATTAAAAAGATTGTGCATACATTGGCAATAGCATGATACATAAAGATTTAACACCAGAACATTGGTTTAAGTTTTCTTTATTTGAGCAATTAGCAAACGTTGATTGTGATATTGAAAGAACAATACAATGGAAAAAAAATGGTAATCTTGATTATAGTAAAAAATCTTTTGAAAGAGCGTTGGAGCTTTTAGATTTAACCATCGCAGATCCTAAAAATAGAGGAGGGTCTTTACGAGAGCTTTTACGCACACGTGAAGCGCTTATAGATTATTTTCTCTATGACAATGAATACGGTACCAATGATGAGGCAAAGTTATTTTTTTGATTTTAATTATGCGGCTGCTCTTCAAAAAGGAAGATAAGATTTGCGCTGAAAAATATAACAACGTAAAACTAAAAGGATTTTTATGGTTAATGTGAAATACTTTTTGTGCATTGTGATTTCCATGAATATGCAACACAGTTTTTGTATGGAGCAATCAGATACAAAAGAAGTGATGGCAGTATTGTCAGAAATTAAAACATGGGAAACTATCGAGCCGTTTGCTGGGTATCTTGTAGCGTACACAACAATATCAGAAAGATTGGGCAGGGGATATATAATAGACCAAGATAGTTCGATCAAGTATGGATATATTGAAAAAAATCCGCTTACTCGGGAAGATGTTCAAGATTATACTCCATATCAAAAACCTGCAGGATATACTCTGTTGCCCTTGCTGAACGAAGACCAAAGTGGGTATGACGAGCTAACTGATTCTTCAATTACTGGAGCTAATGTATCGATGAGAGCTGCAACAATGCAAGAAATAACTCAAATACGTGCTGCAATTTCTGGTAATGCTAGATTTGGAAATTTTTTTGGAACGTATCATCAATCGAAAAGTAATAAAATAATACAAGGATGTGAGCAGCTGAAGAAAAAATATGCTCAAGATTTGGCCATAGCTTTATTAGGATGTTATAATGCACACGAGGAAAAGCGAATCCCCGTAGTGTATCCTATACTTCCTTATGAAATGCTTCTTCACATTACAAAGTTTAAATATGGTGTAGAAGATAATGCATAATAATTCCTCAATACTGTAATTAATGAGCGCTATTGAGCGAGAGATTGTTTTTAGGGGTGTGCATGTTGGGCACTGTACAACGATAGTTTTTTGATATAGTTTTCTTTTTGATCTCGATCAAGAAATGATGAGGTAAAAGAATTACGGGCACAGGTAATAAGATCATTATACGATAGATTAAGAGCATTTTTCGTTGCTTCCATTACATCGGCAATATAAGATCCAAATAGTGCAGGATCATCAGAATTGATAGAAACCAGCAGCCCAGCATCGAGCATTTTTTTAACCGGATGCTCTTTAAGTGAATTAAAACGCCGTAATGCTACATTGGATACAGGGCAGACCGTTATGCCAATGTTATTGGTAACCAAATAATTAACGAGGTGCGGATCATCTAAGCAACAAACACCGTGATCGATTCGTTCAACGTCTAATGCGGTAAGGGCTTGCCATACATACTCTACTCCTGCATCTTCTCCGGCATGAGCAACGCGGTGTAATCCAAGACTTTTTGCTCGCTCGAAAACTTCGCGAAATTTTACCGGAGGGTTACCGTATTCAGTTGCAGCTAGGCCTACGGCAACAATTTTATCTTTGAAAGGCATGGCTTGTAATAAACTTTCAAGAGCATTTTTTTCTGATAAATCTCGTAAAAAAGTTAAAATCATATAACTGGTTACACCGTATATCTGGTGGCCTGCCGATAATCCGGCGTGAATGCCATTAATAATGGTAGCAGGATGCATTCCCCGTGGCAGATAATTTTGAATGTCAAAAAAAATTTCGGTATGCAGCACGCCTTGTTCAGAAGCTTTTTTTATATAGGCTAATGCTACATCATAAAAATCTTGCTCCGTGCATATCACGCTGGTGCCAATAACATAGGCAGCAAAAAAATCCTGGTAGTTGCTGAATGATTGATAATGCTGTTTAATATCATCCAGGGTTTGATAGGGAATGGCAACTTTGTTGCGTTCAGCCAATGATAATAAATGTTCCGGTTGTAACGTTCCTTCTATATGCACATGCAATTCGGCTTTTGGTAAATTTTTTATAAAAGGATCCATACACACTTTCTACTTTTTTATGAGCAAAGTTATTGGATGTTTTTTAATTAACAGTATTCTCAGTAACAGGTTTAACACAGATACTAAGTTTTGTAAAAATTACTGATTGTTTTTTGTACGTATACCTGGAAGAGTTATTGCTCTCTATTAATTTCTGCTTGAGTGTAGTAAAACATCATCCGAATCGAATATAATCATAGTGTTAGAAAATTATTGTTACTATTTGCTCATCATTACAATTATAAGGAATTTTATGGTTACAATAAAATACCCATTGTACATGGTAATATGCATGAGTATGCAATCCATTTTCTGCATGAAACAATCGACCAAAGAAGATAGAGCGACTACCGCGCTGGTAAAACTTGAACAATTCGAAGATGTACGTAAATTTGCCGGCCATGTTGTTACCTATACAACCAATGCATATTATTTTGGATTATATAAAGGATATCAAATACACACCGATAAACGTATTAAATACGCGTATATTGGCACTGATAGTGAGACATTATCTTCCGGAGAAAAAGGATATAACTTATATCAGTTTCTAACCAAAGAACAAGTTTCTTGGGCTGCCATTCTAACCGATTCTACTATTGCGCGAAGTCCCATAAGAATGGGGCTTGCAACGATGCAAGAAGCTAACCAAATTTCTGCGGCGATAAAGTTTGATGAAGCTAAATTTGAATATCATGACGATATCAGTGAGTCAATAGCACAAAAACATAGTGATTATGTGATTAAGCTCAAGGAAGAATATGTAGAACACATGGTCGAGTTTTTAAGTGCACGTCCTCGAGCACATGTAGCAATAATAGTAAGGAACAATAAAAGGATAAAGAAAGAGAACTATCCCTATGCTAGTCCATTTTCTCTTGATATCGCTCGGCTCATTGCAAACTTTCGCTATGCGGTAATCCGTTGAGAGAGTAGTCGTATTGTCGGGTAATATTCTTTGTTAAGGAGTAATTGATTGCAAAACGTACGTGTTGAAGGGGGAAATTTTGACAATGTTTCTTCTGCCGTTGGCAGTGTTAGTTCGCAATATTCTTCTTGTTTATAGTAAACGGTTCTCGAGTCGGCAATATACTTTTCGTGATCAACTACCATGTACGTTTTATAACTACATCTATAGCGAGCTCCTAAACTTACTTTAAATTCATTAGTAGTAATAGAAAAAGAATAAGTTTTGCATACTTGTTGTAAAGCATAGGGCGTTCCCACATAGGCCGCAGCTAGGCATTCGGGGTTGTATTTGCCATCAAAACTTTTAGCAAGGTGAGCAATGAGATAGTTATTAAAATTTTCCGTTGTGTTTTCAGGACCGCATCGTAGGTTGTGCAGAGTTTCATGAATTTTTTTATTGGCACGCGAAAAATTTTTCAAAGAGGTCAGTAATTCTTTATGAGAATATTTTGTAGGTTTAGTAGTGCCAATGATTGCATACGCTATCAACTTGATTATATCGGGAGAGTTTAGTGCTAGCGAACTACTCTCCGTACAGCATGCGGGTGAATAGAACAAGAGCATCAACAGTATGAAGAACATAGTAATATTGACCTTTATTGAGAAAATGAATTATGAGTAATTATTATCGTGCATGGTAAGGTAAAAAACACGCGAAGTCAACGCTATTCTAAGGTCGATTATTGGGTTTTGTTGTGAAAATGTAAATAAAAAAGGAAGTTCATGAATAAAGTAATAATATCATTGTGGTTATTAAGCAATATTAGTTCAATGAGCGGTATGAGTAATACTAATAAGGTTGTTCGTGGTATTGATAAAGCTGGTGATTTTGTTTCTAACGAATTTAATGTTAGTGGGAAACGTTGCAAAATAATTTCTTGCTCTGATTTATCAAACTATCAGAAGGAAATTCAACGGGTGTTTGAAGATCCTTTACATAATACCTACGATATTAGAAACTTGGAAACATTATACAAAGCATCGCACATAACGCAACGTGTTTATAAGGGAAAACCTTCAAAGCTTACTTTTGCAGTGGGCGTAATAACCGGTTTCGTTTTATGTACCTACCTTTCTAGGAATGAAGTTAAAAGGCCTAACGGATCTTCCAGTAATTATTGTTGTTAGCATTTCAAAGCAGTATAAAATACTTTTGAGCTCTTGAATCACGGAGTATTTTTAGCTATCGTTCCTACAATAGTTCTTGTCGTTCATGCTAAATACCTTTTTTTTACTTTAATTTTATGTATAATTTTTAGGCACACGTTAATAGGAGACATCTTAACACCGTAAAACGAAGGAATTTTTATGCTTAATTTGAAACATATTATGTGCGCTCTCGTATGTATAAATATGCAACCTATTTTTTGTATGGAAGAATCAATTGGAAAAAAAAGGAAAAAACCATCGAAGGTAGTCAGAAAAAGTGAGTATGGATTAGCAAACAAAGAAAAAGTGCCAACGATAAGAACAATGCAGCCAACAAAGATTGAAACATGGAGCGATTTGTGTGCATTTAAAGGATTTTTGGTAACAGGTATTCAAGATACTGAATCAAAAAACACATGGTATGGATACGTTAATGGCAAAAGTCCTTGTTATCTACATAACGTTGTAAATATGCGCAGAGGCTCCTACGTGGATCCCATTATTGTCGCACTGGTTATATCACCGGAACATATTAAGGATTATGATCTTTCGATGCGGCTTTTATCAGTTGAAGAAATTAATCAGATAAATGGCAACGAAAAATTAAAGAGGGGCATAAAGGCAAATTTACCTCGTAAGTGCACAATGGATTGCATGCTAGAAAAGCATTCTAACTACCTAGAGAAGTATGTAAATACGAGTGATACCGTTAGTAACGATGCACAGGTTGCGATTTTTGATTATATAATATAAGAAAAAACATCTGAATCGTAGTGCCATACTATAGAACGTTACTTTTTCGTAGAGAATTTTTTTGTTATTAACACGAGAAAATGTTTTTAAGCGCCCGTAGCTCAGGTGGATAGAGCGACAGATTCCTAATCTGTAGGCCACAGGTTCAAATCCTGTCGGGCGCGCCATTATAAAAGCATAAAAAATTGTGATGTAGTGAAAATAGATCAGGGAGAATATATTTTAATGGTGAAAACATTAATACTATGGTATGGGTTATTAGTTTTTGGTACTATGTGGCCGATGGAGTTAGAAAAAAGAGAAAAATGTAGCGTTCAATCTTTACAAGATCTTTGTTCCGTATGTATCTATAAGCATTTAGAAAAAAAATATGAATATTTGAATCATGCAAATGATGATACGATCAATGCTGTAACAACGGCGTTAGAGAATATCCCCGAGCATTTAATTAAAAATATTGCAAGTAAGGTCATTTGTTCAGAGCTATCGGCATCACCGATATGGTTAGGTAATCGTTCGCAAGCCAAGAATTCATTATATTGTTTGGAGGAACTTGATAATGAAAAAATTAATACATATTATCCAGAAATAATAATGTGTACCCCTAATCACATGGTTTTTTTACCCGATTACATTGTCTTTAGTAATACATCACCGAAAAATCGGGCAATAAGTGTTTTTGATATGCGTTTGAAGACGGTGATAAAAAAATTGATTGGGCATACCAATACTATTCATTGTTTGGTAGGTAAGAATAATCTCATCGCATCTGGGTCACAAGATAAAACAGCTCGAATATGGGATGTTACTCAAGACAGTAAAAAGGCATGTATTGCAGCCTTGCACCATAGTGCTTCCATTAAAGCGCTATGTTTTGATCCAACGAGTACCTATTTGATAACGAGTGCCGGTGATCATCTTCTTTATTTGTGGGACGTGGAACACAAATCATGTATGAAAAAATGTAGTTATAATGGTACGGGCATAATGTCTATCTCATGGAATAATAATGCTATTATGACGAAAAATGAAGAAGGAAAAGTATTACAATGGAACAATGCATCGCCCGGACTAAGTAAAATTATTTTAGGCGCAATAAAAAATATTAACCGTAATACTATTCTTCAAGAATGCACCGCGTAAGTATTTGATGTATGCATGTTATGAGTGTTTGCTCATGAGTCTTATCCTATTGCTATTTTTCGCCTATAATAATTATATATTAAGGTTGGCCATGATAGGATTTGATAATGCACAATGTCGATAAAAAAAAATATGTAATTATAGGAACTTCTGCGGCAGGGCTTTCTGCTGCAATGACCTTGCGTAACCTTGATGCGCAAGCAAATATTATTTGTGTATCCGATGAACAAGAAATTCCTTATAATAAATGTTTGCTAGCTGATTATGTAGCGGGCATCAAAACTGAATCTCAGGTATTCACTAAATTGCCATTATTTTTTGAGCAAGAGCGCATTACCTTAATGTTAGGCAGTGCCGTTCGTAGCATTAATAGAAAAGAAAAAAATATTGTGCTCGAAAATGGTAGTACCATTTCGTATGATAAACTTCTTTTAGGCATGGGTGCTATGCCAATAATGCTGCCCATCAATACTCCTGATACCGTAGAAGGTATTTTTTTATTTCATGGATTACATTCTGCTAACGGTATGCTCAACTATATTAAAGAACGTGGCGTTAAAACCGTTACTATTGTGGGCGGTGGCTTGACCGGTATTGAATGCGCCGATGCGTTAATGCAACAAGGGCTTGCAGTTACCATCATTGAGCGTGCTGAATATATTCTGGGCGCTCATGTTGATTATGAAGGCGCATTACTTATTCAAGCACGCATGCCTATGAACAAAGTTAACCTTATGGTTAATGATTCAATTGATGAAGTTGTAACAGATCAAAATAAAATTTGCGCAGTACAAACGAATAATGGAAATTGCATACCAACTGAGATGCTGGTTATTTGTGTTGGCGTTCGGCCTGCGCTAACCTTAGCTGAAGATGCGGGTATAGCAGTACAAAAGAATGGCATACTAACTAATGAATACTTGCAAACGAGTGACGAATCCATTTTTGCAGGAGGAGATGTTGCTGTAGTTAAACATCGGTTAACGGGAAGTTTAATGCGCAATGTAAAATGGTCCGATGCGGTCGTGCAAGGCTCTTATGCAGCGCATGCGATGGCAGGAATGCACAAACCATATCCTGGTATTTCCCCCATTATTGGATCGACGTTTTTTGGTATCAAGATGCTGAGTGCCAATTATACGGTAGCTAAAAATTACCATGAAAATCTTGTCAGAAAAGGAGATGGCTGGTATCATTCATTTATACTCGATAATTGTGGTAAATTACAGGGTTTTTTGATGATTGGCGGTACACAACATGCTATGGTTGTGCGACGAGCTTTTATGGAACAAACATCTATTAATCCTGATATCTTGATGAATATAACTAAAGAAGAAACATTATGAAAAAACTATTTTTTATAAGTGCAATAAGTATGTTAGGAATATTTTTTACCAATCAGGCTAGCATTGCAACGATAGCTGATGATATTCACTATATTATTAATGAAGCTAAAATTCGATGTCATTATTATAAACCGTATGTTATTAGCGGTTCATTGATAGGAACATCGATGGTTTTTAATGATAAACCGTTCTTATGTACATCGCTCTTGGCAACCGCGGGTGCCTATGCCGTATACGCTTGGCAAAAGGGTGCATATGACATCGATTCTTTGAAAAAGAAATATTCAGCACAAGCAAAAATAGTTGACTATTGGCATGAATCAAAAGATGGCATAAGCACTACCTTATTTTGTAGATGGCGGCAAGACGATTATTATGCCGATGGTATGTATTGGCCTACTGCGTGGTGGATGAGTGCTCATAAAGATTTAGTAAAAAAATCGCTGTTACAAGATATTTATAGCGGCAAGATAACTATTATAGAACAAGGTAAAGTGATTGATATTCCAACACCAGAACAAGTTATTAAAGTTATTCTTGGGGAGTTAAAACAATTGGAACAGGATAAACAGTATTTAAAGCGGTATACTAATATTTACCGGCACGTAAATGAGCCCGAAGATTTAACCGTGATCCATCCTTTTGGCGTTTTTTATGGCCTAATTATAATAGCGCATCCCGGTTATATGTAGAAATCGTTATCATGATGCAACGGCTTGATGTTTTGCGTGAAATTGTTGCCTCATTAAAAGCCCAGGTCGGCGGCAATGGCTAGCCTCGTTTTAGAACAGTTACAAAGTAATTACCTCTGATATGAGCATTTGCAATAGTAATAAAAGTATGATAAACTATTGCAATGTGAAAATAATAAAGATATTAGACATTGTGGAGGTAATTTTTTATATGAAGAACATGTATTCTATTGTAGTAATTTTTTGTTTATCACTACTGAGTAGTATTTGTGTTGGGCAATTTGAACCCGACAAGACAACCTAGATATTATCGCTTGGTTCGATTAAAAGAAAATGTTTATCAATGGATTTTTCAGAACAAACAGTTGCAAGTAGTATGCCTGTTTTTCTTGGTATGGGATGGTATAACATTGAGTTACTTATGAGATATGTGCTCGTCGGATCCTCGCTTTTACAATGCCCCTTACCTTGCTTGTGCAGGGGATCAACGAATACTTTTAAATGGAAAAAGTCTTATACAATATGAAAAGGAAAAGTATAATGCCAGCATCAATAAATATAGGACTCTGGTTACTTGTTTTAGCGTCAATGAAACTATCAATTATGCACGATCGGCAAAAAAAGCATACCAAGATGGCAATACCAAAGAATGTTTGATCGATGTAGGAACCATGGCAGCGCTTGTTGATTGCACAGCAAGAAATCTTACCGGTAGCAAAATAGAAAAAGCACCTGAGATGTCTTTATATGGAATGGCAATGGGATATGCTACCTATCAACAACTTGCTCAAGCGTATGCTGCATATAAAAACAACGATATGCGTGATGCGACCAAACATGCTGGCATCGCAGTGGGATTAGGTGTAGCAGCAGTGCTTCCAATTCTTGGCACTGATTATTTTATTGGGAAAAAATAAAAATATCAGTATAGCGGCGTTAATTATTGAATAATTTACTTTGTTTGGTTGTTCGTGATACAATTTTTTAACGTATAGTAATCTCTTTTTTGCTATCAGCATATTGCGGGGGAGCGTAAAAAAACTATGACCTTAAAAGTATTACGAGAATTTGGAAAAAAAAACAGTAAGCGCTATAAACGTTCACTCAACGTTATTCCCCATATTTTTACGTTTACTAATGCATTTTTTGGATTTTTTTCCGTAGTGAATGTTTTGGAAGAAAATCTACAGGTAGCCGCCTATTGTTTAATTATCGCTGCATGTATGGATATCGTTGATGGTTGTTTGGCGAGAATATTTAAATCAAATAGCTATTTTGGTGCAGAGTTAGATACGGTGTGCGATGCAATTTCATTTTGCTTGGCTCCGGCAATTCTTTTATATAGTTTTTATGGTGTTCATTACGGAAGTTTGGGGATTATTATTTTAACCCTGTATTTATGTGCAGGGTTATTTAGACTAGCCCGTTTTAATAGTTCTTCCACGGGGCATCACTATTTTTTTATCGGCTTACCATCAACGGCGGCGGCTTTTTTTGTTGCAAGCCTTGTTATGTATCATGATTGGATTTCTGCAAGTTATTTGGGCTGGCTTACTACGCAATATGGCACTATGAGTAGTACGGTGTTAATTGCATTATTGATGGTTTCCACTATTCATTATCCATCATGGAAAAGAGTGCGCATTAGGTTTTTTCATTTTTGGGCCATTGTTGTTCCTTGTCTTGGCATTATTAGCTTTTGTATTACGTATAATTATCCGGTTTTTTTTCTGATGGTTTTTTCTTATATTGGTGCTGGTTTATTGGTAGGCATTTTTACTGGTGCCAAACGCTTGCTAGCTTCAATAGTTTAAACGTAGGAATAATATGCGCCACGGTGCCAGTTTTGGTGAGGCGATACAACGGTTTGTTATTATAATAAGCATCAAGAATATCACTAAAGTTGTTGATATCTTTAAAAACATTACATAATGGAATTTCGTGCACCTTGCCATAGCCATGAGAATAAGCACGCGATTCAACAATTAAATTATGGGCTATATCAGTTATCACGATGGCATGCCCTGGAAACCACAATAAATCACCTTCTTTAAGCGTATCTTTTGTTGTTAATGGGGTTAAATGTTTTGCCAACGTTGAAGTATTTTTAAAAAAATAGGGTATTGCGCACAGTTGCGCTGCACGAGCAATGAGCCCTGTACAATCAAAGCCTGAGAGAGGTCCTAGGGGAGAGTGAGGCCGCTCATACCATGTTATAGAATTTTTTTGTGCATGTTTTGTAATAAAATTGTCATGAATATAATAATGCGTGAAACTGCAACCTCCCCATACATAAGGAATAAAACCATTTTTTAAGTGTGCCCATTGCCTAATTAATGCGACGAACATTTTTTGTTGCTGAGCATGGTTACTGGTCTGAGTGATACATATTTTTTTGGGTAAGAACATGGTGGCGATCGTCATTTTTTTTGGATCAAGAACAAACACTTTCACGTGTGATGAATTTTGCCCATTTTCCGCCTTGATAAATCGAGTTCCTGCAGAAAATGTTATATGTAATTTTGGTTCGTAATAAGGTATAGTAAGTGCAACGGTTTGTTGTTGCTGTAATGATCGAGGTTTTTCGTAGCTAATTGGTTGAGGAATGGTAGAAAAATCGAGGCCATGTTTTTTTAATGCCGCCGTAGTAATAAAATTTTTCTTTAAAGACCAATAACTGTTATAGGGAGTTGTATCATATTCTTTATTGAAAAAAACGTTGGGTACGGTAATGCGCACCTCTTTTTCCCGTTCTTCTTCAATGATTACCATTTCATTGAATAACAGTTGATGAATGCGCTGGCAATTATAGGGTAACCGTTCTCCACAATAGGGTAACTGTTTGTAAATATTCTCCACCAGTGCATCAGTAAAGCGTTCACCTGAGGGTTCACCAATAAGATCTGCAACCGGAACAATAGTAAGAGCTTGCTGTGCATAGGTTGGTAGGGAAAAAAGGTGGATGCCAAGTATAAAAAGAATATGCCGATATATCATAATTATCTCAAATTCATTATTTGAATTTATTTTTTTTATTTATAATTATATTATTGACAAATTTTAATGTTTTTTTCAAGATATAAGAGATTTATGCATAAAAAGTAGGCAATTATGGGCTTAATGGTTATTTTTAGATAAAAATCCTTGTGCTGGTAATGTATGATCTCGTTATGGTACATTTTTAAAAACTATTTTTGTGGTTTTTGGGGGAACGTTTACGAGCAGATGTATTCTAGTATTGAGGGGAGCATTGTAATGATTAACCGTATACACTATGCATTAATAATAGTTTTTTTTGCGTTTAATGGCATTATGCATAGTGCTGAATCATGGAATTGGGTATATAAGAAAATATTTTCTGATCAAGAGCATAAAACACTTAATAATCAACGTAATTTGTTATATTCTAAAGTAAACACCCCGCAATTTTCTCAACTTATTTTTTCATGGAATGGTTTTAAGCCTGAATACGGTTATTTTACTTTTTGGGGACAAATCCGTGATTCGGTAACAAAAAAATGGCATGATTGGCATAAAATGATTGAATGGGGTTGTACCCTGCAACGTTCATTTTTTACACGAGCAGAAACGGGAACCATATGCCATCATGTTCGCATTGAAATGCCTTATTATTGCTTAGCGGATGGATTACGTATAAAAGTAGAAGCGCATGAAGGGGCATCTTTGGCAACATTACACGGACTTTTTGTATCGATAGCAAATCTTAATTCATGTATTACAGAATATAGTATGAAACCTCATTTGCCTTCCGTGTGTATTACTAATATTCCTTTGCAATCGCAAATGCAGTTAGATCATCCAAAGAAAGAAGTTCTGTGTTCGCCAACTTCATGCAGCATGATTATCAGTTATTTTACGGGAGGCATAACTAATCCTGTTGATATTGCACAATCGGTGTATGACAATGGGCTTAATGCCTACGGAAGTTGGCCTTTTAATACGGCACAAATTTTTCAATCATGTAATGGTGCTATGATATGTTACGTTACGCGTTTACATTCTTTTAGTAACATTCATGAACTTTTACAACAAGGAATTCCCGTGGTTGTTAGTGTACGAGGAAAACTAAGGGGAGCACCGCATGATTATAATCAAGGACATCTTTTAGTAGTTATTGGCTGGGATGCACGAGGAAGAAAGGTTATTTGTCATGATCCAGCCTTTGAAACGAATGAAAAAGTTCATGTTCGTTATGATCTTGATGCGTTTCTTGAGGCATGGGAACGATCGCATCATTTAACCTATCGCGTTGAGTATAAGTAACGGTATTTTTAATAGTTTTTATGATTCATTAATAACAAAAAAATATTCTTATTTTTTAAATACAAGGTAATTGTCACGTATTGGCTACGTCTCTGTTTTGTTTATTGACTATCTGCAAATAAAAGTGATATATTTTTTATGAAGCATTTCCAATTAATGGCGGAACAAAGGAGATTGTATGAAGAATACTCATTATATTCGAGGTAATAGTATTATTAGCGTATTTGTTATTCTTGTTATGCATACCGTATACGGCGAATCATCTATGAACCAATTACAAAAAGTTTTTCACCATCAAGGTATGTTCGGGGATAAAGTTGTTTGTTATTTTTCTCGTGATCCGATATGTAATTATTTGCCGGAAAAACCAGAAACTAGCGCGCAACGTACCGATCAAAGTACGCAGAAAAATATAGTATTTTTTTTACCTATGACACAAATTAGTTCTAAAGATGCTAGGGAGATGATTAATACTATTAATAACGTCAAAAAAGATTCGTACGGTATTAGATTTACTGAAGTTAAACAACCAATCAATGGGATAAAAATAACCATTGCGTATAACCCCAACATGATTATTTGTGATTATGCAGTTTTTGATTCTATCAGTATGCGCAAGGCGCTGATATTTAATTTTCACCAAAAAGTTGTTTTAGAAGAAATGAAACAAAAAACCGATAAAATTTTACGGTATGCCTGTAATAATACCGCTCAGAAAAAGGATAAGCATCTTGTTAAAATAATGCTTGATTGTGGTCATGGTGGTAAGGATAATGGAACAACGGCTCAAGGTATCAAGGAAAAGGATATTAATTTTGCCGTCGGATCAAAAACTGCTGATTTATTACGTGAAAAAGGATTTAATGTTTTGCTTACGCGTAATAGCGATACGTTCGTCCCTTTAGATATGAGGACATTATCTGCTAACAATAATCATGCAGATATTTTTATTTCTATTCATGCAAATTCTGCTCCTAAATCTGAAGCATCCGGTATTGAAACCTATTGGTCTTGTCGTGAAAATATAAAACGCATTTCTTTACATGATACTATTTCTTATCAAAACAGTATTAATGAGCATGCAAAAAAACTTGATCAAGCAAGTAAATTATTAGCAAGCAATATTCATAACAACGTTATTAATAAGGTAAACGAGCGGCACGTTGTCCTTGATCGCAACGTCAATGAGTCTTTGGCGCAAGTTCTTATAGGAACCGATATGCCATCGGCGCTTATTGAAATAGGTTTTGTATCCAATCAACAAGAGGCAAAAAAACTTGTTGATCATAATTATCAATATTTAATTGCGCAAGGGATATGTAAAGGCATAGAAATGTATTATAATCATACTATACAAAGTTAATAAAAAACCGGTTGATTAAGAATCTATGATCATGATAGAATGCTTTGAAAAGCCAAGATCGTAGATAATTTTTTTTAATGGACTACAAGATATAATGATAAGCGTTAACACTATTTGGGAACAATTTTTACTTATTGTAAAAGAAGAAGTAGGCAGCCGTGTTGTTGAAACATGGTTAAAGGCGGTTTCTTTTTATAGGTGGGACTCAATTCAAAAAATAGTTTATCTTCATGCGCCAAATTCATTTGTTAAAGAATGGATTAATGCTAATTATCTTTCCATTCTGCACTTTCATTTAGGAAGGCTACTCAACGTTGATGCATTTAAATTAACGTTTATTGATGCGTTACCCAATCCAGAAATCGAAGCAAAAATAGTGCCTGCTCAATTAGTTGTTGAGCACGTTCCTCGCGGCGAGAAAAAAATTGGTCGTTTGGTAAAAAATACGGTGAGCACTAATCGTGATAATTTAAATAAAAATTATTCGTTTGATACGTTTATTGTTGGCCCTAATAATCAAATGGCTTATGCTGCCGCGTATGCAGTAACGCAAAAATTAGGCAAACTGTACAATCCATTTTTTATCTATGGCGGCTCGGGTTTGGGCAAAACACATTTATTACATGCGATTGCCAATGAGCTTAAAGTAAAAAATAAACAGATTGAAGTGTTGTATCAACCTGCTGATAGATTTGTAAATGAATTTATTAATGCAATTCGGTTTGATAAAGTGCATCAGTTTCAGATGAAATATAAAGCCATCGATGTTTTATTGGTAGATGATATTCAATGCATTTCCAATAAAGAGCAAACGCAAGAGGCCTTTTTTAATATTTTTAATACCTTATATGATGCTCATAAGCAAATTGTATTTTCTAGCGATTCTTATCCCACGGACATGGAAGGAGTAGCGGAGCGTTTACGTTCTCGCCTTGCATGGGGATTAGTTGCAGACGTATTGGTTCCTACTTTTGAAACAAAAATTGCTATACTGCAACGAAAAGCAGATTTGAATAATGAACATCTACCCGATGACGTTGCTCATTTTATTGCTTCACGCGTTGTTTCTAATATTAGAGAGCTTGAAGGAGCGCTCATCAGAGTTACCGCGTTTGCAACGCTAACCAATCAATCAATTAGTTTAGATCTTGCAAAAAAAGTTTTACGCAGTCAAGATTCACAACAAACTCCTATTGATTTTGAGCGTATTGTAAAATTAATAGGCAACCATTATTCCTACACCTTAACTGATTTACGTTCAAGGAATAGAAGCAAACAGTTGTCTTTAGTGCGCCAACTTGCTATGTATTTTATGAAGACGTTTACCGATAAATCATTGCATGAAATAGCCCTGTATTTAGGAAGAACTGATCATTCAACGGTTATTCATGCCCTTAAGCAGGTGCAGGAACGTATGCAAATTGATTATGCTTTTAATGAACACATAAATCGGATGAAAGAGAATATTTTAAATTAGGAATAGTAAAAAAGGGGGAAGTTGCAATGAAACATTACATACTCATAAGTTCTTTATTAGTTTGTACCGCAAGAATATTGCCGTTAGATTTTCTGGATACTCATTTCGAGGGTTTCAAGAATCGCGTTGTTAACGTTGAAGATAGAGTGGCCTTTGACGTTTACTATCATGAGTTGATGAATAAACAAAAATCTACAAAAAATAAACGATCATTATTACATAAAGATCTCGATTCTTTTGAACAATTGGGACGTAATAGTTTAGAAGTTAAAAATCCTGGATGGGCAAATCAACTACGCCCTTATTTAAACAAAAAAATAGTTCTTTCTGAAGATAAAGATATGCATCATGCTATTAAACGATTTCTTATTCGTTACGGAGCATATCAAGAATTTTTAAAAGAAAAAATGCAAAAGGAACAAGGTTTTTGGAGAAAAACATGCGCCTACGTTCAAGATATGGGCAACAGAGTTGGCCATATCGTCACGCGTTGGCGAAGAGCTGCTTAAACGGTTTAGTATACGATCCTGCCATATAGCCGATGAGCGAACAGAGTAATGGCATGAGCTGATTAATAAATAATGGGAAAAAATTAAAAACAAAAAATCCAATAATTCCACCTAAAAATGCTCCCCATGCCTGTTCTATTTGAACGTTGGATCTGAGATATCCGGCTATTGAAGGTATAAATAGTGCACTTACATAGAGTTTATAACTTTGTGATAAAGCGGTAATAATGATCGTTGGTGCAGCGAAAGCAATAAAAATTCCGGTTAAACCGGCCAGTAACGTAATAGTTTTGGATAAAAAAATAGTGTTAGTATAATGCTTTGCCAATTGAAAATCTTGCACGATATTACTAGAAATAGCACATAACAAGGAACTTGCTGACGATGTGATGGCTGCAACGATACCTATGATAATAAGTAAAAAAATCGCCGAACCGGCTATATTTTGTAGAAACAATGCTAAAGGATTTACTTCATACGAGTAAAGGGCTCCAAATAGTTTTGCTTGCATGCCAAAATAGACCGGCATCCAACAAAAAAAAAGTAAGAAACAGGTTGCATATAATGCCGATCGGGCAGCAATTGATGCTGTTCGTGCTGCAAAAAAACATTGAGCAATATCCTGTTGGATAAGACAGAAAAATGAAGATATGACGCAGGTTGAGATAAGATGTTGCCACGATATTTGTTCGGGAGTAAAAAATTGTTGAATTTCAACGAGATACGATAGATGTGATAATGAATGAACGTTGGTAAGAAAACTATAGAGGAAAATACCCAAAAAGGTACCAATAATAAAACTTTGTTTGATAATATCAACGATAACCACAGAACCTAAGCCACCGGTTACGGTATTGATGACAATAATAAGCCAAAAAAATAAGGCATACCATTGATTGGTGATACCCAGCGTTGTTGTTATTGAGTTTAACGTCACGATTTGTACCACTAAAATTCCCCATAGACTGGCCATAGAAAAGAGTGAAGCAATTTTTTTTAATAGTACTGATTTATATTTTACCTCAAATATTTGTGCCGTAGTTGCTATTGATAATAATTTTAATTGCCGAGCAATTCCTAGCGATAATATAATAAACCCGAAGCTCGTTGCTAAGGCATATAATAATCCGTAATAACCAAGGTTGTATGACTGTTGTGCAACGCCACTTAAAAAATTTGCACCTATTTGGGTTGCAAGCAAGGTTAAGGTTACCGGTATAGTACCGAGTATTTTACCGGCTAAAAAATAATCATTAATGGTTTTTATAGTTTGTGCTACATATACTGAAATACAAAACCAGCCAATAGCCAAAAACATTAATATAAAGCCAAATATTATTGGGTTTATCATGGGGATCCTTTGTTCAATGTACTTAATTGTTAATAACCATAAATAATATTGATTTTTAATAGCAAGAGTAGTATGCATGAATTAATGTAAAAAATTGCTTTTTTAGGGCACATTTATTTTTTTGACATAGTTTGCTGTGCTTTGTATGATGACTTCTAAGAAAACAGAACCAATGGTCATACAGCATAGTTTGATAGAAAAATTTATGATGTGTTGTCTAATTTTTTGATTATTAAAAAAAGGAGGATTTCTACACCGTTATTACCAAAAATTAAGAGGATAATATTGTAACTACAATAAAGGAGTATATATACGTGAAGTATATAAAAAATAGTTTATTATTTTCTGTTGTATTTTTTGCTAGTGCCTTATACGCAGATTGCCCTGTATTAAGAGAAGATTCTGCACAAGATTTATATAACCGCGCAATAGAATATTGCTCAGCGGGTAAGTATAAGCAAGCAATTGCATGTTTAAGAGGCGCTTGTGCTAAAGATCCTAATCATAAACAAGCATGCTATCAATTAGCTCAAACGTACTTGATGTGTTCTCAATGCAACAGAGGCTTTGATATAATGCATGAATACATGATGAAGGAACAGCCTCTTGGCAAGACAATGGAGATGCGAGGATTTATGTGGTAAATCAATCGCAGTGTATGCCCCACAAGATCCTGTTGATATAATGCTCTATGCTCGTTTTTTAAAGCCATTAAGAGAATGTGGTGCTCGATCAATTACGTTAATAGTTAATAATTCAGTAATAAACTTTTTTGCTGCTAATGTATATATTGATAACATTATAGCTGATATTACTATTACTGAAAACTTTTATGATGTTACAAAAAATGCTCCTTGCGATGCAGATTATGAAGTACATCTTATGAGTTTACCTTCATTGCTCAAGTTAAAAACACCTTGCATGAGAAATGAACATTTGTTCTGTGATCGCGCTCGTCAAGAACATTGGAGAAGCTGTTTAGCTTGTGATACTAACGTAAAAGTAGGTATTTGCTTTAAAGATCTTTGTTGTGGTGACAATGCTAGCAAGGAAGATTTGGTAAGAAAATTAATGATGATGCCTAACGTTAGCATTTATTGTTTAGATAAAGACCCAATGGTTGATGAACTTTGCAGACGTCAAGAATGTTGCAAGCCAGAGATGCGCCCAGGATGTTGTAATCCAAATATGCGTCGACCATGTTGCGAAGCAAGAAAAGATTGCTGCGAGATGGAAAAATCAGATTGCTGTGAATGATGCCAGAATCACGTATAAGAATGATCTGTGATCAATATGATTGTTCTTGTGATCGCTTAGTTGAAATGGCGGCGGTTGCTAAAAATCTTGATTTAGTAATAGCTGGTGCTAATATGGAAGCTCAAATGGTTGCTGGTCTTGAAATTCCAGTATGTGTTATGGTTCCTCATGCTAGAACATGGCATTTTTCTGCAGGACGTGATGATTGTTCATGCTGGTATGACAGCATGCGTCTTTGCCAAGAAGAAAATGCTTGTTGGGAATCTGCAATGAGAAAAGTAATGCAAGAAGTTGAAAAAATGATATCACGTAGATAATGTTTTTTTAAAAAGAAGATGCAGGAAATTTTCCTGCATCTTCTTTTTTTATTATGGTAATTTTTTTTCAAAAAGATTGAGACAAACATCTACATTATTAGCGTCCCCCTGAAAATTATTATCTTCCCAATCAATAAGTTCCAATTTGTTTCCTTGTATAATAATATTCCATGGAACAAAATCATTATGTGGCACGAGTGATAATCGTGCAATTTCATCTTTTATATGTGAGCGATACGGGTATTTTCCATTAAGATGTTTAAAAGTCCATAAATTGATGCCAGGTTTCCAATCAATAATTTTATTGATGCGTGGTTTAAACAATGTTTTCTCAGTAAAGGTGCTATTAATAGCATAATATCGTAAATGAGATGATCCCCACGTTGATTTTGGTAAAACATTTTTATGCATTTGGAAAAGATAAAAATTGGCGTATTTTTGATCGGGGCCCGGTAATCCTAATCTACCGTATCGCGGAACTTTACCAATAATTTTGCCCGCTGCATTTGCATCAAGATAATCTTCGATAAGAGGTATTATCGGGCTATTGGCTGCGGTATGACAACCTCGCGGTGGCGTTTCAATTAAAATGTGATCTCCTAAAGTTAATAATGCGTCAATTGCTTGCTGCCATTTTTCCTTAAAGTGATGAATGACATTGAATGCTAATACAACATCAAAATGTTCACATTGGCCAAGTTCGATTAATTGTTCTACCGTAATAAATTTTTCAAGAACAATAAGATTTGATAATGAGCTATTAAGTTCACAAATTTTTGGTAATTGATTAGTTGAATCTCCTTCAACCATAACACAATGTGCATGAGGATATCGCTGTGCTATCTTTATTGAAAAAAGTCCCTGAGAGGCGCCGATATCAAGTACTGTAAAAGGACGTTTATAGTTATCGAGTAATTCATAAATATATGGTTCCCGTTTATCGCAATTTTTAACACCTTCTTTTACGATAACACCATTAATGCTTATATCCTGATAAATTTCAGGTTTCATTGAGTCAAGAAATACACTTATTGACTCATCGAGCTGATCTGCATTAATGAGGCAACAATGCATGAGGATAATATATTTACATAGTTTCATAAGGATTCCTTTATCGTTAAGAATATATGAGATGTATTTTGGGTGATGTAGCATCAATAATAGTGTGTAAACAACGTTCATTACATTGAAAATTATTATGCAGTAGATCTAAAACGCCGAGATTATCCAGACCTGAAAAACATGCAGGTTCGATATCTGTTATCATATTATTACGCAAATATAATATATATAATTTGTTCAGATCGCTAAAAACATTATGAGGTAAGTGTTTAATGCGATTGTTATAGGCAAATAATTGGATGAGATTATACAAACCAGCCAAACAATATGGTTGTAATAATTCAATCGAATTATTGTGCAAATAGAGGACCTTGAGTTGCGGCATCGTGGTAAAAACATAATCTGGAATTACTCTAAGAGCATTGTTGTTCAGGTAGAGAACTTTTAATTTTTTATGGAGAGCGGTGCTTCTATGTATAGATTGTATCCGATTAAATCCTACGTTGAGAATATACAACCATGGGAAAGTAGCAAAATCAGATAGTGAAAGCGATGAAAGATTATTATTATTTAAATGCAGTTCTCGAAGGTTGTTGATCGGAATCGACGTATCAATAGTAGTTATATTATTATTATTAAGCCACAACTCCTCCAGTGCTGGGCAACCAGCAAATGATACCGAGGATAATGTGGTTAACTTGTTATAAGAAATATTAATACGACGTAACGATGGTAACTCTGAACCCTCCGTTAAAGGAATAATACGTTGTATTTGATTGTTGTTTATCCATAAATTTTTGAGATTTACAAACATTGTTAATAGATTTAAATCAAGGGTATCCAGTTCATTATGTGCAAGGTCAAGATTAGTTATTCGAAGTGGATCTTTGATGGCATTAAAATTTGGCATAGTTTTGATTTTTTTTTTGGTAAGCCTTAACATGTTACTTTGTTTTTTGAGAATATTAGTTGTTGTGATATATCCTGCATGGAGCGTGTTTGAGAGAATCTCTACAATTATTATGATAAGTATATTCTTATTCATGTATCCATCTCATGGTAAAAATATTATTGTTTTATAAACGTGGTGAATTTATCATATAGTGCTTTGGAATTAGTTATTACATAATCATCTTCCACCAAATTTTCATCACCAAGTATTATTTTTTTGGGTTTAATTAATGAAAGATACTTGCTGCGTAAATTTGAATAAAGATATTGGCTTACCCATATTCTACCGTGTTGTGCCTTTTGTAAATACGTAGAATAATGTTCATATACGTCTCGTAATGCAGTTTTTACATCATCAAGAGAGCAATTAAAGTCAGTGCCAACGTATTCTTGTAAATGCTCGTAAAAAGCTGGAGCCTCCAATGATGAAGGAACGGTACGAACATAGCCGCTATTACCAATAGTTTTTTGTGCTGTATTATTAGAAATAATAGTAGGAATACCGCACGCTAATGCCTCGCGCGGTGTAATAGAAAACCCTTCACCGCGAGAAATGGAAACATAGCAATCAATTGATGTCATAAAATCAATGTACTGTTGCCAGCTAAAATTTTTATGAATCAGTTCTACGTTAGAAAGATTTAATGTTTTAATCATCGAGGCCAATGTGTTATAAATTTGATTACCAAAACGCCCATGAATACGGAGCATTACATTGGGATTATTACCGAATTCTTCCGCAAAGCTTTGCAATAAAAGCATATGATTTTTTCGCTCAGAAAAGGCTCCGGAAAAACCGAAAGTAAATGGCGTATGAGGAGATTTTTTTTCTTGAAAGGATAAAAAATCTTCAATATAAATACCTAATGGAACCATAAAAATAGGAATAGTAACACCAGAATTTTTATATACGGTAATTAAAAAAGGATCAGGAACAACTACTGCATCAAAATAAGCGTTAAGAATGGTTACCCATTCCTGAGGTATTGCCGTCGATTCAAACATTGAGTAGGCAAACCGTATGGTACTATGTTCTGGAACATATTTATAATAATATTCTGGGTAAAGTTTATTGCCATTACTCAAGACATCTTCTAGGATTGCAACGTTACTGGTTCCCGGTTCTTCCTTTTGTAAAATTTCAACAACTTTTATGGGAACATCTTGCACGTTAAGGTAACGAGACCTTTTTTTTCGTGTATTAATAAAATTAATGGTAAGATCGTTTTTTAAACAATCAATAAGACCAACTGCCTGTCTTCCAATGCCGTCAGCAAAATTGACCAATCCTATAACGGTTAGATCAAAAGGGACTTGTTCTGCTTGTAAAAAAAAATAGAAAAAAAATACAGTACTTACTTTATATTTTATTAAATACAATCCTTTTTTATTCATACCCTCCCCCTATATTTTTTTAGAACTGTTGTTTAGTTTAATGATTATGATAGATATCTTGCTAGAATATGTGCATAAATTTTTTTATTAATGTGAAAAAATCATATATTTTTCATATAACTTTTTACAGTTTGTTATCAAATAATCTTGTTCGATTCGATTTTCATCGCCAAGAATTACTTTTTTAGGTTTGATGAGACTTAAATAAAATGGTTTTAATGTAGTATGTTGATAAAAAGATACCCAAGAGCGAGCGTCTTCTGCTTTTTTTTTATAAACAGTATAGTTATTGTACATTTCCCTAAGGGCTTTTCTAACGTCAGAATTATCACAGTTAAATATATATCCGGGAATGGATTGTGCCGTTAAAATTGATTCTGGTATTAGTGAGGGAACCGATAGAACAAATCCGGTGTTACAAATGGTTGTATGTGCCGTGTTGTTAGAAAGAATACAAGGAACGCCACATGCTAGGGCTTCGCGGGGAGTAATAGAAAATCCTTCAGCTTTAGATAAAAGTACATAACAATCCAGCGAAGCAATAAATTCTACATATTCATCCCATGATAATGAGGTATCAATAAGTACAATATTTAATAGATTAAGCTCTTGAATAAGGGCTATTACTTCATTATAGATATCAGGTTGTGCATAACGTCCATGTATTTTTAATAATACATTAGGGTTATTGCCGAATTCCTGCGCGAAACTTTTAAGTAATAATGTGTGATTTTTTCGATAACTAAATGCAGCAGAAACGCCAAAAACGAAAGGTTTGTTAGATGATTTTTTAATTTTTTTTTGTAAAAAAGGTTCTAAATACACACCTAATGGTAGTACAAAAATTGGAATTTTCACGCCGCATTGACTATACACTATTTTTAAATAATGATCCGGTACCACAGCTGCATCAAAATAAGTATTGAGAATGGTCACCCAGGTTGCTGGAATTGCTGTTCCTTCAAACATAGTATAAGCAATTTTAATGAGCGTATCATGCGGTATTTTTTTATAAAAATCATGACCATTGTACGTCAGAACATCTTCAAAAAGAGTAACATTGCTAAATCCTGGCGTTTGCTCTTTAAGGATACTATGAATATGTGGGGGGATATCTTGTAATGATTCTTGGGTGAATAGTACTGGATAGCTCATTCGTGAGTGAACAAAGTTAATGGTCAATTCTTTATGTAACGAATCAATAATTTCTATCGATTGTCTGCCAATACCATCAGCAAATGCAATAGGGCCAACAACAGTAAGATCAAAACCTGCATCGTTTGGTAACGTATGATACGTAATAAAAAATGATAGGGGGAAAATTATCTTAAAAGCGAATGCTGGCTTCATAAACTACTTTTGATCATGAAAATTGCACAAAAATTATTTTTTTATATTGTTGTTTTCATGTAGCTACTGTATCATATGCGTGAAAATTGTTATATCTTTAACTGTTTAACAAAAAAATTTCACATACAACAGGAAGAAAAAAAGAACTTAACATGAATAATATTTTACTATTAGCATCTCAATCCAATTCGCGAAAAATATTACTGCAGGAAGCAAAAATTCCTTTTGAGTTAATTGTACAATCAGCTGATGAACAAGCGTGTGATTGGACATTGCCATTTGAAGATGTATTAAAAACTATTGCCGTAAAAAAAATGGAACATGCAGTGCTTCCCGCAAGGGAAAAAAAGGATTACTGTTTTGTATTAACTGCTGATACGATGGGTCAAGACAACGATGGCGTTATTCATGGAAAACCTTCTAGTAAATCGGATGTTATAGAAAAAATAAAGGCGTTACGCCAGGGGGGTATTTGTGGTACTGCGTTTTGCCTTGATAAAAAATATTATAATGGCGGTTCATGGCATACTGAGGAACGTATTCTTGAATGTGTTGTGACGCGGTATATTTTTGATATGCCTGATAGTTGGATAGAAAAATATTTAGAGTCGATTCCGCATTATTGTGATTTAAGTGGTGGTGTTACTATTCAAAGTTATGGAGCACAATTTCTCAAATCAATTGAGGGATCATATACCACTATTCTTGGTTTACCGATGTTCGAATTGAGAGAGTGTTATGCAAACTCAATTTTTTTTGAGTTTGCATAATCATTAATTTACTGAATTTTTATTGGGCTTCCAACGTTTGAGTAATTCTTTAAATAATATATCTTGAGGGTTTTTTTCTGGGAAATTATCAAACGCTGCCGTTGCTTTTTCAAGGCTCGATTGAACAACTGATTTGTCGTATACTTTTGCATCAATTTGATCAAGGGCGGGTAATAAATTCTTATCCAATATTTTTTTTACACTTTGCTCATGTATAACTTCCACGAGAAGCGTATCAAGAAGATCGAGAAAATCAATAATACTATTTTGTATATTTTCAGAAGCCGCATCATTAGGATGCATAGTATTTTTAAAGCCATGTTTAACAGCACTAGTAACAAGTTTTTTTAACGTGTCTACCTCATTATCCAAAAGCCATTTTAACAAATATAAAAATTCATACGAAAGTTCGCACTGATTGATTTCATTATCAAAAAAATTTTTTTTCATACATAAAGCCCTTTATCTTGGACTATTTTGTTACTCACTATAATAATCTATCTTGTTTATAACAATATTGAAACATTTTTTATTCGTCGTAACTTATTTCCCACTGTGCCAGGTCAAAAGTCTCTTTTTCTTGTGATTCTTTGCCGGCTTGAGAAGTGGCGGGCTCTTTTTTTGCCGATTGCTGTTTCATACTTAAAAGGCGCTGTGCTCGTTCTTTAGCCTGCTCTTTAAATACCTGGCTTTCTTTATCAAGTTGCTGGTTTGTTTCCTTAAACGCGTCATTTATTTCTTTTTGTAGTTTTTTTATTTGTTTTTGTAGCCGTAGCACCATTTCGACACCTGCCAGATTTATGCCTAACTCATGAGTTAAATAAATAATTTGTTCAAGCTTATCAACATCTTCTTCAGAAAAAAGGCGTGTATTGCCAGTAGAGCGTTTAGGAGTAATCAGTCCTTCCTTTTCATAGAGCCGTACCGTTTGCTGATGTACCGAAAACATTTTTGCTACTGCAGATATTGAGAAAAAGCCTTTCTTTCGTTTCATAATGCTCCATGCCTTTTTGTTGGATGGTTACCAACAGATTACTTTACCAAGAGCATTATAGCATAAATTTGAGCATCTTAATACTAGATAATTGTTATTTATATCAAAAAAGTTGCTTTATACTGACTTTTTTTTACTCGAAAGTTATACATTGAATTTGATGTGGACAATATCCCCATCACGAACTATGTAACCCTGTCCTTCGGTGCGCATTTTGCCCTCATCCTTCACTTTTTGCTCACTTCCCAAGGAAAAAAGATCTGAGCAATTGAATATATCAGCACAAATAAAGCCACGTTCAAGATCGGAATGAATTTCTCCCGCCGCCTGCCGAATAGTAATTCCTTTTTTTACTGGCCATGCATGGATTTCTTTTGGGCCGCAGGTAAAAAAAGTTATTAATCCTAAGGAATGATAGGTTTTTTGTATAATAGTCTCAAGGCCACGGCATGAAATGCCTAACAAATCCATAATTTCTTGTGCTTCCTGAGCGGAAAGCTGGGTTAATTCCGATTCTATTTTTGCACAAATAGGAATTATTTTTTCAGAGCCGAATCGCTTGAGGACTGCTTGATAATGTTGATTTTTTTCATAGGCATTATCTTCAAGTTCTGATTCGCTTACATTGGCGATAATCAGGAAATTTTTAGCTGATAATAAAGGAATGGTAGGTACAGATGATGTACTGACTAAAGAGCGTATCTTTTGAACATCCAGAAGGTTAAGGGCTTTACTGAGCTCTTGAAGAAGATCATGTTCTATGGTTAATTCTTTAAGTTCTGCAGGTTTGTTTTTTGCGGCTTTAATTAAATGTTGGACCTTTTCTATCCTTTTTTGAACACTTTCAAGGTCTTTAAGCATTAATTCAGTAGTAATGATATCAAAATCCTCTAATGGATTGATATCTTTGCTTGCAATGATATTAGGATCATCAAAACACCGTAATACATGTAAAATAAGGTCAACTTCGCGAATATGACTTAAAAATTGATTGCCGAGCCCTTCTCCTGATGCCGCGCCTTGTACGAGACCTGCAATATCAACAAAGGTAACGGTTGCCGGAATTGTTTTTATGCTATTAAATGCTTTTTTTAATTGATCAATGCGTTTATCAAGTACTTCGGTGATTGCAATGTGTGGTTCTATGGTGCAAAAAGGATAATTTTCTGCAGGAACCGAAGAGTTGGTCAATGCGTTAAATAAAGTAGATTTTCCAACATTTGGTAGGCCGACAAGGCCTGCTTTAATGCTCATAATATTCTTTCTTGTATGAATGATAGTATTAACCATTAGTGTGCGATAAAAAACTGCTTTATTCAATACTGATTATAGTTTTTTGCTTCGGCAATCAAATGTATTGCTTATTTGAATTTTAATTTATTATATTGAAGGTAATAACGTTAAAGATTTCATTGGTAGCACAAGGAATGGTAATGAAATGCAAATATAGCTTTTTTCTATTGATATGTACCTATTTTTTTATCGCTATAGCACCAGTAATGAGCGTAGTTGCAATGCATGATAGTGGTGAACAGTTAAAAGAAGACTGGCTAAAGACTGAAGGAGTTGAGAGGGAGGCAAAAGATCGCTTAGCTCAAGCCGAAAAAAATGAAAAGGATGCCAGAAGAAATCAAGATCTACTCGTAAAAAAGGCTGAAGACCTTGAAAAAACTATTGAAAAAGAAAAAAGCAAAGGTACTGCTACAGAAATAATTAAGGCCTTGCAAACAAGACGTGAAAATGCTTTGTCAAAAGCTGAAGAATGGGGTGGAAAAATTCAAGAAAAAGAGAATGAGCGTCTAAACGCTCAGCGAGACGTAACACGAGCTGAACAAGCATTGGAAAAAATTAAAACAGAAGCGAAAAAATTAGGGGTATTGTTAGAATCTACGAGTAAGGCTGTTCCAGATTTTAAATTATTTCGTAATACGTTGGAAAATGATTTAAGGGACACTAAACCTGAAGAATCGACGCTCATTTTAGCAAAAGCAATGTTGGACTTGGACCAAAATTTTCCTTCGTATCGAGATCAGCGAGAAGCGCTTAAAGAAATTGTTGCGTTAGCGGCGCAAAATGATCCTGAATTAGCAAAACAAGCTCAAAACAGAATCAATCAGATAACTACCGTATTGGTAAGTTCAAAAAAGCCAATAAATGAGACTGACCGTACTTTGAAGCTTTATGATAAAATTCCTTCTGATCAATTGAAACGCATTAATGATGAATTTACTAATGTCTGGATTGCTCAACTACGTGATGCAGCAATATCAGATGATCCTAAAGTAAAAGAATCTATGAAAAAAACATTGCAAGAAACGCAAGCAGCAATAAGACATTATAATTTGGGGCAACCGGGAGATGCATTAATACAAGAATTGCAAGCAGGAATAGATAGTTTGGCTCAGCCGAAGATAGCAGAAACAAGTGTTGCTATTAGAAATGAAGAACCTATGTTTCAACAGGCAATGCAAGGGGCGCGGGCATTAACCGCAAATTTATTACCAGGAAATGTCGTAGAAGGTATTAGGATAGGCGTCGATGTAGTAGCGGCGTTTGTTCATTTTACTGCAGGAGAAATGGTTAGCGGTGTTTTATATACGATGCGAGAAGGTCCTGCCTATCTTAATGAACGTCTGAATACGTTAGGGGGCCAATTGCAAGTTCAAGGTGAAGCAATTGGTAGAATTGCTCAAGAACTACATGAAGTACCAAACCTTGTTAGTGCACTTGATAATACTGCCGTTGAAGTTGACGCCCAGCTCGGAAGAGTTGCAAATATGGCGCATTCAAGGTTTATACCGGGTCCAATTAGTCGAGCAATTCTTGAAAGAGTTGCTGCTCCAATGAGATTAATTGAAATGTTTAAAAATCATGAAGCATTGATTAATCAATTGGCAAGAATGGGTGGTTACGTTGCGGAGAATATTGCACAAGTATCGCAAGCGGTAGGAAAACGAATTACGAATGTTACGGGTGCTGCTGTTCACGCAGAAAGAGAAGAGCAAGTACGTATTCTGACTAATATCGAAAAGGCTGAATTATTAATCGCTCAAGAACGAGCGCAATTGAGAACTCCAAACAAATTCGAAGCACTAACAAAACCGATTATTGATTTTGGTAAAAAAATTGGTACATATATTCGTGATCTTTTTGACAATTCTAAAGTAAAATTAACGCGCGCTACTAATAATTATCAAGTAGCTAAAGAGGAATATTTAAAAGTTCTTGGTTTCACTCGTGAAGAAATTCTCAAGAATCCTGATGTGAATGCAATCGCAGAGAAATTGAAAGTAGCAACTCTCGATCCGTCAAAAAAAGGTAATCTCGATTATGCAACGAAAATGCTTGCACAAGCATCGGTGGATATTGCCAACGTGTATAGTGATATTGCAAATAAATTGAATAGTACCATGGTAAACGTTGAATTCTTGATTAAAGCGTGGGATCGAGCAGTTTATTTACCGGAAGAAAAACCTACCATAAGTGATATGGTACAAAGTGTTTTTGATCTTCGTGATATGAAAATTAGTTATTTACAGGCAATAAAAGATGGTATTGAAGAAATTCATAAAACGATTCAAGGAACAGATCCTTCATTTGCCCAAATGGGAAATGATTTGACTCAGCGATTAACCAGTATAGTCGGCAGTCAAATTATTGAAACGATAGATCAATACCAAGACGTTATAACCAATATTAATGCTCAATTAAGTAATCAAAAACAACAATTGGAAAGTTTTATAAAACGATAATAGGCTTTTTTTATGAATAAAATTCAGTATTTTGTATGGTTTTCTTGCCTAATGATTGTTCACGTTGTACTGAGTGCACCCGAGCGCTGGCAGGAAGCAAAAAAACCTGAAACCATGGAAGAGGCAAAAGCGTTAGAAGAAAAATCGAAACAAGAAATTAAAGAAGCCGAAGCTCGTAAAGAGGAATTACGTAAAAAAGGTGATGATCTTAGTACAAAAGAAGAAGATTTAGCGATAGAACGGGCCACGTATAATTTAAAAACTGCTCAAATAGGTGAGGCAAATCAAGAATATGAACAAGCAACTAAAACTGGTAATGAACAGCAAGAACAAGAAGCGTTGGCAAAAAATCAGCAACTAACTAATGAACGAAAAGCTATATCAGATAGAATGGTAAGTTTAACAAAAGAATTAACTACGTTACTTGTTCGAGAAGGAAAAAGTTCTGAGCAACTAGTGCACGTTGCTGATCAACTTGCTAATGTTTTTTCCGTTAAGCCTTCGCAAGTAGATTTTCCTTATATAACCGAAATAGGCAATGTCAGAAACGCATTTGAGAATATGACCAATATTAATGAAATAAAAAAGAATACCAATGTTGATAAGAAAATTGAGCAATTGGCGACTATGCGCAAAGAGATAAGGCCGAGCGCCGAAATACTTAACCAAGAACTGGCCGCAGTACAAGCAGCGGAACAAAATAAAGAACCTTCATTATATCAGAAAAAATTACTTGAGTTTAAAGCAAGTATTGAACAAAAGAGTAGAGCTATTGATGAAGAGTTGCTCGGGACTGGGATTGTCAAAGAACAAAAACAGCCAGGTTTTTTTGGTAGATTGGCCAGATCGTTTAAAGAATGGTATGAACGTGTTTTTGCAAAAAAAGAGTTAGCAATACCAACAGTTCTCATTAAAGAGTTTGCATCAATTAATAAATCGGTAGCACCATTTATTGGTTTGATTCAATCAGTTGAAGATCTAGAAGTTCGAGCGAGTAGTGTTAATGAAAAGCTTAAAACTATTGATGAAACGACCGACCCTCGGTTGGCCCAACAATTAAAAGATGAAGCCCAAGCTATTATTAAACAAGCAAGCTTGTTGGAAAAAACCTTTAAAGCGCAAGATCAAGAAAGTATAAACCAAGCGAGTGCTCTTTTGGAAAAACTTTCCGGTGACATGCAGGCTTATTTACATTTGTATCGCTCTACATCGCCAACATTATTTGATAATTTAATTGCTTACTATGACCATCTTATTGGTAATGAGACTGACCTCACTTCAATGTATAAGATTCTTGGTGTTACCCCAAATGCCACAGCTGCTGAAATCGAGCAAGCAGATACAAAAAACATGCAGACATTAAAACAGGGGACTGAGCAGTATCGCCAAGCACGTAATGCTGGATATATATTAAGAAATCCTATTTCAAAAGCAACCTATGATGCTTTTTTGAGTGATTACGCAGGACTAAAGGGAAAAGGTATTGATCCTAAAGATCCTCAAAAGGGTTCTACAATAGTAACGTATCTTAATGATAAAGAGCAAAGCAAACTTCCTCAATTGGAGATAACTCAATCGGTATATACGTCATTGACTGATCAGGTAGCAAGTGTTTTAGTGCAATCCATGGAAACCGTTGGTACCATTAGTCCCGAATTAAATACGCAGGAAGGGCTACCACCACTATTTGGTAGAATTGGTGGTATAAGAAAAGCACTGGACGATGCCCTAATCGAAAAATCTTGAACAAATTATTATTGTATTAATGCTCATGTATACATAGTTACCGTATCCAACGTAGTAGATACTTTTGCCGCGTATACTTTTTTTTGATAATCTGTCATGTTGACAAAAGTTATGGAACACTATTGGAGATGGAATGCTGTATGTTATAATTATGATTTTTATTTTGTATAGTACGCATGCGCTGGCCATGGAAGATCGTCTATCAACCGGATTTTGGCAGAAATTATTTTCTTGTGCCAAGTTGCAATTACGATCAAAGAATAATAAGATAATCGGCCCCTGCTACCTTGCAAATCTCCCTGAAGAAATTCAATGTTTAATTTTGGAATTTATAGGATATGAATGCTATGAATGCGATGAAGCATTTATTGAACGAACAAAAAAAAATAAGCAAGGGAAAATAGATGTTCCTATTGAAAATGCAAAAAGCCGTATTTCTTCGGAGGTATCATTGAGTTCTCCCCTTACTGATTGCATTATTAATGCCTATAACAAAAAAACCAGAAATAATAAAATATTATATAGTTCTTTTCATGACCCAGGATTAGCTCATCCACTATTTTCTTATTCTCCTCATAGTTCAAAAATGGTTGTTTTTGATGGGGAAACTAGTCAATACCAGTCAAATGCATTATGTATTCATGATATGAAAAAAGGAGACGTTATCCATAAAAAATATTCAGGACAAGATGATTGTATATCCGTAGCAGTTTCTGATAACCGTCGATGCCCTATGGATGCCGATATAGCAAGAGTAATGAGAAAAGATAATAGGCATTATTTATCTTTAACGCATAGCGATCGAGATGATCGTGAAGAAATACCGTTGGATGTTTTAGGATTCAATACCTTATTTTGCGCTTTTAATAAACAGGGGAATAAAATTATTATACGTAGTGATAAGGGAGATCATCGCATCATTCCGCTTTGTACAAATCATACGGAACCTAAATATAAAAAAACGTTGCTCGATTATTGTAAAGAGCGAGGCATTTGCAAAAAATGGCCAACCGAATAAAAGTGCTAAAAAATTTTGAACAATTTAAAAAACCTTATTACACGAGTTTTATTAAGGAGTACATGAAGGAATTGTCCGTTAGGGGTGACTGCTGTACTTGTGTCTAGGATGGGCATTATAAGAAGATCGTTGGAAGATGCCTTAATTGAAATATCTTAAACAGAAAATTATTTTATTAATAATTGTTGCATATTTATATTTATGTATTGTATTAATAAAATATGTAATCAGATAGAGAACTCTTTTCATGAGTATTTTTTTTGTGTATGATTTAGCGGAGAGTATGTTACAAGTTGTTTTTTTTAAAGGAGATTTGTTATGATGAGATCACCAGCTATGAAAATAGTAGCAAGTGTTGTTTGGGCGCTTACTGCCATTGGATGTATTCATATAGGGTTACTTGCGCTTAATTATAATTTTCTTTCTATGGCTCCTTTAGTACATTTTGCAAGACCTTTGGAATATATTTTTGGCATAGCGGGAGTTATTAGTTTAGTTTTATTTGTTATGCACAGCGGATGTTGCTGGTGTGGTTCTAAAGAATGCCAATAATTTAATTAGTTTTTTTTGGAAAAAGCCTGGCAAAAGCCGGGCTTTTTTTTATGATAAGGATTTAAGTGTTATTAATTGTTATTTTATACGCATTATGCGCCAGTAGTTTTACTTTATGTAAAGCGGTGCTGCAATATAGTAAACCATTTTTTTTTATAGGTATCCGCATGATCGTTGCTGGCGGATTGTTACTAGCATTTTATACATGGCGATACAAAAAATTGCCTAAAATACGCCCTGAAGATCGCGTAGTTTTTATACAAGTTATTCTGTTTCATATTTATTTTGCGTATATTCTCGATATGTGGTCATTGCAATATATTACTTCATTTAAATCATCATTCTTTTTTAATTTAGCCCCTTTTATAACGGCAATTTTTTCATATTTCTTTTTTAATGAACGGATGACCATAAAAAAATGGTTAGGATTGAGTATTAGTTTTTTGGGATTTATACCCGAACTTATTCAACGTATTCCGGCTGAAGAGATGGTCGGTGGCGTTTTTTTTCTTGCTTGGCCTGATATTGCTATGATAGGTGCTGTTACTTCTGCTTGTTACGGATGGATTATTATGCGGCAGGTCGTTAAAGGTCAAGGAGATTCGCCATTTATGGTTAATGGTATCGGCATGCTTGGCGGTGGATTATTGGCGTTGCTTACTTCATACGTTATGGAAGGCTATTGGCAAATTTCTCCAGTAAATAATATTGGAGCATTTTTGGCGCTGACAGCGTTAATTATTATTGTTGTTAACATTATTTTCTATAATTTTTATGGATTTTTATTGCGTGAGTATACGGCAACGTTTTTATCATTTGCAGGATTTATGTGCCCCCTGTTTGCGGCACTTTTTGGCGTAATTTTCCTTGGCGAGCAGGTTACGTGGCACTTCTTTTTTTCTTCATTAATTGTCTTATGCGGTCTCTATATATTTTATCAAGAAGAGCTACGGCAGGGATATATTAATACCAACACATTCTGATAGTTCTGCATCAAAGAATATCTAATAAAAACCAAAAAACACAGAATTCAAAAATTATGGGATAGTATTCTTGTTGTCAATAGGTGTTTTTATTTATTTTGTTATTAGATAACAAAAAGTAGCCGTAACATAATTAGGAAACATTATTAAGTTAAAATAAAAAGTAGGGCTTTTATGAAGCATATATTCAAAATAGGTCTTATACCATTTCTTTACTCACTAATGAGTTGTTGTGCGGTAAATACTGAATTAGAAATTCTCAATGATTCATTGCTGCAGTTAAAAGACGCTGTCGATAGCATAGCTATACCCGTTCCCATTGAGAATCCAAAAAAATCATTAAAAGAATTTAGTTTTAATGCAGCAGGGGTTTTACCTATGTGGGTATCTAATAACAATAAATATGTTTTAGTTTCTCGTGAATTGTATGGTTGGGATAGGGGAACCTGGGATTCGTTTAGTGGTTCACGCGATCCAGGAGAAAAACATCCTGTTGTAACTGCAAGTAGGGAATTTGCCGAAGAAACGGCGTATGCGCTTATGTTCGAAAAACAAGCTCTCAAGTACATTGACGTTGATGGCGGAAATACTGAGGTTGTTATTGCATTGAAACCTAAGAAATATGTACTTTATATTACAAAATTTTCTGAAAAAGATATTACGAGGCTACAAAAAGAATTTTATTCGAATATTAAAATAGTAAAAGATCCAAAGCTGAAGGAAAAAGATGCTCTCGCGCTTGTTTCATGGAATGAACTTGCACGAACGATAGGTAACCTTGGTGCTTCCCAAAAAAAAGTAACTATAGAGGCCGATATTATTAATGATCAAGGTAACCGTAAGAAAGAGAAAATAATCTTAAGACCAATATTGGTTGACATGCTTAAACCATATTTTAAGAATGAACCGTATCAAGAAGGAAAAAATAAGGTAATTCGATTTTATTAGTTATTGGTAATTGTAATCTTGTATAATCGGGGAGAATATATATTATTTTTTCTTTAAAAGGAGTTTTCTATGTTAATAATTATAGTTCTTGCTGCTATCGGTTTTTGCATCTCATTATATACCTATATTGTTGAGAAAAAAATTAAGTCGGTTCCTGGTTATAAACCGGTATGTGATATATCTGATAAAATTTCTTGTTCAAAACCAATGAAAAGTGCATATTCCAATATATTTTTTTTCTCAAATGCTATAATTGGCATGATATTTTATTTTTTTATCGCGATGTTAGTACTACTACATGCTGACAAACTTCTTTTAATTGCATCAATAAGTAGCTGTATAGTATCATTATTTCTTGCCTATTTGCTCTATTTTAGAGTTAAATCGTTATGTTTGCTTTGCACATCGCTGTATATTATCAATTTTATTATAACAATTCTCGTTGTAAAAACATTATATGCATGAGGGGATAATTAATGAATACATTATTATCATATTTGATTACGCCAGTTTCCCCAGTTTCTCTCGATATTGCTTTATGCTTGATGCGTATTGGTATTGGCATATTAACTATTGGTCATGGCATTCCGAAAGTAATGGGTGGCATGGCAACATGGAGATCTTTAGGAATGGCCATGAATAATGTCGGCATTCATTTTTTGCCGGTAATGTGGGGATTTTTGGGGGCAAATACTGAATTTTTTGGTGGCATTGCTCTTGTGCTTGGTTTAGGAACACGAATAGCTTCACTACTGCTCATTATCATGATGACCGTTGCATGTATGATGCATGTAAAAAATGGAGATCCTTTTTCAGTATATTCATTTTCACTGTCATTAATTATTGTTTTTATAACGTTTTTCTTTATCGGCAGCGGCACTATTTCACTCGATTATTATCTTGCCAGTAAAAGCTGATGCTATTTTTGTGAAATTTTTTGCATGAATTCTTCTGTGTATTTTCTAGCTTCGGTTGTTATGATTGCTGTGGCAGAATAAGCGGAAAGGGCTAGCCATCTCATTTCTAATTCCCTGGGGAGAATGCAATTATTTTTTTTAGCTTCAATGATTTGCTCATTAGTTAATGACAAACCGGTTGTTTTAGCTAAATTAGTATTAGGGTCAAATGAAAGATCATCCGTTATTGCTCCGGTAAAGTTAACGTTAATAAAGTCACCAGCAAGCTTTGCATTAGTTAAATTTGCCTGTTGGAAGTCTGCATTGAGAATTTTTCCACAGATAAATGCATTGGATAAATCAGATTCTTCTGCCCATACATTGAACATAGTTCCCCAAAAATAAATGCTTCGTAAATTAGCGTTTTTTACATTAATGTTGTTCCAAGAAGCATTACACAAAGAAGATTTTTCCAAATTTATTTCTTTTGCGTAAACACTCATCATGCGTGAACCGGAACGCCATGATGTTTCTTTTAAATCCGCTTTAAAAAGAGTCGCCCTGGAAATGGTAATTGGCACATATTGGTTTGCATCGATTAATACTTTTAAATCAGCCGGCTCGGGTTTAAGTGCGGGAATATTTTGTTGAATATCGATAGATTCTGTTAGTTGTTCTTGTGTCTTGTTATCAGATATAGTGCTTTCTTTAACGATGTCTACTCTCGGTACTTTTTGCTGATTTTTTTTCCATGATCCTTGAATCACTGCTTTGTCGGGATATTCCTTAATGACTCCATCTTGATTATTATAGTAAACATATTCCGAAGATTCTGAGTGAACGTATTCCCAGGCCTTTAGTGTAATCGGCGATATAAAGATGCAAAGCATTATTTTAACTATATTTTTCATTGAATTTCTTTCATGATTTTAGGTATTGTACACATAGTGTGCATTGTTTAAATTGTATGATTAGTAGTATAAAACATTTTGGTATGGATTGGAAGATTGGTGTGCATATATAATTTTTTATATAAAGGTTGTATTGCAAGCATTGTCTTCAATTAATTTCAAGAATGCATAATCATAAAGGAAAGTATCACTTGTTATGTAATATATTATTGTCATTATGAAAAATATTGTAGTAGCATGACTGTTGATATTTATTGGTTTATCAAAAGGAGTGTAATGTGCGTACTATTGCTATTATTAATCAAAAAGGGGGAAGTGGTAAAACTACTACTACCGTAAATCTTTCTGCAGCATTAACCGAGAAAAAAAGAAAAGTTCTTGTTATCGATCTTGATCCGCAAGCCTCGACAACTATTTGGTTTGGTATCGATAGAAATACTAAGGGAATGTATCCGGTATTTATTGAGCGCGTTTCCATTGTAGACATTATCATAAAAAATGTTTTTGCGGGTATTGATGTTATACCGTCATCACCGTGGCTTGTAGGGCTTGAAAAAATGCTAGCACATGAAGTGGGTGCAGAAACGATTTTAAAACATCAATTATTAAGCTTAGCGGCAGCCCAATATGATTATGTGCTTATTGACTGCCCGCCTACCCTTGGTATATTAACCGTTAACGCCCTGAGCGCAGTGCATGAAGTTATTGTTCCTGTTGAGACTCGTTTTATGGCATTGAGTGGTCTTGTTCAATTATTGCAAACTATTGATCTTATTAAGGAGCGGTTAAATCAGACGCTAATTATTGCAGGTATTTTGCCGTGTCGTGTTGATGTTCGTACCAAACATTCAAAGGAAGTTGTTAATGAGTTAAAAACAAATTTTAAAAATATTTTATATAAAACTGCTATTCGTGAAAATATAAAACTTTCTGAGGCATCTTCATTTGCTCAACCTATCACGTTGTATGACAGCAATAGTAATGGTGCAATTGATTATCGATCGTTAGCCAAAGAGGTTATTAAGCAAGAACATGTGTGATAACTAAAATTAAGGAGTATGGACGATGAAAAAGAAAACTTTAGGAAATAATCCATTAGAAGCATATTTTGCTTCAGCAGCAGCTGAATCGGATCAATGTGATGAGAAATTGATGGCCGAGCAATCTGAGTCTTGTAAAAAACAACGAATTACGATTCACCTACCCATTGATTTAATTGAACGTATTAAAAATGTTGTTTACTGGGAACCAGGTTTAACATTGACAGGTTTTGCACAAGAAGCTTTTGAAGACGCTGTTAAAAAAATTGAAGCAAAAAGGGGTTCTGTATATCCAGAGAGAAAGGATCGATTACTGAAAGGCGGAAGGCCATTAGTATAAAGAAAAAGAGGCAAGGATTTGAGTCTTGCCTCTTTTTGTGCTGTCGTTATAGAAAAAACTTAGCTAATATCAGCATCAATAGGACCTTGTCCTGGATTGGTTGATGAATCATCAGTTTTTGTTTGTTGATCTGATGAACCTTGTTTGTACAGTTGTTCTGCAACTTTGTACCAAGCTTGACTGAGCTGATCAAATCCCTTTTGGAGTTCCTGATCATTGGTGCTAAAGTCTTTAAGTACGATGCGAGCTTTTTCTAACTCTTGTTCAATATTTTGAACATCATTTGCAGCCAGTTTTTCTTTGTTTTCTTTTAATGAACGTTCAATCTCAAGGATTAACCCATCAAGACGATTTTTCTTTTCTATTGTTTCACGAGCTTTTTTATCCTCATTTTCATGTGATTTTGCTTCGTTAAGCATGCGCTCGATATCATCTTTGCTAAGACCGCTACTGCTTGTAATGGTTATTTTTTGCTCTTTGCCAGTAGCCTTATCTTTTGCCGTTACGTTAACGATACCATTTGCATCAATATCGAAGGTTACTTCGACTTGAGGAGTTCCGCGTGGAGCAGGTGGTAATCCTTCAAGCTTGAATTGGCCAAGAAGTTTATTATCTTTTGCAAATTCTCGTTCGCCTTGAAATACGCGAATATCTACGGCAGTTTGATTATCTTCGGCAGTAGAAAATACTTGGGATTTTCTTGTTGGTATGGTTGTATTGCGTTCAATAAGCTTGGTAACAACACCACCTAGCGTTTCAATACCTAAAGATAAAGGAGTAACGTCGAGTAAAAGAACGTCAGTTACTTCACCTGCCAATACACCGCCTTGAATTGCAGCACCCAATGAAACAACTTCATCCGGATCGACTGATTTATTTGGTTCCTTGCCGAAGAATTTTTTTACTAATTCTTGAACTTTTGGAATACGAGTTGATCCACCAACCAAAATAACTTCATCTAATTGGTCATTACTGATTTTTGCATCACTCATAGCTTTTTTGCAAGGAATTAAGAGCCGATCAAAAAGATCAGAGCATAGAGATTCTAATTTTGCTCGAGTTATTTTTACGTTTAAATGTTTAGGTCCTGATGCATCAGCGGTAATGTAGGGAAGATTAATATCTGTTTCTGGTATCGTTGAAAGTTCTTTTTTTGCTTTTTCAGCAGCTTCTTTTAGCCGTTGTAAAGCCATTTTATCATTATGAAGATCGATTCCTTGTTCTTTTTTAAATTCATCAACGAGATAATCAATCAAACGTTGGTCGATATCATCACCACCTAAATGGGTATCGCCGTTAGTAGATTTAACTTCAATCACGCCATCGCTGATTTCAAGAACTGAGATATCAAAGGTTCCACCACCGAAATCAAATACAGCAATAGTACCATTTTTTTTCTTATCCATACCATAAGCGAGCGCTGCCGCTGTCGGTTCATTGATAATGCGCTTAACCTCAAGACCTGCTATTTTTCCAGCATCTTTCGTTGCTTGCCGTTGTGAATCATTAAAATAGGCAGGAACAGTAATAACGGCATCAGTTACTTTTTCCCCTAGATAATCTTCGGCCGTTTGTTTAATAAGGCTTAAAATGGCTGCAGATATTTCTTGCGGAGTATATTCTTTGCCCTGTGCCATGATGGCAACATCACCATTCGCACGCTTGATAACCTTATAAGGCATTTTTTTAGCTTCTTGCGCTACTTCATCATAACGATGGCCAATAAATCGCTTAACAGAATAAATAGTATTTTCTGGGTTTGTAACAGCTTGGCGACGGGCTAATGTTCCTACAAGCCTTTTGCCATCTTTGGTAAAAGCTACAACGGAAGGTATGATATTTCCACCTTCTTTGCTTGGTATAACTTTGGCCTTACCGCCTTCCATAAAAGAAACAACTGAATTTGTTGTTCCAAGGTCTATTCCTATAATTTTTCCCATACGTAAATTCCTTTCAGTTTTTTCATAGTTTATTATAATATATATATATAAAATAACTAAAAGAATGTCAACTTTAATATCAACTTTATTTAGTATAGTAGACTCAGATTTCCTTCAAGTCGCCTTAAAGCAAGACCCTATAATATATCTAATTTTCAATGCTTTTCTCTCCATGTTCATCGTAATGAAACGCGGTACCTTTTCTCCAAATAAAATAAAAATGAGTATTTTGTCGCATAATTTTAGATTCTGTTAACACCTTTATTCTTTTTTTACTTTATTTGTTAGTTAAAAAATTCTACTAATTTGTGGGGAAACAGCACTCCGTCTTCGACCGGCAGCCCTCACACCTTTGGGGTGTAACGTTGGGGCTGCCGGTCTTGACTTCGTTTTCTTTGCCTGGAAATTGAAAGGGTTAGAGTAAAGGTTACTATGTAATATGTATAAGGATTAATATGTATAAGGATTAAAAGGATTAGTATGTATTATGTATGAAGTAGGGTAAGAGCATATGACATGTACATTGTGTATATAAGATTAATAAGTAGGTAACCAATCGGTAGTCGGTAGATGGTTAGGTTACGCATAGCTTGCGCATGCGATTAAGTTACGGTTATCGATTACACGTTAGGAAGTTAGGATGTAACGCGCCATGTTAGGAGGTAGCGCGTTGGGAATAAAAAAGATTAATAAGTATCTAGTGTATAAAGATACTTACCAATCGAACGTAATAAATAAAAAAGTAAAAGATATACCAATTAACGAATTAACGCGTTAACTACATTAACAAGGATATTATTTATAATGTTTTCCAGGGATAAAAATATAAAAATAATAGTACGATGAAAGGGTGCTAAAAAAACAGATGGGCTTCTTTATTAATCAAAAAATTCTTATAACAACTACTAGATAAAAACCATAAAGGGGAAAGCAGGCGCCGCAACCTTCGTTAATAATTTTTCAACTAAATTGCGCCTCCTTAATTGCATTATTCAATTACCATTTATTTTTGTAATGAGCTGGTATTTGATTATTATGCTTTTGCATGTATGGTACACCATGCATTAAAAGTCCACGTAGTAAACGTGTAAAAAATTATTAGCTCAATATTTTACTCATCACCATTAAAGAAAGGGTATCCATTTTTTTGTTTTACGATGAATATTTCAAATAAAAACAAATTAAGAAAATAATCTAAATTATTTTTTCAATGTATAGGTTCCGTATCGGCGAATAAAATTTTGTTGATCATTTTTAGCGTAGGATTTACGAAATTTAATTTATAATGCTTTGAGTCGAATATTAATTAAATTGCTACCCTTGGCCCATTTTTGTTTTCTTCTTTTAAAGCCCCTTCCCAATCATTATTTTTGAGATTGAGTAAAGGTGAGTATTATTATTTTAAATGGGGACGTCTTGTGCTATACTAATAGTAGGTAAAACTTTTTCGACTGTCGGGACTTTCTGTGAAGGATTGCCCATGTCAGTTCAATTTGAGCTAAACGAAAAAGTTGTATACCCTGGTCATGGGGTAGCAAAAGTACATCGTATTGTTGAAAAAACTATTTCCGGTACAATAACAACATTTTATGAGTTAAAATTTATTAATCAAGACATGACAATATTAGTTCCAATGCAGAATCTATTTGCTATTGGAGTTCGCGCACTCAGTTCGAGTGATAGTATTAGTGATATTTGTCGATATTTAGCTGCAACGTCTCCTAAAATACCACATCCAGACCTCGTAGCAAGCAACTGGAAACACCGTAATAAGGATTATCAGATTAAGCTGCGGACGGGTAGTTTGCGGGATATTTCGGAGATTTATCGAGACTTAAAGTATATTGAACAATACAAAGAGCTTTCATTTTGCGAAAAAAACCTATTAGATCGGACAGAGCGACTTATCGTCGAAGAAATAGCGTTGGTGAAAAAACTGGTTGAAGAGAAGGCAATTGAGTATGTACGCTCCTATTTTACCTCAACCATAGCGGTACCAAGTGGACATGGAACAAAAATAACCCAAAAAGCTTTATAATTGCTATACTAATAAAAAAAGGGTAAGGCCATGTAACACTATGATACGGACTATGAATAAGAAGTTAATAATACTCTATGGACCAACCGCCGTTGGTAAAACTGATATCGCCCTACACTTAGCGGAGGGTATTGCTGGTGAAATTATCAATGCTGATGTTGGTCAATTGTATACTCCTTGTTCCATTGGTACAGCCAAGCCTCTATGGAAAACATTGTCGGTCGCGCATCATCTGTTTGATATTATTGATAATCCAGAAGATATTACCGTAGTTACCTATAGAAAATATCTGATTTCTTGTTTGCAGGAAATATGGCAGCGCAAGAAGATCCCAATACTGGTAGGTGGAAGCGGATTTTATATACTGTCGATTCTTTTTCCTCCACAAGAAACGGGGGCAAAATCCTATGTTGCGCCGGCTGAGGATTTTGATGACTCATCATTGTGGGATAAGCTTAATAATCTTGATCCAACTCGTGCCCATCAAATCAATAAAGCTGATATGTATCGCTTACGCCGTGCGTTAGCTTTGTGGCATAGCACCGGTATAAAGCCTTCAGATCATGCGCCGCACTATAATCCTCCAGCGCCAACATTATTCATTACGCTTGATCGTGATACCACCGATCTTCATGCTCGTATTAATAGTCGCGTAGATGATATGGTTGTGCAAGGGTGGATTGATGAAACAAAAAAATTGAAGGGAACGGCGTGGGAAACATTTTTGATGAGAAAAAAATTACTTGGTTATGACGATATTATGCGTTATCTGAATGATGATCCTACTATACCATCGCTTTGTAGGCTCAAAGAAATTATTGCGCAAAAAACTCGTTCTTATGCAAAACGCCAGCGAACATTTGGTCGTATGATGCATAGAAAAATAGCTGCTGCCAATCAGATAGCATCCTTTTGTACATTGCCTATTCCACTTTATGTGGATGCATCATTTGATCGTAATTCATTGTTAAACATGGTACAATCAAAGCTACCATTGATGTAATAATAAATAGATAATTTCCATAGGATATTTTGTGATGAATCAACAATATTCGTGTCATGACCAGTGCATGTGTAATGATAAAAAATATTTTATTATCGAGCGTGCTCAGACAAGTAGGTTAGTCGTTCTATCATTGCTGTCACTTTTTTCGTTATTTTCAGCCGGTTATTTTATTGGTAAATATCAAGCGATTACGATGCTTGCTGCCGAACTTGAGCAACAAGCGCTCGCTGATCATATCCATCATTCAATGAGCATACTATACGGACCGCATCAACCATCATTATCGGATTCGGATGATGCACCTTCCATACCGGCTCAATTGGAAACTAAAGAAGCATCATTAGAACCGGAACAATCTGAAGGATCTACCAATAGTGTTTCGGCTCCTGTTTTGGTTACTCAAACACATTCGTCAGAAAATATTATTACATCAGATGCACGACATTATTATGCACAATTAGCTGGTTTTTCTTTAATGACCTCTGCACAAAAAATGGTAAATCGATTGCAAAAAAAGGGGATTGTTACTACTATAGTAAAACATGTTAGTAAACATGCTTCGACGGGGCAGCCATTGGCACCTAAAACATGGTATCAAGTTGTTACAAAATCTATGCCAAAACATGAATTAGATACCATTATGGCTACTATTAAGAAAAGCGAACATATTAGTAATCCGCGCATAGTAATGGTGAAAGGTATATAAATGACTCTATTACGTGAAAAGATGATCAACAGTAAAGTATATAAGATTGTTATATGGGTAACATTATTTTCGATGGCGGGAGGAAGTCTGCTATTGACCCCTAATCTCTTTAAGAAATTGGGATCTACGCCGTCAGCGATTATTACCGTTAATGGCCGTGGTATTACACAACAAGAATTGCAACAAAAGACGGCATTAGAATTTGAGCGTTTTGCGCTACTGCGTCAGCAACTTGGTCAATATGCGGATTCTTTTCTGCAATCAATTGGTATGAATAATCCACAAGAAGTTGCCGTAAATAGCTTGATTGTTGAGGCGCTGTTGGATGCGGTCGTTGATGCGATACATTTGCGCATTGCTCCTGAATTTGTTGTTCAAAAATTACAAGATCCGGCTTTTGTGGTAAGAGAATTGCGCGATGTAATTCCATTGCAGGCAATGACGCAACAAGGGCACATCAATATGCCTTTCTTAAAATATTATTTGGAAAAACAGGGGCTATCATTAGGAAATTTTGAGCAACTCATCGAAAAAGCGTTAAAAAGAAAAATGGTTTCGGATATTGTAAAGCTATCAGTTTATGTTTCAAACGATGAACTTAATACCGCTATGCTTGCTTCATTTGCCCGTCGAAATTATGGCGTAGCAAGGCTTGAATTTAACAATTTTTTAAAAGAAGTGAAAACTAAACCGTTATCGCAAGAAGAGCTAGCAACCTTCTTTGCCAAAGAAAATGCAACCTCAAAAAGATACTGGGTCCCAGAAGAAAGAGCTGCTACCGTATGGAAATTCGCTCCCACTGATTATGGTATTACCATTGACGATAAAGAGGTTGCTGCGTATTACAACACTAATAAACAAAAGTTTATTGATACACCACTTCAAGTAGAAGTTCGCAGAATTCTTTTTAAAATTGCCGATAAAGCCGATGTAAATTCGGTTTACGAATTAGCTCAGGAAGTGTATGAAGAACTGACTAAAAATCCGTTGGTTTTTGCGCAACGTGCCCAAGAAATTTCTGAAGACACTAAAACTGCTTCTAAGGGCGGCCTGGTAGAACCTTTAAAAAAAGGTGAAAAAGATCCTGCTTTTGAGCGAGCTGCCTTCCGCTTGCAAGAAGATGGGCAAATTTCAGAAATTATTACTACTAATGATGGACTAGAAATTATCCAACGCGTAAGCAGAAAGCCTGCAACGTACAAGTCTTTGGATGCCGTAAAAAAAGATATTCAAACGATTTTATTAAAAAGAGCTTTCGCTGAGCAGTTTACTAATGAGGCGCGATCGCTCATAGACAAGAATAATACCCAAGACGAATTACAGCAATTTGCAAAACAAAAAAATGCCACGAAAAAGAATATGGAACATCTGCAAAAAAATGATTCCTTACTGGCTCAAAAAATATTTAAAACAGCTCGTGCAAACACGGGTTATTTTATCGATGAGCAAGGGAATGGTGTGATAACAGCGGTCTCTGATATACAAAAAACCTATGAGCCGACCTTAGAAAATGTTAAAAAAAGGGTAGAAGAAGACTTGTATACTAATAAAGCACATGCTGAAATGCAAGCCAGATTAGCAGAATTAAAGAAAATGGCACAGGCTGAATCACTAAAAAAAGCAGCTGAAAAACTGAAAATTTCTTATGAAAATACCGGTTTTATACAGCGGGATGATACGGAAAAACTTGATGCTTTAGGCAAAAAAGGGATCCCCGTTGCTTCGATGCTAGCGCTTACTACGGCAGGATCTTTGATGACAGCACAAGAGGATGACCATGGCTATGTTATTCAATTAGAAGAGGTAATGCCGCTCGATTCAGCCCTTATAGATCAAAAAAAGCGGGAAACCCGCGGGTCGTTAATGCAGGAGAAAAAAGAGCTTCTCTATAGAGGTTATATTGCTTCTTTATATAGAAATGCTACAATAAAATCAGTGCAAAAAGAAACCAATGATGAATTACCAATGGAAGAATTACCTTAATGATTAAAGAAATTACTGAAGATATTGTAGAAGTATCCGCTTCTGACACTAAATAAAAGAAAAATTCTTGAGGCTACCTTTGCCCATATAGAAAAGGAACATGGTAAAGGATTGGTAATGTTCTTGGGGGATGCCAAGATGATAAAACTCCAGCCATATCAACCGGATCAATTCTTATCGATGAGGCAATTGGGATAGGTGGTTATCCTGCCGGTAGAATTGTAGAGATTTTTGGGCCAGAAGCATCAGGAAAAACTACCTTGGCTATGCATGCTATTGCGCAGGCGCAAAAAAGGGTGGTATTTGTGCTTATATTGATGCTGAACATGCCTTGGATACTACCTATGCTACCAATTTAGGTATTAATATTAATGATCTTATTATTTCTCAGCCAGATTATGGTGAACAGGCGCTTGATATTGCTGAAATGCTTGTTTGTTCCGGAACGGTTGATATTATAGTAATCGATTCAGTCGCCGCATTGGTTCCTAAAGCGGAACTTGAAGGCGATATGGGAGATATTACATGTGGGGCTACAAGCTCGCTTAATGTCCCAAGCATTGCGTAAATTAACGCCAATTGTTCATAAATCAAAAACCGTATTATTTTTATTAACCAAATTCGGCATAATATTAATGCTATGCCTTTTGCTAATAAAGAAACCACTACTGGTGGTAATGCACTGAAATTTTATGCATCATTTCGACTTGATGTACGTAAAATTGGCAGTCTTAAAAAAAGATGACGTTCATTTTGGTAATCGTATCGTTGTTAAAGTAGTTAAAAACAAGATGGCTCCTCCCTTTAAAAAAGTAGAGCTTGATCTTCTATTTAGTGAAGGTATTAGCAAAGAACTCGATCTTTTCGATGCTGCATTACATTACGTAATTATTGCACAATCAGGTTCATGGTTTAGTTTTGATGGCAAAAAAATTGCACAAGGTAGAGATCAGGCATTGACTTACTTAAAAGCAAACCCTGACGCTCAGATAAAAAGAGGTATGAAAAATATGCAAAAAGTATTGCTAGTAAAGCTTAACGTAATTATCGATTTTAAAAAGGATTTTTTAATTTGAAACCAAAGTAATATAGTTAAAAGATGAAATATCGCAGCCTATTAATGAAAAAATACGTGCACAACGCATTCAAGTTAATTAATAACGAAGGTGAAAATTTAGGTGTTATCACTCGTGATGAAGCATTAAAATTAGCTCGTACTGCCGAGCTTGATTTAGTTATGGTGTCTGATACTGGGCGGATGGTGTACCAGTAGCAAAAATTATGGATTTTGGTAAGTTTTATATGCCAAAAAGAAAAAACAGACTGAGGCAAAGAAGCATCAAAAGGTTGTTCAAGTAAAAGAAATTAAGATGCGTACAAAGATTGGTGAACATGATTATCAGACCAAATTAAAGCAAGGTACCCAATTTTTAAAAGAAGGTAAATATCTTAAGATAACCCTTGTCGTTTAAGGGCCGTGAGGTCGCTTCAAGCCAGGAACGTGGCGGACAAATGTTTGAAAAAATTAATCAGACATTTAAAGAAGAGGGACTCTGAAACATCCTGCAGGAAAAAGAATCAAAAAGTCCATCGTTATGGTCTAGAATTTATTTTTTGAAATAATATACATCAAGAAGGTTAAATATGCCAAAAATGAAAACTCATTCTGGGGCTAGTAAACGTATTTAAAAAACTAAAAAGTAAGTTGTTTAAGGCAGCAAAGGCTGGCAGACGACATTTATGACTAAAAAAACTGCTAAGAAGAAACAAGGAATGCGAAGAGCATTTATATATTAATGGATGCGATAGAGGTCATTGCAAATTCCTCTTCTGCCCTATTAATCGATAATAATACTGTATAGAAAATACTAAGGATTATTATGACACGAGTAAAACGCGGACTAGTAAGTAAAAAAAGACATAAAAGCTCTTAAGTAAAACCAAAGGTTATTGGGGTTTACGTAAAAATATTTAAAACGTGCACAAGAAACATTGTTGCGCGCACAGCTTTTGCTTTTAAAGGACGTAAGCTCTTAAAACGAGATATGCGATCTTTGTTTATTACGCGAATTGGCATCCAATGCGACATGGCATGCCTTATAATAAGTTTATAAGTGGCTTATCAAAGGCTGAAATTGTTTTGAACAGAAAAATGTTAAGTCAACTTGCGATCTATGAACCACAAGCATTCGCCAAGCTTGTTGAACTTGCAGCCCAATAACTTGACATATTTCAATACGCATAAGTAGACTAAGCTTTGTATGATAATAAAAATATAAAGTGAGTTGCATCATAAAAAAAGGAGAGAATGAATGGAAACATTGGAAGCTCTTAAAGAAAAGATTTCACAGCTCATTGCTAAAATTCATGATGTAACAAAAAAAAATGATCATTTACTTCAGGAAAATGATGAGTTAATGCAAAGGTTGAATTCAGTAGAAACTGCCTTGCTTAATAATAATCAAAATATTGATGAGCTGACACAGGAAAAAACGCGCACTAAACATATCGTTGACGATTTAATTAAAAGTATTGATTCATTAATGAGTGATCAACGTTAAATCATGGTAAACGAAGCAAAAAAATATACTATTACTCTTGGTGACCAACGGTATACTATTATTAGTGACGAACCTGCCGATCGCTTGGCAAAAGCAGTTGATTTGATAAATAGCCTTATCAATAGTGGTTCTGATATGAAGCAAGGTTTTGATGCTCATAAGGTAATTTCATTAATCGCATTACAATTAGCGACTAAATTGATAGCATTGGAAGCTGTCGTAGATGAAATGAAAAATCAAGAACATGCTTTATTGCGCTTTATTGACCATGAAATTGCAGGGTTGTTGTAAGAAATAGCCGTTTTCTTTCCTTTCTTTTTTTATGATTGCAGGTATTACTTTATTTATTATTGGCTGTATGCTGATGTCTTGCCCATGTACTATGGTATGTATGCTGTATTATGCATAAAAATATGGTACTATGAGAATAGACGTTAGGTTGATTTTTTGAAATTAATAGTAGGATTATTATGATTATAGTTATGCCTGAATGGTTGATAGTTCTTGGAATTATCAGTATTGCTACAGGGCTTGGTATTCTCTGGTTTGCAAGGAGAAGATTACGCCACGCTCAACGCATTATTAATGATTCAAATGTGATTATTAAAAATACTAAAAGAGATATAGAAAATGAGCGTCGCGAATCACTCTTAAAGCTTAAGGATGAATTGCATAAACGCCGTAATGAATTTGAACTTGAAATAAAACTGAAAGAACTTGAGTTAGAGCGTTTTCAACAATAAAGTTAATACCCGCTCGAAACGTTAGAAAAAAAAGAACAGCGGCTTGAAGAATCAAGCCAAGAAATTCAGCAAAAAGAACGTAATTTATCACGATTAATGATAAATTGCGGATCAATGAAAATAAAATTAAATCATTATACAATGAATTAATTAGTAAACTTGAAAATATTAGCAGGTATGACTCGTGATGAAGCGCAAAAAGGAACTTTTTGAATACGCTTGAGAGCTGAAGTTCGATTAACCAGCGAAAAATGGATTCAAAAAGTTGAAGAAGAATCGCGTCAAAGGCAAAAGATCAAGCAATTCAGATTATCGTTACCGCAATGCAGCGATATACTTTCTGACCAAGTCGGCCCACATTCTTCAGGTGTTGTTCATTTACCTAATGAAGAAATGAAAGGGCGCATTATTGGTAAAGAAGGCCGTAATATTAAATCTCTTGAAATGGCAACGGGAATGGAATTTGTTATTGGAGAAGCGCCTGAAATTATTACTATTTCCGGATTTAATCCCATTCGACGAGAAATTGCACGTCGCTCATTAGAAAAATTGATTGCTGATGGCCGTATTAATCCAACGCGCATTGAAGAAACCGTTAGCACAATGCGAAAAAGAAATTGATGAAATGATTGAAGAATATGGCAAAGAAGTTGTCCTTGAGTTTAATCTTCAAGGGATTACATCAAGAAATTGTCACGTTACTTGGGCAAATTACATTTTAGAACCAGTTTTTCACAAAATGTTTTAATTCATAGCAAAGAAGTTGGTCTTTTTGCTCGAATGATTGCCGAAGAATTGGGTCTTGATGGTCAGCTTAGCTTTACGTGCCGGCTTTTTCATGATATTGGTAAAGCGGTTACGCGCAGAAGTTGAAGGCCCTCATGCCATTAATTGGTGGCGAAATTGCAAAACGCTGCGGGGAAGATCCATTTGTAGTCAATGCTATTGCAGCACATCATGAAGAAATTTCATTTACTTCGATTTATGGTCCGATTGTTATGATTGCCGATACTATTTCTGCTTCACGGCCTGGAGCGCGTCGTGAAACGTTGTCTGCCTATATTAAACGTCTTGAAAAATTAGAAGAGATTGCCAACTTCATTTGAAGGCGTTAAAAAAGCATATGCATTACAAGCAGGTCGTGAAATTCGCATTATTGTTGAAGAAGATCATTTGGATGATGAAAAAGCAGCAACCTTAGCGCGTGATGTTGCCCGCAAAGATTGAACAAGAAATGTCATTCCCTGGACAAATTAAAGTTAACGTTATTCGTGAAAAACGATCAATAGAATATGCTAAGGTAATCATATGAATACGTTCGCGTATTATTTTTGGGTGATATTGTTGGCGCTACCAGGGCGAGCAATGTTTCAAAAACATATTGCTCAATTAAAAGAAGAATATGCTATTGATGTATTATTGTCAATGGCGAAAATTGCAGCGCAATGATGGGCGCGGTATTACACCGCGCACGGTGCGCTTTTTTAAACATCACGGCGTTGATGTTATTACCTCCGGCAATCATATCTGGCATTTTCGAGATATTTATTAATATCTTGCAGACCAACAAAGATCTTTTGCGTCCGGCTAACTTTCCTGGAGATTGTCCGGGTGTTGGTGTAACAACTTTTCTGAGCAAAGAAGGAATATCGGTTGGTGTTATCAATGTGCAAGGCCGTATTTTTATGCGAGAACATTTAAATTGCCCGTTCAGAACCGTTGAATCAATGTTAACTTATATTCGTTCGTCAGCACTAATATTATTATTGTTGATTTTCATGCTGAAGCAACGTCGGAAAAAATGGCGTTAGGCTATTTTCTTGATGGTAAGGTAAGTGCGCGTTGTAGGTACGCATACGCATATTCAAACGGCCGATGAACGTGTACTTGCCGCAATGGGACTGCCTATATTTCCGATCTTGGTATGGCTGGTGCCCTTAATTCCATGATCGGTATGCAAAAAGAACCAATTATTCAAAATTTCTTAACGCAAATGCCGGTAAAATTTTCAGTGGAAACAGAAGGTCCGATGCTTCTTTCCGGCGTTTATATTGATATTGATACGCAAACTGGTAAAGCAATTGATATTCAGCGCATAAGAATAGTTGATGAGCACGTTACGTTTGATAAAGATGCTGACTAATTAACTATTGCAATTTTTTCTTGAATAATTTGATTATGTACTGTTCTATAAAAGCACCGATTTTTCGTTGTCTCCCTGACCGCGTTAATGGTATTCCTATGTACCGTGAAATTCTTGATTTGAATGCAGAAATACCTAAGAATCTTTGCCAAGAAAATCCGCCTTTGTTCATAGTAAAAACCTTATTTAAATACTGATTTAACGCGTTTTAATTATCAAAAAAATCTACTCGATAATACCATTAATTACAGGCTATGTATATAAGCCCCTAAATGGGTAACTAGCCTATTCTTATCTTAAAAGTCAATAATATTTAATTCTATTGCGCAATATGTTGAATTATAAAGGGTTTTTGTGGTATATTAATAATAGATAATAGGGTTAAAAAAAGGCCTTATTAATCTAACATTATGATTTTTTGCAAAATTTAAATGTGTAACAAAAAAAGAAAGAGGTAATGTATGAAGAAATTATTATTAATAGTAGCGCTTTTTATTGCCCCAATGGTGGTAAAAGGTGCTGAATTATCAACGGTAGTATCTGACTTAACTAAGTTTATTAATATCGTTGAGAAAGAGAAAAAAGATTGGTTGACCTTTACTAAGGACTTCCATGATGCAAAATTTGACTTGATGATTAAGCATCATAATGAAATCTTTGAACTTAAAAAGAAATTCTTAGATGAATTTAAATCAAACGGCGCAAACGTTGCAGATTTATTAAGTCGTGAACTTGAAGAAATGATCAAATTACATGATAAACAAACTGCAGAATGGGTAGCACTTTGGGATAAATTTAAAGCTAAGGCCCAAGAGCTTGGTACTGAAAACCAAAAAGAAGTTGATACCTTCAAAAAGGGTTATTCAACAGCAGCCGGTAAAATGGCTACCGAAACACCAAAAAAAGGAATATTGACAGATTTATTTGGTAGCAGCAGCGAAAGCTAATTATTATTGACTAATAATAAGCAAAGGGACGTGTAATGCGTCCCTTATTTTTTTGCATTTAGTACTTACTTTTTAACCGTGTATTTCTATTAATAACTTTTAATGTGTTATTTTCTTTAAATACCAATAAGTCTGGGTGCATATTATCTTTGTAATTAATATACACTTGAATATCCGGTTTTAAATAATACCAATGAATAGCGCACCAAGTACTTTTATTTTCGATAAGTTTTTTTACATCATCGCCATTATTAAACGTAAAATAATGGTTCTTTAAATCCCAGGTAGTAACTCGCGCCAAAAACACCCTTGCTTCCGATTGTAATGGAACGAGGGATGAAGACAAGTTTTCAGATGTATGAGATGCATGAGATGTGTTATGAAATTCTACTAATGATGATTTCAGTAATGTAAAATTATCGTTAGTGATATCTGCCTCTTTGATGGTTGCACACAACGGTGAACACAATATAGTTAATAGTATTACAACAGCGGTATTATTCATACATCATTCCTTTGTTTTTTGTATTTAATACTTACTTACTAGTAACGAAGATTTTTGATCGATAACTACTAAACCATCTTTATCTCTGACCAACAATAAATTTTTATGTAATCCATTTTTACAGTAGTGTAGGAAGTCAGTTTTCAGATAATACCAATGAATAGTACGCCATGTATCTTTCTGCTTTATAAACTGATTGATATCGTTATCATTTTCAAAAGTACAATAGCAGGTGCTTGAATCAGCTAATGTAAAACGTGCCAAAAAAAGTGCTATGCTGGGTAATTTTGATTTTAATCGCTCAACAGATGGATAGTGATTCGGTTCACTGACTTTAGATGCATATGCACGAGATTCGGAATGGAATTGGGCTAATGAAGGTTTCAGTAACTCAAAACTTTTATCAGTTATTGCTATTTTTTGAATAACACCGTAGAGCGGTGAACAAAATATACTTATCAGTAACCATAGATTATTTTTCATAGCGTATTTCCTTTACCTTTTATTTTTTACACGGTTCGGATTGATAGTTAGGCTTCCTTCTCAGGTAATAAGGTAGCAAGATAACGACCTAAGATTGCATAAGGAATTTTCCAACTACTCAATCGGGCGATAGCATGATTTTTCCCACGTTTAACAATAAAAGAGTTCCCATCACTGGACCATGAAATAAAATCAGTGGGCAGCTGAAAAGTATAACAAGACCTTAATGATGGAATAGTATCATCATTATAGGTATATGAAGCGATACGCTGTTCAGATTGTATATCCCATAGGGAGATTGTTGAATTATCATTTATGCCCGTCAGCATTACTTTTCCGTTAGGGCTAAAACATAGTGCATCAACTGCGCAAATATGCTCTAATGTGGCAATGCATTCTTTGCCGTTGGGTTTACTAATATCGCATATTCGCACTGTTTTATCTTTCGATGCCGAAGCCAGTACTATTGTATTATTGTTGCTATATCCCTTAATATCACTAATCGCCTTTGTATGGTCATTAAGTGTTTTGATGTTTTCCCCTAACGCTACATCGTAAACTGCGATCATCCCGGGAGAATAATCTTTTTTAAAACTCAATACCAATAGGTTGTCGCTACAAAAAAAGGATTTTTTCACATCGTGCAAAGGATAGATAAGGCGAGAAAAGTGCTTAGTACAACGTACAAATATGTCCGTTTCAGTAGGGCTCGTTGCTAATAGTGCCTTACCATTGAATGCATGTAACTTAAATCCATCTAAATTAACAAGTACGTTACTTTTTTTTGTATCCCATATTTCTTGATTCCACTCACCGCCCAACTCATACATCGTCATTGATTTGTTTGATAAACAGGCTACATACTTAGCATCATCTGAAAATAAAGCATCGATGATTGGGGCATCGTAGGTAATTTCTTTAATGACCGTATTATCGTGCATATTAATAACTGATAATGTTCGATCATGAGTCAAGCATGCCAAGGTATTGTTTGATGAAATTGCTCTTAGTGTGTTGGTTTCTAATGGAAGTATAAGATCTTTAGGACGTTTTTTTAAAGTGGGTACCGCGCAGGCAGAAATGATTTTTGGATGAAGGTCATTGGGGATTTTTTGCATGATACTGTCGAGAATCTGCTTATTTTCCAAAGAATGATAGGTGCTTTTAGGGTTGCATTTTTTTGCAATAACCTCGGGAATAAAAGGCAAACATAAATCTTTGAGTGATGGTATTTTATTGTGATTTTGCGGGGCCAATTCCATTGCATACATAGGTATTGTCAGGATAAGAAGTATTACAATCTGCTGAATGAGCAACTTCATGATGTTCCTTTGATTAAACACTTTATTTTTAGAGACGGCTCAGATTGTACTACAGAATTATAAACATGAAAAGAAGAACTATTACATTAATTTTTTTTGTTCAGAATTGCTTAAGGTGGCAAGATAATGACCTAATATAATATAAGGGACTTTTAATCTACTTATTATTGATGTTTCTTTGCTTCTTCTGCGGTTACTAATTATAGCGTTATCACGAGTCCAAAAAATGAAATTAATTAATGTGTTATTAGTATCATAGGTATAAGAGGCTATGCACTGTTTAGAGTTTATCTCCCAAAGGTAAATAGAGTTTTTACCGCCCGTTGCTATTAATTGCCCAGAAGGATTAAAACATAGTGCAAAAACAGGCGATGAATGTTCTAATGTAGCAATGCATTCCTCGCCTTCAGGTTTATCAGTATCCCATATGCGTGCTTTTTGATCTTCTGATACCGACGCCAGTAATAGTGTAATATTATCGTTATATGCCTTAAGACTATGAATAAAAATATTAGGATGTTCTATTGTTCTTATGTTGTTACCCGAATCTATGTTAAAAAGGTTGATATTCTGATTATGCCAGTTGGTATAGGCTATAGTATTATTATTACAAAAAATTGCTCGATCGATACGTTTAATATCATACTTACGCAAATTTTGATCCGTTTCATAATCATAGATCCAGAGGTGATCGTTATCGGTTGCAAATAAATCGGTTGCTAATAATGTTGAATTATTGAATGCCTGCAAACGTAAAGACGTATTATCAAAAGTAAAAAATTTTTCATTGGTCATATCAATTATATTATTTACGCGCGTTGTTAAAGTACCTATATGCAATAACTGTGCAGTAAATGATTGTCGATCGGGTGTTATATAGGCTATATAAGGTTTTCCGTCTGAAAATAGAGCACTTTCTATATGCCCCGAACATGGAATTTTTGCAATGAGCTTGTTTTCTCTTATACCAAGAATTGATAGCTTTTCATCATTAGCTAAACATGCATAATCATGATCGGATGAAATAGCCAGACACTTTTCCTTATGATTAAAATCGTCAGGTGCTAATGTATTAAATGCAGAAATTATTGGTTGATGAAGATCCTGGGGGATTTGTTGCATAATATTATGTAACGTTTCATAAGAACGCTGATAGTTGTTTTCAATAATTCTAAGAGCAACCGGTAAACACAAATCTTTGAGTGAGGGGATTGTTTGGCCTTGTTGAGAACATTTGGCTAATTCCATTGCATGTATCGGTATTGTTAACAATATGAGCAAAAGCTGAATTAATAATTTCATAGAATGTCTTCTTGAGATTTTTTTAGTTGTGCAAGATAATTACCTAACGCAGCGTAGGGGATATTAAATGTATACAGTGTGCTAGGGTAGGTGGGTTTATCTTTGTCATGCGTAATAATAATAGAACTTCCATTATGAGCCCAAGAAATAAAATGAATTGGGTAAATATTTTGATCAGTGTACGAAGCTATACACTCTTGTGTTGCTATGTTCCATAGATACATAGTTTTGTCGTAACTTGCTATGAGCAACGTTCCATCTGGGTTAAAATCCATCGCAGAAGAAAGTTGTGGTAAAATAGCAATACATTCGTCACCTCCGGTTTTATCAATATTCCATATTCGTATTGTCTTATCCTTTGATGCTGATGCCAGCGTTGTTTTAAAATCTTTGTTATGCGATTTAAGATCATGAATATCATCATCGGTATGACCTTTAAGTATTTTCAATGTATTTGCATCTATATCCAATATGGTAATGCATTTATTCGCCCACTTAATAAACGCTAATCTATTATTGGTACAAAAGACTGATTTTTTAACGAATGTAAGATCATGGATGCGAGAAGATGGCATATCGTCTTTGAAATTCCATAGTGATAGCTTACCACTATTAGCTGCCAATATTTCTACATTATTAAATGCAAATAAATCCAAAGGAAGATTGTTAATTACTTTTTTATTTTGTTCACTAACCAAATCATATACCGATAACGATTGTAACGATAAATATGCTAGGGAATTACTGTCTTCTGAAAATACCGCACTTCTACAATACTCATTGCATGTAATTCTTTTAACAACATTATAATGTTGTTTTGTGTCGAGAATTGATAGTGTTTTATCTAGAGCGAGGCATATATAGGTGTGATTAGGTGAAACATTTCTGAAGGTACCATCAAGCACCACGGTTTCAGGTTTTTTTTTAAAATTTGGCAACAAACATGCAGAAATTATTGGCTGATGAAGTTCACGTGGAATTTGTTGCATAACGTTACCAATTTTTTGCTTGTCTGCCTCGGAGTAATCTTCATAAAAAGTATTTTCTTTGAGGCGGCATTTTTTGGCAATAACTTCGGGGATAACTGGCAAACATAATTCTTTCAGCGAGGGGATTTTCGCTTGATGAATTTGGTTGTACGGTGTTTTTTCAAATGATTCTACTATTTTCTTGCATCTAGGGTCTAATGGGAATTCGTCCATTGCATTAATGGATGTTGTCAGCAATAACAGCAAAATATTAATACATCGTTGCATAATGTTCCTTTTTTTTTACGTGTTTTTACCCTGAAAAGAATAGTAGATTTTTGGGGATTGTGCAAAAAATATACCTAATAATCACCCCCCTTGAAATTTTTGACCAATATAATATAATTAATAATAGAAATAAAGATAAATAGTAAAAAAGGTATTTATTCTGAGGTTTTTATGAAAATTCAAAAAATAGTAATTTTTTCCCTTTTAGCTGGTATGGGAACCTTAAAACCCATGGTAAGCTATAAGCCTAATTGGTCTAAATCAGGAAATTTTGCTCATATACCCCCAAATTTTTCGCATTTAGGGGTAAAAAACATGAGTTTTGGTAATTTTAACCGATTTCTACACATAGACCAATTAAAAGGGCTCTATAGCTCTTTGCATGATACCAAAAAACATCTATCTCCTGTACATGGAGCCGCTTTCATAGAAAGTGGTTATTTAAAAAATTTATATACCTATGGCAATAAAAACGATGCTATGGTGCAATTGTTAGGGGCCACAGGAAAAGGTCTTTTTCATGCACATGGAGAAGAGTTTAAACCTACTAATAATAAATCACTGCCGGGATCATCACTAACGCCTGCGGTATTAGGAACTATCGTAGGTGCCTTAGAAAACGGTTCATTACAGAAGCCTGAAACTATTGATGCCATTACTAAACAATGGCGTGCAACGCACAAGGAAAAAAATAAAGGCGAAGCCCTTTCAGAAAAGAAAGTACATAATCTTATTTCTCTTATTGCGCAATCAGCTGATGAATGTGATCCAACAAATCAAACAAGTCGTTATTTGCCTTATACGGTCCATTCGATTTTAAATGGTTTTTTGTATAAAAAGGCTGAAAAAAAAGATGAAGTTAAACAGTATTTTGATAACATTAGTACCTACACGCCTGTTATTAAAGATGGCCATGAACAGTACGTTGATGCCATGTACACGGATACCGACCTTGATACCTATGTAGATGATTTGCAAAAAATTCCTTGCGAATGGAGTAACAATGAGCAGCAAAAATTTGTAACGTCGCAAGATCATTATGAGCAAACCGTCCATACTATCGTTAAAGAGAAACAAATGGCAATGCCATCACGAGTTGAACTAAGTTTATACTCATATCGAAATCAAGCTTCTACTCCTAATTGTATGGAGGCCTCTATGCATAATATTTTCAATTGGTTGTGCTATAGACCAGGATCAACAACGTTTGATTTGACCATGCTTCCCGATAACATCAACCCACATGAAAAACTTAAACAATTTTATACGGATCATGCTTCATTATCTGAGGTTAGCGATAAAAATGTTGGTCAAGCCTGGATGAATATGGTTTCAGGGCATGATTTTCTAAAATATAAAAAAGGCAATTATGATCTTAATGGTCGTATATCAAATCTCATTAATCTAACAAACTACCTTTTAAATACTAATGCAACAACATTAGATGAATTGGGCAAGCAGTTATCCGATAACAAAAGAACCGTGGAGTTTGTTGCCGATGATGTTAAGGATGATAATGAAGCTCAGATTACAATAACCTTTACGTATTGTAATTCCCAAGCATCGAGAAAAGAACTTCTGTTACGCTTTATGCCAGGACATACCGATATTAAACTACCAAGTGATGCATCAAAATCCTCCGTTTATAGTCGAAATTTGGGGAAAACCCTTTCGGAAGATCTCGCCAATCACTATAAAAATACTCATATAGCATCGTTAGAAGTGCAGAACAGTATGTATCTACAAGGTCTCGTACCAAATCCCTATAATACAGGATATTTCAATAACGAATCCCATAAATTAGCTATGCATGATTTATGTTCATCTCGTTTAGATAATGATGAAGCGAAAATTGATACTATTATCAGTATGCTCAAGAACAATCGAACCTTACAATGCGATGAAACCATTATAGCATTATGTAAGAGTATTTCAGCAGAAGATGCTTACCTTAAATTGGGGCGTTCTTTAGTAGACAAAAATTGTTTAGAAACGTTGGATATACATCCTAATATTAAGCATATTTTAATGAACAATGCCGATGTTGCCTGGGGAATTAGTAAAGCTGTAATTTCTGATCTAGATGATATACGTATAGTTTCTGATTCCGGTATAGATGAGAATTATTATGAATGGAATAAGCATTTTAGTAAGGTTGAAGCTTGGTTTTTTAATGCATTAAATTCAGAAAAAAATGTTTATCGCTTCTTGCAATTGTTAGAATCAAAGCATTTGGGCATCAGCACTAAACGTTCATGTATTAGATCTCTTATTGGCATCGGAGATACTAACATAGTTCCAGCACTTCTCAAAGAAGTTTGTGCTACGCTTGACATACCAATGACTTGTTCTTAAAAAAATATCGGTAGAAATTCGTATCGGCTAAGATGAAACAATAGGTTACTAGGTTGTAGAGATACTTTTTTTATTTTTTAATCGATACATAATTTCGGCAATTGACGGTTGGCATAATGCCAAAAGTGGATCCCCCAAACGGGCAAACTCATGGTTGTACGGTAAATGATATTTTTTGTAAAAAGCATGTACCACATTTTGATACGTGGAGGCTTCTGATCCGAGCATTAATTTTCCATGGAGACCGGCTTCTAATTCCAATAAGTATACATGTTGATATCCCAATGCTTTAAGTGCCACGTATAAGGTGCGAGAACTTTTAATAGGAATAACACGATCTTTTTGTGAATGAACAAAAATAATAGGCAGAGAAGGCGGTAACTTAAGTATGGTAGCGCTCGGAAAAATTCCCTCAGTATCAAAATTGGCAAATTGTGCTTGCGCTATTTTTAGCCCAATTTCCGTTGAGAATGGTAACCAATCAATATAGAATCTTTTCAAGAGATGTTTTACAACGGTTGTTATACTGTCAAATGATGATTCTATCACAAGAGCACGTACCTTTTGTGGCTTGTATAACCCAACGTAATTTATAGTTGTTGCAGCGCCACGAGATACACCAACGAAAACAAAATTATGATGAGGGAGTTCATTCATTGCCTTATGATAGGCTAAATCAAAACGTTGCATATCCTGCTTTTGCCCCAAATTAACATATTGTTGTCGATATTCATTTTCTCTATCTTTTGCATCTGGAAAATCAAAAAGAACGATAGGATCATCGATGATCCAAAAAGGATTATAAATATAACTATCATTATAGAGATCTTTTTCGCGTACATGTGCAAAAAGAGTGATTGCTTGCTGTTGCGTTGCGCCTAATCCATGGGCAAAAAGATAGGCTATAGTTTGCTCACTATTATAGGCAATAAAATTTCGTATCATAAAATGTGGTTCTGTTGGATCAGACGATAGTATAGATGAATATATACAGATAAGTACTATGGTAGCAGTATATTTTTTTTTCATATATCCCTCGTATCCCTATCAACTAGTATACGATGATGAAAAAAAAGTATGCAAGATTTTACTTGATATGACACTATGCCAAGTAAAATCTTCTCTCTACTATACAAATTATATTTCTGACTATTATGGGTTCGGAGGACGATTTGTTGTGCGTAGTACCAAGGATATTACAAACATAATCAGAAAGAGAACAAATAATATTTTTGCAATTTGAGCACTGTCCCCGGCTATGCCAGAAAACCCAAAAAAGCCTGCAATTAAAGCAATAATGAAAAAAATTATAACCCAATCTAACAACATAGACCTTCTCCTTTTTTTTATAATTTTTTACCGTCATTTTTATATTATCAACTGGTATTGAATATATTCAATACTATTACATTAAATTTAATGCAAATTTTTTACGTATATTTGACACTCTTTGCATAAATAGTATACAGTTACCAATGCTTTTTGAACCTGTACGTTAAAATTTTTCATGAAGGGAAATACATGATTTTTGTTAGTATGATACTGTTGGGCAGCTTGTTAGCTGTGATTCCTGTACACTCAGAAAATATTAATGAAAAAAACGCAAAAATTAGCCGATGGCAAATGACAAAAGATTTTACTATGGAAGTTGGCACATCTTTTACCGCACATTCAGGGAGGTTGCTATTTGAAAAAAAAATGGAAGAATTGGAGGTTGCCTACAAAGGTTCTTTAGTTGGAGGGGATATTATCAGGGGTGTTCCTTGTATTGCATCAATACTTTTCCCGGTATATGTGCATGAGAAGAATAATCTGGGAGGTTTTGGGCATGCAGCAGCAAATTTTATAGGGTTTTCGCTTGCTGTAATGATGAAATCATGTTTTTCAGATACTTCAGATAAAGCGTAATACGAAGTGTATGTTCGTGCGATATGAGTTAATATGGAATTGATTTTTACCCATATTTGACGCTCATACAGAAATAATTTAGGTTTATAGTTATTTTTTCACATGTATTTAAGGTTATCGTAAAAGGAGTTATTATGCATTATCGTGCAGTAGCATTGAGTATGTTGTTTGTTTTTCCGTTGCATTCAGAAAGTAGTGAACCGAACGTTAGAACTAAACTTACTGGGCAATGGGAAAAAATAAAAATCGTGAGTAAAGATTTTTGCATGGAACTTAGCACCTGCTTTACCGCCCATATAGTAAGGGACTTACTTTTAGAGTCAAAACCAGCTAATGTTTCAGCTCATGTATGGCAGCCCTCCCTATTTTCCATCGCAGTGTTCTTGCCTTTGTATATACACGAGAATAATAGCTTGGGTGTCTTTGGCCATGCAGCAGTGGCTATTATAGGATTCATGATTGCAGAAGCAACAAAAGACAATCTACGTATAAAGTTAATAAAATAAAACATAATAATTAATGCAGTATTTAATTTTCATCAATATTTGACGCCCATATATAAATAGTTTAAATTTATAATTATTTTAAAATAGATATTGATTTATTATGGGGGGAATTATTGTGTATTATCGCAGTATGTTATTAAGCATATTATTTATTTTTCCGTTTGATAGTTATGCAGTACCTCAAAAACAATATAAAGATGTAGGTTTTATTCGGACCTGCATAAGCCCTGATTTTTGGTGTCAAGTTGGTGTAGAAATAACAGCGTCTTTTACGATTAATTATGCAGGAATGCTTTTATATCAAGTGGTAAAGGATAGGTCTATATTATCCGATTGTGATAATGAAAAAAAAATTCGCAAAGGAATTATAACTTCCACAACATTCCTTACTGCTCAATATGCTCAACAGAATATTAGAGTTAATAACATTGAGTTGCCTAATGCAGTTCATGCAATAACGGGAGTGATCGGATATACCTTGGCAGTATTGATGCCCAAGGGAAATTCTTCTAAAAAAGATTAAACTATTGATACGCAGTATATTTATCAGATTTGCCCCGCGCTTTATCAACCGGATATTTTTTTTTATTGAGCTCCATTTTTTGTAACAATGCGCTGGCCAAATCAATATCACAGCGGTTTGCAAAAGAAAGTGCGTAGATCAAAATATCAGCAAGTTCATGTTCAACTTCGGTCCGTTTTTTTTCTAAAACGGCAGAACTTTCTTTGTTATCACACCACATAAAAATTTCCATTAATTCTGCTGCTTCCGCTGCAAGAGCCATACTTAAATTTTTTGCAGAATGAAATTGCGCCCAATCTCGTTCGGATACAACTTCTTCAACTATTTTTTTCATTTCTTCAATAGTGGTTGTTTGATCACGTTTTTTATCAGAGGTATTAGTTGTCATAAAAAAACTCATCAGTAATAATGTCCAATAATAAGTGTTTAACTTCATTAATATCCTACTTTTTTACTTTATAATGGTTCTAGGGTATTCTATTTTTATAGAAAATAAAATACCCTGGGCCTGTTTGCTATTCCCAACATAAGGAATTACTATTTTTATGAATAATACATTACCTTCTATAACAACCAATTTTTCTGACTGGTATAATGATGTTGTTTATCAGGCGCAGCTTGTTGATTTGTCGCCGGTTCGAGGATCATTTGTTATTCGTCCTTATGGGTATGCATTATGGGAAAATATTAAAGCTATTCTTGATAAAAAAATTAAAGATACTGGCCATCAAAACGCTGCATTTCCGCTTCTTATTCCAAAATCTTTTTTAGAGCGAGAAGCAAAGCATGTAGAAGGTTTTGCCCCAGAATTAGCCGTTGTTACGTATGCAGGTGGCAAAGAACTTGAAGAACCGCTCGTCGTTCGCCCAACCTCAGAAACAATTATTCATTATATGTTTGCGCAATGGATACAATCATGGCGCGATTTACCGATGAAAATTAATCAATGGGCAAATGTTGTTCGTTGGGAAATGCGCACAAGGCCATTTTTGCGAAGCTGTGAATTTTTTTGGCAAGAAGGGCATACCGCGCATGAGACGGCGCAAGAAGCAGAATCTGAAGCATTATTAATGCTTGATGAATACATTGACTTGTATGAAAATTATTTAGCAATCCCGATAATTTCTGGTGTAAAAACGGAAAGTGAAAAATTTGCCGGTGCCGATCGCACGTATACGGTAGAAGGTTTGATGCAAGACGGCAAAGCCTTACAAATGTGTACTTCACATATTATTTCACAAAATTTTGCAAAAAGTTTTGGCATTATGTTCCAAGATCGCGTTGGTAATAAATCATATCCGTATTTAACCAGTTGGGGATTCACTACCCGTTCCATTGGTGCCGTGGTTATGGTACATGGTGATCAAAAAGGGTTGATAATGCCGCCAAAAGTAGCGCCGATACCGGTGGTTATTATTCCTATTGTAAAAAAAGATACCGATCAATCAGAGATTTTACGCATCACCTATCAAATAGCAGAGGCAATTCGTTCGCGCGGTATAACGGTTGAAGTTGATGATCGTATCGATGAAACACCAGGTGCAAAATTTTATAAATGGGAATTAAAAGGGGTGCCGGTGCGCATAGAAATTGGCCCGCGTGATGTTGCTAATGGTGTCGTTATCATGAGCGATCGCCTTGGGCTTGCTAAAGAGGCAGTACCGTTGAATGCCGTTCCTGATATTTTACAAAAACGTTTTGATCTTATACACCAAGAGTTATTTAAACGTGCATATGACCGTTTACAGGCAATGATCTACAAACGAGCGAAATTTACCGAATTTAAAGATGATCTTGAACATAAAGGTGGTTTCTATCAAACCGGATGGTGCCGCGATAGCGCATGCGAACAAATTATTAAAGAAGCAAAAGCAACCATACGCTGTTTGTTGAAAGAAAAAACATTTGATACTTGTTTTAATTGTAACAAAGCGAGCCCGTCTGATATTTTGATAGCGCGTTCATATTAATAGAATCAACTATCGTAATTTTTTCAATTATTGAGTAAACAGGCACATATTTTTTAGGACAAGTAAACTTTATTATTTGAAATTAATACTATACTATAATCTATAGGTTAAGCATTTTATTTTTATTAATAATGGTTTGCGCATGTTTTTTAAGATACTCATATTTTTTGTGATTTTGACCACTGATGCATTTTCTCAAATGTCTGAAGTGATACCAACAATACAATATTTGCATAATGATCATTTCAAGAACAGATCGTTTGATTATAATATGCAAAAAAAATCATTAATTTCCTTGCAACAATGGCGACAAGCGAATGATGTTTTGGGGGGTATTCTTCACATTCAAAAGATTCCTCAAAAAAGTTTACGTCAGAAACTATCGATCGTAGAAATACCTGATGACGTATTAAAACATATTATTCTTCATACTGTAGATGTTGAAAAGCTTGTAACAGCTGGAACGCTACCCGACTTGTATGAATCTATCGGTCCATTGTATCAACTTAGTAGGGTAAACAAAAAATTTAAGGGTATAACTGATACGGTAAAAAACAGTACATTACAGCAATTAAAACCATTCAATGATCGAATAGGTACTCTACTTACGCTATATGAATTAAATGGAACATTAAAAAATATTTTTTTAGAAACAAGCGAAAGTATCTATGCCTATGTCAAGCGTGCATTGTGGCCAGGTGGTATTTCTGATACAAAACAAGTTCTCAAGGGGTATGAGCATCTTACTGCGGATACCTTTATTCGGACATGTCGTTGTTTTTATTCAGGTGTTTTATTTTGTAAGGGTATGCGTAACGTAGATGACGTAGATGATCGAGGAGACACAGTATTGTTATACTCCTGTAAGAGATTTCCTTATGTTCCTCCAATTGAATTTCTTCTTGAGAATGGCGCTGATGCAAATGTAGCAAATTCTTTGAGTGGCGGAACGCCATTAATGAGCATTGTGTCAGGAGGTATTCCACATCGGTACGGCATACCAGAAAATGAAATATCAGCTGGTATTGCAGCTGCTATAAAAATGGCTACGTTACTTCTTGAGCGTGGTGCTGACATTAATGCACAGGATAATAAGGGAAAAACTGCATTAATGATTGCTTGTATTCGTGCGGGTTATATCAAGACTAGTGAGTGGAACTATCAGACAGTAGATTTTCCCAAGCTAGTGGATAATAGCGCCATGATTAAATTTTTATTAGATCGAGGCGCTAATCCGAATCTTCAGGACAAATTGGGGAGGACCGCTTTGCGTTGGGCAGTAGAATCCTCCGGTGATTTTCAGAATCATATTGAGCTTTTATTAACCCACTTCGCTGACCCTAATATTAAAGATGTGAATGAAAATAGCGCTTTAGACATTCTCGGGTACCAGGGCAATAACAGAATATACGGTGATCCTATTGCAATGAAGTCGATTTTGCTGGATCATGGCAAAACAAAGCATGGCCCCAGAACCAACAAGTACATCATTTAAAATTAAAGCTGTACAGGGGTTAGCTCTAATAGGTTTATTAGGTTTCTCTGTAACAACGTATAGAATTATTGATTTTCTCTCAAAGCCGATATTAAATCGCATTTCAAGTATTTCAACAGGGCTAGGAACTTATCACTTTGCGTTAACAGACAAACAATTAGGATCTTGCCCAGCATAAAAAATAAATATATGCTGGGAACATGCTTAAAATACTGAAAAATAGACAAGGAGGATTTATAATGTGTTGCTTTCAAATTTAAAAAAAGGTTACTATGTCAAAACAATTAAAAATAAAAACCTTTATTTTGCCCCTTGTCATACTTGTTCAGGGTGATGCATGCGGCATGGTAAATATTATCAAAAACAGACTTGCGTTGGTTACAGCAAGTACAGCTGTCTTGAGTTATGCTTACTCCCGTCTTTTTTCGGTGGGTCGTACAGAAAAAAATTTCTCTGTCTATGCTGTTCAAGATATGTCTCAAGAACAAAAAAAAGAGTGTGTTAAAAAAAATAAAGAATTTCTTGAGCGTTATAAAAAATGCCGAGGTTGTTACCTTGTTGGTGCAGATTTTAAAAATGCTAATCTTAAAAATGTAGATCTCTATGGTGCCGACTTGAAGGATGCAGATTTGCAAGGGGCAGATCTTCAGGGTTCTATAATTACGTACGTAAATCTTGATAATACATGTTTTAATGAATGTACCAATTTAAAGGGGGCAAGGATTGAGGATATCCGCATAAGCGGAAAAGATTTTAGTTTTCTGAAAGCATCTACCGATGAGAGTACGCGCTGCCATTTTTTACCCAGTGATCAGAGTGACCCCAGAATTATTGCATTAAAGGCTGATCAGTACAATAAGAAAAAGAAACTTTTTAATACCATGCAAGATACTTCTATTACCAAGCTCTATAAACTTCCAGCTGGTCAAATGTATTTTTATATGTCAAAAGAGGAAATAAAGGATAGTGGTGATAAAAATCTAAAAAAAATATTTGATAGACCTGAGTTCATGACAATTGAGATATCAGGCTACAAGAAGCATAAAAAATGGACTGACGAACAATGGTCGCATTTTAAAGAAGCGCTCATTTACACCGAGAATAATAAGAGGGGGAAACAATTTGGTTGGGATGCCGGTGTTCATATAGATGAAGCAGCAGGGCTGTTACACCATGCCAAAACTATTCTCAAATCATTTATTCCTTCTGATGGAACTTTCGATTCGGACGATCAATTATTTATTAAAGAAAACTTTATAGATAAGGGCCTCGGCATTCACAGGCTTTTTGTATTTACAAAACTACAAAAAGTGATTGAAGAAAAAAAATTACACCATGTTCGTCTACCGCTTAAACTTCTTGTTATTAGAGACTTGAGAACAGGTAACTACATTATTGGCCAAAAGGCGTTAAAAATAATTGATAATACAGCCAAGCTGGGGGTTAGAGATTCAGGTGCGGAGGGAGAAATAGAGCTTGATAGTGATTATGAATTTGTAGTTCTTGCAAATCGAGAAGACCGGTGCGGTGCAATAAGTGAAAGTGCCTGTAGAGATCTTGAGAATTTAGCAGGAGATGCTCCTTTTGATGTAGGGTATGATAACATTTTCGGCAGTAATGGGGATGCGGTAATTATAGATACGGAATTTAAGGGTACTTGTGCATCTGATTGCATACCTAAGTTAGTTCGATATGGATGTCGGTGTCGACTTTTGGAAAATGATGAGAAGCAGTCTTGACATTAAGTAAAGCAATTTGCAGGCTTAAATTGTAACATAGAAAGCCTAATTATATTAGCCTCAACATATTTTCACATATACCTAAATCGCGCGCCAACAAGAATTGGCCAATTTGAATTCTAAAGCGTTTTTGAAAAGCCACTTAATCTATTTTCCCTCTTGAAATAATTTCTATTTGTGGTATATTGTAGGAAATATGGTTTTATTATAATAATGAGGAATTGTATGTTTTTTATCTATTTATTGATAATGCTTATTAATGTTATACCTGTTTTTGGCATGAGATTTTCTGAAACATTAGAAGGAAAATATGCTGCGTGTGATTTGCTCAAAGAGTTTAAGAGAAATGGAAGTTATGGAATGCATGCAGATGCTGTTATTAAGGTTTGGCGTAACAATAATCTAACGGTATGTGATTGCGTAAAACGGGTGGCAAAACAAAAACAAAACAAGGCTTTAAATAACTTGATCAAAGAACATTCATTAAGTGACAAAGATGTGTTGACCATGTTTGTTCAAAAAAATGTTATTTTAAAGGAACAAGATGATACTCTTAAAGCATATAGTCAAGAAGGAGAACGTCTTCCTGAATACGGACAAAGTTGTTCTGGCATAAAACAGTCCATCGTGGATATTATTAATGCTCATTTAAAACATCAAAAGGCGAACAATATAGGTACAATCGAATGCAATGTATCATCAATTCCTAATGGAGCCGCTATATATTCTAAATTCGATCGGTTTGATGAGCACGGTGTACTTAATACTTCTCGTCATAACGTTGCGCTTTATTTAGGCAAAGGTTTTTTTGATGATGTATCACTGGCCGAACAAGATGCTGTGTTATCACATGAAATGGTACATGCACAAGAGAGACACGTCGCTCAAAAAAACTTGATTTCAAAGATATTGCAAGAAAGAAGTAAGGTGCCAGTATTTTTACACAAAATACTAGGACTAGGAGTACATTCAGAATCTTTTAACAAGTTTGCACGTTCTTTAGAAGCGGAAGCTGATAGAGTAGGAGAGGCATGTGGCTGTGGAACATGGGATAGAAAATATAGATTTTTTACAAATATGAGCATATTTTATGCGAATAAAAAGAGAAGCTTGTACGGAGTGGATGAAGCTCAAGAAGCTCAGAATGATCCACATCGTCCTTCTTGTAAAAAATCTTTAGAATGGGCTGAAACAATTGAAGGGTTACTGAACGCGGAAAAATGGCATGAAGATGATAATAAGCCAACTGGCAGGCAGTAAATGTATTGTTAAAGAACAATATATTTTTAATTACTACATCCTTTTTGACAATAGTTGTTATTAATGCAATAAGTTGCTGATAATTACCATTTTCTGCTATGGTAAGGCTCGAAATAGAATTTTAATCTATAAGGAGCTTATTGCATGAATATTCTTCAACAATTTGAAGTATATCTACTAACAGAAAAAAGAGTTTCTCTTAACACGGTCGCTGCGTATAAGAACGATATTGAACAGGTAGTTGCTTTTTTGCAAGAACAAGAAAAGAGTTTCGAAACAATAACGATTGATGATGTAAAAAGTTTTTTACGTCATTTAAAAGATTCAAAAATAAGCGCTCGTAGTATGGCGCGTAAAATTTCTTCATTAAAATCATTTTTTAAATGGGCACATGCAGCGTGTGGTTGGCCTGACATAGCTATTGATTTAGTATTACCAAAAATTGAAAAGAAATTACCGCATTATTTGAGTGAAGAACAAGTTGAGCGGCTGTTTTTAGTAGCAGAACAAGATACTTCAGCACACGGTATGCGCAATAAAACTATGCTTTCATTATTATATGTTTCTGGCATGCGCATTAGTGAATTAACGAATGTACAGATAGCTGATATTCATTTTGATACCGGTTTTATTGCGGTGCGCGGTAAGGGTGGAAAAGGCAGAATGGTTCCTTTGGGCACTGCCATGCTAGCAATGTTACAACAATACTTACAAACTATTCATAAACAATTTACCGAGCGCTATGGAAAGCCGGTTGAGTGTCTTTTTCCAGTACTCTACGGTGGTTGCGCAAACCCGATTACGCGTCAATCACTGTGGATTATTTTACGGAGAATGTGCATACGCGCAGGAATTACGGCAATTTCACCACACAAACTGCGTCATTCATTGGCAACGCATTTGTTGAAGCGTGGTGCCAACTTGCGTTCGTTACAACTTTTATTGGGGCATGAAAATCTTTCAACGGTTGAAATTTACACGCATGTAGAAACCAGTTATTTGCGTAAAGTGTATGATAAAAAACATCCGCGCGCATAATTTTTTAGCAATTGTTATTGCGTAAATTTTGATATACAGTAAAGAACATGCACATAATAAAAAGCGAAACAAAAACTGTTATGAATGTAATAAAAAAATTTCCTCGTGTTGGTGTTGGCGTACTGATTTTTAAGGACAATACTATTTTACTGGGCAAAAGAAAAAATGCTCATGGTGATGGCACCTGGTCTCCTCCTGGCGGGCACTTGGAATTCGGTGAAGGCTTTCAAGATTGTGCGCGCAAGAGAAACGTTGGAAGAAACAGGGCTTGTGCTCGGCACTATTACTATGGGGCCGGTTACCAACGATATTTTTATTGCAGAGGAAAAGCATTATATTACTATTTTTATGATCGGTGAGTATATCGGTGGCGAGCCGCAACTCTTAGAGCCTGAAAAATGTACCGAATGGCGCTGGTTTGCCTTTGATGCATTGTCATCGCCACTATTTCTTCCCGTATCAAATATGCTGGCGCATGGAGTAACCTTGCATGCCCTTTCTCATATATTAAACAAGTAAATTCAGTTAGAAATAGGATTGTCGCATTTACCGATACCCATTTGTGTTTTTTATTTCTTCAAGTACACTCAAAAGTAATTAACATATTATCAACGTATTATTATTTGAGAGGTTTATAATGATTAACGCAAAACAGATTTTTTTCATACTATTGGTAACGTTTGGTGTTGCGCGAGCCAACGACGTCGTTGATGCATCAGTACTACAACAAGCGGAAGCTGGCCATGTTCCCGCAATGGTCGAAATTTTTAGGCAGGCTGTTGACGATAAAAATGAGCAAGAGCTAATTTTGTGGGGATCTCGCATGGCAGTACGCATTGCACAAGATTGTACGCATATAAATTTTGATACTCAAAAGTTTTTTGAATTTTTTGAAACAATATATACATTATTAATGAAGGATTTTTCCGTTGAAGAAAGAGCGTTCATTGAAAAGAGCATACAACGTATAAGCACCACGCATGAGGCTACTTGTGTATGGAATTCTGCGGTTACCTGGGCTTCCAATAAGGATTTTCCTAATGAAGCTACCTGGATTATTGAGCAATTACCTGTTTCAAAATTAGTTCTTTTAGAAGATGCTGGCAAAAAAAATGAATTTGCTCTATTCTACAAATTTGTAATTTCATTTTTTTTCAACGCTGCAATAAGTTAATACCCGACGTTTCAGAATTGATGAATACGCAGGAATTCTAGAAGAATTTAGAAACCTATTTAAGGAATTTTTATGATTACATCAAAACGGAGTATCTTCGTATTATTAATGATTGTTGGTGCTGCACAAGCAAAAGATATAAAAGAAGTTAATCCATCTGTATTAGCTGGATTAGCAATATTGCAAAAGGCAGAGGTGGGCGATCTTCCTTCCATAATTAGAATTTTTGCAAAAGCAGTACATGATAGAAATGAAGAAATTGCAACATTGTGGTTGTCGCGAATGACAATAAGGCTTACACAAGATTGTTCATGTATAAATTTCGATACTAACAAGCTTATGGACACTGTTTTAAATTCTATATCTACAGATTTTTCTACTAGGGAAGAAAAAGATTTTATTGTAAAGATTTCAGAATCTGCACAACTTAATACTGCTGCCCAATGGGCTTCAAAGATTAAAACACTTCCTGAGCCTACCTGGGTTGTTGCACAGTTAGCAAAAGAAGGTATGGATTTTTCAGGGTTAGTGATGCCAAAAGATAAATGTGTAAAGAATAGAAAGCTAATATTGGAAATCCTTAAAAAAAGCACAGAACAGTAATTTTAAACTAAATCATAAAATCTTTTGACAATAATGTTTAATATTGTTATTTTTATGCACTTATATGCAATATTATCCACTAAACAGAAGGGGTTCTTATGTTATTATCCATCAAAAAATCACTGTTTGTAAGCAATATTGTTATTGTTTGCTTAATGGGAAGTATGTTTGGTAAAGATACTGTTGTACCAAATTCTCCGGTTATCCATCTTGCAGAAGATCAATTCGATGCAGTAGTGCTTAAATCTCAAAAGCCTGTTGTCATTGATTTTTTTGCTACCTGGTGCGGTCCTTGCAAAAAGATTAAGCCATTATTTCATGAAATAGCAAAAATACATGGAGAACAGTATTGTTTTGTAGAAATTGATATTGATGAATGTCAGGAAATTGCACAACGTTATGCTATTACCTCAGTTCCTACGTTCATTATCATGAAAAATGGTGTTGAATACAGTCGCGATAATCGTATATCAAAAGAAAATTTTTCTGCTAATACTGAGGAATTGTTATCGAAAGAACCAAAGAGCATTTCAAGCGAAGTTTCTAAAGCAAACAACGATATGGCTCTATTGACCGCAGTGTGCACGGGGAACGTTGCACAAGTCAAGGAGTTCATTGCTCGTAATGAAAACGTAAATTGTATTGTTAAATTTCCCGTTCAAGTTGGTAAATATCGTGGTAAAGAAATGGATGTTACCCCTCTTAGTATGGCCCTTTATAGTAGTAATAAAGAAATTGCAACGATGTTACTTGATGCCGGAGCTTTAGATACCATAAAATTAAATTATGCTGATGGACAACAATATTCTGTGCGAGATTTATTAAAGAAAACTAAAGAAGAGTCAGTAGCGCTTATTGATGAAATGATCGAGTTTCTTGATGGCTATGCTCAGAGTGATGAAGAATAGAATAATACGATAAATAAAGATAGATTAATACGATAAAAAAGGCCCCGGTATAATTGGGGCCTTTTTTTATCGTATGGATTATTAAAAAATTTCCTGCATAGGTAGACTAATTATTCTGTTTACGATATTCTTTTTGCTGCAATCAATAATCAAAGTATGATATTAATGTTTGGAGTTTTCTATGATAATAACCGCTATACGTTCAGCTTTTTTGGGATCATTGTTAATTGCTTTTTGTTCGATTTCTTGTACGCGCACACAGGCAATTGATGTTATTATTAAAAGATCACCGCAAGAAGTTAATCTGAAAAATGGCATTAGAAGGTTGGTTAGTTTTGTAGAACAATCAGTTATGGCCGTAGCGCTTTACGGAGCAACCAGTGCTGTATCAGAGTATTGTGTATCAGAAAGAATAATAAAAGGTAATCTTTTAATTAATATATTAGGATTGCTGGTTGCGTATACGATTACCGATGATGTCAATGCTATCATTGCACAATATAATAGCACGCCCGAATAGTTATTCCTCATCTATTAGGCTTTATTAATTTTTACAACAGAAATACTGATCTATAAATATAATCTATTAACTTTACTTAGTATAAACATATACCGGCGTTTGATTTGACCAGGTCATGGGAAGATTATACGTTGCGGTTAAGGTAAAAGCTTCGTTGTCAGGGAGCTTGCGCAGTGTAATTACGCGCAACCCTTTTTTAAGGGTGGCTAATTTTTTGGTAACTTTTTTCATGCATTCATCCGAAAAGCAGGTGGATGCCAGATATACAATGGTTGCATCAGAGATATCGGCATTAAGGATATTTTTACATTCAAAACGTAACATTTTATTTTGTTTAATATAATTCTTCTTTTTTAATTGTTCAGCTATATTCATAGCATCGGCGTGACGCGTACCAGAAAGTTCTATGCCCACACTTTTTTTTATTGGGGTGTCCAAGCAGACTTGTATTACCATTTTACCAACGCCAGAACCCAAATCATAAAATACATCGTGATCAGTTACGTGTAACGTGCGTAATAATTGATCTACACCCTCATAGGTTATTTCACCATAGGTTGATGCAGCATCTTCCTTGTTAAATAGTTCTGATTCTTCATTTGGGATATTAAATCCGCTGATTGATGTATACAGGGAATGTATAAGGTCCTTTGTTTCTTGGGTGCATTGTACGGTAAGGGTTGCCATAATAAAAATGCTTACTATAGTTTTTTTTACATAATTCATTACTAGTTCCCTTTTTTATTTATCAGGTAATTTATTGTATGATAAATAATTGTTGCACTACAAGTCAATAATGTACAAAATTAATTCTTATTGAAATTTATAAAAAAATCAAAATAACAAAAAAGGAACCCCGTAAAGGTTCCTTTAATATTTTTTATAATAAGTACTGATTAATTAATCTTGTAAAGGTATGCCGTTTTCTGCGAGTTTTTTTTGAATATATTGATGTTTTTCATGGCATACACTTGAATTTTTAGAATGTGTAACACAATTATTCAATTGACCATTCAATTGAGCGCGAATTACATCGATCTTTTTTGTAAAATCATTAACCTGCTCAATTGAAAGAGGTGAACATATTTGTGATCGTGATTGAGCATCATACCTACACATTACATCAGGTTTTCTAAGTTCTTTAACTTCAGGCATTTCCATGATCGTTGCTACAAATTTTTGTGCATCTTGTTCTTGTTCATGAGTTAAAGAGGCGTTAAGCGCATGAGGTTTTGTTTTTTTTGGAGTTGTTATCACACATATAAAAGGATTAACAATGTTCTTGTGAATATGCTTAGACATTATTTTTAATAGAGAATCATTTTTTTGAAAATCCATACTAAACAATGATGTATCGAATCCGCTCATAATTATGAGAGATGCTATAAGATATTTGTACATATAAAACTCCTTTGTATTATTTTTTAACTAAAAATTACTTTCTTTATTATAGTTCATTTACCTATTAATTGCAAATAGCCACGTGATTATTGGTAAAAAAATTTCTATGGCTTACTGCTGTAATTTATGCCATTCTTTTTCAAGTTTTTTGCCAGTGTATAGGCTTATAGCGAGACACTCATTAACTGAATTTTTAGGGTCTACTGTACAATTGTTCAGTTGAGTAGCTAATTGAACATTTATTGCAGCGCTATTTCTTACGAGTTGATCATATTGATCGCCCGACATTGAACATCTGCGAGCTTTAATTTTAGAATCATATTTACAAGTTATATCAGGCACTTTAAGTTCTTTAAATTGAGACGTTTGAACTATGTTGCTTACCGTTTTTCTTGCTTCTTTTTTTTGCTCAGGAGTTAATACTTTATAGGCGTTTTCAATTTCTGCAATTTTTTCTTTTCCTGCACCAAGTTGTTCACAGAACGTTGGGTTAATCATATAGGCAGGAAATCCACTTGCTTTATCGCAAAGAGATTGGCCTTTTTCAATTTTGGTTATAATTTTTTGAAAATCCATACTCACTATAGATGTATTGTATCCAACTATAATTAATAGGCATGATATAATATGTTTGTACATGAAAAATCCTTTGTATTTTTAAATAAATAATTATTTACCTAATTAATTATACATTTTACCAGTTAATTTCAGATTGTCAAATGGTATTACTTGGTATGAAAAACATAGAAATATCATGAAATAAAATAATGCTCAAAAATACCATTGATGTAAGCAGATAAAATTATTAGGTTATTAATTATCTAACATTTTTTTTGACTCTAATAAGAAGCATTGTATACTTAAAAAGCTAGATACTTATTACATAAAAAGGATTTTAATGATTAACCGTTTTTTTGTTGATCAAAAAGAACTCTTTTCTATTCTTTCTTCGATGCAACCAATTTGTTCAAAGCGGACAACGCTTGATATTACTTCTTCTATTTTGTTTCAAGTTGGACAACGAGAACTTATTTTAAAGAGCACCGATCTGGAAATTAGCCTTCAGGCAAATTGTACCTTAATCAATAGCACTTTTAGTGAACCGATATCTTTTTTAGTTCCCGGACGACGCATTTTTGATTTAGTTAAAGAATTTGATGGTTCTATTGAATGTGTACTTAGAATAATAATCAACTGTTACTTAAATCTGGTTCAGTTCATTTGGGACTTAATATTAAAGAAGCTGAATGCATGTTCCCTTCTTTTCCTGAACGTATTGAAAATCTTATGCAACTTGATGCATCGTTTTTACTTACTATTCTTGATAAAGTTTCTTTTTTAATTCCGCAAAATAATGCAAATCCGGCGCTCAATGGGTTATTTTTAGAGATTTCTGATAGTGAATTAATGATGACCACTACTGATGGCCATTGTCTTAGCACAAGTGCGAACTTCAATATATAAACTTGATCAGAGCTCACTCATGGTTGTTGCCGCGCCGTGCGATTTTTGAAATTAAAAAAATCCTAGAAAGCTGCTAAATGATCCGATGATATTTTTAGGAGTTTGTGGTAATCAGTTGGTATTTTCTGGCGAATCATTTAATTTTTTTACTAAACTTCTTAGCTGATCAATTTCCGCAATACCGAACTATTTTAGAAAAGAAAGATTTCGTGCCGGCAGCTCTTGATCGCTCGAGTTTATTAAAACCTTGCGTCGATCAACCTGTTTGTTATCGGGACAATTTTTAGCAACGCAATTTGGATTTGATCAGATATTTTGCATGTTTCAATAGAAAACAAAGAAGTTGGTGTGTTAGAAGAAGAATTTCCTTGACAGTTTGATGATAATAGCAGTTAGATATTCGTTTTTATGCTCCTTATTTGTTGAGCGGTTTGCAAGCATTTACGGATGAACAGATTACCTGTTATTTGAAAAATTCTACCAAGCCAATTATTTTTGAATCAGATAAATCAGTTTACCATATTACGTATCTTGTAATGCCGATATCACCAACCGAATGCAGGAGTTACATACGCTTACAGTTAAAACATTTTCGTTGTTTTAATGATCTTGAATTATTTTGATTCACCAATGATACTCATTGGCGGATTAATGGTACAGGAAAAACATCATTACTCGAAGCACTTCATTATGCCTGTTATTTGCGCTCATTTAGAACGCATATACCACGTGATTTAATTGCATTCGGTTCCGATAATTTTTTTATAAAAGTAGGAATTGTTGGTGATGACACCTACGAACATGAATTACAGATCGGTTTTTCCGGTAAAAAACGATTAATCAAATTGGATCAAAAGGCACTTACTTCGTATAAAGAATTAACTAACTATTATCGCGTTGTTACCATTACTGAAGATGATCTTTTACTCATCAAATCTGGTCCTGAATTAGGAGACTTTTCTTGACCAAGCACTTGCTCTTGATAATGCATCATATATTGCTTCATTGCGATTGTATAAGCAAATTTTACAAAATAGAAATGCATTGTTGCCAGGGTTATTTTACTCCCGAATCATATCGCATTTGGACAACACAATTATGGGAACAATCAATAATTCTGCAAACTATGCGTACTGAATTTCTTGTCCGTTTGCAAGAGATACTTAATGGGTTGCTCGAACGTTATTTTGATAATGCGTATACCGTTTCATACACGTATCAAGCAAAATATACACAACAGCATCGGCATCCTTTGAAAAATTTTTAATAGATCATGCCAGACTTTTTACCAAGAACGTTCTTATGGACGATCATTATTCGGTGCCCATTTAGATGATATTACTATACAGATGTAGCGGCAAAGCTTCAAAAACCTTTGCTTCGCGAGGGCAACAAAAACTATCAATTTTTTTATTGAAAATAGCACAATTACATGCATTGCAAGATCATAAAGGATCGACCATCCTCTTAATAGATGATTTTATGACCGATTTTGATCAAAAAACAAGCCTTTTGGTATTAACATTGCTCCAAGATCTTGCCACCCAGCTGATTTTTACGTCACCTGCAGAACGTGATTTTTTTCAAGATACTATTATTGAACGCGGCGGCAAGCACCTCTCTTTGACAGTATGAAATAATGTGCGTTATCCAGTATGGACTGATTATTCCTTTATTTGACAAAGAGACAAAAATAGGGTACGGTATTAGTATACATTAGTAATACTTCCTGTATTAAACAATTACGTTGAGCATTATAGATAAAAAATAATTTGACATTTTAGCAATTTTGTTCATAATCGTAGTATGTATTTTTTGAGGTATAGGAAATTATACTAGTAAACAGTAAAAAATACTCTTAATTAGGCTTCATTACTACTCTCCTTTTTTCCGCCGCATTGATTTCGGTCAATGCGGCGGTTATATTTTTTACTTAGTACGTTCTAGAATTGTTTTCTTAAAAGGAACTTTCTGCTTAAATCCCTCTTCTTTTCCCGTTTGTTGGCCATTTTTAAAGTAAATAAAGGTTGGAAACCCATTTATCTTATACTGCCCATGAAGCGGAAGCCCTTCAACCGAGCTAATTTTTACAAATTGTACGTTCGGCAATTCAAGGGCAAGCGCCTTAAATATTCCCGCTTTTTCAAAGTCTTTGCAGTGCTGACAGGTAGGACTATAAAATTCCGCTACTACGACTTCATTATTCTTAAGCAATTGATCAAATTCAGTAGCGTTAGTAACGTCTTGTATTTGATTTGAAAAAATTGGCTGTACAAAGAGCATCACGAGCGCCATGGTTCCATAGTTTATAACGATTTTTATTTTGTTCATAAATATACCCCTTTTTGTAGGTCTTTTTATATCCCTGCATATATAATATACTATTTGGCAATTTGCAAAAACAATATTTTTATAATAATGTTTGTTGATTTTATACCCTTAATCTATCTACATTAGGGACAGATTTTGATGCGTTCCGTAAAAGGAGATTATGAAAGCAATTTTTTTGGTAGGACTGTTATTTTTTTGTTCTCACCTTAAAGGAGTTGATACGCGACAAGTCATGGTTCATTTTGTGCCAGCTCCTAACAATCAGGACCGTAACAATTTTTCTGATCTTATTACCAGTTCACTGGAGGAAGTTAATAATGCGCTTATACAGGATGGTTATATCGCGCCGACTCTTGAAACGCCAACACCAGCAAGTTCTTGGTGGCAAACAGTCATGTATACATTAAAAGCATGGTATTATAGCTATTATTTTCCTCTCCATGCATCACGCTATCCGGAAAAACCAAATAAAGCATTTTTTACACATCAAGATAATGATCTCCGCATGCATACTATTTATATCCCCGATGGGGTTTCGTATGATACGTTTGTTACCTATTTATGGCGTATTTATGGTCAGCATGGTGTTACGTTGCATGTTGATGAAGATAGCCCAGTGACCGTTCAGCCTAACATTGGCTTGGAAGGGGTTTATCTAACACTCGAACAGGTTGAGGCATTAAAAAAAGGAATACCGATCGCATCAACTATTGGCTCCCTCAAGCCTCTTGATAAAAAAGAGAAGGCTATCGCAACACAGGATATCCAACGTACGTTTTTGTGGCATCAAAAATTTCCTACTGTCGGATTATGGTATGAAGAGCCTGCATATCCATTTATTCCACACTGGTTTAGTTTATGGGATTTAGCACCACATAAAGGTAAGGGGGTTACCGTTGCCGTTCTTGATACGGGTGTTTCCGCATTTAGCATAGAGGGTGATACTGAATTTAAAAAAAATATTAATCTCACCGTGCCTGCGCAGCCGCTCTCATAATCTTAATATTGTCAGTAATTATGGATTGGATCCTCTGGAGCAACTCATTCATTTCATTGCATCATTTATTAAAAAAGAGGAGTTCAACCAACAACAATTAGAGCGTGTGTTACCAGTTTGGATTGCTGACTATCTTAGTAGCAATAATGAAATCAACTTTAAAAATTATCTAAAAAAACATGGGAAACCTGAGCTTATTAATGCGCAAGGCGACTTGAGTCCGCAAGGGAAAGTGGCATTATATCAAATAGTTCATGGGGATAATGGTATTGCCCCAGAAAAATCTACGTTACAGTCTCCTTTTACCCTTAAACAATTGATTGCCCCTTATAAAGAGCGGGTAATTACGCAATTTTTGCCGGCACCTAAGCTAGGAAACCAATTAAATACGTTTACTGCTGGCCATGGTAGCCACACCTTTGGACTCATTAATGCCCAATATGGGCCTGATAATCAAGGTATTACCGGGATTGCTCCCGAGGCAACAACGTTTATGATCAAAGCTTTTCAGGATGATGGTACCAGTACGGTATCAACCTTAATTGCAGGGCTTAAAAAAGCTATTGCCTATAATGCCGACGTTGTTAATTTAAGTTTAAAAGTTGCCAACGTATTAGACCTTACCGAAGAATCTTCGCAACGTTTAGAACGAATTCTTAATGTAATTCCGTATGTAGTCGCGGCATCAGGTAATGAAGGCGATCCTTCACTGCCGAATTATCCAGGCGTGGTAGAATCATATCCGGCCCGTTTTACCAGTGTGCCATTTGATGTAGGAGCCTTTGATGCCAATGGCAACATTCCTGCCTTTTGCCAATATGAACCGGGCATAGGCCCGCTTTTTATGGCGCCAGGATTTAATATTCTCAGTACCGGAAACATTCCCGGCCAGCAGGATGATTCAATCTACGTTTTTATGGGCGGAACGTCCATGGCAGCGCCCTTAATAACTGGATTTCTTGCCCTTATGCTCGGAGAATTTAAAGATATTTTTTCACGAGAACAACTATTAAAAACCTGCTATGTGTGCACGATAAAACTTTCTAACGATAGCGATTGGAAAACAAAAACATTATTGGGTGCTCTTGATATGCGGATGGTATTATTTACCTTGCACGCACTACATTACACACAAGAACAGTTCAAAAAAAATAAGGTAACATTTGGCAGTGCTGAATATTTTGACAATTTGTTACAAGCAATTACGTATATGCTTTTTGCATTGGCTAATGAATACGGCCAACAATATTCTTTTGGTGTACTGTTTCAACAAGATTTTATGCAGTATCAAAATAAAGCGCAAGCAGCAAAGGAGCATATTACCGATAACAACATTTTTATACCATCGGGCCCAGATGCACTTAATGATGCAGTACACTTTGTATATACTACGATTGCGAATGCCGTCGGTATACCATTAGAAAAAACAGGTGCGCATGCATCTGATACAATTATCAAAGAAATTGCACGCATCATGAAACAAAAGGGAATGGATGTAGCTGCCAATTTTTCTACTGCTGTTAAAAAACGCATGAGCAAAGAAAAAATTATTAAAAAAGATTAAGAATTTTAATTTTTTCTATTTTGAAATTTATTTTTGATCGGCAACGTTACTATCGAAATTCCCCTTTATGGAATTAATTGAAGGATTTTTCTTAAAATATTGATTTTAGAATATAGCGTTGGTTACGTTATCTATAATTATTTTCTGCTTTTTTTAAAAAAGGATAATTATGAAGAGATCAACTTATTTTTTTATAATCAGTATACTCATCTGTTTTTATGCGGATGCAATTACGTATAAACCATATAATGTACAGGGGGCTTTACCCAAGAAAAAAGTTACGTTTATTGTGTATATGGCTGCTGATAATTCATTAGCACCGGATGCTGAGCCAAATATTGATCAAATGTCACTGAATGGTTCCAATGAAAACTGTAATGTACTTGTTTATTTAAGTATTCACTCATCTGATCAGCCTAAAGTTACGCGTAAATTAGTGGTCGGACAAGGCCAAATCTTGCAAGATGGCCCTGACATGGTGCAGGATAGCGGTGCTACGCAAACGGTTATTGATGCATTGGCATGGGCGCATGAAAAATTTCCTGCGGATCATGTTGTGGTTGATTTTTGGAATCATGGTTCAGGAGCGCTTAACCGTTCTCATGCGCGAAGCGTTTGTTATGATGATAGTACCGGAAATTATTTGACTGACGCTAAATTGCGTCAAGCACTTTCTTATATTTGCCAACATTATCGCAACGGTAAAAAAATTGATGTTATTGCGTTCGATGCCTGCTTGATGGCTTGTGTAGAAGTTATGTACGCATTACAAGATTATGCAGATTATATGGTTGCATCGCAAGAAACTATTCCTGCCGATGGATTTAATTACCAGGCCGTTCTTGCGCCGCTACATAATGGCAATGTTAATATGCGTTCTTTTGCACAGCATATTGTTGCAACGTATGATGCTGAATATAAACCATCAACCAACGATTATACGCTTTCAGCATTAGATCTTAGCAGAGTAGTAGCATTGAGTGGCAGTATTGATCAAGTGTCGGAGTTATTCAATGAAATTTTGGCGAATGGTGATTCTGATAGTTCAGCGTTGAGCAGTGCAATAACAACCAGTAGCAGCACCAATAATACGAGCTTTTTTGAATCATATTATATGGATCTCTTAAGTTTTTACCAAAATGTACTGGCACAAATTCAGAATTTTCAATGGAATAATGTAGCGAATCAAACAGCGTTAAGTTTGAAATTGAAGCAAGGAATAACGCTCATAAAAAATTGTATACTCAGTAGTGCTGCGGGAAGTTCATTTGCTCACGCGAATGGTATTTCAATTTATTTTGATCCTTCATCTATTGATGATAGCTATCAAGAGTTGTATTGGACAACGAAGTATCCTCAATGGCTATCGTTTTTAACGGCGTTATCTCAAGATTAAAGAATTAAAGATAACGAAAAAACTAATCGATTTTCCTTTAAAGATTAAGTGTTAAGTTTTTTGGAATTAAAATGTTAACATAATATGCATTATCAGAAATGTAAATTTCACAAGAAAGTAATCTTCTTTACATTTTTTAGTACTCTGGCATTATTATGCTTGTTTTTGTATCTATTACCCGTATAAAAAAAGAGAATTTTTCATGTTATTATCAGCATTAGCTCAAAAAAGCATCGTCCGCGTTATTGTTATTTCAGCAATAATTACTATGAGTATCGGTCAATGTACTTACGCTTCATATTATAAAACAATAAGCAAGGCACTTGGTTTTGGTGATAAAACAAAAAATGGCTATACTTTTGCCATAAAAGGACACTCTTTTACCATTACTGACGAACATCAAAAGATTGGTGCTCTTGCTGTTTTTGCTGGTTTTTGCTTATATGCCTGTTATAAGGTGTATAAAACCCAACAGAAAAGAAAATTGCCTGAAAATCAGGTAAAAAAGTTCTTTTTGAAGCTTGTAGGCAAAAAATAACGCTTTTTGCCCCCCCCATATTCTTTCTATAAAAAACAGTAGTCAAACCCGTATTTTTTTAATTTCAAATAGGATACTTTACATTTTATATGGGCATGGTATACTTATTTTATAAGCAAATTCATGCTTTTTTAGAAGAAATGGAGTTAACTATATGATATTAAGAAGTAAAAAGCCTATATATACCCTGATTATTGCATCAATGCTTGGCATGAGCACTACTCAGCAGGCTAATTTTACCTTTGTTAACAGCTATACCGCAGTAGCTACCGCTGTTATGGGCTTTGTTGGCATCGGTTATTATTACTACAATACCATCCACGCCTTTCAAGTATTTACTGATGAGCTTGAGAGTTATAGACGCTTATCAAACGCTATAGAATTTTTTCAGAAGGACAGCTACAAGCATTTTACGGAATACTATAATTATTCGTTATCAAATAGAAATGTAGTAGTAAAGAACAGTCCTCTTTATAATAGTCTATTCTCATCGTTAAACAACGATATAAAAAAACTTGAAGAAATTCAAAAAATAATAGAAAAACACATTGCTGCCTGGGAAAAAACAAATACCGAACAAGTTCAATCGCTTGTAGGCAAAGCACGTCAACTTTCGACAACTAATAAAAATCGATTAGAAACCAGTAAAAATCGCTTGAATTTGTTAATGACAATCAACTAAGACGAGATTCTTTTTTCCACAATCCACACAACGTTACGGCTAACGCATCGGTAACATCGGCCTTTTTAGGCATAATGAGCGAGGGAAAAAGGCGCAGCATCATGCGCGCTACTTGTTCTTTATCGGCGGCACCGTAGCCAGTAACTGATAATTTTACTTCACGCGGTGAAAATTCATGCAAACCCAAGCCATACGTATTGGCCAATAAATAAATAATACCGCGCAAATACCCTAGTTTTAAAAAATTCTGTGCATTTTTACCTAAAAATGGTGTTTCAATGGCAACATCCGTCACCTGCCATTGTTGGATTTTTTCATTAAAAAATTGATGAAAACGCCCAATACGTTGCGCAAGCGTTTCCGCTGGCGATAATGGTAAAAAACCATAATCTAATAATAATGCTTTGTTGCGTTCTTTTTTTAAAATGCCGTACCCACTCGCCGTAAATCCCGGGTCTATTCCTAATACAATCATACTATGTTCTTTCCAAAATATTGTATTTTTCGTATTAGCCCAGATTGTATCACAGTATTGTGGCATATGTAATAGTTAGATAAGAATTCGATAATTACTCTTCATATTCAGTATCTTCAAACCGTGTTAATTCACGTACAAAATTGAGAATAACGGTACCGGTCGGGCCATTTCTTTGTTTACCAATAATAACTTCTGCCAATGACGGATTTTCAGTATCTGGATTATAGACAATATCGCGATACAAAAACATAATAACATCGGCATCCTGCTCAATAGCTCCCGATTCACGCAGATCAGAAAGAATGGGCCTTTTATCAACACGGCTGTCAACCGCACGTGATAACTGTGATAAGGCAACAATGGGCACTTCTAATTCTTTGGCTAACGCCTTGAGTGAACGTGATATTTCAGAAACTTCTTGATGTCTATTTTCATGTTTTCTGGTGGTACGTATTAGCTGCAAATAATCAATAACAAGGAATGATAGTTTATGTTCTGTTTTTAATTTACGTGCCCTTGCGCGCAAATCAAGTAATTCCAACATTGCCGTATCATCAATAAATAATTTCATGGAAGCAAGATGTGCAGCCACGTTAGTCAATTCCAGCCATTCATCTGATGATATGGTTGCATTGCGAATTCGCTGATGTGCGATGCCAGCTTGTGATGATAACAAACGCAACGTTAATTGTTCTGCAGACATTTCTAGAGAAAAAAAACCAACCGTATGGCCTTGATTTGCTGCATGAGAGGCTAATTCTAATGCCAACGCCGTTTTGCCCATCGAAGGCCGGGCTGCTAACACGATAAAATCACCCTTTTGAAAACCGGAAGTCATATGATCTAATTTTTTATATCCTGATGCAATACCGGTAATTCCCCTGCTGTTGCTTTTGATGTCAGACAAATATTCAAAGGTTTTTTTTAACCAAATATTAAGTTGAACAAAGTTTTGATTGGTTCGCTTATTAGAAATTTGAAAAATAGTCTGCTCGGCAAGATCTAACACCGCATCAATATTTTGTTCATTCTGATCATAGCAATTAGTAATAATAGTTGTTGCTGAGCTGATTAATGATCGTAGTACTGATTTTTCTTTAACAATTTGCGCATGTTGCGTAAGCATACCGAGCGCAGGAATATCTTCTTGCAAAGAAAGTAGATATGAAATACCGCCTATTTCTTCCAACAATGCTTTTTTATCTAACGCATCTTGCAACGTGACAAGATCAATACGTTTAAGTGCCTGTACAAGCTCAAGCAAGGTTTGAAAAATAAGTTTATTGGCAGGAATATAAAAATCATGGGGAGCAAGTAGTTCAGCAATGCTATGTAGATGCTCATCATTAAGCAATAATGCCCCTAAAACTGATCGCTCAGCTTCTACACTAAAAGGTAATTTTCTACCTAATAATTTCTCTGATTGATTAAAATTAGTAGGAACTTGATATTGCTCTTGAGCCATAGTACACAATAATTACGGTTATTGTTCTTCAGGAACAATGGTTAACTTTATTTTTGGTTGCAAGCGGGATGAAAGTTTAATGGTAATTTCATAACTACCTTTTTCTTTAATCGATTTATCAAAGACAATTTGATTTTTCGCTACTTTAACCCCTTTTTCTGCTAACAGATCCGCAACTTCATGTGGTGCAATAGAGCCATATAACTTATTGCCATGCATTTTGCGCTTTAACATGATATTCATTGATTTTATTTTTTCTGCAAGCATTGATGTTGCTGTTGCAACCACTTCCTTGCGATGTTCAACCATTTTTTTCTTATTTTCATAAATATGTTCGTTATCACTCGTAATTTGTATAGCCAATTTCTTTGGCAACAAAAAATTAGTTGCATAGCCATCAGAAACTTTCAAAATTTCACCAGCCATACCAACTTTTTCAACGTCTTTTAATAAGTAAACTTTCATAGAAAAAAACCTTTCTTGGTGCTAATCATATCAATAGTAGTAGTGTACCCTGTATACGACAAAAAAAATAGCTCCCAAAATAGCCTTTTTTTATGGGAATTCGAGAATAATTACTATTTGACAAATTTTATAATATATGCTATACTAGAATTAAGTGAAAATATGTAAAAATTGCGGAGGCTTCAAACACGGTTGAGCCAGCATGCACGAGGTTTTAAGCAATTACTCGTAAAAAAAATACTCTTTTCAGGTAACAGATTATTCTACAAATTTAGCCTGAATCGTAGAAAGTAGAACGTTCAAGCAAGGTTTACTTGATCAGTAGTTTGAATGTAGGAAACAAACCAAGTGTATATACCAATTATGCGTCTTTCCTCAGGTATATAAAGTGAAGGACTAAGCATGTAGAATCTTGATCGTAATATTTGGGAAACCATAGGCCTCCACCTTTTATTTATTTTTGTCGTTTGCGTATCCGCAAATTCCTCCATCAAATATTTTCCTCAAAAAGCTTATTTTACAAGCATAATTAAATTGATATTTAGAAATTATCCCTTTATTATTGTTAGAATAAAGACAATAATCAAAGTAACGATATATTTTTTTAGTAACATTAAAAGGCTTGTATGAAAACCGTATACAAATACATTACATTAACGAGTTATCTGGCAACATTTTTTATCTCAAGTTATGCTCGTTTTGATGTTCGCGATGTAAGGGAAATTTTAAGTGACCAACAAGTTCAAAATTCAATTGTGCAACTATTACAACGAATTGGATTGGCGGAAGACCCAAATATACCTTCTGTCCGGAAAAAAGCCATTGAGACTATTGATCATATCATTTATGACGCAACAAAAAATTTACGCGAACAAGTGCGGGCAGGAAAATTAACAAGCGGAGAAGCCATTCATCAAATAGTAATGAGTATTTCAAAAACTGGCGTTGAAATAATGTGGCAATGTATGCCAATTGTAGCGACGGTAGCAGGAATTTTCGTTGCATCGTATGGAGCAAAACGTGGATTAGATGTTCTTAAAGAATGGTATATTGCACGTATAAACACACCGGCGTTATTGAAAGAAACTATCCAGCCACGCGCTATTACAAAAACCCTTAATGATTTGTATTATACCGGAAACACCAATAACCAAATACAACAAATTATTCAAACCGCTAAAAAAGTGGTGCAATCAAGATCCAGAGGCAAGTTTGAAAACATAATGCTATGGGGTTATCCAGGTACTGGCAAAACAGCACTCGTTGAAATTATTGCAAAAGAAGCGGGAATGACGCTTTTTAAAACAACCGGTGGTGACTTTGCAAAGTTACGAGGCAAAGACCTCCAGCAAATTGATCAAATATTTAAAAAAGCCCATAACAATGGTAAACCAGTGCTCTTCTTTATTGATGAAATGGAAAATCTTTTTAAAGCACGCAGCTCAAATAGTTCTGAAGAAAGCCAACAAATACTGAGCAAACTTTTAGCAGAATTTAGCAGCCCCAGCAGCAAAATAATGCTTATCGGTGCTACCAATAGACCTCAGGATATTGATGAAGCTCTTCATCGCCGCATGCCCGTCCAAATTGAGGTAGGATTACCCAATATAGAAGGACGGATAGCAATTCTAACCATTTATAAACGTTTACTTTTTGATCAGGATACTAAGTATACTAAATCTCAACAAATAACTATCAATAACGTCTTTAATGAGTCTCAATTGCGCTCTATGGCGGAAGATATTGGCGACATTGCTCCTGCGGAATTAGAAAACATAATGATAACCATAAAAAATAGAAGCTTGTTATTCCCCAATGAAATGCCATCAAAATCTTTAATTCAAGGCGTTATTAGTGAAAAATTAACTGCTTTAAAAATACGTAAAGAAGGTTTCGTTAGAAATTTTAACGCAACGCAAGGATAAAATAGATAATTACAAAAATTTATTCTAAAAAACGTAATGTTTTTAAAGTTTTTTATTTCTCCACAAAGCTTTGATGATACAAAAGAACCCCAGCGTTAGGATCTTTTAACATACTATATAAACCTGTTTTGCATAAAGTAAAGTTAAGTACCCTTTCCAATTCTTTTTGCTCGTTATCCAACCAAGAAACAATAATATGGCATTCCCCATCAAATACGTGATGCGATACAACAACTCCGGAGCCGGTTCTATTGCAAAAATAATAATTTTTACGGTTACTGTTTCGGTCTATCTTAGGAACCATCGTAATGGCGTTATCATGCCCAAAACTACAGATTGTACCGTGTTGTAAAAAAAAATTTTTATTCCACAATTGATCCATTTCAATAAGATTTTCTATCATGGTGATATTGTTTTCTATTTCTTTATTTTGCATAGCTTTAATAAAAACAAATTGTAAAGAAAATAAAAAACCAAAAAATACCATAGGTAATAGTTTCATATAATTCCAATCAGGATACAATTGCTTAAAGGTTCAGGTAAATTATAAATATATTTTTTGCTAAAAACAACTCAAGATACAGCAAAATCTGGTCGAACCAAATCATAACAAATACCTTTTTTAGTAATAACGCATCCTCGTGTATGAGAAACATAGATGATGTTTCGTTGCCAGAGTATTGCCTTATACTGCGCCGTAAGGAACATAAGTTGTTGCATATAGTTACAAGAAAACCACCGATCATTGGCTATGCAGAGTACGTACACATTTGATGGTGCACGAGGAAATTCATCACAAAAAAATAGCTCCGAACAAATATATGGGATGCAAGAAAATATGGCGTCACACTCAATAGTAGTGCGTTCGTTAGTTCCATGACAAAATGGTACTGTATCGGCAAGAAATAGGTTTTTGCAGTAGGTGCTGGAGGAAAAAAGTGGCGGCAGATATTCGGCAAACGGCATTAAATTGCTTTTGTCATAATGTTGTATTATGCGACCACACTTGCTAATTAACAAAGTATTATACAGCTTTTTGTCTTCTGTGCGATGGACACTCATAATAAAAACTGATTGATCATCCATGTATTCATTAAGTACCGTAATCAAACTGTTATAATTATTATCAAAAGGAAATGCTGATTCCGGTGTAATAATATACGTAACATTTTTTTGAACTAATAAGAGGTATTGCAGTATAATTTCTTGCGTTCGTTCACATCGGTTATGCCGCGTAGCGGGGGATGGTATTATCCATCCCATTTTTTTTGCCATCGATGGCGTTTCATCAACCGTTTTATCGGCAAACCATCCCGAAAAAAATGGTAACAACAGGAATACCCCTGCACCATATTTTTTATCGTATGCTAGGCTAGCGGCGATACACGCAGAGCTCATACAAAGAAAAAAAAGCAATAACCATTCATGACACCATGAAAAACATTGCAACCACCCTGCATGTGCAACCAATGGTAATAAAGGCCAACTAAGAGGATTACCCTGCCAACAACCAAAAAAAAGCGATAATGCCGCATAACGCATCCATAAAAAATAAAGCGTGGTTATAAAGGCCCATAGTGCCACGATAGGTAAGATTGATTTTGTATAAGAGGATATCCATAGAGTTAGCATAGAGGCCGTTGAAAACCATAGTCCCGCATATACGGCACAGAAAACAGTTAAAAAAAAATACGCAGTAATACGTCCTGGTCCCTGAGCATGTTCAATGAGTAGTATTACTATGCCATAAAAAATACTTACATTACTTATGGTTCCCCACAAAAATCCGTAAGTAAATGGCACTATTCCCCGCGCTAAAAATGCTGCATATAACAACGGAATTAAAAAAATAAATATAAACCAATCAGCATGGGTCGGCGCTAAAAATGCCCCACTATACAATAATGCTGATATCACTATTAGCAGAAGTTTGTTATGTATTAATCTGTTCATTAAGCACAGTATATACATATCGTGCCTGATCATTATTCATAATGGTGGTTCTTTGTAATGAAGAGTGAATATGCATACCTATTGTTTGATTATGCTTAACATATGCTTTAATGGTAATAGATGACTCGTCATGATCTGAAAGTTCAATAAAAGCATAATAGTTGTCAGTATCATCAGTTTTTCCTGATGGCCATAATCCTAATGATAATGGTGGCAATTTTTTATGATCGGCTAATTGTTGCTTGATCTGATCAAAATTATCTTTTACCAATGCGATACCGCAATATAATACACTACGTGTCATGTATAATGATTTCGTGTAATTGAAATGCTCAACGGCAACTAGCTGCAAAAAGACAATCGTACGCCACAATAATCCAATGTAAGCATAAAAAAACTCAACATCGTAATAACAATAATAATTCCTGAACCCGGTTTTGTAGAACAATTATTCATAGTTCCACCATTGATCGTGGTGTTGCATACTGTTTTGTTGTATATATGCCACCGGGAATCTTAGCTGACAATATCACTTTAACTGAATGTACCCTTTTTTCATCGCTCGTTACGGTAAATTCAACCGTGTCAACATCAAGCAGCACGCGCTGCTTTTTCTTTTTTTTCCAACAATCCGTTTGCGCATCGTACAAACCTTTAATGCGATACAAATTTCCCTTACTTAATAACCATCCGCAATCATAGCCATCGTTGTGAAATATACAGCTATCTGGCAATATTTTTTTCCAGCTATCACGCAGTGCTGAAGCCGCTTGAATATCACGAACTATGAGTGAAGCAACTTGATTGAGTGTATTAATAGTATTGCCACGTGTCCGCACCCTCGTTAAATGTGCCATTGATTTCATAACGTGTTGCATAACCATTAATGATACGAATGAAAGTAGTGTCATATACATCATAACTTCGATTAATGAAAATCCTTTTTTACGCTTCATCAAGCACTCTATTTTTGGGCAATACGCCACCTATTAATACTATTTGTTCGGTAGTTCCTTTTTTAGTTGGCCACGCAGCAGTAATATGCAGTACGGTATGTGAAATCTGCTGAGCCACATTCATACTTATCCAATCGGGAACAATTGCAATTTGTTTTTCCTGCCAGGTAATAACCAAATCCCCTTCTTTGATAGTCTTACGCGCACGCAATGAATCATCAATCATTATTTGTTCGATAGTAGAACGTACACGTGCAATAACTTCTATTTTTTTTAATGCATCTGCTTGCAGAGAAATAATATTACCTTGCCAATAGGTGAGTATACATACCATTATTGATGCTATGAATACTGCTATCATTATCTCTATTAATAAAAATCCTGATCGCACAGCTACATTATTAGTATATTGACGATAATGAATAATTCTCATAAAATTAAAAATAGACATACATTATTACAAAAAATATTCATAGTTCATTTTTCCTTTTTTTAAAAGATGTATGCGTTATCAATTTTTTTAAAGTATAACCATTGATATTCATATCATAGCGCAAGGATATTTATGAAGAAATTATTACTCTGTATCAGTTTAGCTCTAACGATTGTATCCGGAATGCTTAATGCCGGGCAAGCAAATATACCGCAAGGCGAGCCCTCCTTACAATTGCCACCTTTAAGTGAAGATCAATGGCAAGCTTTTTCAGAACTGCTTAATAATATGAGTGAAGAAGAGCTTGAATTCTATGCAAAATTAGGGGAAGAATATATTAATGAAGAGTTAAAACAAGGCAGAGATCCGTATGCAATCTTTAATCAGTTAGCAGAAAATCCATTACCTGAAGAACATCCGTTGCCTCTTCCAGAACAACCAAAAAAAGAAGAAGCTCCTGTTGTTTCTGATGTAAAAAAAGAAGAAGAGGCCGCCATATTTTTAAAAAATATTAGCAGAATCATTTCGATTATCCGACAAAAAGCAGAAGCTGATAGAGCAAGTAAGGAATTATTGGCACCATGGCGCTATCACTGTGATGATTTAATTTATTATGCTCATAAACTCAATGATCATAAATTCTTAAAACATTTCGCCAATAAAGAATTCGATCCATTATTTAAAGCATTAAAACAATTAAATGATGAATTATTGTTTATCGAACCGCTTATACATTTTCCAACGATGGATGTTGAAGGAGAAAGCCCTTATCAAGTATTGCACGTTTCTCCTCGGTCATCGATGGAAGAAATCCAACACGCATATCAAACACTGTTACAAGAAAAAAAACCTGAACGTATTAAAAAACTATTTGCACAAGAAGAAAAATCAACAGAGTTGCTAGAAGATGCTCTTGAACAAGCAAGTGTTGAGCGCGATGCTATCAATACAGCGTACACAGAAATTAGAACGTACGAACAAGCTCGCCAGGCCATTAACAACTTTATTGATACTCTTAACCGTGCAATATATACCAACACTATTATTGAACAAGAAAAAAAATTATTACAAAAATATGAACCAGAAGCCCTTAAAATAAAAGAAGAACAAGAAAAGAAAGAAGCTACCTCGCGCAAAGAACAAGAAGAAGCACTTAAAAAACGCCCTTCTTTTGTTCCACCAATTTTTGAACCGAGCGCAGGTTCTGGTTATCAACCAGAACCATATATACCATCTCGCGGTTCTAACAGTTATACGCCTGCATATTATCCCCCAGCTGCTCCGGAATATCAGCCAACGCCGGGAGTGACTCCTTCAACACCTACCCCATCAACACCGGGCAAAAAAAAGGATGAAAAAGCAAAAGAAGATAAAAAGAAAGATGCTGATAAAAAAGATGAAAAAAAACCGGGAGAAACGAAAGGCAAGGATGAAAAGCCTAAAGAAAATAAAAAAATGCCAGAAAAGCTCATAACCGTTGAACTGCGCTTTAAAGATCTTGCAGATTACATTCAAAATGAAGATCCAATTACCAAAATTAAACCGATGGATCTTTTCAAGAAATTCTCAACCTACTTACAAACACCTATCGCTAAACCTTATCAACCTGATGATTCGGAAATAATGAAAGCTTTCCAGATAAATACCGCCTTAGTGCAGATAACTAATCACATTCACGCCATCAAAAAAGAAATGCGTACTCTAAAAGATTTTAGTACCGCAGAAAAACGTTCTTTGAAAAAATCATTTAATGATCTGTTTGAAAAATACAAAAAAGATTCTTTAGAAAAAAATCTCAAAGATTTCTTTTCGCTACCCTTAACCCCCGAAGGCAACATTAAGGAAGCTGATGAATCGATAAAGAACGTTCCTGTTGAGAAAAAATATATTCATTTTGGCATCAATGAATTTCCTGATATCGATGCTCAAGAAAATGATATAATTAAAAATCAAAATCCTCAGAAGATAAATTTTATAGAAGGCTTACGCAATGCCCTTAAAGAAATGAAAAAAGAGTTCAAAGAAGAACCGAAACCTTCTTTAGCGCCAGGAGTGCCTTCGGTACCAACACCATTGGCGATACCACCACTACGTAACTAACAGTATTAGCGGGAGTCAATGGTAAAACTATTGACTCCGCGCACCTTGATTAATCATAGTACCTAATAAATAGTAACGTTATAAAAAAGGTTGGCAATGAGCAAAGAACTGATGCATCTGTTTAAGGCAATCAAAGATCATCACCTCGGACAAGTAAAAATAGCGATAGTTCATGATAAATCGTTGGTCAATACTAAAGATGACAAAGGAAATGTTTCTTTACTGGTTGCAGCAGAATATGGCAATGAAAATATTATCGATGCGCTGGTTAAACACGGTGCTCATATCAATTATCAACTTCCTATAAAACTACATACTGCTCTTATCCTTGCCGCTAAAGCCGGAAACTTTGCGAATGTAGACTATCTATTGAAGCATGGCGCTGACGTAAACAAAACCGACGAACATGGCAAAACAGCACTTTCATATGCGCAAGAAAACAAACAGCAAAAAATTATCGATCTTCTGGAAAAATTTGTAAATAAGTTTTAACAACGATAGTTGCTTAATAATCCTTCATATTTTAAAATTACAATTTATCGCTAACCAATAAATCATACTGGCTTATATTGACAATTTTATTGTTTTAGTAGAAGTTACTACATCATTAAATTTTTTATAAAAGGTTCTAAGTATGAAAAGAATATCTTTCTTATTTTTTCTATTTCTGTCTTATTTCTCACTGTGCAAACCGATGGAGTACAACAATGAACCGCTTTCGATATATGATAAACTAGAACGAATAAGCCCAGAAGCTCCCTTCAATGAATATCTACAATTAATCCAAACTATGCGTAGTCAAAATTTATCAGTACATGATTGCATCACAACAATCGCAAAAAAGCGAATTACTGCTCAAAAACCATTGTTAAAAGAAGAATGGGGCATTTCCGATGAAGATTTTAAGGATATTGAAACCATTAGGAATAATATTGTTCAACAAGATAAACAAGGGACTACAGCAACAATAATGGTTGCCGATAATTTTCCAGCGGAATATAAAAATTATTTTACTCGCCAATGCATACAAGATATTACAAGGTTATTTAATGGTGTAGGATACAAAAAACTTGTCAACATTACCTTTGCAGGACCTGCAGTTGAAAACGGTGGTATTAGAATACAGCCAATTCAATTAAATCGAATCGTCGGAACCAACGTATACCCAATTGATATCGACAAAAAAAAGTTAAAAATTGAAGTTTTCATCGCAACGCCCTACACCGTAAAACTTCAACCAATTTTTTTTGAATATTCTAAAACAGCTAAATGGGGGCATTGGTTACGTGCAATTAGCTTCCCGGTTGCTGTAGGTCTCGTTGAAGAATCACTCTTACCTTTTGCTGCCTGTATTAAACATCCTGAACTCCTGCGAGACAAAATACCATTTTATACTTCCAGTTCATTTATAAATATGCAAGAAGCAGTGTGCGCTGCTACCGATCAAATTGCAGCAAGTATCTCCCGTGCTCATGCCAAATGTTATCAAAAAACATTAGAACAAACGCTCCGTATATACGCCGAAATTCACTCACAATCTAATCCTGAAGCGTATGATCCTAAACCGCTCCCCTGGCAAACTAGCCTTCGCAATCGACTAGCAGACATCGAACGAATTGCTAAATTAAAAATACATGAAGAATTTTTGAATAGAATGAATAAAAAATACCCTTAGTTATAAATCCAATAAGCTTAAATTTTAGATAGAATAGGTTCCGGTAGTTAAAAAGGTTCTAAGTATGAAAAGAATATCTCTCTTATTTTTTCTATTTCTGTCTTATTTCTCACTGTGCAAACCGATGGAGTACAACAATGAACCGCTTTCAATATATGATAAACTAGAACAAATAAGCCCACAAGCTCCCTTTGATGAATATCTACAATTAATCAAAGAGATGCGCAACGAAAAATTATCTGTACGCGATTGCATCACAACAATTGCAGAACGTAACATTAATCAACAAAAATCTGCATTAGAAAAAGAATGGCACATTTCACCGCAACACTGGAATGATATTGAGACCATTAAGAACAATATTCTTCAACAAGATAAACAGGGAATTACCGCAACAATAAACTTTGACGAAAATTTTCCATCGGAACACAATAGTTATTTTACGCCTGAACGTATTCAAAGTATTACAAATTTATTTAACGATGCAGGATACAAAAAATCGGTCAACATTACCTTTGCAGAACCTGTAGCTGAAAAAGGCGGTATTAGAACGAATCCTATTGCATTAAGTCGAACGACCGGAACTTATAGTGTCAATGCTTACCCAATTGATATAGACCAAAAAAAGTTAAACACTAAAGTTTTCATCGCAACGCCCTACACCATAAAACTTCAACCAATTTTCTTTAGATATTCTATGCTGGCAACGCAAGGGCATTGGTTTCGCACCATTACCGTGCCGGTTTCTAAGGGCTGTGTTGGAGAAACGCTCTTATTTTTTTCTGCTTGTATTGAACACCCTGAACTAATTCGGGACGGAACACCTTTCTATACTTCTCATTCATTGATAAATATGCGAAAAGTAGTAGCCGCTGCCACCGATCAAATTACGGCAAGCATTTCCAATGCTCACGCCAAATGTTATCAAAAAACATTAGAGGAAACGCTCGGTATATATGCTGAAGCTCAAGAGATGTATGGTAAGGCACCCTATGACCCTAAACATGAACCTCTCCACGCTAGCCTTTATGATCGAATAGTAACCATCAAACGCATTGTTAAATTAAAGGAAGCAGAAGAGTTTTTGAATACAAATCAATAAAAAATCTCCCTTTAGTGGCGAACTTGACAAGTTGTAATTTTCAGATAGAATATATATTATAGTATTGTTAATAGATATCTATAAAAAGGTTTTATCATGAAAAAAATTTCTTTAGCGCTTGTCGCACTACTTTTGTGTGTTTCAACCTGCAAACCAATAGAAAATGATACATCCGCGTGCAAAAAAATAGAACAGATCAGCCCCGATGCTTCACCTGAGCAATATAAGGCTTTAGTTGCCATGCTACGCGATGCAAAACTATCGGTATGCGATTGTGTTAAACAAAATGCAGAAGAAAGAATTAATGACCAAAACCAGGCGTTAAAAAAAGAATGGCAAATTTCTGAGCAAGACTGGAAAGATATTGATGCTATTACTCAAAGAATTGTTCAGCAAGATAATCAACTGGGTAAAACCATAATCGACGTCGATCTTAAAAGTTTTCCTAAAAAATATGTAGGCTATTTTACTGAAGAAAATATACGCAACATTAAAAACAAATTTAGGGAAATTGGTTATACTAATAATACTATTAACATCGTCTATGATCCACCCCGAGAAATTGAAGGAAATGAGCTTATTGATAGTGTTAAGTCAAGCCGTTATCTTCAAAAAGGTGGGGCAAAAAATCCGTCCCTAGCCTTAGGTCCAGTATTTTTTGCTCAATCTTTGCAGGCACAGCAAGGAACTCTTTTACATGAAATTAATGGCCATCTTGCCCATAAAGATCCTATTCTAGATAGCTTATTGCTCATCGCCGCATCTAGATCTGATGATAAGCGTGAATTACTTAAAGCGGAAAATCAGCAAAAATTCTTTAATTCGCAATCCATGATTAATAGAAAAAAAGCGGAAGAATTACGTGCTGACCAAGTTCCGGCAGCTGCAAGTGTTGCCAATGCGCATCTTATTGAAACATGGTTTGCTGAGCATAAACAAAAACATGGTAATTCCGCCGATTATATACACGGCTCTATTGAGGATCGATGGAAAATGGCCAAACGCATTCGTCAATTACTAGAGGCCGAAGCAGCAGAACAATTAACTTCAAATGCGCAACAAATAAATCCAGGAACGCAACCAAAGTGTTTCTTTTCTAGATTCTTTAAGAGAGCGTAAGCACAACTAAAAAAAGGTTTTTTTATTATGAAAAAAAATTCTTTACTGCTTGCGCTGCTATTTTTATGCGTTTCAACCTGCAAGCCAATGGACAATGATGCATCGCCATGTAAAAAAATAGAACAAATAAGTCCCGATGCTACACCGGTTAAATATGTAAAGTTAGTAGCCCTGCTGCGCAATAAAGGGTTATCAGTATGCGATTGTGTTAAACAACTTTCAGAAGATAGAATTAATGCCCAAAAACCGGCCTTAGAAAAAGAATGGCAGATTTCTGAGCAAAATTGGAAAAACATTGAGGCTATTACACAACAAATTGCTGAGCAGGATAATCAACCTGGTACAACAATAGTCAACGTCGCACGAGATACGTTTCCCAAAGAATATTTACCCTATTTTACTGAGGAAAATATAAAAAATATTGAAAACAAATTTAAGCAAGCCGGTTGCACCAATAATACTATCACCATCACCTATGAACCTAGTACCATTGCTGTGATGGTCCGTTCTATGTCGCACAGAGAACATCAACACCCTATTGATCGTGTTAACAAAAAACTATCTAAATTCATATACGGAGATAACTACATCTTAAAACTTGGACCACCCTTTTTTGATGGTTATTCTCAAGAAGGAAGACAAGGAATCCTTTTACATGAAATTTACGGACATGCTGCCCACAACGATTCAGTTAAAATAGTTCTATTATTCATGAGTGCTTGTATTTATAAACCCGAATTATTTGAACCTAGCACTCAAGAAAAAGCCGTACAACAATTTTTGAACTCGCCATCTATGCTCGATATAACCAGAGCATTAGAAGCGCGTGCTGATCAAGTTCCAGCTTGCACTACGATCACCAACGCTCGACTTGCAGAAAAAGTACCTATTGAATCAAAAAATATGTACGGTAACTTAAATCATACTCCTCGATATGATTCTACTAATGATCGATTAGTAATGGCTACCCGCATCCGCAAGTTAAAAGAAGCAGAAGAATATTTGGGTTTTAATACGCAACAAAAGCCTCAAGAACAAAAATCTTTTATATATAATTTTTATAAATATTTAAAAAGAGAGATGGCATAAAGTCCAGGTGTCGTTACTTATGTAACTATCTTCTGGCATCTATTGCATAAATGATCCGGATGTTCCGTTATATCCCATTGCCAACAACGTGGACATTTCACCCCGTCTGCATGATGCACGGCAACCCATAATCCTGCATGCTCAGATTCTTGCAAACCTTCCTTGCTGTTCACATAGTGCACTTGCGAAATAATTAAAAATTCTTTAACGAATGCTTCAACGGTTTGCCCTGCCGCACGGATATCTTTAAAAAAATCATTGAGAATACTCATCTGTTTGCTAGGCAATGCCGCACAGAGTGTAATTTTCGCATCAAGTGAGTGCTTAATTATGCCTTTTTCTCGTTCTCGTTCAATTAATTTCAGCATTGCTGAGCGCATATCCATGAGTAGATCCCATTGTTCAGTGCGTTCCGCAATAAAATTTAGTTCTGAAATGTAATCAGAAGTTTCTTGCGCATGACTTTTATACGGATACCAATCAATAATATCAGAACGTGGTTCTTTGTTTTGCGCTATCAATTCCCATACATTCTGTAGTGGAGAAAATGATTGCAAGTGAATCGATTCACGTTTGTTTTTTTGATAATGATCAGAAATTTGTTCTGCCGTGATAGATAATATTGGCGCAATTAGACGGGTTAGCGTATCAAGAATGTACCAACATACCGTTTGCGCACTGCGCCGTAAATCTCCGTCAGCCTTCTCAACATACAAACGATCTTTAATAACATCTAAATAAAATGCACTTAAATGCTTGGTGCAATAATCAGCTAATGCATGAAACACCGCCGTAAAATTGTTATTATCATAATCAGCACGAATCTTAGCATTGAGAATAAATAATTCTTCTAATGCGTAACGATCGAGCAATCCCATATCGGTCAGCGCTATTGCATCGCGCTCATAATCAAAATCATAGATGTTGGATAATAAAAAGCGGCAGGTATTACGAATTCTTCGATACACTTCCGCAACATTATCCAGTAACACGGTTGATACCGCAGCATCTCCTTCATAATCAATGCTGGAAACCCAGAGCCGCAACCCGTCAGTGCCGAGTTTCTCAATAATATCACGGGGGACCACAACGTTGCCCACCGATTTGGACATTTTGTGCCCTTTTTCATCTACCGTAAATCCGTGCGTCAAAAATGCTTTGGTTGATGCAGTTTTTTCTAACACCAAGCTCGTTAATAATGAACTTTGAAACCAACCACGATGTTGATCAATGCCTTCAAGGTACATATCAGCAGGAAATGCGAGTTCCGGATTTTTATACAAAACCGCAAAATGGCTGATGCCAGAATCAAACCAAACATCGAGAATATCCCGTTCTTTACTAAATTCTTTGCTAAAACATTCAGGACATGCCGTGTCTGCTGGCATAATTTTTTCTATAGCAACATCATCCCAATATTCAATACCGTATTGTTCAATACCCTGCACCACTTTTTCTATTAATTCCTGATTAATAAATGCGTATTCACAGTTATTGCATAATAACGCCGGAATTGGCACCCCCCAATTGCGTTGGCGCGATAAACACCATTCAAGCCGCCCTTCAATAGTCGCCTTTAAATAATTAATTGATTTTGGTGGTAAAAAGGTAATCTTGTTAATAGCATCGAGTGCACGTTTTTTTAAATTTCCATGTGATAAATTACAAAACCACTGGTTAGTAGCGCGGAAAATAAGCCCATTATGGCAGCGCCAACAATGTGGATAGGAATGTTTAACAGAACTTTTAAAGAACAACGTTCCGTTATGCGCCAGTTTTTTAATTACCCAAATTTGGCCATCAGCAACGCTCATTTCTTCAAGCTCTGCCGGTTCTATTCCTTTGGTATACGTACCGCGCACACTGATTGGTGAAAATATTTCCAAATTATTTTTTAACGCAACTTCATAATCTTCTGGCCCGCACCCCGGTGCGCAATGCACAAAAGCAGTTCCTTCTTGGGTGGAAACTGAATTATCAAGAATAATAGGAACCGTTAACCCTTCAATGAACGGATGCTGCACACGTACGTTGGCTAATGCCGATGACGGAATTTCTTTAACCACCTGTTTTGCAATGCCAACCTGAGCAGATAATGCATCCGCTAAATCTTTACCTACTATAATATATTGATGATCGACCTTAAGGAGTTGATACTGCGTATCTGGTTTTGCTAACACGGCTCTATTGAGCGGAAGTGTCCAGGGGGTTGTTGTCCAAATAAGAACACTCACTTCGCTGCCTTTAAATTCTGGAAATACGGTAGCAATTGCTTCCTGCGTCAACGGAAAACGAACGTATAACGAAGGATCTTTACGTTCTTTATATTCAATTTCAGCCGTTGCTAACACCGTTTGGCATGATGGACACCATGGCACCGTCTTTTTTTTCTTTTCAATGTACCCTTGATTGATAAACATACCAAAGGCACGCAAGGTGTCCGCCTCATACTGCTTATTCATGGTCAAATACGGCTCATCCCAATTCATCAAAACGCCAAGTTGCTTGAACTCTTCTCGTTGTACATTTACCCATTTTTGTGCATGAGAACGGCATTCTTTTTTTAATGCTTGCGGTGATAACCCTGGAAATTCTTTAACCACCTGAATTTCAATCGGCAGTCCGTGGCAATCCCAACCCGGTGTTACCGGCACATGCTTGCCGCTCATGCGTTTTGATTTCGTTACCATATCTTTTAAAATTTTATTGTAGGCATGGCCGAGATGAATATGGCCATTAGCATACGGAGGGCCATCATGCAAAATGTACTTTTCTTTACCTTTATTTTTTTCAAAACTGCTGGTATAAAGTTTTTCTTGTTCCCATCGCTGAAGCATAATCGGATCGTCAATTTTTGGCTGTGCTCGAATAGCAAAATCGGTATGTGGCAAATTTAACGTATCTTTAAAACTTTTTTTCTCGTCACGATCCTTGTGGGCGCTCATAAATTCCTTTAAGCATAATACTAATTATAGGAAAATTTCATAATTTTATTTAAGTATATAAAGAAGCGTATTGTTTGCCAAATAACCTCCGTTATTTTAAGAATCATACCTTAATTAATTTCAATATGAAATATTTTACATTTTTTAATTAATATGTTATGCTTATTTTTATAATTATATTTTTACAGGGAGTGGCCGGGCAACCAGTCAAAAGGAAGGTTATCATCAGAATATTCTTATCAAAGCAAAAAAACATATTCCGCATTATAAGTGCTGCATCAGTATGTATACTAAGCACTCCTGAACAAGCCGATAATGGTTATAAAAAGTTGGTAGCTTCTACCGTTGCCATTACTAATACCATTGCGGTCGGTTATTGTTGCTATCAACTTTATAAAGATTATTCCTTACCTCATGCCTACAACCGCCTTAATGATAACGAACCCAGATCAATGGATATTTCTTTGAAAAATAATACGTTCTTAAGTGATTATTCATTACTCAGCGACTATTCATCCATTTTTGTCTATTACAATAAAATATCACAGTATAACGAACTTTATTCTGCAATAAAAAACGACCAAGAAGCGTTAAAAGCTATGCAAAAAGTCACTACCCACGATATCGCTACCCATAGAAATACCAAAACTGACCGCGCAAAAAAATTTGTACGGTATGCACGAGCTTTTTCTGAAACTAATGACAGTAGAATAGATCTACACACTGACTATTGTACACTACTTGAACAACGCAAACCATTGGTACAATTAGCAAACCTTATATACACCGAAGACAGCATGCCATACGATGCTGTAGCGCATCAGGAAAATAATCCTCAATCTTTAAATACTCAAATATGGCAAGACATTGAAAACCGTAAGAATTCTTATGAACAATATCTAAAAGAAGTTATTGGCATTAAAAAGCCTACTCGATGGTCAAAAAGGCTGGTAAGATTAGCACATGCTAATTTAGAAAAGTACCGCACTGCGCAAGAAAAGTTACTACCGGAGGCAAAGCTCAGGTTTAGCCAAAAAAAATAAGGTAGTCTCCAGGTAAAAATATAAATTTCAAAAAGAAATACTTTACTTTTTGTAATATTACTCTATACTTATCTTTATATTGAGTATTTATTTAAATTGTCTATTTTTACCATTATTTTATAAAAAGGAATACCTAATGCTAACCTTATCAATTCAGAAAAGCTTCAAAGTTATACGTGGTATTACTCTTGTAGCATTATTTGCCGCAAGCACCTCCCAGGAGGCTTCATATAACTATAGCAACAGCTCACCTGATTTATCTTTTTCAAATGATGAAAAATTAGCACTCTTAATCACTGGCGCTGCTGTTACCATTGGCGTCTGTTATGGCGGCTATAAATTACATGAACATTGGTCATTCAACCGTGATATGTCAGACTTTGAAAACTGTAAAACAGCTCATAGTACTATTGAAAACAATAATCAGTTCAATGTACCGTGGGACCAACTAACCACTACCCAAGATACCGACCTTTTTTCTTGGTAGCCAATTCTGGGATAAAACAAATGAGTATCAATCTCTATGCTTAAACGAAGAACGTAATAAAAACTCGCTCAATTCTATTCAAACCACAATCCCAAAATATATCAGTAGATGGCAAACAACTCCTAACGCCGAACAATTTGTAGAAAACGTAAAGGCATTCTCCGCTACTAACAACAATTTATTGGAAAAAATTAGAGCTCGTTCAGAATATCTTAACCAACGCAAACCGCTTATTGGTTTAGTAAATCTTGTCCATACTGAACAACAAGCCCCTATCTACGCTAGCGTATTTAATGCTTGTCTCGGAAATCTTACCCCAGATTTAGTTAGAACTCAACGTTATAGTAAATCCTTAACGCCGCTACTTGATACCTACGATGATATTACAAAACGTAATGAATGGTATAACAAGTATTTAACGGAAGTTAATCGATACAAGAAACCAAACGGACTATTCTCGTCACTATGCACAAGCGGCATTTTTGAACATGAACGCACACGGTGTCGGGCAAAATAAACTATTATCATTTAAAGATGACTACGAAAAAGAACTTCTCACACAAGACAAACTTAAAAAAGAAGCTAAAGAACTTGAATTAAAACAACAGCAAACCGACACAAAACGCATAGAAGCAGAAGCTGCGCTTAGAGCAGCGCAAGCAAAAAGAGAAGCAAGCAGAAGTTTTAAAGCAGCAATTGGTAAATCAAAAAGAGCAAGAATTAATTCAGAAGCAAAATGCCCTAATTGAAGTTAAGAAAAAAATTAAACAAGGCGACAATTCTTACCCTACATCGCAAGAAAAAAGCAAATTACAACAAAGAATCACTCAGCTAAAAGCGGAATTCAGGAAAAGATCAATCATTCTTTACCATTTGGACTGATGCTCTTACTGATAACGATTAAAAAAAACTATTTTGTATTCAAAAGGTCTTACATAATTGTAAGGCCTTTTTTTGTTAAAAATTTAATCTCAAAGATATTTTTCCTTTTTTAAATTTTTATTATAGTAACGTTATAATCAGCAATTTAAAAAAAGGGGATTTTTTTTGATTAAACAAACTATAGTGCATAACATTGTTATTGTAGCAATAATTGCGATAAGTGCCAGTCAGCACATTGTATGTACCTATCAAACTAAAAAAACTTGTTATACCGTTGAAAATTGGCACAATCTCATGCAATCAAATCGAATCCACACGCACCAAAGGCCAAATAGTTACTATCAGCTTCCGTTTGGTGGGCACTACAAACTCATCGAACTGAAACTACCGCATACAGCGCAAACCGTTGGAAACAGCCATGCGCATCTGATACGGGGACAAAAAATACTATTACTGGAATATAAACCCCTGTTTTCGGCACAACAAACATGTACAGAACAATCAAAAAAAGTCTCTTTACTACAACAACAAAAGATTACGAACATAAAACAGAAGTTATCTCTTTTTCAAATACTATTGAGGAAAATCCCTAGAGAAAAAATATCTAACAATAGTGCCTTACTTCAAGATACTGCTGCATTCTGCAATGAAATGAAAGCTCTATTAACAAAAGTACAACAAAAAACTTCGGTACTAAACCAATAAACAAGTTCGATTTGACATTTTTTATACATTCGGTATAATAAAGATTATTACTCTGAAAAAACAATTATTCTGAATGGAGGATATTATGTCAGGAAGTTTTCTCATCTTTATTGCTCTTATTGCTATTTATATACGTTTAGGCAAAAGATTTGATAATCTTTCAAAAAAGATTGCAGCGCATACTTGCTGTTGTAAAAACGTTTAAAAATAACCAATGCCATTATAATTAAACGATGTTTTTATAAAAATAGATTTTCGAACATCATTTTTCATTACGCATTATCAATGAATTTTAGGATAGCGTTAAAAATAATATGCGTTAAATAATATTGCTTCATATGCTAACCATCCAAGGGTAGCGCATATCTTATTGGCATGACGTTCATACCACGGTGTTTGTGCTAGTATAATTTTTTCAATAGGGGATATATCTTTTGTCATTCTTCTCTCTGATGTATCTTCAAAATAACCTAAAACATCTTCATAATCTTCAGGATACGTAAAAACTCTGGGGGGCCCTGCACGTACCTGCATTATTATTGAACCTTCTTTAACCATTGTTTGCCATGGAAAATATTCGGAAGTCCAAATATTTGAGGGCCGACACTCTTGGAATGCCTGCTTGATTGCATTACTGTATCGATCATGGTCCCCTTGATTATTAAAATAGAGCGATGAAATTGCTGCAGAATTCTTATTATTATACCGTTTTTTGTTTAATTTCGCTGTCCCCTTAAAAACCTTAAACAGGTGATCCAATAACTGAAACACTCCGCATTTTCCTATATGTTTTTGCACAAAACTTCGCTGATCGAGTACTGTTTTTTCAAGCTTTTGTAGATCGATTGTTTTCTTCTCATCACAAGATTGTAGCTGACATTGTACAATTTCTCGATGCGTATTCCAGATGGCCGTTGCAGTTTTTTTTCGTGCTGCTTTTCCTAGCAAAAAATTGTAATGTTGCCACGATCCAACAAAAATGGATCGTAATGCATATATACGTTCTTTCATTTTATCAGGAATTTCAGCGGTATCACGGCTTATATGTTTAAAAAAAGCATAGGCAACATAAGGACTGCCATATCTTAAAACAGATTCCACAGTTTGTTCACAATCTTTTTTGCATTCATCGGGAAAAGCTTGAATTCGATACTTAATTTCTTGTTCTTTTTTACGAAAATTAAAATCATTATCCAGGATAAATTGTATAGGATGCTTATTATCTACTATTATTGCCTTAATCTGTTTTTTTGTACCACGGCTCTGTAAATAGCCTAGCCAATCATTACGCTCATTCATATTTTTGAGCAATTCTTCATTCTTTTGTATCCATGGCATTACGCCATCACACGATATAATTTCCAAAATTTTTTGAAAACCCTCTTCATCGTTAAGATATTTCATCATCATATCTGCAATCACTCTGCAAGGATTTATTCCCGATTTTACAGCATATGAAATCAATTCTTTTTTTTCTAAAGTTCTTTCGGAAACTGGATGATACATTTTAAGTTCAAGCTCTGCCAACAAAGCGTCATTATCCTTTGCTTCTGCATTAATTATTCTTCGTAGTAGATTCGATGATTTTTAGAACCTAAAAACTCTTTTTTAAACTGCAATCTTTTTTTCTTCAATGAATAAATTTTCTGATAAAATATCTTTGGAATGATTAAACCGACACATAAGTTTATCGGCTACTAGTATCCCAACGGTTTGAGGAATTTCTGCAAGCCTTGCTTTAATAGCCAACTCGTTCTTCCAAACGCTTTCATATTCATATTTTTTTATTTCTGAATGAATACTGTGGGCAACCGTCACACTACACAATTCTTTAAGCGATTCTGGCTGGTATACCAATTCATCCATAGCACTAACAAAAGAACAAAAAATAAGACTAAAGAATAGTCCATACCACATAGTTATTCCCACATATTCTATAAAAATATATTTGCATATTATTGTAATAGTAATGCGCATTCATAGCTTTGTAAATAACAAGAATTATGTCTATCTTGCCGCATAGTAATTGTGTTCATTCTATAGTATGGTAATTGCATGTAATAAAAGGACATTAGAATAATAGTAGAAAAATAATCAGTATGGCAGTACGTTTTAGTACAAATTATCTGAACGTTGCGCAGTTATTTGTTATCTTCTGTTGTGCATGTTTTATGAATAATGCACATGGTTATGGTTTGCCTATATTAGGCTTAGGATCAAGCAGCTTTTTGGATGGCGGGCCACTCCGCCCGAAACCCGGTTGGTATATACAACAATATTTCCAATATTATACTACGCATCGCTTTCTTGATACTAACGGAAACAATCTTGGTAGTATTCCCTCACCCAACTTCAACTCCATATCCGTTGCAAGCCAAGTAATTTATCAGTGGGAAAAAAAAGTTTTTCTTCAAGCGCGCCCCGGTATCGATGTTACGCTTCCTATGGATCTATATGCGAAAGTTCAACAAAATCCATTAGGTATAACTAATAGTGGCAATGGCCTGGGCGATCTTATTATGGGCGTCTATTTGCAATGGGATACTATCATGCATGAAGATCGCCCGATTTTTGTGCATAGAATAGAATTTGATGCTTCTTTTCCAACGGGAAAAAATGATGAACCAAAAAAGCTTATCAATCCGGGAAATAATATTTTTTTTATTGATCCGTATTGGTCTGCAACTTTATATTTTACTCCGCGCTTTTCAGCATCATGGCGTTTAAATTATTTATGGTGTGGTCATGATAAAAAAATTGATCTCAAAGCCGGCGATGCTATACATGGTTCTTATGCTCTAGAATATTGGTTGTTATCAAATCTTTTTATTGGTATTAACGGTTATTTTCTTAAACAACTTAAAAATGACCGTTTAAATGGCGCCATTGTTCCCCACAGCCGTGAACAGGTATTTGCTCTTGGCCCCGGCTTGCTCTATTTAATCTCCAACAGTATTGACTTTGTTTTCTTTGCAAATTTATATTTTGAAAGTCATGTAAAAAATCGTACGAAAGGGATTAAGTTGTTTTTGCGTTTATTCAAACATTTTTGATAGCGAGCACAATGCAATACTCTTTACATTTGTTAGAATTTTATCTACGGTTTTTTTGTGGGTACCATATCTTTTTAAAATATAAAAAATAGGATTAGGTTGTTATGAAGTATACCTATAGTTTTTTTATGCTCAGTGCTATTAATGTCTTTTCACTGCTAGCTATGGAAAATTCACAGCTTCAATCAGAAGCACAACCGGAGAGCCAATTAAGCCTTAACTGTAAAAAATTTATGCTATTGAGATTAGACTCACATAGTACACTGAATGATTTTCGTCAGCTTAAATTGTCCCGATTAGAAATAAGAGATCTTGAAGAGGATATTTGCACGCTCTGCACTATTGAAGAGGCCAAAAAAGAAGCACCTAGTAAATTAATGCAGAGCCCAACCATCATGTCAGCTATTATGCTTACAAAGCTCAATTTGCCGTATAATGAACTCACATCACTACCACCGAGTTTTACCACATTACGAAATTTAAGAGAGATTGATCTGAGTGATAATCAATTTAAGGAATTCCCTGATGTGTTATGGTTATCCTCACAGCCTGAGCTTGTCAACGTTGACCTTTCTAATAACCAGATACAACAATTACCTACTACGGCAAGCAATCTCACCAGACTTGAAAAACTTGTTCTACACCACAACGGACTAAAAGGCCTTCCCGAAAATTTTACTTTATTACAAAATTTAGAAAAAATCGATGTGAGCCATAACGATCTTACGGTATTTCCGGAGGTGCTCTGTTCACTGGTTAATCTTACAATGATTGACCTTGGTCACAATCAAATACCGGAAATATCTTCTGCTATCATCAATCTCACCAAGCTTAAAAAGTTTTATGTAGCACGCAACAACATAACAAAAATTCCTGAGCACATGGAACATTTAAAAAACAACTTAAGTGCATTCGCGATTGAAGGAAATCCATTTAACGTAGATTCAGAGTAGGGGTTCTTTGAGTTACTTAACCCTGAAGATTAGCCCAAAATTATAGGACTCATAACGTTGAATTAAAGAAGTTTATTTTGTCTTCTTTGCAAATTTATATTTTGAAAGTCATGTAAAAAATCGTACCAAAGGAATTAAATTATTTCTGCGTTTGTTCAAACATTTTTAATAGTTAGCATGATGCATATACTTAATCTGCTACTTTACATTTGTTAAAATTTTATCTACATTCCTTCTGATTTATACCCATATCATTCTAACTATATATAAAAATAACAGGAGTATCCCAGTATGAACTACAGTTTTCTTATGGTAAGCCTTATCAGTGTTTTTTCACTTGCCGCCATGGAAATCACACATGATCTAGAAGCACGGAAACCTACACTTGATGATCAATGTAAAACTCTTATGGTGTTAAACTTCAACAGAAGTGGGGAACTACGATACACTCGTCAGCTTAGTTTATCTGGATCAAGCATAAAAAACCTTGAACCTGAAGTTAATATTTTGACTACTCGTGCAGAGTCCGCTAAAACGGAAAAGGATAATAAACTATTACAGAATCAACGATTCATGTCAAATATTGCCCTTGCCGCGCTCTTTTTAAACGGTAATACAATTGAATCGTTGCCACAAAGCTTCGCCACACTACAAGATTTAACAATGATTTATCTCGGTCATAATAACTTTAAGGTATTCCCCGAGGTGCTTTGTTCAATGCCTAAACTTAGAACTATTGATCTTGAGCGTAATCAAATACTAGAAATACCTGAAACCATCAGTAATCTCACCAATCTCAAAGAATTGCTGATTCCATACAACAAAATAACAACATTTCCTGAAAATTGCGCTACCTTACAAAGCTTAGAAACAATGCATCTGGGCAACAATAATCTTACTTTATTCCCGGGGGCTCTCTGTTCGCTTTCTAGTCTCAAAGTTATTGATGTTGAAGGTAACAGAATAGCGGAAATACCTGATACTATTAGCAACCTCACCAATCTTGAGGCATTGCGCTTAGCAAGAAACAAACTAACAAAAATCCCTGATCAAGTAGGCAACTTACCAAAGTTATATATATTAAGCACTACAGGTAATCCCATTACAGAACCCGTGCCACAAAACGTCCTTCCCCTACTAAGTAAGAACAACGAATAGATATTGATCTGCAAACAAAGTACTTTGTAACGGTACTATATAAAACGTTGCGTGGTCACTACGGAAAATAACTCATGGTTATCAAAATGGAGCCACATCTTTGGCCTGATAATTAAGATGGAATTTTACATTAAATAATAGGAGTATCTCAGCATGAAATACAGCTTTTTTATTCTCGGTGTTATCAGTGTTTTTTCACTTGCCGCCATGGAAAAACCGCTCGATTTAGAAGCACGGAAACCTACACTTAATGATCAATGTAAAACTCTTATGGTGTTAAGATTTAACAAAACTAATGACCTACAAGACCTACGTAACCTTAGTTTATCCGTATCAAACATACAAGACCTTGAACGTGAGGTTGGTATTTTGACCGTTGTGAAGTCTGCTGAAAAAAAACAGGATGATACATTGCTGCAGCAAGTTATGTCAATGATGGCTTTTGACAAGCTCTTCTTGAGTGGTAATAAAATTGAATCACTGCCACAAAGCTTCACCACACTACAAGATTTAACAACGATTGCTCTCGATTATAATCACCTTAAGGCATTCCCCGAGGTGCTTTGTTCAATGCCTAAGCTTAAAGCTATTTATTTGGGGTACAATACCATACCAAAAATACCTGATACTATCAGTAACCTCTCTAATCTTGAAGAGTTGGTTATAGAACGCAATCAAATAACAACAATCCCTGAATGTTGTACTGTCTTACAAAACTTAAACACAATTTATCTAGGCAACAATAATCTTACTTTATTCCCGGAGGCCCTCTGTTCGCTTTCTAGTCTCAAAGTTATTAACGTTGAAGACAATAAAATACTTTCAATACCTGATACTGTTAGCAATCTCACCAAACTTGAATCATTGCTCTTAGCAGGAAATAAACTAACAATGATTCCTGATTGGGTAGGCAACTTACCAAAGTTACAGATATTAAGCACTAAAGGTAATCCTATTACAGAACCTGTGCCACAAAACGTCCTTCCCCTATTAAGTAGGGACGAACTAATAGATATTGATCGGCGAACAAATAACTTTGTAACGGTACTATATAAAACGTTGCGTGGTCACTATGGAAAATAACTCATGGTTATCAAAATGGAGTCACATCTTTGGCATGTTAATTAAGATGGAATTTTACATTAAATAATAGGAGTATCTCAGTATGAAATACAGTTTTTTTATTCTCAGTATCATCAGTGTTTTTTCACTTGCAGCCATGGAAACACCAATTGATTTAGAAGCACAGCCGTTAACCCTAAATGATCAATGCAAAATTCTTATAGCATTGAGATGTGAAGAGGAAAGTAATTCGCAAGCATTAAAGCATCTGAATTTATCCAGTACAAAAATAAAAAATTTGGAAAGTGATATTAACGATTTAGTTACTATGAAAGAATTCCATAACCCAGAACAAAAGAATAAGTTACTACAAAGTCCAACTATATTGTCAGCCATTTCCCTTAAAACGCTCGATTTATCATGTAATAAACTCAAATTATTACCAGAAAGTTTTAACACCTTACAAAATTTAAAACATATTGATCTGGGATCTAATAAATTTGAGACATTCCCGGAAATACTTTGTTCATTACCCGAGCTTACCGACATCAATATCCGTTATAATCAGATAACAGACATACCAGCTTCTATTTCAAAACTTACCAATCTTAAAAAGTTCGATGTTTCACATAATAAACTAACAAAAATTCCTGAGCAAATAGATAAATTACAATATTTAAAAACCTTTGATACTACAGAAAATTCTATTACAGAACCGGTATCAGACAAAGTTCGTGCATTAATAGGTTGGAGTAGGGCATTGGACATTGAATTAAGTTCAAAAGGACTACCCACTGTTACATATGAAAAAATGGTCGCGCTGTATCAGAAACTTTCTGATTATCGCCGTCGTTTGATTAGTGAATAATAACCTATTGTTAAAGTACCACAATCCATACATAATTTATGGCAAACAACGAAATTATGTTATACTGAAGGCAATACATAAGTATTGATATTAACTATAAAAAAATTTAGATCTGCATGATACACAATAAAAAAATTGGCATTTGGGGATTTGGTGTCGTTGGTAAAGCAGCAGTTAATTTTTTACGCAACCATACAACAACCTTATCCGTTATGGATAAAAAAATATTATCAGCAGAAGAACGAACTTTTTTTGCTCACACCGCAATTCATTTTGTGCAACAAACCCCTGCCGTCATTGAATCATTTTTGCAAAACAATGACCTGATTCTCGTAAGCCCCGGCATTGACCTTCGTCCTTATGTGCACCATCAGCATAAATGTATTAGTGAACTTGATCTTTTTTCACATTTTTTTAAAAAACCAATTATTGCTATCACCGGCACTATAGGCAAAACATCAACAACCAGTTTACTATCTTCACTCTTGGGTAACGCAGGAAAACGCGTTGCCCTTGGCGGTAATATTGGCACCGGCATGCTTGAACTTATCAGTCAGCAAGAACAGGTTGATTGTGCCGTTTTAGAATTATCGAGCTTTCAATTAGAATATTCAAAAACTACCGCCCCAGATTTTGTTATATGGACCAATTTTTATCCTAATCATCTTGATAGGCACAGCACCGTACCTGATTATTTTTCGGCAAAAATGAAGAGCGTTGCATATCAACATGCCAATCAACAAGCATTATTGCCATTAGAATTTCTTGAAGATGAATTATTCTTAACCATGCATAAAGGCGCTGGTTGCCATGCTTTTTTTTCATTAACACCACCGCGTAGTTCATTGCTAGAAAAAGCAAAACATGTACCAACGTTCTGGATTGAACATGGTGCTATTGCGTTGTATCACCTCAACCATAAACAAGTATTAATAACCGTTGATAACCTTCCTGCCATTTCATTTCCCGCAAATTGGTTAACTATCGTTGCAAGTTTATGGTTATTAGAAATACCATTAACGGTACTTAAGCAAGCTCCATTAGATCAAACCTACCTTGAGCATCGTTGTGAATTGGTTGCTACTATTAACAATATCGAATTTTATAATGATTCAAAATCTACGGTGCCGCAAGCAACTCTAGCCGCTCTTGCTACGTTAGCCAAAAAACCGCTTATTCTTTTTTTGGGTGGCATGAGCAAGGGAATTGATCGATCAACCCTTATTGCGCAATTACCCGATACGGTTACAACCGTCTTGTGTTTTGGCAAAGAAGCGGCATTACTCCATGATTTTTGCCAGCAACATAATATTCGTTCTTCAGCATATGCAACGTTACAAGAAGCCTTCGCGGCGTGCATACAAACAATGCAACCCAACAGCCGTGTTCTTTTTTCGCCAGCAGGGTCAAGTTATGATTTATTCGCGCATTATCAAGAACGCGGTACTTGTTTCAAACAACTCGTGCTCGCCTTTCAAGATCGTTACAACAATTCAGTATCAACGGATAATTGATATCTTTTTTCTTCTGCTTTTGATGCACACAGCACTATACTTTTTACTGTTGACTAAAAAACGTTGATTTTAAGGAAGTATATGAAAAAAATAAAAACGATTATTATTCTAAGCATAACTCTTTATACGAGTTATATAACATCGGTAAAATTACCGACGTCTGAAGTATTAACACAACGTTTTAAAGAACATGGGCTCGATTACATTATTGAAAATACCACGATCATTACACAATTGGCGGATAAAGAAATTGCTCCCATGATGATCGCTATCACCATTAATTTGGAACTTATTAGTCAACCTTCTTTTAATCATTCTGAAGGTAATGCACTACTATTAGAGCATCTTAATCAAAAAGTTCTTGCACTTATTCTTAGCGATTATCCTAAAGAGCTTGATAACCTCCACAAGGTATTTAAAGAAATAGATTCACCATAATTTTTAACATAATCAATGCATTATCAGTCGCGCGCAGTAAAAAAATTATTGAATATTTATATTTGCAATTTATATACTAGTATCATCAATCCGTTACCGTAGCTACAATAAGGATTAATAATGCACAATCAATTTTTCTTACTACTCAATTTTTTTTTGTGTTCTCTTTTTTTTATTGGTACTCATAATCACGCGTTGTGCAATCAAAAAAAACCGGAGGCCGTTATTGTATTGGTGATCGATCAATTATCATATCAACGTTTAATGACCATTAAACCATATTTGCACGGCGCATTACGCATGTTTCTTGATAAGGGTATTGTATACAATTCTGCCCATTGGCCGCATAGTATGCCCGGCACCGGCGCGGGGCACACCGGATTAAGTACCGGCACAACACCAAACAATCACGGTATTACCCGTAATAGTTGGTTGACGCCACAAGGAACAAAAATATTGTGTGATCAAGATAATATTGATGCAAGTGCTGTTTTTTCACCAAACGGCGTGTATTCCTATGGAAAATCAACCCGCAATATTATGGTCGATACGTTATCAGATCAATGTATGCTCGCTTCGTCCCCTGCTGCTGTTAATAATGTTGCGGCGCTAACGCTCAAAAGTAGATCTGCGATTCCTATGGCGGGAAAACGAGGGAAAGCGTTGTGGCTTGATACAGAAAGTGGCTATTTCACTTCAAGTAAAGCGTATTTTGAACAATTGCCTGGATGGATACAACGATTTAATACTGCGCATAAACAAAAACATGCAACAATACAATGGCGTTTACGGTATCCTTTTGATAGCCCTGCATACAAACACTCTTTATCACAACAATATGCCTACAGCAGAGCCCCATCGTTAATTAATAAAACTATTGCGCACGCTGATCAACCAAAAAAATATAAAAAATATTATGAGACCTTTGCGCAAACGCCACAGGCTCATCAATCATTGCTTGAATTATCAGAACAGTATTTTGATCAAATGCTTACGGTTCCTAACCATGGCACTATACTACTTTTTATTGGTTTGAGTGGCGTGGACAAAGTAGGTCATATATATGGGCCGGATAGCCGCGAATATCTCGATATTTTGTATCACCTTGACAAGCAGCTTGATAAATTTATTAATCATCTCTACACAAAACTACCATCGCAAAACATTTTATTCGTTTTAACGGCCGATCATGGAAGCATGTCAATTCCAGAACTATTACAACAACATAAACATATTAATGCATTACGGTTGGATGTAAAAAATATCCAAAAAGAACTCAATGCGCATCTTGAACATACCTATGGCATATCTCCAATAATTCGTTTTCTTGAAGTGCCGGATTTATATCTTAATCATGCAATTTTTGACACCTTACCAAAGAAAAAGCAAGAGGCCATTATACAAACCATAAAAAAGTTTTTACTCAATATACCCGGCATTAAACAAATTTGGACCTATCAAGAATTAGCGGCAAAATCAGTTAATCACGATGATATTCTCTCATATTACAAAAATCAGCTTTTTCCTGGTCGAAGTGGTGATCTGATTGTACAAGTATCACCGTATGTATATGCCAGTTGCCACGCGTATGGTACTGGCCACAAAACTCCTTATGAGTACGATACGCAGGTTCCTCTCATTATCTATCAACCTACCGTATTTGAGCAGAAAACTATTCCCGATAAGGTATGGGTTCAGCAACTAGCACCAACCATCGCGCGTATTGTAGGTATACAACAACCTTCCGGATGCACGGTGCCCGTTTTACCTGGTATTTCATTCACTAAGCACCAACAAAAATAATGCATTAGATTTCAACGAGTTTTTATCGATTGAAATGCTCTTGTCGAACTCTATTATTTATTTTTTAGCACCTTGATTTTCTTGTTCTGCTATGAGTTTTTCTTTATAGCGGAGTGCTTGATTTTTTCGTGCTTGTGTCGTTGGATGCTCAGGATCCATAATAGCATATAAAAATGGCATAAATGATTTGTTTTTTTCTTTGTATTGATTTAACATTTGCCGTGCTACTTCTTCAGAATGTCCCTGCGCCTTTATGCCATCAAGTATTGGTTTATCATAAACAGCAGTAAACGCATTATCGATATATTGTATAATAAAATCTATTTTTTCAGGGTTTTTGAAGTACTGTAATGCTTTATAATCGGCTTGCTTTTCTTCATGTCTTTTATAGGCATACCATTGCATAGTGCTGCATAATAATTTTGTGCACCCGGTACCAATATGAGCACCCACTACTAGAGCTGGATGTTTAAAAAATGGAACTTGAAAGATGGAGGTTCTCAGTGTTTTGCTTATCAATTCCGTTACACCAACAGCACCAATTCTAGCTAGTTCTCTTTTAACTGAATCATTATTTTGTAGATGCTGTAATTCATGTCTGATTAAAAAGGTAACAGGTATAAGTTTGCGCTGATCATCAGCTTTTAACGATTCTTGTATAGGTTGAATTTGGTCAGGATTAATTAATAATGTTTTTTTACCTAAAGCAGCAGCAGGAGACCCATAAACATTATACTGCTTATAAACAAAGGGATCTTTTGCCTGTTCATTATGAACGATATCATTGCAAAAATTTTGAATATCTGCTGGTACGTTTTCCAATAATGTTTCACAGTTTTTTTCTATCACATCAAGTTGCGCTAAAGTCTTTAATCCCGATAGCATAGGCATACTTGCTATACCATAATTAAAAAATTTTCCCACGGTTGTCCATCGAACAGCGAGCGCATTAGTAGCTACTAATGATCCAATAATAATCAATGTATATTTAAAATTCATAGAGTATCCCTTAATTAATTTAGCTTATTTTATGAAAACGGCATCAATGCGCCCTTAGTACTAATTGTAATAAATATATCATATTTGTCAATGGGCATATCATGCCCCGTAACCCTGCCCATATTGAGGAATAATGGGAAAAGGCTAGGATATGTTGCACGTTCTCCTAAGTAATAATACTCATGTAAATAATTGACATTGCCCATTCATTATGAGTAGTTTCGTAATAAAAAAATACCAATCGATGCAATTATGATCAATGAACAAAAAAAATTACATAATGATCTTACTCTGTTTCTTGGCATTATTAGTCTACTGATTTGTATCGGTTTATTGTTCATTTATTCAGCAAGCTCTGTATATGCATTAGAGCGGTGCGGAACAGCACATTATTTTGTCAAAAAACAAGCTGTTGGATTAATACTGGGATTACTTAGTTTACTTATTATTCGCTTACTTCCTTTAACACTCATAAAAAAATTAACGCCGTTATTTTTACTGTTTTCCATGGCATGTACCGCACTCACCTTATTTCCTGGTTTTAGTACTACTATTCATGGTTCAAGCCGATGGCTTACGTTGCCGGGAATAACCTTTCAACCAAGTGAATTACTAAAAATTTCTTTTATTATGTTTATTGCATGGATATTTAGCACAAAAAAAAATCAGTCACATTCTTCCTTAATGATATTATTTTTTTTACTGCTACTGCTGGGTATCATTGGCGTTATTTTACTTAAACAACCTGATTTTGGTATGGCAGTAACGATAACCATTACCACTTTTATTCTTCTTTTTATCATGCACATACCGAGCATCTATTTATTGGTAGCATCTGGCGGTGCTCTTATCATAGCGGCATTACTTATTTATATGCGTAGTTATCGATGGAAGCGAATAATAACGTTTTTCAATCCTTGGAATGCGCGGCAAGGTTCCGGATTTCAACTTATTCAATCATTGATTGCCATCGGATCGGGAAGATGGTTTGGTGTGGGAATTTCTCACTCAAAACAGAAGTTTTTTTACTTACCAATGCAACATACTGACTTTATTTTTTCTATTATTACTGAAGAAACTGGCTTTATGGGAGCCTTAGTTTTAATAATGCTCTACCTACTATTTATGTATGTAGGTATGCGTATTGCACTGCACATGCATGATCTTTTTTCAGTTCTTGTTACCCTTGGTTTTGTAATTATGACCAGTCTACAGGCACTTATTAATATAGCGGTAACAACCGGCTTATTACCCACAAAAGGAATTGGGCTCCCCTTTGTCAGTTACGGTAATTCAGCGCTTATTGCTTCTCTGTGTATGGTGGGATTAATTATGAATTGCGTTGCACAAGAACGAAAGTATTATTATGAATAAAAAAGCACTATTTTCAGGACTTTCAGATGCCTTGCTCAAAAAAATAAAGAAAACTAAACAGCCAACCTTCATTCAACCCATGCTTGCTACGTTAACCGAGGATTACTTTTCGAGTAATGATTGGTTATACGAACATAAATTTGATGGAGAACGTTGTTTGGCATTCAAAAAAAAAGGCAAAGTATATCTTGTATCACGCAATAATAAAGAAATGAACACCTCATATCCAGAGCTTGTCAAATCTTTTATGCGACAGAAAGCTGATAATTTTATTCTTGACGGAGAAATTATTGCGGAAAAAAAAGGTGTTTCCGACTTTGAACTCTTACAGGGCCGCATGAATCTACAGGCTCTTGAAAATATTAAAATTAAAGAACAAGAAGTTCCTATTGTCTACTGCATTTTCGATCTCATGTACGTTGATGGGTATGATATACGGAATCTTCCGTTACATGCACGCAAAACCATATTAAAAAAGCTTTTGAACTACAATACCATGTTAACGTATACAGAACATAAAATTGGTAATGGCATAGCATTGTTTAAAAAAGCATGCAAACTTCACTGGGAAGGTCTCATTGCCAAACGGATCGATAGTCCTTATGTGGGAAAACGTTCACGTGATTGGTTAAAATTCAAATGTATCAGCAAGCAAGAACTGGTCATTGGAGGCTACACCAACCCAAAAGGCTCTCGCACGTATTTTGGTGCATTATTAGTAGGATATTATAAAGATGGGAAATTACACTATGCAGGAAAAGTTGGTACAGGATTTTCCGAAGAAACGCTCACTATGCTCGGTACTGCCTTAAAAAAACTAACCATAAAGAAATCTCCCTTTAGTGACTATACGCTCTCTGAAAAAAATGTTAATTGGGTAAAGCCAAAACTAGTAGCTGAATTTCAATTTGCCCAATGGACCAGAGGGGGGGAAATTACGCGTAGGGCGCTATAAAGGTCTCCGCAACGATAAAGATGCAAAGGATGTGGTAAAAGAAGTTCCTCTAACCTAACTTTACCCATTAAAAACGGCTTTTTTTCTATCCATCAAATCTTTTTTTATCGACAGAGGTAATGAATTAAATATGAAAGTCCAAAGAGGATGCTGTTGTGCCAAATCTATTTGCTCACAGGTATATATCTGATGTAATAAGAATGTTGTTATAAAATTACTATGAGGATACTTTTCGCTAAACAACGGCTTACGCCACGCATAATTTTTTCTCTGCTGCAAATTGCTTCCTATTATGATATTGTTACTATAACATACACGATTCATAGAATTAGTAGCTATTTCTTGATGACAACGAGTATATGGAAACTCAAAAATTTGTATGCAATTATCGCCACATATAACCAATTGCCCATCATTTCTAATATCCAAATACCGAACTGCAACGGTAGGTGTGAAGTTCGCAATACTCCCTTTACTCTTGGGATCAAAAATAGAAATTTGTTTTGTATCTGATGCTGCACTAAAATTTCCATTTTCGCTAACAGCTAAACATTTAACGTCCTTCTTGTACCCACTCGCATGAAAAATAAATTTCTTACTTCTGCTATCAAAAATTTTGACTTCCTCGTTAGCAAAAAAGAATGATACGAATAATCTATTAGGACTTACTATCAAAAAATCGACTGGCTTATCAAAATCAAAAGACAATTGTGATGATGGCGTTAAATTGTTAATTATAATTTTATTACCATCCCTGGAAAACGATCGTGGTTGTTCAATGTTATCATTTACAACCGATGGAACTTGTCTATATCGATATAATTTTGACATAAATTTTTGTACTTCATCAATACCATCAATCTCCGTAAACAATATTTGATTTGCTTCTTGTTGAAGATTTTCGGGTAAATGCGCTAGGTACCACGGAGATGGCGCTTGTTCGATGAGTAAGCTAACAATCGATTTTTCATTCTTAATTTTAGAAACTAATAAACCCGTAGAAACATTATGTATTGGTTGAATGTTAAGATATAATGCATCATACACGAAGCTCACCACATCTTTAGATGTATGGTGACTGATATCTGATTTTAGAGCAGTTTCTTTATCCAATTTACTGATCAATGGCCGTATTTTTGAAAAACCCTCCGATGTAATTGCAGGCAAATGTATTATTTTTTGAGTATCAACAGGAAGCATCGGAAGAGCTTGATTTATTGATTTAATAGGTTGGCTCCATCTTATGAGAGCTTTAAATTCATCAGTTGTTATGGTGACTGGTTGTTCTGGTTTGCAACTTGCATAAGGAACGATATAATATTGCATCACCTCATTATCTGATTTATCGGCCTCCATCGCCTTACAACCGTCGAAAAAGAATCCAAACACTACGAAAAAAGCGTTCATTAAAAAAACATTAACCATTACCTATGCACTCACGTATAAAGAATAAAAACGATGAAAATAATTGTCTAAAAAATATAGCTTTTTCGTAATAATTTCAAGCTAAAGTATTATTATTTATCGTCGTATAATGCATTATTCCACCAATATGGCAGCTCGTTAAACTTGGGTGAAATTCTCCACATAACAAACTTTGTTGAATCATTTCCTATTCCTATTATGTTCCCCCCATCATCATAATACAGATATTCAATAGATGTAGGTTTTTTTCTTTCACAAAAAAATCCATGACGATTCATAATATATATCCTATCGTCACCATACATGACTAGTTGACCGTCATCATTAATGTCTAAACGGTACCTTGGTACATCCTTAAGAGCCGGCCATTTAACCCTTTCTTTAGAGCTAGTATTGACAATGGATATCGTATTTTGATCTGCGAAAACAAAAAATTTTCCATTTCGGCTAACCGCTGCATGATCAAAAGCTAACGTTTCATAATTCAAAATAGGGGCCCGTTTTTCAATATCGAAAATATTTGTGCCCTTTTTATCAGAAACTATCATGAACCGTTTATCGTGAATCAATATTGGCTTCTCGTCGTCAGAAAACTTAATACCCAGATTTTTAAGAAGATTTTTCGAAAGCTGCTTACCCTGACTATAACTCTTAAATTTTTTATCTTTATACATCCAATAAAAGCATTCTGAATAATTAACCAACGATGACATAGCACTTACAATCTCATTTTTGTAAGAGACATTAGAAAGTAATTCATCACTTATTTCTTTTTGAATCGATAGTGGCAACCTTGCCATGTATAAACAGGGAATTTTTTGTTCCATAAAAGAGTTAATAATGGATGTATCTTCTTTTATTTTAGTAATTAATGAATTTTTAGAACCATTAAATAGTGGCGTGATAGCAAGATACAACGCATTATACATCAGCGGTACAATATCTTCAGGCTTATAATTATTGATATCTGATTGCACTCCATCTTGAGACTCATTGTGAGCTAATTTGTTTACCAATGGCCGCAATTGTAAAAAACCTTCCGAAGAAACTTCAGGTAAATATAGTATTTTTTGAGTGTCACCGGGAAGGGTCGAAAGCGCTTCATTTATTGATCTAATAGGTGCGCTGCATCTTACAAAAGTTTCAAATTCTTCGGTTGTTATGGCAACTGGTTGTTCCGGTATCCGACCTGCTACATAGGGAACGACCCAGTATTGCGGCATTTCATGGGAAGGTTGGCTTTGCTCCATAGCCTTACAACTATCAAAAAAAGATACTATCAACGTTACCGTAGCACAGAGATATAAAAAAAAATTTACCATTAACTCCTTCGTAATTTTTATAATTTTAACTATTAAACAATTACATAAAAAATCATAACCAACGTACCACAATTTCATTATTGATCAACGTTATTCAATACTTTAATTATAAAAAAATTACTTTCTAGAATAATTATACGCCATTAATTCAACTATTTTTTTTTATTTTTTTAAGGAGCACCGATGCTTTTGCTATCGAACAAGCGCTTGTATGGAATGATTTCCATGGATTAGGATTTTTTTTTAGATGATTAAAAATAGTAGTAATGTTGTAGCGCTGTGATGTTAGTTTTGTATCGTGTACTTCTTGCCATGTTATCGGTGTTGCTACCGGCGCACCCGGTTTTGGGCGCACGGCATAAGGGGCAACCCCGGTTGCTCCAAATCCATTGCGTAAATAATCTAAAAATATGCGATTTTTTCGTTTTGCCTTGTTAAGTTCTAAGGTTATATTTTTCGGATCATCCGCAACAAGAATTTCTGCAACGGTACGCGCAAACGTGCGAACGGTATCAAAGTTTGCCCGACGGTTGAGCGGCACAATTACATGCATGCCATGCGAACCGGTAGTCATAGCGAATGGCGTTAAATCAAGATCTTCTAATATTTTTTTTAAACGTAATGCAACCATACGTACTGTTGAAAAATTGGTACGTTCTGCCGGGTCAATATCAAAAATCATACGATCTGGATAATCAAGCTTATCGGCACGGCTCAACCACAAATGCGGTGTAATACAACTTTGATTAGCTAAATAGACTAGCGTTGCTTTATTATTGCATACAACGTAGGTCGTTGAACCTCCCTCTTTTTTTTTGATGGTTATTCGATCAATCCAAGAAGGAAAATAATCGGGAGTATCTTTTTGATAAAACCCTTCATGATCAATGCCATTGGGATAGCGAAGCATGGTGAGTGGATGATTCTTCATATAAGGCAACATTACCGAAGCAATAGCGGTGTAATAATTAATTAATGCACCCTTAGTAATAGGAGTTGGTGTAAATAATATTTTATCTTCATGCGATGTTTCAATTACATAACGCCCACACCGTATTGATCCCATTTTTTATTCCTTAATGCCCATACCTAATTTACAAACGTAATTCCATACCATCATACGCAAGGATAACAGCAACCCCCTTTTTTTTTCCTAATGACGCAAGCCGTTCTTCAATTTCTTGCGCATTCGCTGAAACAATTTCGGTACCGCAATGCGTAAATACCGCACGCGGAACGCCTTCTTTTTTACACCAAGAAAGTTGTGTGTTAATTGATGCATGCCCAATGTAGGTTGTTCCTTTTTTACGCACTAACATCGAACGCTCTACAATTGCACCGTCACCACTATACAAATCGATATTTTTTAGAGCATCATGCTGATCAATAATTTTTACCAGATCAGGTACATAAAATATACTATGTTTTCCCCCGGTTATACGATAGCCAACCGCAGGTGCACGCAGTGAATGAACAACCGGAAAAGCTTCACACCGTAATGCACCAAGATCGACTGGTGTACGCGGCACAATAATTCTACGATCATCTATGGTATAGGATTTCATACGATCCCAACTTTCTATCGTTGCATACACGGGAAACGGCACTCCTTTTTTTAATCCTCCATTATGATCAGGGTGTGCATGCGTAACAAACAGGGCATCAACGCTAAATTTTTTTATTGTTGTACGCCAATCTAAACCACCATCAATCATGATAGTAGTTTTATTATATGAAATAAGCGTGCTCGTATGGCGGTAATGAAGCTTCGTACGAATTTTTATATTGCCGCGCGTGCCAAGAAAAACAATCTTCATCGCACTCACTAACCTTCTTTGGTAATTTGATTCATCGTCCGATTTGTTAGTGCTGAACGCTCATTAATGCCTCTTTTTTTATCGGCATATTCATCACGCATTTTTATTAATAACCATCGCTCGTCATCGGTACCTGTTCCAATTCTAATTAACGTATAACCACCATGTAATTTTTTGCCCTCTAACCATATTTCGACCTGACCATTCTTCAACGCTTCTTTCATCGAAATAGGATTTTCTTTCTCAATAAGAGTATAGGTCCCAATATCCCAAACCATAACCGTACCCGCACCATAATTACCTTCGGGAATAATTCCTTCAAAATGCGCATAATCATACGGATGATCTTCAGTTGGCATAGCTAATCTTTTTTGTGAAGGATCAATCGATGGACCTTTTGGCACCGCCCATGATTTAAGAGCGCCATTAACTTCGATTCTAAAATCATAATGCAAATGTGATGCTTGATGTTTTTGGATAACAAATAACAAATCTTTCGATTTTTTCTTCGCAACCGTTTTTCCTGACGGCTCTGGGGTAGCGGTAAAATTACGCTTTTTTTTATACGAGGTGAGTGGCTTTTTTTTAATCATTACATATCCCGTAATGCTCATAAAAGACAACAATAAAAAAACAATACTACTATAACAATATTTTTGCATCGATAAGCCTGCATTGCTATCTAATTATTTTTTTATTGTATCTAAATGTTATTTATAACCACAAGAAAATGTTACATCACAAATAACAAAAAAAAAGCCACTATGTTTCCATAGTGGCCTAATCTGCACGAGAAAATTATACAAGGTAAAAGTTACGGTGTATTTTGCGCAACAGATGGAAAATGGTTATGCATCACAACATGTTTTTCTAATTCAGTCGGCTCAGAGTTCTGAGTATACCAGTTATACAACAACAGTGAACCCGCAATGGCTGCTGTTCCCGTAATAACAGTACCGATAACCGTTCGCTTATATTCAACCACCGTATGAGCAAATTTTTTGATAGTACCATTTTTGTATAACACGTATACGGCACCGCAGACTGCTACAGCAACAACGGCACCCATACCAAATTTTAATGCATCTTTTTTTGTAAGCCATCTTATAGGAAAATAATTGGAATCATTAACCACAGGAGAAGAATCGTTAGGCCTTACCTCATCAAAACTCTTATCAATACTTTTTTGATCCGAATTGGCATTATCTCTTACCTGATCTCGTATAGCTTTAGCGACCCTAACGGTTTCTTGATAAGTATCCACAAAGACATTTACCACTGGAGCTATCTCACCCTTTATTTCTGCAAACGTTGGTCGTCTTATTTCTCCCCGCCCGTGTGCTTCATCATATAAATTTTCATCCATAGCCATGCTAAACCATGGAATAGCTAACAGGGATATGAACATTGTATTTTTTTGCAGTTTACTGATAATCATAAGAATCCTAACCTATTTATTTTTATAACATTTACGTACATATTTTTCAGAGCAGACACATTAACAATATTATTTGTAAAAATAACGTTGTTAATAGTACGCTATCACTATAATAATTTTTTATTGTAAATATTATTTAAAATAAAGCAACATTAATGGATATATTTTTTTGATCTATTATTATTTACTTGTCCAACGTAATGCAAGATCAACTAATAAACGCAATCCGGCTCCCGTTGCACCATGAACATAATAACTAATATCAGGAACATCAAATGCTGTGCCGGCAATATCTAAATGGACCCATGGAACATCATCAACAAAATGTTGTAAAAAGAATCCTGCCGTTATTGCGCCTGCTTTATAATTTGATTTGCCAATATTACAAATATCAGCAACATCGCACACGATTGCAGCTTTATAATCATTATCAAACGGTAAGCGCCAAACACGATCACCAGATACATGCGCTGCTTGTTCAACGCGCTGCAATAACCATCATGTTGACCCATTATGCCCGTAAAAAATGGTCCTAACGCATGAGCACACGCACCGGTTAACGTTGCTATATCAATAATTGCGTCAAGTTTATAATGCTTAACCGCATACGAGAGAGCATCAGCTAAAATTAATCGACCTTCTGCATCAGTATTGCGTATTTCGGCTGTTTTACCATTGTAAAAACGAACAATGTCACCCGGTTTTGTTGCCGTACCACTTGGTAAATTTTCAGAAATTGGCGCTAAACCAATAACGTTAACGTCCGGTTTGAGTTGCGCAAGAGCCTTGTAACACATTGATGACTACAGCCGCTCCCGACATATCATCTTTCATAGTCTCCATTGATGTAGCCGGTTTAAGGCTTAAACCGCCAGAATCAAAGGTTATTCCTTTACCAACAAAAGCGATCGTTGGCGCATTTTTTTTCTCTGTTTTATATTCTAGAATAATTAATGCACAATCTTCATGCGAACCGGCAGAAACTGCAGCCAAGCCACCCATGCCCATTTTTTTTATGGTTTCTTCATTAAAGACGGTAATACCAAGCCCATGTTCTTGAGCAATAGTTTGCGCACGTTTTACCAACACTGAAGGCGTTAATACTGAAGGTGGTAAATCGACCCAGTGACGAACTTGATTTACCGATTGGGCAATGATAGAACCTTTTCGTATTCCTTCTTCGATATCTTTCTGTAGAGCACTATCAGCGATAAACGTAAGGGCTAAATCTTTATTTACCTTTCTTGTCGCATCAGTAATATAGTCATCAAATCGATATGCTGCCATATTGGCACTGATGGTTGCCTGCTCGGCTAAATACGAGTACGTAACGTTTGAAAAAAGATCAATCGATGGCATATACACCACGCAAGAATTAATCTTGCGACTTTGCATTGCTTTAATCAATGAGCCGACAGCGCGGCGAAACTGTTCAATATCTCTATCGCTATTACTTTTTTTGCCTAATCCAATAAACAACAACGTTGTTATTTTTTCATCCTTTTGGACAGGAATTACAACAGTACGTCCCAATTGCCCAGAAAAATGTAATTGTTCAAAATGTTCTTTTAATGGAGTAAAATACCGTTGCGCAAGTTGTGTAATATCCTTTGATAAATCTGCATCTTGCGGCACAAAGCAAGCAATATTTTCTACGTGTTCATTACCTTTTGTATGTACAAAATTTATTGTTACCATTATTTTTCATACCTTGTAAAAATTGTATACTGATACACGTAGTATAACTCAAAAAAAAGCTTGTTTCCACCAATCAAGTCATCTTTATTTTGCTTTTTTTGGTGCTTGTTTTTTTGTTTCTTGTGTAACTACTTGTGTTGTACGATATCCAAGGCCAGATATTGCTTTTAAAGGTTTTCCTGTTTTTTGATCAATAACTGCATTTCCTTGATTGTCATATATCTGTTCACCATTCGGATCGGCTACAGGAACCACCGCTACACTTAAGCGATCAAGCAGTAAATACAATTGACTTGGTAACAACGAGCCTCTTGGATAACCATTTTGATCAAATAAAATACCATTATTTAAATCAACGTACCAACCAATAAATTTACTTTGATAATAAGACCATTTTTCATCAGAACTATCGAATTGATACACATAACGATCATTATTTTTATCATAGGAAATACGTGCTAAGGTTTTGTTAAGTACCGATTTGACTTCCGGTTTATTAGGAACACCTTGTATCGAGGCACTATCAACACCTAATAAATTGCTTATTGGAATACTATTAACAAGCATACTCACACCAAAAGAATCGGTAACACTATTAAGATTCCACGCGCACTCTTTCCAATAATTGAGCTTTAATTGCAATTTAGTTACATCATACACTTCATCGTTCGTTGTTGGACAAACAACAGGAGCTTCAGGATCCAACACTTGCGTATCATACAAGTATACGTAGGTTTTATCACCATCCACAATTGAAACCCAATGAGCCTGCAAACGAGAATTTAATTGTTTCTTTTGTTTAGTAACGGTTATCGGCTTTGTACTATCCTCTTCTTTATACGATCCACTATATGAATCACCGCTTCCTTTTAATGGTATTAATTGTTGCTTGTAGAAAATACTTTGCAATGCCAAGGATGGTTTTCCATCCCAGATTAATAATATAGGATTAAATGGTTCATCATCCTGTACATAAGTACCATTGGCGTCAGATTTTGTAATAGTCTTTGTGTAATGCAGATTGGAATACACTAAATTTCCTGGCTTATATACACCAAGCTTAACCGTTTCACCCTTCGCGTTAGTGCCATAAACTGAATACTCTCCTGTTTTTTTGTTGTACACGATAATACTTTCTTGATCAGCTTCATTACTTTGCATAGTATATTTAATTTCTGTTTTATCAGCATTGAGCACTTTGTCTTTTAACGTCCATGAATGATATATGTTATCTTCACCCATATAGGTTGCCATAAAAAGATTATTTTGATCTTCGCCAACAAATAATAAAGCATTGTTTGATGCATTAACTAATGTTTTAAAGGTACGTAATGCAGGAAGACCGGTGACATCATAAACATACCCAGCAACGAGATCAATTAAAACTTCAGTATCTGCTGTTTTCATACGAACAAAATAAGAGCCTATCGTTTCATTAAAGTAAAAATCATAACTCACCGATTTTGATGTGGGAATACCTGCCCGCTTAACCGCCAATGCACTCTTGTATTCTTGTTTTGCATAGCCAAGTTTGACGGCGGCAGCAAATAAGGAATCTTTCATCTCTTTGGTTATTTCGGTTTTTGTATTGGCTAATGCATCCGACGCTTTTTTAAAACTATTACGTGCATCGGAAAGTTTTTTAGTTGCACTGGCAACATCAATGGCAACCATATTAGCACCAACTGGAATCTGTGGATGATCAACCGCTATGTCGATAACTTGCTTGCCATTGGGTTGCACCACAATACCAGCATAAGCACGCATTACATCAAGATTCCATCCCGTTAATCGAATAACGGGTAATCCTTTGCCGTCATAACTCATACCAACACCATTATCTTTGTTGGCATCACCAACGTTGTAATCAATGTAAATTGGTTCAATGCCTTGTTGTTCTTCGGGAGCTGGCACCGCATAATATTGATTGTTATATTTTTTAATGTAGCGCGGTGGTACCATTGCTTTTAACGTAGCCTCATATTCTTGCGCATCAATATTTGCTTTTAACGTAGCATTCATTGGCGCATATAATTTTGCTTCTTTTTCTTGCGCCTGTGCAATTTCTTTACGTTCTTGAACAAGTTTATCGTATTGTTTTTGTGTTAAGGCTAATATTCGTTCCTTAAGTTCTGAACGAACATCAGTTCCCCATGTTACTTTTGCATAACCATATACATTTTGCAAAAATCCTGTATTAATATCTATATTCTTATCAACGCTAGCGCCATAGGCATTAAACCAGCCTTGAAATGTACCGCCACGATCATATAATGAACCGGTCACTAAACTTATCACACGGTACGTATCCGGTCCTAGTTTAGTACCATATACCCATTGACCACTATTATCAGTACCATCTGGGCTCTTAATACAAATAAAATAATCAGTGATAGTATCAAAAAGCTTTTTACGATCCATAGTTAATGGATCTTTAATTGATGAAACATCCCCATAAATATAATTACCACGTTGCAAATCTTGTTTATCAATAAAAAATTTAAAAGGACCAAATTGTGTATCAATACTATATTCTTGCCGGTCAAGCGCTTGGGTGTACCCTGCTTGAGAATCTTTGACTTTTTTTAATAATGCCGGTAAAAATGGCTTGGATGCTTGCGCGCGTTGCAACAGATCGTTAAGATCGTTCAATATTTTTATCTCTTGCCCTTGTTGCTTGCTATCGTATACCTTGCCGCTAGAAAGACTTATTGCATAGCGCTGCGGAGAACCTAAATCATAGGCATTATCAAGTGAATCTTTGCCATCCGGATCATTCGATAGTACTAAATATTCTCCTGCATAATAATCACTCACGTATACATAATTACCATGGCTAACATCATCGACACTTGTTGGTCTAATAACAATGTTACGCAATAAATCAGTAGTGAATCTATAGGGCCCCATTTCCCGTTGTACTGCTTTAGGATCAAGTTTCTCCATGTAAACTCTCCAACTACTAAATACTTTGTTGAGTAGTTTTTGAAAATCGGGAGCAACTTTTGTTATAAGATCGCCGATGCGCACATTATTTGCCGCATCAACGACAGGCCCCCTATTGGATAAAGCCCATTGTTCTGGCAGTGGTAATAATGTACTTTCTTGTTCTGTCGCGCCGTTTTTACGTAACAAAGCTTGTTGTTCACTCGTAGGTTTATTGGGGTTAATGGTTGCATCCATAAAAATGGAATACAATGGTGCTTTGCCAGAAAATAACTGCTCCCCATACGTTTCATTAGCAGCCCCCGTTGCAAGCATAAATGCTCCATTAGGTTGTTTATATACGATATAGCTGGTATCTTTTTGACCAGCATGCGCTTTATCATAAGGAACTAGTACGTTGTCATAAAAGCGGGATGTTATCAAACTGATAAACGTTATTACGTTATCATTAGGCAATGGCGATACAACTGGATGCTTTTCAGCATTGAGCGCCATTGCAACTACATAGTCAGATGAACCATCTTCAAGAGCTTTTGGTATAGTGTATACATAAACTCCTTTATCAAATAATTCTTTTGGAATACTCAGAGTGAAGCTACCAATGCTGATAGGGCCATATTTCATTTTTTCTTTTAATTCATCCGATTTTTCTTTTACATATTGTTTCATAACAATAATCTGACTCTGCAGATCAACCTCAAATGAACCCAGCGCTTGCCCTAATAATTTTGATGTATCAATTAATTGATCGGTTAGTTCTTTACCGCTTTTATCGTACATTTTTTCTGAAAGCAAACTACCTATAACCATCACATTAGGATTCAAGGCATAACTAGCAAAGCCATATTCACTCGTAGTTAACGGCGTATGTAACGGAATCTGGCGATATTCACGATCGAATGCGACAATATAATCTTTTATATACGCTTTGGTAGCCGTATCTTCAGTATTTTTTATGATCATCTGAATCAAAGGAGTATCTGCCGTTTGATAGCCGTATTGTTTAAGGGCAATATAAGGTAGATTAAGTGGCCCTTTAACTTTAGTAGAATTAGCAATTTTTTGTATTGATTTATCAGATAATGCGGTTATTGGTTCGATGGTATACGGCCCAAAAAAAATTGGGCCTAATTGGACTGCTGGAGTTAATACTTCGCCGTAGGCATTGGGCGGTTTGATATCATAAGGAATGTTCTTGTTTTTTGTTTGATCAAAACGATCAGCGATAGTTTTATTCCCTTTGTATCCCGTTTGTTCCCAGCGTAATTCACCGTTATAAATTTCACCCGAAACCCCGCGTAAAACTTGTCCTGCTTGATCGTCTAAATGAACTTGCAAACTTTTTGCTCGCTGCGTAGCTTCAAGGAGCGGTACCACCGGCGTTGTTGGATCATAGGGCAATCCATCACTTGCAAAATGATACCCGGTATTGGCATGCACCATCGCATTAGGAAAGTTTGGATCAGTAATCGCTGCTGCTGCATATTCATCATAATCATTAATTGAAAGATAAAAATTTGCTTTTTTAAAATAGGAATCGGTATCAGCATCATCAACATGATTTGGCACATCGTCGGTTGCTTTTTTTTCTAAGCCAACGTAAATGTATTTTGATGATGCAGGAACTGCATAATTAATCAAATCACTCGGAATTTGCATCCACACGCCACCAAACCTTTGAGGGCGCTTAAGTTGATCTTGTAATCCACGAATATTCATTGCTCCTTCAATAACTTGAATAATAATGTTGGGAATGGAAAAAGCAAATCCTCCAACAACCCCATTTACTATATGCTCAACTAATAATGATTTTGCTCTGCCTTTAAGCCTTTCATACGACCATTCACTTTTAGTTTCAAGAAATTCTTTTTCAGCTTTACTTAAGTCCTCTCCCGCTACATGATCGGCTTCTTGAGCATCGGTTAATGCTTTTTGCGCCTTTCCAATTTTTTCTGTATCACCGGTCTTTTGAGCAGCTTTAAGATCTTCTTGTGCTTCCTTTACACTCGTTTCAGATGCTGTTTTTGTCTTTTTCGCCTCTTCATATTTACTCGCAAGGCTTTTTCGCTTAGCCAACACTGCTTCTTCTTTTTTAATTTCTAAATTGTTGTTAACTTCCGCTTTATTAATTTCTGCTTTTTCAATGGCCGCTGGATCACCTTTTGCTTTTGCTTGCTCAAGGACCTTATCCGCTTTTGATACTTCTTGCTCGGCACTTTTTACCAATGCTTCTTTTTGGCCAATTATTTTATTATCCAATTCATTGAACTGCTTTTCCAAACCCTCAACATGTTCTTGTGCTGTTTTGATCGCTCCTTCATCTTTAATACTTTTTGCATAGGAAAGGTTATCTTTTGCATCAGCCAACTGAGTGTGCACATTTTCAAGTTGTTTTTCAGCAGAGGACACTTCACCCTCAACTCCTTTAAATCCTGGCACTTCAGGCACTTTTGGCTTATAAGGAAAGCGCTCAAAAAGCTCTTGTTGAACGCCAAATTTTTTTAGCGCCTCTTCTTTTAAACTTGAAAACCCTGATTGTTGTTCAGCGATACTTCTGACATCACCAACAAATTTTCCTCGCACATCAGCAATAGTATTTTTAAACAAGGTTTCATCAGGAAATTTAAAGACACCACCTTCAATTCTCACTTCTTTAAATGCCTGGGCCAATCGTTCTTGAAAAGCAGCTTTCGTTTCTTCCGGTAATGCACCAATTTCTTCAACACTTACGCCCATTTCATCAGCAACCCTTTTTGCTAATGATTCTACAGCTCCTTTTTCTAAACCTTCCATGGCACCTTCCCCTAATGCCTCAGTAGCTGCTCTTCCAACAACTTCTTCACCAAGCGCCCCCATTGAATATATAGTGTTAATACAAATAGTGCTCAGTAATAACCCGGTAATAACTACTAAATATCTTATTTTATTCATAAGAAGCTTTCCTTTTTTATAGCAAAATTCATAGAATTCTGCATAAACGTAACAAGCAGATTAATCATGATGCAATAGTTTTTTGATAAAAACCTATTTTATAAAAAAACCAGCACAGAAAAAAATCTCTGCGCTGGCAGCGAATGAAAAAGAGGATGTCATCTATAGTATGTCGTATATAATTTTTTGTTGTTCTTTAGCAGCCAATCGATCATTAAGGACATCATCGATAAACCGTTCTACTTTATAATGATATTTCTCTGGATAATAAAAAAGCGAATCAAAATGACGCCTTCCTTCAGTGACCCATAATCTTTTATATCCCGCTGCATGCTCATACACATTTTTTACGGCTTGAACTGAAACTTTTTCATCATTACGACAATGAATAAAAAAACAGGGAATAGAAATATTTTTTATTGATTCAGCCGGTGTTAACGGATAAATATAGGTGTTGGTAGCGGTGGCATCCATATGCGAAATTGTTTTTAAAAGTGCCTTCAAAAGGGTTTGAACATACGGATTAAACGCATATTTTTGTAAAAGATATCGACCCGGAAGATAAAACGTATAACCAAATAATGTAATTTTTAAATTTTCTAATCCCTTTTTAATAACATTTTCGCTTGAATCATAAGGACAATCTAAAATCATGGCATTAAAGAGGGGGTGCGATGGGTCTTTTTTGCAACTTTGACAGTGCAATGATTGTGCCTGAATGGCCGCAACTGCACCCATCGAAAAACCGTAGGCAATTAATGGCAAAGAACCAATATCTTCGCGTGATTTAATATAAGAAACGGCACCCAACACATCATACGCTTCATCGCGCCCAAAGGTACAACAATGGCTAGGATCAATATGTTCACCATGGGCTCGAAAATCAAACATCAAAACATTGTACGAAGGAAATAACATTCTTCGAATAAATCCGATATCAAATTTATCACACATAAATCCGTGACATACTACTATGGTTGCTCGAGCATGTGGTTGTTTAAATAATAATCCCTGCCGCAAAATTAATTTGGTAGCCTCTTCATTTTCTTTAGCGTAAAAACTTACCGGCTCAATTGAACCACCATCTAAATACTTATATTGTTTATCAAATACTATATTTACCGGCCCTGCACTAGTTAAATGTATATAACACAGAGAAAAATTAATCACTGCAGCATACAAAAAATAGCATATTCTTGCGACATTTTTCATTACTACTCCACTCAATCACTTTTTTGCAATTGATAGTATTGTTTTACAGTCTTAGAGTAGCATTTAAAATTTTCTAACTGCAATAATTTTATTAAAACAATCGAAAACAGGCCTGAAACATTATTATTTTTACCTGAAAAAGCAAATTTTCTTATTAATGTATTTGTTTTTCCTACAATAAACGGTAATATTCAATAAAAAATTTAAAACTAACACATAGAGGGTTTTGACTATGATTCACTATATTCTAGGAATGATTTTTATATGCCATACTCTGGTATTGTTTGGTATGGAAATTGATGATACGAATATGGCAGCAACCACCAAATCTAAAGGTTTATTAGCTATACTTTGTCCTATCAGATCTTGTAACTCAATATTCACGAGAACCGATCCAAAAAAATCAGACTTGCCCAGCAAAGTTTTTAGACACTTAGAAAGTATTCATAGTGTAAACACTGAAAATATTTCAAAAACCGCATTACAAAATGAGATTTTCAGCTTACCTAGTAGACAACAACGATATAATTTTCTATGTAAATGTGGAGCAACAATAACGAGTAATAAGAGTATTAAAAAATTAAAATACAATGTCGATAAACATTGCGCCTCCAAAAAATGTACTATAAAAAATACGCTTTATTTTCAAGAAAAAAATATTACTAAAAAGACAATTATAAAAAAACAATGTAAAGATTGCACTGAGATAATCAAATCATATGATCCAGTGGCACTTAAACAATTATATAAAAAGCATCAAAATTTTTGCAGATTAGATCACCTTCCTGATGAAAACAATGATACAATACAAGAACAATCCCTGTAGTGAATAACTACGATTGTTCTTCACCTTTTTGTATAAGATTTATCATAAAATCATATAATTCTTTTTTACTCATGGCTTCGTTATAGCGAGCAATTAATTTTTTATCTTTAAATACCAGTAAACATGGCACTGATGGAACGTGATAGTAATCAGCTAATTCATTGCTAGAACTCATGTCAACTTTAACAAAGGTAACTTGATCAACCAGTTGATAACCAACCGCTTCAACGGCTGGAAGCATACGCATGCAACTTGGGCAATAAGGCGCATAAAAATCAACGGCTACTAACCCTTCATTATCATCAAATATTTCTTCTAATTCCTTAAGCGTCTTTATTTCAGTAACGTGCAATGAGCCTTCCGCTTCACTATTAAAAAAATTCGGTTCCATTGCCTGAGCAATTTGATTAGAAAAGCCATGCTCTTGCAAAAATTTAACCGCATCAATGCCCGCCTTGACGCCATCACCTCCGGCAGTTATTGCTTGACGATATCTATTATCTGCAACATCGCCGGCAATGAATACTCCTGGTATAAAAGTTTTTTGCGTGCGATCTGGCAATACAATATATCCCTGCTTATCGAACGTAACGTACGATTGAAAAATTTTTATGTTTGGCAGGTGCCCAATTGCCAAAAATACACCGCTGATAGGCATGGGACTGGTTGTTTTGGTGGTATTATCCTGAATGGTAATACCGGTTACCTTGTTGCCATCCCCTTCTATGCTTTTCACGCTGATATTAAAACGAACTTCAATATTGGGATATTCAGTTAAATGTTGTTGCATGCTTGCAGAAGCGCGCATAGCAGAACCTCTCACTAATATTATAACTTTTTTTGCATAGGCAGATAATTGCATTGCTTCTTCAATGGCAGAATCGCCACCGCCAATTACTACGACATCTTGATCTTTATGATATGGCGCATCGCATAACGAACAGGTTGTCACTCCTTTACCCCAATAGGTATCTTCACCAGGAATTTGTAATTTATTTGGTATTGATCCGGTAGCGATAATAACGGCCAATGCGTACAACGCTTTACCATTTTCTAAGGTTATTTTAAAAGGCCACTGATTGAGATTAAGTTCTTGTACGCTGTCAGCGATCATTTCAGCACCAAATTTTTTTGCCCACTGCTGCAAATTGGTCATTAAATCGGAGCCCATAATTTTACCTTCTCCCGGCCAATTTTCTATATAGGTTGTTTCGGTCAATGCTCCTCCTGGTTTATTGCCTAAAATAACTATGGTCTTCACTCGTTCTCGCGCAGCATACCCGGCCGCACCATATCCCGCAGGCCCTGCGCCAATAACAACAATAGGAACAATATTTTTTGTTTGCAACGCTTCTTGCATATTGATATTTAATGATGTTGTAGCAAAAGGCCACCATTTTTTTAAACTAAAACCCACTGCAAAACTAGCAATAGAAAGAACACCAACCAACAATATTACGTTTAATTTTTTCATCATATTCACCCTGTAAAACTGTATTAATTTATTTCATTGTACTCGACAATACTCATTCTTGACAAATAAATCCCGATCATATACAGTTTTTTGCACAAAGAACACATATTTTTTACTCATTATAATCACTATACCAAAAGGTACACAATGAATTATTTTTCTTATTCTCGGTCAATGTTATTATTAACTATATTTTGTGCTAATGTAACAATGCATGCTGCAGCACCCACAAAAGCTGTGGAAAGACCTGTTGTGGTTAAAAATCTTCCAGCCACTCAGCAATCATATGCAAAAAAAATTATGCGTAATGCACGCCACATGCTACCGTATGTTGCATTGCTCAGTGCCTATTTTGCGCGCCAAGAATTGCGCAATATTTTTGTAAGAAATAATGAAGATTCACTCTATGAATTACTGGTAGAAGCATCTAAAGAAGTTGGCAACAAAGTATTTGACACTATGATAACCGTATTGATTATAAAATCATTTATTGAAGCACATGGTCAAACAATTAAGGATTTTGCAGGCATATCTGAATCTGCTACCTGCTAATAACTTTTTTTTGATTATTAGGCAAAAGGGCTCTCTTTGGGGGCCCTTTTTTTGTTGTGCCTCTTTATAATGCCCTATCTTTTTAATGACAAAATTAAATTATCAGCTATACTTTGAACGTAGGTATATATAAAAAAATTTTTCATAAAAATCTAGGGATATGCCATGAAATTGCGCAATTGTATTAAAAAAATAGTTTTTTTATCATTGTTATCTTTAATAATTAATAATAGTCAATTTTCGTATATGTATGCGGCAACACCAGTTGAATCGACGCAAACCGCTGAACCGGCTCTATCCGATTCAGAAATTGCTCAAATGCGACAAGTTCAACAGGAAATACTTGAACCTCGTCTGGAAAAAACCAGGCAATTGTACGACAAACTTGATTTTATCTTAGAACATCTTGGCCAAATAGTTAATAATAACCAGCTTAAACATGTTAATAAACCGGAAATAATACAGCATTTGGCAGAATTTCGTATGATTATTAAACAAATTGGGCAAGCAGCATATTTTCAAACCGACCCGATGACGCTCGTTGTTATTAATAGCATAGCAGAACATTTAACTACCTACTGGCGTTCCATTATAAAAAATGGCTTAACTCATTTTCCTGAATTCGATCTCGATCAAGTTATCACGAGGACAATTAAAGAACCAACCATCGATCTTGAGATACTCGATAAAAAAATTAATCAAAATATGGTGGCAATTACAGCACTTGAAAAAGAATCACAATCAGTTGGCATTTCATTGTTCAATAAAGTGTATCGCAACATTGAAAAACTGAATCATAATTATCCGGTCACTTCAACGGTATTAAAAATTGGTGCTGCTGGACTTGTGTTATATGCTATTATTGGCGCAAGCAACAAGTTATTCGAACATATTTCTGAAAAATATAACAATCCAGCCACTCACGCATTAGCTAAAATTTCAGAAGTAGTTGGCGAACGTCCTTCCATCGGTCCAAATGGTCATATACAAATGCCTGAAAATCCTAGCTACTTAGCACGTTTAGAATACATTGGCTTATCATTAGGTTTAGCTGATTTGCGCATGACACCGATAATTACCTTACCAGTTATTTTCAGATATTTGTCACCTGATTGGGAACGTTTTAAAATCTGGTCAGGCAATAAATGGGAAAGTTTCCGTAGCCGTCTTCGTGGCGGTCCAATAATGAAAAAAGAATCATTACTAACTGAACCTAAGGCTCGTTTTTCTGATATCATTGGTAAAGAAAATCACAAAGCAGTGTTATCTCGTTTAATTGAATTCATAAAAAATCCAGAACTTTTTATTAGAACTGGCACTAAACCGTCTACCGGAATTCTCTTCACTGGTCCAACGCGAACTGGTAAAAGTTATTTGGCTGAAGCATTTGCCGGTGAAATTAAAGATGTTTTATTAGCTCAAGGTATTGATGAATTATCCTTCATAGCCTTAGATGCTTCGCGCCTTGCGTACTTTAAGGAAGCATACGGCATTACGCTAGACTTTATTATTAGAGAACAACAAGCTAAGAAAAAGCCATGCATTATCTTCATCGACGAAATAGATATGCTTAACTTAAATAAAACTGGCGACGTTAGTGCACTATCAGCATTACTCAACGTGATGAGTGGCTATATGAGTGATCCAAATTCTCTGGTTATTCTTTTAGGTGCAACCAATAATCCAGAATCACTCTATCATGCATTATTGCAACCAGGACGTTTTGATAGAACCCTTGATTTTGACTACCCTACGATGGAAGAACGTGCACTCTACTTAATGCGCGAACTTCAAAATCGCGGTATCATTACCGTAGATCCTGAATACCTAGAAAAATTAGCAAAAGAAACTGAGCGCTGTTCTTTTGAAGACCTTAATAAAATTATTGTTACCGCATTGCTTAATGCTAAGAATGACGGCCATTCATTAACAGCTCAAGATCTGGAAGATTCTTTTGATGAACAAGCACGTAAGATTATTTTTGACAACCTTACTATTAACGAACAAGAAAAAAATCTTTTAGCGGTGCATCAAGCTGGGCATGCATTGGCAACATTCTTCCTAGATCCAAGTAATGAAATAACGAAGGTTACTATTCGCCCGGTGCAAACACAAATAAAGGAACAACCGTTCTGGACTCATTACGATGAAAAAGAAAAACGAAAACCGGTTGAATATGGCAAAATTTTTGTCGCACGCCGCAGCGATGTTGAGACCTCCGAAACGTATGAAAGTTTGCTAGCACAATGCAAAATTTCGTTAGCAGGACACCTTGCTGAAGGAATTATACGCGGATCTACTGGGTACACCTACCATAACCATGATAGAAAAAATGCATTTGATATTGCAAAATACCTGGTATTTAAAGGCATGAAAGAAGAAGATCTTTCTAAGAATACTCGTGTGTTACTGCTACAAAAAGCAGAACAACTTGTTGAACAGTGTGAACAATCAGTTCGTGATCTTCTCACGCATCATAAAGATGCTCTTGCTACGCTTGCACAAGTATTGCAACATCATTTAACGGTAACGTTGGATGATGTTAAACAGATAGTTCAGCACCATACAGCAAAAACTGTTCAAAACTAATAGAACTACAAATAAAAAAAAGAGCAGGTATTTTAGATTACCTGCTCTTTTTTATTGATTATTAATCAAAGAGGATCGATCATAGTAAGTCTTTGTCGATAACGATCTTCTTTAAATTCTGCACTCAGCCATATTTTAATCATTTCTAATGCTTCTTGATATTCCACAAAATCCGAAGGAATAATAAGTATATTCGTATTATCATCTTCTTTACTAAGCCGTGCAATGGTGGTATTCCATGCAACTCCTGCATATATTCCCGGAAAACGATTTGCTGCTATGCCCATACCTATCCCACTACCACACAATAATATCGCTTGCTCAGCTTTTTTTTCTTGCAGTGCACGACATGCAAGTTGTGCAAACACCGGATAATCAGAACGTTCACGGTTATAGGCGCCAACGTCAATCCATGTGATAGTACATCTATCAATAGCAAGATGCTCCTTAATTAACTCTTTTGTCATATAGCCACGATGATCGGCACCGATAATAAGTTTAATTTCATTATTCATAGTATTAATCTCTTAACGATAGTACAAATCATACGCCAAAATATTTGGATGTTTCAAACTATGACAAATAACCGTACCTTCTTGGGTTAAATACCAACGCATCATAGCAGTACGTTTTGCTGAAGTAAAATAAAGTTCTAAGCTTCTCGTATCAGCAGTAATTATTTTATTACCGGAATCATCGTAGGCATCAAATTTTACTAAATAAGCCGTTTTAAATACCGTCCATGTTGGACCAAAAAATAGTTTATACTCCGGCATTAGCTCAACTATTTTTATTTCTTTAGGACGAAATTCCTCATCATTATTTACGCGCAAGCATATTCCCCATACCGAATCTTTTTCACCTAGTAAGCCATGATCGGGTATCGCCGCTAAAACATAAAATGAAATAAAATGTTTATTTTCTTCAAGCTGTCTTCTTAACGCCGTTTTAAATCGTTCTTCAGTAAGACAATGTTTGCGTGCATACATACAAACATAATAACTTCTCACTTGGTCGGATAACCATAATGCATCAAAATGTGCTAGCGTATCAAATTCATCATATATATGCAGATTGCGCACATATTGTTGCGCTGCTACTGCATGATTTTCTACTTTTTTTCCTTGATAAAATGCCTCATCTATCCACTGTCTATAACGGCAACCTGGTAATAAAAAAATACTTATACAGAGAAATCCACTAATATATCGAGTAGAGATCTTCATAAATAGTGCTCTTTCTTTTATTATTAATATGGAAACATCATAAAAAAAATTGATTCGTATTTACAAGCAAAAACAATTAGCTCGAAAGAATCCCGATGCATTCTGTTACGTTTTTATTAGCAATGCGCTATATACAAAGTGCATCGCACGAAACTGCCATATCGACGATGATTAAAGTTTGTTTCCTTGGCATTAGCATTGGAACTTTTTCATTGGCGCTTATTGTTGCTATTATGAATGGCTTCGAGCAATCAACTTATCGAACTCTTCAAGGTATGCACGCTGATATAACTATTAATGCACCACACGATGCAATTAATTTTGAAAAACTTGCCCCCGTATTGCGCGATGAATTTCCAGAAATTGCCGCCTATAGCCCTTATGATACACAACAGGTAATGATACAAAATGATGCAACCGAAACCATAGAACCGATTATCCTCAAGGGCGTAATCCCTTCTTTAGAACGCACAACCAGCCTCATTGAAAAAACTATTATAGCAACAACCGCTCATCAAAAAGCGTTGTTGCCAGATTTACTCAGTAACAATACGATAGTGATTGGTTATCGACTTGCACAAACATTGCAGGTTGAATGCGGCGATACCGTATTATTGCTGTTTCCAACTGACTATCAATCCAATAATCATCGCATGACGTTTGATAGCCATCCGGCAATCATTGGTGCTCTTGTTAAAACTGGTATCGAAGAATTTGATAGCACCATGACACTTTGTTCATATGATTTTTTGTTAACCTTGTTTCCCGACGCAGATGTTAGTTCTGTGGCACTTACCTTACACAATCAACAACAAGAAAAAGAAATTATTGGGCGCTTACAAAAAAGATTTCCGTTATTTGATACGTATTCATGGAAAGAACTCTATCCTGCTATTGTCAGTGCTCTACAATTAGAAAAATACGCCATGATTCTTATTCTTAGCTTAATCACGTTAGTATCAAGCATAGGTATGATAGCGCTTATTTTTATGATTGTGCTTCATAAGCAACGCGATATTGCTATTTTACAAACCATGGGAACACCGGTTAACATTATTAACAATATTTTTATTCTTATTGGTATGGGAATAAGTTTAACCGCTTGTTTTTTTGGACTTTTAGCAGCGTTTTTCGTTGAGTTCTTTTTATATTATTATCCTTGCATACCATTACCGGATGCCTATTATGTAACACACCTTCCCATTGCATTTGAACTATACCCCTTAATTATTATTTTTTGTGCGGTCATGATGAGCAGTTATGGTATTTCATGGCTTGCAATACGATTTGTAGCAATAAAAAAAAATGTAACCTTATTACGAACTAGCTAAACTACCTTGCATACACAAGCCATCAGTTTTTACACTATACAGTAAGAAAAATTTAACAAAGGAAGTGAGTATGCCTATTTATCAGATACATTCAATGTTACACTCATATGATCTTAATCAAAAACGCGTTTTTTTACGCGCAGATTTAAATGTTCCCCTTGTGGATGGAACTATTGTCAATGATTATCGATTACGCGCAATATTACCAACCATTAACCTTATCAAAAAAAAAGGCGGTTCCATTGTTCTCGCCACACATATTGGATCCCCTAACGATATTGATCCCCATTATTCTACCAAACAATTAATACCATGGTTTACCGGTCATGGCTTTGCCGTTAAACATATATCCGATATTTCTAGCGTAGAACAAAATAATCCCGCTGAATTGGTACTACTGGAAAATCTTAGATTTTTCCCTGGAGAAAAAAAAGCCGATCCATCTTTTGCTCGCACGCTTGCCCAATGGGGAGACTATTATGTTAATGATGCTTTTGGCGTATTGCACCGCAACGATACTTCAATAACCGTATTGCCTACCTTATTTGCACCCACTGAGCGAACTATTGGTCTTTTAATTGAAAAAGAATTGAAAGCGCTCAATGTACTTGCGCAAACGCCACAACAACCGTATGTTATCACGTTAGGTGGCGGTAAAATTGCCACAAAATTACCACTTATTGAATACATGCTTGATAAAGCCCAAACTATTATCATTTGTCCTGCACTTGTTTTTACCTTTTTAGCAGCACAGCGCAAAGAAGTTGGTAAATCACTTGTTGACCAAACAGAAATTAAGGCAGCGCAGCATATTATGCAAAAAGCAGCAACAAGCTCAACCACGTTAGTATTCCCCTTTGATTATCAAATTGCTCTGCAAACGGTGCAAGGCCCACTTTCATACACCCCTACTGCCGATATACCATCTAACGCTGTCGGCATTGCAATCGGCCCAAAAAGTATTAAAGAATGTACGCAACTAATACATACCGCAAAAACAATTTTTTTTAATGGCCCTATGGGATTTACGGAAAGAGAAGAAACCTTACAAGCCACGCATGCGTTATTAAAAGCTATAGCTAGTAGCAATGCATACTGCGTTGTAGGCGGCGGAGATTCGGTAGCAATGGTAGAAGAGTACCACTTGGAAGATCGTATTAGTTTTCTTTCAACAGGAGGAGGATCAACGTTACAATATTTAAGTGGACAACCATTGCCTGGGTTGGCTATCTTGAGCGATTCTACTCCTATAGATTAATGAACAGGGCAAAAACTGAATAAATAAACACTTTGCAGTAAATGTTCATCCAATTCTTTAGTATCGCCAGTTGAACGCTCAAAAATCAAAACTCCATGATTATCATGTTTCATATCCCAAACGTAATATTCGGGATTATTGAAAATCAGTTCATTGGCTATACCGCCTATTACTTCTTGTTGGGATCCGTTGTATACGTGTAAACTTGATCGAGACAAATTTCGTACGTTTTGATTAAAAGGAGATTGTTTCATGTACGTATTATGGCCATCAGCATTCTTCCAAACATCTACATCATTACAAAAATTGTCTTCATGCGTATCGATACCAGCAACGCCTTTAAAACAATTAAAGTCTGTATTATCGACAAAGTAGGCTGCTTTTTTAAAGTTAAAATAATTTTTATGGCAAAAATCATATAATACAAACTCTGAAATGTTATCCTTGCCATGCATAGATAACATTTTACGGGGCAATGAATTTAAAGAACGTAGAACATCAGTGTGGGTATTTGATGCATGCCTATGCTCCATGATTTCCTCTCTTTTTTAAGGTGAATACTCAAAGATTTTACCTTATGCTTCTGGTAAGATATCGCAGCGTATACATTTCAACCTTACTACGTTCACTATCGTTAAGCAAATCTTCTATCACCGCTCTAACTATTTCATGGAAAAGATATACTTCAAAGATTATCAAGGTACCCTATAAAAAATCAATCATAACCTCAATAGTACAATAATTACTTACGTTACGGTGAGAATTAATGTACAGTAGTAGTAGGGTAATATTTCTACTATTGATATAAAAAATAAATATGATTAAGAAATCAATAACAATTTTTTTAATAACCTCTGCACTCGTATCTTTTTTTTCGCTGGATAGCACGCGTAGTCCTCATCGGCCTCGCAATCCAGAAACACCCTCTATTGTTACACATTGGATAGGGGATAACAAAAAATACACCTTGCAGGATTCACATTTAAAGGTTGGGCCTTTATTTAGGGTATTCGATAAGGATTTTTTCTATACCCATCTATTGCCTCAGGGGTCAATTCCTTATAGATACGATAATTCAAACTCCGTTTTGGGAACCACCTTATCTGATTGCATAGAACGATTTATTATAGAAATTAAACAAAAAAAGAAAAAATTTGCCGATTTTACCATTCTAAAAAAGCGTGATTTCAACGGAAAACGGCAAACCGGCTTAATTATTGCTAAATTTAAACAGTATCCATTTGTGGTTAAAATTTTCATAGAAACGCCAGAAAGTTTCGTAAATCCGTTCATTAAAGGGTTTGAGCCCTGCTGCTTCTTTATTATGGGAAGTGGCAACCGCTATTTAAATGGTTTTACGCGTATTAAAAACCTAGAGCGATTACAAAAAAAGATTGCCGAAAGCTCTTATTGGTCTTCCTGCGTCGATTTCCCGCGTAAATGGTTTTGGATTGGTAACAATACCCGCTGGTTTGAATTAACCGGTTTTAATCTTGGCCCTTATAAAAGTATTAGCGTTAAACTCCCCTCAACCTATGCCATTATTTGCGATTATATTGAAATAGAGCGTTCTTTTTCATTGCATAATAAAGAAGATACCCAAATCGCGCTCTCTTTGGCTAACTATTTGCAACAAAATATAGATCCGCATATTAATAATTATGTAATAGAAAAAAATACCGGAACCATTGTCCCTATTGATTCTGAACATTTCCCAACCATGGTGGGCATACAACAGCCTCCGCTGTGCACCGGTTATATACAATGGTATTCACATCTCACTGGTAAAATGTTTTATGATACCTTTGGAAAATCAAAGCAGGACAGGTACGAATCACAACATAAAGAACACTGGCCTTTAGGTTTTTTTGACAGCCCCCACGTTGTTACGCAACATTAAACAAATAAAATAAGATTCACGCAAAATATTTTCGCTATGGGTTGCTTTTTTATTCGATACAAGGCTATAGTAGAAGTAGTTTTAAGTAATAAGTGTTACTCGTTATTGGTAATAACTATGATTACGTTTGCTAAAAACATTTTCATACTAGGTTCTGGCGCTATCGCTCAGTGCACGCTACCACTCTTGCTCAAACTTATTGCTGTTGCTCCCAACAAAATAACGATCATGGATTTTGTAGATAATACACCTCGTATTAAAGAATTTTTAGATCGAGGAATTACGTATATCAACTATCAAATTACACCGGAAAATTATGCCAATGTTTTATCACAGTATGTAAAACCGGGTGATCTTTTTATTGACCTTGCGTGGGATGTTGAAACCTGCGCGATGCTCGAGTGGTGCCACAATAATAATGTGTTGTATGTTAATACTTCGGTTGAAGAATGGGATCCGTATCAAAAAATAGAACAGGTATCGCCAACGCAATTGACCTTGTATGCTCGGCATATGGATATAAAAAAACTCACTTCACGTTGGAAAACCAAAGGCAGCACCGCCATTGTTGATCATGGCGCTAACCCTGGATTGGTTTCGCATTTTACCAAACAAGCACTTGCAGAAATTGCCACAAAAATAATTCAGGAAAAACCAAAGGATTCTCGCAACAATGCATTGCAAAAAGCCCTCGCTTCCAATAATTTTGCACAGCTAGCGTTATTGACCGGCACCAAAGTTATTCACATCTCCGAACGAGATTCGCAAATTACTAATAAACCAAAAATCATGAATGAATTTGTTAATACCTGGAGCATAGAAGGTTTTCTTGAAGAAGGATTGGCCCCTGCAGAACTTGGATGGGGAACTCATGAAAAAACTATGCCTCAAGGGGCACTACAACACACCGTAGGACCACAAAACCAAATTCTTTTAGCTTCGCGCGGTATGGAAACGTTAGTACGCTCTTGGGTTCCGTCAGGACAAATTATTGGTATGGTTATTCGGCATGGTGAAGCATACAGCATTTCAAATCACTTAACGGTCTGGGAAGATGATAAAGCTATCTACAGGCCAACGGTACACTATGCCTACTGCCCAACTGATTCGGCATTTAATTCTTTGTATGAATTTCGCATGCGTAATTATGTACCGCAAGAAAAAAAACGAATCCTTAATGACGAAATTATAGCAGGAGCCGATGAGCTCGGTTGTCTTTTGATGGGCCATGATTTCAATGCATGGTGGATCGGAAGCCTTTTGAACATCGAACAAGCGCGCGCACTGGTGCCCAACCAAAATTGTACAACGCTGCAAGTTGCCATCAGTGTTGTTGCATCCGTTATCTATGCTATTAATCACCCTACTCTTGGCGTTTGCGTACCGGATGATCTTGATTATCAAGAAATTTTGGCCGTGGCAAAACCGTTTCTTGGTGATTTTTTTTCAAAGCCGGTAAGCTGGACACCAATTTCCGGCCCCAATCAATTTTTAGTTTTCGGCAAACATATCCCTAAACTCGAAGATATCTGGCAATTCTCCACATTTCTTGTTAATAATAATTTTTATACGTATAATGACCAAAAAAATATATAACCCATTACAAAACCAACAATAAATGGCAACGTATTATGATGAAAATTTTATTATTGAGTTTGCTGCTCATGGCAAACACTAACGTTCTTTTTAGTATGGAAATAACAGAACATAAAAAATATACGGTCCCTCCCTTACAACAATTATGTGCTGAAGCTTGCGCGCAATATAAACTAAACTATGAAGACATTACGCAACCATGCAAAAATTTAATAAAGCAACACGGGTATTATAAAGAACCGTTAACAAAGCGAAATGTAGAATCCATAGCATTAGAAGCACAACAACGGGGCGATGCTAAAAAACTACAAGAATGCCGCAACGTACTTTTAGAGATTATGCCAGAAGATGAAGATGAATACCTCTTAAATTATGATCGATGGCTTACCATACAAAAGTCCGCTTTTAGAAAAATAATAGAAAAAACAACGATAATTAATGATGTTAATCAACTTTCTATGCTGATGAATGATTCAGCAATTCAACAACAACGCGATGAATATATTGAAAAAAGAAATTTCCAGCGACAATCATTCTATCTTGATCGGAACTGGGGAATTATAGCCGCTCTATGTTGGGTCATTTTTTATGGGGCTTTTTGATATTTGGTTCGCAACACAGCAAATTTCTTAATTTTTTATAAAAAATAATAGGAAACTAAACATCATGAAAAAAATAATACTATGTAATATGCTGTTACTAGGAAACTTTATGATCTTTAGTATGGAAATAACAGAACATAACAAACATCAGAAAAAATATATCGTTCCTCCACTACAACAATTATGCGCAGAAGTTTGTACAAAGTATACGTTAAACTATGCACACATTACCCAACCATGCAAAGATTTAATAAAACAGCACCAATATTATCAAGAACCGTTAACACCCGATACAGTAGAAAAAGTTTTACTGGCAGCACACCAACGCGGCGATGCTCTTAAATTACAAGAGTGCCGCTCTTTCCGTACAAAAATAACCTTAACCATGCTGCCACCATCTTTTATACCGGAAGATCCCGAACGATCCCTGCTACCCTATGATCAATGGCAGACCTTACAAGAATCTACTTTCAAAGAAATAATCGAAAAAACAACGATGACCAATGATCCCGATGAATTCTCTATTCTGATAAACGATCCGGAAATACGACACCACCACCATGAGTATATTAAAGAAAGAAATTCTCACAGGAGATTAACTAAATGTTACTATAGATCACTTGTTTTAATATGCCCAATCTCTCTCTGTGTTGGCTTAATATGGACTTTTGTTCCAAAAATTTTATAGTAGTTCAGCATTACAAGGAAAATTATCGAGGGTCACTCTGTTTAGTGCGCATCGGTTTCAAATACAACCTCTTCGAGTTCAACGGTAGCACCGACTTGCTCTAGTAACGTTTTTATTTGTTGTGCATCTTGTTTTCCCAAGGGAAGGGTAGCCAGTAGTTCTAAACAATCTTGTTCACTAAATTGGTTAGAAAATAGTTCATGTAATAGTGCCATTACTTGATCTTTTTTTTGCCCAAAAGAAACAAGGCGAATAACAAATATTCCTTGTTCTTTGATGGCATTGATGTACTGTGCAAACTGTTCAAATGATTCTTGTAATTGTTGTTCCTGATTGGTGACGGATTCTTGGCAACATGTCGAGGCCATGGCAGTTAACAGTATTGTTATCAAAAAATATTTTTTATAGTGAATCATCTTATTTTCCTTCATGCATTATTATTGAAATTAATGGTTATTATTTACCTAAAGTAAAAACCAAAATATTAATTTCGTCAAATGCTAGAACGTAATACCATTCACCGGTAAAGACATTTTCTCACTCTTGTGAGATGTTTATTCATCTCGATATGTTATCGCTTGAATCCGCTTGTATAAATTACCGAGGCTCGCTTTTCTCTTCGTTTCACTGGCACTCAATGCTTTATTTTCATTAAATTCTTTTTTTTCTTCAAGCGATTCCTCGTCAAATAATACTTTTTTCCTTTTATTTTTCTTCCCTAAGTATATTGTTTTATACTCATTTGGCATTAAATTTATACCACGTAATAACCTTACTTCCCTAACTTCTTTGTTGAAATCGGTACTTAACTTATTTACTTTTTCCCATCTAAAATTTCCAGAACTGTCTTGAATGCCTATTACTGCTGCCTCGCTACGATTCTGTACACAATATGTATCTTCGAACTTATGATCTTCGCTTAATCTACGTTCCATGAATGAAATTCGTATTGCTTTATTGTTATTTTTCGTTAGGAATCCAGAAAATGAAATTATATATTTATCCATAAGTGTATAGTCGGGAAGTTTTCCCAAAAGAGTAATTCCTCGTTCTATTGGTTTTGGTTTTTTCTCTTTTAGTTCTGATTTTTCTTCTTGATCTTGGTTAGGACTTCTTAATTTAAGATTTTTTAATGCAGAAGCAACCTCTATCATATCAAATACAGTATTATTATTTTCTATCTTAGCATTGGGCTCCGCACTTTTAACAAAAAATTTTGGAGAAATTTCTGGTGCACTTAATTGTTCAGAAAGATTTTTAAGTGCTATATCTTGTTCATTTTTTACATTATTTTTTAAGGTATTAATCATATCATCAAAATCTTTTTGAATAGCATTTTTTTGATACTGATCTACTTTCTTTTTTGCAAAGTATGTTGCAAATAAACCCGTAAATCCAAGCCCAATGGTCGCTGCCCATTGCTTTGGAGAAATTTCAGCAATTTTTTGACTTACTTTATTGAATAGTGAAAATTGAGAAAAAAAGTCATATACGCCAGCATTTGCTTGATGCGCCAGCAATAATGATACTAGAATAATAATTCTTTTCATAATGAATCCTGTAGTTATATATGTGTATTGCTATAATATTATTACCATATGAAAAATTATCCTATTTGTCAAACGGCATGACAAGCGCCATGCTCTTCATTGGCAGAAGCACTTTTCTATTTGAAAATAACATATTGGCGGTTTGATAATTTTTAAAATTTATATATAATGATAAATAATTAATGGTAAAACAAAAATATTCAATTATATGGAGGTTTTTTATGCAGATACGCCAATTCAAACTTATTGCTGCCGCATTATTGGGCATGATGCCCTGTTTTGTTCAAGCAATTTCGATTCTTGATATCTCAAAATCGATTAAATATAATCTTGCTAGCGGATATGGATTATATGGAGAAGGTTATAAAGATAACATTACACCTTTTATTGATGAGAGTTTCAATAAAGGGGCAACTGACGATATAGAGGCTTTTAAAGATCTACTCAAAGAACACAAAGCAAATCTACTTGCACAACAAAAAACCTGTTTTTCTTATAAAAAACTCGATTTGTTACGCAATGCAATAGACACAATTGGTGCAGGAAGCGTAATCGCCAGTGGCATAGCATCTTTTGCCAGTGCAATAAATATAACAGCCGTGACTCTTGTTCTGTGGATTGACGAATTAGATCAACTATACCCTACATCAGCGCTAGGTAAATATGGTGCATCAATTCGTGAAAAAATGACCCCAAAAGACTTCATAAGAGTCGATAATAACCGCCGCCAAATACTTGCTATTACTGGTGGAGCATTAGTACTAGGAGCCCTAGGCCTTGGGATAAAAGTAATATGCGATCAAATGGCTCAAAAACTAGAAACAATTGAAGATAAACGCGGATATGTACGACGCACTATAGAGTGCATCGACCGATTGCTTGAAGATATAACTTACAAGCAAGGTATCGCTGCAGGAAAATTTGAATTAGCCCCTGCCTAAAAAAATATAAAGAGCCCACTTTTTACATGGGCTCTTTTTTTAATGTAATCTATTTATTTCTTATGAAATAACGCAATACCCAACGCAACTGATAACCCAACAACAGCTCCCATGGTTTTTACAGGATGGTTTTTTGGAAATTGCACAACCAATTTTTTGAGCGGCTCTAATGACATTGATGATTCTTTTTGTAATGTAACCGGCCTGTTGTAATAATCTTCTCCAACGTTGATAATAAATTCTCCAGGACCTTCTTGTTTAAATATAGTTTTATCAAAAGGCTCTTGCACATTGATAATACATTGATTAAAACAGGTAATAGTTCCCGCGAACTCAAATTTTTTAGTATGTATTACAACCGATTCAGCATAGATGTTACCATTTCCCTGAAAAGAATCGTTCGCCTGTAATGATATTTTTTGCAGAGCACAATACTCACCATTATTAATAATCTTGTTATCTTTTTTGTCGATAACTATACCTATTTCTACACCGTAATTTACGTTAGTACCTTTTGTGATGTTACATACTACTAATAATAACCATAATAGTTTTTTGTTATAATGCATAATGTTTCCCAATGTTTTAACGCAATAAAAATAACCTCGCATTATTATACTCGTTTTTTGCATTAAAAGCCATGTGTATTTTTATTTCTACAACGTTACTAAAAAAATTTAAACTTTTCCTTTACTAACCAATATTTAAGTATAAACTTTCACCTAAAATTTTACGTAAGGAAATAGTATGTTTATCGTGAATATAATTATCTATTGCATGATTTCATTTAGTTTTTGTTATGGTATGGAACAAGCAGCGATTGATCTATGGAACAAGCAATTACCTGAAAAACTTGCTGATTCCTCTATCTGGTCTGTAAGCCAACGCGGCAATATTATGCGGCTGTATCTCACCGATCCAAATCAACGTCAGAATTATTCCTATTTCCTTACGCATTATTCAAAAAATAGTATCCACTTAACCCCTTTAGTCACCGAAGAAAAAGAAAAAAATACTATTAACGCTATTGCTCTACAGTATGGATTATTATTATCTGCACAATACAGTATCCAAAAAAGATTCTGCGAGGCATTAGATGATGGTGCTGATATCAACATACAAGATAAACGTTTGAATACATTGAGGTTTATTATGCAAACAGTGGGGAGAACAACGTGCACCGATAAGGATATCGAGCAAGAAAATTTCATGTATTTGGCACCCAGTGACCGACCCGTTATCGCAGTCTATCCTCATTCAAGCTTTTATGGCTTTGATGCACAATGCCATGCAACCACACAACTGAATATCAACGTTCTCGAAGAAATCAAAAAAGGTATCCAACACAAAAACTCACCATGGACATTGATAACATGCGTGTACGATTAGATGAAGAACAGCAAGCTCTTCAAGAAGCACAACAAAAACAGGAAATCCCTTCTTTCCCAATAGCACCATTAGATAGCAACCTCATCAAAAATACTATCTCATCTTTATCAATCGATGTTATTAATAGCTATCATTATACTATACGTAGTCAATATGATGATGCGATGAAGATTACAACATTCATTGATAAAGATTCCTGCATTATTGAACAACAAACAGACCCATCAACGTGGAAATATTCTAACCCAGATCTTGATGCACTGGCTTCACTCTATGCGCGTGTTATTGGCGCTAATAATCAACAAGGAAAACGTTTAATCAATATATTTAAACAATGGAGTATCTACGATCTTTTTACGGCACACGTTTTTCGTCATATAACATGGCAGCTAGAACAAGAAACTTATGAAGATCAAAATCTGTTAGCAGAAAATTTAGTATCACTTGCGCAGAAAATACTACAAACAATCGATTTCAATGATACTAAAGTATCTAGTTTTCAAGAAAAAAAGTTTCTGAGTTTATTACTGTGTCTGTCTGCTTCAAAATCTTATGATAGTTCTGGCAACATTTTGAATACTGAATGGAAAACGTGGCATGATACTTTTCTTACAAGTTTGTGCAAACATCCCACGGTAAAGAATTTTTAAAAAAATTATGTATGATAAAAGGCGAATTATTTGTTCCTGCCACAAAATCCGCTCTACAAAAAGATCTTTTACAAAGATATTGTGCAACGATGCTTACTAAAGCTAATCGCCCTTGAGCAAAGATGTTGCTCAGGACATTACTTCATTTTGGCAACCGGATGAAAAATTTAAAGATGCTGTTAGAAACATCCCGCCATTGACACATAATACAAAAGCTTAGAGACACAACTAACTAAAAAATTTATTTTTAGTTTACTAAAAATTAGAGGGCTAGAATAATAACTATTCTAACCCTCTATAAAATTTGATAACAGGTGAACTATTTCTTCAGAATTTCAGAAAGTTTACCTAAACCGTATGCACCCACTAGACCTGTTCCAACTAAAGCGCTAATACCAACATATTTTTTAGCACCTTGTCCGCGCCTTGCCCACTGAAAAGATTTGTACAAACCAAAACTTCCTATGGTGCCAACTACAACACCGGCCAATCCTATACCTACCCCTATTACGGCTAATCCTTCCACGAAATCATCACCCGATGGGACGCCAGCCTTTGCCGTATACGATTGTGAACCTAATAATGCACAAAGAACTAATGCTTTACCTATATTTTTAAACATAAAAACCCTTTAAATATAAAAAAATTAATCATGTAAAATAATATTTCCATAACATAATATTATGGTTATTTTATTCTTAATCATACCATTTATTGCTTGTTTGTCAATATCGTCGTACTGTGGCATCATGAACCGGCAATACTCTGGGGTTTTTACGTGTAATATCAGTTTTGATTAAAGATCTTTTACAAAGATATTGTGCAAAGATGCTTACTAAAGCTAATCCGCCCTTGAGCAAAGATGTTGCTCAGGACGTTACTTCATTTTGGCAACCGGATGAAACGTTTAAAGATGCTGTTAGAAACATCCCGCCATTGACACATGATACAAAAATTTAGTCATAACTAATTAAAAAATTTACTTCTTAGTGCATCGTCCTGGGTGATACGCTTTACAACGAATACATTTATTGCAAATATGATGGCGAAGTTCTTCTTTCTTTAAAACAATAATACCGCAATCCTTACAGGTAGCACCTTTGTCAAAAAAATTATGCTCAAATTTTTTATTCACGTTATGGTGAGTAGCATTTAATGAAGCTGCTAACAATAGTATACTCAAGATTTTTTTTACCATGAATGCCTCCTTAACTGGATTAGGGGTTATACTAAAAAAAGGTTTGTTTAGTATAACCTAATGTAAAAAAATCTTAAGTAATTTCTGGGACAACCTTATTTGAGAAGTTCTCTATAGAGATTTACCTTGATAAGCTACTTTTTTAGCGAGCGTTTTGCGCATTTTTAAAAGTATTTTTTTGTGTGAGCACATACTTTTCAAGTTCATAAATGAAATTATATAATTCTGCAACCTTGTTGAAATCAGATTGTGCATTGACATCATCTGCACTGATAGAGTTTTTTGAATAACAATCACTGCCTGCATTATAGCGAAAGCCGCTTAGTTCCTCATCTTTATCAACATCAAACGTTATGTATTGATTCGCATCTACATCCGCTATGCAACAAAATTTTTTACGACCTTCAATAATGCCAGTACCAATAAAATGAAAATCGAATAAACGTATTTGACTAGCAAGAACTTTATACTCTTTACCGTAAAAACCTTTATAAACTTCTCCATGCGGGCAGGAAGGCAAACGTATTTCTTGTAATGTTGGTTCAACGGATTTGGATTTGGTATTTTGCATCGCATTATTCATAGATGATACAAAAGCAAAAGCTCCTGCAAAAAGAATGATAGTATATATACGCATATTGTTCATGACCCTTATCTTTTTTTAAAATGAAAATAATTTTTTTGAATATCTACAGCCTATTGTTTTTGCACGGCTATATTTTTTACAGACCAGCCTTTTTTTAATTTACCTTTTCCATCTAAAGCTTCCGGTGGAAAAACTGGGTGTGGATTTCCTACGTCATCACGCTGAGTAATGAGGTCAAATACTTTGCCTTCCGGATTAACAACCTTAGCAAGAGCAGATGTACTCTTCAATGTAGGTATTAGTGCCGCAAATGTACCATAATTTTCTTCGTGCTTTTGGCCATCATCCATGGCTATCATGACGACAGACATCGTTATTAAGAGCATCAAATACTTCATCATGACATATCCTTTTTACTAAAAAAATTATTGTTTTTTAATGCATCGAAAAAACTACCACAATACTGTCATACTTGCAAGGTCATTATTAGACGCTAATGTTAATTCTATTATCAGCAATTCTAAAACGGCAAAAACTTTATAACTGATTTTAACCCTTGTTAGAACAAAATCTCTTGTAATTCCTTATTGCACATGAGGCAATATACAGCATTTCTGGGATTTTGTAACGATAACTTCATCATCAACCTCAACAAAACAAATCACATCAGATGGGCCAAGATTATCGAATGAATATTTTTGCGCATTCTTCTCAACGTTGATTAGTACTTCTTCTATATCGGGATGATTCCATGTATGGCCAGGGTGTATCGTTATAATCCATAACGGCTCAATACGACTAATAAACAAATCAACCTTGACTACAATATCTTGTGAAGTATTATTAATTATTTCAACCGCCTGCACACCAGAAATTGATAGTAAGGCACTTATGAAAAAAATGTTAAACCATTGTTTGATAACCATATAACTCCTTGTTATGTTACCATTGTAGAAAATATACTTGTTGATGATCTATTGCAACAGTGACAATCAATTGTAATTAGTTTTTTTAAACTAACAAAATATCATTACAAAATCGTTGCGTGGATCGCGGAAATTTTGCAATTGTTTCATCAAGTGGCTCATATTCTTCGGTATAATACAATGTAACCTTTTTATGGGACTGATTGCTACCGATTTTTCGTCGTTTTTGAAATGAATCTTCTTCATCTGCATCGCCCTTAATACAATGAAATCCCTTTATTTCTTTTGGGATGCTAAAAGCGCGTTTAATATCACCGGCATTCTTTATCTTCAATCCTAATACAGTAAGCGCATAAGGATTTCCTATACGTGCTGCAATCATTGCTCTTTTAGAATCTCCACTGAGCACATCATCAGAAATAATATTTTTCATATAATCAGAAAATTCAAAGCTGGGAAGTGGAGCAACACCGGGAATCTGACAAAATCCATCCCTATACTGAATACCACTATTAGCACGAGGAAGGTTAGCAGTAGGAAGTTGACAAAGTCGATCCAGTAAATACAAATTAAATTGTTGCGCCTCGGATTCAGTTGTAAATACGAGACGTTTAATTATCGTATTAGCATCTTTACTCACGCGTGATAAAGCCTGCAACCTCGCAAAAAGATCGTTTATTGAATCTTGATCAACTGATGTAGTTGTATCTACTATATTATATGCAAGCAATCCCGCTATATTTTGATCTAATCTGTTCTGGCTGCCTTTTAAGGTGTCGGCTATCTGTTGAGAAAATAAACCCATATGCATAAGTAAAGCAATAAGAAAACTCGTATATTTCACAAAAACCCCATTTCTGTTTTTCATTGTATATATTTTAAACAATAGCTTATTATCAAGACTTTTTTAAAAAAAGTTACCTAATAGTAATAAATTTATAGCATTTTTAACAGTAATGCAAGTCATTTTTTAATTTTTAAGGGAATTTATAGGGATTATTTCACGTTATTTACGTTCAGATTCTTGTTTTTTACACGTAGTTGCTTTTAGTTTCTTGTATTTTTCCTTTATTTCTTTGGCACGTTGCATGCTCGCTTCTCTTTTTTTCTCGCAGCACTTTTTTGTGGAGCACGTTCCTGGGCAAAATGAGTTTGTGCTTCTTTGTAGCGTATCCCGCTTAGTTCTATCTGTTCAAAAAGATTTTGTATATCTTGATATCCATGCGATGCTGCCATGCTAACAGCAGTATCTCCCACTTTAGTAGCAATATCTGGATTAGCACCATGTTGTAGTAAAAAGTCAACGAGCTGTTTATTATTTTTTAATACCGCATACATAAGGGGTGTTACACCGTCTTTATCAGTAATATTTAGATTAGCACCATGTTGTAGTAACAAATCAGCGAGCTCTTCTTTACTTTTTAATACCGCATACATAAGGGGTGTTATGCCGTCTTTGCCAGCAATATTTGGGTTAGCACCTTGTCGTAGTAAAAGATCAACGAGCTGTTTATTATTTTTTAATACTGCATACACAAGAGGTGTTCTGCCAGTTTCATATTGTATGTTAGGATTAATGTCAAAAATATCCCATTCATTCAATAAGTTTCTTATTTTTTCTAAATCCTTCTTTTTTAACGCATCGAATAACGTTTTTTTTATAATATTCTTCTGATCTGGCCAACTTCCTTCAATTTCATGTTGTAACAAAAAGCCATTTATAGCTGACATAAACTTTTCTTTTTCTTGTTGAGTATTAAAAGTCATCAAGTCATCAATATAGGCTTGAGTAGTCAATCCTGAGGCGTCTTTAAAGTTCATATAAGCGCCATGTTGAAGCAAAAAAAATACCAATGGAAGGTCTTTTGTACCTATTGCATACCTTAGAGGATTAAAATCACGCAGATTAGGTTTCGCACCCTTTTTAATTGCATCTACAATTTTTATGCGGGTCTGCGCTCTGCCATTTGCATAAGAATTCACCACTGCCCCATAAAGATCTGCTTCGGGATCACTTTTTTTTAATATTTCTTCAAGCTTTTCCATACTAATAATATTACCGCACATAAGAACACTAATACTCAGTAGGTACGCTATTTTTTTCATTACTGATCTCCCAATGAAATAAAATATTAATTTAAATACAATCATACATTAATGTATGATTACCATGCAATAATACTATTTATTTTTTTTCAATAAGATTATTTCTTATTGTTATTATTTCAAATAAGTATCAAGAAATTTAATAATATGGGTATTGATTATGGTCAGCGTTTTATATGAATCGACCGTATTCCATTTTTTTAAAAAATAGTAATATTACTATACTACAAAGCAACTTTTGCTCTATATAAATTTGATTATTAATCGCTCAACGTAGTTTAGAAGTAAAAAATAGGATAATATTATTTAGTTGATACTGTCTTAAAGAGTGTATCATATAATAAAAACAGACTTGGTGATGTAATATTTTTTTTCTTCCATTCTTCATAATCCTGTATACAATGAGCACGCTCTACACCGGAAGGATGCGTAGTCGAAGATGGCACAGCATTATCAAAAGCTTTATGCCTAATAGCTTTATCAGAACTAGCAACGTCTTTGATAAAATCAGTACCCTTAAGATCTGCATATTTTTCGCGAAGATGAGTGCCAAAAACGTCCAAATAAAAATTAGAAATGCTGCCTATTCCGGACATACCTTGTAAGCAATAGTATATTTTTTTAGACTTTCTAACACAGAGAAGACTTGCTGTAAATAGGCCTATTGGAATAGCAATACGAGCAATATTATGAGAGTTATCATAAACGTGGCCTACTTCATGACCGATTTCAAACATACTCTCTTCAAATGATAAGTCTGAATGATGGCCATCATTCAGATGTATGGTTAACGTCTTAGAGGTCGCAAAAGCATTATTATATCCATGTTCCGCTATCTCTTGCTCTGACATTTTCAACGGCTTGCATAATATTGTTAAATGCGCTTTATTGATAACGTATGCACATCGTTGTTGCATCCAAATTGGTAATTGGGATTGTGGAAAATACTGTTTATATTCTAAAAATTCTGTCGGCAAATGTTTTTCATTTTCTCTAGTACATTTTTCTTCAATTTTTGATTGCACTGCATGAGCAGAATAATTAAACATTAATAATAAGGTAAAAAATTTTTTCATAATCTATATTCCTTAAAAATAACAATACTGCGGATAATAATGGCAGCATAGTAAAAATCTTTATTATCCATCTTAAGCATAAGATAATATCATGTATTAATTATTATTTCTAATGAGTATTAAAAAATTTAACAATACGAGCATCGATTATGGTCAGCGTTTTGTATCGGTCAGTTGCACTTTATTGATAAAACTTCAATAAATTACTATAAAAAAATATTAAGAAAGTTTGAATTTTTTCCTTATTCATAGTACGTAATAACTGATACGTATTGAAAATGCATAAAAAAAGGATTGCTATGAATTTTGCAGGCTCTCGTTATGATTTCCTTATACAGGCGGTTGCCGGGTATTTGAAAACGGGTATTTCATTGATTGGTTATAATAATCAAGCCATCGAGCCACTCATTACGGGTAAGGAGGTATTAAGATGCTTATCCTGTTTTATATATATTTATTTCTACATTATCAGCTGCTATCATCATATCAACTTTATAATATTACTAAATCATTTGAAGAAAATTATGTAGAAGGCCCTTCATAGATTTCATTCCCGAACGATATGTTATTCCTAAATCACAATGGCATTCCTTATTAGGGTATCCCATCGCATCACCGATAGGAATTCCTGCATGTGCTATAATGACCAGTAAAGGAATTGCTTTAGCATCACAACTTGGTTTTAATGTACTTACCTATAAAACAATTTGTGGCAATAACAATGTGGCTCATCCTTTTCCTAATATTTGTTATGTTTCATCTGATCGACAGCTCACTCATGATGATATAGGTAAGATTTTTTATGCAATTACCATAATGCCAAAACAGCCAGAAGATATTACCATAAGCAATTCACTTGGTTGTCCTTGCGGTGATCCAGAATGGGTTGCTCACGATATTGCGCAAGCACGTGCTGCATTACATGAAGGTCAAGTTCTTATTGTATCTGTCTTGGGTCAAGGAGCAACATTGCAAGATATTGCCCAAGACTTTGCCGTTACAGCTCAGATGGCATATAAGGCAGGCGCTCAGATTATTGAACTCAATTTTTCTTGTTCCGAATCGTGAGCACGGATACTTCTATAATAAATCCTGATATAGTTGGTAGTGTTGTAGAGCACGTATATCGTACTGTACCAATCCCAATCATCATTAAAGTTGGTATTTTTGATACTAAGCAAGAGATGGAAATCATATTACACCGAGTAGCGGCAGTTGGTGCACGAGGAATTTGTGGTATTAATTCTATACCGGTAAAAATTGTTACTCCGGAAGGAGATCCATTTTTTGGAACCAGCAGGATAACGAGTGGTCTTTCTGGTGCATCCATTCGTAACCTTGCCAAACAATTTATCGCTGATGCCCTCGATATTATTAAACGAGGCAATCTTGATCTCGTCCTTCTGGCTACCGGCGGCATAACCAAGGCAGAACATTTTCAAGAATTTCTTACTTTAGGTGCCGATGTTGCGTTGAGCGCAACGGGCACAATGTGGAACCCATTTCTCGCAATCGATTATTATCGTAGTACTCAAAAAATTAATTAGGATTGTTCAAGGTTAGTTGTGTAACCACTAAGGTTTTAGCAGGATTTTTTATTGATTGAATAAGATAAACGTAATACATAAAAATTGCCCTACTTGCATCAGCTAGAAGGGCATACTTCGCTCTTTATTTTCTCTATTAATGTCAACCGTATTAAAAAATGGCTCGCCATACGAAGCTCGACAGGAGCGAAGGCGGAAATTTATTTTACCACAATCTTTTTTTGGCAAATGCGTGACCCGAACCAGCTTTTAAATATTTTTCAAATGCAAGTGCTTTTTATTCACTGTCATAACATATATATGTAACTAGTTTCCACGGCCTATCATCAGAGTGTAGATAGAAGCACCACTATTATGCTTTTCAATGCGTTGATCAAGGTTATTTGTATAACCTATATATGTTTTTGCAGAATTTTTTATGGAATGAATAAGATATACGTAATACATAAAAAAAAACCCTTAGATATTTAAGCACCCTACTTGCTCTTACGAAGCTACGAAGGGCATACTTCGCTCTTCGATTATGTAAAGTGTTTTCATATTTTTAGTGTTATCTTCATTTAAAAATATGGCCTGCCATACGAAGCCTTGGCGAAGTATGGCTGGGGCGGAAGGATTCGAACCTCCGGATGCCAGGACCAAAACCTGGTGCCTTACCGCTTGGCTACGCCCCAACAAAACTTTTATAATTAATATTAAAGATACTATTATCAGATGCTATGACTTTCAGCCATGATTGTACACGCTTATTATATTCTTTAATAATTCGATTCTTCAATCATTTTTCGCGTTTCAGAATTTAACGGATGAACTATATCTCTAAATGTCCCATCTTTTCTTCGACGAGAAGGCATCGATACAAATAATCCTTTATCACCTTCAATCACTTTTAAATCTCTAACGATAAAACAATTGTCAAAAACGACTGTTGCGTATGCTTTCAATCTTCCACTATCTTTTGACTGGATATACTTTTACTTCTGTTATTTCCATTGTCAGCAGTCCTTAGGATATTTAACTATACTTTTTTTGAACTTTCTAACATCAATTGCATGTTTAATGTATAACTGAACTACATTTTTGTCAAATAAATGTTATGTCTTCATCTCTTACGATATTCAATAACTGCTGCTCGCAACTTTGCTGAACGAGAAGAAGGATTTATATGCAATTCTTCACTGTCGGAATAACCACTTTAGGGGTTAAAATGTTAACTATGCCATCTTTCATGCTTGTTCTTTAAAAAATTGCTTTACCATACGATCTTCCAATGAATGAAAACTAATACAAACCAAACGACCATCTGGTTTTAAAACGCTGCAACTGCAGCCGGTAAAAATGCACTGAATATTTTCCAATTCATGGTTAACATAAATTCGCAATGCCTGAAAAACTCTTGTAGCAGGATGAATTTTTCTTGTGCATCACTGCAACGGCACGACCTTTTCAATAATGTCAACTAATTCCCTTGTGGTTGTTAATTGTTTTTTATGCGCGGCTTCAACAATTGCTCGCAACAATTTTTCTTGAATGTACGTTCTTCACCTAACTGTTAAAAAATATCTGCTAAGTTCCTTTCTGATGCACTTATTAACAACTTCTGCAGCCGTTTCTTTTTGATGAGAGGGAGACATGCGCATATCAAGAGGCGTATCTCGATAAAATGAAAAACCGGCCGTTCATGAATTTGATACTTGCGAGGTACCAAAATCAGCCAAGAATACCATCAACTTTGTTATACCTTCATTCTTTAATATATTGATATAATGAGAAAAATTACCCCATACCAAGTCAATCGATCTGGATAATTCTTCTTGCAGTGCATGCTCCGATTCTTTTCAATAGCATCTTATCCCAATCTAATGCAATAACCTTGCATGTTGGTTCTGTTTCTAAAATTGCTCGTGTGTGACCACCTGAACCAAAGGTAACATCAATATAAATCCTACCAGGCTTGGGATCTAAGATAATGCAATACCTCGTTCAACTAATACCGGTTTATGATAAGTTCAACATGTCATTTTCTCATGCAACAATCATTGAATATTGAATCTGATTTATTCAGTAAATTAGCTATCAATAATATGGTAAGGCCTACATCCCGACTGATCCTTTGACCAAAACTAATGATTCTTGTGATCAATTTATTCTTCTAATTCTTTACCGCTTCCTGCCATGTTGGAACAATATCAACAGTAACACCCAATGGCAATGTTTTTTTTGTCCATTTACCAATGTTACCCACTAAAATAACATGATTTAAGTGAAGGAACTTTGCGCAAAAATCTTCCTAATTGTCGATGCCAAAATGGACTATTTACACCAAATTCAAGCATATCACCAAGCACAGCAATTTTCTGCGCTTTTGTATCCATCTTCTGAAATGCCAGCAATGCAGCCTTCATACTTTCAGGATTAGCATTATAACAATCATTAATCATAATACCCTTCCATTTTTAACGAACGTTCTTCAAATCGCCCTGCAACAATAACTGGCATTTCTATGCCTTGAATAATAATTGCATCAGGATATTAAGAAATATGCACAGCGCTGCAGCCAAGAGCATTAAATACGCACCTTTATGAGTATTTTAAGGATTATATTAATATTTTTGTTTATATAATTTTAAGTACAAAGCTAATATGTATCACCATCGATACTGAATTTTACGCGCTTGAATTTGATTGGTTGTTTTTGAGCCAAATTTAATTACCGGATGTGCATAAGCAAATGTGCAACAATGGTTGATCACCATTAATAATACCAATACTATTTTCTTTAAAATATTTAAAAATATCTCTTTTTTCTAGCAGCAATATCTTTAAGTGATCCTAAGTCCTTCCATATGGCTGTGACCAATACCAGTAATAACCGCAATTGGTTGGATCGGCAAGTTGCAGCCAATTGCTGCCATTTCACCACGTCGACTAATGCCCAACTTCAAAAATAACAATTTCATGGTCAGTCCTTAATATGCAAGATGTTAAAGCAACACCAATGTATTGTATTCTGATTTCCATGAGAAACAAAATATATCTTTTGCAAGCGATAAAATATTACCAATAATGCTCTTTGGTTGATGTTTTTCCTACTGATCCTGTAATACCAATAACGGACCGTAAAATGTTCTCGCCATGCGGCTGCCAGCTTAATAAATGCTTTGAGTGTATCTGGTACAACAGTAATAATAATATTTTTTTTAATAGTTTTGCATCAAGAGCGTAAGTATATGCTTTTTATTCCTCGATAATAATCCAGCAGCCCTTTATTAATGCTTGCGCAAAAAATCGTGTCCATCAACACGAGCCCCTGGTAAGGCAACAAATATATCTCCCTTTTGTAACGTTCGAGTATCAATTGAAAAAGAATTGCATACGTTGACATTGCCATTGAAAAGAATTGACACTCAGGAATAACGTTACGAATAAAATCTACCGTTAATAACATGTAATATCTCCGCCTTCTTGATACTAAGTTAAAATATACCATTGTATTCTTGGTTTGTTGCAAAAAAAATTGTCTGTTTTTTTGAGCATTTGTCAAGAAATAAAAAAATATTATCGCATAATGAATTACTTTTCTTGTTTTACCACCATGCGTTGTGCATAATTAAACCATGCGCTTCCAACAATTCAATAATCCGGCTGATCTATTATATCCTATTCTAAATTTTCGTTGAAGTAAAGAAATAGATATTTCATCAACTGATTGTATAAATTCAATAACTTCTTTATATAAATCATTGATCCTCATCAATGATATATCATCCACCTCATTATCATGCAATGCACTTATATCTTGATACGACAACTTCTTGTTGTATACGCAAATAATGTGTTACTTGTTCAATTTCTTGATCCGAAACAAATACACCATGTACTCGTCGTGATCTGTGCTGCCGTATCAAGATACAACATATCTCCTTTTCCTAATAATTTATCGGCACCACTACAATCCAGTATAGTTCGAGAATCAATTTTTGAAGTAACTTTACATGAAATTCTGCTCGGGAAATTAACTTTAATAGTTCCGGTAATAACATCAACCGATGGCCGTTGCGTTGCAACGATCATATGAATACCTGCAGCGCGCGCCATCTGACTAATTCGTGTAATAGATTCTTCAATTTCTTTTCCGGCCACGATCATTAAATCGGCAAGCTCATCAATAATAATTACCATAAATGGCATTGATACTAATTCAGGTTTATCGGCACACAAGCGATGATAATCAGTTATGGTTCTGACAGCATGTTGGGCAAGAATGTGGTAGCGCTCTTCCATCAGTTTGCACCACCCACCGTAAAATCGGAGATGCATCTTTAGGATTGGTAACAATGGGAAAAATTAAATGCGGAATATCGGCATAAGGAGCAAATTCTAATCGCTTAGGATCGATAAGAATAAGTTGTACTTGTATCCGGTTTCAAACGGCATAACAAACTCATTAACATGGCATTCAACGCGACCGATTTACCAGAACCGGTAGCTCCTGCAAGCAAAAGATGTGGCATGGTGGCTAAATCGGCAATAACCGGCATACCTACGGTATCAACACCAATAATCATTGGCAAATAGCTGGTATTGTACATAAATTCATGCGCTTGAACTATCGTTGAAAATAATACGGTTGCGCGTATTTTATTAGCAACTTCAAAACCAACAACGGCCGTACCCGGAATCGGCGCAATAATACGAATACTTAATGCCTGAAGTGCTAACGCTAAATCATCTTCGAGGGCAATAATTTTACTTAATTTTGAATCAATATGTGGTTGATATTCAAACAGTGTAACAACTGGACCCTTTTTAATGGAAACAACTTCCCCTTTAATACCAAATCGCTCTAATTTTTGTTCAAGCAGCGCCGCAATAGTTTCTTGTTCTTGTACTACATGCGCATCTTCGTGCGATGGTTTAGTGTATTTTTTAAATAATTCCGTTGGCGGTATTCGATACTCTTGTTTCTTTTCTGATAGTTCTTGCGTACCGGAATCGGCAACTGCATCCGCTAACGCTGTATTGTTAGTACCAGTACTATTAACATTATCCGCAGATGATAATTGCGTATCTTCAGCATGTTTATTAAAAGCATCATACACAATACTATCAAATTCAAATTCTCGTATAGATAGTCCAGATTGTTCCACATACGTTCCATCTATTATTTTTTTTAATTCTACACAACACCATATGCATGGTTTTATTAGTATGAAATCAAAACTACGGCACACAAATATGACCGTTTTTTTTACACCACGTTGTACCTGTTTATTTCTTGCTACCGCAAAAAAAGTATGAATAATCTGCACTAACCACATTCGTGAAATAATAATGAAACTGGTTACCATCAAGGTTATAAGAAAAATGTAAATAATAAGTGGATCGCAATAGCGTTGTAATACCGAAAGAATCCAAAACCCACGAGTCCCCCGGGAGCAAATCGTGAATATAATAATTTGCATTGATACAATGCACCGCATGCAGCACTTGCCACAATGAATATCATAAAACTTCCGATGCGATCCCATTCTTGCGTTAACGTATAGTTGTTAATTAAAAGAAAACTTAAAAACAATAAAAACGGAATACATAACAATATTGCCGAACCGAATACATACATTAACAATGCAGCACAGTAAGCGCCAATAACACCGCCGTAATTATGCACCGCGAGAGGCTCTGTACTAATAAAAAACCATGAAGGATCATTGGGGTGAAAGGTAGCAAAAAAGCTATCAACAGTAATGCCTTGCAAAAAAATAGTACCGAAAATACAAGATTAAAAACTTTTAACGGTCCACGTCCCCTTAAAAAATAACTTTTTTGCTTCATATACTATCATTCCTTTACACAACAAAACTAATAATCATTACTACCAACGTATAATATGAAATTTTCCACAGCATATTACGATCAATAAGATAGGAAATACACCATAATCCTAGCCATGCACCAAAGCATGCCATTAGCATAATTAAACAGATTTTTAAATTCAATACATACCATCCAGCGTGTCGATATAATCCCCACAAACCTTGAAGGCCCGCTGCTATACTTATCGGTATTTCAATTAAAAAAGAAAGTTCAAATGCTTTTCTGCCAGAAAAACCGCAATATCGTGCCACCACAAACGTTAGACCGAAACGAGAAATGCCGGGTAATAATGCACTACCTTGCGCAATTCCCAGCAGCAAAGAATTTTTCATATTCCATGTTGTTGGTAGTTGATGTTCAGGACAATAGCGCAGCGAATATAGCACAACCGTTGTTATTAAAAATCCGAGAGATAAGGGAAACCATGCCGTTCCTCCATGCATAAAAAGTAGATAAAAAAGTACCGTAATGCTTTCCGTAATAAATCCGAGCATAGCAAGCTTAATAATGGTTTTAGGATAACGGATAAGAAATGATAGTAATAAGCGCCAACGCCGATAAAAAAAAATTGTAATAACAGCAACAATGGGCAGGTGCAAAGCATAATCAAGATTATGCAAGATCATATCGGAAGGAAGAAAAAATCCGTAGCGCTGCACCATAGTTTTTAATAGTAAACAATGGCCGCTACTGCTAATAGGAAAACTTTCGAGAACTATAGAACAGAAGATTAACCAATATACAGAGTCCATATTCATTTCTCATTACGATAAAAAATAGCAAAACATTCAGAAAAAAATAGTATTACTTAACAAAATAATTGCACCAAAAAGTTCACAATATGCAACAATGATTGACCACAATTTAGCTTATATATTACCTTTTATCAAAACTAATAGCATCGTTGGTTACTAAAGGAGTTTTGATGAATTATCGTATCATAATGCTAGTTATTGTTCTTTATCATGCACAACCTATGCAAGCAACCACTATTGGTAAAGCATTTTTCAGCCCACGCTCACAAGGCTCCAATATGGCTCGTTGGCTTGCAGGGCAAACACAACATATATACCGCGCAGATACTACCTGTACTAACGGTTCTTTAGTTGTTATTCCAGAATATAGTCAAACGATATTTGCAAAAGAATTGGGCAAATTTCTTTTTTTAATGGCACGAATACCATGACCTTTGGGCCTGCTGCTACCAATCCCGATGGAACTCCTAATCCAGCCGGTGCTAAAACTGATGTTTTTGCGACCAATTTTTTTCTTAATGATGATTTTTCTGGCACCGTTACCGCTAATCCTTTTATACAAAATGTCATACTTGATATAAATTTTTACATCGGGTTAGATGCATGGATTCCTGGTCTTTTTTTTCGCATCGATATTCCTATCAATTGGACTTCCTGGACTATGGCCTTGGAAGAAACAATTACCACAACGGGAACCGTAATTAACACGGAAACGTTCGGTAATTTTGCTCCAGCACCATCACCATTAAGCAGTATTATTCAAGCGTGGAAAGGGCAAACGTTAGATACCGAAGATTTTCCACAGTTAAAACAAAAACTGCAATTTAATCGCATTGATGGCGCACAAAGTTTAACCGGTGTCGCCGATCTTACCTGCATGCTTGGTTATAATTTTTGGCTGAGCGAATGCGGACATTTTGGTTTAAGTGCTGCCGTTATTATTCCCACCAATGACCGCCCCTCTCCAGAATTTTTATTTACGCCGGTTGTCGGCAATGGTGATTATACTGAAGTTGGCATGGGCATAACCGGACATTATGAATTTTGGGATAATTGTTGTGACCAATCCTGCGCTTTTTATCTTGAAGGTGCCGTATATCATATTCTGAGCGCAAGCCAAAAAAGAACCTTTGATTTAAAAGAAAATGGCATAGGAAGTCGTTATTTATTATTTAAAAATTTCACCGGAACACCCGCACTCGTATACAATGATGAAATTCTTTTTGGACCAAACGTAACGACGCTCGAATGTAATGTAAAAAATAATGTTCATGCTGATATCGCACTTATGTTTGATTATCGTTGGCGTGGACTTAATGTCGATTGCGGTTATAACCTGTGGACACGCAGCAGGGATATTCTTACCATAACCGGTAGCATTCCTTCCGATACGTTTGGTGTGCAAGGAGCAACGCAAACGGCCGGTGCTTCCATGGATAATACCCAAAGCATGAGTACCATTCGCGGTTTTTTTGCACCACCATTTCCAGGCGACATGGTGCCGGTAACCACGGAAAGCCTTGACCCGCTATCAGCAAGCTACCCAACGGCAACCTCTCATAAAATTTTTCTTCACGTTAATTATACTTGGCAATGCAGTGGCTACTTGCCTTTTGTAGGATTAGGTGGTGAATATGAAATAACCAGCAATAAAAATAATACTGCATTAAATCAATGGGGTTGTTGGATTAAAGGTGGGTTTCGTTTACCTAAAGAATGATTAAGGAGTGTAATGCGAGCATTTTATTTTTTGACCATGCTTTGGTTTATTTCTTGCTATGCACAGGAAATACCATCACACCCGTCAACTGGTTTTCTTCTTGCTGGCTATAAAGCAAATGATGTTCCATCTCGGCATTCTGAATGCGCTGATCGTTTGCACGCCATAGTTAAATCAACCGATCGCAAAAACTCTTATGAATTGGATGAACAGCGCCGGCGCATACCACAACCACGGCTTGCATCCTTATCACTTTCTGAACAATACCGTACTCTGATCAATCAAGCCTACGCAATTGACCAATCAGCACCACAAGAAGTACTTAACATTGTACAAGAACTTGTCGATGTTAATAGCAATACGTACGTTGCTAAGGCTACATAAC
>CAVUUR010000011.1:0-68678 GCA_963744715.1 uncultured bacterium | reverse complement strand
GTGGTAAACTTTTACCTTCTGATAATTGGCAACATATTTTTTTTTATTATATACTTATATATATATTTATATAATGCCGAAAAAATACTATTCATGCAAAAGCTTATGTTGATATTCCACAGTTCCTAGGAGATTGTATGTCGAACGATTCCAATAAATTATAGCGCAAAATCGATTCGAGTTATTGAAGGTCTTGAAGCGGTCAGAAAACGCCCTGCCATGTATATTGGCTCGACCGGTCCTCAAGGGTCTCCATCACCTGGTCTACGAAGTCGTTGACAACTCTGTCGATGAAGCATTAGCTGGTTATTGCACACCATTAAAGTTATCCTTCATGCCGATGGCTCCTGCTCAGTCGAAGATAATGGACGCGGTATTCCAACCGACATTCACCCTTCTGAGGGAATATCAGCCGCTGAAGTTGTATTAACCAAACTTACATGCTGGCGGAAAATTTGATAAAGATACCTATCAATTTTCTGGCGGTTTGCATGGCGTTGGTGTTTCTGTTGTTAACGCTCTTTCAGAACGTCTTGATGTTGACATTTTTCAAGATGGCAACATTTATGCATCAAGCATATGAAAAAGGTAAACCTCAGGTCCGCTTGCAGTTATAGGCAAAACTGAAAAACTGGCACATTACATCCGATTTTATCCCGATCCAGAAATTTTTAAAGAAACGGCTGAGTTTCAGTTTTGATACCTTTGCTGCTCGTTTGCGTGAATTTGCTTTTTTGAATAAAGGACTTACGCATCACTATTGCTGACGAAAGTACATAATAAAAGCCATGAATTTTATTTTGAAGGCGGCATTGTTTCATTTGTTGAATATATTAATGCAAAAAAAACACCGATTTTCCTGAAGTTATTTATTTTGAAAAGCATGATGAAAATATTCTTGAAGTCGCCATTGCAATACAATGATGGCTATGGCGAACAACTTTTTTCATTTGTTAATAATATCAATACGGTAGAAGGCGGTACCCATGTCTCCGGGTTTAAATCCGCACTCACCAAAATTTGCAATAAAAAAGCACAAGAATTTAATATTATAAAGACGGTGATGGTTTTTCAAGCGAAGACATTCGTGAAGGCCTCGTTGCGTTATCAATATTAAAGTTCCAGAACCGCAATTTGAAGGACAAACTAAAACCAAATTAGGCAATAGTGAAGTCAAAGGGCTTGTCGATTCATGGGTTTTTGCCTATCTTGATACTTACTTTGAAGAAAATCCTTCAATTGCAAGAACAATTTTACAAAAAGCTGAAATTGCCAAACGTGCACGTGAAGCCGCTAGAAAAGCCCGTGATTTAACACGTCGAAAAACTGCCCTTGAAGGAACCGTTCTTCCCGGCAAACTTGCTGATTGCTCTAATGAAAATCCGGCAGAAACTGAATTGTTTATTGTTGAGGGTGATTCTGCAGGCGGTTCTGCAAAACAAGGGCGTGATCGAGCTAATCAAGCGATTTTGCCCCTTAAGGGTAAAATTCTTAATGTAGAAAAAGCACGCCTTGATAAAATCTTTCAAATGAAGAAATAAAAGCACTTATTGCTGCTATCGGTTGCGGCATTGGTACGAACGAATTTGACGTTGTAAAAGCACGCTATCATAAAATTATTCTCATGACCGATGCTGACGTTGATGGTTCCCATATTCGCACCCTACTTCTTACCTTTTTCTTCCGCTATATGCAGCCCTTAATTGAAAAGGGATATTTATATATTGCGCAACCCCCTTTGTATAAAGTAAAAATTGGCAAAAAAGAACAATATTTAAAAGATGAAAAATCATTTAAGCAATTTTTATTCGATTGGGCACAAGAACAAACTTACTTTGTGATTGGGAGAAAAAGAAACACCAACTGCACATGGACTCGTATGCTCAACAACCTTAAGTTATATGAACAACGTTTACAAGAAACAGCACAAAATTTTAAAGTTTCATATGAGAACCTTAATCAATTAGTTATTTTTGTTCGAAATCATCCTTGGACCAAAGAACAAGGAACGGATCTTCTTCTTGAAAACTTAAAGCAATATTTTAAGAAATATACCATCACACTAGCCACAACAACATCTCAAGAGCCTGATCAGTTGTTACCAGTTGAAACAACCCTGATTACTTTTAAAATATTAACGCGTGAATGGTCTGTTAATATTCAATTTTTTTCGGCTTCAGAATTACCAATTCTTTTACAATTAATTGAACCGTTAATTGCATTAGATCAACAAGAATGGACTCTGCAAGTTATGGGAAAAGATAAGAAAATAGTTGATAAAGGAATTATGAAACTTATTCAGGCCATCAACCTTATTAGTAAACCGTATATGAGCATCCAGCGCTATAAAGGTCTTGGAGAAATGAATCCAGACCAATTATGGGAAACCTCAATGGATGGAAAAACAAGAAATTTGTTGCAAGTGAAAATCGAAGATGCTTTGGAAGCAGATACCTGGTTTGCTACGTTAATGGGTGATGATGTTATGGGTAGAAAGAATTACATTGAAGAAAATGGTCAATTTGTTAAAAATCTTGATGTATAAAACGCACAAACACCTTGGCACATAATAACAGTATTACGCATGAACGCTGATTTATTTACATCAATTGATTATTTTATCAAAAAAATAATCTTTTACCGGATCATTGTACTATTGTTATTGGCCTTTCAGGCGGTCCTGACTCGGTTTTTTTATTGCACGTGCTTAATCGCTATGCACAAAAAGGAACTATTAGACTCATCGCCGCACATCTTGATCACGAATGGCGATCTAATTCAGCAAACGATCATCAATTTTGCCACGCGTTAACACAAACTTTACAGATTCCTTATGTTTCTGCAAAAGCTTCAGCGTTATCATTATCACTACATCAATGGTTCAGGAAGAAATGGGCCGCCGCATGCGACGTTATTTCTTGGAGCGGGTAAAAAATGAATACAATGCCCATTATATTGCCCTTGGGCATCATGCCGATGATCAGCAAGAAACGTTTTTTATTCGTCTTATTCGTGGCACAACTATCTCCGGATTGTACCGGAATGAAAGTCAAAACAATAGTTATATCCGACCTTTATTAAAAACGACGAAGGCTGAAATTATTAACTACTTGGATACGCATCAGATTCCCTATCTATCGATCCTACTGACACCGATGAGCAATTTTTGCGAAACCGTATACGAAAAAATATTATTCCTGCACTATCTGAATGCGATAATCGCTTTAAAAATAATTTGATACGAACTATGCAACATCTACAAGAAGCGGAAACATTTTTAGCTTCACGTACAGAAAATACTTATCTTGCCATATCCAACTACAAAGAAGATATTCGTTATCTAGATATTGCACAGTTATTTAACCTCGATGAATTTTTACAAAATCGTGTTATTGCACATTGGCTTATTGATCAAAAAGTTTCCTTTACTTTAACAGAATCGTTGATTGATGAAATAAAAAGATTTTTACATCAGCCTGAAAACAAAAGTCATGTTCTTGATAAAACATGGGCTATTTCAAAAAAAAATAACCAGGTCTTTGTAAAAAAGATAGTTACCTAGCATTGCAACAAAGAAAAAAGCAGGTATACTTGTGCAAAAAATAAAGGAAACTCGTCAATGAATACAGCATATTACAAACTAACGTTATTTTTTTCTTTATATGCATGCAATAATATCGCTATGCAAGATCAGATAGAAGATACCAACTCTTTCTCCATTTTCAACGACACTCCCGATCTTCTGACCATAAAGATATTAATACCTATCCTGCATGAAAAACATTTTAGATACAAAACTAATCTTTCTGAACATGAATGTTTTACCTTAGATTGTCCTGATTACTATTACCCTATTATTACCGTAGTGAATAATGGGACTCCCACAGTTGGATTACAAAAATCTTTGCGCATTAATCGTATTGCCCACATAATTAATAGAGATATCAATAATTCGTATACAATAACATCTGAACATGTTAACAATATAAATCAATAAGATTGAACGTTGTTATTTTTTATTACTGTAAGACCGATGTGAAAATGTATATTGTCATAGTTGGAGTGCTAGCACTACCCTTCTCGAATTTCGCTATGGAATTTGAGCAAAGCAGATCAAAAATAAAAAAATCATTGTTATCCTATACTGTTGCTAACACCTTAGATGAAAAAATCAGGATCAAATTCTTTATGGACAACGTGCGTACGGAAATCCTTTTAAAACCTCATAGATACATAACTATTTCGGGAATACCAGAATCTACAAAAACTTCTGTTCAGATACTTAAAAAAAACTATCCGGCAATTATATTAACACCACAATTTAATATTTATGAAATTAAATTTAAAGATCGAGATTATATTTTTGCATGGCATTACCAGGGATACTACAAGAAATGTACCTTCACAAAATTAACATCTTTTTGCATCATTTATGTTTTTGAAACATAAGGATTATTTTTAATGTAAAAACGCCATGGTTGATGGGCAGCCTGACTGATTCCTATTCGTTTTGTTGTACGTATTTCAAAAGGTTCCTCATGTTTCTTTTCAACTACATAAAGAACTCCCTTTTTTGTTACATCAACCCCATTAAATTCTCCAGTGACACCTAACGCCTGCGTTAATTTTCCGGGACCATTGGTAAGATTCTTTATATCATGGTTTTTCTCAGTTTTTGCATCACATCAATACCCTGCGACGGTTCTAATGCACGAATAAGCACACCGCCTGCTAGTATGGATGGGGTTCTCGAAACGAAATTTAAGCAAAAATGATTTCCATAAATAAAATATACGTAGGCCACACCCGATTTTCCAAACATTACTTCATTGCGCTTAGTTTTCCCCCGATATGAATGGCTTGCCGGATCATCATTCCGATATGCTTCTGTTTCAACGATAATGCCACTCAATGTCTGATCATGATACCGATGAACGATCACCTTACCTAATAAATCAGGTGCAACAATAAGAGGATCTCGATTATAAAATTTTCTTGGCAATATACGCATGTGACAATTCACACCTAGATAATGTTAACAATTCTATAGATCTCAATTTTGTATTGTAAGTACGTCTTAACAATAACGCAAGAATACGATATAAAAAATATGGCAAAAAAATAAAGTACTGTTATTATTACAATCGTCATAAAAATAGTAATTCCGATGATTATTTTTAATTAAAAGGTTTTTTATATGAAAAAAGCATTTTTTCTGTTGTTGTTTGTTACACTTTTTTCCAGTTATTCCATGCATTCTACGAACGATTATATTATTTTTAACGCTACCCCCGAAACAGTTCACATTAAAATAAGTGTACATGATAAAAGTAATAAACAATCTTCAATAAAAGACCATTCTATTAATCCAAACCATTCTTTACAAATATCAACAAGGGCCCCTCACAAAATTACCCAATTAGAGATTGCAAAGAGTTCCCTAACAACTCTAGAATCCGATTATCCTCGTTATGCCATCGCAAAACAAAACGGGCAATATATCTGTAGCCAATTAACTGATAATGAATTTGAAGCAGCAACAATATTACTCAACATTCAAAATACTGATAACAATAATCCATTCTAGTTTTGTTTACTCCATAATGCTTATACAGTATTCTATAAGTAAAGGACATGTAGGTTGTAGGTAAATATTAAAGGTTTTGTTGATGATAGCATATGAACAGGATATTAAGAAACATCAATTTCTTATTATTTCATTTTGTATCCATGCCATCATTGGTATGCTTTCAGTAATTATCGTACACCAAAATGTCGTTGATCATAATTCTTTGCAAGATCAACTTCCAGAACTACCCGCCATGGCACCACCTTTTCCTTACGACGATGACCAAATTACTATAGTAACTGAACCAGATAGTAATATAGCGTTCCCCTTGATATCTCGAAAGAACAATTACCTGAACAAGAAAATGATACACAAGATACGCTACCGCCAGAAATTGAAACAGTATCTAATCCTCTTGCTCCAATTCCAGAAGCACTATCAAACAACATCACAGAAAAAAAAGATCCTATAAAAAAACCTACACAGAAACGAAAAAAAAGAACTATTCAAAAAAAGCCGATTGCAAGAAAAATTACCTTTGCCGATATTGCACAAGGTTTTCAAAGTGCCCTTAGCAACCAAGGTGCCCCATCTAATCCTTTCATTTGCACCGGTAATCCAAATAAAGAAACTGATGAATCTAGCTTAAAATATTTAAGTTATCAAAATAATATCATGTGGTACATCCAACAGGAGCTTGATAGAGATATTATTGATTTATCAGAATATCATCAACCGGTTATAGACCCTTTAAATTTCACAATAACCTTAACAATATCTCCCGATGGTAATCTCAAACATATTGCTCCCTTAAATTCAACAGGTATTACAGAATTGGATAATCATTTGATGCACAAAATTAGAAAAGTAGCACCATTTCCACCATTACCTGAACGGCTGCAACATTCTGATTTAACATTACATCTTACCGTTGTTTGTGTACCAAAAAACTATAAGGGAAAAATTACTCTACTATAAACAAACTATGGAACATGCCTTTTTATAAAACAATTAGCAATTTATTACATTAAACTCTTTGTTATCGGTTACTAACTATGATAAAATACATAAGAATTAACTATAAGAGAGGGCGATATGATGCGAACATCGATCATACGATTTATAATTCTTATCTCTTTTTTTCATATCCACGCATATAATTCATTTGAATTCATCATTGAGCCACAATGGCAAGAACTTGATAATAATCCGATTACTATCAAACAATATGGGGGAAAATGGATTTTAGCCGGGATGCTCAAAGTAAAAAAACGCTCTAAACAAACCGTTATTCTTAACCGATTGATCTTGAAATGGAAAGGTTCATTTCTAGAAAATTTAACGGCATCATTATATAAAAAGCCACTCGATAAAGATTTTTTACCTCTTGAAGAATATTTAGTATGCGATAGCTCTTGGAACAAAAAAACACAAGAACTTATTCTTACTTTCGATAAAAATCTTATGCTTGAATCACTGATGACCTTGTGTTTAGTATTAACGTTACCAATTCAGCATGAACACATTATTAAAAGTGGCTACTTTCAGCTTGAACACTGTAATTTGCCAGAAATCTTTCAACGAACTACCACTAAAAACTCCTTCATGCTTACCTTTGATCGTATACCCTCATTATCATCATCAAAAATAGCCTCATAATAGTTGATATTTTTTTTATACAAAAAAACTTTCAGAATTTTTATTCTAAAAACTGGACATTTACCCTTCTTAGTTTTATAACTATCCCAAAACCAGCAATCACCGAACAAAAAAAAGGAAGTGCATGGCTAAATTAGTTATTATTGGAGCTGGACTAACCGGACTTTCAACCGCATATCATTTGGAAAAACAAGGTTTTTTTGACTACGTTTTATTTGAAAAAGAGTCAGCTGTGGGCGGTTTATGCCGTTCAATCAACCAGGATGGTTTTACTTTTGATTTTACTGGACATTTATTACATGCCAGTGATCCTTATTTTCAATCTTTTTTGGCCAATCTTATAGGTATGCAGCAACTCAACATCATTGATAGAAAATCCTTTATTTACTCGCATGAACGTTACACTCGTTATCCGTATCAAATTAATCTTTTTGGTTTGCCTGACGATATTATCGTTGAATGCATTGAAGGATTTGCTCAACGAAAAAAATCACGCAAGCCGCCCGTTTCATTTTACGAATGGGTATTACAAAATTTTGGCGCTGGCATCGCTCGCAATTTTTTCTTCCCATTTCAGCGTAAAATTTTTGATTATGATTTGAAAAAAGTATCTCCTACATGGATGAGCCGTTTTGTGCCACAAACATCATTAAACCAAATGATCGCAGGAGCAATAAAGGATAATCTTAGTACTATAGGGTATAATGCTCAATTTTTTTATCCAAAATCAGGAGGCATTCAATATTGGATTAATGCTATTCGTAATGCACTCCATAATCCCATACATACTGGTCATGCGGTAAAACAAGTTGATCTAGTAGAAAAAATTGTTCATTTTGATAACGGTCATGCAGAACAGTTTGATTATCTCATTACAACGATGCCGCTTGATATATTAATCAAATGCCTTAAAGAAAAACCCTCTACCACCTTCAATCATGCATTGAAACATTTGGTATGTAACTCCGTTATCAACTTTAACCTTGGCGTAGTCGATCAAAATCTTTCCGATAAACATTGGATTTATTTTCCAGAGCAGCAATTCCCTTTCTATCGCATAGGGTTTCCTCATAATTTTGCTACGAGCATGGTACCGAAAGGAACAAGCTCTTTATACGGAGAATTTTCTTATATCAATAAAACAAAAGAAGAATGTTCTAACTTGCTTGCGCAATCATTAACCGCAGTAAAAAAATTATTATCCATCGAAGACAAACACATCATCACAGAAAAAGTTATTTCTATTGCCCACGCCTACGTTATTTATAATTTTTGGCGAGAAAAACATTTACCCTCTCTTCTTGCTCAGTTGCAAGAACATGATGTTTATTCGATAGGAAGATATGGAGGATGGAAATATTCGAGCATGCAAGAAGCGGTACTCGATGGGAAAAAAATAGCTGAAACGATAACCTTTATTCCAGCGACCAAAACTTTTTATCATCCTTCAATAAAACCTTTATCTAAGGATAAACACAAAGAAATGTAACGTATTAAAAAATAAAAAAGGGGTACATGATGGAAGCATTTTATACAAAAAAACCGATTTTAGTTACTGGCGGAGCTGGATTTATTGGGTCCCATCTAACAGAAAAATTAGTAGATCTCGGCGCGCAGGTTACCGTCCTTGATGATCTTTCAACCGGCTCTTTAAATAATCTTGAACGCGTAAAAAAATCAATAACCTTTATTCACGGATCTATACATGATCCCAATACCTGTCTTTCCGCCACTAAAAATCAACAGATTATTTTTCATGTGGCTGCACGTATTTCTGTGGCACAATCAATGCAAAATCCAGATGATTGTTATAAAACAAACGTCATAGGAACTCTTAATATCTTACAAGCAGCACAAAAAAATATGGTACATAATGTCGTGTTTTCATCTTCATCTGCCGTATATGGTTTTCAGGAAACTTCTTGCTCAGAGCAAATGCCCTGCATGCCAACCTCTCCTTATGGCCATTCCAAACGCATAGGTGAACTCCTATGCCAACATTACGCAACGACGCATGCTTTATCAACCGTCATTTTGCGTTACTTTAATGTATATGGAGAACGGCAAAGTTCTCATGGATCATATGCGGCAGTTATTCCCCGTTTTAGAGAAAATATGGCATTAAATAACCCCATTACTATTTATGGCGATGGCTTACAAAAACGTGATTTTGTTCATGTTAGTGATATTGTTTTTGCTAATATGGTAACCGGTTTATTATCCACACAAGGTGAAATTTTCAATATTGCTACCGGCAATAGTATTACCTTATTACAATTGGTTGATCAATTAAAGGAAGGGTTCCCCCATTTTACTGCCGGCATTATTTTTCAACCTGCACGATCCGGTGATATTATGTACTCATCAGCAGATTGCTCAAAATGGCACAAAGTTCTTACACAATATCCAATGCTCCTACAAGAAACACAGGAAATAGCGTAGCTAGCCCAAAAACTCTTTATACCCTCCATCTTTCTGCTTATTAAATTTCATGCTATAATATTACTACAAATAGGTAATTTAGTTTAAACATCTCGTTTATCATACAAATAAAACAAAGAATGTGCATATGAATAATAACAAAAAAGACTATTATGAAATTCTTGACGTTCCCCGTACCGCAAGCGAACAAGATATTAAAGCTGCTTATCGAAAATTAGCATTAAAATATCATCCGGATCGCAATCCAGGTGACAAACAAGCTGAAGATAAATTCAAAGAAGCGACCCAGGCCTATGAAGTTCTTTCTGATAAAGAAAAGCGCCAACGTTACGATCAATTTGGTGACGCCGGAACCCAAGATATGGGTGGGTTTAGCCACGATGTTAACATGGAAGATATTTTTGGGCAATTTGGGGATATTTTTGGTTCAATTTTTGGGGAAGGCCAACGATCACGCCGCAAACGAAAAGCAACCGGTCCACAACCAAAACAAGGGCATGACCTTTCTAAAGAAATAACCATTACCCTTAAAGAAGCTTTTTTGGGTGTTAAAAAAGAAATAAGTTATTACCATTTTGTAACCTGTGATACCTGCCATGGAAAAGGATTGCAACCAAGCACTAACTATGAAATGTGCCCAACCTGCCATGGTTCCGGTGAGCAACAATTCAAACAAGGTTTTTTCACCTTCAGCCAAACCTGCGGAACGTGTGCCGGTGAGGGCTTTATCATCCCATCACCCTGCAAAACATGCGGCGGACAATCTCGTGTTCAAAAATTTGAAAAAATTACCCCAACTATTCCTAAAGGAATATTTGATGGGGCAGATTTGCGCATTAGCAAACAAGGTGACGCTGGTGTTTTTGGTGGAGGCTCGGGTGATCTTTATGTCAAAATTCACATTACCCCCGATAAAACATTCAAACGCGTTGATAATAATTTAGAATGTACGGTTATGCTAACCTACCCACAATTAGTTTTTGGTGCACAATTGGATATTGAAAGTATCGATGGCACCAAGGAAACTATTAAAGTTCCAAAAGGTTGTGCCGTTGGCCACCGCATTGTATTATCGGGAAAAGGTTTTTATAATCTGGCCACCAAAAAAACTGGTGATTGGGTAATTATTACGCAATGCCACATTCCAAACAAATTATCACCGGAAGCAACCGAAACTCTTAAAAAGTATTCTGAATTCATTGGTACCGCAACTAATGATAATGAAGGAACTCTCAAAGGTTTTTTCAAAAAATTTTTGGGATAATATAAAATAAGCTCATTATCTCCAAAGTAACTTCTTAGTAAACAAAAAAGCCCAGAATTTTTTTCTGGGCTTTTTTATTACTGTATTATGAAAAATTCTATATTATTTATCAGTTAACTTTTTGATGGTCCCAGTAGAAAAGTTAACTGAAGCTTGATTTGCAAAAGAATTAAAATGATCAGTCTTCATTTTTTCAACCATCGCCAAGGTTTTTTTAACTTTATTTTTTTTTGTAGTGGTAGTTATTGTTTGATTTTTTAATAAATTAAATTTTCCTTTTAATCCATTTGTCTTTTCTAATATCCGCTCTTTTGTTCCCTCAGTTTCTTTTATAAGCTTAGTTACTTCATCATCCAGTATTAATTCAGATTTAGTTTTGAGATCTTCAAGTAAACTTTTATTATCCTGCTGATTCTTATTAATCAACCTGGTTAAAGATGTGATGACTTTATTCAATGCCCGATTGTGTCGAATACTATTTACCTTCAAGCTCAAATCATTAATTTCTAATGTACTGGTAAGTTGCTCGTAACCCGCTTCGATACCTTGCGAAACATCTTTAATCATCTTTTCAGTGTCAAGACACTGAGCATCGTAATCTTGCTGCAAGGTCTCAATATTTTCGTTCAAACCTTGTAACTTTCCAGTAATTTCCAAATTTTTTCTCTGGCTGTTACCAAGTTCTTCATCAAGAATGCCCTTAATGAACTGAGCACCGTCACTAAGTTTTTGCTCTTTTCTTTTATCCATTTCTTCTAGATCATGAGCCGTACTGAAAGGATGTTTGTACCATATATAAAAAGCAACTCCTAATCCACTTACTCCCATAATTACTTTTAAATTAATAATCCTTTGCCACAAACTCACTTGCTGTGATTTTTTTAATTCTTCATGAAATATTTCTACTACTTGCTCACTAGTTATAGGCAGCGGTTCACCACCTGCATTAATGCGCAAATTTGTTACAATAACGAAAACAAAAAAAAGCTTGTAGCATACCTTATGCATAACCATATCCTTGATTGTTCTTTAATTGAGGGCATATTGAATGATTTGTATTTAAAATTTTTGTCATGTTACTACTACTTGTTCTTATTTGACCTTCGCTAGAACAAATTTGAACTACTTGTGGCTTATCAAATATAGAATCTCGACTATTCACATTAAAATAGCTTTGCAACTGATTGAGTTCTTCTTCTATTTTACGCATGCCCTGTAATTGTCCCTGAACAATTGCTTTAAGGTCGTTGCTTTCACCTTGTTTTTGCTTCAATTGGCTCATTATCGTAGTGTATTGTTGCTGTGTATCTTGTTGTGCTTTCAATATATTCCTTTTTAGAGCTATTATTGCATGAAGTCTTTTTCTAAATATTCTTTTTTCATGCGTAAGTTGGGCTTTTGTTTCTCTTGTATTGTGTTCTATCAAAACTTTGATTTTTTTTGTGGAATCTTCACCTAATTCTTGAATTTTTTCCTTAATTGCCTTGTGACCTAAGAACATAGTTTTTTGAAGCATTTCAAGATTTATTCGAACATCATCTATATTTTTATTTTGTTCTCCAATTTGTCCATTTAATAATACAAAGCCCGAAACAACTTGTTGCTTTAATTCTTCTTTCATGAAAGCTTGCGCGGAATTAAATTTTATTTCCGATGCCTCAAATTCTTCACGCCAAATTACGGGGGACCATTTTTTACGAATATAGGTAAAAACAAATCCAACAAATGCTTTAGGTGTACGTATAAACCAACTCGAAAAAAAATTTGCATTAATATCACTAATAAAAAGCGATGTAAAAATCATAACTATTAAATTAAATTTAATTTTATTCATAGTAACTTTACCTGATAAAAATATGTAAATAACCGCTCTTTTTTTTGTTTTCTTATGATGACAAAAATACGCACAATAGTCAAAAAAAATATTTAGAACATCATATTCCTATTCTCCTTTTTTTTGCATTTTTTTGAGAAATAGCAATTTTTTCATTGCGTTCGAATCCACATTTATAAATAAGATGATAAAAAAAATCTCTATCAGGGCCTTTCACTACTGCTTGTTCATGCGCTTCTGCCAATGCAACCGGATAACCTTTGCCTTTGAGTAATTGATCCATGATAATCATTGCCACTAATTCAATTTTTTTCTCATCAGAGGCTATCCATGCAGGAATTTCAACGCGTCCAATTTCTTGGCCTGCATGAATATAAAAAAAATATGGTTTCAGATACTCTGGATAATATTTAGTTATTGCACCATGGTGCGCAAATACCGTTGAACGAGTACCGTGCTCCAAAAAAAATCGTGCAACATGACAATCTAAAACGTGATCAATAATTCCTTTAAGCGGCGTTGTTTGATTATGTTCCATCATTAATGATAATTTTAAAAGATTCACCAATTCTTTACTACGCGGCAAACTAATATACCAAGCAACTAATGCATTATGTTGAAAAAATAATTCTAATGATTGCAAATATAATGATAAAAAATAATAATCGGCCTGATCATCATAGGGATCTAAATGCCAAAAAATTAATGAACCATCAAATAACATTAATACTGGCATCGAAATCTCACCATTAACAGCTAATTCAACCCCTTTTTTCAGTTCAAGCTCTTGACGCCGACAATTAATGGTATCAATTGACCAAACAATGCCATCATCTTCATGGGGCACCAAAACAAATGGCTCTGATAAAAATTTTACCTTAGTAGCATTGCCATACGATAATGAAACTGAACCAATGTTAATTAATGAGCACGCAGTTCCTTGATGCCGATCTGGATAAATTTGAGAACCATCAATACCAACAATGGAATAATTTTTTATATCCCTATTAATAGTGTGTATTGTATCAAGTTTTTCCTGCCAGGTTGGTATAAGTAATGGCACATTTTTAGTTTTGGCTATAGTAACAAAAAGAGGGTCATTAATAATGCGGCTCCATAATAATTCCGCATGCATTAATTCATTATTAATATTTATGAAAAGTTTATCAGAAAGTTTTTGCAATTCATGTATAACTTTACCATGATCAAGCACGGCAACTCCCTTTTTTATCTATTATTTATTTCATGGTGTACGTTAACAATCCTTTTTGCAAAGCTATTAAGGGTAATAATGCACATTTAATACGCATAATACCAAGAGGCATTCCAACTATTTTCTGAATATCTTCTTTGGTAAGATCCACTATTTGCCCAATACTTTTTTCAATACACCATTCAGTTAACAGCGAGGCGGTTGCTTGGCTTATTACGCAGCCTTTTCCCGTAAAAACAACCTTTTTTATGATCTGATCGGCAATAGTGCCCTGTAAAGTAACACTATCCCCGCATGAGGGGCTATAATCTCCACTTGAAAAATCAGGATTTTCAAGCTTGCCACAATTGCGTGGATGTCGATAATGATCCATAAGTAATTCTTGATATATATTCATAGCTAACCTTATGCGTTAGTTTATAGCACCTAGATAGGTATTTCAATAAAAAATGATTCCTGATACTAAAAAAAATAATAAGAAATGCCAAAATAACGTATTTATTAACAAACTCTATACAAATAGCATTAAATAATATTATAATCTATCTGTAATTTATTTAAGAAATATTAGGTGAGGGAAAATATATGAAGCAAACGCGTCCAATAACCTTATTGGTAAAGTTAGGGCTTCTTGCTGCTCTTATATACGTGAGTCACAATACGGTATATGTACGTTCCTATAAATATCAAAAATCTATAGTAAAAACGACAAGCCAGCAATAATTAATAAAAAAGCAGTAACCGCCACGGTATTCTTCCCTAATTTTTTTTTACTTTTTGTTATGCCTATGCTAAACTTAACAATTCTTATCAAGAATATATTGTTTATTACCCTTTTTAGGACTCATTTCATGAATTGTAAAACGTTTTACCTTGTCATTTCTCTATTCTTCCTCGGAACATCAATTTCTGGTGAAACTTTTATTATAGGCTTCGACGGCATTCTTTTTAAAGAAAATAAAGCTGCTGCAATACAAGAGTTAGGTATAGGTACTATATTTTCAAAATCTGTTAAATCTTTTTTTACGTCAGAAACAGCCCCTTGGGACATGCAAGATCGTTTTTTTAAAATTTTAGATAATATTGAACCCGCAACAGCTCAGACTCCTGTTTTAAATTGGCATGGTAAAAGAGTACCCTCGCCAATATGCAAACATCTCATCAACAACCCTAGTGATCAACCCCTCCTGCCATTAATTACTGAAAAAATTAAAAAACAAAAGCTAAGTGATGAAAGTTTCGTTTTATCACTCGCCAATATTACTTTCGATCCTGAAAAAAATGCTGATTCTTTAGAAGAGATACCTGCAGGTATTCAATTACTTCAAGAGTTAAAAAATGCTGGTCACACCATTTATATAGTAGAAAATTGGCATCCAAAAACGTTAGAAAAACTTAAGGCAAAGTATCCCCACATTTTTGTCAATATTTCTAGTTGTATTATCTCGGGAGATACTCATAAAACAAAAACCTCTGGCTTGTATGAGCATTTCTTCACGACTACTACGAATCTTGATCTAAACGATGCTATAGTAATAGAAACTGAACAAATTTATTGCAATCCTATTGATACTTTTAATAAACAACGCAGTAAGAATGTCAAAGTTATTCTTTGTCAGCAAGAAGAATATAAAAAAGGCTTTAAATACATAAAAAAACAACTTCGCAACTCAGGTTATCTGCCTAATAATTCATAAGTTTTTGACATACCCGACCATCATGATAAACTAGTTAAAGATGGATTAGTACACGTTTTTATACAATCGTACATTATTAGGTTATCATGATTAAACGTCACATAACATCGTTGTCATTGTTCTTTCTTTTGACCTTTCAGGGATTAACTCAATCTGCGAATATTATCTTTGATCTTGATGGGGTATTACTTCAAAGAAGCAGCCTTTCTTTTATGTGGCAATTGGGATTATCTAAAATAATTGGCTTTTATAATCCATTCGGCCTCGATCAAACGTTATTTCAATTCCTCGATCTTATAGAACCACACCGTTTTGATACTCCTTATTTTGTTCTCAACAACAAACTAATATTTCCTAAACTTATGTGCGACTGGCAATGCGGCTTAAAAACATCGGCAGAAATTCGGGCTATTTTAGCCGATGCCTTTATACAAAAAGCGGATTTTTTTAGCACGCGCTGGCAATTAAACATAATTGAAGCAAGTACGTCAATTATTTTCTCTCCAGAAAAATTTTCTAGAGCTATTATTCCTGTTAAAGCTGGTATAAAATTATTGAAAAAATGCTATAAAGAGGTTGATGAATTCGGCAACCGCGTACATAAAATTTTTATTCTTTCCAATTTTGACCCGGAAACGTTTGAATATTTACGCACTAATAAAAAACTAAAAAAAATATTTTCATTATGTGATGGTATGGTTATTTCAGGCCATGTTCATTGTATGAAACCTGATCATGCAATATTTAATCATCTTTTTTCACAGTATAATATAAATCCTGATGAGGAAGTTACGGTATTCATTGATGATCAGAAATCAAATATCGAATCGGCTAGAAATTTACGCAAACAAAGACTGTATCCCATGTTATGCAGAAATTTAGATTATAAACCGATCGAAAAAGCACTCAATGAACTCGGCATTCTGGCCGACAATTAATATCTGATATCTGCTTTCTTTTATAATACGGTAAAGGTACTGCTATATACTTCTTTTTCTGCTAATTGATTTGCGTGTAATTTTTTGCAGGCAACTTTAGTCCCGTAGGAATACGAAACAAAACTATCACAAATTTTTAAAGCGTACCTTGATTCAATTAAGGCTAATGGCTTTTGATTGTATAATAATAGTATGTTTCCATTATCATAAATCGGCTCAATCAATTGCCCTAGCATAAAGTTCCATGATGTTGGAACCGTATTCATCCATTGATTACGCCTTGTTGATTGCCACCAATCCGATACTATGACTTTTTTTTCTTTTTGACTGCACTCAACAGCACGCGATGCTATAAGGCCATGACTTTTTTCATACAACCGATGTTCTGCCTGTGCATAATACCTATCGTCATATACCCTATTGAAAGCTACAGGTTTTGCTGCCGGTAAGGCCATGGTAAAAAGATTATTATCTAATGGCACCGGTTGGCAATCGGTAAGAAAAAAAGTATTGTGCATCGTGACTGAACGGAATCGATTACGCCACACGGCGGAAGGCGTATACACATAACTACCCGGATCAACCAAAACATCAATGCCATCAATGGCCAGCGTAACACTACCAATATCACTATGAAAATGTCCTGATGGTTGCCTCTCAGTATATGCATGATGGCGCAGTGTAACATGAAACATTGATGTTTTAATAATTGAAAGCCCAAATTCGGCATAATAATGCATCATTTCTTTATTAACAGATTTATCCTCAAGCATTGGCTTAATGCCCGGATAACAAATCTTTCCCGAATCATTATCCCCGATGCAAATCAGCATTCCTTGTTGCGTAGTGCACGCATTAATGAACACTATCATTCTTTTAAATCGATTCATAAAATCTTCATCAAGCGGATAATTAAATGCCGTACAAAGAATAGAAAAATGATAGAAAATTTCTGTTACCAAACCATGATAGGCCGTTGAACCTTCATAACTCGTCCCTTCTGCAAAAATTTGATGATAAAACTCTTTTAATAACTCTTGATAACACCACCATGCTTTTTTTTGCATGCCCGCAAGGTTCTGAAAAAAATAACAAAGATAAAAATAACCAATCAAATCTGAAAGATAATGATTTGAAGTGCGCGAATCATAAATTTCCCAATTGTTTTCCAAATAAATCATATGATCATAGAGCATACAAATATACGGCTGCCAAAATTCTGATGGAACCTCTAAGCTATCTTTAAAAAAATAAAATCCCCATATCCAATTAAGTGCACGGATTGCCACATCCATCGGACATACCCAATTGGGCCCTAATAAAAATTGGTTTTTTTCCATCCAATCAGTACTATGCTTCATAAATGTTTGTGCGTAATCCGGATTATTAGTTATTCGAAAAGCATTGCCTAGAACAAAAAAATGATTAAATCTCGATAATTCCCATGGAATTTTAATATCCTTAACACATTCTTCGGTTAACCCCGGCGTAATTATATACTCTTTATAATATAATTCAGGATTAAAGTGTGCATTAATGCCCTGAGAAAGGCGAAAGTCAGTATGCCATGGTATCTCGGTAAAACATTGTTTTCCAGAACCTAACAGCTCAAAACAAGAATTTTTTAATGATTCTGCTTGCTCTATTAATGCGGCATCATCACCATGAGTTTTAAAAAACGTTGATGAAAAAGGAGGTATAGGCTGTTGACGTAACAGCGCACAAAAAGAATAGATATCCGGAAGAGCATATTTTTTTTGCAACCACACCCAAGAACAATGTGCTTTTTTTTGTAAAGCACGGTTACGCCAATACCAACCTGTTACACGGGTTGCAATTTTGTTATGGATAACTTTTACTGTTTTTTGTGGACCTAATGCAATGCTTTTTTTTATATATTGTTGCAGCTTTTGCATTCTCTACCTTTTTTCACCTGCGTAATTAACGTAATCGTGTTCCGTTTTTTACAGGGCGCTCGACGGTTAGCAAAACTTGCTTTTCGTCATGAGGAGCAACTAACATCATTCCCTGTGATTCAATTCCCATCATCATACGTGGCTTTAAATTTACAATAAATGGTGCTTGTTTATTAATAAGATCGGAGGGAGAAAACGTTGCACGAATACCGGCTAAAATAGTGCGAACGCCATACTCACCGCAATTGACTTTCATGCGATATAATTTATCTGACTGTGGCACTATATCACATTCTTCAATAGTACCAATAACAATATGTAGTTTGGTAACATCTTCAATAGAAATTTCTGGTATAGTATTAACTACTTTTTCTGTTACTTTTGTTTCTTCCATAGGAACTTTTTTTTCTGGTTTTTCAAATAGATTTTTTGCAAGATGTAATACAAAATGATGATCCCAACGATTTATTTTTAATGCATCAATAACATTGCCATGCCAGGAACTCTCGCTACCGATTGTTTTTAATAATTCTTCCATTTTGGTGGGCATTATTGGCCACAATAGTACAGCAATGGTGCGCAAACTATTACATGATGCAGAAATAATTTCCTTAAATCGCTCCGGATCAGATTGTGCTAGTTTCCAAGGCTCATTAGTATGAAAATAACTATTCACTTGATGAATAAATTTCCACACACTTGCCAATGCATGATGAAACAGATATTCATTCATTGCCGTACTATATTCATCGATCATGGTCCAGCAATTACCCCGCAAAGCCACCGCCTGTTCTGACCATATAGTTTTTGTTGGCACTTCATACATAGTATACTTATGCGCTAAGGTAACAACGCGGTTTAGTAAATTACCCAAATCGTTAGCTAGATCAGCCGAAATACGATGTTCTAAATCTTCAATGCTAAATGAGGAATCTTGATTAATAGCTATATGACGCATCAGATAATAACGTATCGGATCAGCACCATAGTCATGATACAATACTTCCGGATCAACAACATTGCCTAATGATTTAGACATTTTTTGTTCACCAATTTTTATCCAACCATGCACTAATAATTTTTTAGGCATTTCCAGTCCGGTTGCCATCAAAAATGCCGGCCAATATACTGCATGAAAACGAACGATATCTTTTCCCAACACCTGCAGATCGGCAGGCCACCAAAAATCAAATTCTTTCTGCTTGGTTTCTTGCCCATAACCAATGGCCGTAATATAATTATTTAATGCATCTGCCCAAACGTAAACAACATGATCCGGGTCATCGGGAAATGGAATTCCCCATTTAACCGTAGTACGGGAAATGCTTAAATCATTCAATCCCGCTTGGACAAAACTAAGCACTTCATGCAAACGCTCTTTTGGCGTAATAAAATTAGGATTACGTGCATAAAATTCTAATAATTTATCTTGATATGCTGATAATTTAAAAAAATAACATTCTTCCGAAACAAAATTTGTTTGTCTACCACACGTTGGACACAATGGCCCTTGAGCCTCAGTGTGTTTTTCTTTTTCCGTTACAAATGTTTCGCAAGGAACACAATACCAACCGCTATAGAATGATTTGTAAATATCCCCTTGTTTCTTAAGTTTTCTAATCCATTCTTGAACCGCATGGATGTGTTCAGGATCCGTAGTTCTTATAAAATGCGTATAATCGAGATTATACGCAGCCCATACATTTTTATAGGTATCAATAAAGCTATCAACAAATGCCTTGGGATCTTTTCCTGCGGCTTGGGCAGCTTGTGCTATTTTTTGACCATGTTCATCGGTACCGGTTAAAAAAAAAGTTTTTTTCCCCTGCAGTATATGCCAACGTGCAGCAACATCGGCCAATAAGGTAGAATACAGCGAACCTAAATGCGGTTTGGCCGTTACATAATAAATAGGGGTTGTTACATAAAACTTATTTTTTTCTTCAGCCATATTTTTATCTTTAATGGTACCATAACTAGAACATATACCTTAAAGATAAAACAAAAAAAAATATTAGGCAAAAAAGAGTAATCAAAAAAGGAAAAGGCGGATGTAAAATCCGCCTTTTTATTTACCACTCGCCTTCTTCATCACCTTTTTTATTGCCAAACTTTTCTTGGCTACCTTGGCCTTGACCAGACTGTTTTTTATTCTGCTCGTGGCCAAATGATTTTTCTTTATTACCATGGTGATCATGTTGGTTATGTTTTTTTCCGTGTTCATGACCGGATGATTTTTCTTGATTTGATGTTTTTTCTTGTGAATGCTCTGATTTTCCATGTTTTTTATCATGTGACATACATATTCCCTTTTTTTAGGTTAATGTTAAGAAAATACACTCTAATTGTAATTATAATTTAAATTATACCTAAAAATCAATAATTTTGTCTCTTTGGAAAGATTCTATAAATACAGGGGAAGATTTGCTTAAAAAAATTAATTACTTTTTTTCCCTAAGAACCGCCGGATGCGATTTAAACTGGTATAGCAATCTTTGAAGTGTGCATATTTCTCATCGTTCGGATCAAAAGAGGAACCTGCTTTTTTCGAGCCTAACAGTAAGAGAATTTGTGGCAACGTCAAACGCCGAGATTCATCTAAAAATTTTTTGAATTTATCTAAGGTATACACATGTATTTTGTGGCTGTCAGAAAATCCTGCTGCTAACAACGTATCATTCGCATTAAAGGCAAGGGCAGATGTAGAAATATTAGTTGTAAAGGTAATAGTTTTTATACAGTAACCTTTTTTTGGGTTCCAAAGCTTTATTGTATTGTAATTACCACTAGCCAATAATGATGAATCATTACTAAATGCTATGCAGATAGGGGGCTTGACATCGGTTAATTCGCGTTTTTTCTGCAACGTCTTAACCTTATTTACATAGATTTTATTTGAACTACTAGCAACCAGCATTTTTCCATCAGGACTAAAAAGTAACCCGCTAATACCGTGTATACTTTTATCACCCGTTCGCCAAGTGCCGTCATCAATATCTAATAAACGCAATTGACAACGTCCCGTTGCTAATAAATGTTCATACGGATGAAATGCTAAAGATAATCTACCCCCTTCAAATGAATCGGTATCTTTTAACCATGATCGAACTAATGTTCCATCATAACGCCATACAAAAATTTCCTTATTTACATTTGAACTAGCAATAAGTTCTTTCGAAGGACTTATTGCTAAGGAGTTCATGGCAGCCTTAGAATTATCTTTTAAAAAATGCGTTTTATTACTTTCCGCATTTCTATACATCGTACAAAAATTGGACAAATAAAATATTTTTGATGGTTTAAATTTTTCATTTAACAATATTATACCATTTCTACTAGCAATGGGCGCAATGCTCGACAAAAATGAAATTTCCACACCGTGTCTTTCATTTGACTGTATTGCTTGCGGATTAGTATATTGACCTTCCCACACGAAGAAACTTTTTGTAAGACAAGATCTAGTTTTTTCGGGTGGCATACATGCTAAAGAATCATCTGGCCCAAAAACTAGGTCAAACGTTTCTCTTTTATTTTCTAAGGTTTTTTGTAAAATTGAGTTAAAAGATGGTTGAAAAAACAAATCTTGTAATACTGCTTGCTCATCCTCAACTATATGCGAAACTAAACTCTGGCTAAGATGTGGAACGATATTGGATATCTGTTGGCAATGAGCTTTATTATTAAAAAATAAAGACATACCTTTCTCATTAGTTAATTTTTTTGATAGTGCACATACTGCATAGCGTTCTAAATCTGAAATATCAAAATAATGCGCATAGCCGGCAATTTTTAATAACAATGAATAGTCAGTTTCAACGAGCTCCAATTTAAGATCGATTTTTTTTTGATTATCATCGCCGACATTATGTATTTTTCTCAAATAAGGAATAAACGTATTTTGATATTCCTGTGCTGAAACTATAGGAAGGACAATATTTGGTTTATCGATACCAAAATCGTTTACACTATCAACTATTTCTGCAATAGTTTTTGATTCTCGTAATAAAACCATATCTTTATATGTTATAGCGAATTCTGCATCTTCTCCGCAGTTGGCATACGTAGTTATAGTGCCGAATTCTTTTTCATAAGGATTCTCCATGCCTAATGCTACATACGAATACATGGTCATCAATAGTAAACTATATACCTTCATACTAATTTTTCCTTTTTTAGGATATCAGTAATCTCATGCAATAGTGTAAAAATAACATAATAAACTAATTGTAATGTAGTATATCAATTCATAATACGATAATTAAAGCAAAAAACAGTAGTTAATTAATTATCATAGGCTGTCGGCCTACAGAGCGAGTCTTCACTCTTCTCATTGCTTTAATTAATAGCGGTAAAATAATAATTTTAATAATAATAAACAGAAGAGATCCGGAAACAATATCTTCACCCGATTGCACATGTGCAAGTTGACTACCAAAAAAGGTATATAACAATGACATTGGGATCATTCCCAGCAACGTTGATCGCATAAAAATGCCAAAGGGCAACAGCGTTAAACTGCTTAATATAGTAACCAAACTGAACGGCAACAAGGCAACGAGGCGAATAATTGATAAGTAATAATACCCATACCATGCAATATCATTATTAATCACATCAAGCCTGTCTTTATACCGTTCTTGAATCCAATCACCAATAAGATATCGCGCACTTAAAAAAAGAATACTTGAACCAATTATTGATGCAATAATAGCATAAAAAACACCGGGAATTACCCCAAACAAAAGACCTGCTATGATGGTAAAAATGGAAGAACCTGGCAAACAACAAATACTAGCCAGGATAAAACAGATAATGTAACAACCAACTGACCAACTGTAGTAATCAGTTACTAATGATTTAAGCATATTCATGTTATTAACAATATATGAAATACTCAGATATTGCATAACATTAAGATATACACTCAATGTTATAACTACTCCCACAATAAAAACACCGATCATGTGACGATTAAAAATCCATTTCATCAGCATTTTCCTTAGTGAAGGGCACTAGTTTTTTTCGGTTTAAAAAATCTAATAATAACAGGAAGTAATGAAAGAATTACCAAAAATAATAGTGAAAGAATAAACGGTAGGGACCATATATCAGATACTGTTTTCAAATTCATTAATTGCTTTCCAGCAAAAGCATAAATTAAACATCCTGGTATTGTTCCCACTGCTATTGCAACTATAAAGGAAATAACCGAAATATCTGATAAACCGGATAAAATAGTAATGACACCAAACGGTGTAATGGGTAATAATACTAGTGACAAAACATAAGAAGCTCCGTTCTTCCTCAATTCATTATTAAATTTTTGTAATGATTTTCCGTAACGTTCTTTAACAAAACCACGCAAAAAATAACGAAATATTATGAAAGAGGCCGTTGCACCAGCAGTGCTACCACATACCGAATATAATGCGCCCGGTAAAGCACCGAAAAAAAAGCCACTTGCTATGGTTAAAACAATAGTAATGGGAATGGAACAGGTAACAATAAGTGCATATAAAAAAATATAGAGCGCCGCTGAAAAAAAATAATGCGCCTGAACCATCTGATTAAGATATTCTTTATGACTTTGTATAAAGGCCAAATTAATTGATGACCCTATACCACTGATGCGTAATGCAATAATACACCCTATTAAAACTAAGCCTATTAATAAGCGCTTATATATTGTTTTCATATCATAACCTGCTTTCAACCATCATTAAAATCGCTATTTTCATGATTTTTTATCAGTTTTTAATCACCTTATGGCGCTTTATAACTATACCTTATTTTTTAAGTATGCCAAATAAGTTTAAAAACAGGCTAGATATTTTACAATACCATATTTCTTCACCGGATACATTTCATCAACCATGGCTGTTGATTTTTTTTAATACTGATAGAAAATAATCAACTTCCTCTAAGCTATTGTACAGATAAAAACTAGCGCGTATGGAGGCATCAATACCTAATGTGCTGGCCAGAGGTTGTGCACAATAATGACCAGATCTAACGCAAATAGAGTACTTATTAAGGTATGCCGCAACATCATGTGCATGAATAGTTTTGTGATAAAAACTTACTAAAGAACCCTGCTTTTTAAGTTGTTCAAGGGGACCCAGGATGATAAATCCTGGTAATGCCTGCAAGCCTTCAATGAGTGTACTACACAATGCTGCTTCATGTTTTTGTAATTCATCAAAATTAATTTTTGTTAAATACTGAAAAGCCACACCAAGCCCTATAGCTTGCGCAATGGGCGGCGTTCCTGCTTCATATCGTTGCGGTGATTCAAGCCAAGATGCTGCTCCATATGACGCTTCAAAAACCATTCCTCCCCCTAACTGGTATGGCTTAACTTCTTTATGCAACTCTTTTTTTATATAAAGAACGCCAATACCCGTCGGACCGAGTACTTTGTGACCTGAAAAAACCAAAAAATCTGCTCCCAGCTCATGTATATTAATTTTTTGATGGGGAATAGATTGGCATGCATCGATCAAAACTTTTGCGCCATACTGTTGTACCGCTTTAATAATTGACACAATATCTACATGCGTACCGACGGCATTTGAAACATGAATAATTGAAACTAATTTGGTTCGCTCACTAATAAGATTGTTAAGTTGCGAGAGATCTAATAATCCATTAGGCAAAACAGGAATAAAAACTAAACGAACACCCCGTTGCTCCACAAGGCGCTGCCACGGTAAAAGATTGGAATGATGTTCTAATTGGCTCAATAAAATTTCATCACCTGCAGTAAGATGATCGAGCGCCCATGTCTGCGCTATAAAATTAATACCTTCGGTTGCGCCTTTAGTAAAAATTATTTCATCAGGATCGGCACCTACATGCAGTGCAATGGTGTTACGTGCATTCTCATAAAGAGTTGTTGCATCTTCGGCCAAAGAATAAATACCGCGATGGACCGTAGCGCAGTAATTCTGATAATAACCAGTAATTGCATCAATAACCTCGTATGGTTTTTGCGTTGTTGATGCGTTGTCAAAATAAACAAAATTTTCACGATTGCTTAATAACGGAAAATCTTTCTTATATCTATGCATTGTTGATTGCTTTTTTCTCCTCTTGGACTTTATTCAATAATTCCCAGAGATTAAAGGATATAATTTGGTTTATAATTTTTTTATTCATTACAATATCATCATCTTTAAATTCAATCTTAGCAAGAGTCTTTTCTGCCAATGTAATATTATTGTTTATTGAGTAAATTTTTGCTATATAAACTAATGCTTTATTGCGATATTTTAATGGCATATCGTTACTAAGAAAATATTTTAACGCTTCCGAATAATTCTGCACATCAAAGCATATCCTTCCCAAATTTAGTAGCCTTTTTTCTTTGTCCTTAATTCCCTTGAAAACCTCATCGATGGTTCCTGCTTCAATATACATAGGTATCAGTGCTTTAGCAGCTTCTTTTTCCAATCGCTTACTTTGTGGAGATAACCTACTTTCCGACAATGCCTTTTCATAATACTCACGAGCTTTTTTATTATCCTTTGCTACGGAGATTGAGCAGCCAAAACAAGTTCCATGCCTGTATATATTTCCTAAAGCCATTAATATTTCACGGCATCCAGCTTCATAACCTTTAAGCAAAATCTCCAAGCCTTTTTTTACAGCAACTTCTTTTTTCATACCTATTTTATTATCAAAATATAGTTTAGCACGTTCGATAGCGGCCGCTCCACACGAAGGCATACTGTTTAAAACTTCCTCAAATAATCTATCTGCTTCTTTATAATTAGGATTATCATATTTCGATAACGCCTCGGCTTTTACTAACGCAAGCAACGTTAAATGCTGTCCAACTTCGGGATCATTGTTTGCATGCAAAGCTTTTTTTAAATAGTCATCTGCAATAGTTATATAACGCTCAATATCTTCTTTTATTGGCGCTTCTTTTTTAGCGAGTTTATTTCTAACTAGCTCCATATACAAACATCCCGCGCTAGAAGGGTCATTTTCAAAACAAATATTCAACATTTCAATTGCTTTTTTTCCCCTTTCATCTGCTTTAATCATACTCATCAAATCTTTGTCATCAATACATTTTTGTAAATTAACAAACCAAGGAACTGCCTCGTCTAAATACTCTTTTAATAGGGTATATTGATATAATTTAATTAAATTATTTATTAAGTTATATTGAGCAATATAATTGATCACAATGTTATTATTATCGGAAGTATCGCCACATATTTCTTTTAATCCATGTAATGAATAATTCAATAAAGCCGTGACTTCTATGCTACTTTCCTCGAGAATAGGATAATCAAAGAACGATATAAATGATGTTAACGCATATTGCCGTCGCGATTCTTTTTCCACTACCGGTATGTCCTTGCTATACAAATACATAATTCCAAGATAGCCCTCAGCCAAAAAATTTCCTAACGTTTGAGCTTGTTTAAATAATGTAAATGCAGCTTCAGAATTCTCATTAAAAAAATGTGCCACTGCTAATTTATGGATAATCTTGGCATCGGCAGTATCTTCGGAATATCCTATTTCACGTTTAAATTCTTCAATGGGGAGCAATGTATATTCTTTTTCGAGTTTTTTTAGCAATTCTCCTGCTTCTTGATTATAACAACTTGCTAAGTAACTAAGCCGCTCAATAATACGTTCTGTTGGAAACTTAACTTTTTCAACAAGATCTGGCCTGTCAATCAAAAAATTTCCCAAGTAAATAGAAGCATCATCAATGTTGTCTAGCTTTGAAACTAATAGATCAATACCTCTTTGTATTTTTTCGATATCGTTTTCTCCATTTTTTAAATAGCTGTATGCCAGCAAAATAGGCGTATAAATATTATCACTCGCAATATTATTTTCGATTGCCTTCAACCACATTTTTTCCGCTTCACCTTGGCGTTTTTTATTAAATAATATGGCTCCAAGTGTTTGTTGTATATTCATTAACAATTTTCTATCAGATTCATTTCCAAAAATACCTATATTCTCAGATAACCAAGTTTCTGCACGGAATGTATCATCCAATGATGCTTGATCTTTTAAAAATCGAGAAGAATATAGTTTGCCCAATGTAAATAATATGGTGCCATTATTTAGTTTTACTGCCTGATCAATAATACCGGTCTTTTTAATGCTATTAAGTGTTGCCAATGAAGGACATTGCATAGCACTAATATGAGCTTCCGCCTGATTAATATAGTTAACAACAGCCTCAGCGTTACCCTCACTAATTTTTTTACCAGAATCTTTTAGCAATTCATGCGCAAGAACATAGCAGGCACTAGGAACAACAGTAGCTAAATAGCTCAAACGCTCTGTTATGGTACTTCGTATTTCTAAATCACCCGTATCAGTACCATTAATTTTTTTGATTATATCCCACAATAGAGCAACTTCTTCACCCGGAATCCATTTTTCATTTTTTGATTTATACTCTTGCCATAACGCATGCCCATTTCCTAATTTCCGTGCTCGGGTAAAATATTTTTTACTTTTTGCTTCATTAATTGCCAGATCGCCGTGCTCTTTGCCATAAAATACGGAAAGTTTGTAAGCAATATCGGCATTATCAAAAGCATCTTTTTCTAAAGATTCTGCTGCTTGCTCTAGCAAAAACAACTCTTGCGATCTGTAAGTATTTTCCTGTTCTATGATGTGTAATGCTTTATTAAAAAGTACCATCCTACTATGTGCAGCATCCTTTGATGTACCATTATTTTTTTCTGCTATATCATTAATAAGACAATAGAGCAGTGCTTTGGGGTTATTTTCTGCACACGATTTTTGTAAGTACTCAATACCGGTAACCTTTATATTTTTTGTTGGTTTTTTTGGTAGTTGTTTATTTCCTTTTTGTGCTAAAAGCTTATTTTTTTCAAATTCATATAATGTTCTACCTACGATAAACCACAACTCTGGATCTTGCTGCTCATTAAAATACGCATGCAATTTTTTATAATCTTTAGCACCAATAATAGTTACTAATATTCTAATATCCTCTTGCGTAAAAAAATTATCTTTATTATGTGCGATAGTTTTTAGAAAACAGGCGGCTTCCGTGGATTTCTTTTCTGTTACAATTGCATCAAATAAATTTACTATTATTTTATCATACCATTGCCGTTCTGCATTGGTGATATCATTTTTTTCCACAAAACCTATTAGAGTAGTACATGCTTCTTTTATTTGCATAGTGTATCTATAAATGTCGGATAACCCTAACAACACTTGTGGCTTTTTTTGATCTGCTTGCTTTAAAAAATCAATAACCGTAGCCAATTGATCATCTTTAACTAATCGATACTCAAAGCTTTTATGGGCTAATAATCCGCGCACGGTTAAGAGGTCCTGTTTCTGTTCGGCTGAAGAATTCCTTATGTTCTTATCAAAATGCGCCAACGCTCCTAATAAACCGGGCTTAAAAAAATTTGCTATAATTTCTTTGTCCGCACTTTGTACTATACAACTACCTATCGTTATTAAATCCTCAGGGGACAATGTAATATCAGATTCATTATTTTTTGTATTAAGCATTTTGGTAATTAAAAAAAATTGCGCATCTCCATATTCATGCACAATTGCCAGCTCTTTTAAATGTGTATATGCAATTTTTTTACGATCCGCCGATTCAGCGTTATTACTTATAACGTTCTTTAAAAACGTATATGCATTTGAAAAATTATTATTACTTATGTGCATATTCATTAACGCCTCAAGCCACTTGCCCCCTTTTTTTTCTTGTAATGCCGCAATCTCTGTATAATGATATCGCAAATCATAACGTGTTGTATCGACGTTAGCATAATGATCAGCAAGCGTTCTTATTGCAGAAGTATGATGGTAAACAGTATTATTCATTTCTCCATTATTATATTGTTGACCTAAAAACCGTGGCAATGCAGCTTGGGCAACGTACGGAAGCCAACAAGCCTTCATTTCAGGATTAACTGCATTTTTATAGAGCATACCTAGTTGTTCTTGTCCCACCGGATGTCCTAAATCAGACAGCATTTTAAAATAATATTCTGCATCCAAATCTTTTTTGGCTGTCAATGCAGACATTCCTGCATAAACCAATGCTGGTGGATAGCTCTTATTGATTAATTTTATCATTTCGCCGCTTGCATTTTCCTTTTTTGTAACGTCATCAGATAGAATCTTATTTTTGGCTGATTCGAATGATAAGAAATCGCAGTTATTTGGATATATTCTGTTTTCATAAAAATCAATAGATGAAACAACTGTATATTTTTGTTCACTGGTATTAGCAAGCTGATTATCCATACATAACCCATTGGGTATTATCCCATGGAGTATCAGGCCAATCATAAAATTTTTATTCATTATCACCCAATTTTTTCAGGAAGGTTCTCTTACATCATTTATTATTATCTGATAAAGATTGTTGTGCTACTTGGCTCAAAAAACCATCTATTTTTTCTTCACATTCATTTAATTTTTCTATAAATGAACCAATCATTTTTATCTTTTCAGCGTCTTCTAAATTGTTTTGTATTGTTACCATACTCTCTTTTACCGTTGCAATCTTATGTTTAAGATCTTCGTATATCCGTTGTGAAACCGTAAGATCTTTTTGAGCTACAGTATCAATTATGAGGCATGCTCCATGCGTTAATAATTTAATTTTATCGATGATATTAACTTCCTCTTCAACCTTCACTAAATACCGAGATAATAAAAGCATACTGGCTCGCGCTCTATAACCTTTATCACTTTTAGCAGTATTCAACCATTGTTCAATATCTTCATCCGTTTCTGCTTGCTGAGTATTGAGATTTCTTTTTTTCAATGCAAAATATGCCATACAGTATGCAGCACGACCATCACCACCTTTAGCATCCTCTGCTATCTTTTTATCGATGATAAATTGCTCAATCTCAGCTATACAGCTTTCGTCAGTAACTTTGAATTTTTTTAGCATCTCCTCAAGCTTATCTAAATAAGCCGTCTTATGCATACGCCAATCCTCGATGATAATCTCACCCATTTGCTTATAATATATATTAAATTGATTCTTAGGATCACTGGAAATAAATTTTGTTAATTTTTGTACAACCTCTAATGATAGAACACTTTTAATGGCGACTTCATCGGTTCGCATTTTATCAACAATATTTTTAAGAAGCTGGGTAACGTTATCGCTCACCTTGGATGATTGCTCCAATTCTATTAATAATAAATAACACATGACTCTTGAATCATCCGTCGAAAGTAGATCAGAAAAATGCTCCTTTGCATCTTTATATTTTTTTTCCGTGTATGCGATATGTCCTCTGTAAAACTTTGCTTCTAATGCGCAATCATTCTCTTCCGCAAGTTTAAGATACTCTTCTGCTTTTTTCCTATTATTTTTTTCTACCAAATACAGAGAAGCTATCGTAACGTACACCACACCTTGTCCCGCCTTCGCCACTTTTTCCATATAAGAAAGGCCTTTATCAACATCTTTTTTAATATTCAGGTCATAGAGTCCGCAATATATATGCCCCAAATAACCCTGAGCAATAGCGTTATTACCTACATCTGCGGCTTCATGAAAGTGATTTAATGCCTTTTTAGTAGAATCTTGATCTGACTCAGTACCGAACAACAACATACCCAATGCAATATGCGCTTCTTGATTATTTTTGTCATACTCTAATGCTTTTTCATATAACGTACGTGAATTAGCCATATTCTTCAAATTTGCAGCGTCTCTAGCTTTTTTTGTATATAATCCACTAAGAAATTCACCTATTCTGTTATGTTCTTCTTTTTTATCTTTAACCCCGGTGTAATAGCTTATGATATCTTCTATATAACAAGAGTCTGGCATATCGAAAATATTAAGATTCTTCTTAATAATTTCCATTAACAAATTAACCCAAGAACAAGATCTACTCGATTGAAAAAATTTTTTCAGAGATAAGTAAACCTTCTGCTTTCTGAGCGTTTCTTGTGTGCTACCAAATTCTTGTAATGATAATGAATCCAATTTTTCTTTAAAACTAATTAGCCAATCATCGATCAATTTTCCATGCTTATGCTTATCATCTTTAATGGCTGGGCTTAGATACTGATTAACAGATTCTTTAATGAATACACACTGTGCAGAAATATTTCCATCATGAGCCATTCTGTTAATCATAATCCATACTGATTTTTGTAAAAAAAATTGGGCGGAAACTATAGAATGATTGCTACATCCCTGTAAAAATTCTGTTGCAACCTCTAACGATTCGTTTACCGTTGCATCACTCTTGCGCAAAATCAAGGCTTTGTATCCCTTAGCCAAAAAAATACTCTCTTCCACTTGTTTAAAATATGCCAGTGCATCACTATAGTTATCATGATAGAATGCATCGACACCCTGTAAATAGATAATTGAGGGATTAGTTACATCAACCTTGTCATCTTCTTTTATTTGCGCTAATGCCTCAACCGGACACTCAAAGCCGCACTTATCGAGTATCGAAATTTCTTCTTTAGTAACAAAATTACTGATAATATCTGCATACTTGGTTAATAGTTCTTTAGTAACCCCGTGCTCTGCCAATTTGGGAGTGGCCATAAAATTTGCGTATAATACTGCTGCTTCAGGTTTTTCATTTTCCATAGCTTTTTTTAACCAACTAGCGCCATCTTTGAGATTATTTTTATGCTCTATATATATTTTGGCTAAATTAAGAAAAACTTCCTCAGACCCTTGTTTAAAATATTCTATTGCCTTATCATACCGCTTCAATTTTTGATACTCTATGCCAATTAAACTTTTTGTTCGACGCATAATATCAGCTACGTCAGCGCCAAGGTGCTGTGCTTCTGCTAAATATTCTTCACTATGTAATAATTGTTCAAGTACCGTATTGTTATCACCATCAATAACACTTTTTTTGATCGCGGCACTCAATGCATAACAACGTGCTAAGAGCACAGCTGAGTTTGGTGATTTTCCACTAATATTTTTTTTTAATGCGTCAAATACTTTTATTTCTTTCAATATCATTAAAAAATGTAGAGCAATTGCTTTGTCTTTTTGGTTACTAAGTATAAGTTCATTGATTTTATTACAAGATTCCTCTATCAAATAGGATGGAGCATCGGTATGAATATATATGCCACAAAGATATCCCCATGCTCTTATGCTATGTTCATCACATGATTTTTCTATCCCAATAGCCATACGCTGTAGGTAACCTAAACAACTTTCAAATATTTCTAGTGGACAATCTTGCTGCAAACATGATCGAGCAAAATAATCGAGTGCCTTAGTAGTAGATTCGGCACTTTTTAATTGCCCAAATTCATGACAATATCCGTAACCACATAACCATGAGACGCAGGGATCGCCTTCTTTCGCTAAGGCAAGAAAATCTTGAAACTTTCCCCTGAAAAGGGTTTCAAATTCTTTTTGTGAATGTTCTGGTATTTCATTATTTAGTATTAACCTTGTGGCACTCGCCAACATTTTACTATCGTTGAGATATTTTTTAATTAATAAAAAGCTTGCTTCATTATCCCTACGTTGAGCTAACTTTTCTAACTGACTAATGGCCTCTTGCTGCTCCCATCGATCATCTATACCGTTCATTACATACTGAGCAAAATATTTTTGCAATACTGGAGCAGTGCTTTCATAAGCGTATTTTTTCAATACCCGATAAGCCTTGTCATTTTCTCGTAATAGTTGGCCATCCGCCACTGTTAGTTTTTTCAGCAATATTTTTATAGCTGCATGATCATCTTTGGTTTTATCCTTAATTTGCGCATATTGACCAAGCAAATAAATACGAGCCTCTACCCACCCACGCTCTTCGAGCGTTTTTAAATGGTGCCGTGCTATTTGTTCATATTCATTCTTTTTAGGATCTTCTAATATTTTTTTGCAATACTCATAAGCCATTTTATGATCATGGTCACGCAAAAATAAATCCGCTAAACAACTATATGCCCTAGAATTGCCAATAGGGGATAAATAGTTAATTGCTGTATGTGCGTCATGAGTTATATTTGAACAAAAAGCTCGATATTCCAATAATCCAGCATACTCTTTAAAACTATCAGTATGACCCAGTATTTCTTTTGCTTGTGCATAGCAGGGGGAATTATAAACTTTACTAAGCACACTTTGGCGCATCGTATTTTTATGGAGCTTATTGTTTTCTAAAACTTTCTTCAGTATGTTTTCAGTTATCTGTACGCCATCTTTTTTTACTTTTTCATCAGAACATTCTAATAAAATTTTTGCCAAATCACGTTGTGTATCAATAGTCCTTCTTGTAGAAATATCAACCGCACGTCCAGATAATGATGCATCTTGTGTTATCGCCTTCCGAATATTTCCTAAACCTTGAGAATAGGTAGAAGTATCTCCTAAATAATATTTTCCCAAAGCGAATAAACCTTTAGGATAATCAAGTTCTGCAGATATTTCTAAACATTCAACAGCACGTTCAGTGTTATTATTTTGTTCATAGAATTTTGCAAATCCATACCAGGCTTCGGCTGGAATCTCTGTTATCTCCATTGGTTTTACTGCGCATTGCATAGCTATCAACGCTAGAAAAAGACCTGAGAATAAAGAATTTTTTTGATATTTCATACCATCTATCTCTTATTTTAAATGTTCGTATAAAATGATCTATACGATAGCACAAAATAAATAAAAATAAAATTACGTAAAAAATGATGGGAGTTTTAGAGTAAGATTTTCATGTATAAGTTCAGATAATGTTGAGGGCAAAGATGAAAGTGATTCTTCCAAAAAACCTTTAACAAGCATTTTTTGTGCTACATCGGCGCTAATACCGCGTGCCTGTAAATAGGCAAGATGATCAGATAAAATTTTGCCTACGGCACTTCCATGGTAACATTGTACCTTATTTGCATGTACTTCTAAATTTGGTATTGAAATTGCATGCGCAGATTGCCCAATAATAAGATTTTTATTAACTTGTCGCGCATTGGCGTAATCAGCATGTTGATTAATTTTTATGGTACCCGTATACAAAGAATAAGCCTGTTCTTGCAAAACACCATTGATCACAATAAGGCTCTCTGTGTGCGCTGCCATGTGCTTTTGCTGCGTAATTAGAGCATATTTTTTGTTCTCATGTACAAGATAATATCCAACACACTGCGCGCGAGCACCTTCTTCTTGCAATAGTATATCAATGGAAACATTAACCTGACTGCCCGAGGTTATACCTATTGCACTATGGAGATTACTTTCTTTATATAATAAAAAAGCATATGAACTTTGTTCGGAACTATTATTTGAAAGATTATGATCGTACATCCATGAAAGATGTGCATGATGGTCAACCAATGCAATTACTGAACGAAATAGCGTTTGTTTTATACCGCGAGCGGTTTTTATGCCATCAATAATAGTTGCTTGAGCATGTGGCTCAATAATAACAAATAATTGCTCAATACTCACATCTTGATCAAAAATAGTATCAAGATTGATTGGTTCTTCTCGTATTACGTTTTCAGGAATGAAAACTACTATACCACTATTCCATATACTGTTTACCAATGCAGACATTGTTGAATATTCAACACCATCTATTTTTGAAAAAAAAATATCCGCTTTTTCAGGATAGTGCACAAAAAAATATTCGATGTCAGCTATGAAAGCACCGTGTCCCAATGATTGATATATATTTTTTTTGCGTTGCAATGCTAGCTGCTTCCAATCAATTACTGGATACGTTATAAAACGTTCATAATCATAACTCATGGTATAAAGCTGCACGTAACGACCAAAAGCAATCCGCCGCTGCCGTTTGCAGGCAATCTCCAAAATTTCATTTGGTTCAATAAGATTATTAATGATATCCGGATGCGGCAATGTCACGGTATTCATCCGATAGAGCCTTCCATTTCATGAGCAATAAGCCGATTAATTTCAACCGCATATTCCATCGGAAGTTACTTGCACAAAAGAATCAATAAACCCATTAACAATCATTGCTTGCGCCTGTGCTGCGGAAAAGCCCCGACTCATTAAATAATAAAGTTGCTCATCATTAATAGTACTCACCGATGCTTCGTGGCCAACATCAACATCATGCTCTATTTACGTCAACCGTTGGATAGGTATCAGAACGAGAATGTTCATCAAGAATTAATGCTTCGCACTGCACACGAGAATGATGAACCGTGTGCTCCTTTTATTAATTTTAATAATCCACGATAACTTGTTCTTCCACCATCTTTACTGATCGATTTTGAAATAATAGTCGAAGTAGTATTAGGGGCTAGATGAATAATTTTTCCTCCCGCATCTTGATGTTGGCCATTGCCGGCAACAGCTATAGAAATAATTTCGCCCTTTGCACCCGGTTCTTTTAAAATGATAGCACGGATATTTCATCGTAACTTTACTACCAAAATTACCATCAACCCATTCAACTTTGGCGTTTCTGTATGCAACCGCACGTTTGGTAACTAAATTATAAACATTATTTGACCAATTCTGAATCGTAGTATACCTGACATGAGATCTTTCATGAGCAACTAATTTCCACAACGGCGCTATGCAATGAATTATTACGATACACCGGAGCACTGCATCCTTCCACGTAATGCACAAAGCTTCCCGGCTCTGCAATAATTAATGTTCGCTCAAACTGCCCCATGCTCATCATATTAATTCTAAAATATGCTTGCAACGGCATATCAATATGCACGCCATGAGGAACATATACAAAACTTCCCCCACTCCACACCGCAGAATTAAGTGCTGCAAATTTATTATCATGCGCAGGAATAATGGTAGAAAAATATTTTTTCACCAGTTCGGGATTAGTAACTAATGCATCACTCATATCGGAAAAAATAACACCTTTATCAGACCATTCTTGTTTAAGCTGTTTATAAATCATTTCCGATTCATATTGCGCGCCAACGCCAGCAAGCATACTTTGCTCAGCTTGTGGAATTCCTAATTGCTCAAAGGTTTGTTTAATAGTCTCAGTGGCACCGCATCCCATGATTTTTGCGAATGTTCAATAGGGCTTGACGTAATAATGAATATCATGAGGGTCGAGCCCTGATAAATCAGCACCCCATGAAGGCATTGGTTTTTTCTCAAAAATTTCTAAGGCATTCAAACGAAATTCAGTCATCCAGCCCGGCTCATTTTTTTGCTCAGAAATCTGAATAACCGTTGCACGGTTAAGACCTTTATCGCTTTTGAAATAGTAGGGAACATCGTCATTGTTTTTACTGATCATACAAAACAACCGGAAACTTGTTGACCAAACTGTTCATAACCATCCCGCTCTAACGATTCAAGTAACCGTTTATCCCCCGATTTGGCAATGATGCCATCAATCAATACATGAACAGTATCCGGTTCAATATAGTTTAAAATCCGCTGATAATGAGTTATTAACAGTACGCTCATGGCTGGATTTTTTTGACGAGCATAAACAATTGCATGAGCAACGGTTTTTAAGGCATCAATATCCAGGCCCGAATCAATTTCATCAAAAATCACCATGTTAGGATTAAATAACAACATTTGCAGCATTTCAAATCTTTTTTTCTCTCCACCTGAAAAACCATCATGCAATTTCCGATACAACAATGCATGATCCATCGCCAATATATCCATCATAGCAAATACGTGCTTTTGAAATTCACTAACGTTACTATCATTCCCGGTTAATGCCCTATACGCTTCTTTTAAAAAGGCAAAAACACCAATACCTGGAATTTCTTGAGGATGCTGAAATGAGAGTAATAATCCCAACCGTGCACGTTGATCCAAGGGGAGTTCCGTTATATTTGTTCCATTAAAGAAGATTGTTCCCTGTTTTACCTGATACTTAGGATATCCAATGAGGGTATGTGCCAGGGTGCTTTTTCCCGAACCGTTTGGCCCCATTACGGCATGAACCTGCCCAGGTTGTACGGTAAGATTAATACCTTTTAGTATTTTTTTTCTTCTATACAAACAACAAGATCACTGATGGATAACTGACTCATAACAATAAACTCTGTAGCAATGACAATAATTAATACGTATATCAGTGTAGCAAAAAAAAATTATTTTAGTATTATTTTTAAATAATTTCACGCATGGAAGCAACTGCAGTTCGTATTAAAAAATTATCAATAACACAAATCTCATCTTTTCTATGATGTAAATAATTATGTTTACTTAAAAATGCTTCGCAATCTGCTTTAGTAGATTCCTTACAAGCAATACACGTTAAAGACTTTATTTTTTTTTCATCTGCATTATAGCTGAGAGGTTTTTCAATCATAACATTATTACAATAGTTCAAAATCTCGTTATTAATCACTTTTACAGATTTAATCTTATGCTTAAATTTTAAATGCCTCACAAAAGATTCTCGTAACGATTTTTTATGGCTTTTATCATATATTATTGTACTACATAATGGTTCGAGACACATTATAAGAAAAGTTTTACCGTATAAGGTGTCTATATTTTCAAGTTCCTCTTTAATATCTCCCATTTTAAAATCGCTCTCTTTATGTTTAATCTGACTATGTTTTATCATTATCCTTTTTATATATTCAAGATCGACTGATCGACAGGAAAAAATACAATGAGCAGCTGTACAAGCTAATCCATATGTCTTTACCTGCTTATTTTTATTAATTAATGTTACTTCTTGATCAACCGCTCGTTTTTTTTTAGTACACGTCTTTAAATGCCTGGTAAAAAAATCTTTTATATCGCGATTGTTATTGAAATTATTATCAGAACAAAATAATTTATCACAGTGTTTACACTCCGCATGTATATAGCTTTTTTTAATCTGTTCTCTCGTTACAACCCAGTGATTATCACCTACATAATCTCCTTTTTGCTTTATTTGCTCATTATTTAACGCATGACTCAATACAAAGTGCTTATCTAATGACATTCTTAACACGTTTAATTCTTTCTGCGTTTTTTTTACGGATACAACTTCATTACAATCTTCCTGAGGGCAGAGAACTTTATAATAATATGGTTTCTGATCATTATTAATTGTTGCAGGTACTCTATCTATTTTACGCTTTTTTGTAAGAACATATTCTTCTTGTTCCATACCATACACATTGTTCATGCACCATATGCTTGCCACTATCACTATCATCCTGTTCATAGTCATTCATCCTTAAAAAAAATTATTATACGTGGAACATTGTATAATAATTTTCAAAATAATAAACACTAACTATCACAAGTAAGGAGTACCATTTACCAAAGAGCAAAAGTACTATATAAATTAGAGCCCACTCAATCCGGCAAGTGTGATGGCTGTAACAAGATCATCAAGAGGAGTCTTATCCCCGCTAGTATGTAGAAATGCATGCTTCTTTTCAAATATTTCTTTATGCACTTTATTGGTTTCCCCTTTAAGCCCCACTTGACATATTTGGCATTGTAATGGGGAATTCAGTTTTTCTGCAAGATCTATTTCATATTGTCCATAAGTTTTTTTTACGGTATTTGTTCTAATATAACTTGTAATATCAGCCGATATGGCAACGTGATCGTCTTTAATATGTCTTTCAAATAAATTCTGAAGTTGTTTCGTATTATTTTTCCCTGCTATCGTTATATTATTGCATTTCGGCACCATACACATTAATAGAAGTACCTTATCTGATAATTCTATTAATTTTTTTTTCACATCCTTGATAATAGGCATTTCAATACCGCCTTTATGATCGAACTGTATATGTTTTTCCATCATATTTTCTACATGCTCACGCTCAATTGAATCAAAGGAAAAACCACAATCAGCAGCAGTACACTTTGATTGAAATGCATTTACCGCATTTTCTATATTGTTTAGCGTTATTACATCTCCCAATCCATCATATCTGCCTCTCTTTGATAATTTATTCTGCTGATCTGTATCCTTATTTTCGCAATTACTAAGATGTGTTTTAAATCTATTCATTAACTCACCTTGTTTTTTATTACTCATATTATAAGAATCGATACAACAGAATACTGAGAAGCAACCTTGACATTGCAGATACATATACTTTTCTTTAATTTCCTGCCCAGAAACCGTCCAGTGGGTTTGGTTTATATACTTTTCTTTATCATCTGCCGTGGGCAAGTGGTGAATACTCTTAATATGCTTATTAAATAATTTAGATAAACCTTTTAATCCTTTTTCCTTATTATTTGATTTTTTGTGTGAAAATACAACGTGATCACAATTTTTCTGATCACAGAGAACTTTATGATAGCACGGCTCACTATAACTAATCGCCACAGCTACTTCTTCTTTTTTATGTTTTTTTGACTTATCAGTAGTTTGATCTCGCTTCATTGTACGTTTTTCTGTGGGTAAATATCCTTGCTCCATACCATACATATCGCTCATGCACAATATACTTGCCACCAGCACTATCAGCATATTCATGATCATACATCCTTAAAAAAATTCTAAATATTTTTTCGCATTACGCATTATTATATAATTTTTAGCAAAATAACAACATTTTTTTAGCAATAGATCAATGACAATTTTACCGCAGGCCCAGTGTAACATTTGACAAAAGAACAAGAAAAACTAAATGGAAACAGTACGACAAGAATCACAAATGGTGCACCCCGATTCAAACGTTAGTAATGGGTTACCTATATTCATTAATTCTTTCGATTGATCTAATCATTTTTCTTGAAAACGTCCTAAATGATTACGGAAATTAGATTGCATTCCACGTTGTTATGCAAAAATTGATTAATTTTAAGACAAGCGCTAAAACAATTTCTGTGGCGGTACGCACAAACTATGTTTGCCCAGCTTAGGCTCATTCAAATTGGCAACCCAAGACTTCTGCAGCAATAATGGCTAGATCATCGCCAACAAGTTGATTTTTTTTCTTATGTAAAAATATGTGTTTTTTGTCAAATAGTTCTTTGTGCACATTACTTGGTTTTGTAATCGCCAGACGACATTTTTCGCACTGTAACGCAGAACTCTGTATATTTTTTATATCCTTCTCATATTGTTCATAAGGTTTTCTTACTATTCTTGTTCTAATATACGTATCAATACCATCTAATCCGACAAAAAAGTGCTCTGCCTTTATATGTTGATAAAACAACCTGCGCAGGTTGTTTGTATCATTTTTTTCTGAATTCATTATAAAATTGCATCGTGGCTCTATGCACATTACTAGACACATCTTATCTACTAATTCGGCTATTTTTTTTCTAGCCTCTGTAATTACTGGCTTTTCTATAATATTGCCATGCGCGAACCGTATATGTTTTTTCATTATGTTTTCTACATGTTCAGACTCAATTGAATCAAAAGAAAAATCACAATTGTCAGCAGAACACGTTGATTCAAATGTAGGCACTTCGTTTTTTATATTGTTTATCGGTATTATGTCCTTGAATGCCTCACCCTTGCTTTGATTGCGTAATTTCTCTTGCTGATTAGTATTCTTGTTTTTACATGTATTAAGATGTGTTTTAAATCTCATTATTAAATTATTTTCTTTTTTATTGTCCACATTACACGAATCAAGACAACAAAATATTTCGGAGCAACCTTCACATTGCATATACGCATACTTTTCTTTAATTTGCTCCTCAGAAACTGTCCAGTGGCTTTGATATACATACTCTTTTTTATTATCTTCAATGGCTAAATCATGATCTTCACGGTTATGCACACGAAATAATCCATATAAACCTTCTAACGCTTTTAGGCTATTACTGGACGCTTTCCTTGCATACATAACTTCATCACAATCTGCATGATCACAGGCCACTTTATAATGGAGCGAATTAGTATTCTTTTTCACATTCTTATGTTTTTTTTGCCTATCAGTAGTTTGGGCTTCAGCATAATCTCGCTTTGTTATATGTTTTTCTGTAGGTAGATATCCTTGTTCCATACTATACACATCACTCATGCACATTATAGTTGCCACTATCACTAGTATCATATTCATAATCATACATCCTCAAAAAAACTTTTAAATATTTTCCCATTAGGTATTATTACATAATTTCTAGCAAAATAACGATGTTTTTTATTGCTATATCAATGACAATGCTATTATGATAATCGCATAAGTTTGACAAAAGAACAAGAAAAACTAAAATGAAACAGTGGCAACAAAACAGAGAATTTAAAAAATAAGTACACATTGAAAGGTGTAACTGTGAATAGAAAGATATTGATAACTTTTATTGTTATTACGGCTATAGAAATAAAGGCGATGGAACAACAACTAGCAACCGTTGATCAGCAGCAAAAACAACTAATACCGCTAAGCTCTGGTTACACAGATTTTACGGAAGAACAAACAACGTTAAGCGTCCCAGCTAAGCAAAATTTTAATTCAATAACACCAAGTGGGAGTAATCAATTTCAACAGCCACTAATAAATCACTCTGGCTACACAGATTTCATGGGCAAGGAACAGCCAGCACCAAATCAAAAAACAAAGTTAAGCGGCTCAGGGACAACGCTACAACATAGAAGTTCCCAAGAAATTTTTCAAAAGAACCCCAGCGCCTTAAATACGATAGAAATGGGCATGAGCAACATCATGGCTACCTCTATTTACTCAAGTTCACCGGCACAATTTAAAAGTGTATCAACCGAAATGACTGGTATAATAAATAGCACCGAATTAGCCAGCGTAGCAGATATATCACTTGGAACCCATCAATATGATACCAATAATCGAGATACGATAAAAAACTTAATGTGCTCATGGGCCATTAGCCTCAAAACAGGTCGTCAACAATGCGGTAATAATAAATTAGATCTTAATGACCTTATAGATCCGATATTAAAACAACATAATGGATATGCTTATTATACACCTGGATTTATAGACTTTTTGATAACATCTGCTGAATCAAAAGAAGAAAAAGATAGACTTACAAAAGAACAAATTAAAAAAATTACTGGAATTCAGGTTATAAGACAATCTATCTATGAAGAATATAAACCAGAAATGATTAAATATATGAAAGATAAAATTCAAACCGAAAGAGCTACTGGTGGTGGTAGTACTACTGAAAATGACCTCGGAGTCACAAAAAATAGATGGTTTCTTCCAAAAACTTTCACAGGAATCGGCATCATTTTCTTTTCAGGGGCTTGTATTGGAACAGGATTTGGCGCATGGATTAAACAACCAGTAGCTGATTTTTTAACTAAACTCAGTGTGGCATTTGCTAGTTCACCATCTGCTCAAAATATTGTTACTCAAGCAACAACGAAACAGTAGTACAAAAAAATATGCCTAAATAAAACAATAAGTTTTTACGAAATTCAAAAATGCCGGCACATTCGCTGGCATTTTTATTTTATACCAAAACACGCATGAGTTCTTCCAGCGAAATAATACCGCTGATAACTTTTTCTTTAGCATCATCAAGCAACGTATGCATGCCATCATCAAGTGCTTGTGCATAAATATCATCAAAGATCGGTTGTTGCACAATAAGTGCTCGCAACTCACTACTCATAACAATCAGTTCAAAAATACCAATTCTACCTTTATACCCAAGATTAAAACAATGCTCGCATCCTTTATTGCGTATAATACGGGCGAGCGGCAAATCAATTTGTTCTAAAAATTCTTGTTCCAATGCGGTTGGCAGATCTTCAATACGGCAATGCTGGCAAATTTTACGCACGAGGCGCTGCGCAATAACGCCAGTAATGGCAGCATTTAATAAAAATGGTTCAATACCCATATCCATAAGCCGCATGATCGCTCCCGGGGCGTTATTAGTATGCAAGGTGCTTAATACTAAATGTCCGGTCAATGCCGATTCAATGGCAATGCCTGCCGTTTCTTTATCACGAATTTCACCAATCATAATCACATCAGGATCTTGCCGTAACATCGCACGCACACCGCGAGCAAACGTAAATCCAGCATCGGCATGAATTTGCCCTTGCGTAATACCGGTTACATTATATTCTACCGGATCTTCCAGCGTGATAATATTTTTTTCAGGAGTATTAATTAAACAAAGCGCTGCGTATAAGGTTGTTGTTTTTCCGGATCCCGTTGGCCCGGTAACCAAAAAAAATCCTTGTTGTTTGCGCAACAATTGTTTACAGGTATTGTATAAGGTTGCTGATAATCCCAGATGATCAAGGGACATCATGGTGTGAGAACGATCCAAAATACGAATAACAATTTTTTGTCCATAGATGGTAGGAAAGGTAGAAACACGCAAATCAATATTTTTGCTGCCCATGGTAACAACAAGTTTGCCATCTTGCGGAACTCTTTTTTCTGCAATATCACATTGTGCAATAATTTTTATACGGGATATAACTTGCGGCAAAAGAGCTACAATAATCGGTTTTTGTTCATATAAAACTCCATCGATGCGATAGCGCAATCGCAATTCATACGGTGTTGGCTCTAAATGTATATCGGAAGCGTTACAGGTTATAGCTTTAGCAATAATAGTGTCAACGAGTTCTATGACCGATAATTCGTGTTCAAGTTCTGCCATACCAAACTCAATCTTCTTTTTCTTCAATTAACTCTTCTGCTTGTTCAGCTTCTTCATGCTCACGATCCAAATCATCATCTTCGGATACTTCACTCGGTGATTTATCATAAAATTCTTCAACCGCATCGGTAATATCTTGCGAAATACCAACCATATATTCAATGTCATAGGAAACAATTTTACCTATTTCTGGCAACAAATCGTCATCATTGGGATGGCTGGCAATCATAATTAATGTATTTTCATCACGTTCTAACGGAATTATTTCATTGCGCAACAAAAAATCTTTTGGAAATTCACGTAATAAATGGTGGTCAAAAAAATAACCTTCAACATCGAATGCTGGAACATGATAATATTCGCTTAATGCATTCAATAAAACTGGACGGGTTAATAATCCCTCACTCAATAAAAAATCATCAAACGCTTCTTGTGATCGTTCATAAAAAACTTTTTTAATTGCCTGCGCTTCATCAGTACTAATTACATTTTGTTTATGCAGAATAGTTGCTAATGCTTCTACAAATGTCTCCGTTTTTTTCATAAAAAGTCTTTCTACCATAGCCAATTAAATCTTACTACTACACGCTAGCATCAATACTAGTTGATTGTCTTTCACAAGTCAAAAAACAACTATGCAATCAACGTATCACGCGAGAATCTCAACATAGTTTAACATCAAAAATGCATTCTTATGCCGAGAGGATTAAGTTCGCTGTCAAAAACTCTTTATTACATTAGCAATTATAGACTATTAGATAACACCATTAACATAATATTCTTGGATCAGAATTATCCAATATTATAACCAATCAAAAACCCTACAACACCAGAAATAACCATCATAAGATGAACTTTTCCCCAGGCATACCAAGATTGTGCAATCTCATTTAACTGTTCCGTTGCAGTCATGCCGAAAACAGTTCGTATCTTTAACCAGTCAATAGTTATAACACCCGCATATTGCAATGCAATTAACCCCAATGCCATCACAAGTAAAAGAATAATAACTGGTCTGCCCATTTTTTTTAGAAAAAAACCAACAACAAAACCTATACCTAACGCAATTCCTAATTCGGTCATAGACGAATTAGAAAGATTAAGTTGATTAAAGGTTTCTTCTACTTTAACTTTTGCTTTTTCGAACCAATTTTGAGCTTGCTCAGCAGCCATAAACATTGTTATCTCCTACCATATATCTTTGTATATATCTTAACTATAGTATTTTTTTTATATTATTTTCAATAATTTGTATTAATAAAAAAGGAGATACTCAAAAATGAGTATCTCCTTTGATTTACATAAAGATGCTATCTTAAGAAACTTTTTCCTTAAGAGCTTTTCCTGCTTTGAATTTAGGAACTTTTTTAGCGGAAATTTGCATTTTCTCACCGGTAGCAGGATTAACCCCTACGCGAGCTTTCCTTTTCAAAACAGAGAATGTACCAAATCCAGTAAACACTACTGGTTTGTTTTTTTTCAGCGCTTCGCTGACTACATCCATAACTGCTTCTAAACATCTTTTGCATGTTGCTTTTGATTCCTTAGTCACTTTAGACATATGTTCAACAACCATCGCTTTATTCATTTGCCTTCCTTTTACTAATAGGCTTTATTTAAATAATATAACGGCAAACAAAACTAGTACTACATCGTACAATAATATGTAAATAAGTTTTGTCAAGAACTTTTTTATTTTTTCCCTCTAAATAATTAAACGAAAAAAATGCTATCAAACTTCCTAACCTTTCAAAGATTGGTGCCGAGAGCCGGACTCGAACCGGCACGGGGATTAACCCCGAAGGATTTTAAGTCCTTTGCGTCTACCAATTTCGCCATCCCGGCCACTACCTAACTACTAAACTTTTTTACATTTTTGGAGGCGGCACCCGGATTCGAACCGGGGATCAGGGTTTTGCAGACCCTTGCCTTACCACTTGGCTATGCCGCCATAAATTACTTGTTTTTAATTATCCAAGCAATGTTATTAACAGCACGTTGCCGTGTATTCCTCAATCATTTTTTTCAACTCTTCTGCTGACAATACATTAACCCCTTCTACTGTTTTTTCCTGCGCAGGTTTTTCAAAATCGGTTAAATAACTTTTTGTACAAGCACCTTTAACCGGATATCCCATGTGCTTCCATTCTGCAGTTCCGCCCTCATAAGCCCACACATGAGCAAATCCAAGCTTCTTTAAATTGCGCGCTCCTTCTGAACTTGCCAAACATTTATAATTTGCGCAATATATTACAATGTTCGTTGATTCTTTATTCCAATGTTCTTGAGCATAATTTTCCAATTGCTCAAAAGGAACATTAATGGATTCAACGGTTTTACTATCACTCATTGCATCATGATGAATATCAATATGGCAATCATCAAAATATTCTTTATCAAGAACATTGACAAGAACAAGTTCTCGCTCTTCTTTTTTTGGACCTAACCAATTACACCCGCTTAGAATAACCATTCCCAAGGTGAGTGTAATTAAAACTAACTTTTCATATTTATACTCAATCATCATGACTCCTTTACACATTCTTTTTTTAATTCAGCACAAGTAACATTAAATGTACCAAAATTTGCCAATGATGCAACTATTTCTTAATAAACTCGTTGAAAAAAACGACTCCAACGCACACGACTCCAGAAACTAATAGGATGTTTAATAATATCTAATACTAACCACGAATCATTACTATCGATAGAAATTAACCTAAATGTTATTTTGCCATGAATAAGTGAACCATCTAAAGCTCCCCAAAAACGAGAGTCATTACTTCCCTGACGATTATCTCCCATTACCCAATATTGATGTTCTCCTAAGGTAATATCATATTCATCGACCGTACGCCCTTGACATTGTACGGGCGTATATGGATAACGGATTGATTGTTCGCCGTAATAGCGCAAAATTCTTTTTGCCCGTTCAACATCATGTTCACTCATGCTATAAAATGGTTGCTGTTCATACGAAATTTGTGGATCATAAGAACGTGGAACCCATGGAGGCATTATTCCTTCACGATATACCGAAATGAGCGGATACTGATTAATATATGGTTCTTCCAATTTTTCTCCATTAAGATATACCACCGGTTTACCGTCTTCGATAACACCTTTAATATGATCACCGGGAATAGCAATAACGCGTTTTGTCCAATTTTCAGGTCCCCATACATACTGTTCAATTAACCGCTTAATTGTGTTATCTGAATACGAAAACGTTGGTGCATTAAATGCTATAATATCACCCCGTTGTGGCGGATAAAACCAGATACTAAATTTGTCGGCAAAAAAACGCTCCCCCGTTAACATGGTAACTTCCATAGAACCAGTCGGCACTTGATATAACCCATAAAAAAACGTTCTAATAACAAATGCCAACGGCAAAATAACAACTAATGTTTCAACGTATTGAGCAATGGTCGATTTATTTGGTCGATTCACCCATGCCCTAATGTTTTGTATAACATTCATATAAGTCCTTTGTATTACGTTAATACTAATAATGGATTGATGTGTTTACCTAATTCTTTTACTTCAAAATGTAAATGCGAAGCATCATATTTTCCCTTAACAAGGCCCGTGTTACCCACATGCCCTATTATTTCCCCTTCGCAAACACGTTGACCAATATACCGAACAACAATTGCCGATAAATGTGCATATCTCGTTCTTAAATTATTTTTGTGGGCAATAACAATGGTTTTGCCATAACCTTTTTTTGAATCGGAAACTTCAGCAACAATACCGTCCGCCGATGCTTTGACAGGAGTTCCCGTAAATGCAGCCATATCAATACCATAATGAAATTTAGAGCCACGAGGCCCAAATTTAGAGCTTATCCAAAAAAGAGCTCGGTCAATTGGCCACTTTAAAAAAGAACTTTTTACTGGCACATGCGAAATAACCGGCAATTTAGAAACTAAATCTTTACTAACTATTCTTCTCTGATTTTGTTTAGTTAATAAATGTTCTATAGAGTAATCGGCTCCATCAGAAAATTCATATAACTTTTTTAAAGCGTGCTCAAGATTATAGTCTTTTGCATATAATAATGCAGATGATGTTAAATACGTATAATCGCGATTAACGTACCATGAAGTTGCAGGTAACATTTCTTGGCCTATACGCTGATCGGTCGGTTCTTTTTTTTGATCTTTAAGAACATGATACTCATGGATAAGATTTTTATAACAGGTTATATAATCTTCATATGTTTGTCTTAATGCAAGAATCTGCCTCGTTTTATCGGCAAAAAAACGATATTCCATAACCAGCAATACAGCAACCATGCTCATACATAAAAAAAGAATAAGCATAATAATAGAAATTATATTAGAAAAACCAGATTTAATAATCATATGATATCTTATACAATAACATTAATACTATCGGCCATAAGCCACCCACAACCAACATTGCCCTTAACTTTATACCACTCATTTTGTTTTTCCAAAATTGATAGCTCTTCTCCTTGACCAAACGTTGCTATGTGAGAAAAACATTTATCAGGCCCTATCAATAAATGTACATTAGGCTCCCTAACAATAGCGCGCTGTCCATACCGCAACTGATATTTTATCACTAATAGCCCCCCCACCACGAGCACTAAACAAAAAGAAATAACAAAGAATGCATAACGTTTTGATCTATACAATACCATAAAACTAAGTATCATGAAAATCCAAACGATAAAAAATATTATTTGCCATCCAAAAAAAGAAAATAACGTTGTTATTTTCTTTAAAAAAAACATAGTTTTTTCAAGTATACTATGGGAGGAAAAATAACCAAGCTTATTTCTTGTATTATATAACTGTTCTTGAATATCGGAAAAACTTTCCCAGGAAGTTTGCCGTTCTGCTTGTAAAAAACAACAAAGGGCATCAACAAAGCGTTCTTGCTGATAATAGCAAAGGCCAAGGTTGTAACAAATTGATTGCCCTTTGTTCATAATGGATTCGTATAAATCAGATGCTGTTTTTAAATCATGTTGTTCATACGCCTGATTCGCTTGCAAAAAACGTTCTTCCGTATGCTGGCAATAAGTTATCTGCATCATTAATGCAATAAACATCTTAAGATAGAAATAACCATTCATCATAATACTTTTTCCAATCGCTTCAACCATTTTGAGCTTTCGTTACACAGTTCTTTGCAATGTTGTTTATGATGTATATTGCTAGAAAATCGACAGGCCATAATCTTGGTAAAAAAGATATTCCATTCTTCCGATAATTGTGGAGAGCCTGCATTTTGTAGAGCGGAATTCATAAAATCTACCGTTATATCAGTTGTAGGAACATCAAACAATTGAGCAAAAAGTCTAACAAAAATATCATAGAGTTGCGCACAAGAACCTTGTTGGCATTCATTTCTAATATATTTACCGGCGCAGATAAAAGCATATTTTTTTATTATTTTTTTTCTTGAACCAATATAAACGCAACAATAATAACCACCAATTACCATTAATGGCACTAGCAATAACCATAAAAAAATATCGAGCGGTATTTGTCGTTCAACAATTTTTTGCCACGATCTCTGATGCAATGGAATATTAGTAGATAGTATCGTAGCATCAGACTTTTGTATTACAATATCTTTTTTGCTATCAGTAGCATTATTTTTTTCTTCGACGATAGTCACTTCAACGGGATTACTGGTAAGCGTTACATAGGACTTACCGGTGGGATCAAAATAGGTAAAAGATTGTTCAGGAATAACCCACATCCCCGGCTTTCTAGCTTGTACTATATATTCAAATATTTTTTTTCTGCTCCCCGCTTTAACTTTTTTTTCTTCCACAATGCTTTTTGAATCATAATAAGTAAATGTTTCTGGCATCACTAGCGCTGGCGATTGTATTGATTGCATGTTACCCGTTCCTTCCAGCTCAAGGCGAAAAACTATACCTTCTCCCAACCGAGCACTCGATTGATCAATAAAAGCTTTCAACGAATCAAAGGTGCCGACACCGTGTACGGTTCCTTTATATTCGGGTAATGAATCTACCTTAATGGTGAGAGCATTTGAATGAACTGATTTTTGTTGAGCACTATTGAAAAAAGCAGCGATCATATCAAATCCCTGCATAGTGCGACGATTATTTTCAACTCTATAAAGCGCATATATAGATGGAATCGTAAACACACCCTCTTTTTCGGGCATAATAGTAGTTCGCCATTCAAGGTATGGAACGTCCCGCCCTTTATACTGTTCAGATCCGGAAAAAGGCCCTTTAAGTGGTTGCTTAGCAAACGTTGTAAATACTGGTTCTGAAATACCAAGAAAACTTACTGATTTGTTATAATAAAAACGGATTACTATTTCTATTTCCTCACCAATAATAACCTGTTGTTTATCGGCATTTATATGCAAATACGCTTCATCGAGATTGTTTGTTTGCATCTCTTTACCAACGTGAATCGTTAAGGCAGAAGAAGATATCGTTGCATTATCAACAACAATGCGAGCCGGTCCTATAATTATTGAACCCTCTTTATCGGCACGAACAACATAACGATACATTTTTTTTTCTGATTGAACACCATTAATGATACTACTAATGGTACTAACCCCTTGATGCTCAATATGTAATTTTTTTAATCCTTTAATAACGGGAGCTTGTGCAGAAACCTTTCCATTAATGGTAGTTTCTAGCAAAAAAGGAACTCCTACCGTTGCATTGCCAATGGGAGAACCCTGCATATCAGTTATACGCATGGCAATTGTAGTGTCTTGCGCCATTACCGTCAAAGAAAAAAATAATAGTAGTATACTACCAATTTTTGTAACCATGTTGAGCCGGCATTCCTTTCTTAATCTCTTCCTTTAAAAGCATCTTTGAAATCTGCGCATCATGATCGTCAATCATTTGTAATAATAATCGTTCTTGTTCAGAAAACAATTCGTCATTGGTACCACTCGGCATTTCTCCATCATTTTTTTCTGCACTTTGCAATTGATTGCCTAACTGAGAATCATCTTGTTCTTTTGCTTTATCTGCGCTATTATTTAATGGCAAATCATGATCATTAGTACTCCCCTGAGATGGAGATGCGTTATGCTCTTGTCTATCCTGATGCTTTTTATCTCCCTGTTCACCATCAAGCTTATCACTCGGGGTGCCATTTTTATTCCGCTCGGCATTATCACCACGTTCTTCATTTCTATTCCTTTGTGCGTCACCCTCTTTTTTTCCTTCTTGATTATCAAAATTATTATCTTCCCCCTGTTCATTATCGGTCTTATTCTCTTCTTGATTTGGATTATTGGCATCATCTGAAGATTGTTTTTGTTCATCACGTTTGGATGTTTTATCTTGATCACTCTGCTGCTCAGAACCATTTTTTTTATTTGATTGCTGCTCGCCCTGTTGATTCTGTTTATCAGATCCTGAATGCTGGTTATCCCCTTCATTATCACCTTGCTCAGAACCTTTTCCTGGCTGATCATCTTTCATATCTTGATTTTCGGGGGAATCTTTTTTATCACCTTTTCCTGATGATTGATTGTCTTTGTTGGATGATTGATTAGATTGAGAAGGCTTTTGATTATGTTCTTTTTGATTATTCTGTTCATCCTGTTTTTGTTCTTCTTGCGCTTGTTTTTCTTGTTGGATATGTTTGGTAATCGCTTCTATCATTTCCTGCGCTTCTTTATGATGTTCATCGAGAGATAAAACTTTTTTAAAACTATCAAGCGCTTCTTGCAATTTATTTTGATGAATTTGTGTATTGCCTTGATCAAACCACGCCTGTTTACGCAACAATGTTGGTGCTGTTTGACTAAGAGCTGTATGATTAAAATATGATTCGGCTTTTACAAAATCTTTTTGTTGATATGCTGCTTTGCCGGCATTATAAAGCGCTTGATAATCTTTAATATCTTCCGTTATAAGTTCTTCATATATTCTTTGAGCTTGTGCATTGTCGTTGCATCGATATGCCTGCGCTGCTTTATAATGTTTGAATAATCCAAGAGGAGAGCTTTCAAACGTTATCATGAGCATTACTATAACAATCCATAGTATTCTTATCATAATAGCCACTCAATTAAAAAACATAATAAAGCTGCTGCCGCAGCGTAAGGATATCCTTCATCGTATATATCTAACTTTTTATCTTCACCCTGCTCTTTTTCAAATCGTTGAACTTCTGTCACAATGCTATTAATATCTTGATCATTATCCGTCGCTCGTAAATACATGCCGCCACAATCATTTGCTAATGATTGCAAAATTCCTTCATTTAAGCATGACATTACAATGGATCCTTTTGCATCTCGTTGATGATCGATTGATTTTCCTAGATTATTTACTACGGGTATCGGCGCTCCTTCTTGCGTTCCCACGCCAATGGTAAATATGGACATGTTCATAGCAGCTACTTCTTGCTTAATTTCACGTAAATTACTTGAAAAATCTTCACCGTCTGTACATAAAACTACAAGTTTATTTTTTTTGGCAGGCATAGTACTAAATACGCTCATCGCTTTTTTTATTGCTTGATCAAGAGCCGTCGTTCCTGATGAAATGGTTTCAGCATCTAACTGCTGTAAAAACATAAAAAATGCACTAGAATCTGCGGTTAATGGACACTGAACAACTGTTGAGCCCGAAAAAATAATTAATCCACAACGTTCGCATCCAAGTTTTTTTACTAAACGCTTAATTTTTTCTTTGGCAAATTCTAATCGACTTGGTTTTTTATCCTGCGCTAACATACTGCGCGAAATATCTAAAAGAATAAAAATTTCTCTTTTTTCCTGATTAATTATTTCTTCTTTTTTACCCCATAAAGGTCGCAATAACGTAATACACAAAAAAATTAATCCCAAAAAATATATGATCATTTTAATAATATTTTTATTTCTGGAAAAGGTGAGCACGGTGTATGACGAAGATGGCATTGAAAGTTTTTTTGCAATAATAGCCCGCTTCCTAAAAATGCCTGTATTAATAATACCCACTATTATCAATGCCGGAAGTGCATAGATCCAATAGTCAAAAGCTCCCCACGATATTCCTAACCATTGTGTAATCATAACGTAAACCATATCCATGCACATAAAAGTTCACATAACAATAATAACCCAATTATCACTATTAATGGCGTTACTATATCAACATAGCGAGCAAAAATATCTGATTCGTATTCTACTTTCTCTAATGCATCAATTGTTTTATAAATTTGTTTCATATCTTCGGCATTACGTGATTCAAAAAATTTTCCGCCGGTTTCCTGGGCTAACATCTTTAATACATCTTTATTATAGTTAAGGTTCAGGGCGACAACACCAAAAGGCTCTCTAATCAATCCACCGTAATCGCCCCCGACACCGATGGTATAAATTTTAACATCTAATTTTTTCAAAAGATCAAGCGCCACTGATACATTAATATCAAGATTTGGCGTAGATTCTCCATCAGTTAATAAAATAATAATTTTGCTTTTTGATTTTGAATCTTTAAGCCGTCGTGCTGCCATGGCAAGTGCAACATTAATCACGGTACCGTCCGGATTAATGTCACCCAGATTAAAATTATATAATATTTCTTTGAGCAGTGATTTATCTAAGGTTAGTGGGCAGCGAGAAACCGCATCTCTACCGAACAACACTAAACCAATTTGGTCATTTTCCCGTTTTTCAATAAAATTAATTGCTTCAGTTTTTGCAATCAAGAAACGCGATCTCTCGTCATGCAACTCATCAAAACAGATCATGCTTCGTGATGCATCAAGTGCTATCATAATATCAATACCTTCTACGGGAACTTTTGATGTTACATCTATCAAGCGTATTTTTGAAATTAGTAATCCTAATAATAACAATACCAAACAACGTAATATAAATGGCAATAATGAATACAGAATACTAACCTGATATCCATATTGTTTACAAACTTCAACTAGTGAATAAGAATAACGGGTTGGCGTATAATAAAACCAACGATAATAACCAAAAACGCCAATTGCGCAACTAATAAAGAACAATATCCAAGGATGCACAATAGTAAACATATAATTTATGAACCCCTATGTTGCTCAACCTGTTGTTCATACCATGCGTACACTCTTTGTACAAAATCCTCTCTAGTCTCCCCTTGTTCAAATACAAAAGGCTTACCAACAATAATGGTAATAGGATACGGATGTAATAAAAAACTTCCCGGCGGATAAATTTTATTTACTTGAAGCATTATAATGGGAATAACTGGTCTTTGTGTTTCTTCTGCTAACAATGCAAATCCACTAAAAAATTTATGTACCGAACCATCAATAAACCTTCCTCCTTCAGGAAAAAGTACAATATGAGCCGATCTTTTTTTTAATACATCAGCTGCTTGATAAATCGAACCAGTTAATCTGCGTAAGCCTGCGTGATCAACCACAATATTCATGCGCTTCATAACAAATCCAAATATTGGATAATGCGTATATCTTTTTAAAAAGAGCCATACATGGGGAACACCATTAAGTAATGAACCGACGAGTGGTATATCAAATGCTGATTGATGATTAGCTATAATAATAGCAGAGTCATGCGAAATATTTTGCAACCCAACAATCTTAATTGGTAAAAAGGTAGCAAAAACAGCACCTTTATAAAAAAGATTGGTAAACCAGTAATACACTCGATTATCATAGCGCCAACGCTCTGGCAATGCGGCAACAACAACACAAGGAATAAAGCAGATAATACCTAAAATACCGATAATAACATAACCAACAAGAGCTCGTATGAATAATAATGCTGTGTTCATTAATAATCCTTACTATCATAAATCGTAATAGTATCAGCTTACTGGTATTGCATTATTATGGCAAATAGCTCATATATACAGGTTAAATTGGTCATGCACTCGTTTTATATAAAAATTATTAAACCAACAAAGATATATCAATGAAAAAATAAAATAATACAACAATAACAATATTCCCATTAATCCAATAACTGATGTCGTCGATTCAGAGTATGCAACGAAAGGATTAACTGGCGAAAAAATATAATTGCTTATATAAAAAATAAATGAAAAAATGGCGTATGAAATGCAATAAAAAGGATAATTATAGATAATCATTTTAAATGCATTGCTAAAACTTTTAAAAAAACTAATCATCGATCCATCGGAATCCAGAAGAAAAAAAACTCCGGTAATAAAAAAAGAATAAAAATTAATAAGTAATGCCGGTAGTACGACCCATACATAAGGAATACCTTGAATCATAAACCCAACTGTTAAAAGAGCTACCGATATTATGTTAAAGAGTAAGAATTGAGGGAACACCCGCAGATACGAAAAAAAATAGTCATAATCTTTATGCATAATTGAAGGGCGCAGCGAGAGCATCAAAAAAAAATATAAACATAACGGTACTACACAAAAAATCCATATAAGAAAAAACCGTTCTCCAAAATTTCCCAAATGGTTATCAATAAGAGGCCCCATCCACACAAAAAAAAGATATAACACAATATCAATAGCAATCAGCCATGACCAGTATTTAAAAAAAACTGTTGCTGTCTGAATGCATGCATTCAGCGTTACTAAACAAAAAAGTTTAAGGTTTTTGGGCAAAAATAGAGCTAAAGAATCTCGCCATGACTGCGCAATGGCGCGTAAAATTTGAGGTAACATTTTTTTTCCTTTTCAAATCAATGCATTAATAATTATTATTTAAAGCTTATCCCCATTGGATTATTCTGGCAAATAATCTCAGATTAAATAACCTTAAAGGTTATTTAACAAAAAAATACTCTTTGATCCATTATAATATAGTTGAACTGATGTATAATTTGACATATAATTTCTCAACTATATACTCCCTCTATTAAAAAAAAATTAACAATATAGATTAATGGTTACTATAACGACCGTGATCAGGTGAAACAAATATTCAATAATAAAATTTTAGGTATTATTTGACTTTTAGTAAATAGTTAATTTATTATAAATAAAGAACAAACTGAAAATGAAAGCGTTTTGGATTTAAAACTTAGTAACAAATTGTGGTTATAACCAGGTGTTTTTTAGATATTTTTAATGGTATAGAGCATGAAAAAGCTATTAATTGTTGAATCACCGGCAAAAATTAAGACCATTGCCAAATTTTTAGGCAAAGATTTTAAAATCATGTCCACCGTAGGGCATATTAAGGATCTTCCTACTAAAAAGCTTGGTGTTACCATTAATGGTACCATTACTATTGACTATGTCGTTATTGAAAATAAAGATAAAATAATTGCCGATATTTGCAAAGAAGCCCAAAAATCTGATGAGATTTATTTGGCTCCCGACCCTGATCGCGAAGGCGAAATTATAGCCTGGCATATAGAACAGGAAATAAAAAAAGTTGTTAAGGATAAAGCTAAGATTTATCGCATTACCTTCAATGAAATAACTAAACCCGCAATCACGGAAGCGCTCGACCATCCTTCAACGGTTGATCTGAAAAAAGTTGCTGCACAACAAGCACGCCGGGTGTTAGATCGTTGGGTCGGCTACGAAGTTTCCCCCATTTTATGGGTAAAAGTTGCCAAAGGATTATCAGCCGGACGCGTGCAGTCGGTTGCCCTAAAACTTATTTGTGATCGCGAAGAAGAAATAAGAGGTTTCAAATCAGAAGAATATTGGTCAATTGATGGATTATTCGGCCACAATTCATCATCTTTTAACGCCTCTTTAACACATATCAGTAAAAAAAAGATTGAAATTACCAATGCAGAAGATGCCAATACTACCGTAGAGCAATTAAAAAAAGCTTCATATAGTATTGATTCGATTACTGATAAAGAGCGAATACGCCAACCATTACCACCTTTTATGACCAGTACAGTGCAACAAGCAGCCTACAACCGCCTTGGGTTTTCCGTAAAAAAAACAATGCAAGTTGCACAGCAGTTATATGAAGGTATCCCTCTGGAAGATTCGCAAACACCGGTTGCCCTAATTACCTACATGCGAACCGATTCGTTGCGTATTTCTGATACCGCTATAAAACAAGTACGTACCTATATAGAAAATTCATCGGGTAGGGAATATTTACCGACAAAAGCGAACGCTTTTACCAAAGGTAAAGATAAGGCACAAGATGCTCACGAAGCAATTAGGCCTATTGATATCAATGTAACCCCTGACTATGTAAAAAGATATGTACCATCAGATGTTGCTGCGCTCTATGAACTTATTTGGAAACGATTTGTTGCCTGTCAAATGAAACCAGCTATTTATGCACAACGCACCGTAGTTATTCAAGGTGGCAAATATACGTTTAAAGTTGTTGGGTCAACGCTCTTATTTGATGGATTTTTAAAAGTATATTTGGAAGAAGAAGAAGGCGAAGAAGATTCTAAAAAAACATTTATTCCAAGCGATATACAAGAAAAAGATACGGTTATCTTAACCACCATAACGCCTAAACAACATTTCACGCAGCCACCACCACGGTTTACCGAAGCTTCATTAATAAAAGTAATGGAAAAAGAAGGTATAGGCAGACCAAGTACCTATGCAACCATTTTAAATACTATTCGAGCGCGGGCCTATACAACGCTCGATCAGAAAAAACGGTTTTTACCATCAGAATTGGGGATGACCGTTACTAAATTACTAACACAGAATCTGCCAAATATCATGAATATTCATTTTACGGCGCTCATGGAAGAAGATCTTGATAAGATAGCCAAAGGAGGCCTTGACCGCGACGTTCTGTTACGAGAATTTTATACCAATTTCGAAAAAGATGTAGCGCATTTTAAAGAACAATCAGGCAAAAAACAGGCCGAACAAACAACAATAACCTGTCCTTCATGTAAAAAGCATAAGCTTGCTATTCGTTTTGGCAAATCGGGTTCTTTTCTTGGTTGCCTGGGCTATCCTGAATGTACTTTTACTAGCAATTTCAAACGAGCAGAAGATGGTTCGATAGAATTAATAACAACGGAACCAACTAAATTATTAGAAGATGCCTGTCCTCAATGCGGCAAACCATTGCGCCAAGTAGTTGGAAGGTTTGGCCCCTTTGTGGCTTGCTCTGGATATCCTGAATGCAAGTACATACAACAAACTAAAGCCGGATTTAAATGTCCATTAGATCAAGGGGACGTCGTAAAAAAACAATGGCAAGGAAAAATTTTCTGGGGATGCTCTAACTACCCAAAATGCAAGTTTACTGTTTTTGGTGACATTGAAGAAACACCATGTCCACAATGCCATTTACCTTTCTTAATAAAAAAGTTCGATAAACAAGGAAATATTACGCTCATCTGCTCCAATAAAGAATGTGGCTATACCAATAAATCATGAGTGTTCCTGAAAAGCTTCGTTATATTAGCAAAAACTACATCCAACAATGGCTCCCTGATAATCCTATTATTATTGAAGCTGGATCACATTGCGGCCGTGATACGTTACTTATGAAAAAAACATGGCCTCGGGCAACTATTCATGCCTTCGAGCCCATATCATATCTTTTTGAGCGATTAGTTATTGCTACCAAACAAATTAACGGTATACATTGTCATCCTTATGCTCTCGCCGATAAAACTGGTTGGGCATTATTTTACGAAAGCAATGAGCATTTGGGTGCCGTAAGCTCATTATTAAAACCAAAAGAGTTTCTCCACAGAAATCCTCCGGTTACTTTTAAGCAGTACCAGATTGCAACGATGACACTTGATGATTGGGCCGTTGCCCATAACATTCATGCTATCGATTTTTTATGGCTTGATATGCAAGGATTTGAATTACTCATGTTGCAAGCATCACCTACGATACTCAAAACGGTCAAAGCAATTCATATGGAGGTAAGTTTAACGTATCGCTACGAACAAAATCCACTCTACCCAGAAATAAAACAGTGGATTGAAAGCCAAGGTTTTACTATTGTTGCAGAAGCTTTGTACCAAGGCACTTGGGGGAATATTCTATGCATACGAACTACTCCATAGAACGTTTTCATTACCGGTACAATGATCTGATATAAGTGAATTCGAAAAAGGCTCTACGCGACTAACCTTCCCTTGATTTACTCTCTTATTATGCTACGTTTTAAAAAAATAAAATGAAGCACAATGTTTAGTAAAAAAAGAGAGTGAGTAGTGATGAAGAAATTTTTTTTTGTATGCGTGATACTTTTTACACCATTCAGATCTTTTGCGTATTCCAGTACCGATTATATACCGAAGTATAATAATAATGATGTTCCACAAATAACGGCACATACTTCTACGCACAATCAAAAAAATAATGGCAATGTTCTTTTACAAGCTCTTAAAAAAATAGCAGAGCCCGCAGCTGTTCTAGCTTTTTTAGTATGCTGTGCATACGAATGGTGGAAGGGAGAAAAAGAATTAAAAGATCCGTATAAAAAAGATCGGAATTATGATAAAGAACTGCGCAATCGGTTAGAGCAAGAATATCCTAAGCTGCTTGCACTTGCTCATACATCTAACTATGATAGCGTACCCCCTCATGTAATCAAGCAGCGATTGAATAGTTTAATAGTGCATACTAATAATCATGCTACGTATGAAATCAGTACAAAAGTTTTTGCCTTATCCGCACCGATACAACAATTATTATGTGAACATAATCTTCCAGTCAATGCATACCAAACATTGCGAGGATCAACGTTACAACATATTATTCATACGGAATGCTTGCAGGTTATTGATAGTATTGTGGGCACAAGCGTAGCAAAACAAACTGGGCATATACTTATGCCGTTCGTTGAACTGAGCAGACAACATAATTATGCCGGCATGGTTACCGATGCACTTAACCTCCTTGATGTGTGTTGGTCTTTTATGCGATCGACTGCGCTCGCCATCGGCGAAGGTATTTTGGAAGAAATCAATGCTACTAAAACTGCAATAAGCAACGCAATTACTAATCCACAAGGTGCTGTGATTGAATTAGTAACCAGTGCAAAAAATACTACTTACGGATTAATGCATGCTATTAAAAAATATCCAGCATTATTTTCTGTTGTAGTACTACCAGGCCATGAACCATTACTTGCTGCAGGTGAATTAGTTAACTTGGGAAATTCTTTTCGACACTATTCTATTAATAATTCTGAAGAATTATTAGGAATAATAGCATCGACACAACCTACCCTTAATAATTACAAAAGTCCTCCTCTGGCATTTGCACAAAGCATAAACAATACTGCACATTGTTTAGTTCGTTTCATTAAACAACATCAACCGCTCATTTCGATTCTACAAGAGAATTATAGAAAACAAGCATTAACCCTCATCCAAGAAGTGGGCCGAACCGCACAGGCATTACAGTTGTATTGTGTTAATAATCCGTATGATGCGCTCAAACAGGGTTCGCGTTTGGTTACACAAACCGTTCTGTTGCCCGCGACAGCCCATTGTTTGAATAAAATTTTTACGGCTGCGTATCAGAAAATTCCCTCCTACGTTGAAAAAATAAAACAAGGCACTAGGGCTCTCACCGCACAAGAAGTTCACGTTGCTGTTGCACTCCAAACAACTGAAATTATTACACCAGCTGCATTACAAGAAGAATGTGTTGCCGTAGAAAATGTAATACACAACATTGTTCGAGAAGAAAAAGCCGTTGAATCATTAGTTACTATTGTACCGGCAGGGCAAGATCTGGTTACAGAACTCACAGCCATACTGGAAGAGGTGAAACAAGAACTGCCTCAGTTAAAAAAAATGTTTGATAATGCACGTAAAGGATTTGGCGAATTTGCTACTAAATATATTAAAATTCCCTATAATCATATTTTAGGTATTGATTGGTTTGCACCTGCAAAAGACATACTCAAGTGGTTCGGGTTTCATCATGATCTTTGGGGACGTATTGAAAAAAGTGGACTTATTCAATTCGTCGACAAGATGGTAGATAGTAATGGGTTTTATCGTGCGAAAGTAATTATTAATGGTATTTCGTGGGATAAAACTTTTTTTCCTCAACATTGGTCACGAGAAAAAGTTATTAGTAAAATTCTTGAAGCCTACGATCATTTCATTAAAACTGGTGCAAAAAATTATGAGTTAAATCGTAATGGTACCTATACTGTAACGGGATTTATTGATGAAGGCGTAAAAATTCAAATGTATATTACCAAAAATGGCTGAATGACGTCAGCTTATCCAGTGTTAATATAAATGAGGAAATTATGAACAATTACGCTAAAATAGCGCTAAGGGATATCGACTATTATTTATGTAGCGATTCAGACACCGTAGAAATGTATATCTTAGGTCGTTTTTTAGCCTCTGACGTTGGTTGCAATCGCTTATGGTATCGAGGATGGGCTCTTTTTGATTCCGGATGTACTAAGTGTGGAGGCAATATAACCTTCCTTGAAAAAAAAGATGGCTATGTCATTCTTAGTGATCAAGTTTCTGAAGAACCCGATGGTGGTCCGTATTTTTCTATCGAACAACGAGAATTTGTTAAGCTTCTTGATGAATGGGAAAGCATTTGCAAACAAAATCCAAAACCGCAAGAAATTCTCATTACCTATGATGGAAAAAATTTCACGTTTGCTTGCAAATAATCATAAAACTTTGTTCCCTCAACTCTGGCCGCGAGAAAAGGTAATTAGTAAAATCCTAGAAGCCTATGACCATTTCATTAAAACTGGTGCAAAAAATTATGAGTTGAAACCTAGCGGCAAATATTTGGTGACAGGATTTACGGATGAAGGTATAAAAATAGAAATGTATATTACTAAAAAAGGCCAGATAACAACCGCTTACCCGGTATTAGAATAAGGATAATGTGATGAAAAAAAATTATTTAAAAATTGTTATGGAAGATGGCTTTTACAGTTACAAAGATGCAGATCCAAGAAATGGCCATACTTGCATGTTTTTTATCCGATATTGGTTGCCGACGTTCACTGTTTAAAGAATGGGCTGTCGATAAAAATGATTTAAGTAGTTACGGAGGCAATATAACACATCTTGAGAAAAAAGATAATTATATCATAGTGAGTGATCAAGATTCTGAAGAACTAGATGGTGGTCCTTACTTTCCTATCGAACAACCAGAGTTTGTTAAACTTCTTGATGAATGGGAAAGGATTTCCATGCAAAATCCAAAACCACAAGAAGTTCTTATTACCTATGATGGCAAAAATTTCACGTTTGCTTGCAAAGCAATCTAAAGCATTGGTCTTGGATTTACTATTCGTCCATAAAAATCATAAATTTTTATGGCGAGGAAGCAAAAAAAGTTCACGTTGCTTCAGATCAAATTCATGTTACTAATAGCACGTTGGGATTCTATTGATGTTTGTGCAATAAAATTAGTCAATTGCTCTAAATGTTCTTGCAATCGCTGCGAATCATGTTGAAATTCTTGGTTTGCATCAAGAATAAGTACCGGAACATTTTTTAGCTCGGGTAAAATTCCTTCATGCGTACACAAAAATTTTTCATGGTAATTATGAATCTGTTTTAAATACGCAAAGGTAATATTTTTCTCAGCAAGCCTGTTACGTTTTTTTATTCGTTGATAAGCAATATCTGGCGTCGTCCGTAAATAGATAAAACCACGAGGCGGTAAACATTTTTGTGGAATAAGAGCATTGAACCAATCGTTATACAATGTCCATTCAATATCATTCATAAATCCATTTTGGTATCCGGTTAACACAAAGCAATAATGCCCGGAATAAATTGATCGCTCGATCAAACGATTAACTGAAGGATCCATTTGATCTTGCAAATGTTCTCGAACACGACAAATCATAGCAAATGTTTCTAAAGTATATGACCATCGCTCAGGATTTTCGTAAAAATTGGCCAGTAATGATTGCCCATATACATTTTTTTGCCAATTATTCACAGGCTCTAACGCGATTTTTATATGAGGCAGATGTTTACCAACTAAGTTTAAAAAAGTAGATTTTCCTGCACCAATATTACCTTCGACAATATACATGATGTTCCTTATGCTAAAAAAAATTATTAATCAACAATCACGAATCAACAATCACGCGTGGCAATAATGGATTAATTTTTGTAACTATTTCATAATTGATGGTATCAAGATGCTGGGCGATAGCATGAGCATTGAGCTTATCATAATTACCCAATAATATCACTTCATCATCAATCTGCACTTCCGGAATAGCCGTAATATCAACCATTGTCAGATTCATGGCAATACGGCCAATCACCGGTGCGTATTTGTTATGTATCAGAACCGTTCCCTTATTAGATAACCCCCGATCATAACCATCCCAATAACCGACCGGCAATAATGCAATGGTTGTTGACTGCGTAGTTTTATACGTTAAATCATAGCCCACATAGCTATCGCAAGGAACTGTTTTTATTTGAATAATGCGCGTTTTCCAGGTTAAAACTGGCTTAAGTTCAAACGCCGGATATTTTTTTTGTGTTATATATTTATTTTCAGCTGAAGGCCATAATCCATAGGTGCCTATTCCTAAACGAACTGCGTTATAATGAGCATTATTATAGGCTGTGATAGCCGCCGAGCATGTTGTATGTTTATACGGAATATATATTCCACGGGATTCAAGTTGATGTATCAGGTAATGAAATCGCAATAATTGCAAAGAAACAAAGGTAGGATCATCACTTTCACTATTGGCAAAATGGGTAAAGATTCCTTGTATAGTAATAGCCGGCAATGATGCAATGTGTTCAATAAAAGAAAATGCCTCTTCATGCCATATGCCAGCACGAGAAAGACCCGTATCAATTTTAATATGAATACGCGCCATTTTCTTTTGTTGCTGAGCAATAGCATCAAGTTTTAAGATTGTTTTTAGATCATAGGCAACCAAATCAATATTATTACTAACGGCCCTTTCAAGCTCATCATCAATGATACTCAGTACCAAAATTGTTTTTTGTATGCCATGAGCGCGAAGCATTAACGCCTCACTGAGCGAAACAACACATAACCACGTTACCAATGTATTGCCATCAAGTAATGATGCAACGGGCAATAAGCCATGCCCATACGCATTGCTTTTTATAACCGGCGCTAACAATGCACATTGCGAAATAATGTTTGCATACTGATAAATATTGTCACGTAATGCACGCTTGCTAATTTCTACCCATGTCAATGGATTCATGCTTGATTGCCTATTAAAAAGGCCCGGAAAAACCAGGCCTTTTTGCTACATTTGTTTTTATCTTAGTTATAAAACAGGAATTTTTGCAGGAGCTTGTTTTTTCGACAATGTAATTTTTAACATATTGTCTTTATATTCTGCTTTTACATTGGAAGTAATTTCAACCTCTGCTGGTAACAATACCGCTTGCTGCAATGAGCTCGATGAGTATGCATGTGTTTTATTATCATCTTTGGTAACCGTATTTTCTTGTTGAATGGTTACACGAAAATCAGAATTTGAAATAATAAAATTACAATAATATCCGTTCTCTTGCACGGTTCCTTTAATATAACCACCCGCCGGAATAATAGTAATACTATCACGATTAACTACGGGCATTGTTATTGAAATAGTTACCGAACTGTCATCACTATCAATATGCCACGGAGATTTATTATTATCTTTTTGATTAACAGGATTTTCTGGATCTTCAAAATCAGCACATAGCTCTTCATACATTTTGGTGCCAATAGTTTTACTTAAGGTAAACCATTGATCAAATAACGTATCCAAAGAATCTTCTGCCTCAATGACTTTTTGCTCAACGGGTTGCTCATCACCTACTGCACTGGCGCCAAAAGCACTATTATTACCTAACAAGCAAATAGCAAGCATTGCAATGGCGCTATGTTGAGCAAAAGAAAATATATTCATATATCCTCCGTTAGATTATTTTTTTATAGAAACATTTTCTAAAAAATTATACCAAAAAAATACATTCATCTCAACTCCCTATCACCGTAGAAAAAAACTATTTTTTCATATATACCACTGAAGTATAATATATTATACTCTTAACTAAGGGTTATTATTTTCTTGTTTTCAAATAGAAACCATCAACTAGGGTTACGCTTGGCAACACTAAAAACATGCATACTGAGTATTTTATTTCTTGATTTATGTACTTCATTTCATTATCACTATGCAATGGATCAAAAAGCTATTATTCAACAAGGAAATACTCCCGATACCTTAAAACATTTATGTTTTGGCTTTTTTGCTCAACAACATTATAAAAAAAATGGCATTTTAGCTGATTTTAGCCAAGCATTGGACAAACACATCGAAATAATTCCTAAGGAACTAAAGAAAAATTTTGAAAAATGGATCAAGGAAAAACCCTTTTATCCTAATGCTGTATATAAAGCATGTATGACTTATTCTTTTGATAACCATGTGGAATGTCTTTTACGACAAAAAAATATAAGCAGCAAAGAATTATTACAGATGATTGAAATTCATGTGAAACATCCTTCTTCCGAGAGCAATCGAGAATATCTTCATTACAGTGGTCTCCTGAATCACCGTGATCATCGTGCTTATTTAGTACAGAATATAGAAAAAAGCGATACCCAAAAAAAACTTTGTGGCCGGGAAGCGTGGGAGAATTATAAGTATATATTTATCGAGGCACCCGAAGATTTGGAGAATGTTATTCTGAGCAATAATTCCGATCCTAAATCTAGAGAAAAAATATTTAACGTATTAGAACTAGAGCAAACCTCCAGTTATAAACAAATTATGGATGCTGCCCTACTATATGGCATCAATCCAATATTTACCATACAAGCACTAGCTAAGCATGCATCGCATGACTCTTCCAATTACAAAATATTGGAGGACATATTATCTCTTAAATCTATGCAACCATGGATGAATAATTTAAGACGCCTTCCGGGAGAAACATCTCTTTCACAACACCCACAAACAATGCAAACGGTGAACTGTTAGAACTTTTATTGCAATATGATTTACTTAAACCTAATGTTTATGATCCCTTTTGCATAATTTTTGCCCAGTATATAGGTAGCGGCCTTCCTACATACCGTGATAATACATCAAACACATACAAGGCAGTAGACCTTAACTCAAAATCATTTACTGATAAAGAATTACAATACCTTAAAACATTAATTCAGCAGCAAATAAAACCAAACTACAAAACTATTGAGAACCTTTTTGAAAACGAGCTTGAAGATTTACATATACTACTAACAAAATATCCTACACTATCCCCTAGTATATGCAGCGCCATTGCAAAGATGGAAAATCGAATGCCATTTATTCCAATACTAATAAAACATGGCACTCAAGATGATATGCGTACACTACTACTAGAATATCCAAGAATCAATGTGGTTGAGATGCTCAGCAAAGATCATATTAGTGCACTTGATCAATCCGATTTACAACCACTATCAGATAAACTACAGTTCCCAGCACCAGATGATGAACAAAATATCAAAACACTAGTGCAACATGGCAATCCCTTTATTGCACTCCTTGCAGCCAAAAAAGGAATAATAGCAAAAGAAAAAATTCCACAATTATTAAAACAACATACTCATGGATTACTCTCTACCAATTTGAAACGTTCACTTCCATTCATTCCGCTTTTTGAGGAAGAAACAAAACCAGTGTCGGATTATTATAAACACCTAGTGCAATGCCAAATTGATCTAGCAGATGATGAGAAAACCAGCATTGATCTACAAAAACTTGAAAAAAAAATATTGGAACAACGATCATATTATTCTCAACAGTATGGCAATGCTTTACTCTTTGGTATGGGCAAAGTGATTTCATTATTACATAATAAAGTATCATCTTACTTTGCACGTACAAAAAATAATACTAATAACCGCCAAGAAGAACCTAATAAAAAGTTTATTTCATCACTACATTTTAGTAACGATGTTGAAAAAAATGAATATTATAATGCTATGCAATCAGCCTTGTTAAACTGCAAACCCCTTAATACGGCAAACCACTACAATTCACCCTATTTTAGCTTATATAATGGCCTTCGATTTTCTGATTATGACTGCTGCCGTGGTAACTGTACCCCTATAACAATAAAACATATTAAAGATTTAAGACCCATCGAAAATCTTATTCTCAGCAAAACACCGTGGTATGAACGTCACGGCAATAAAATTTTCGGCTTATATTGTGGATTATTAGCAGCCGGCATCGTTTGTACGTATCTGGAGATTAATATGTTTTGTTGGCGCATCACAAAATATGATCCTCAATACCGTGCTAGTAATGGATCTTACACAAAGAATTATTCGATGGACTTGTTATATCGAAATAGGAAAATTTTTTTGAAGGTGAACAATTAACCTATAATATCGATAAAATAGAAAACGCTTATATTCAAGCAGTTATGTTATTTATGGACTGTCTAGCCGTTGATTCATTAAAAATTACTCATTTAGAACAACATGGCATGCGCCCAAAAAAGATTTTTTTGATACAAACGAAGAAATAATCAACGAGGAATATATAAACAAAGAATTCATTCCTTCTATAGTTAGGTTGCATTAAGGAATGAACTATGGTGTAAGTTTGAGACACCAACTATGTATGTTCATTTTGGATGGGATTATTATATGTATATAGGAAGCGCAAAACCCTGTAAATCTACCATTCAGACAATAGAAAATATGGGATTATTTGTTGAACATTATGAATCTCCGTATCATGATGAAGAAGATTGATATCTTTTTTTCCAGCCCTGCTATACTGTTATGCATGAATAAAAAAGAACTTAATCACAATACTGACCTGGTTTTTGGCATCCATCCGATTGTTGAACTGCTTAAAGCAAAAAAACGTCGCTTGACGATGATTTACACCACTAAACCGGTGCCAAAAGCATGGAATCTGCTTACCCCATTATTACAAAAATCGACCACCATACAATACGTAACACGGGATGTTTTGCATAAAATCGCAAACAGTTCCGATCATCAAGGTGTTATTGGCGTTGCCATTTGTTGAGCGTAAAAAAATGTTTGATCCTAAAAAGCAACCGTTGTTGATTATGATTGATGGCGTTCAAGATACGCGCAATTTAGGAGCAATTTTACGTTCTGCTTATTGCACTAACGTTGATGGTGTTATTATTATCAAAAAAGGTCGGTGCCCCCATTAATGCTAGTACACTCAAAGCATCCGCTGGACTTGCAGAACATTTAGATATTATGTTTGTACCTTCTGCACAACATGCCGCAAGTTTATTAAAATCTGCTGGGTACAATCTTTATTTGGCCGTTGTTAATCATGGTACCGATGCTCTTACTACCAAATATTCCTTACCGTTATGCTTAGTAATTGGCAGTGAAGGAGTTGGTATTTCTCAAGATATTAGATCTCAAGGCGCCTGCATCACGTTGCCACAAAAAGATACGAGCTCCTATAATGCTTCAGTTGCCGCAGGAATTTTGTTATTTCTTGTTGCGCATCAATGTAAAAAAATATAATAGTTAAGCAAGCGTGATTCTATACATTTTGTAGATTATTCCCTCATGTATCTTCTTTTGCGAAAAACACTCTCCTAATAATTAATTTTTTTATTTTTTAATAGTAAATTATTGACTATTGTAGTACAAAAATAGTAAAAAATAAAAGGATTACTAGATTAAAAATAATAGGTGAAGCAATGATGCAAGCAAAAAAAGTTCTGTACTGG
>CAVUUR010000010.1:0-74290 GCA_963744715.1 uncultured bacterium | reverse complement strand
ATCAAAACACAGATTTTTGTCGTTCCAATATCAATAGCTGTTTTTATATTAGAAAAGAATGCTGCCCTTCATCTTTCTCTCCCTTTTTTGATAGAGTATAATCTGCTGATTAAATCTAATTGCTTACATATTTTGCAGATTTTGCCTTACTAATTCTTCGATGCTATGAATCATATGCATGATCACAATAAGCGAGTAAATCGTTGTGTAATGGTTTATCCACTGAACAAAGAATAGAATAAGTTATCGATTTTTTTAGGTATTCAGATAAATAGTGCTTGGTCCTTCAATAACAATCTGATAATTATCGAAAATATCTGCATTGAGGCACGTAAGCCAATTATGATAATCAATAGGAGGCATCAGTGATAGTGTCTTTAAAGGATATTTTTGCAATTCGTTTACCTGGTCCGTAGCAAGCCACCATGAGGGAACTTTAACTCCATTTATCAAGATAATCTCGTATTCATTAATCCAAAACCATGGTGTGTTTCTGTAATAGTTGCATGGGCAACACCAGAACGTGGTAATAATATCAATACGTTCAATAAGGGGAAATTCATTTTTTATCGTTATCAGTGACTCGTATAACGATGTATTAGAGACTAATTCTTTTATTTTTGTAGTAAGAATAGCGTTACATGACGCAGAGCAAAAAGGTAGGATCAAATATACCATGAATGTATCACAGAATGAGTCAGCGATTTTTTATCATAAACAGTGCATCCATCTCAATGCAGAGTATAAAAAAACTTCCTAATGATACAGAAATTTTTTTTGCTTGCATCATTGCTTCACCTATTATTTTTAATCTAGTAATCCTTTTATTTTTTACTATTTTTGTACTACAATAGTCAATAATTTACTATTAAAAAATAAAAAAATTAATTATTAGGAGAGTGTTTTTCGCAAAAGAAGATACATGAAGGGTAATAATCTACAAAATGTATAGAATCACGCTTGCTTAACTATTATATTTTTTTACATTGATGCGCAACAAGAAATAACAAAATTCCTGCGGCAACTGAAGCATTATAGGAGCTCGTATCTTTTTGTGGCAACGTGATGGAGCCGCCTCGAGATTATATATTCTCGAGAAATACCAACTCCTTCACTGCCAATTACTAACATAACGGTAAGGAATATTTGGTAGTAAGAGCATCGGTACCATGATTAGGGACGGCCAAATAAAGATTGTACCCAGCAGATTTTAATAAACTTGTGCTATGTCGCCAGAAGGTACAAACATAATATTGAAATGTTCTGCAAGTCCAGCGGATGCTTTTGAGTGTACTAGCATTAATGGGGGCACCACCTTTTTTGATAATAATAACACCATCAACGTTAGTGCAATAAGCAGAACGTAAAATTGCTCCTAAATTGCGCGTATCTTGAACGCCATCAATCATAATCAACAACGGTTGCTTTTCTAGGATCAAACATTTTTTTACGCTCAACAAATGGCGTGGCAATGCGAGAACACCTTGACGATCGGAACTGTTTTGCGATAAAATCGCAAACAGTTCCATCATCAAGGTGTTATTGGCGTTGCCACGCCATTTGTTGAGCGTAAAAAAATGTTTGATCCTAAAAAAGCAACCGTTGTTGATTATGATTGATGGCGTTCAAGATACGCGCAATTTAGGAGCAATTTTACGTTCTGCTTATTGCACTAACGTTGATGGTGTTATTATTATCAAAAAAGGTGGTGCCCCCATTAATGCTAGTACACTCAAGAGCATCCGCTGGACTTGCAGAACATTTAGATATTATGTTTGTACCTTCTGCACAACATGCCGCAAGTTTATTAAAATCTGCTGGGTACAATCTTTATTTGGCCGTTGTTAATCATGGTACCGATGCTCTTACTACCAAATATTCCTTACCGTTATGCTTAGTAATTGGCAGTGAAGGAGTTGGTATTTCTCAAGAATATTAGATCTCAAGGCGCCTGCATCACGTTGCCACAAAAAGATACGAGCTCCTATAATGCTTCAGTTGCCGCAGGAATTTTGTTATTTCTTGTTGCGCATCAATGTAAAAAAATATAATAGTTAAGCAAGCGTGATTCTATACATTTTGTAGATTATTACCCTTCATGTATCTTCTTTTGCGAAAAACACTCTCCTAATAATTAATTTTTTTATTTTTTAATAGTAAATTATTGACTATTGTAGTACAAAAATAGTAAAAAATAAAAGGATTACTAGATTAAAAATAATAGGTGAAGCAATGATGCAAGCAAAAAAAATTTCTGTATCATTAGGAAGTTTTTTTATACTCTGCATTTATATGATCGTGTTTATGATAAAAAAATCACTAACTCATTCTGTGATACATTCATGGGATATCTTATTTCTCTTTGCTCTGCGTCATGTAACGCTATTCTTACTACAAAATTAAAAGAATTAGTCTCTAATACATCGTTATACGAGTCACTGATAACGATAAAAAATGAATTTCCCCTTATTGAACGTATTGATATTACCTACCCACGTTCTGGTGTTGCCCATGCAACTATTACGGCTCACACACCATGGTTTTGGATTAATGAATACGAGATTATCTTGATAAATGGAGTTAAAGTTCCCTCATGGTGGCTTGCTACGGACCAGGTAAACGAATTACCAAAAAATATCCTTTAAAGACACTATCACTGATGCGCTACCTATTGATTATCATAATTGGCTTACGTGCCTCAATGCAGATATTTTCAATAATTATCAGATTGTTATTGAAGGACCAAGCACTATTTATCTGAATCCTAAAAAAATGGATAACTATTCTATTCTTTGTTCAGTGGATAAACCATTACACAACGATTTACTCGCTTATTGTGATCATGCATATGCCTCAGCGCAACAAAAAATTGATAAGGCAAAATCTGCCAAAAAATTTATTGCTGACGTTAGATTTAATCAGCAGATTATACTCTATCAAAAAAGGGAGAGAAAGATGAAGGGCGGCGTACTTTTCTAATATAAAAACAGCTATTGATATTGGAACGACAAAAATCTGTGTTTTGATTGCTGAACAACATACTAAAGATATGATTGAAATTATTGGTATTGGTAAAAGTTCCTCAGAAGGCTTAAAAAAAGGGATTGTCGTTGATATAGGCAAAACGGTTAATTCTATAAAACAGGCCGTATATGAAGCTCAAATTATGGCAAATTGTTCTATAGAAAAGGCAACTATAGGAATTTCTGGAAGCCACATAAAATCAATTGATTCGCGCGGCGTTGTTCCCATAAAACGCGGAGAAGTTACACGGTATGATATTGCCAACGTACTTGCTTCGGCAAAAGCAATCGCGATTCCGGAGGGACAACATATTTTACACGTATTACCGCAGTATTTTATGATCGACACTCATGAGAAAGTTCATGATCCTATCGGCATGTATGGCGTTCGTTTAGAAGCACAAGTACATATTATTACCGGTGCTGTTGCCTGTGTGCAAAATTTAATTAAATGTTGTGAGCTTGCTGGCATACAAGTAACCGATATTATTTTGGAACATATTGCTTCAGCTGCCGCTGTATTGAGTAACGATGAACGAACATTGGGTATAGGAATGCTTGATATTGGTGGTGGCACTTCCGATTTAGCAATCTATAAAAATAATAGTATTTATTATACGTCAGTTTTTCCGGTAGCAGGCAATCAATTTACTCAGGATGTTGCCATAGGATTACAAACACCTCTGCATGAAGCAGAACGTATAAAAAAAGAATACAACAATCTTAATCCAGAAGGATTGTGTAAGGCAACCTTGTTATCAGATGCACATTCCAGAGAAATATCTTTTTTAGAATTACATACTATTCTTCAACCGCGTGCTGAAGAATTATTATTCTTAGTTAAACGTATGCTCGTTGCACATCAATTATATCCTATTATAAGTGCCGGCATGGTTTTAACCGGCGGGGGATCTCTGTTAAGTGGCCTGACTCAATTGGCACAAAAAATTTTAAATATTCCCGTTCGCATTGCAAAACCTCGATTAACACATGCTATAATAACTTCTCTTGATAATCCTATGTATGCAACTGCATATGGACTCTTGCTTCAATCACTCAAAAAAGAAGATACTGCTACTATCGACCGATTGTCCGGGCCTTTGATTAACCGCGTTATGGCTCGCATGAAATCATGGGTATCAGATTTTTTTTAAGCCTTTTAAAGAGGGGAGTATGCAATGATAGCGTTTGATCAGGAAGAAAAAGCGCAAGCAACTATTTCTATTAAAGTAGTAGGTGTTGGCGGCGCTGGTGGTAATACCATTAATAGTATGATTATGGACCAAAACAACCTGTGTAATTATAGTATTGAATTTATTGCAATCAATACTGATGCACAAGCATTAAATCTTTCAAAGGCGCACCATATAGTGCAACTAGGAACAAAATCAACCAAAGGATTGGGTACTGGCGCAAATCCTGAATTAGGAAAACGTGCCGCCGAAGAAGATATTGATAAAATTATTGATCTCCTTGATAATGCCGACATTGTTTTTTTAACCGGTGGCATGGGTGGTGGAACCGGCTCAGGTGCTTTACCCGTTATTGCTCATGCATTAAAAGAAAAACGCCGAGCATTATGCATTGCAATTGTAACAACACCATTTTTATTTGAAGGTAAACGACGAGCTGAAGTAGCTGAACGTGCTCTTGAACAGTTAAAAAAAGAAGTTGATACACTTCTTATTATTCCCAATCAAAAACTTTTGCAATTAGTTGATGCAACATATTTCTATGATTGATGCATTTGCCATGATCAATAATGTTTTACATCAATCAGTAAAAGGCATTGCTGATATTATTGCAAAACCAGGGCATATTAATGTTGATTTTGCTGATGTTAAAGCAATTATGAAAGATATGGGACTAGCGGTAATGGGAACTGGCTGCGCGTCAGGACCAGAACGTGGTTATGAGGCTGCATTGCAAGCAATTACGTCTCCATTATTAGAAAATATGAGTATTAAGGGTGCTCGTGGCGTTTTACTCAATATTACGGGTGGTCCTAGTTTAACGTTACATGAAATTAGTCAAGCCGCTTCCTTAATTTACGAACAAGCAGATCAAAATGCCACCATCATTATCGGTTCAGTTATCGAACCGGCATTAGATGAGGAGATTTATATTACCGTCATTGCAACAGGATTCTCTCCGCATATTACTGAAGAAAAAAAAGAATGTGCGCCACAACCAAGCATTGCAAAAGCTGCTGATAAAATTGCTGAGCCAATTAAAGAACCATTACTCTATAAAGAACATCCTAGCATGAGCGAAAATCCAGAAAAAGAACCAGCACCATCAAAAGATTTCGAAGAAATACCGGATTTAGATATTCCTACTTTTTTACGCAAAAAAGAGCAATATTCTCAAGAACTATAAATAATAATTCGCGGGGAAGCATGCAAAAGCTTCCCCTTTGCATACCGCTTTAAAACAATTTTTTGAACTTCCTAATGCATTGCATTTCTTAGGGAGAAACAATGATTTATTATAAAAAAGAAAAATTATCAATTAAATTTTTTCAAAATCTTTATGCAATAAACTTGGTTGAATTCCGGTATTATTTTGATATTTAGAACTGTTATACGGAGTAAATTGGCCTTCGATAGTGTGATAGAAAATTTGGCATATTTCTACATTCGGATAAATGCGTACCGGTTGCACACAAAACATTTCAAGGGTCCAAAAACCGTTAAATCCAACGTCGCCAAACCCTGCGGTAATATGAATAAAAATTCCCAAGCGCCCAATTGATGATCGCCCTTCAATCATTGGAACAAGATTTGATGTTTTAGTATATTCAACCGTTCTGCCCAAATATAAAATGCCCGGCTTTAAAATAAAACCAGTTTCTGGTATAGAAAAAGAGCTGGTTTCATGCTGTTTTTTCATATCCAAAATCGCATCATTATAGTGCACTAACTGATTATGCAAACGCAAATTATAACTATTGGGCCCTAATTGTTTTTCACTAAATGGTGTGATATCAATGTCGGCTCCCATCCTTTTTTTATTTCTTGTCCTGAAAGAATCATATGCTATACCTTTATTAAAACGTAATAATGCTCTGTTTTCAGTATAGAAAAATTAGATCGTTATGTATTGAAAAATGATAAAAAATTCTTATACCAAGCCTGTAAACGTTTGTGGGGAGGATACCGAACTGGATTATCCAACCAGGAAGAATTCTTAATAATGGATTTATAATGAGAAAAAGTATCAAAACTTGCTTTACCATGATATGCACCAAAACCACTCCTGCCGACACCGCCAAATGGTAAATGAAGATTCATTGCTTGTAGCAACATATCATTAATACCAACGCTGCCTGATGAGGTTTCATTGATTACTTTTTTGTGTAATGCTCTATCATTAGAAAATACATACAACGCCAATGGTTTTGGTTGTGCATTGATATAATCGATTACTTCTTGTATATCTTCAAAAGTAATAATGGGCAGAATTGGCCCAAAAATTTCTTCTTTAAGTAACGTACTATGTTTCTGAATAGTATCAATGAGCGTTGGTTCAATATATAATTGGATAGAGTCAGTTTTTCCACCAACTACAACATTTCCGTCTTGTCGTAACAATGATGATAATCGATCAAAATGATGCTGACTGATGATGCGTGTATATCCATGAGGATACCATGAAGAAATAGAGCACTTCATTGCATCAATCAAAGAATCTTTTATCTTTTTATGGACGAAAAGATAATTAGGTGCCAAACAATTTTGCCCAGCATTATAAAATTTTGCCCAAGTGATACGCTTTGCGGCGGTTGTTAGCGTAGCAGTAGCATCAACAATGCATGGATTTTGACCACCAAGTTCTAACGTAAGTGGCGTTAGATGTTCCGCTGCCGCATGCATAACAATTTTACCTACAGAAGGACTCCCGGTGAAAAAAATATAATCAAATTGTTCTTGCAATAATTCTTGCGTTTCAGGAATACCACCTTTAACGACCGCAATTATTGCTTGATCAAAGGTTTTTTCAATAAGATTTTTAATGACATCTGCGGTATGTGGTGCAAATTCGGAAGGTTTTAGTAGTGCACAATTGCCAGCCGCTAATGCACCGATAAGCGGCATAATAAGTAACTGAAAAGGAAAATTCCACGGACTAATAATTAAAACAATGCCTCGTGGTTCAGGAAGTATAGAACTTTTTAGTGGAAAAAAACTCAGTGGCGTTTTAACGGAGCGATTTTTAGCCCACTGCGCAAGACACCTAATAGCCATGTTAATTTCTTCCAAACATGGCGATAGTTCACTAGTATACGCTTGGAAAGAAGACTTTTTAAGATCCATAAAGAGTGCTTGCATAATGCTTTCTTTATGATCAATAATCATTTTTTTTAATTTTTTTAATAAATCAATTCTATAGGCAACCGTTTTTGTTGTATGCGTTGCAAAAAAATTGCGTTGTTGCACAAGTATGGTATTAATACTATTGCTATGCATGTAATTCTGGTTTTTTAGTTTTTACTTTTTGACGCGTATTGGATGGCTTAAATCCATATGCTTCAACAAGCGTATCCTTTTCAACGCTTTGGATCCTGGTAGGTCCATATTTTTTTTTAGTATTAATTGGTGTCGGAGTACGATTTTCCCCGTTTGACGTTGTTTCTTGAGATTTTTCTACTACCGGTGATTGCATAGCTCTGCAATGAACGCCGGTAATAAGAATAATAATAAAAAATACTCTTTTCATAACAATTTCCTTTTTTTGTCCAGTGGAAAACCTCTCATATTGCTTAGACTAAATAATTCTCATTATTAATGCAATATTTAGAATATAATATCTATTATTATTTAATAATTAAATATTTCTTGCCCATTAGTTAACAAATTATATAATATAAATAAAAAAAAACCGGGGGCTTTATGATTTTTTTTGTAGCACTATTATTGCTAGGGTTATATGCCAATACTAGCAATGGACAACTTCAAACTACTAATTTTATTACTACAATCGAAGAATATTATAAAAATATTCCTTACTTACTCTATTCTCAAGAGTCAAAAGATGAAGCATTAAAAAATGCAATTTCTAAAAAAAATAGTGCCAAAGTTTCCGCATTACTTACCTATGGTGCCAATCCATGTAGACAATGTATTAATGGCACAACCTATTTGATGCTTGCAGCAGCAACTGGCGATACGATGATATATAACCTTCTAAAAGAGGTTGCTTACGAAAAAAATATTTGTGATGATTTCGGTAGAAATCTTCTCATATATGCAGCTCGTGGTGGTTGTTTAGCCATAATTAAAGATTGCTACGAACAAGAAAATCAAAATGCAAAAACTTATCAAGACTGGACTCCTTTACTAACAGCAGCATATCATGGCTGCCATGAAGCAGTTTTATTCTTTATTGAACAAGGAGCATCCTTATCCGATATAACGAAACAAAGTGAAACTGCTTTTATGCTTGCCATTAAAGGTAATAATCCAATCGCAATATCATTATTATGCAAATTTGGTGCATCACAAAGTATTGATGATAAAAGAACAACACCTCTTATGTATGCCGCAGATCAAGAAGTCTGTGAATCTTTACGATGGCTCCTACAAGAAGGACACGATCCTTCTGTAAAAAACGATGAGGGGCGAACAGTACTTATGTATTGCGCCAACAACAACCTTGATGAACCAATCCCAGACTTGCTATTATATGGCAATCCACAATTACTACTCAAGCAAAGAAGTAATAAAAATAATACTGCTTTAGATGTTGCTCGAAAATATGAACGTTACAAAGTTCAGGACATTCTAAATGATTATAATTCTATGACTTCATTAATCGAACAACGAAGAAAAGAAATCATTAAAGAAAAGTGTACCCTAAAGATATTGCAGCGGGAACCCTTATCTAAAGCTTCCTCAAAAAATGTTATGAATTTTTTGCGTTTGCGCGAAATTAATGGTAAATAATATTTTTATTCATGCAATCAACTCGATGAAAGAATTCTATGGACAACGTATATCGAGAAAATATTAACATTAACGGCATTTATAAACATTATAAAGGAAATTGTTATAAAGTACTTGGTATCATTTGGAATGCACAAACAGATGATCGTATTCCATGGGTGCTTTACCAGGGATTGTATAACCATCCATTTTTTGGCAATTATCCTATTTTTATGCGATCGCTGGAACAATTTTTAGAAGTGGTTATTATTAATGATATGCCAACTGCTCGTTTTGTGTATCAGCAACAAGCTGATGTGCCCACCACCATGCCAAACTTACAATAAGTATGCTAGCTAGTACTGCACCTTGAATAACACCCGGATAAGCATTAAAAACCCCTTGCTGGATAATTGATAATACACTTATGGTAGCAACCATTATTGGAACGATTGATTTATCAAAACGAATAATACAAGAGTAAGCAAATATTAAAAATATTCCAAAACATATTCCCATTAAACATAACTCTCGTATTGAGTCAACTTGTACCGAGCCTATTAATAATATACCAATACTTAAGCATAACAATCTTCCAGACCAAAGACGTTCTGTCCATCCTTTAGTGATACTATCGACCATCATAATAATAAGTAAAAGAATACAAGTCGTTAGTACAAAAGAGGTTATTGCAACCAATCCAAAACTTAACGCCGGCCATTGTGCAGACCCTGATATATAATCTGCCCATAACGGCTTCAGTGGCGGCGTAATTATTGTTAATGCCGACATTAATCCTGTCAATAAAGCTCCCAAGCCGATACCAAGTATAATTCTAAAGCGTTGCACTGATTGCTTGATATACAAAGAATAACTTCCGGTTAATCCGGCCAACAACCCAACGAAAATTGCTTGTATAATAATTTGAATACTAACCGTAATCATGGTAATAAACCATTGATGCATGTACGGTTCGCTCGTAATAAATGCTCCACGCAACAATGGCCAAAGATTATATGCCTGAATAGTAGATTTTACTAAAAATATATAAAAAAAAGTAAAGGCTAATTTTCGCCAAAAGGAATAAAAATGACGATTATTAACATTGCGTACAATGATAAAAACAAAAAATAGCGCAAGCAATAACCGGCATATCATGGTAATAATTTTTATGATTAATTGTTCTTGCCGTTCTTGACGCAGCCATTGTTCGGGAATAAAAACATAACGATAGTAATCATTAATCTCATCACCCGCAATGTTGACATCAATACGAGCTTCTCCTTGTTCCAGGTGATATTCTGGATCATTAAACGTAAAAGCCCAATCTAATCTAGTATCAAGTTTTGATGAAATAGCAGAAACTTCGATTAATTTTTTAGGATCAACGTGGTAAACATTTTGCACCAATGTATATGCTTTATTTCGCGCTTCTTGCTCAGTTAATTCTTTACCAGGACGATTTTCTGGTAGCTGATGATGAAGATGTGATAATAAACCATTACCGGTTACGTATACTTCATATTCTTCTGCACGATCTACAATATCACCATCAAATTGCGCATACCGAATTTTCCATAACGCCGGTGCTAAATAAGTACCGATAAGTTTTTTGTACATATTTTTACCACTAATACGCCACACAAAAAGATGTTGATCATCAAGATTCGCTTCAATTAAAGCATTTGATTCCCATGTTGCAGGTGGTAATGCTATTTTGTGTTCATGCAAAATTGCAGTTGCAATATCTCTTGCCGCAGTTCTATTGATAGATAGAGGAAGATTATTTTGTGTAAAATGAGTTGTAAAAAACCAACCAAGCAATCCTATTGCTCCCAATACTATGCACAATGGCTGTATGGCTTTATTAACATTAACAACTGTAGGAGCATCTGGCTGTACCGCCGTAGGAACTGGTTGAGAAACTTCTTTAGCAACCCAGGCATAATTATATAACTTTTGTGGAAGCTCATCGAAGGACCCGTGTTGTATGCGTCGATATATAACAACCCACAATGGTATACCGGAAAAAACGATAACCAATACTTGATTAATCCATATTCCAGCGGCTGTAGAAATAAAAAGCGGTAAAGCAAACCAAAATACATCGAATACAAAATGAGAAAGTATCGCAGGAAGAAGCCCAAAAACTAAGTAGATACCGCCAAAAATTGCTGACGGAATAATAAGTTCAATAAGTCTTGCATATGCAGGCTGTGTTGGATAATTCGCATGAGCAGCACCAAAAATAATTGCTTGTGCAATAAATGCAATAGCAATAAACCATGACTCTTTTTTATAATATCTGCCTATTAGTGCTGCTCCAGCTAAAGGAATAGCTCTGAATAAACATTCTTCCATAAATCCCGCGTTAAGTGATTGTGCAATTGAACTTAACCACGGCATATAGGTAGCCAAAATATTAGGATTATATAACGTTTCTGACGGAGTCCACCATCCTAAATAACGAGAAGCAAAAAAATACATTAACGTTACAAATGCTAGATCAAACCCGATTACTAAATATCCACCGATGGTCCTTCCTGCTACTTGCAAAGAAGATCCGGCATCTTTAGACCACAATTTCCATAATTGGATATGATTGCCAAAGGCCTTGCGCGTTAATCCCTCCGCAATCATGAAAATACAGGTCAGTAGAAAAGTAAATGCTAATAATTGCAATAAACAGGTAAGAAAAATATTGAAAAAAAAGGTAGTTTTATCAAAGGCAGTATCATACGTCATCCATAGCAATGGTATGGTATTGATAGTGTTAAGTACCTGAAGTGAAGCAAGAAGTAATCCCCAACAAAATGCGGGACGCCAAATAAGCCAATGATGACGCATCAAATAAAAAAATCCGCCAATACAACCACAACAGATATAGAGAATAAGCATTAAAATATTAGCTATAAAAGCAATAAGATTGTTGGCCGATCGCATATGCGTGTAACGGCGTGTAAATGATTCAGGAATTTTGATTGATAACAGCAATTCTGTTAAAGAATCTCCACTAACTACCAATTGCAGGCGGTAAGGAGTATTCCCTATCATTTCATGTTTATACTCATAAACAAACGTGTGATCGATGCGGCCATTAGGTTTTTTTTCTTGTGATGATTCAACTAACGTATAATTGCTAGGATCAATCTGCCAATCAATTTGCGCTTTTTGCAGTGCAATTTTTTGTGCTTCTTGCGCTGTTAATGCAGCACCTGGCATATCTTCTGCTAATTTTTGGTTAAATCCATACGGTTTGCCTTCTGGCGTAAAATAAATCAATGTTTCATTCGGCTGATTTTCTTTAAAATGCCGTACAACCCAAAAATATGGACAATAATAATGCTTTTCTATAATGCTCTTGAGCGCTTCGGTTCCGCCCCCTTCAAGTTCAATAAAATTTTTTGTTTCTTCATCAGATTCAAATGAAGCAGCCTCTTGATAATGTTCAGGCCCCCATTGATAACGTGTCGATAATTCACGTGCTTTTGCCAATGCTTCATGCGAATTCATTGTTATTATTAAATCAGCGATAGGAAATGCTTTGTGAAAATAATGATAAGAAAAAAAACAACCTGCAATGCAAAGAGCTGTTAGTAAAAACCAACCTAGATAGGTTCGAAAAAAACCATTACGTAACGCAATATGCATACCAATACCCTAAATTTTATAGGTTTTATATTTTGTTATGTAGTATATAAAGCGCTATAAGCTTTGTATATATTACCTACTACATTTCATAAAAGTATTTGGTATAAGAAACAAATAATGTTAACGCAAATTAATTATCATGCTATGGGATCGCTTGCTGGAGCATAATGTTGATTGCTATAGATTATTATACTTCGTTGAATCATTTGTATTTCTTGAAGCTCATGTCCCTTCGCTTGTTGCAATAGCAATTCGGAATGTAGATAAATATTAGGAATAAATATCCCATTCATAAATGATATATAATCATTTTTAAACTCATGTATCTCTTTTTCTAAGATATCTTTTTCCATACTCATAAGTTTTGACATGCACAAAATATTTATTACTAAAAATATTGTTTTATTCATACAATCCATTATCTTAATTTTTGTTAGAAAATTTATTTTTTAACAAATTGTACTAGTAAAATGAATAAAATCAACAATTTTTATTATAATCTTTAATTATTGATGAGACATTTATTATTTATTTAATAATAAAAAAATCACGAAACGCGTAAGCGCCTTTGCGTAATGTACGTTCTAGCGTTTCTCTATTAACATCATAAAGACCAAATTTAATGGTAAATCCTCGATCCCATTCAAAATTGTCCATTAATGTCCAATAAAAATACCCGCGCACATCATAACCATCGGCAAGTGCACGATACACAGAACATAAATATTCTTTAATAAATTGATCTCGTCGCGTATCGTCATTATCCGGAATGCCATTTTCGGTAATATAGATGGGAACCCCAAGCTCAGACATTTCAACAATAGTATCATAAAGACCTTGGGCAAAAATTGGATATTCCATATCGGTCATTGTTTCATGCGGATAACAAGTTGGCCCAAATCTAACAACAACGCGTGAATAATAATTAATACCGATAAAATCATAAGAATTACAAGCATTGGTATCTTGATACTTAATGTTCACCATCCCCGGTAAATAATAATTAAAATCACCGGTTTTAAGAAAATTCTTCACACATTCTTGTGCAGAGCAAAAATTTAAAAAACCTGCTACTACATCGCCAACCGGGTGCCATGGGGAATATCCTTGAGCCTTAAGCACTTGATGAACTAACCCTATTTGTGCACGATCGCCTCCTGGCATTTTTTTTAGAGCAGCATACGTTGCTACATGTGCTTGAAGCAGATGTTTTAGTACGATTCCTGCGGTCTGTATATGAAATATTTTTCCAGGAGCATGCATACCTAAAATATATCCCATAAAACTATAAACCGTAGGCTCATTGATGGTATACCAAATGGATACTTTAGTACCAAGGCGTTCGAAAACTTTTTGCGCAAAACGAACGAATAAAGCAATATTTTCTTCTCGTTCCCAACCACCTTTTTGCTCAAACCATAGCGGATGCGTAAAATGGTGTAAGGTTATGGTTGGAATAATTCCTTCTTTAATAAGCGCAGAACAATATTTCTCATAAAACGCAAGTGCTTTTTCATTAAAAACACCTTCTTCTGGCTCAACTTCTGCCCATTCAACTGAAAAACGAACGGCATTGCAACCAAGTTCTTTCATTAATCGAATATCTTCAAACGCCTTTTGCCAGAAGCCTGCACCTTTGCCTGATACTTGTCCAAGTGCTATAGTAGGTCTTCCTAACATGGTTTTTTTGTCTTCAAACAAATTCCAATTATTAATGCCCCAATACGAGCCCCCATTCTGAAATGAAGAAAAGCCTACCCCTTTTAAGAAGCTTTTAGGAAAGACCAGGTGATAAGAAGAGATGCTTTGATAGACATTGATCGCAATAAAACCAATAAAAACAATTTTTTTCAACATCATGATTTTCCCATAAAATATCTATATTTTTATACTGTTTTGATATTTATATTTACAAATAAAAAATAAATAAATATAAATCACTATGAATATAAGTATATAATAATTCCCTAATTGGAACAAGTGGGTGGCAATGGTAAATAAGCAGGATTTTTATGTGACAATTATTGCAATTATAATTTTTTATTTTGTATTATAAACCTAAATCATAGACATTATACCAATAATGAATATCAGCTTTTAGGGGAACTAATGAAAAAAATATATTTTTTGATACTATGCGGCCTATGGCATATATCTACAGAATCTCATTATACAGCAACCAATTCACCTCAAAAACTATCCATAAATCTCATTAATGCCTTACATGGTCGGTCAACCAATGCGGTTAAACAAGCTCTTCAAAGAATTGTTGCCGCCTATGGGCACAATCCTCAAGCTTTTGTTAAGGTAATGACAACCGGTTTGCCAGAACAAGGTATTCCATGGACCCCCTTAATGCATGCGGTAAGCCTGGGCGATACTGAGCGAGTTGGTCTTATTTTGAATACTATGACCGATGTACTAGATGCTAATACTGTTCTGTTGGCTAAAATCATAAATGAACAAGATAGTCATGGAAAAACAGCGTTATATCATGCTGTTGAGCGCCATAATATACCAGTAACCAAACAATTACTTCAAGCTACGGCACAATTATATAAAAATGATAAAAAATCATTTTTTGATTTTTTGACGCGACACACCAAACACTTGCAACTAAATCCTTTAATGCTAGCAGTCTTTCACAGTATTGGTGATATTATTACCGCTCTTGTTCATCAGGCACAAAATGTTTTTGGAGCAGACTCTCAACAGTTCTCAGAATTCATTAATGCCAAGGATGCATTTGGAAGAACAGCTTTGGATTTATCAGTTGATCCTGGAGATAGAATTTTTTTACTCAATCATAAAGCAGCACAAGCCGTCGATCATCAAGAAGATAAAGCGACTACAGAACAACATAGGATGAGTAAATTATTAATGCATTACGCCTCTCATTCAGGATATACAGACAAATTGGAAAGTTTATTAGATGAGGCAAGAGAAAAATTTAGCTCAGACCCAAAAGACTTTCTTTATCTCATTACTACACGCGATGATGCTGGATGGACGCCACTAATAAACGCAGCAGCCAATGGTCACAAAGACTATATTTCTATCATCCTTGATGCGGTAAAAAAATACTTTGACGATGAACAATTGTCTATGTTCTTTCTAACCATTGGCGACATTCATGGTCGATCCGCGCTACATCTAGCCATTCAACGACATCATTATCATACTACAAAAAATCTTATAGAAAATGAAAAAAAACTTTTTGGAAACGATAAAAAATTATTTATGCAATTTATTAATCAGAAGGGAGAACTGAATGGTTTTACACCACTACTTCTTGCTGCTAATATTAGTACGGACGATGAAATTTCTTTCGACGTTATACAGATGCTTGTTGAACGAGCCCAAGAGGTATTAGGCCTTGATTCATTTGACTTTGAGCAATTTATCAATGCCCGTGATTTGGATGATAAAACCGCGCTAGCATATGCGAATAATAAAAAAATCTATAATTACTTAAAACAACACGGTGCACATCTATAACTAGTACTATATCTTTTTTGCAGCATCGTATAATTCCAACAGCGCCCTTACGCGGTTACTGTGGCCAAAAATACCTGCAGCAACACCAACTTCGGCAACCCCCATACGTGCCAATGTTCCAATGATTGTTGCATCAATACCACCATCCATACCTATGGTAAATAATAGTGATTTCTCTTTGCGATATTCGATAAGATCTTGTAATCGTTGTAATGAATCGGGCAAAAAAGGCTGTCCAGAAAACCCGGGTTCAACCGACATCAGCAGAACTTGATCAATATAAGGCAACAATGAAAATAATTCAGCAAGGGGCGTTTTTGGTTTTATTGCAATACTCACCTTCATTTTTTTTGCTTTTATAGATTTTATTGCTACATTAAAATCAATTTTTTCTTCTATGTGAAATGACACTATATCTCCTGGTGCCAAATGTATCGTTTCAATAAAAGACAATGTTTTTTCCATCATTAAATGAACCCACAGTCGTTTAGTGGTATGATTCCGTATCGCATTAACAAATGCACTTCCCCAGGTAAGATTGGGAACAAAATGATAATCCATCACATCAATATGAAATCCATCACAATATGATTCAAGGGCTTCTATTTCATTACCTAATTGTAAAAGATTTGCACTAATCAGAGATGGATAAATAGCTATTGTCTGCATTTGTACGTGACTCTCCCGTTAATGATTGTTACACTTATTATTATTTATATATAATAATGTACCTCTAATCATTATATTTGTTGATATTAAAAAATTATTGCGTGAATAATTATTACATCAATGAAATATTTGATACGAAAGACAACGATGAATTCGTTAACCATATCAGTTTCTATGTTAAGTTTGACGCAACATGATCTTGCTGCTGCCGTTGAATTTTATAAAACATTAGGACTCCCCATGACCTTTTACGTTGAACAAAAATGGGCAGAATTTGATATTCAAGGAATACGGCTATTTTTATACTATATTGATGAACAGCTGCCTGAACGATACACAGGAATTGCTCTTCAAGTTAATGATTTATTGGCATTCTATGAATCATTAAAAGATAAAGGTATCGATTTTATTAGCACGCCAACACAGGTTGATTACGCTATTGTTGCTAGCATCAAGGACCCAGGAAATAATATTATTGGCCTTGTTCAACCAACCGTGGATCGCGTTCAAGAATTATTGAAAAAAAAGCAACAAAACAATGAAGGCAATGATGATTGCTGCCAAAGTGGATGTACCTGCTAAAAATCATATCAATAGTTACATGAACAACAACAATACGCCACTTATAATATTTTTAAGTTTTCTTGGGTATTTTTACAAAATAAATGATAAGATTATGCTCTTTCTTAGCATTTGACTTTACTAATGTTTTTATATAAAATATGACTTTAAATTTTAAGTTTATCTTAATTTTTTCTGAATAAAAGTTGAGTCATGTTATATAAAGGTTGAATTAGCTTAGATTTATTGTATACTTGATGTATGCTGCAAAGCATGGGTATTTGATTAATGTCGAATAATATACATTGTATTTCAATTTTTTATGTATTGTTTTAACTAAGGAGAACTTTATGTTCGAAAAACTTAAGCCATTGGGTGATCGCGTATTGATTAAGCGACTTGATGCTGATGAAAAAACCCCAGGTGGTCTTTTTATTCCTGATGCAGCAAAGGAAAAGACACAAACCGGTGAAGTTAAAGCTGTTGGACAAGGACGTATTACTAACGAAGGGAAACATATTCCTGTAGCCGTCAAAGCTGGCGATATTGTTTTTGTTGGTAAATATGCAGGCACTGAAGCTGGTGATTATATCATTGTTCGCGAAGATGAAATTCTTGGCGTTATGAATAAGTAAAAAAATATAAATAATTATAGTATAAGGAGTTTTCATGGCTTCAAAACGTATTTTATTTGGGATCGAAGCACGTGATAAAATTCGTTCAGGTGTGGATATCTTAGCCGATGCAGTAAAAGTAACTCTCGGGCCCCGTGGTCGTAACGTAGCGTTCGAAAAATCATTTGGCGCTCCGGGTATTACTAAAGACGGTGTAACTGTTGCTAAAGAAATTGAATTAGCTGACCGATTAGAAAATATGGGCGCACAAATGGTGCGAGAAGTTGCAAGCAAAACTGCTGATGTTGCGGGTGATGGCACAACTACCGCTACGGTATTGGCACAAGCTATTTTCCGTGAAGGAAATAAATATGTCACCGCTGGCGCTAATCCTATGGAATTAAAACGTGGTATTGACAAAGCAGTTGACGGCTGTCGTTCAGTATATTAAAGGAAATGCAAAAAAAGTAAGTTCAAAAAAAGAAATTGAACAAGTTGCAACTATTTCAGCAATTCCGATACTGTATTGGACAACAAATTGCTGAAGCTATGGAACGCGTTGGTCGCGATGGTGTTATCACCGTTGAAGAAGCAAAAGGTATGGAAAATGAATTGGAAGTCGTTGAAGGTATGCAATTTGATCGTGGCTATCTTTCTCCGTATTTTATTACCGATGCTGAAAAAATGGAAGCCGTACTCAATGATCCTCTCATTTTGATTGTATGAAAAAAAAATTTCAAGCATGAAAAGCTTATTACCATTCTTGAACAAGTAGCAAAATCGGGGCGTACTCTTTTGATCATTGCTGAAGATATTGAAGGCGAAGCGTTAGCAACGTTAGTAGTTAATAAACTTCGCGGCACTCTTAATGTTGCAGCAGTTAAAGCTCCTGGATTTGGTGATCGTCGTAAAGCAATGCTTGAAGATATTGCAATTTTAACCGGCGGAAAACTAATTTCTGAAGATATCGGTTTAAACTTAGAAAACGTAAGCTTGAATGATCTTGGCCGTGCAAAAAGTGTTTAATCACCAAAGATAAGTGCACCATTATTGAAGGCAAAGGCGAAACACAAGCAATTAAAGGCCGTGTCGCTGCAAATCAAAGCACAAATTGAAGCAAGACACCTCTGATTACGATAAAGAAAAATTGCAAGAACGTTTAGCAAAACTTGCTGGCGGTGTTGCAGTTATCAAAGTTGGTGCAGCTACTGAAACAGAAATGAAAGAAAAGAAAGATCGCATCGAAGATGCACTTAATGCAACACGTGCCGCAGTAGAAGAAGGTATTGTTGCCGGTGGTGGCGTTGCATTACTTCGTGCGCAAACTGCAGTAAGCAAATTAAAACTTGAAGGCGATGAAAAACTTGGTGCACAAATTGTATGCGTCTCTCGAAGAACCATTACGAATTATTGCATCCAATGCAGGTCATGAAGCATCAGTTATTGTAAATCGTGTAAAAACAGAAAAAGAAGCTGTCGGCTTTGATGCCAAGACCGGTCAATTTGTTGATATGATTGAAGCTGGTATTATTGATCCTGCTAAAGTAACTCGTACAGCATTGCAAAATGCAGCATCTATTTCTGGATTGTTGTTAACAACTGAAGCAATTATTTCTGAAATTCCTGAAGAGAAAAAAGAAGCTGGTCACGCGCATCCAGGAGCCGGTATGGGCGGAATGGGTGGCATGGGCGGAATGTATTAATTACTATTAATACTGTTCTTCATAAATATTATTTGGCTGGGAGAAGATGTTCTCCCAGCCTTATTTTTTTTAATACTATTAAGCCCGATTGATATTTTTTGTTTTTTGATTACTATACATATATATTAAAAAAACATACTAGATAATTGGATCATTAAAAATACTCTTAATGACCATTGTTCAAAAACTACATGAGATTTTATGCAAGAAATTTTACTAAAAATTAAGAATATTAAGAAAAATTATGGTACTTTTCAGGTATTAAAAGGCATAAATTTTGACATTTATAAAGGTGAAATTATAAGCCTTTTAGGTGTTAATGGTGCTGGAAAAACAACCTTGTCATCAATTATTGCTACGCTCCATCCGCCAACCGAAGGCGATATTGAATATCAAGGACAATCTATCTACAACAACGTTGCAGAGTTTAGATTGCATTTGGGCTATTGTCCTCAAAAACCTAATTTAAATACTTTTTTAACGCTCCAACAAAATCTCATTTTTGCTGGTAAATTTTACGGGTTGACGCAAGAAGTTATAATGCAACGGATAGATGCATTATCTACCCAATTTGGATTACAAAAATATTTACATCAAAAGGCCTCTGTCCTTTCTGGTGGATACAAGCAACGCTTTATGATTGCTCGCATTTTACTTACCAACCCAAAATTCATCATATTTGATGAACCAAGTACTGGCCTTGATGCACCTATCAGAAGAAATATATGGGATATCATTAAAGATCTCAAAAAAGATGGCATTACCACCTTACTGACAACGCACTATCTGGATGAAGCAGAAAAATTATCCGATCGTGTGTGCATCTTAGATCATGGACAAATAAAACTTATTGATACACCGGATAAATTAATCGTTGATTTTAAACAAAAAAATCTCGAAGATGTATTTGTCGAATTATTAAAGGCAGGTCAAAACTAATGATACCTACTAAGCCCGTTATGAATAAAGCATTGTACTTCACCGTATGCAAGCAGTTAGTAATCGCTGATTTAACTATCTTGAAACAAACCTTTTTTGATAAATATATAAATCTGATCATTTGGGTTACTTTACAATCCATAGTTATGGGTTACGTAATGCCATTTTTTGGTTTATCAAACAATTTCGGTGCCTTCCAATTCGGCGCCATCATCGCTGCAACTGGAATTTTTGAGCTCTTTAGAAACGTTATCGAACTTGTTGCAGATCTTGAAGGTGATCGTATTATCAATTATTCGCTTCTGTTACCTATACCTTCTTGGCTTGCTATCATAAGTAAAGCTATCTATTATTTTATTCAGTATTTTATACTTGCTCTTTTAATTTTTCCTGCAGGGAAAATACTCCTGTGGAATCAATTGGATCTTACACAAATTTTTTATGGTAAATTATTACTCTCAATGGCTTTTCAGAGTCTTTTTTATGCATGTTTTATTTTATGGGCAACCAGTATAACAGCCAGCATAAGTAAATCAGCAAATATATGGTCGAGGTTTATCTATCCCATGTGGTATATGGGCGGTTTCCAATTTTCTTGGATGGCTCTTTACAAAACGATCCCAAACCTGGCAATAATAAATCTTTTAAATCCGATTACATACATTACCGAAGCAGCAAGAACGGCAATTTTAGGACAAGAAGGATACATAAATTTCTGGCTATGCTTGCTTGCGATAACGTTTTTTTCAGCAGTATGCTTGATGATAGGGATTAAAAACTTACAAAAAAGATTAGATTTTGTTTGGTAAAGTAAAAATTCATTCCATAACAGGTTGCGTTTTACCTAAAAAATCTTATACTTTCAATAATGTATGGTGAATGTAGCTCAATTGGTAGAGCACCAGGTTGTGGTTCTGGGGGTCGTGGGTTCGATTCCCACCATTCACCCCAAAGTTTTTACTTTTTTTAATATGCAAGAATATCAGTTATTTAAAAAATAGATCTTGCATCACAAAAAGAAAAAAGCTAAACTTTTTCTTACTAAATTGTACCAAAAAATCATTTGTCGGGGTGTGGCGCAATTGGTAGCGCACTCGCTTTGGGAGCGAGGGGTTGCCAGTTCGAGTCTGGCCACCCCGACCATTTTTATCGAATTATTTCTTTTCTTGAGGCATTAATGAATAACGTTATTTTTTTCGCTGTATGTTTTTTTTCTGTAAGCTATGCAATCGCGCAAGAAATTCCAGCATCAAATCCTAAAGCATCGCGGCGTATATCCGAACATATATGGGCAGAAATATCACCTCTCATAGATCAAGAATCTCCTGAGGCATTGCAATTACTTGCTAACGTTCTTCTTTTTTCATTTGCGCATGCACGTAATCAAATAGAGGCTACTGTAGCATTTAACAACATCATTCTGTATGCACAGAAAACAAAAAAAGCGTATCCAACTACACCTGCTGCTGATTATAAGGACATAGATAACTTTAATCATTCGTTACATAATTTTAATAATCGTGTAGCAGATCTTATATACTGTAGTAATGCATATAACGTTGCTATGAATATTATTCAACAACCGGAATATAAGTCCACCCGTCGCATTGTGGAAGATCTGATTGAACAGACAATTATTTTTGTTCATACTCTTACTCACGATCAAAAAGAATTACTTAATACTCTAATATCGAACAACAAACAAACGCTCGAAGAAATGATCAATATATTTACTATGCTAAGCCGCACTCATCAGGCATTACTTGATGGTCAATTTCCATTTCAAGCACCTGCCGACCAACAAGAAACCGCAACCATAGAATTATTGCGTAACGTTGTAAACGTTATTGAACAGCAACAAGAAAAATCCTCGGCCATAATTTCAAATTTTGATTCGTTTACGCGTGCCATTCAAGAACAATGCCTTTCAATATTCATGCTTTATTATACCCAGGTTTATATTTCCATGAGAAATCGTAACCTTCTTGATGATTATGGCATGATTATGTTTGATGAGTACGGTATCATTCCTCATGACCAAAGGACAGAGAGACTGTACGACCCTTCCTAAAAATGCTGGAGTTCTTTTTAGAAACCAATATAAAAAATCTAATTAGAAATTAAAAAAAATAATTTAAAAGCAATAAAGAAAAGCTTTACATTAAGTGTAAATAGCATTATGATTATTATAATGAAATTATTTATTGACAATCTAGATAACTCGTACCTATTACCAAATAGTGATTAAAAATGAATATTATAAAAATAAGCGCAGCTACAATTTTGCTCTCTCTACCTTTCGTCCAATTAAATAATGCGATCGGTAACGAGAGTGGCTCATTTTCTCTTAATTTAAATGAAAACTATGACGATGCAACAATATTATCGGCTCTTGGCGCCAGTATCGTCGCAATTCCTTTTATTGTCGCACTTGGAACAATAGGTTATGATTTTTATCAAAAGTATACCATCAATAAAAAAACCTCCTATCAATTATTGCAAGATGCTCAGGGTGAATACGAAAAAATTCTCAATTATTTTAAGCCAGAATTAGAGCTCATTCCTTATTTTGATCTCAATCAAAAACAACATAATCCCGTCAATAAAGATAAGGAACTCTCTGATAAAAAAAATTATGTTACTATGAATGCAGTGTTGGCCTATCAAATCAAGCAAAAATTTGATCATTCATTTCCTCTTACTGCTTATATTAGCACCATAGAAAAAGATGATAAAACATTGCGTTGCTGGATAAAAATTTTAGCTGATCGTGAAAAACAATTATTGTATTCTACCACCGCTAACATTTCACATCAAATTACCGAAGATTTACGCACCACTCTTGATCAGTTAAATGTGCAAGAATATCAATTACAGCTGCTTGTTGAACAGTTGCAATTGCTCAAATCGTTGATAATGCATAGCAATGAATATAAAACTGAACTGCTACTCAAAGGGAAAAATTCCACACCTAACTTCCCTCCACTGTATCATCACCCAATATTTAATCCGGGAAATCAAGAAGTTTCTACTATGGAACGTCCATTCCCGCAAATAATAAAAAAACCTGTTATCTCAAAAACAAAAAATGCCTTGTCTGCATTATTAGAACCAAATGTTTGCACAGCATAATATTTTTTATTCAATACCTTAACCTTAATTGATTCCATTAATTAAAAATCTTTCTTATTATATTCCGCTAGAGCTGAAGCTTACAGTTCTTTAAACAATACTGCTATACTATTTTTATTCATGATTTTTTATTAATCATAACAGTAAGTATCGTAGTATGTTAAAAAATATTGATCAGCGTTATTTTAGATATTTCGACACACTCAGTTTCTGTTTAATTATTATATTAGCTAGCATTGGTCTTCTTTTTGTTTTTAGTGCAACGTATCGTCAAGAATGCCCTTATTCTCTTTTTTTCAAAAAACAACTGTTCGGTGTTTGTTCCGGAGTAGTGCTTTACACTATTTTTTGTATCGCAGATTATCGCATATTACTCCGTTGGGGATATTTCTTATACCTCAGTGTTATAGGATTTTTAATATTCACCTTGCTTAAGGGCCATATTGGCATGGGAGGGCAGCGTTGGATTGATGTATTACTCTTTAAATTTCAGCCTTCTGAAGTAGCAAAATTATTTTTCCCTGCATTTATTACCTACCATCTTTACACTGAAAATGATACTCCCATTTATATGTTCAAAGATTTTGTCCCTATTATTGCTATACTTCTTTTTAGCGGATTTCTTATTGTTAAACAACCAGATTTAGGAACAGGCCTTCTTCTTATTATTTCTGGCGCTATTTTACTCTGGATAACAGGTCTTACTACGAAATTTTTTATTTTAACTATACTCATGGTGAGCATTTCTGCCCCTTTTACGCAACATTTACTTAAACCGTATCAAAAACAACGAATTTCTGTGTTTTTTGGGGGAGGAAATGTAAAAAAAGAGCGTTATCAACTGGAACAATCTAAAATTGCCATAGGTTCCGGTGGATTATTCGGTAAAGGTTTTTTACAAGGTACACAGAATAAATTAATGTTCTTACCTGAAAGTAGAACGGATAGTATTTTTGCAGTTATTGGAGAAGAATGGGGATTTTTTGGTAGCATTCTTATCATTATGCTGTATGCCTTTTTATTTTTGCGCCTTTTTTATTCCATAGGAATTATAAAAAATTTCCACGCACAATTGTTAGCCATTGGGCTCGTTATCCACAGTGTTCTTGCCTGTATTATTAATATGGGAATGGTTACTGGTTTGCTTCCTATTGTTGGTATTCCTCTACCACTTATTAGTTACGGTATCAGCAACCTCTGGATTACTTTTGCAAGTTTTGGTTGGATCAATGGTATCATTATTAGACAATCGTATGTTGGTGATTAAGTAAAGACAAATAAAAAAAAATGCATTAGGCTTTAAGCAACATTGTAGTCAATCAGTAAGGTAAATCGTGAATACTATAACACCACTTGAGTTATTAAAACAAGAAACTCCTGAAGAGCGTAGCCTTGATTTTATACCAAAACAATTCTCTGATTATTTGGGACAGGAAGAACTAAAAAAAAAATTATCCATTTATACAACCGCTGCAAAAATGCGTGGCGAACCACTGGATCATCTGCTTTTATTTGGACCTCCAGGATTGGGTAAAACAACCTTGGCTCAAATTATGGCTCAAGTTATGGATGTTGGCATTAAAGTTGGTAGCGGCCCAATGTTTGAGCGAACCGGTGATGTTGTTGCCATTTTATCAAGCCTTGAACATAAAGATATTTTATTTATTGATGAAATTCACCGAATGCCGGCCAATGTTGAAGAAATTCTTTATAATGCCATGGAACAATTTAGTGTCGATGTTGTTATTGGACAAGGCGCTGGCGCAAAAACCATTACACTACCATTAAATTCATTTACCTTAATCGGTGCAACAACAAAAAGTGGTATGATATCAGCACCGTTACGCAGCCGATTTGGCATTATAGAGCGTATTGATTTTTATACTGATGAAGAGTTGCGAGATATTATTATACAAAATTCACAATTTCTTAAATTCCCCATAGATGCATCGTCGGCATTATCGATTGCTCAATGCTCTCGTGGCACGCCTCGCATTGCAAAAAAAATTCTTCGACGTGTGCGCGATTTTGCTCAAGTAAGTAATAAGCAACCAACCCAGGAGCTTGTTAAAGAAGCACTTGTTTTTTTAGGAATTGATAGCGATGGATTAAATACCGTTGATAATTTATTGCTACGTAAAATTGTTCAGCACTTTGATGGAGGACCCGCAGCACTCGCAACGTTGGCCTCATTAATAGGTGAAGATAAAGAAACTATCGAATCGGTCATCGAGCCTTTTTTGATGCGTAAAGGACTTCTTGAGATAACCCCCCGGGGTCGACAGATTCCACCTAAAGCGCTATCCTATTTAAAAAGTAAATTTTTAGGACAAAAGAATCTTTTTTTATAGCAACGGAGAATCCATGTCAGGACATTCTAAATGGGCTACTATTAAACGCAAAAAAGCAAGTATTGATGCAAAACGGGGTAAAGCATTTTCCCAATTAACTAAAGAAATTTCTGTTGCCGCCCGTGCCGGCGGTGGTGATCCAACCGGAAATGCTCGCCTTCGTTTATTAATGGATAAAGCCAAAGAGATTAATATGCCAACTGATAACGTAATACGTGCTATAAAACGTGGAACTGGTGAACTCCCTGGCATGCACTATGAATCACAAATGTATGAAGGGTATGGCCCTTATGGCATAGCAATTATAGTTGAAGCCTTAACCGATAATAAAAACAGAACGGTAGCCGAGCTAAGAAGGCTCTTTGTCAATAAAGATGGTTCGCTAGGCGAGACAGGATCTGTTAACTGGATGTTTACCAAAATGGGTGTCGTTCGTGCTCATGGAAAAAATATAACTGAAGATTCACTCCTTGAAGCATTACTCGATTATAACATCAACGATATAACACGCGATGAGGATATGTTTGTTATTACCTGTGATTCTAAATCATTGGAAGCAGTAAAACAGGCTATCATTAAAATTGGTTTAACCGTCGAAAGTGCTGAAGTAGAGTGGGTCGCTAATAACACGGTAGCACTTGATAAGGAACAAGCAGAAAAGGCTTATGAATTTTTGCAAGAACTTGAAGAACATGATGATGTTCAACATGTCTATACCAACGTAACAAGTTAGGAATAATCAATGGTTGTCAGCATGACCGGCTTTGCACTCAAAACAATAAGTATTACAAAAAATAACGTTACCGCACATCTTACCTTAAGCATAAAATCACTTAACTCACGCTTTTTGGAAACAACGTGCAAATTGCCGAGCGTGTTGAGCCATATTGAAACTGAATGCATTAAGCGTTTTAAGGAAAAATTGCATCGTGGTTACATTGTTTTTAGCATTCATATCAGCAATCAGAGTTTATTTAAAGGTTCCGTGCAAGCGGAAATTACTATTGCAAACAGTTATCTTACCGCTGTTGCTGATATTCAACAACAGTGTGCAGTACCGGGCACTATCACTATCTCAGATATGATTGCGCTACCGGCAATTTTTAGCATGGAAGAGCACACGATTGATGATCACGATAAAAAAATCATTCTTACAACTATTGATGAACTATTAGAAGATCTTAACAAATCAAGAAAAACTGAAGGTATTGCTTTAAAAAAAGATTTGGAGCAACGCTGTTCAACCATTAGCCATGAAATGAGTATTATCGAACGCGAAGCACAACGATGCATGGCAGAAAAAAAAGCAAAAATTTTAGAACGACTTTCGCACCTTGATAATCAAAGTCCAGAAATACGTGAATCGCAGCGTAACACCTTATATTTTGAACTGGATAAAATTGATATTCATGAAGAAATTATTCGATTTAATAGTCACTTAAAAACATTTCTCACTCATCTTAATGCTGCCGATGTAGAAAAAGGGAGACGCCTGGATTTCACCTTACAAGAACTTGCTCGAGAAGTTAACACTATTGCTGCTAAATGTTCTGATGCAATAATAAGTGAACATGCTATTAATATTAAAGTTGAATTAGAAAAAGCACGAGAGCAAGTACAAAATATTGTTTAGATACTCATTTTTACACCGTTTTTAATGAAAGAAATACCTATGATCAAGAATTGTTTGCTGTTTTTCTTTTTTTCTTTAGCGGCCCAGATCAATTTTTCATGGGCAATGGATTGCGAACTTATCATGATAAAGTTAGAATGTACTGATCTTACTATGTATGTTCACCAAGGTACTTTAAGCGTTTTCAAAGCCTTTCCAAAAGATCAAAATCATATAAAAATCAATTTTAAATTCACCGATATAATGCAGACGCTACAGGTTAATAACAAGCACCAACTACTAGCAGAAAAAAATCCAGAAACTATTCGCAACATGTTCACTATTGCTAACGGATTCAAGGCTCCCGAAGAACTATGTTCTTTACTGCAAAATTATATTACTAACAATCCCGATTTATTTTCTAGCAATTCTAAAAAACATAAGGACCGCAACCACTATAAATAAAAAACGTATTATTCGCAATCGACGATATTTTTTTGTTTCTTGAATATCTCCAATAACTGATTAGGAGTTTGTCCACTACTATTTTTTATATCCATAGAAACACCGTTTCGCCAAAGATTTCCTAAAAATGATTCTTGCCCACGCATTGCTGCTATGTGCATTATGGTATTCCCCTCTTCATCCAATCGTTCGTAAATACCTTTTTGAGCTGATTTATCCCCAGTATGTTCAATAAAAAATTCAGACCCACGTTTACCAGTACTGCGTACATTATTATTATCGGCTGAATAGCCTTCATTGCCACAACCCATACCTTGTCTTTGATCCGATGGTAACTTTTGCTTATAAACATCGGTATTCTTAAAGTTATTAAATTCTGTGATCAGCCTTTTCATATACGAATCTAAATCCTGCTGCTCCATACTCAGTACTCTCAGAGGAAATAGCAAACACATAAAACTATATTTTTTTATACATACTTTCATAACAATGCTCTTTCTGTAAAAAATTATCGTTAAACGCGTAAAAGTTTACAATAAAGTATTGTATATTGAAAGAACATTTATCTGGGATAAATTTTTTTGTAATTGTTGCTAGATAGTTATTTATGTATTTTTCTTGGTAACCGCATGTCCGCCGAAAGCATTGCGTAACATTGCAACAACTTTCGTTGCATAATTACCACCCGTAGCACGTGACCATGCTCGGATAGCTAATGCATGTTCAATCAACGGTACTGGAATATTTTGTTCTTTTGCTTCCTGCACCGTCCATGCTCCAGTACCACTTTCAGCAATTTCTCCGGAAATATTTTTGAAGGTTGTATTATGCTTAAATATCGTATACGAAAGCTCTAAAATCCATGAACGTATTACCGAACCATGGTTCCAAATATCAGCAATGTGAGCAAGATCTAATTCTTTATAACGACCTTCTTTTAATAAATGAAATCCTTCGGCATAACTCTGCAACAATGCGTATTCAATACCATTGTGTATCATTTTAACGTAGTGTCCTGCTCCTGAAACCCCTACATGCCCATATCCTCGCGGTGCTGCAATTGCCTTCAATAATGGTTCGATAGTGAGATAAGCGCCTTTTTGGCCCCCAACCATTAAGCAAAAACCGATCTCTTTGCCCTGTAAGCCACCAGAGGTTCCGCAATCAAGAAAATTAATGTTGAACCCTTTAAGATAATTTGCACGCCGTATCGAATCGGTAAATTTGCTGTTTCCTCCATCAATAATAATGTCATCGCGTTGTAAGTTCCCCTGTAATTGCTCAAGAACTTCATCCACCGGATCTCCCGCAGGAATCATAAGCCAAATAATCCGCGCTTTTTGTGCAACTTCTTGCACCGATGTAACAATTTCAGCACCCATTTTTTTAACAATATCTGCTGCTTGCCGATCTTGATTAAAACCAATTACTTCATGTCCTGCTTGCAATAAGCGATATGCTATTGCGCTTCCCATTTTGCCCAGACCAATAATGCCTATTTTCATGCCCGCCACCGTACCTTATATTTTTTATCAAAAGCTTTAATTTCTTCAGGTCCAACACTAAGTTGCTTATAAAAATAGAGGGGAAGATTGAGCTTTTGAATAGTATCTATTACTATCCAAGCATATTCAATTTCATCAAACCGAACTGAAACATATTGATCACCAAGCATAATCCGCTCTAATAATACTTCATACGCCTCGGGTGTTAAACTACGAAAAACATAATTATGACTAAAAGTTAGTGAGACCGGAACAACTTCGTACATTGCACCAGGTTGTTTAGTATTTAATTGCAAAGAAAAACTCGCATCCGGTTCAATTTGAATGGAAAGATAGTCTGATTCATATACACAACTTTCTTTAATAGTACAATCAACGTTTTTAAATTTAATATGAATTGATGTATCTTTTTTACTTAATCGTTTGCCCGCTTTTACATAAAAAGGAACTCCTTGCCACCGTGGCGTATCAACAAAAAGACGTAAACACGCAAACGTGGGTGTTGTTGAATCCGTAGCAACATTTTGTTCTTGTTTATATCCATCATACTGACCAAGAAGTCCGTCAACTACACTAATTTTTTTTAATACTTTTGCTTTTTCATCTCTAATTGCATGAGCCGTTAACGTCTCGGGCAATTCCATGGCAATCAGCGCAATTAATTGCATAACATGATTTTGTACAACATCTTTAAGTATGCCATAGCTGTCATAATAACGCCCGCGTCCTTCAAGGCCTATCGTCTCGGTCATGATAATTTCTACGTAATCGATATATTGTTTGTTCCACAAGGGTTCTAAAATAATATTAGTGAATCGCACTAACACAATATTACTTACCAATTCTTTGGTTAAATAATGGTCGATGCGATAAATTTGGTTTTCATTAAACCAGCTGGTAATACATGCATTAGCTGCTAATGCCGAAGTTAAATCAAGACCGAATGGTTTTTCATAAACTATGCGTTGCCAAATACCATTATGCATACCATCAGTACCAGCTTTTTTAACCAAACCGGAACTACCAAGATGTTGCGTGATATCACAAAAATAATATGATGGTGTTGCTAGATAGAATATTCGGTTTCCTGATAACCCATGTTTTTTTTCAAGTACCGTAAGTGCGTCATTAAGTACAACAAAATCACGTTGTTGGTTAAAATCAAGTTTATAGTAATATGAAGCTGCTTTTAAACGATCCCACAATACTTGATCCGGATTACGAATAAAAGAGTAGCCACGCTCTATAAACTCATCACCGGAAATATCATCAAGTGCAGCCCCAACAAAAATAAATTTTTCAATTTTTTTATCGTGCATTAAGCGATACATTGCAGGTATCAATTTTCGCTTAGCAAGATCACCCGTGCCACCTAAAATAATAAAAGAACAATCATTCATGTGCTAATATCTTTCGAGTTTCTTCTTTATATAACTCTACCTGCGGTTGATCAAAAGGATTAATATCAAGCAAATATCCTAAATACATAATCTCTATCATACTCATTTGTAAAAATTGCCCAATATAAAATGCTGATTTTGAAGGTAATATAATGGAAGAAAACGGGCGCTCATGTGTAATATAAACTTTTTTAACACCTTCTAAAATTGCATTCATTATTGATGATAATGATTTTTTCTGAATAGTTGCAAACAATTTTTCAAATATCGGCATCAAAGGAACATTAAGCACGTTATTATGTTCAAGCACAGAAACAAACGTTATATATTTATCCCTTGGCCCACCCAAATATAATTGACCAACGGAATGTAAGTCGGTACTTCCTATTGAAACCGTCGGCGTAATACCTACTTCAACTTTGTTACCAGCTCGGTCATATTCTTTGCCTATACTTTCTCCCATTAATTGCCTATACCATTTGCCCATTGCTTCCAAGGCCCGATCAAAAAAGAAAAGATCATTGATATTAATGCCTTCCTTATAATAACTATATTTAATAAGAGCGCTTAATGCTGCAGGATTTTGCTCAATATCATCTTGTACACACAAAAGCGTACTAGCGTGTGCACCATGTAATAATTCAATAATATCAATACCTATCATGGCCAAAGGAAATAAACCAACGGCTGATAATACTGAATAACGACCTCCTACTTTTTTAGGAACTTCAAGGACTGCACATCGTTGTTGTTCTGCATAGTGCCATAATACCGAATCACGATCAGTGGTAATGACAACGTAATCATTATAATCATGCGGATGATAGTGCATCAGTACAGAAAGTAAACATTCAAAATTGGCAATAGTTTCTATGGTGGTACCGGATTTAGTTACAACGTTCAATAAAACGTTTCTTCCTTGTTGCAATTCGCATTCCACATAGCGTATTAAAGAACTAATATAATCCACATCAACCGTATCGGCATAATAAATTTTTATTGTGTGAGATTGAGTGCTAAACAATGAATTTTGCAATGCCTCTTGAATAGCCATCGTACCAAGATTTGAACCACCGATTCCTATAACGATTAACGTTGAAATGTTTTTTTCTTTTTTTTTCGCTACGAGATCGATAACCTGTTTACTTATTTTTTCATCAGTAGGTAAATTAATCGAACTATACTCGGAAGTATATCCAGTTCCAACAGCTTCTCGTATAACGTTAATCTCAGGCATTAAGCGAGTTGCCAACGGCGCAAGGTGTTTTTTATTAATGAGGATTGTACCATTATAATTAAATTCCATTGATTTTCATACAAATACCCCAAAAATGTACATAAAAAATAATATAATCTTTTAATTTATAATTTTTTATTGTACCCTTTTTCAACCCATTTATATATAACCTCATATTATTATATGTTTAATTTTTTTATAAAAAAATAAATCACTATGAAAATCTATATAAAAAACTATAGTTTAATTAACTTGATATTACCCTTGCAATTATTGGGTATGCATCAGCACAGTTTAGATCTTGACGTTAAGAATAATCAAAAATATAGCCAACTATCTGCACAGAAATCAGCAAATATTTCTACCGATGAAACCAAATTACTTCTTGTAAACCAACCCAACGCGGAAGGCATCGATCGATATCTTACTAGTGAATACCAACTTCGACCTAGTTCTGATGAATTAAAAAAACAAACCAATGACACTACTAAAGAGGCAACAACTGCAAGTAAAAAGCGCCTACGTAAATCAATAACGCCTGTTGATAGGTTTACATCGGTAATTAATAACTATTTTCTCGAGGCACGTTATATTAACCAAGGGTCAAGATCCATGATCCCCATCCTACGAGATACTCCTAAAGAAATTTATTCCCAAGCTCGTTTTGAAAATGGTGCAACAATTTTTCATAAATTAGCTTCGGTAGGAGCTTTGGAAACAATTAAATATTTAGTCATGCAAAATAATTTTGATCCTTCAGTTACAGATGATCATGGAAAAACTCCACTCGATTATGCTAGTCAGAGAGGAACAACTAAAATATGTTTACAATATTTAACGGCTAGCAAAAATAAAGTACAACTAGATAAGTCTTTACAAGCACTAAACATGTCATCTGCCCCAAAATGAACCCGCAGCCACTACAAATAAAAAACGGCGACGAGGACCGATAACAACGGTGGATAGTTTTATATCAATAATTAATGACTACTCTCTCAAACCAGGTTATCTTAATCACGCATCGGAATGCATGACTCCCATCCTACGAGATACTCCTAAAGAAATTTATTCTCAAGCTCGTTTTGAAAATGGTGCAACAATTTTTCATAAATTAGCTTCGTAGGAGCTTCGGAAACGATTAAATGTTTAGTCATGCAAAATAACTTTGATCCTCTAGTTACAGATAATCATGGAAAAACCCCACTCGATTACGCTAATAACAGTACGTATCGAAAAACTAAACTATACTTACAGTCCTTAACAACTGACAAGACAAAGCATAATTAGATCAGTCTCTAGAAGTATCAGAAATACTAAACATGCCATCCGTTCCTGGTGAAAATAGTGATACTATATTTACTTTTACTACAAGAACTGGCAACGGATGATGGAAACGAGCACTATAAAAATGAAAAAAAAAGTTGGTACGAGTATAGCAAACAAGTATAGGAAAAAGCCTTCAAGAAAAAATACCACTCCAGCCTACGCAGTCAGGGGATCAAAGTATTATCTCTTTTAATTTATAATTTTTTATTGTACCCTTTCTCAAATTGTATGAATCCTCGAAGCTATATTTAAATTTTTTATGAAAGGTACAATGAGTAATGATGAAAACTTGTATAAAAAAATATATTTTTACCTATCTGATATTTCCTTTACAGCTTTTGAGCATGCAATCAAATAATTCAGACAGTTTCAATAAACTATACACCCAAATCTTACCGCTCATAGATGAAAATAACATATTACATACTGATAACATAAACGCACATGAACTCAATACAAACAAAGTAGATACTCAACCCACTATATCTATTGAATTTTTTAAGAAAAAAATTACGAAATATTTTTCCCACGATGTTGCTCGACACAAAAATACTTCAGACAACGTATTATCACTCCTGCAAGATACTTCCAAGGAGGTTTATTCCGCAGCTCGCTTTGAAAATAGAGAGACACTTTTACATAAAGTAGCAGCAGCTGGAGCACTGCGAGCAGTTGTGTCATTGGTTACACACTATCAACTTGACCCTTTCTGCAAAGATGATAAGGGAAATACGCCACTTTACTACGCCCAGAACAATAACCATCAACAAACTAGTAGCTATTTAAAAGATCTAAAAAGAACACTGTACGAAAAATATCTACAGGAAAAAGATTTTCCTACGGAAAAAGAGTTGAAGAGTTTTAAAGTAAAAATCCGTAAATATTTCACATCAGGCTATACTGGTCATATTTCGAATAGTATTCTCAAAATGATAAAGAGAACCCCTGAAAAAATTTATTTCAATGCCCGTTTTGAAGATGAAGATGGTGCAACAGTTTTACACCTAACAGCTCGAATAGGTGCGTTTAAAGCAGTAAAAGAATTGGTTCAAACATATAATTTTAATCCTCTCGTGCTGGATAATAATGGAAAATCTCCAATTGATTATGTCACAAACGATTATCCAAATCAATCGATCCGCACGTGGTTACACCGCAACGTAAAGAGTTTTTATAAGCGATTAGAACGCTGGCAACAACTAAGTATTCCACAAACTGCCGCTCCATCCATTAATACACCTCTTACATCTCCAAAACTAATTTTACATTTAGCGGCTGCAACTGGATCATTAGATGTATGTAAATTTTTAATCGAAGAACGCGGATTTAGTCCTTTTATGCTCGACGATCATGGAAAAACACCACTCGAGTATGCCAGGGAAAATAGGCATACGGAAATTATTAAATACTTAGAATTTGGTCACGTAAAAGGAAATCAACCGCTAGAAGAATTAGAAACGCCAAACACGTCATCATTTCCAGGCGAAAATAGCAATACCATACTTGACTCACTACAAAAATTATCCGCTAGTAAAGCAAATGAAATCAATCAGTACCAGGAAGTCAAGACGGTAAATAAACGATGCATCGCCATAGAAAAAAAGAATGGTAAAACAGATAAAAACAAACGAATAAAACCACTTCAGCAGCAAGATAAGAAAAAAAAGATGCTGGAATAAAAATAATCTTTTAATTTACAAATTTTTATTGTACCCTTTTTCCACTCGTTTCGTTTATATATAAACCTCATGATAATAGTATATGTTTAATTTTTTACAAAAAATAAATTACTATGAAAATTTATATAAAAAAATATATTTTTACCTATTTGATATTTCCTTTGCGGCTCTTGAGTATGGAACAAATAGAACAAATAATAGATATTAGAGAGATTTTAAACGAAGCATCTGTCCCAAATTTATCATTCGATGAAAATAACGCTGATAACATAACCACACGGTTCAGTATACGAGAAGTCGATCCCCAAAAAACTATGGCTATTAATGGGGCCGTAAGCTATATTCAAGAAAATTTCCTGAGCAAGGGCCCACTCAAACATAATATCTCACAGCTATTATCATTCTTAGCAACTATTCCCGAAGAAATTTATCCGGAAGTTCGTTTTGAAAATGGTGCAACACCTTTGCACCTAGTAGCCCAAGCAGGTTTGCTCGCTCCAGCTATTACGTTGGTGGAACAATATAGATTTAATCCCCTCTGTAAAGACGATAACGGGGAAACTCCCATCGATTATGCTCGTAACAATAAACATACAATGACCACAAACTATCTAAGAAACGCCGTGAACGCCGTATACGCGAATGAATATCCATATTTGGATGACCCGGATACTCCCACAGAAGAAAATCTAGAGACTTTTAAATCAAAAATCTGTGAGCAACTCGAATTACTCGATACGCGTCGGGGCACACAATCCAATATTCTGGCGATAATAGAAAAAACCCCCGAAAAAGTTTATCTTAATGCTCGTTTTGAAAATGGTGCAACACTTTTACATCTAGCGGCTGCAAAAGGTGCGGGCACATTGGTAACAAAATTACTTAGAAGATATAATTTTAGCTGTTTCACGAAAGATAATAATGGGCAAATTCCGATTGATTACATCCCGGATGATGGTAGTGCGCGTAAATCGATCCACAGATGCCTACAAACCACTAGGGTAGAACGTTTGAAAAACCTAAATGCCGAACAAACTATGACACAATGCCAGAATGAAAGGATCCCAACACGGCCAAAACCTATTTTACATTTAGCGGCTGCAGCCGGATCATTATATGCATGTAAATTCTTAATTGAGGGGCACGGGCATGACATCTTTATGTGCGACGATCATGGAAAAACACCACTCGAGTATGCCACGGAAAATAGGCATACGGAAATTATTAAGTACTTAGAGCAAAACCCTCGGATGAACTATGCTCGAGAGGAAAACACGCAATCGAGAAAAAGAAAAAGAGGATAATAATTCATTCTTCACTTTACCGTAATAACCACTACCCCCATATAGTTGCACTTCGCATAAATCAATCATTATGAGAATGTATGCCGACATTTCTATATTTCATATAATTCCTTTATAAAAAATAAGCAATCGAAATAAAATAATCTTTTAATTTACAAATTTTTATTGTACTCTTTTTTCGCGCATTATGAACAACCATATATTAAAAAAACGTTTAACGCATAAACAAATAAAATTACTATGAAAATCTATATAAGAAAATACGTTGTAATTTGTGTGATATTTCCCCTGCAGATCTTGTGCATGGAACAATCAGATAATAAAAGAAAAACAGCCAAAGTACCTTATGCAATGCGGGAAAAACTAATCAACAATCCGCTAGACGAAGACGAAAATTTTAATATTGCTGTACGACAATTAAGTGGATTGCATCAGCCAATTTCAAAATACTTTTCTGATATTTCATCAGAACAAAAATCCGATAGTACAGAGCATATAGGCTCCGGTGGGGATACCGATTTTGATGATGATCCTTACATTGAATCTGGCGGCATTGCCCATTCTGGGGAGAAAATTAGGGCCCAAGTTGCTGCTATATTCAAACTCCGGGGGTATACGCGGTGGGGAAAAGCATCAGCACGCATTATAGGGTTATTAAAAGATATTGATAAAAAAATTATTTGTAAATGGCGTTTTGAAAATGACGCAACGCTTTTACATCTAGCAGCTCAAGTGGGCGCTAAAAGTCTTTGCGTATTCTTAGTTGAAGGAGGGCTGGAACCATCAGCCGTAGATTGTCAAAGAAAAACCCCCCTTGATTACGCCAATGATGTATTTCCGGGTCGAACAAATCGATCTGGAATAACCGGAAAAGGCGTTATCGACTATTTGACATCTCTCACTGCACAAACCAATACCCAAAAACCCAAAAAAAAACGTAAGAATAAAAAATCCTCAGATGGTGATGAAAGTGATTCGGATTCGGATTCGGATGAAGATTTTACACCCAACAGAAAGAGAACATAGGTAGCTCATGTGATGTACAGCAATTTAGTATCCACAGCAAAAATATTTACCTGCATAACTTTTTTATCAAAGAACATTGCTATGAAAACCTATCTAAAAAAGTATAGTTTAATCAGTTTCCTATTTCCTCTACAGCTATTGAGTATGCAACAACAACCTCCACAGTCTAACGCCATATCTGGCACTTCGGATTTAAATTTTACTGAAGAAGAAATGGGTATTATATCTTTTTTAACTAAAAGGCTGGAAGATCCAAGCGCTCATTCAGGCAAAAAAGAAATTTCATCAAATCAAACTACATTGAGCGAGGGCGAGACCAATAAAGTCAATCATGATTATTATTATGCAGAGGATGAATCGAGCGATGATAAGGTGCATGATGAAGACGGTAGTGACAGCAACTATTTTAAAGATCAGATAGAAAGGGCAATTCAAAGATATGCTCAAAACCAATCGTGTGCAGTGGATATAAAAAAACTCCTAAAGGATACTCCTCCGAAAATTTACTCTCAACCCTGTTTTGAACATGGTGCAACACTTTTACATCTCGCAGCTCACGAGGGGATGTTCACGATAATTAAAGCATGTGTGGAGAACTATGGATTTGATCCTCTCGCTCAAGATTCCCATGGCAAGACTCCCCTTTATTACGCAGCACAAATTCAAAATGAAAAACCTCAGGCTTTCAAATATTTAAACAGATTTGCAAAAAGCAAAAAACGAATCACATCTGATGGAGAAGAAAATATTATCTCAATTGTGCGAACTACCCAATTGCCAATGGAAATGGGACGCCCCCCGAAACATCCAGGAATTAATCCCCATCTAAAAAAGAGTATGACAAACATCTTAACCGCATGCGCTACGCCAAATCTTCCAACCGAAGAACGTCTAAAAAAACTTATTAACGTATTTCCTTTTGGTAAGAAGTATATTTTAAATGGGGGCTTGTACATGGCGATACAAATGTTTGATGAAAAATGGCCTCTTTCGAAAGGGGTTATTCAGTCAACTGCTTTAGATAACGATGGAAATAATCTTACTCATATAGCAGCGAAGTATGGGCAATGTCATCTATTACAATTTCTTAACCTCAAAAATGTTGCTATAAATACCCAAAATAAAAAAAGTAAAACTCCCTATCAACTAGCTCACGGACATCCCAAAACACAAACGTTATTGAGTGAATTAATCGATAATACTATGGATAGCACACCGCAAAATAAAAAAAGAAAAACAATTAAATAAACAGTAGCAATAATGCTGATGTAAAAAAACGGAAAGAAATTATTATGCAAACTTACTTAAAAAAATATATTTTAGCGACTCTCATATTTCCTTTACAACTCTTAAGCATGGATCAATATCATTTTAATGACTCTCCGGAAGATTCTGAAGCGGCGGAAATTTTTTTAGCCCAAATGTTGACTACTATAAAATCTGCTAACGATAATACCGAACAATATTATTCTGACAATCATCAACCAGTCTCTGATGAAGACAATGATAAAAATTGTGGAGATGAAGATAATGATGAAGATTATGTTGATGATAATAATAATAATAAACTATACAACATCAAAAACCAAACAACCTTTAAAAAACAGATAGCAAATTTAATTGAGGCATATAGACAAAAATTAACATATGTAGATGACATGAGACAACTCCTCAATAACACGCCCGAAAAAATTTACTCCCAACCTTGTTTTAAATACAAAAGAACGCTTTTACATGAACTCGCTAGAGTGGGAATGTACACAATGATTAGAGAATGTATTGAGAAATATCGATTTGACTATAGTGCTAGAGATTCCCTCGGGAAAACACCTCTTGATTACGCAGCAAAAATTCAAAATGAAAAACCTCAGGCTTTTCAATATTTAGCCGGATTAAATCAAATTAAAAATTCTAATTCTTTACAATCTATTTATCCAACAAAAAAACGAAAAAGGAACTAATAAAGCCTTGTCGATTATGCATATATTGATAATGTATATTTTGAATTTTTTAAGTTATAATTTCATGATATAGAAGTAGATTTTTTTATGAAAAAAATCTACCTTAATGCTTAAATCCAATAAGCAAATAACTTTGAGTTTTTAAAGGTAATCATGAATACTAACTTACAACGTTTTTATGGCTGCGTACTTCTCACACTAAATCTACATTGTTTATGTTCAGAGAATATGCCAAGATTGAAACAAAAAATCTTCAGCGCTTGCCACACCTATATAGAAAAAATAAAATTTAGAACAATGTTATTTTTTTTTAAATCCCCAACGTTAATGGGCATGCAATTTTTGAATGCTTTATTGGGAGGCATCGTGGGAGGATTGATAGTGGGTCTTATATCCTACCAATTGTACAAAAGAAATAATAAATATATATTTGAAAAAATTAATGCAAGCATCCAAAAAATTCACAAAAAACCACTGTATATGTTAAAAATTTCCTTGTAACAATGTAATAATTAATATTAACTATTCCATCACCTTTTATAGCAATATTAGCAATACAGGAGATATAATTTTGTTACGTAACATCTTATTTTTTATAGCTTTTATTACCTATGCAATTAATGCCATGAACATGTCTCAAATTAATCCGCAATTAAACAGCCCTAATATTGGGAAATATGTACAACGCGATGCATATTTCGCCTTTACAGTCAAAACAGAACCAAAGCCTTCTCCTGAGGAACTTAAAATTATTCTTCCAATACAAATTCAGCAACTTGAAGCTCTTAAGAATAAGAAAGGTTTAAACTCACATGAGTCTTGGGTCAAGCAAGAACAAATTATTAAAGACATCTCTGAAAAAAAAAATAATCTTAGTAAAATATTGATAATTGAAGGGTATGCAAGCGAATTCACTAAACAGTTCCTTGATTCTGAATTTAAATTTTCTGATCTAGAAGCTTATCTTCACATGATAAAGGCCTATAATTCGTTAAGAAAAATCAGTGGTGATCTAGGCACAGAACGACTTATAAAAGCAAAATCTCAAAGAATGGTAGCTCTATCACGCGCTGCACTACAATTTCCGCCACAATCTGGTGACCCTGAGGCCTTAGAATATAGCATTTTACAACCTGAAAGCATTAAAGGGCTCAAACGTGCCATTATTAAGCAACAGCCTCGTGCAGCCAAGGTGTGGTATGATACCTACGTAAATACACACAAGAATGATTTAGGAGATTATGAACGTTTTGTTAACATTATTAAAATAAAATTACTTTCTTGTATCGGTAGTGAGTGCAGCACTCAATTTTTCCCTGAGCATTTGGTAAATTATGTTAATGATGACATACTTCCTTTTGTGAAATCCGGATTGTCTAATAAAAAAAACGATGATTATTACTGTGGTGCAATTAATCAAGGTTGGATATCAAAATGTTTTGAACAAATCGATACAAATACAGATAAATCAAGAAATATTTGTACTACTATCCTTCAGTCTGCTCAAGAATACCTCCCTCCTCTTGAGCGGGGGGAAATCTTACCAGATGATATATAAGAAAAATTAGTTGACAGGACATCTCCATAAAATAATCGAAGAGACCCGCTAATCGGAGAATTCAGCGATCAAAATGCATATCGCATTAAAAAAATAATTTTAATTTACAATTTTTTATTGTATAATTCCTTGCTGGTTGTATGCAATCTCGTAACATAAGTAATAGATTTTTACCCAAGAGAAATATCATGAAATTTTCTATAAAAAAATATAGTTTAATCGGCCTCATATTTCCTCTACAACTATTGAGCATGCAACGAAATTCGGATGAGCAAATGTCATCTCTGATACAAAAATTTTATAACTTCACGGGACAGATGAAAACTAACTACACCGAAAGCCAATCAACCGTTATAAACATGAAGCCCCATACGGATATGCCCAATGAAACAGATTTCAATAGTAAAAATTACTCAGATAACAATAGTACTTTAAATTCTATTGCACCGCAGCGGATAGATCACACGGAGTCGGAACAATCTATCATGATGACAGACCATCAACAAATTTTCGCTCAAGAACGGCCCTATCAACTTCAAGCATTCCCGATCGCCGAACCACAAACTATTTCTGTTAACTCTAACATAGTAACCGATAGAACCGTAACACAATCTGAGGGCACACGCAATTTTATCAAAAGGGTTAAACCCCTTTTACAACCGGGCTATGCAAAGTACGGGAAAAGTTCACCGTATGTTATAGAACTCCTGCGAAAAACTGACTCAGCCATTTACCTTAACGCTCGCTTTGACAACAACTCAACGCTTTTACATCAAGTAGCTTCGGTAGGAGCTTTAAGAGCAGTTCAATATTTAATTGATATTCATCACTTCGACCCTTTGGAAACTGATGATAACGGAAAAAATGCATTGAATTATGCTGAACAATGTACGATCAAAACGGCAGGAAAGACTAAAAAATATTTAGCACAAGTAACAGGAGCAATTGGAATAACGCATGATAACCTAACAGAAAAGAAACAGACAAGAACCCCCAGAAAAAAACGTGAAAAAAACGATCGATCAAGAAAAAATACGGAATGCATAGAAAAAATTCTTAACTCCTATGAAAAAAACTTCCTTTCACACAAAGAAATTTTACAAGGAATTATCAATAGGTTTTCTGGAACTCATATGGGCAACGGATCTTTTAACGACGCAGTACAAGGAGCTTGTGACAGATTTAATATCTCAAGTGAAACTCTCGAATCAATACCTTTTGACAAAAATGGTAATACTATTATTCATATAGCAGCGATACATTCACAAAAAAATTTATTGGACTATTTGCATACAACAAAAAAAATTAATACAAGTATAAAAAACGCTGACGGGCAAACACCTTGTCAATTAGCTCCCGACGGTTCTTTAACGGCTCTCTACTTAAAAGATTGGGAACACATAAACCCTACATAAAAAACTCGCTATTTTAAATGGCATACGTAAGGAATAGCAATGAAAGTATATATCGAACCAAAAAAAGTAATTTTAATATACAATTTTTTATTGTATAATTTCATACTACTTAATATACAATTTCGTAATATAAATAGTAATTTTACCCAAGAGAAATATCATGAAATTTTCTATAAAAAAATATAGTTTAATCAGCCTCATATTTCCTCTACAACTATTGAGCATGGAACAACTCTCCGAAACCCAAAGACAATTCCCGATAACAGGATCTATTTCAGATCTTGAAATGTCATCTTTAATAAATACTTTTTCGGCATTCACACAAAAAAACGCCGCATGGCTTATTAACTACGAAAAAAGATTACTTCAAGATCCATTTCTACCATCCCGGATTGCCGAACAACAAACTGTTTCTGCCAATTCTACCATAATAACCAATACAATTAGGTCGTCACCTATAATAGCATCATCTAAAGAAACTCAAAGATTTCAAACTAAAGCGCCTCAGTTATCTGGTCAAGATTTTAAACCATCTGCAAACGTTACAGGACAGGTCTCAAAAAAACAAAAAACTACAACTCAATATGATAAACAACCCATTACTGCTTTTTATATCGCTAAGACCAGGGAAGAAGAACTCAACGAACGAGCACGAAAGGATCAGGAAGAAGCAGAACGGGAACGAGAATCAAAAGAAACCTTCGATACGTTAATTAAGAAGTATAAAAATTATTCACACCAACAGATTTTGCAAGATCTTTCCAAAAAACTTTCTTCTAACTTCTATCTTCTTACAACAATGATACAAGTTTATAAACATTTCGATATTTCAAACGAAACTTTTGAGTCAACACATGTAGATGCTGATCAAAATACTATTATGCATATCGCAGCAAAATACTCTCGGAGCAAATTATTAGAATATTTTCATGATCAAAAAATTAAAATGAATATAACGAACAGAAATAGGAAAACGCCTTCTCAATTAGCACGTAAGGATTCCTATGTAGCCCATTATTTAAAACAATTGGAAAAGGAATAAATTCTTTAGAACCCATAGTAAAAAATTACCTGCAATATACTGATTTTATCTAATTTCTTCAAAACAACCGAAAAAACTCGCTATTCTAAGTAGTATATATAAGGAATAGCAATGAAAAAAAATATCTTTGTTCATATAGTTATAGGTTTTCATCTTATTTATATTGGTTTACAAATCCATAAGCAGTCGTATGTAATTAAATGGTCGTTCGAAAAACAACGTAATGAAAAGCACAAGGATGCATTACGTGCTCAAAAAAACAATTTAACAGAACAGCTCTTTATTTTGAAACATCGTTCAACCATTAAAACATTTGCTCAAACAACGTTACATATGAAAAAAATAGGGATTGATCAAGTAAAGATGGTAAAACCTAATGAATGAACGTTATAAACTACGTACCAGCATTATTTTTCTCATAGTATGCTTATTATATTTAATTATTATATGGAATCTTTATAATATCCAAATCAATCAGCATGATTTTTTTATTCAATTAGGCAAACAACAATATGCGATGACCATAATCAAAAACGCTGAACGCGGCTTAATATACGATCGAACTGGTAATCATTTATTGGCAGGAAATAAAGAAAGTTTTTCCGCATTTATAGTGCCAACCCATATAAAAGACCCAGAATCATTACAGAATTTTCTGCACCAATATTTTCCAGCTGCTCTGGAGCGCTGGCATAACAACAAACAAACATCCTTTATGTACGTTAAACGGAAACTAACACCCGAGCAATTAGCAATTATTGCCAATTGCAACGTAACTGATATACAAATACTCAAAGAACCAAATCGTTTTTATCCTGTTGAGTCACTGGGGCATATTGTCGGCATTACCGATATTGATAATCATGGATTATTTGGTATTGAACTATTACATAATAATTATTTAGCAGGATCACCCACAACATTTTTATTAGATAGAGATGCTCGTTCTGAAAATTTTTATAGTACGCGAGAAATAAAATCTTCGGGTTTACAAGGTAAAGCATTACAGCTGACCATCGATGCAAATATGCAATTCCTGGCATATGAGGACCTTAAAGAAACGGTACATAATTTTCAAGCACAGGAAGGCGCAGTTCTGGTTATGAATCCTATCAATGGCGAAATTCTGGTTATGGCGCAATACCCAGATTTTGATCCAAATACTATAGAATCACTCAATTTAGAATTAACCAAAAATAGACTCGTCACGGAAAGCTACGAATTAGGATCAGTAATGAAACCATTCGTTGCACTAGCTTGCCTGGAACAAGCAGTAGTACAACCGGAAGAAATCATCGATTGTGAAAACAAAAAAATCGCAAGCATCAATGGCTTTACTATTAGTACTTGGAAAGAATATGGTTTGCTTTCGTTTGCAGAAGTTATTCAACACTCCAATAATATTGGTATTGCTAAAGTTGCACAACGGCTTGGAAAACAATTATATGATCATTACAAAAAAATAGGATTTGGTACAAAAACAACCCTCAATTGGCCCGGAGAACAATCAGGATTTATTACGTCACCGGCACAATGGTCACGGCAATCACTCATATCACTTTCATTTGGGTATGAAATTACTGCTACCTTATTACAACTAGGATGCGCTTTTTGTATTATTGCAAATAATGGTATCCCCATAAAACCTAATTTGCTTCTGAACCCCGTCAATGAACATGATAACAACCAATTACCGTTATACACCCAATCATCTATTACTACCATTCGCACCATCTTAGAAAAAACCGTCAAAGAAGGTACGGCAAAAAAAGCTGCTTTAAATGGCTATAAAGTAATGGCAAAAACAGGCACTGCTAACATGGTAATAAATGGAAAATATAATACCGAACATAATATCTATACGGTTGCAGGTATTATTGAAAAAGATTCTTATAAACGAGTAATTGTGACTTTTATTAAAGACTCCCCTCAAAAAAAATTATTTGCTTCTGCTGTGGCCGCACCGTTATTTGAACGAATCGCAGAAAATTTTATTATTCATGATAAATGCATATGATTGATTTTTTTGTGCATTGACATATTATTTCTTAACCACTATCTTAACAAAAATATTTTTGCGTAATATGAATGGGTGCACGTGACAAAAAAAATCATGATGAATAATAGGAACAGATTATTAATTAGATTATTATTGTCATCGTTACTTCTACGTTCACCACACATACATACTATGGATCACTGCTCATTAGATCGATTACCTTCTGAGATGGTAGTATTGCTAGCATATGCCATCGTTGATACAGCTAGTATAGAACCCAATGCTCATAAAAATTTACTGACAACATTGCATAATTTCTCATCCACTGATAAAAAAATACATAGCATAATCTTTGATCTGCGATGTGGTGATAGTACCAAAACCGCAACGCAACAATTCAACAATCATTTGATTAACCGAATAGCAAAAATTTTTCATGATAAATGTGATCCAATTTTTTTGGCTGCGGCATATGTAGCAACACCCTACGCGTTGGAAACAATAGTAAAAAAACACTTGCCTGAAAAATTGCTTTTTGATCTAAAGCTCAGAAGAAAATTAGATGCCTCTCCCGCTGCGAGAAAACATAACGGAGTCACCGTCGCTTTGTTGCAGACATTGCACCAAGTTTTATTAAAATTCCCGCCGTCAACCCAGCACTATGTTAAAAATACTTATTCTAAACAAGCTTTCAATATTAAAAATTTTTAGCAGTCTACCCATCTATTAGCTCTTTACTAGGGCCATCTCTGCCTTTACAACCTTATTTATTTTTTCATAGCGATCACGTAAACGCGCATATTCTTGGATGCAGGAAGTTAATTCTTTTTCTTTTTTTGGGGTTTCGTGAACCAGTACTATCACACCATGCGATAGCATTAAAACATTATATGCATGCCCCAACTGATCTAAGATTGCCCCTTGTAATACATTTTTATGATCCACATTTGCCTTTGGTGATTTTTTTAGCAGTGCAAAGATAGCTCTTTGATTTTTTAATGCCTCTAAATAATGCTTGGCAGCAATATTAAATGACACCAAAATATTTTCATAACAATCATCGTTGTTCAGCATATCAACCTGTTGTTGATAGGTAATTCCTTCATAGATATACGTTTGCGCATATCTATTTAATCGCGTATTCAATGAATCGGAAAAATGCGATAATCGTTTCATATATGCATCATATAATTCATATGCAGGACTCATCTTATTTGCTACTGCCCATGCTTCATCATGAACTTTTTGGCATTCTACCAATAATTTTTTCAATTGATCGACGTTTATATGATCATACTTATTTAATTCTTTTTGCCATGGTGATTCAAAGGGAATCAAGTTTACAAATGCGGCTTGATATAGAGTTTCCTTTTCTAATATGGACATTTCTTTTTTCTCTATAGTATTTAATAATTTATATGCATGAAAAGTATTCACTCTGGTTTCTTCTTTACAATACGCAATAACTGGATCACAATGTTTTAACTGCAGATGTTGTTTTCCTTGCTTATCCATTACATACCGTAGATCACTTTCCGATCTGCTACGAACTATTTGATAGGTATTATTTTTTTCAGATACGGATACCATGCTATTATTATCCATAGCATTGATTACTGCTACAGTTGACATGACACAAAGCAATGTTTTCATACTATTCCCTTTTTTTAAAAAAAGTTACTACAATGAAAACAACTTCGTCAATATTGATTAATATTCGATCAATTTAATACTACCGCTTCGAGCATACAATTTAATTTTTGGACCTCCATCACCCAACGTTCCTGATACTTCCTTTTTACATTGATTCCACGTGTGTTGATTAAGTTTTGCCTTAAACGGTTTGATAGTCACTAAGTGTTCTGATTCAACCGTTCCCTGGGGAGCCTTTGCTTGTAAATTAGCATGTATTGTTAAAGGAATTGATAACATTATAGAATTACCCGCTTCCAACGAAATAAAATGTGGCTCTACAAGACGCTTACTGCTGAGCGTTATTGGTCCATGTTCATTTTTTGCATAAACCGTATTGTTAGCATGCCTAATATCAATTAATCCCGCCTGCAGAACGATATTAATTGACCCTTCTAGTTGCTTAACCACAATATCACTATTTTCAGCTTCTATAATGAGTGTTGCTTGTTGCGGCATCATAATAACGTAATCAATATTGCCTGAAACTACCTCTTTATAATGAGTTTGTATTAGGGCATGATCGGGAGTTAACGTTGTTTCAACCATAAATTTATTAATATCTTTTTCTTTGCCTATTTTAGTAGCTTCAATAACAAGTTTAGGCTGTAACCATGTTTTAATGGTAATTGATCCTGTAGTTTGTTTTATAACCACCGTTGCTGTATTTTCTAAAGAGTGTTCCTGATAGAATGTTTCTTCCTTGTGGTTGAATACCCATGACGAAACCTGTTTTAATGAAAGAGACGGTGACCAAGGAGTAAGCAATAAACAGAATATCGAAAAAATAAAAAAGGATTTTTCTAAAACCTTCATCTGAATATGCCTTTTATGCGATGATAATTTACTAGAGGTAATACATACTATGCAGTATATAAAAATTGAAGAAAATATTCAAAAAAACCTTATAAAAATACTCAATCAGTACTCATTATTGCATTCCATTATAAACTCAATAGTCAAAGCAGATGGTATAATTTTATTAGTGGGCGGTGCAGTTCGAGACCTGTTATTAGGGTTATCGGTCAAAGATTTAGATTGCGAAGTACATGGTATTTCTTTAGATAATCTTGAGCAATTACTAGGAAAATTTGGCATAGTTAGTCTGGTAGGAAAGCAATTTGGCGTATTGCGCTTGCATGGATTGAATATTGATTGGTCGGTACCCCGCAATGATAGTTCCGGCCGCAAACCAACGGTTGTTCTTGATCCTTCGTTATCAATAGAAGAAGCCTTTAGAAGAAGAGATTTAACCATTAATGCTATGGGCATTAATCTATCTACCTATGAACTTATTGATCCATTTAACGGTTTACATGATTTACAACGTCATATTTTACGCACTCCCGATCCAGCCTTATTTGTACAAGATCCGTTACGTTTTTTTAGGGTAATGCAATTTGTTGGACGATTCCAAATGAATCCGGATGCTACGTTAAATCAGATTTGTTCAAACATGGATATCTCAGGTGTCTCACGGGAACGCATCGAGCATGAATTTAAAAAATTATTATTGCAATCAAAACGTCCATCACTAGGCCTTGTTTGGCTTGATACTATTGGAAGATTGGCGGATGTATTACCGGAACTTGCTGTAACCAAAAATATTTCACAAGAACCAAAATGGCATCCGGAAGGTGATGTTTTTGAACATAGTAAACAATCGCTGGATGCAGCAGCAGCATTATCATATGATGACCAACAAGAAAAATTAATCATACTCTATGCAGCATTATGTCATGATCTTGGCAAAGCAACTACTACTGAAATTATTGATCACAAAGTTCGCAGCTTTGATCATGCTCAAGAAGGTGCCATCATCACAAAAAAATTATTACAACGCATTACCAATAACAAGGAATTAATCGATGATGTATGCATATTGGTTCGCTATCACATGCAACCAACACAATTAGTTTTACAACACTCCACGTTAGCTGCTTACAAACGCTTGGCACAAAAATTAGCACCGTTAACCCTCAATATGCTGGCAAAATTGGCTCTCGCCGATAAACGCGGGCGCAATCAGCACAAAGGAACCCCATTAACCGTGGATGTTCCGGAAATTGATCAATTTTTGATTATGGCCCAGAAGGCGAATGTACTTACGTGCGTTGAGCAACCACTATTGCAGGGCAAAGATTTGTTGGATGTTATACCACCCGGCCCTCTATTAGGAGCGATGGTAAAAAAAGCATACCAGGTACAAATCGAAGAAAATATACACAATAAAGAAGAATTAAAAGAACGTATAGTGGCATTACTCAAAGAGTAGTTTTACTAACTTTTTTTATCATACTTAATACTGTTCAATTCAAAAAAAATTATCATTTTCAAACAACTGAGAATAAACAACTAACCATAAAAAACTTGTAAAAATATTTAGTATTGTTATAGTTTACCGCAAATAAACTCAAAAAAATTATAAAGGAAATTAATGAATTCTATTCATAAAACAATGCTGTGTTTGATGCTATTAAATTCTCTTGTTACCCTATGCATGCAGCAAAATGATGTTAAAACAAATACATTAAATAACGCCATGAATACCCAAGAAAACTTATCATCTCATTTTCTGTCTGATCAAGATATTGATCAATTAACACGTGATATGCAAGAAACAGTTAAAAAGTTAAAAAATATTCCAAGTATCTGTACTGGTTACTTCTGGGCGACAATTGGATATAAAAAAGACAGTACCCTACCCGTATAATATCTGACTATTTCCATATATTTTAGATCAAAACTCATTCTCCTGCCAATAGGGAGGAGGGGACATTGACAATATTTTTAGATAATTTATAATAGAAATATTATCAATAATGTAGCAATCTATAAAAATATGGAAATAATTATGTTTTTTTCACGATTTGTACTTCTTGTTATAATTTCATGCGCACCATGGGCTGCTCAAGCAATGGTACAAAAGCATGAAACAATTTCTCCCACAAAAACCTTATTATCAAATGCGCGCAGTTGGTGCACACAACAAACACAGAATGTACGTCAGCATGCCTTAAAAAATCTTCATGCATTATCCGCAGGAATACATACGGCTGCCCAGCAATTCAAAAAATCGTATACCGCACAAGCTGAAACAGTATTTTATAAAGAAGATGGCGCTCCTATTTGCCAAAAAGAACATGAGATTATTTATGACATTAAACTGCGCAATCAATTTCCGATGAGCACGTTGTATAACAATTATCATGATAATGAAATTGCCGCAATGCAACAACAACTTGCTGAGAAACTTCCTGGTGTTAAGGTTGCCTTTATACCAACTACGATGTATGAACTCTTTTTCATGAGTTACGTTAATAGTCATGGCGCAACCATCAGAGAAGCGTCGGGTGGATTAATCTATAATTATCACCAACCTGAAATTATAGAAAACACAACCATAACCATATTCTTTTTCAAACGCATGCATATTCTTGAAAAAATTTTTTTAGATAGTCCAGCTGATCTCCCTTTTGAACAAATAAATAAAACTACCGAAGTTAAAAATTGTCACTTATTACTCAATAATTATATCGTTGATTTTTTAAAACACCGTTCATTAAATCCAAGCACCGCCAATCAACGTGATTATGTGCAAATCTATAATGATACTGGTTTTAAACAATCAGCATTTCAGGACCAGGAAATAGACCCAACGCTTGACCAGGAAATAGACCCAACGCTTACGCCTCCAAGTGTAGATAATTTTAAAAAAATACTTACTAATGAATATAATGCAGAAAAATTAGGACAGTGGTTACTTTATAGAGGAACAGATAAAAATGATATAAAACCTGATATTTCAGGGGATATTTCTTTATCTTTTGGTAACTCATTTTTGGCTGGTTATCTTTTTGATACTACGGCTAATGCTTATTTTTATATGTGGAGAAGCCGCAATGGTTATTTACTACCTTTATCAAAGAAACAATATATTCATGGGACGCTTAACCAGATGTTTCATGTTCCTCCATTGACAACTATTGCCGGCTTAGTAGCAGAAGGAGAGTTCTTTCATGCTCGATCAAAAATGACTAATCCTTTAAATGTAAAAGGATTTTTCGGTTGTGACGGGACGGAGATTCCTGAATTTTATACTATCAATGACAGTGTGCTAGAAAAAAAATTAATTTACACAAATATTTTTAATTATATACAACAACATCGCATTAATATTAAAGATAATGAACATAAGTACACTATATGAACCCAACCTTAATACTTGAATATGGATATGTATGAATTTTTTACGTTTTATAACTGGTACAATGCTGATTACTATTGCATGTATGCCACTATCTGCGCAAGCAAAAAAAGAAAATACTCAACCAGCAATTAACATAACTTCTAGCGCACAACCATTACTAGCAAACATCAGTACTTGGTTTACACAACAAGCACATACTATAGGCCAAAGCGCTTCAAAAAGCATTCATGCTCTATTGGGCGGGATAGCTTCTGTTGCGCGCAACGTTAAACAATCACATACCGCACAAGCAGAAACAGTATTCTATAAGGAAGATGGTTCACCCATTTGCGAAAAAGAACATGAAATTATTTACGATATTAAACTGCATTATCAATTTCCCATGAGTACGTTGTATAACAATTATCATGATAATGAAATTGCCGCAATGCAACAACAACTTGCTGAGAAACTTCCTGGTATTAAGGTTGCCTTTATACCAACTACGATGTATGAACTTTTTTTCATGAATTATATCGATCACAACCAAACAACTATTAAAAAAGCTTCGGGGGGGTTGCTCTACAATACTTACCCTCATTATCAATCATATTTCAATCGAGGAGAACCTGCATTAACAACTTCCCTTGAAAAAACTTTTTTAGATCAAACTGCGTTGCCTTTTGAAGAAATAAACAGAACGTTAGAAGTAAAAAAATGTCATTTATTTCTTAATAATTATATTGTTGATTTTTTAAAAAAACGTTCATTAAATCCAAGTACCGCTCATCAACATGATTATATGAAAATCCATAGTGATACTGATTTTAAACAATCAGCGTATCAAGAATATTGCCAACACTCAAAAATAGATTCTTTGGATAAAGATCATCTTGAAAAAATACTTACGACAGAATACGATGCAGAAAAAAAAGCGCAGTGGCTATTGTATAGAGGCACTAGTTGGTATGATACCAAACCCACGAATGCAGAAATATCTTTATCCTTCGGCAATTCATTATTTGCCGGTTATCGTTTTGATACTGGGGCCACTGCTTATTTTCATATGTGCAAGCAACGCATTGGCTACTTACTACCTTTATCAAAAAAAGAGTATGTGGATGGAAAACTCGGTAATATGTTTCATATTCCTCTCCTTACAACCCTTGCCGGCGCAGTGGCACGAGGAGAATTTTTTCATCCCCGATCAAAAATAACTAACCCTTCACATAGATATTATGGATTTGCTGTCGCTAACTCGACGCAGGTTCCATCATTTTATACTATCGATGGCAACATACTACAACGCGCATTAACCTATAGAACAATTTTTAATTATATACAACAACATCGCATTACTATTAAAGGCGAGCATTTATTATCGGAAGGGAAAACCAATCGCGAACCGCTGTATGATTTATCGACACATGCTTAATTAAGCGATGCGATAGATGCGATGTTTGCCAACTTTGATCTGCATATCCGATTTCCATGAGATCATTGCTTTAGGATCAGTAATGATAATGCCATCGACGCTCACGGCATCCCCTTCAAGTAAGCGATAGGCTTCTGAAGATGTTTTTACTGCCTGTAATTTTTTAAGAAGCTCAACAATTGGTAACGGATTTGCTGTCTCAACATCTAAGTCAATGGCCGTTGCTTGTGAATAATCTTTGCGTTGAAACAATGCTTCAAATTGTTCTTGTGCTGCACTCGCTTGATCTTTTGACCAAAATTTTGCAACAATATCATACGCCATTTGTTTTTTTAATGCCATCGGATGCATCGTGCCGGCCGCAACCGATTCTTGCAATCTACTAATTTGTTCTGGCGAAGTATGTAACAAAATTTCCATGTAACGCCACATTAAGGTATCGGATATTGACATTAATTTGCCGTAGGCTTGATCGGCTGGTTCCATTAACCCAATACTATTACCTAATGATTTTGACATTTTTTGAACACCATCAAGCCCTTCTAATAATGGCGTTGTGACAATTACTTGCGGTTCTTGCCCATATTGCTCTTGCAAATAACGTCCCATTAATAGATTGAATGTTTGATCAGTGCCGCCCAATTCAACGTCGGCTTTTAATGCAACCGAATCATAACCTTGCATCAGTGGATACAATAATTCATGAAAACCAATAGATTCATGTTTTGCCATGCGCATAGCAAAATCATCACGCTCAATCAGGCGCGATAAGGTTACTTTAGCACATAAGGAAACAAATTCTTTACTGGTAAGTTTACCCAACCATTCACTATTAAAACGAATGGTAATTTTTTTAGGATCAAGAATTTTACTAACTTGCTCAAAGTATGTCGCCGTATTATGCGCTATTTCTTCTTCCGTTAATGATGGCCTTGTTTTTGATTTTCCGGTCGGATCACCAATGCGGGCGGTAAAATCACCAATCAAGAAGATTACCTCGTGGCCCAAATCCTGAAATTGCTTTAACTTGGAAAGAACTACGGCATGCCCTAAATGTAAATCTGGCGCTGTTGGATCCATTCCTAGCTTTACTCGTAACGGAGTGTTCCGTTGTAATTTTTTTATTAATTCTTGCTCAGGAATAACCTGTGCGGTGCCTCTCATTAACAATTCTGCATTTTTTTCATACTGCATTATTAGGAAACTCCTAAGAATGGAAATACTAAAGAGCTAATATATGAAATTCCATAGAGTAAATAGGTTCGTAATGATGAAGAAAACGTAACCACTATAAGAATCGGTACTATAAATGTCAAAAAATTATTTTCCTTAAAATCCTCATGATCTTGAAAAAAAGCCGCCATAATAAAGCGAAATCCATCAATAATAAAATTAAGTACGGCAAAAACAACACCTAGAGAAAGAGTACTTATTAATATAAACGATGAGGTAAGCATCAATGAAGAAGCATGTGGGTAAAGACTATTGAGTATTGATAAGGAAACATCATTGATCAACACCATCGATAATGCTACCTGTAACATCGTGCTACCAAAAAATATACCCAATAAAAAAAGCGAACTGACGGCTATTATAAGGTAGGTAATAACATTAGAGAAATAAACAATCCCAAGGCGCCATCGGCCTTGTATAGCATCATGATTAATGGGTATATACTTACTCCATCCTATACCGAGATATAGTAATAAGACCGCCCGATAGGATCAATATGTACCAGTGGGTTCCCAGGTTAAAAAACCGGCCTCTTCAGGAGTGTCATCTCCCATATATTTGGCAATCCATGCTTGAGCATAGCCGGCTGTTGTTTCCCCAACAATATAAGCAAACCCTACCGTAAGAATTTTTATTATCAATTCTATGTCACGTAAACTAACCATAAACAATGCTCTAAAAAAGGGGATTGATAAAATTAATACTTATTGTAATAGTCTAAAGTAAATTACTGAGACGGTCAAATCAATCAGATGCAATTTAGGGCTCGACAAGAACTTCTGCAAGAGTACAATAAATCTCATGAGTAATTAAGCATAGAAAAATGAGTATGAAGCAAAAAAGGAGATAGTATGACAAAGGCTCATCAGAAAAAAAATAGTACCATAAATAATGCTATCGGTAGTAATCAGATAATACAAGATCCCCCCCTTAACATGGGTTCATTGGTATATTCCTCCCTTTCTTTTATCTATTATAGCAACTATTGTTTACTATCCATCGTTACATTATAATTTTCAATTTGATGATGTCGCTAATATTTCAAAATTTTACTATATTCGGCATCAAACATTTTCATCATGTTTTAGCGGAACTCGATGGATTAGCTATTGGCTTAACTCAATCAATTATAGCATTGCGAAATTTGATCCATTTATTTACAGAGTAGTTAATGTAACTTCTCATAGTATTGCCGGTATTACTGTTTTTCTTTTTTTATTAACGGGCTGCTCATATAAAAAAACAGTCATTTTTTACTTATTATAAATTTCCGATTTCATATCTAGCTGCCGCTTTTTTATTGCATCCTGTACAGACACAAACTGTTTCCTATGTAATTCAAGGTCAACTTGAAGGACTTGCGCTTTCCTATTGTATGATATCGCCTTATGTTTTTGTTTTTTACGAGCACACATAACAAAGTATATTGTTCTTATATTATGTATTCATGGTGCTCACTTTTGCACTTGCATTAATATCCTGCGGCACCAAAGAAATTGCTATCGTTTCCCCTCTTTTCATTATGCTTACCGATTGGTTTTTTATTGCACAGGGCGATTGGCATATTTTCAAAAAACGTATACCTCTTCATATACTCTTTTTTCTTACAGTATTGGGAATCTATATCTATTTACTCAAAACCATCATTTCTTCAGAGACCTATTTGGAGTTATCGATGGTAGCGCATAATAATATCGGCAATGTGTTAACAGAAAATCCTGCTGAGCCAATAAAACCGTTACATTTTTTTATTTCACAATTCAAAGTCATTCTTCACTATCTTATGAATGTTTATATGGCCCTTTTCCATTAGCGTTGAATATGACTGGAAATTGGTACACCATTTTTTTTCAATTGATTGCATCCTCCCCTTATTACTTTTAATTATTATTGCAGCCATGGTCGTATACATGATCAAAAAAGATAAAACTTCTTTAATCGTTTTTGCAGCATTATGGATTACTATTGCTCTTGCGCCACGATCAACCATTATTCCATCATCAGAGTTACTTGCCGATTACAAGACATATTCTGCATCATTTGGAATTTTATTGTTATTAGCATTTGGTATTGTAAAAATAATAACCTTGCTTTACATGCATATTCCCGGAATCAACCGTCGCATATCTTCTTCTCTTGCATCTCATTCTTGCATAGCGTTAGTTATACTTCTTTCAGGATATTTAACGTATAACCGCAATAAAGTATGGCGTTCTTCCGAAGAATTTTGGGCAAACATTGTCGAAAATGCCCCCGGAAAAGCTCGTGCTTACAATAATTTAGGCGTGGCTATTTCAGAACATGGAAGAATGCAAGAATCAATACCCTTATATAAAAAAGCTATATCAATGGATCATTTCTACCCAGATCCTTGGAACAATCTGGCTGTTGCTTATTCATTAACCAACAAATTGGATTTAGCGATTAACACTCTTAAGCAAGCAATTCGCATTCACCGAGATTACCCTGAAGGCTATAATAATCTTGCTTCTTTTTTAATCATTAAAAAAGAATATGCCCTTGCTGAACGAATGCTGGAATGCGCCATTAATTTACGTCCTTATTATGGCAAAGCATATTTTAATTATGGAAAACTGTATCTTGAACAGGGGAACACCGAAAAGGCCTTTGAAGCATTTAAGGCAGCGTGCACAAAAGCTGATTATGATAACGAAATTGGATTTTCAGTTTATGCAAAAGTAAGTGTAGATGCAAAAAAATACGACGATGCAATTTTTGCTTTTATCAAGTTACTTGAATTGCAACCACATTCCATTCACTATGCACTTAGTTTAGCCGATGCTTATTTCTTAAACAATCAATTTTTTGATGCAATACCGGTCTTGAAAAGCGTTATTAATAAAGAACCCCAACAAATTCAAGCTTGGTATAATTTAGCTGAGTGCTATTTCAACACTTCGCAACCGGAAGAGGCATTTCAATGCTTTCTAACTATAAAAAAATATAATCCAACTATTTTTCCAGCACTTGATTTACGCATAGCGGCATGCCTCCAATTTATGGGTAATAGTCATCAAGCATGTATGGTATTACAACAGCTTATAGCACAAACATCCGACCCCGATATAAAAGAAACAGCTCTTATGGCGCTCAATGAGGTTAAAAAAGAGAGTAATACGATAGTTTTATAACTAAAAAGGTGTCCACAAAATAATTTAGAATATATGTGAAAAATGTAGTATACTAGCAACAATTATTAATCATCAAAATGCGAAATAACTATGGATAAAAAATACGATTATCATTAGCATGAAAAACAAGCAAGATCAATGGCACAAAGAACAGACCTATAAAATAGAACATAACAGGGGCCCTTTGTTCAGTATCGATACGCCACCGCCAACCGTCTCGGGGGCTTTGCATATAGGTCATATTTTTTCTTATACACAAACTGATATTGGCGCACGTTATAAAAGAATGGCCGGATTTTCGGTTTTTTATCCATTTGGCTTTGATGATAATGGGCTGCCAACTGAGCGTTTTGTTGAAAAAAAACAGACAATTCATGCACATGCAATGAAACGATCTGAATTTATTACTAGTTTGTTTGCAAGAAACTATTAAGGTCGAAGAAAAGTTTCAACAACTATGGCAACGCATGGGGCTTTCCGTTGATTGGAGCAACCGTTATTCAACCATTTCCGAAGCGACACGAAAAATTTCACAAGAATCATTTATTCGTTTATATCAAAAAAGGTTTTATTTATCGCAAGCATGAACCGGCATTCTATTGCACCATTGCCGCACCTCCGTTGCACAAGCAGAATTAGATGATGTTGAAAAAGCATCATTTTTTAATGATATTGTGTTTAAACAGAAGATGGCAAAGAACTTCTTATTGGTACCACGCGCCCAGAATTTTTACCTTCCTGTGTTGCAGTATTTTATAATCCCACTGATAAACGATATCAACATTTAGCTGGGAAAAACGGCAATAGTTCCATTTTTTAATCATAAAGTTCCTATTTATGCTGATGATAAGTGTTGATCCGGAAAAGGGAACTGGGCTTGTTATGTGCTGCACCTTTGGTGATAAAACTGATATTATTGGTATAAAAAATATAATCTACCCTATAAACCAATCAATCGGTCTTGATGGCCGATGCTTAGTAGCGAACCGGTTTTCTTGGCTGGATTAAAGGTACATGAAGCGCGTAATGCAGTTCTCGACGCACTCAAAGAAACGGGATTATTGCATGCAGCAAAAACCTATTACACATGCGGTTAATGTACATGAGCGATGCAAAAATGAAATTGAATATATATGCATTATCACAATGGTTTTTAAATATTTTTGATATAAAGAAAAATTTATAGCATTGGGTGATGAAATTAATTGGTATCCCGGATTTATGAAAGCTCGTTATCAAATTGGGTAGAAAATATTCAGTGGGATTGGTGCTTTCTCGGCAACGTTTTTTTGGTATTCCGTTTCCTGCATGGCATTGCACTTACATGTGGCACTATATTATTAGCACCATTAGACATCATTACCCATCGATCCGCAAGAATCGCCTTATCCCGGTGCTCATGTCCACAATGCGTCAAGCACTACTATTATTCCCGATACTGATGTGATGGATACGTGGAATACCTCTTCGTTGACCCCTTATATTTGTTATTCATTATTCAATCGAAAAGATATCAGTGTTTTCGCCGATAGTAATCTCACGAATTTTTTACCGATGGGTATGCGACCGCAAGCGCATGATATTATTCGCACCTGGGCATTCTATACTATTATCAAAGTATGGATGCATCAAGCAACTATCCCTTGGCGATATATTGTTATTTCAGGGCATGTTCTAAGTGACAGCTAAAGAAAAACTATCAAAATCAAAAGAAAATTCAAAAACCGATCCGGAATTTTTGTTAAAAACCTATCCGGCAGATGTTATTCGGTATTGGACCGCATCAGGCAATCTTGGCCAAGATGTCGCATTTTCAGAAACACAAATCAAAATTGGCCAACGATTAATGACCAAATTATGGAATGCTTTTCTCTTTATTAATGAACATACCAGCAAATACCCGCTCGGACAACCTTGCCCTGAATATTTGGGCACTATTAATGAATGGATTTTACACAACGCTACTCGTGCTTTACCCGTTATCAGCAGTATCTTGATAAATATGAATTTAATCTAGCACTCGATGTGCCGAATCATTTTTTTGGCATGATTTTTGTGATAATTATCTTGAACTGATTAAGGAACAATTATTTAAACCAGAATTGTATAGCAAAGGTGAAATTGATTCTACTCATTGGACGTTATACACCGTTGGATTACGCATTTTACAATTGTATGCACCCTATTTGCCTCATATTACGGAAATTATTTATCAAGAATTATATAAAAATTATTGCGCTATTCCATCAATTCACAAAACACGTTTTGAGCAAACTCAAATTAATTTTAGTTTTGAATACAGTATTGCAATAATGAATTTAGTAATTATGTGCATAACCAATGTGCGAAAATTAAAAACTGAACATAAATATTCTCTCAAAACACCAATCGATGTTCTTGAACTATATTCATCGCAAGAACACAATCTTACTTTGCTCAAAAAACAGGAGCAATTAATTAAAGGAATAACGCACGCAGCAAAAGTTACCTACACCATAGGAACATTACCTTCAGCGTCACTTGAAACTCATAACAATATCGTAAGTATAAAAGTAGTTGTACAACATTAAATACCTAAAAAAATGTAAAAAATGATCAAAGTACTATAAAAACATGATCACTATAAAAAATACGCAACGAAAAATTATTGTTAATACTAAACAACTAAAACAGGATATTCAGGATATTTTAGATCTTTTGCATTATTCCGATTTTGCTGTAGGAGTTATGTTAACCACTAATAAGACCATTAAACATTATAATGCTCTGTATCGCCATAAAGACAACCCAACCGATATTTTGGCATTTCCTTTTCATACTACCGTAAAAGCTGGTAACCGTATTAAAGCCAAAACATCTGATGAAAAAAATCTTGGCGATCTTATTATTTCACTGGAATATGTTAAAAATGCGGCACAAGAACTCAACACAACCTTTGAGCAACGCCTGCGTATCCTTATAGTACATGGAATTTGTCATTTACTTGGTTATGACCATATTAAAGATACTGATTATAAAAAAATGCACCGCAAAGAATTATTTATTCTTAACCATCTAAAAAACTAATTTTTTGATATCAAAAAGCACAATTCATGGTTATTCATTGACCCACCGTAGGCAATCTCACTAAAATTAATATAAAAAAGAGAATAATGGTGGGTATTATGAATAACCATGTTGTATTGATGATCATGCTAAGTACTCTATGCAATCTCCCTTGTATCATTGCTATGGAAGAACGTATTAGTTCCTACACCAACAAAATCGAGGGGCCTTATGATGAAATTGATAACTCATATGCTGACATTATTTATAACAGAGCCCTAGAAAATAAAAAATTCAAAGGGATAAATCCTTTTTATGAACCACTTGTTCTTGCGGCACAAGCATTAGTCATTACTCAAAAACATGGAAAAAATAACGGATTTGAGAGCAAATCACAACAAGTATCTATTATTCAGGGAGATGGTGTTATCAATTTTAATTTACCGCTTATTAACTATGACCCGCTTGATATTACCGATATTGTTAATCGTTTACTTTTTGAAGAAGAAAAACAAACAAAACGAGACCTTTGTAATTTTATCGAAACAGTATATTACGAACTTGATCGGGCACAACCAGATAAAGATGATGATACTAAATTAACCTACGGCACAACGGTATATAATAAACGTTTAAATGACATTTTTCCTTGGGTTTCTGGAACTACTCAGTTCATGCGAAGAAGAGGCACAACTGGATCTCCTGGCTCATCTTCACCGCAGTCTACTTCACCAAGCGGATCCCCCACCTTGAGAAAAATTAAAGATAGATTCGCAAAAATGTCACCAATAAAAAGACATTCCAAAGATAAGGATAATAATAATTCTTAAAAAAATGCTACTACTATGGTGATGTAAGATCGTTTGGGATAGATTCTATTTGTTTTGAAGAGACGTTAGAATTTTGGTGGCGGGGGCTGGATTCGAACCAGCGACCTTTGGGTTATGAGCCCAACGAGCTACCAGGCTGCTCTACCCCGCGTCATTTGCTAAATAAAGAACAATATTATTCACAAAACATAAAGAATTGTTAATCAGTTTTATTAGTACAATAATAAAGAGTTTTTTCGGTTTGTCAAACATTTACCGGAAACTTTTCAAGAATTACCATAGCTGTTGCTGTTTTTTTGGTATGGGTAAGTGAAACCCATGGTTGCATAGTGGTTCCCTGAGCCTCAAAACCCATTAATTTCCAATCAATATACAAATAGGGCATTCCATCTACTTTATTACGCAGTTCAACGTATTTTGTTAAACGTAAAAAAGGAATGGATAAGGTAGGGATTGCTGTGCATAACGCTTTGTAAAAAGCTTCTTTTGCAGCAAACCGCACTGCGAACCGTTCGGCCGATTTAACTGAGTACTGCAAACAATAGGCTATTTCTTCTGGTCCAAAAATTTTTGATAACTTTTTATGGCAATAGGTTTGCCATGCCGCAAAACGATTAACTTCAACAGAATCGATACCAATACCGACAATCATATCAACCCTACTCGTATGTTTTTTATTTGATCTCGTTCAGTAGTTTTTGTCACAGAAAATTGCTTGTCAATCATAGATAACAACACACCATTTTATCGTAACTGCAAATAAAAAACAATTAACTTTTAATACGCTCAATACTTTGATCTAAAGAACGGTAGGTGATAGCTTCTTTAATGTGCATATCATTAATGATTTCTTGGCCTTCTAAATCGGCAATGGTGCGCGCTACTTTTAAAATTTTATGGTAACCACGCATGCTCAAATGCAAACGATCAAAGGCCTTTTTGATTAATTCTTCCGCCACTGGTGTTAAAATACAAAATTTCTCAATAAGATCGGTAGTCAGGAATGCATTCCACATAATTTTGTCATGATTTCTATTTTTTTGCATAGCAACAGCACGCTGCACACCCTCAAATAGCGTCGATGAACTTTGATTGGAATTGTTGTTTTCTTTAAGCGTATCATATTCTAATGATTGAACATTAATTTGAATATCTATTCTATCAAGTAATGGTCCTGAAAGTTTTTCAAGATAATTCATAATTGCTTGTTTTGAACAATGGCAGGTTCGCTTGCTATCACCTAAAAAACCACATGGACATGGGTTAAGAGCACTAATAAGTAAAAAAGAGGCAGGAAATGTTACCGTATGATTTGCACGAGAAATACAAATTATTTTCTGTTCCAATGGTTGACGCAATACTTCTAACGTTGCTCTCTTAAATTCAGTTAATTCATCCAAAAAAAGAATGCCGTTATGCGTTAAGCTAATTTCTCCCGGTTGTGGAAATGTTCCACCTCCAACCAATCCGGCTTGCGAAATAGTATGATGAGGATTTCTAAATGGTCGCTCTACAATAAGTTGCCGTGAAGGTAATTTTCCACTTATTGAATAAATCTTGCTTGTTTCAAGAATTTCAGAAAAGGTCATTGATGGCATTATGGTTGGCAACCGCTTTGCCAACATCGTCTTTCCAGAACCGGGTGGGCCCATAAATAAAATATTATGACGACCTGCCGCAGCAATTTGCAAAGCCCGTTTTGCCTGATGTTGCCCCTTAACTTGATTAAAATCTAAGCCTGTTGTGGTGGGATTCGTACTAGATGGCATGGTGTTAACTGTTGGTGCTATCGTTATCTCATTACGCAAATAACCAATCAATTGAACAAGATTTTGTACACCAATAACTTCTATGTTATCAATGAGTGCCGCTTCATGCGCATTTTCTTGCGGAACGATAATCCTTTTTTTGTGTAATTTTTGCGCATCATAGGCTATAGGCAAGGCCCCTTTAATAGACCGAATACTGCCATCTAATGATAGTTCTCCTAAAAAGAGCGTTTCTTGAATGAACGTTTGGGGTATTGCAAGATGATTCGATGCTTGCAAAATGCCAATAGCTATGGGTAAATCAAAAAGAGTGCCTTCTTTTTTCAAATCAGCTGGAGCAAGATTAACGGTGATTTTACGTTCAGGCAAACGAATACCGCTATTTTTTAATGCTGTTTGAATACGTTGGCGACTTTCTTTAATTGCCGTATCCGGTAAACCTACAATAAAAAATTGAAGCATGCCAAACGACAAATCAACTTCTACCTCGACGCCATGTGCATCAACACCTATGGTTGTCGCAGAAAATATTTTAGTGTGCATACTAACCTAACCATCAGTAGTAAAATAATTATTTTTTAATAATTAAAAGAAAAAAATAAAAAAATATAATGCAATATGTTAGCACAATATACTATATTTTTTTTAAATTGAAAATAAAAAAAAATTTTATAAAACTATGTATCGTTTAAAATAGTAGTTCTTTTTAGAATTTTGCGTAAAATAAAGGTGAACTGCAAGTTTTCAATGCGCAGAAAAAAATATAACAATATAATGAAAATAGTAGCTAAAAAACGGGTATTGCCGTAGCAATACTTGGTACTAGAAATTATGCTTCTGGAAAATTTAATAATACCGTATAATCTTTTCCTTTAGACGTTAACAGATTTCAAAGGATTATCGATGAATTTGAGAATACACCATAAAATATTTTTGATCATAGTATGTAGTAGTTTTTCTATAACGCTTTTCGGCATGTTTCCTATAAATCTTTTTAGACCATGGGATATTAACTTAAGGCCGCCATATTGGCATGGGACAAAAATTCAGGTTACCGGTTGGTTTGAGCAAGGATTAAAAGTACAAGGTTTTAATGCCGAAGGCGAAAAAGTTAATCCTTTGCAAATATTTACTCCTCGCCAAGATGCATTAGCCATGCTTCAAGGATTTCCAGCATCAAGCCCTATGTCAATTTTTTTCAATACGGTACTTGACAGCCCAACAGATGATGGTGTACGAGGAAATTTTAATGTAACCGGACATCTTAATGTACAAGCAGGAGGCCTTGCTTTCCGTTATCATATGGCCCATCATTTTACGCTTGGTTTGCACGTTCCATTTTATTCGGCAAAACTTAATAATGTTATGTTTGTTGATTTAACCCCTACTGATACTACCAACGAGATTATAAGAACCAACTTAACTGATGTTTTACTGCAACGAGTACACGAATTTGATTCAACACTTAATCTCACTGGATGGCATCGACTCGGACTCGGGGATATTCTTTTTAGTGTTGATTGGTTACGCAATTTTCCTCAGGGCAAACCTATTTTAAAAGACGTACAATTAAATGGACGCCTTAATGTAAGTTTTCCCACCGGTGTAAAAAAAGATGATGATAAAATATTTTTTATTCCCTTTGGCCTTGATGGTTCTGTGGGATTAATTTTTGGAGGCGGACTCGATATAACGTGGATTGACCATATTCGAGGAGGAATCGATGCAGAATTTATTTATTTATTTGGCAATACTCGCTTGCGCCGCATCAAAGTATTTCCACAACAAACTGATTTTTTATTTTTAGCAAAAGTAAATGCGCATAAAGATTTTGGGTTTACACAGCGATTTAATATATATCTTGAAGGATACCAAATATGGCGTGGTTTATCAGTTAGTGCAACCTACCAATATTGGAAGCATGGTGATGATAGACTTGCTTTATGCACCAATCAGTTTTCTGAACTTGTTGCTAATACTGCGGAAAGCTTACAAGAGTGGACTATGCATAATATGATTTTCAATCTATCGTATGACTTTCAACATGACATATGTGATGACTCATACATTAAACCTCAACTTGCCGCCTTTTATAAATTAGGATTTAATGGATCGCGAGCATTGTTAGTTAATTCCATCGGAGGCATACTAACATTCAATTTTTAGTAATGTGCCTTATTTTTAATTATGTAAAAACATGAACGCCTTACTACACCAACTCACCAAGCAAAGGGAAGGATCGGAAAAATTAATGCGATGTAGCATCGGCCTCATCCATAAAAAAATCTCCGATTGACCCTTCATGCAGATTCTTTAAACGATATTCAAAATCACTTAATTAGTAGCGGAAGCGCATAGCAGATATTTGCTATGACCCTCAAGACATAAGAGAGCTCTTGATGCTTTTTGATAGCTTCTCTGTCCTCTTGCCTTTCCACTATTCGCTTTAGTTCTTGTTCCATGTCAGAAATTTGTTGTGATTCAATACGGCTAATCTCTTGCTCAGCAGGGGATTCAGTGCCTCGAGAGATCTTTACTGAAGCAAGCCCTATAAACACATTAAATAGTAAAAAAAGTTTAAATTTAGATATCATGGATATCTCCTATCATTAAAATAATAAAAGCTAATATACTGTCAATAACTAATATACTATCTTTAAAAATTCAATTTGTCAATTGCTATTTTGCCCTTTTGTTAGCGCACAGTGATAAATTCCCATCGTAGCACGGGGTAAAAAATTCCGGTTTTCAGGGTAAACTTGCTAATCGAAAAAATACAATGAAACTTATAGAGATTTGATCAGTATTGACTCATTAAGCAATTATCAATTCCTGGAATGTCCGACCCCCGATTCCATCGAATATTTGCTCATGTTTAGCAAAAGTCCTGCTCAATAATAATATTGGTAAAATCTTACTTCATAGATAGCCTCAAATTTATGCCCAAAAATAACAATAAAGAAATATTGCTTAAATTAAAAGTATAAGGCATGTTCATTTTTAATTAGTCTGTAAAAAAAAGGAATTTATACTGTGAAAAAAATATTTTCTATAGGTGTTGTTGTATTAATTTCATTACCAGCTTACGCAGAAGATACGCAACCTAAAACGCAATTACCTAGCTTTAATATTACTATACAAAATACGCCAGTAAATAGCAGTACTATCACACAAGAAACCGTGGTTAGTCAAAATTTGATGAATCAAACGTCCAATTACCTTCATCAATTGTTTTCTCCCGAGCATTATGGCCACGTAAAAAACGGTGCATTAAATTTTTCAGAATTCTGTCTAACCTATGTAAAAGAACATAAGATGCGAGTAATTCTTGCTTCATTAGCAACACTCTACGTCGTTGTTGAATGTATATTAGTTCGATTAACCCATAAACTTTCAAACCCAACGTCGTGGGGGCTTTGGAAACAGACGGTTTCTTTTGAAAATTTATTGAGTATGTCACAAAAAGAGGTATCTAAAGATCTTATTTTTAGTATCCAGCAGCGTTATCAAACCGAATCTACTCTGACTGATTTTTTAACACCGTTTATTACTTTTTTACGCGATATTGATCAAGAAATACACACCGTTAAACGGTTAATTCGTATGCAAAGAATACTTACTACCTTACGCATTGCACGATTTTTTCCGTATCAATATACCTTACCCACTTTATCTGAACGCTTACAAAAACTTCTATTTTTGAAGGAACTTTTTATAAGTTGGATAGCCCAATATAAAATAAATACCAACGTACCGGCAGAATACTAAAGAATTATCCTTTATACGTAAACTGGTGATGCACGGTTATATTTTTGATATCTATTATGGACCGTTGTTAAGCGCTGCAAGCAATCCAACCTGATTGAGGAAGTATTTAATATCATCATCAGTGAAGCGAATACCTCCACCAAAGAATCCGTTAGCATTATTTTTACTTACAAAGTCATCGGCACCAAAGGTGAAGTAGAAATTACGGAATAAGAAGACGCGGTTAAGCCATTTTAAGTGTGGCCTGCTATCATTAATTCTATCGCGACCTCTAAAATCAAAGGCTTCTAAGGTTGTAACCCATCTACATTTATCAGTTCCCAGAGGAATATCAAAATCTACACCCATGCCAACCGTATTTTCAAAAAGCCCGAATCGGACCGCAAAATCTCTAAACATTTTTCCAAACTGGAATCCAAATTTGTACTGATCAAGCATTCTATCGGTTGTTTCAATAACGCCAATAAGTTCAGGTATCGCAATTTTTTCAGCAAGAAGTGGGCCTGGCAATAATGGCATCCCATTTTCATCGTACCATTCTCTATTAACAATGCTGCGTTTAATGGATCCTTTTTGTGAGCTTACGAGCTGTAAAATATAAAATTTATCTTCATTAGGGTGAATTCTGATATCTAAGTATCCTTTTGTATCTTCAAATCGCACGTGTTCCGCAGGACGATACATGTATTCGCTATGGGCATCAAGAACCATCATAAGCGTATCCATTTTATTGAAATAATTCTTAAGACCCTGAACGGTTAATTTTAAATCTTTATACGTTTCTTCTTCATTGATTAATTTTCCTAGAACACCTTTTCCTTCATCAAGTTTTTGTGCAATAGATCCAACGTTTTTAAAGCCATCGCGTGCTTGTAAAGCAGCATCTTCTAGTGCGTTAGCCGTTACTTCCAACTTATCCGCAACTCTGCTAATATCCCGATCGATTGAATCTGAAATACGTTCAATATAGTTTTTGAGCGCCGGGAAATTATCTTTAATATCGCGAGCAAAATCTTTAAAATCTTTCAGCATGCTCGTTACATTTTCTTCATTGGTCGCTACCGTTCGATCGAGTGTTGACGAGAATGCAGCAATTTTTTCTGCCGCTTGACTAAAATTATCAAGCATAGATTTCAATTGTTCTTTGCCTTCAGAAGTGCCAAAACTTTCTTTTAATGATGCCGTAACATGTTCTACATGATCTGCGATATCTCTAACTTTCGATAAAATATCATCAATGGCAACCGGCGATTTTCCAGGACCTTCTAATGCTTTACCGGGTGTTAAAATCGGCAACATGGAATCACCAGGAATAACTTCTAAATATTTTGTTCCTAGTAATCCTTCTTGCCGTACTACCGCATGCGCATCTGCTCGCAAAACATATCGTTTTAATACGGCAATTATCGCCTTTGCCTGATAATGGCCGTCAACAAGATCTATGCTATCAACCCAACCAACGTTGACCCCTGCGATTTTAACATTTGCCTTTTTTTCAAGACCTGAAACATCATTAAAATAAACGGTATAATATTGATATTTCATGCGATCAAGTCTAAAAACCCGAAGAAAAAAACTCATGTAAAAAAATATACATAACGCAGCAACAATAAAAATGCCGACAATAGTTTCTGTTTTAATCTGCAATATAATTCCTTTAGATCAAAGCCAATACAATTTTTTTATTAAGAAGGTATTGTTCTCTGAAGATTTAAATCTTTCTATAATAGCCAGTGCTTTCTGTGTTATTTGGCCGACTATGCCATAAGATACCACAGAAAATACCATTGGTTCAAATTTTAACGTAAACAAATTCACAATTTCTTGAGGCAAACTTTTAAAATCTTTTCCATATATTTTTTGCCAATACGTGTCCCATAATTCTTGTATTTTTTTTATATCCCCATCTTCCATTTTTTTTAAAGGCTTTTCTTTTAAAAGCTGTTTTATCTGATCCTTGCGCTGTTTTTCATCAGAACCATATGCCGTTTTTAAGGATAAAATTCTTTGTATTGAATCAGATAATAACCACGGCTGGATAGTCGATTTTTGTGAAAAAACAGTAAAAATATCGGTCAAAAAAACTGGACGTTCTTTAACATCTTGTTCAGATGATGGCGGTTCATAAAAAATATTAGATCTAAACACTGTCTGGAACTCCGCATTAGTTAACAACTCAGTTGCATCATTAAATTTATAGTGCCGTTGTTTTAAAAACTTTTCAAATGTATCAAACAAATCTTTATCATTACTAAACTTTTTCATGCTTAAAAAAAACTCTTTCATTATTTTTTTCATATCGCCTTGGCCGGCATCTTCATTCTTAAATTTTTTTTTCTGAAAATCAAATACTTGATTAATATCAATTTTCCCATCTTCAGAACTAATACAAAATTTTATCGTCCCATCAACGCCATCCTTGGCACCATTAAACGTAATTTCTTGCCAACGGTTTAATGCAGGAAAAACTTTTTCTAAAAAATCTTGTGTGCTTTTATTATTATCAGTGGTTGTCGTTGTTGTATCTAAAACAGACAATTGACTCATAGCAAGCTGTATACCATTCAATGCCATCGACCGGGCTTGTTCACGATCAATAATAATGCGATCAAAATGAACATGAACCATACCTTGTTGTACAAATTGCGATATCATTAAAATACCGATGCTCAACATCATAACCGTTAATACTAACACATACCCTTGCTGATTGGTTGTTTTGTTCATCGCGATCCTTGCGTTGTTGCAAATGGATTTATTCTAGGCGAACCTGATTTTCCCGTTTTGTTCTGGGTCGTCGAGGGAACCAAATCTTTCGCTGTTCCTGCCGTTGAAGTTGCTTTAAATGAAAGTGCCTTATTACTATCAAAGGCTGCGATGCTATAATCGAGCGTGTATTCATATTCGTTTTGTCGGTGCGCATCCCATAAAATCATTTTGAACGTTATAAATTGCGGTATCAATGGCGGTTTATCTGCTTGTTGTTTGCCAGGCCATTCTTTATGTGTATCATATTTTATAGGATTATTATCTTCGGATGCTTTACTATTTTTTTGCTCGGGAACTTTGTATTCAACGGTAATACTTTTAATCCGCTCAGCAAGTTGATAAGCAATAATAGGCTTGCTTGCCTTTGCTTTATACGCATCATAATTTAAATCTGTTCCTTCTTGGCGCATTAAAGCATAGGAGTTTTCAGCTTCTTTTTCTTTAACCAAGGTATACACTACGCGAACAATGCACGGCTTACTGGTGCCTTGTTTATTTTTTTCATAAATGCGTATCGGATTATTAGTAATAAAGGTAAGTGCTGATACTACATTTTCTTTATTCGTGCTATAAAAAACTTTTTGCAGAGGTTGTGATTTTTTTTCCGGTTGTGCTTGAGCAGACCCTGGGGTTGTTTGCGGTTGTATTGCTTCAGTTATTGCTTGAACCGGAACAAAAATGCCAGAAATATCTCGTTCAAATTGATTGTTGATAGTACTGATACGCGTATCATTATCCATTAATTGATCGGCGCTATGAACAACTCTGGTCATTTGAAAAAAACTATTAAACAATGTTGTTATCAAAATCAATGAAAAGGAAACGGCTAGTAAGAGTTCAATCAACGTAAACCCGAGTCTCATTCTTTTTTCTCCGGCTTATATACAAGATTAATCATCGTTTCTTTTTGTTGAACTCCAAACTCATCCCAGGAGGCCGTTACTTGTTCAATCATAATACCATCAAACTTTTTTAATACTGAATCTTTTGAAGGCTTTTTAAGCTCATAGGAAATAGTAACGTTATTCGTTGTTTCTTCTTGTTTTTTATCTTGTGCTTTTATACGCTGTGCACGCTCAAAGTGTGCTTTAAATAATCTTTCTTTTAACAAAAAAATACGTCCAATTTTTGTTGAATAATCGGCTACCTTATTAAAAATGGTACTTTCTAGTACAAATAATGTAGTGAGCACCGTACCTATCATAAAAAGGGCAAGCATTACTTCAACAAGGGTCATCCCTTTTGGGTGCGTATTATGGTTTTGCAAATGTTTCATATACACTCAGTTGCGCAGTAAAAGGATTAACAACGAGCCCTATCTGTTTACCTTCATTATTATGTTCATCAGACTCGGCAGTATCAACAACGTTAATAATGGTTGGCTGCATTAATCCTTCTGGTAAAACATAAACCCATGCCGTTTCTGTTTTCACCCCGGGTTGATTGAGAATATTAGTTCCGTCAACATATAGTTGCTTAATAAAAAATGTTTCAGGCCAATGATATTCACTCTTCAAATATGAAACAGAAATCGGCTCAAACTCTTCTTTATCATTCCCCTTTTTTTTAGGTTTGACTATTTCAACGCGCATTATTTTTTTTTCAAGATCAAACCATACTCTATGCATGCGTTGCGTTATCAACGCATTTTGCCACGCTAATTTAATAAGCGAACTAACCTGGGTAATAAACTCATTACGTTTATACCCAGGTATACGATTCACAAACATTGGTACTGTAATACGTAAAAGCAATCCCAATACGAAGATAACTACTACTAATTCTAAAAGCGTAAATCCGGCTTTAGTCCCAGGCACTTAAGCGTTCCTCTGGTGCACTACCTTCTGGACCATTTGACCCATACGAATATAATTCATACGGATGTTTGCTTCCCGCCGGTAACACTTTATAATAAAAAGCATTTTTCCAACCATCTTCTGGTAATTTTTGTACATATTGTTTCCAACCTTTTCCTGCATCACCTTTTGGACGTTCTACCAAATCAATTAAACGAGCAGGATATTTACTGTGTTCCGCGTGATAGAGATCGAGACTACTTTTTAGCAATTTCAAATTAGCTTTGGTAGTATTCTCCCTGGCACCTTCAGTAAAGGTTCTATATACGGGAATACCAATTCCCATTAATAATCCTAAAATTAATACTACAACGACAATTTCTATAAAGGTAAATCCTGCATTAAGATGCCTTCTGCTTTGTATCATAATAATCCTTTCTACATATTAAATAACGATGCTTGATTGAGCATCGGTTGTACTACTGATAACACAATAAATCCAACAACAACGGCCATAACTAATAACATAATAGGCTCTAATAATGATGACAAGGTGTCTGAATATTCTGATAACTCATCTTCATAATTTTTAGCAACAGTTAATAACATAAAACCTAATTGCCCGCTCTGCTCGCCGGTATTAATTAAATAAATAGCAATCGGAGGAAATATATTAGTTTGCCGTAAATATTCGGCAATTCTTCCCTGCTTAATAATATTATCACGCGCTTCAAATAATGCATCAGCTAGAATGCGATTATCAATAATATTAACTACGATATCTAATGATTTCAGATAAATTTACGCCACTTTCAGTAAGCATACCCAACGTCCGCGAAAATTGAACAATCGCTCCCATGCGAGCAAAAAAACCAATAATGGGCAGTTTAAGTTTAATAAAAATCTAACGTACGCCGTCCTTGCTTTGTTGATTTCCAATACTGAATGCAAAAAAAATAACGACTAAAAATCCTATAATAAAAATATAATAGATGTTAAAAAATTAGAAATCCCCATCAATAGTGCTGTTGCCCATCGCAATTGCACTCCTTGAGCAGCAAAATTCTGTACAAGATTTGGTAACACGAAAACTAATAATGCCACCACAACGAGTTCAACGATACTCAATCGAATAATTGGATAGGTCATTGCCCCTTGATTTTCTTGGTAATAACTTGTCTGCGCTCCATAAATTCTGTCAGCTGATCTAGAATAACTTCTAGCTTGCCACTGGCTTCACCGGCTCTGACTAATTGCACATAAATATTGTCAAATACGCGGGGATATTTTCGCAACCCATCGGCTAATGATTGTCCTTCTTTAATACCATCTTTTAAATCAACCAGTATGGTATGCAGTCGGCCCTTGAATTGTTCGGTTAATAGTTCCAATGCTTGCAACAAGGGAACACCTGATTTTAATAATACCGACAGTTGTTTGGTAAATAAAATTTTTTCTTTTACGGAAACCCTAAAAGCAAAAAAGGACATAATTCGTTGAAAGCCAGTATACGTTTCTTGTGTCGTTGCGGTTATATTAATAGGATAGAAACCACTTTTCACTAATTGTTCGCGAACAGATTCAGGAGACGCCGCATCAAGAGTCCCTTTAACTTTTTTACCATCTTTTGATAATGCTTGATATGTAAATAATGCCATCTCTATACCTCATAAACACTAATTAAATCTTTTTTATTAAGCTCACCTTGCCTAATATAATCATTTCATGCTACGATGCTTTATTAATAGTTTATTAACTCTATTTTTAATTAGGAGTAATACAATGAAATTAAAAATAGTCTATAGTTTATTTTTTATGTTTTTAGTTCTTTTTATTAATAATGTAAAAACATTCGATAATCAATATTTTACTCAACCGTTAGTGCAAGAGTCTCTCACTGACTATGATAAGCTTTTACAGTCACTCTGTACACCAAAATTCACGCGATCTGGCATGCGTTGTTTTTTAAAACATACGTTCAATCGCAAAGAATTTGCTCAAGAAGTTTTACCACACACGTTTCATCCTCTTATTCAATTTTTAGAATATGGCAAAAAAAGTGGTCAGGAAAGTGGCTATATTCAATCAACACTGCGTCTTTTTAACAATAAAATTAAATCATGCAAATACATAACCTCGGATGCTTTATCGCAAGTCCTTGCACGATTCCCTGAGCTGATTAAAGATTACGTTGTAGAACAACCACAAGTATCATGGTTCGTTGAAGCAAAAAATATCGTTAAAAAAATATTATATACAACTTTTTTATCAGGGTTCTCGTTATTTAAAAAAGATCCAGAACAATTCTTTAATGGGCTTTCCCAGAATGTTCAAACATTACACCATAGTGCCTTTGTTCAGAAGCGTATCGCAAGAGCAGTTACGACAAAAACAATTGGTTTACTAGAAACAATGATGAGCAAAGTTATTTGGAGTCCCTTAGACCAGGCAGAAACATGGGTTTTAGAAAAAATATTTCCCTGCATTTAGATAACCTTATGCAAGAGGATATTTTAAATCAAGATGAACTTGATGATCTATTAAAATCATTAGTAGAACGATTTGTGTACTTCTTGGAATTGACTGGTTCTGATTTATCGTTTGATGTTATCGAAACGATCAAAAAAGATCTTGAATCAGGAAATTTATTATTCCATATGATCGATGAACAAGAGGAATTTATCGAATCAAAAGTCGATCGCCTCAAGAAAAGCGGTTATGGAAACAGAAGCAAAAATTTATGCGCGCCATCACGGTATTATTACTGAAATTATTCCGTGCTAAATGTACGTTGCTGCTGTTCAACGAATAGTTTACAAATTGTTTGTAACGTTCCTGTACAAACCAGAAATATTTTTTTACATTACATAGAACTTTTTATGTTTTATATTATTTACTTACTTGAAGGAAGTTTTTATGAAGTTGTTTTATGTACTGTTTTTATTAATGCTATGCACTAATGCTCTTGCAATGGAGCAAACAGAAACTGCTGCCTATCAAAAACTCACTTCTAAAAAT
>CAVUUR010000009.1:0-166863 GCA_963744715.1 uncultured bacterium | reverse complement strand
TTATCGCCTAAATTTTTTTTCATCTCCTGTAGAACAGTAGCATGATTGCGTAACCATGTTGCTGTTTCTAAGCTGATAGGAAGCGTTATATTATTTTCAAGATGTATCATCGTTTCTTGCGCGTTAGCGGGAGCTTTGAGAGCTCCTCGTGCCTCAAAAAAGCTAATATAACTTTGTAGCATGATACTATATAGAGTGAGGGAAAACATTATTTTTTTCATGAAGGTGATTCGTTTTTTTTGTTTTTACTTATAGGGCCAACACATAAAGATTATAGCGTAATAAATACGTAAACAATAGGCTTTAATGATTTTATAACGTATTTTTTTGACCTATACATGTAAATATGATATTTCAAAAAAAATTGTTTTTGATTACCTTGGATTGGCATTGGTAGATGTGATAAAATATAGGGATTTTTGAAAATAATCTTAAAGATTTAATCAGTCAGAAACTGCTTCCGTTTATTTTTTAAATTGATCTTCATATAAACGTTTAATTCTTGTGGTGTGGTTGCTTCTTCTTCTGATTTATCAGGACGATATCCCATAAAGCGCGGAAATCGCAATGCATACCCTAATTTGCTTTCAGTTTTGCCGGCAGTATGCAATGGCGAGAGGGTAATTTCATCAGCACGAATTCTGCAAACAATTTCTGGGTTCACCCAAACATCAGGATACAATTCTTTTGCACAAACAACATTTTTTGGTTGTCATGCAACTTGTAATTGCATCACATTTTTTTTTAAGCTCTTTCCATTCTTCATCTTTAAGACCGGTACCAATTTTTGCAACCGTTTCAAAACGATCTTTTTTTTTATTATAAACACCAACTAAAAATGCACCGATGCCAAAATGCGCGCGTTTACCTTCACCGGCATAATAACCAAAATCACACAATCAATAGTATCTTCTAGATGCCCTTCTTCTTGGCGTTTTAATTTAATCCAATTAAAATTCCGTTTGCCCGGTTGATAGATTGCAATCAGGTCGCTTTACCACTAACCTTCAAGGCCTGATGCAATATTGTCATTAAAATAATCTTCCAAGCTCTTTGCGCAGTAGTTACATTTTTTTCTTCAATAACATGAACAATGCGATCTTACTAACATCAAAAATTTGTAATAACTAATTCACGGCGTTCTTCATGGGTATGATTCATAACATCTTTGCCATTCAAATACATCAGATCAAATATAAATACTTGCAATGGAAATTCTTTGATTGCCTCTTCAATACCATGTTTTCGTTTACGTTTTACCGTTTCTTGAAATTGTAAAAAAGCTGCCGGTATTAGGATCATAGACAATTGCTTCACCTTCACAAATGATTGTTTTCACAGTCAAGATTTTCAAATGCTGCCATTAAATCAGGAAACATTGCTGACATATCTTGCAAATTGCGTGAAAAAAAATGAATTTTAGGTTTTTTCTTGCGTTTATCAATATGAATTTGCAAACGAAATCCATCCAATTTTGGCTGCGCAACACACGGCCCAATCTTTTCAACAATGGCTTTTGCCGTTGGCAATCGCTCTGCAGCAGCAGGACGAATTGGGATACCAACGTGTAATGTTCATTGTTTCAATTCCTTCATATCCCTGCTCTTTTAATATCTGCTGCAATCAAACCAATATCAGCACAAATATTATACGCATTCTCAATGCGTTCACGCAATGATTTATCTACCAACTTCCATCCATGAAAGTGCATCAATAATGGTCATATCAGAAAAACCAAGGCGCAAAATACCTAATATGATACGAATAATATATTTTGCTTCAAACGGAGAAACTTTTTTAAGAAGCGTTAAAATTTGTTCACTTTTTTCTTCACTTGATCCTTTGCCACTAACCTCTTCTAGGGTACATAAATCAGCATACACTTGTTCTACCGTATACTTATGCGTACTTTTCCAAGTGCCAAGTGTAGCAACCACTAACCCTAAATCGCCCATTTTTTTAGATTGCTCTTTGATCTCTTTTTCTGATGCACCAAGTAGTTGCGTTACTACATTCAATAAATTTTTTTCAGCAAAATTAAATTGATTTCCCTTATAAGGAGGACGAAGTAACCCTAACGATAGATTACATAAAATTTGAATTTCCTGTGCACTAGCATTTCTATACAGAGCTGCCAAATATTTTGTAATTTCAATGCGAGAACTTACCTGACTTATCTGCTCAAAAACCTCTACAACTTCACTGAAATACATAGAATTACCTTTATTATGTTACAATATTTAATCTTATCGTAACAAAGATAAGCATGAGCTACAAATAAATAGAATGTTTAGATTATCTATATCGGTCCCACGCACAATAATTTTGGCCAGAATATGTCTTTATTCCCGCACCGCTCAATAGTTTCTCAAGCCGCTGAGCCGAAATATTCAATTTATGGGAAACTATTATTTGTTCGGTACTCTCGTCAAGGATCACCACTACACCAGCACCCCTATTAAAAATTGATATTTTTAGCATCTCCCAATTTTTTGTAACAGCAATACACAAAAAGTAATCCTCCCTAATTGTTGGATGGAATTTACGAAATAATGCCACCATTTTTTATTTCTTATGTATATCTTATCTATATCACGCCAAGCCAGAAAGCCCAATTTATAAAAGTGAATGCCTTCATGAGTAATAATAAGCTCTGGCTTTGTTTGGAACAATTTTTGCAGATGATTTATTATCATAATTATCCCAAGAAAAAGTAATGGCAAAAAAATAATTCGTTCAAAGTCTCCAAAATCTTTATTTTTATAAGCAATAAATGTAATCATTAAAAAAAAACCAATAAGTTCTTTTAAAATACTTAGTTTCTTGATATAAATCGGATACGGAGAAATTAATTTTTTTTTCATTTTTCTAACTATAAAACTTACATAGATCATAAAATTATCGATCTATGTAAGATCAACCTATATTTTGTGAAAAAATTTACTAGGATGAAAATATCGTTTGACGTTATCGGTGTGTTTTTTTAAACACCATGCCGCAATAAAAATACTGAGCATCACTATGTTCATATTAGACAGGTACCATGCAATAAATGGAAGACTTATTAAACTAGCAACTGATGCAATCCCCACCGTTCTTGTTGCATAAAAAATACTAAACCATACGCATGAAATTGGTAATATCAGGTAATGCGCCAGCGCTGCTAATACACCAAAACTGGTGGCAATTCCTTTACCACCGCGGCCTTGCAAAAATATTGAATCGGTATTTCCTACAATAAGTGCCATCGCTGCCCATATTTGTACTACTAATGCAACGCCGTACCAATTAAGAATAAATAAATAAATAAAGGCTTTGAATGCATCAAGAAAAAAAACAAGGAAAAAATTTGATATACCCAATAGTCTTGCCACATTAGTAGCACCGCTACTGCCAGAGCCATACTGAGTAATATCGGCAATTCCTTGTAACCGTGCAATTAATACACCGGAAGGAATTGAACCAATAATAAATCCTACAATAGAAATATATAAACTAATGATGTTCAAGAAGATTCCCTCGATTAAATTTCTTGATAAAATCTCGATAATAATCGTAGGCAGAAACTATTGATATGGTTAATGCAATAATTAATAATAATGCTTCAAGCTTATCAAATGAGGTTAACTGAAAATTATCTTGTGAATTATTCATAATCGCAATAGTCAAATAAGCACCCTGTGCAAATGTTTTGCTTTTTCCTAACCAGGAAACTGGCATTGAAAATCCGTGCTCAAGCGCCGTCAACCGTAACGCCATTAAAAAAAATTCTCTTCCAATGAAAATAATTGCCCAATAAAAAAAGATCTTTTTGACGGCTACTAATGCAATTAATGTAGCGAATAATAAAAACTTATCCGCTATCGGATCAAGAATTCTTCCTAACGTTGTTTCCTGTTTATAACGCCGAGCCAAATAGCCATCTAAAAAATCGGTCAGATTAAACAAAATAAAAATGGCTGCCAATAAACAATTAACCCACAAAATATTAAGCGGCAAAAACAGTACCAATAATATTGGTAAAACAAACGGAGAAAATAATAAACGGAATAATGTTAATAAAAGTGGTGTGTTTAATTGAAGTTTCATACTGTTCTTAAATGGTGGCGACGCGCGGATTCGAACCGCGGACCTACGGATTATGATTCCGCCGCTCTAACCAACTGAGCTACGTCGCCAATAGTTATCCTTATTATTTCATACTAATTATACTTAAATTTTCAATTTTTGCACATCTAAATTATATAACGTAAAGTTAAATAATGAACGCAAAAAGAATAACCCTGTTACCAATGTTGCAATAATACCTACCATCATCGTAACGGCAAACCCTTGAATAGGGCCTGTTCCAAATTTATATAAAACAATACCGACTAAGAAGGTAGTGATATTCGAATCAAGAATGACGGTCATTGCATCAGAAAAACCAACATCGACCGCTTTTTTTAACGTAACACCACGCGACAATTCTTCCTTAATTTTCTCATAAATCAGAATCGAAGCATCAATTGCCATACCCAAGGTTAGAACCATACCTGCAATACCGGGCAAGGTTAAGGTTGCGTGCAACCAGGACAACGCCAACATAATAATCAATAAATTATATAACAGGGTAACAAAGGCATAAAACCCGGCAACCTTATAAAACAATATGCTAAATATAAACAGTAAAATTAATCCTACTAAACAAGCGATAAGCCCTTGACGAATTGACTCTTGACCCAATGAAGGCCCAATCTGACGTTCTTCTTCAAAGCTAACCGGTGCAACAAATGCTCCTGATTTTAACAGTAATGCAAGTTCATGAGCAGTTTCAGTAGTAAAATCACCGTGAATATACCCTTCTGTGCTAATAGGCACCGAAATACGAGGAGCGGAAATAACTTCCCCATCAAGGATCAATGCTATTTGGCGATTATAATTTTTGCGCGTTAATTCATAAAACTTTTCGCCGCCCTCAGGATTGAATTTAAAATGAACAACTACTCCAGATTGGGTGTTTTCAGCAAATCCTGCATAAGCATCTTTAAGTAAACGCCCGGTTAAATCAGTATAGCGAGGAACCAAGTAATACTGTCGCGCAAAACCATCGGCCCCAGGCTTACCGGGTAAAATCTCCATTCCTTCTGGTAGTTCTCCATCGTACGCATCAAGAATATCTTCTTTGCTACCACTAGATCGTTCTACCAATTTAACTTCAAGCAACGCAGGCTTGCCAATCATTGCACGCGCTTTTTGAGGATTATCAACGTTGGGCAAATCAATGACAATATTTTTTTCACCTTGAGATGCTATATGAATTTCACCAACTCCCAATCTATCAAGCCTTGTGCGCAACACTTCAATATTCCCTTGGACTGCCCATTCCTTAATTTTATGAGCGGCACTTTCTTTAAATTGTATTCTTAATTCTTGTTGATCACTCTTTGTTACAAACGATGGATCATTTTTAATAAACTGAGCCGCATCGTATACTTGATTAATAGTCTCAAATTTCCAAATAAGTGTATCTTTTTCTTGTAACTGCGCAATTGGCAAAGCTATATGAGCATCTTTCATTCGCTTAAGTATATTTTGTCCTTTATCAATTAATTCAATTTCCAGAGCTTTGTCGGTTTGTACCTCAAGCGTAATGTACGTTCCTCCCACAAGGTCGATGCCGAATTTGAGGCGGTCTTGCCGTAGCGCTATTTTACCATCGGAAATAGTAAACAAGTAACATAATCCAAGAATAGCTGCCGTAAGCCATACAAAGAAGCTTGCTGAAAAAACATTGCGTATTGAAATGCTCATGAAATCCTTTCAAAAAATTTTATCTTTTTCTACGTAACTACTCTTTTTTTAAGAAACAATATTTGGTGCCAAGGAGGGGACTCGAACCCCTACAGGATTTCTCCCACAGCCACCTCAAGGCTGCGTGTCTGCCAATTTCACCACCTCGGCTTTAAAAAATGTTGTATGAACAGAAATGTAGCAGATTTATGCTCTTTGATCAACTACGACAGCAAAATACCCGAAATTATAGTAATTTCGGGTATCACTTATTTTCAACGTGCCAATATAGTGGGGTACTTATCTATTAATAACTATTACTTTTTTGAAAAGAGTCCCTTTATACCGTTAATGACAAAATAAAGAGCATTAACAATCATCTGAATAAAGCCATTAAAAACATTTTTCAAGCCAGCAAAAAAGCCGGATTTTTCTTGCTTTATTTCTGCCTCTGCTTTTTCTTTTTTTGCTTCCTGATGTTCTTGTTCATGTATTCTTTTTTGATCACGTTCTTGATCCAATTGTTCAGCTTTTTCCAGCTCTTTTTTCAAATCGATGCCATTTGCTTGCAATGAAGATATCGATGTTTTTATCACAGCCATCTGATTACGCAATGCTTCTGCTTGTTCATTAAAATAATTTGAAAGTGAACCCTGTATATATTGATAACTTGCTTGAACGCTTTTAAACAAACCTTCGGTGTTATAATATAACTCTTCAGCTTTTTCATCACTGAGTACTTTTTTGATAACCTGAAAATTCTTCCACGCCTGATTTTGATAGGTATTAGCAGTTTCAACTTGCTTTTCCATGGTCATCATCGCATCAACTATTTTTGCATCAAGATCCTGTAACATTTTCAATGATTCTTGTAAGTGCTCAATCTCTTTTTTCTTTTCACCAATAGCTGTTATTAATTCTCGTTCTTCATCAGTTAAATCGCCTTCGCGCTTGCGTTCACGTTCAAGTTCCTCTAACAAATCATTCAAAAGCTTATCGAGATCTCCTAAATCAAACCCAATGCCACTTAGAAAAATATCATATTCATTATTCAGCTGATTATGTTTAATTCTAAGTTTCATCGCAGCTTCAATCATTTTGGTAAAAACGCGACTAATTTGCTCAATCGTATCAACCGTATCCTCTAATGCTTTTCGCTTAAGAAGCCAATTTCCACCCTCTTCAATATCAACCGTATCAATTCCTTCTTTTGGTGTTCCTGTTTGAGCTTCGGCAGTTTTTTTCATTTCCTGTTGATCATTTTTTTGAGCTATATTTTTTTGCTCAGGAGCAACTACGGATTCTTCGGTTGTCTTTCCAGCTGATACGGGAGTGGTTTGCTCTTCGGTTGCTTGTTCAGGTTGAACCGGTGTTACTGCTTGCGGTGCTGCCGGAAGAATAGAAAGGGCAGCTGATGTAGTAAGTATTGCTGATGTGCCGGATGCGAGTGTTGGGCTCGTAGGTATTTTAGGGGTAACGGACGCTGGCGTAGGTTTAGTTGCCGAGGTAGGAACTTCTGGTTTTATCTGATTTTCTGCCACAGCTTCTTTTGTTACGGCTTGGGCTGATTTTTGTTTCACTGCTTGTTGGTCAGTTTTTTGCATCGCATTTTCTGGTGCATTTTTTTCTTGAACTGAAACTGGCCCTATGGCAATACTTGGAGTCGATAGAGTTTCTATCGTTTTTTTCTGTTCCGGGCCAATTGGTTCCGGTATTGTTTTTTCAGAAACCTCGATAGGAATGGCCGTAATCGATTTAGCGGGTTCTCCAGAAGGTTGTATTTGATCAACATTTTCTGCTCCTGAAGGAATATCTGCTCCCTGTGCAGTAGTAAGTAATAACGATAAAAACAATAAATAACCAGCGCCTTGTATGTTCATAGTAAACCTCATTACTATCAGAGAACTTCTGATAATTCCTTTAATTCATTGATCAAACTTTTCACTAACTCTTCCGCTTCCCATGAAGTATAACTCCAACGCACACCACTTTCAATGCGCGTCAATGTAGATCGATCACTTTTAATATCAATAATATCAATGCGTACTACATTCATTAAGGGATGCACTAACGAAGGTGCGCGAACAACTCCTGCTCTACCTAAAATACTATACGCAACATTATCCTTTTCCATAAAGCATAACATGATTTTTTTTTGCCATACCATGTTGTAATAGCCAACATGATCTTTATGGATGGTCATTAATATACTTTCAAGTCCTTTAGGATATATACATTGAATAGGCGTTGTATGTGGCAATCCTTTTTCTGAAAAAGTAGATAATATACCAACGGTGCCGCCTTTAATTGCTTTAATTAAATCTTCTGGAAGTTTAATACCAACATGTTTTGCCATGCTTAATCCTCTAAAAAAGTAAAATAATATTCGAGCTATTTAGATTGTTTGCTAAAAACCCACCCTATAACGATAACTTTGTGATAATTTCATTTTCCACAGCTAATGCCTTTGGCGTAAGCCGTATAGTTCCTTGATTATTAATAATCAACCCCTGCTGTTCAAATAATGAAATAGTATCAAAAATTTTTACCCTTTCTTCTTGAGCCAAATATTCATATAGTTCATGCAGAACTAGTCCCTTTGTTTGGCGTAACCCTAACATCAATTTTTCTAACCGTATTTGTTTATCTGAGAGTTCTTCACTTGATAGTTGTATCTTTTTTTCATCGCCTTCCCCATCAATATATACCATTAAGTTTTTTTGATTTTGAAAACGAACTTTTCCATCGAATGAACATGCTCCTAATCCAAACCCCTTAAAAGGTTTTCGTTCCCAGTATGCACTATTATGCTGTGATTGATATCCTACACGAGCAAAATTAGAAATTTCATACTGATAAAATTCATGTTGTTTTAAAAAATCAATCGACCAAAAATAAAGGTCAACAACCTCATCATCACATGGTAAGGTTATTTTATTTGTTTTCACACCAAAATATAATGGCGTATTTTCATGCACCATTAAAAAATATATTGAAATATGTGATATTGGCCATTGCACAACGGTTGCTAGAATTTTTTTCCACTCATCAGCAGATATACCCGGTAATCCCAAAATCAAATCTACTGAAATAACCTCAAACCGTTTGCTAATATCAGATAGTGCAGTATTAACATCATTAACTGATTGATGACGATTTAATCGTTTCAATACCATATCATTCAAACTTTGAACTCCTATGCTAATGCGATTGATACCAACTTCCTGCCAAACATCTAACTGTTCGGCTACTACGGTTCCAGGATTAACCTCAATGCTAACTTCAATAGTCGGCGAAAAAACCGTAGCACTTCTTAGTGTATCAAACGTGTCAAGTAGCAAGTGACTGGGATAGGTACTAGGGGTTCCCCCTCCTATGTAGATCGTGCTTACCGGCAATTTTTCGGGCGTATAATGACTAAAAAATTGTTTGAGCTCTTTTTGTAACGCATTATGATACTGTTCCATGTACTGGTCATGGGAAGCAATAGCCACAAAATCACAAAAATGACACTTATAGGGGCAAAATGGCCAATGTATATATAATGATCGTGGATTACATGCATAATTGAATGTTAACAATGTCCCTAAAACCTCTTGAGTTACGTAGTACGATGCGGTATTGTCTGTTTAATAATATTAATGCTGCGCATTAAATCATAACGCATATGTTCGGAAATTGCACTTTGATGCGCAAATTTAATCAAAACAGCCCCCTGCATTATTGATGCTAAATGAGGATATAAATCCTCAGGAAAATTCGATTCTTTAACTGAATCAAGAAATTCTTGATCAGTTTTGCCTTTGAGTGGGATAGCATATCGCCGTGTTATATAATATTTCAGAATCTCAGTTAATTGCGTATAAAATATTTTCTGCCTATCTGCCTCTTGGAATAACGCCACATTAAATGCGGACAAACTGCTCAAGGTATCGTGCCAAGGTTCTTTGAGAATTTTTGCTTTTTTTACTTTTTGATACCAATACCATGCAACAAAAAATAGTATACAACACAGAATAGCACTAATGAGCGCAATAAACCACCATGAATACCAAAAAGGATAATACCAAATATCATATAAATCATAGATCGGAATATCATTAATTTGCATGGGTAACCTTATTATTGAATTCGGTATTGTAAAAAGCGAATTAAGTCATTAAGATATTCTTTACCGGTTTGAATATCAATATAATTCACACCAGCTCGCTTAAAACAATCACTTTGAACACGTAACCGTTCCTGTAATAATAATGAAATTGCATTGCGACTATTTTTACGTGTATCAAGAACAAGTTCTGTTCCAGTTTCCATATCATGACACCTTATAAAACCAGCATAGGGCAAAACAGCTTCATAAGAATCTAAACATCGCAAAGCAATAACATCATAACGCATCGTTATTGCCTTTAATTCTTTTTGGAAAGGTTGATCAATGAAATCGGAAACGAGAACAACCAGACAATCTCTCTTTTTCAATGAACCAATAAAATGCAATACCTTCTGTAGTGATGTTTTGCGTTCCGTAGGTTTTATTGAAAATAGTTTTGTCATAATCATGTGCACATGTTTTTTTCCTTTTGCTGGTGGAACAAAAAGATCAACCTCGTCTGAAAATAAAATAAGTCCAACCATATCATTATTGTAATTGCCGATTAATGCTAAAATACTTGCTAACTGTGCACTGAGATCAATTTTTGAGCCATGCATTGATCCAAAAAAAGCTGATTGCGAAATATCTACCGCAATAATCATAGTTCTTGTTTTTTCAGCACAATATTCTTTAATCAACATCTTATTGGCACGGGCAGAGCTTTTCCAGTCAATAAATCGAATATCATGACCAAGTTGATAATCATTTAACTGTTCAAATTCGAAACCAAAACCTTTTTGTTTGGTTACATGATCTCCTATGTAACTTCCGGCCAGTAACCGTTTCGTGCGTAATTCAATGGTACGAATTTTTGCAATAATTTCTGGGCTAATCATACGTATTACCAAACTCCATATGATTTCAATATCTCAGGGAGTTTAATAGTACCATCTTCCTGTTGATAGGTTTCCATTAGTGCAACCATTAAGCGCGGAATGGCTAATGACGATGCATTGAGGGTATGCACCAGGCGCGGTTTGCTCATACTATTTTCACGATATCTCATACCGCCGCGACGTGCTTGAAAATCTCCACAATTACTACATGAAGAAACTTCCATATATTTATTTTGGCTCGGAAATAAAACTTCTATATCAAATGTTTTTGATGAAGGAAAAGAACAATCTTGCGCAGCAAGTAATGAAATTCGATAATGCAAGCCTAATTTTTGCAAAATATCCTCCGCACAGGCAACCATGCGATCTAATTCTTGGTCAGAATTTTCCGGCTCGCAATAGGTATATAATTCAACTTTTTCAAATTGATGAATTCTAATGAAGCCACGCTCATTAGCACCATAAGCACCGGCCTCACGTCTAAAACAACTTGTCCACGCCGTCATGCGCATAGGTAATTCTTGTTGCGTAAAAATATTATCACGATACATATTTGCTAAACTCACTTCTGCGGTTGGAGTTAAAAAAAGTTGATCTTCAGTAACCTTATAAACTTGTTCACGAAATTTGGGGAAATTACTAGCAATAGTAAGTGATTCTTCATTTACTAAATAGGGTGGAAGAACTAACGAATAACCATGTTCTTGATTATGTTTGAGCATTAACATAGTAAGCGCATATATCAATTTTACGCCATCATTTTTATACAAAACAAAATTACTCCCGGTCATTGTTGCAGCGGTAGCAAAATCAAACCAGCCAAGAGCTGGTTCCTAATTCAACGTGGCTTTTTACGGGAAAATTAAACTGTGGCTCGGCTCCAACTTCCTTTATTACTTTATTTGATTCTTTGCCGCCCATGGGAATATCTTCAGCTGGAATATTTGGGCACATTAAATATAATTCCTGAAAGCATTGCTCGAGTTTGTGTAATTTTTTTTCACTACTCTTTAACTCGTTCGCCAAGCTCTATTGCTTTGGCGCGCAGCTCTGGTGTAATATTCTTTTGCCCTTGCTTTGCAAGTATATTTTTTTCGTGGCGTAATGTTTCAACTTCGGTACGCAATATTCTAAGATTTTGATCGTATTGTAATAACAAATCAGCATCAAAGGAAGGATCTTTTCTTTTGATTAATTCAATGGTATGTTTAGCGTTTTCTCGTAACAGAGCAAGATCTATCATGGTTTTCTCCTATATGCCAATATGATATGTTGTTACCAGAATACTGAAAAATTCAGTCTTTGAGAAGCAAAAAGGGTCGCTTTGAAGCGACCCTAGGTAAAGCTTTTTTCGACGTCAAAAATTGACTAAACTGATCGAACAACTTCCCTTAATGCCTTACCAGGCTTAAATTTAGGAACATTAACTGCGGGAAGATCAATACGTTGCTTTGTAGATGGATTAATTCCTTTACGCGCTGGTCTGCGTGAAACTGACCACGTACCAAAACTCGCCCATTGAACTTTATCTCCACCTTTAAGGGCACGTTGTACGGTGCGCGCTAAACTATCAAGAAAACGCGCAACATCCTTCTTAGTGAATGTTGTTTCTTCACTAAGAGAATCTATTAATTGGCTTTTGTTCATAGAAATACTCCTAGATTTAATGGTTAAAAATGCGTACTTCATCATCTCTTCTTTTTTCTTTTAATGCCTTCCTATGACATTCGTAATATAGCCTAATTTGATTTCTAAGTTTGTCAAATTTGCGGTATAATAAACGCTCAATATATCGTATGGATAATGATAAACAATCACGCATTGTGAAAATAAAAAAATATAATAATGCCTTTATCTCAAGGAAAATTATGCTTATCGACACACACTGTCATATAAATATGATGGTAAAAAAAGAATTTGATACACCGCTTACCAAAGAAAATATTTTTCATGCATCAACCATTGTTAATGACGCAATAAAAATGGGTGTAGAAAAAATTATTAATGTGGGGACAAGTTTGATTGAAAGCATTAATTGCATAACTTTAGCGGCTAATTTTCCAGCAGTATATGCAGCAATTGGTATTCATCCTAATGACTGCACCGCGCAATGGCATGATGATTTTCTTGCCCTTGCAAAAAAAGTAGCTGATCATCAAAAACATAAAATTATTGGCATTGGTGAGTGCGGCATTGATCGCCATTATCCCGATTACAATCTGCCTCGCCAACAAGATGCATTTCGCGCACAAATAGAATTAGCACTTGAATATGCATTACCGCTCATTGTGCATACGCGCAATGCCCCTGATGAAACATTAGCCGTTCTTGACCAGTATAACAAAGAACCATTACGTGGCATCATTCATTGTTTTTCTGAAGACCAATCATTTGCTGATGAAGTCATCAACCGCGGCTTTTGCATCGGCATCGGTGGCACGATAACGTATCCGAAAAATGAATTATTACGCACCGTGGCACAACAAATACCTCTCGGGCACATGGTGCTAGAAACTGATGCTCCATTTTTACCACCACAAAGTATACGCGGCAAACAAAATCATCCACAAGAAATTGTCACCATTGCACACTTTGTGGCCGAAGTACGCACTACATCCTTTGAAGAAATCGCGCAACAAACAACGAAAAATGTTTTAAATCTATTTAATGTTAATGATCTGTCATAACCTACTGGGGAATAGCATGTATAAAGAAATTATTTACAGCATACTTGTAGCGTTGCTATGTGCGACTGCTCAATGCATGGAAAAGCAATGGGATATTAGTTATGACGAAGAAAACAATGGATACTATGGAACGCAAATAAGATATCCTGAATCATATGGCGCTAAAAGATTATATATGATTAACGTTTTTTATGTAAATGGCATCTATACAGGTTCCGATATTAATAATGGTTGTGATGGCCAACAGCGTCAATTAAATTCTAAATATGCACAAAAATATTTTGAAAAATTTGAAACATTATACCATCAACCGGATAATGCCTCTTGATAATCAATTGCACGGGAAAAAGTATTTATGAAAACAAAAAGCTTCCAACAATATCTTGAAAAACGCCTCGATAACGATGAGATTGAGCAACAAGCACAGCTTGAAATAAAAATACTGCAATCTATTCAGAAATTAATTCCGAATGCTAAAGATAAAGAGTGTTTATAAAGAAGCATCTTCATAAACACTCTTCCTGTTAATCTTGATCAATTAATACTTCAAAGAATGATTGGAAGATAGACCATGATCCATATAATTCTATTTTGAGGTCTCTAATTCTATCTTGTAACTGATATTTTTCTTGTAGTAGGTAATAATTGGTATCACCGCGCGAAATACGTCGTTTAACTTCACTTAACTGTTTTCTACACAATGCTAATTCTTTTTCTTTTGCATTAATATTTTGTTCTTCTTGTGCATAAGCCTGGCGCTGTTGAGCATCTGCTGATTTTTTCATAGCCTCAGCTTTTATGCGTTCTTGACGAGCAAGCTCTTCTTTTAATTCAAATTCTTTTTCTATGCGAAGATCATCAGTGTAGGCAGAAAATCCTGCTATTAATGATTGCGTATGCGCATATTCTTTAATGATAACATTGGCTAATTCAACATATTTTTGGCTGCAACTACCGATACTGATATCTGCATACGCATTAACCTTAGGTAATAATTGCATATATTCATGTTTTCGTTTTTCAATTTCTTGCCACGCCTTTCGAAGAGGCCAAGCACAATTAGGATAGCATGTTCGCACTATACTTTCAGAAATACTTCCTTGATTACGTACGGTAGTAATCAAATTTTCAAAATAAGATTGATTTTCTGTTGCCACAAGATGTGCTAATGCAATAAGTGCCTTACGCTCATGCAAAAAACTACAACGCATTGTAATTGTGTGCAAACGATCTGCATTGTCATGAGCAAATTGTTCTGCTTTTTGTATAACATCTATAGCTTTGGCATTATTTTTCCAAGCAGATATGTCATGATTGGTTATACCTTGAATAGCTAAAAGGCTTATTTTATCATCAGCAACATTTCTGCATAAGGCAACATAATCATCCATTCTGCGTGCATATCCGTTAACCAATTGCTGATCATCTAAGAAAATAGTATTTCTTTCATGATTCATAATGTTAATTGAAGTTGTTTCATTGTTTGCAAGGCGGTTGCAAAATTTGTTGAGCGCATGTACTTCATATAAGTTATATGCTTCGTAACCTAATTTACATATGCCACAGCCTAACCCAATAGCAATAACCGTATTAACGGCCAATTTTGTGGTATTTTGATCAAAAATATATGAAGCATGGCCATGGGAAGAACCGCCTATGGAAATAAGCATTAAGCCCGTCAGAATGCCTTTGCGCATAGCGTTAAAATCTAATTTGATAATCATAAAACCTCTTAACATTTTTTAACATAAGAAAAATAAGCACACTAATAAAATAATATTACTAATATAAAAGAATAGCAGTTTTGTGTTAAAAGTAAACAGCTTTTAAATTTCCGTATTTTAGAAGCCAAACTAATTAAATGCTATTACATCATGCTTGAGGTAGGTCACTATACATAACGTATGCACAATAACTCAATGCACATAATGAAAAGCCGGTAAAAAAACCACAAAAAAAATTCTTTTTCCGTTGTACAAGTTTTTTATTTTTTATACATTCTGGGTTAATCTCCCGTATAGTGATAGTCCCTTCATTGATAACTTCTTTTACTAACGTGCCATACACGTGTAACGTTGCTCCCCCTTTTACCGTTATTTTGGCAATGTCAGTCAAACTATCTTGGATAACAAACGTTGTTTGATTAAAAAGACTTTTGGAAAAATTTTTTTCGGGACATTCTAAATCTCTTAGTACACTTCGGTGCATAGAACAACTACTGTGCATATTTTGCGCGCCATACAATCCGTGATATTGAGATTTGTTTGCAAATAAACTAGTACCCGTTAACGTACCAAAATAACAAATCAGGATAATTGTTTTTTTCACCATAATCCTTTTAATCAGATACAATCATTATATTAAAAGCTCTATGGTATATAAAAAATTACCCGACGTCATCAAAATATTATTGTTTTTGAACTAATTTGCTATGAGCAACATAGACAAGTCCACCGACGGCAGCGAACAAGGAAGCGCCGGCAAAAACACCCCACACAAAGTCATTAGAGTCCCTTGGTAAAGCATTATTATGTACGATTATTTTTCCATCACCTCGGCTTTCTATTACTTCTCCTGTTTGGCCATTGATTATAGAACCTGCAAACGGTCCTTCTATATGTAAAGTCCCTTTATTAAAAATTTGTTTTGATTGAGCTTGTAAATATGCCGTTGCTCCGTTCTTTATGATTATTTGCTGCGCAGCATCATCAATAACAACGGTTCCTGCTGAAATTACCTCTTGCTCCTTGTCTTTTATGGTTCTATTTAAGTAATCAATAATATTATTTTGTTCTTCAACTTTTATCCTTAGGCTTTCATTATTTACTTTAAGCTGATTTATTTCATTAAAAAACTCTTTAGTTTTTAATTGTTTTAGGTTTTTTGTAGTAAATTGTGAATCTCTCCATTGAGCCTGCATAGAAAAAACAATAAAAAAAATCAAAAAAGAATAGTATGTGCAATTTTCTTTCATAACAAACCTATATTTTATTGATAAATAAAATTAACATTAGAAACAAATAGCATGCTTACTGTAAAGTAATCTGCAAAAAAAACAATATTTTAGATAAAAAAATGGGAAATATGCATCAAAATGTCTTTACAGAAATTGCTCTTTAACGTACTATAAAGAAAAACTTTATCTGGTACTTAATTATGAATTATAATAAACATTATTATGCATTTCCCCTTGGGGTAGTTTTAACGGTAATTCACTCATTTAGTTAAAAATACCCAATATTATCACAAGCATTCAAAAGGGAATTCATGAATATATTATTTCTTATAATTTTACTCCTGTACGGCATTCTTTTGATTAGTACCGGCTTTTTTTGGCATAAACGCTCATTTTCAACAACCGATTTTATGCTCGCCAATCGTTCACTCAATTATTGGGTAACGGCGATAGCTGCCCATGCCAGTGACATGAGCGCATGGCTTTTTATGGGGTTTCCGGCAGCAATTTATACCCACGGATTACCAAGCGCCTGGATTGCGGTTGGATTAATCGGCGGTATGTTTTTAACCTGGCAGTTTATTGCTACAAAATTACGCATTATTACTGAACAATACAAAAGCATCACACTCCCTTCTTTTTTTGAGCATCGCTATGCTGACACCACAAAAATATTACGAATGACCAGTAGCGCGGTTATGATTATTTTTTTTATTCCTTATATTGCTTCCGGGCTAACGGGTATGGGAAGAGTTTTTGAATCTATTTTTGATATTAATTATCACGTAGGTATCATAATCGGGCTGAGCGTTGCTATTTTTTATCTTCTCATTGGTGGTTTTATTGCACGGGCCTGGAACGATTTTTTTCAAGGAATTTTTTTGCTCATTACTATTATGATCGTTCCCATAATAGCATTCTTCCATATTGGCGGCATACAAAATATTATTCAAGCGGCGGCAATTAAGCATGTTCCTCTCTCATTCATTCCATCATTTTCAAAAACAAATCTCATTGCAATAGCTAATGGTATTATGTGGGGAGCCGGATATTTTGGCATGCCCCATATTATTGTTAATTTTATGGCGCTTGATAATGTAGATACCATGAAAAAAGCTAAATACGTTGGGATGACATGGCAAATAATTACCCTTATCAGTGCAACCGCAATAGGTTTATTAGGAATCGCATATTTTACAACATTAGCTAATCCTGAACTGATTTTTGTTGTCATGGTCCAAGAATTATGCACACCATTGATTGCCGGTATAATATTATGTGCCATTATTGCAGCAACGATCACCACTATTGATACGCAGATTCTCGTTGTTGGCAGTACTCTTACCCATGATTTTTACCAACAGCATATTCTATCAAAAAGCAATAACCATACCATTTGGGTATTTAGAATAAGCATTGTTATCGTATCAATTCTTGCCTATATCATCGCAGCACGTAATAGCTCAACCGTGATGGGATTAGTAACGTATGCATGGTCTGGCCTTGGCAGTGCCTTTAGTCCGGTATTGATAGCTTCTTTATATAGTACAAAGATTACAAAGCAGGCCGCACTAGCCGGTATTGTTAGCGGAGCATTAACCGCTGGATTATGGCCTTTATTAGATGCAACTGTATTACCGTTAATTCCTGGATTTATAGTTAGTACGTGCACCCTAGGTATAATTTCTTGGCTTACTCCAGGAGACATCCGTGCATAATTATCTCTTTTTTGTATTCTTTTTTGCAATCGCATTATCAACGCCATGCAATCTGCAAAGCGCCATGAAAAAATATTCAACGCAAAGAAAATTAAAAAATAAACAAATTGATGAGCAAAAAATAAAAGAAGAAAAAATTATAAACAATTTTTCTTCTATCGGGAGAAGTATTGACCCTAAGAAGTTTGAACAAAAATTAGAGCAATTCAAAAAAAACCTTTCGCAAACGGAACCATCCGACAAGGTAACGTTAGAAAACAATACTACTTTAGACCTTGTAGCATTAATTTATCAAGGTATACGTACATGGAAAATTAAGAACGGCATAGTGCAAAATGACTACCTTGCATATGACAATAGAGACAATCGTTATTTACAACAAATGATGTATTCATCCGACACACTACCAGAAAATCTTTTGCTATCGTTGCAAAAAATATTTCCTTCCGAGCATCATCCCAATGTAAGCCCGGATGCTTCTATCAACCTATTCATTCCAATAAAAAAAATACCGGAAGAAAACGATGCTCAACAATCAAAGCTTCTCTTACAATTGATGGTAGGTTGCTACGCAACCGCATCTAATCAAGAGGATAAAGATATTCAAAAATTAACCTGGCTAACTGCACAAGTATTGTATCGTACGATAGAAGAGTCACCGTTAAGGTGGTATCCTATTAAAGCATATTCCAAAGGATTTTTTAATGCTTTACATACTCAAAAAGAATATATGCTCGATGATAATAATTCTACTATAAGTGAAAATGTCATTAATAAAACACACGCATTGTTTAATGCAATTTTTGATACGTTAAATTCAGAAAAATATGTCACTAAAGAATCGCATATCTTACAAAGCTTAAAAAATATTTTTTCTCATATCTCTACCATATCTTCTAAACCAGATCGTGACAACAAATATATTTTTGCTGTTACTGATTTCAAGTTGTTACATCATGATCACAGTCTAAATAATTTTTTTATACCCAAATCAAGCCAAAGATGAGAAATAATACCCGCCATAAAAAATATACCATCAAAAAAAACCAGCGGCGCGTACACGGGAAATTGCTTATTGATATAGAATAACAAAAGCATCATGCTGCCCATTAAAAACCATATTGAATGAAAAATTCCTCTGTGTTTTACTATCAGCGGAAATACTGAAGCTATACTGAGCCCCGCCATGAGTAATAATCTCCTTTGCATGAGCAGCACAATAAATATTATTAAAAAACCTTGGTAAAATAATTTCTGACCTTTGCTTTTCGTATCAATATCAGGAAATAACGAGCCCAACAACGCACATAGAAACCATTCAAAAGCTATTAATGGTGAAACAACATACGAATGAAAAATACATAACAAGCAAAGGTATGCAACGCCTCCGCCTACAAGATGACCTCGATAACCAGGCATATAATTCCTTTTAGTATTTTGTTAAATGGTATTAGTATAATCACATTCGTAATTCCATCAATACCGTACCTGGATAATAAAAATTTAAAATATCTGCATAATTTTTACCAGAATCCAACATACTGCGCGCACCCCACTGACAAATACCGAGGTGATGTCCGTAACCGCGTCCCGTTACCAAAATGATTTTTCCTTTTTTTTCTATATCAAAAGAATAACTTTTAATGTTACTACACAATGAATAAATTTGTTTACCTGTAATGGTGATTGTTTTAGAACCATAAATACCAATCGTTTGAGCAAGCCCCGCTTTATCTTTTTTCAGTATTTTTATTTTTTTAATCCTTTTTATCGGATATCCTGCCTGTTGTAATATTTTTTCAAACTCTTCAGTAGAATATTCTGCTTTCCATGTATAAATTTTAACCGATTTACAGTAGTTGCAGCGGTATTTGCGTGCCAAATAAGGAGCTTTTTTGAAATCAACATCGGCAATATAGGCAGGAATAACGCCACCGCAACAACAATCAAACATTGCTTCAATCGGTTTTTTGTTATAGGTCAAAACTAATCCTCTGGTTTGATCAACCGCTTCTTTTAATACCGAATTAGTATGAACGCCTTTATACGTTTGATGAATGTTGGTATTTTTTATATGAAATGGTTTTTTTTGTTTTTCCGATTCAACGATACGCGCCATTACATAACTTCTACTGGCTATGGCAAACGCTTTATTAACAGCCAGCGGCCAGCCAGGCCAACTTTCCGCATACAATACACAGCCAACATAATCTTCTAAATCAAGTTCGTTAATTAAATATCCATACGGTTTATCAACTAATACTGAAAACGATCCTGCATAGTTTTTGTCATTAAAAGTGATAATATTTCCCCGCGCTGCGGTAATAACAATATGTTTAGCAATAACTTTTTTGCGATTAATAAAGAGCGCACCATGTTGAACCGTGATTGTAAGAGTTCTGCACCGATATCCTATGCGCTCAGAACTATTAAAAGCTTTCACGATAAATCCATGCTCAGATTCTAGTATCCAATCAGTTTTACCCGATACTAATTCATCAAGCAATACGCGGACATTAAATGATAATACGTGCGTGTTCTTTTTGTTATATCTGGTTAAGGGGCATAGCGAAGAAATTAACCATGCTGCATCTTTTTTTACGGTAACTTTTTTATTCTTTGATTCTACAACTTTTTTTGATGTTATTTTTTGTGTATTTTTTACGACATTTTTCCGCGTTTCAATTTTTTTGTTACCATGCAGATGCATGCATATTATGTTCAGAAAGAAAAAGAGTAGCGAAAAAAATCTATTAAAATGAAATATCATGACTTTGTAACATTTTTAAGAAAGCAGCAGGAATGCCCCCTTTTTGGTCAATACCGTGATTTGCCATCGCATCTGCTTGTGTATTATATTCTCGCAATACATGGCAGAATGAATAATTTATTCCTTTAAGTAATGCAAGAGCACACTGATAAAGCCGTTGAAGTTCAGGATTTTTAACCTTATATTCCTGTTTTAATTGTTTGATTAAAAGTTCTGAATCAGAAACTATATACAGTAAATCATCAGCTTCAAGAACATGTTTGCTCGTAAAAACACCTAACAATAATGCATAATATTCTGCCTGATTGTTAGTTTTATGTCCTAAATAGAATCCCTTTTTTTTAACTACTTCATTATCATTTTTAACCAAGTAAATACCGGCACCGGCTATACCGGGATTTTTACGTGATGCACCATCAATAAAAAGGCGCCATATTGTAGCATGTTTATCAACTTTTTTTACGGGCTCGGTACAATCAAAAATAGCTAATTGTTTGTGAGTAGACATAGCTGCACGTACACTTATGTTATTGGAGGTTTTATATATAAAAATCTAAAACAATCTTTACATACTAATAATTTTCCTTTACGCAAATCGGTCAAATCACGCTGCGGAACTCTATAAAAACAGGCAGTGCAACTTTCATGCTCTAAAGGAACAACCGGATTAGAAACTTTAGCTCGCATGGTTGCGTAACGGTCAAGCCATTCGGTAGGAATACCTTGTTCTTTTTCTAAACGGTGTTTCATATGTTCATCAAGATTTTTCTTCAAGGTTTCAGCGGTTTTCATCTGGTCAGCAATACTGGTATCAAGCGATTTTTTTTCGTCTTGGCAATATTTTTTTTTTTGCTCGTATTCTTGTTCAAATGATTCAAGATTTTTCCACACTGCTACAAGATCCGCTTCGCGCTTAGCTTGATCCTTCTTTAATGAATTAATTTCAGATTGTATAACTTGATATTCTTGGTAGTTTTCTGTTTGATCAAGTTTTCTTTTTTTTTCTCGCTCTTGCTCATCTAATGTTTTCATTTCCAGTTCTTTAGCATCAACTTCTTTTTTAAAACCATGTTTAGTGGCTTTCATGTTGTCAACGCTTTCCTGACAATTTTTTACCTGATTATAAGCAACATCGATTGCGTGTTGTACTTCTTCTAATTGTTTTTCTAAAGAAAGAATGGTTTGATCATATTCAATAAGATCAATAAATTTTTGTAATGGATACTCACTCATCGAAGCTCCTTTATCATTCTTAGAATGGTCCAGATAATCAAGATAATTATACTATTGGTGGGCCCACCAGGATTCGAACCTGGGACCTCTCGGTTATGAGCCGATTGCTCTCACCGCTGAGCTATGGGCCCGTTACATAGATTCAAAGATAATAGTAATTCAAAAATCTTGTAATTAAGCCTAAACTAAAACGGCGTATTTGTGAAGGATAAATTATAGTACAATAAATTTTATTGCTCGGCATACTTCAAATATTAAAATTTCTTATTGCTTACGTTAAATATGCTTCCAAAGTCCCCATTCCAGATTTTAGCTCGCTCAATGCCTTTCATGACACTATTTCTCCTTAAAGCCCATGCATTTTTTTTGAATTGATCGGAGCGTGATTGAGGAGTTGGATGCGTCCCCTTACCCTCATTTAAATGAGGATACCATTGTTCATAGATAGTATGTAATTTTCGATAATAATCAGCCCTTGTTTGTGCAATTTCTATAGCTTGTTCTTGATCCTTCATGGTCGCTAAACACAAACAAGCAAAATTATCAGCCTGAGTTTCCAAGATGCGGCTGGCATATTTTTCATCCAAAGAAGTTTTATTTTTCCTTATGAAAACTAATACTTCTATAAATCTCGGGGCTAATATTTTCGTTGGATTATGTAATCGTTCAGCTAATTGATCTAATAAACTAGAAATATTTTTACCGCCCATATGTTTTAAAATAATTTCGGAATTATGCCAATACACAGGATTATATGGCGCATGGTGTAATTCTTGAAAAGATTGTTTTTCGTATTCAATGTGTCCAAATTCATGCAATAATGAGCCTAAAAAACGATATTTGTATCGTTGTTCTTTTTTACGCTTTGATCTCATGCTCTTGCGTAATGCACGTTCCATGGGAACAGGAATAACAATAACATCTTCTTTATAGCACATCCTGCTTTTGAGATCCGCTAAAGAATTATTATTATTTTCGATTACTATGTGAGTGGCATTAGATTTCCCTGCTTGCAAGGCAACGTATTGCACTAACATAACAATTTCGTCATCTGCTAACAGTTTTTTTTGCATACCATATTTTCGAACTTTTAAATCATTGTCGAACCTCGGCAGTTGCATAGAAAAAATGGGTACTTGAATCTCCACAAGCAACAATCCTATCAATACTGTTATATCTTGTTTCATATAACCCAACTCCACTAAGAACCAATCTTATTTCTTAGCATACCTTATTGGCAAAAGTTTCAATATGAAATAAATTATTTAGTTTTAGAAACTGCTAGAAATATTAAAAAAACTGATTGCGCAAATAAACTTTTTTGATATCGTCATGTTATGTAATGATCCTTAAAAATATTTTTGTGTAACGGAGAAGTATGAAGCGTATTTCACTCTATACAACAACACTGTTTTTGATTATTTCCCAATTTTTTTTACCGTTTCATTGTTATGGCCATGGCTTTGATGGCAATACCCTCGTTAGCATTGTAGATCAATCAGTAGATCTGTATCCAATTCGATTAGTATGTGAAGATGTAGTAGAAGATGGACAATCGATTACTAGTTTTGATTTTGTTAAACAGGGGTTCGTTAAACGCCCTATTCGATCTGCAGGAAAAAGTGAAACCGATTATCATGTTGCAATTTCTTTTAACGATGAATGGTGGGAGGATATTACCTGCACAGCGACACAAGAATTTTATGTGGTGCATGCTCAGCAATGGATTCCTGCATGCCAATTAAAAATCGGCGATATTTTATTTTCTAAACAACATGAAGTAAAAAGAATTTCTAAGATTAGATTTTTTAAAGAACCGCGCACCGTCTATGCCATTCATGTTAAAGGCACGCATATTTTTTTTGTTGGAACCAACCAAATTTTAACGCATAATATGGTTTTGCCGGCTATAAGTATTGGTTTAGGAATTGCTTTTGGTACCGGCGCAGCAGCTGGCGGCAGTATGGGTGGTGTATTGGGACCCATTACGTTAAGTTGTGGCGCTATCCTCGGTGGTCTCTTTGGCATAGGAATAAAAAAGTTCTTTGGCCCAGCAGATGTGCCTTGTTATGGTATTTCAGTATATCCGGATAAACTTGGTCATGCATTGTTTAACGAACAAATTCCTACCCAACCTATACCAAAGCCAATACCTCCTAAAGAAAAAGAAGATGATAAAGCTCCAGGAAAACCTAAAAATAATGAAGTACCTACAAAAGATTCTGATGAAGAAAAAATTGATGAAACAAAACACAAGCCTGGAGGATTAACGAATAGAGAAGCCAGAAGATTAGCAGAAGTTTTAGGTTATAAAGAAGACAAAAATCATCCCTTTGACGATCATGGGAAACTTGTATTTAAAGACCCAAAGCGTAATATTTGGATTTCTCCAGATAGAGATGGGCATAATGGGGGTATTTGGAAAGAATTTGATAAAAAAAAGCAAAGACGTACATTAGATGCTCATGGAAAACCCATAGGAAAATAATATGAAAAAATTTAAAATTGAAGTTATTAACAAAAAGCCAACGACGGCTTCCGGAATTTTATGGCACGAAGGAAAACTAACTGTAGGTTCTTTTAAAGAAATATTAGATATGCCGTTAGATGTGTGGACTCTTCAGGATTATAAACAACAATGGAAAGAAGGTCTTGATAGACTGAAAACTCATGATTCTTCATGTTTCGTTACTTTTATCATGATGACGAAGTTTCGACTTCCATGCTTAAGATTATGGAAATTATATAAAGTTGATACTACTATTTTTGTAACGTATCAACTTATCAGTTGTATATTATTGAAAACAATACCACCTGGGGAATCTCCTTGTTATTCTAAAACCTGTTATCAACTTATTGATCAACGGGTAACTAATGAAAAAGGTGATTCAATAACTGAAGAGGGTCATAAAATTGTAGAATGGAGTATTGCCGCAGAAGATTTTTTTGCATCAGTAGATAGCAATATTACCAGATTAGCTTTATAAGGAATGAATAATACAGAAATGATAACGATGCTAGAACAATGGGAAAAATGGGAACCAGTACAAGGTTTGGCCGCTAAGTATTATGTTGATTCAATTGTTGATGCTATTGATGGATTTAAAGTCTGGCTCTCTGATTATAATAATGAAAACAATAAGGTTTTAATAACCTTTGAAGGTTCTGTAGATTCTTATCGAAGTGTTGATGAAAGTTTTAGATTAAATACTATAAACATACTTGATGAGCGCTACGGCTCAAAATTTTATGGAGATTGGACATTCTTTAAAGTAACTAATTCATCATATGTACAATGGTTATCAGAAGAATCATATGGTATTAGCGATTCATTATCATTCATACATTTTTCTATCGTTGCAGCAGATTCGATAGTAGATATTATTGATACATGCGAACCTAAAGTGCAATTAATACGCACATCATAATGCACCAACAGGAAATTTATAGAAAGTTACCATGAAGAAATTCAAGATAGAAGTTGTTAGCAAAAAGCCAAAAAAGATTGCTGGTGAATTGTGTGAGTGGGGACAAATTACCATAGGTGATTATAAGGAAAAATTTATTATGTCTCTTGACTCATGGACAATTCAAGAATACAAACAACAGTGGAAAGAAGGCATTGATAGACTTAAAACTCATAATGTTTCTTGTCTGATTGCTGATATATCGACTTTAGAAACAAATCCACGTATGAGTCTATGGGCATTATATAAGGTTCGTAATATGGTCTACGTACAAATTCATATTCTTGGGGGTCAAACATTTAAAAGAAAACGAGCTAAACTTCCTCCTTATAATGCTCAAACATGTTATTTATATCTTATGGCAAGAGCAACCCAACCTGTTGATGAGTGGAGTATCGATTTGTATGATTTTTTTGCTTCATTAAGTATTAAAACTGATGGAGAAGATTATCAACAAATTCAATAAACAAATAACACTCATCTGTACACCTCTCAGATTTTATACAAAAAATAATGAACACATTACTTTAGTAGGAAAATCAGTTTGGTATTATTCCAGCATTGATGAAGATTTATTTTTTGAATGGATCAAAAGAATACCATCAATAATTGAATTTCGTGGAATTTCTGATGAATTACATTTGTATATTAAAAGCAACATAATACCAGATGATGATTTACGAGAATTAATTGCATTATTTTATCGATATAAAATATCAATGAAACAATTGACAATCTTCTTAAATCAAAATAACAAAGAATGGTTTTATGGTAAACCAAAAGGATATTGGCATAAAAAAACTTTTGGATCAGAAAAAATACTATGATTTAGTTGAACATTAAAAACAATGATAAGGATTACTTGCGTAATATGCTCATTTCATCAATAGATTTAGATAAAAAATTGAAAGAATTAGAAAATATAGGAATTGATCTATCTAATAATCCGTCATTGCTAGGTCAGGAAATTATGTATATTTTTTCTATGATAAAAAATTGCGAAAAACTTGAATTGGCCGATGATTACTTTGCTATGCTAGAAAAAATTCAAGCAACATTGGCTCTCTTGCTGTATAAAGAAAATTTAGGTTTGCCCGATTCATTACGTTGGTTTACCAATGATTTTGATAGAATTGATGATCAAGAACTAAAACAACATATATTTTCCAAAATTAAAGAAGGTTCATATACCTTTGGAAAAAAACTGAGAGATTAGATTAATGATCAGAAAAATAATACCGTTTGAAAAATTTGAACAAGCAGTTATGCACAAAATAATGGAACATGATACTTCAATTAATAATGTATTACGAGAGCAGTATAAACGTGTACATATAGAATGCAGAGATTTTACTGGTGTCGGGTTTTTTACTGATTTTATTGTGCCCAATAATGTTCTCCATATAATTGAGCCAGTTGAATATGGTTATGGTGATGTTGACGCCACTATAAATGACGTTTATGGATATGGATTTGTTTTATTTATAAAAGACGGCCTTATGACATGTTTAGAAGGATATACCTGGCAGGATTCATGGCCGGATACAATATACAGCTACAATTTATTTCATACAACACATTAACTATAAAAAATAACGATGCATTTGCTCCATGGGCCCAAGAAATATTTGGGACCTGAAATACATGCTTAGTTTATTTTTTAATAATATTGAGAAATTTTTGCATAATCAATCTGGCCAATCAGCTGATCCGGATTCAAATGTTTCTTTTCTTGTTCACCATACTGCTTAGTAATCCTACCATGTTCCAAAACCCAAATTTTATTACCAATGCTTAAAGCAATATGTGGATCATGCGTTATCAGCAACGTAGTTATCGCATGTTGTTTAATAAATTTTGTTGCATGATGCAGTAATATTGTTGAAGCTTGTGGGTCAAGTGCCGCAGTAGGCTCATCAAGCAACAATATTTTCGGTATTGCTTGTGTTGCCATCACAAATGCAATCAGTTGTCGTTGCCCTCCCGACAAGGCATTCATTGGTTTTTCTAATAGTGATACATCACCACCAAGTTCGGTTATTATTTTTTCTGCCAACTCTTGAGGCATTACCTGCATACCGTCGACAAGACGCGCACGGCGCCGGCTGTAGTTCGCCATAGCAAGATTTTGCGCTACCGTTAATGACCCCACCGAATTTAATTTCGTATTTTGAAAAAGACGCGTAATAATATGAGCACGTTGTTGTTCATGCAATGCGGTAATATCAACATTATCAACTACAATAGCGCCACTGTTTGGTTTTATTTTTCCTGCAATAGCATCAAAGAGGGTCGTTTTCCCAGCACCATTGGTACCAACAATAACAATAAAATCACCTGGCTGAACATCGCAAGAAATATCGCGCACGATATGATTATTATCAAACCATACATTAATATTTTTAAGTTGTAACATAATAATCCTATTTTTTAGGCAACCATTGTTTAAGCATAATAAGTATTACAATAAGTGATGCGGTAATTAATTTGTTCCAATCTTGGTCAAGCTGTAATTCAAAGGTGAGTGCTATAATTGCTTGGTATGCAATTGAACCAACTAGAAGAGCAATGCCAAAATTATTACTTAATGCTTGCGCTAGTATCATACCGGCCAAGCCAATAATTAAAACACCAACGCTTGCCCAAATTGAAAAATAACCGGCATATTGCACAAACAATGCCCCGCTTAATGCTGCCAAGGTATTGGAGATCGCTAATCCTAACATCGTATATCCCTGCACACTTTTACCAACATTGGTAAGCATCTGCGGATTATCACCAACCGCATACAATAAAAAACCAACTTCTGTTGTTAACAACCAATTAATGAAATAAAAAAGTATGCAACAAACAAACGTAAGCACAGTAGTGATTGATACGGCGCTAGCGCCAATGGCATGAGCGTAAAAATAGTTTGGTTGCCGTATAATGACATATTTGATCCAGCTATTTTCAATGTTACAGAAAATGCACCGGTGCTCACTACAATGCCGCTAATCAAATTGTTTAATTTTAAGGAAGTATTAAGTAATCCGGTAATTATTCCTGATATTCCCCCAATGCATGCTGCACCAATAAGGCCCATCCATGGATTTACGCCGTAACTTATTAACAGCGCCGTTAGTGCACCACCTAATCCGAATGCACCCTCAACGGCTAAATTATCAAACTTAACGAGGCGTGAAGCTACGTACACTGCGGCCACCACAACACCAAAAATAAGACCGCGCTCAATAATACCTTGTGCTATGTTGAGTAATTCAATCATTATGTATCCTTATCAAACTAAAACAATATATGGCTGCAACGCATCAGGAATAGTCAAACCAAGTGCTGTCAACGTTGCTCGGTTAACCACTATCTGTTCACTTTTTGTCGGTTCAATCGGTAACTCGCATGGCTTTTTTCCTTCAACAAGAATCTTGTACGCCACCTCTCCAGCTTGTTTACCATGAGCTTTATAATCAACACCACGCGCTGCAAGCGCACCTTGATTTACTGCCTGATTATGGCATGCAATGAGTGGTTTTTTATTGGCATGTGCAATTGATGCTACCAAATCCATAGCCGATGCTAGCATATTATCAGTTGGACACAGTAGCACATCAGCTTTTCGACAAGCCATAGCAACAACGGTTGCGATATCATTTTCTTGAACAATTCCTAACTCAAGACAATCTACGTTGAGCTCTTTCAGTTCTTTCTTAATAATTTGAATTTGTGCAATAGAGTTTGCTTCTCCATTGTTATACAATAATGCAATAGTTTGTGCATGAGGCAATAATTGATGAACCATATCAATTTCTTTATGCATATCAATCATGTCATGAACACCGCAAATATTAGTCTGTGCTCCTAAAATGCTTGGATCGGTTACTGCAGCAATAATAATTGGCTTTTCTTTTTCTATGGCACTCATGGCTTGCGCAGCAGGCGTAGCAATGGCAAAAAATCCATTATATTGTTTGTTGGCATGAAATTGTTGGGCAACTGCGTGAGCCTGAGCAACTGAACCTTGTGCATTCTGAATCACAAATTCAACAGTATTGCCCATCTTATTTTTTAATGTTTCAATAAATCCTTCACGCACCGCATCGAGTGCCGGATGCGATGCCGTTTGCATTATACCAACGGTATAAGCGGCAGTTATTACTGGTTTTTTTATACCTTGAATTATAGTAACCAAACAGATAATCCCCATGATAATCAATATCGTTTTTTTCACGAAGCTTTCTTGTATTCTAATTTTTTTCATGTATTTTTCCTTTCATGAACATCAAACTTTCAACTTTTTGCAATAAAAAAACCCCGGCTTTTAAAACCGGGGTTTTCACAACTGCCTTATAAATTTTTTAAACTTATACCTCAGGCATACTGCGATCCCCATAGTGTAAAGTAAAAATAATAATTGGTATGAGAAACGACACAATGATTGCCTGTGGCCCTATCTAGGCCAAGAACTTCTGTATTCGATAATAAGTTGTTAGAACGATTCATCGTTATCTTCATGCTTTTTTATGGTAACATACAATAATACAAATAGCAAGTTCATCATTTTTTTATCGTTATCAGACTAAGACAACATACGGTTGCAATTCATGGGGAATAGTCAATCCGAGTGCTGCTAACGTTGCTTGGTTAACCACTATTTGTTCACTTTTTGTTGGTTCAATCGGTAACTCGCATGGCTTTTTTCCTTCAACAAGAATCTTGTACGCCACCTCTCCAGCTTGTTTACCATGAGCTTTATAATCAACACCACGCGCTGCAAGCGCACCAAACTTAACGAGCATATTATCACTTACGATTAAAGGTTTTTTATAGTGTCCTGCTATGGTTGCAATTATTGCAATTGCGCAAGCAACCATATTATCGGTTGGGGCAAGAATAACATCAGTTTTTCGACAAGCTAGATGTACCATGGCAGAAATATCCGCTTCACTGCCTATTGCAAAATCAATAAACGCTAAATCTCGCGTTTCAAGTTCCTGGTGCATTTGTTTTATTACCGCAATAGAATTTGCTTCTCCTGCGGTATATAAAAGGCCAACTTTTTTTACATTCGGTAGTAACTGCGTAAGCATTTCTATCTCAGATCTAACATCAATCATATCATTGACACCGCAGACATTAGTAGTTGGATGCATAAGGCCTAATGCATCCGGATCGGTTACTGCAGCAATAATAAGTGGCTTTTCTTTTTGCACCGCACTCATAGCTTGAGCCGCGGGTGTGGCAATGGCAAAAAATCCATTATATTGTTTGTTGCTATGAAATTGTTGAGCAATTGCATGAGCCTGAGCAACTGAGCCTTGTGCATTCTGAATCACAAACTCAATAGAGTCACCCATTTTACGTTGTAATACTTCAATAAATCCTTCACGCACAGCATCAAGTGCCGGATGCGATGCCGTTTGCACGATACCGACGGCATACGCAGCAGTTTTCGTTGGTTGCTTACTTCGTTTAACCATAACGAAACTTGCAAAAAATATGATCGTAATACCAATACTCAACATTATTTTTTTCATGAAATTCCTTGTTAAATGTTTACCAAATAAAAAACCCCGGTTTTAAAAACCGGGGTTCCGCAAAAGCCTTAAATTTTCTTAAATTTATTATTTAGGCATACTGCGACCCCCTATATACGTAAGAATAATAAGAATGGGCACAGATATGGCTCTTGGCACTATTAAGGCCAAAAAATGTGGTGTTCGAACATGCATTGTTAGGACAATTTATTATAATCTTCATATATCTATTTGTATCATAAAATAGTACTAATAGCAAGATTAGTGTAGTAATACATTGTTCAAATTTTACTTTTTACCATAAAACTACTATTCTTTTGATTAAAATAAATCCATAGTCATACGCTGCTCATAGCAAACAGTTTTACCTGTTTTTATAATTGTACTTTTTTCATCATTATGAAAGATTTTTCACTTGAAACACACTATTATTACACTCAGCAAATTTTCAATTACAACACCAATCGGAGATATGATAGCCCTTGCCGATGATCGTCTGCTCTACTTTTTAGATTTTGCAGATAAAAATAATCTAGATAAAAAAATATCTCTTGTAACAAATAAGCAAAAATTTGTAATAAAAGATGGTCCAAGCAAACTCAGTTCTTTAATTAAACAAGAATTGCAGCACTATTTTGATGGGCAATTACGAACATTTACGATACCTTTAGCTTTTGCTGGATCATCATTTCAACAATCGGTCTGGAAAACATTAACAACAATTCCGTACGGACAAACACAATCATATAGTGATGTAGCACATCACATACAGCAACCAACTGCTTTTAGGGCTGTTGCGCAGGCTAATGCTACCAATAAATGCGCTATTGTTATCCCTTGTCATCGTGTTATTAATAAAAATGGTGATTTAGGAGGTTATGCTGGCGGCTTAACGCGCAAACAATGGCTTCTTAATCATGAAAAACAATAATGCATTATTTTTGTATTTAAAAAAATTATAAAATAATCAATCATTAGGCTAAGAAGGAATCTGATTCATTTTTTGCAAAATAACTTCATAAGCTTTTATTGTTGGTTTTCTGAACCCTGAAGCTTCATACGTATTATTATTGTTATCTTTAAAGGTCATAGCACATTCAATCTTACTGCCTGTTGCAGTCACTTTTACAACGGCATTAGTAATTTCTTGCGTATACTCTTTTTCATTCCAAGCTGGTATAATAATACTCTCAATGATAAATTCTTTGTTGAGCATACTCTTTTCATATCCCTTTTGATCGTTACAAAATATTTCGCATAAGTTTTTTGCAATATCACGCGGTTCCAAAGGCCCATGAATAGGTAACATGAGTTGTTTAATGGTGTATTGTGCGTCAGAAGATATTCCTTGAACATATTGCGGCCTTACCAATGCATCAACTATTGGCTTATCCATAAAAAGAGTTTTTACCTGCTGTCCTATTCCATTACCATGGTCGTATATTAATACGGCATGGTCACATTCTGTAGCTAAATACCCATTTTTATAAGACTTGCTAACCCGAATAGGATGAAAATGAAATGAGTCCGGTTCTCTGACAAAAGTACTTCCCCCCCCAAAGCTCTGCAGCAATGCTAAACAAGACAGTGTTGAAAAATTACTCGATACCACATCGGTTTTTGCAATTTCTTCAAACCAACCTTCACTCCTGTAATCTTTTTTAAGAGATTCTGTATGGTCATATCCAAAGCCGTCAATGCCGCCTGTATAAAAAACAGCATATGAATATGGCTTATCAAATAATTTTTCAAAACGAGTTCCTCCGGAAAAACAACCGTCATAAAGTAATGAATGAGTATTAATGTTAGTATCTAAAAAATTTAACAGTGACTTAAAATAATCCTCATGCATTCCTACAACGTAACCAGTTTTATCAATCCCACCATGTCCGAAAATAGCCACATTCCAACGATATTTTTTTGCAGTGGTTTCATTTTCAAATAATTGCTCTAAACATGGTACCAATTCAGAACCCCATTTTTTTTCCTTTACCAGCGTAGAAAGATCTTTATTCATTAGGCGGTGTTTTGTTCCCAATACTAAAAAGTCGGAAAAAACTGATAAATATGAGCGATGGTATTTATATTCTGACATATTCACAATCTTCTGGGCATTATCTAACTGAAATCCTATATCACCTACCTGATTTTTATACGCATGTGGAATCAACAGCACAAATTCTTTTCCTACTTTATAGATATCCCATGCGGCAGTATTCATATTTTTTATTGCTTGTGCATTTAATATATTTTCATGAATCAGTAATGGTGTATCATTCGTAATAAAAGAAGCTTGTAAAAAATCTTCAAAGCTATTGTGAGATAATCTAGTAATGGTTCCATCTGAATCCATTAAAATAACTAATCTTCTATGCTCCGTTGGCTCTACAGGTTTTATTGGTATTGTTGGTACCGATTCTTTATCATCATCATCTTGCCCAGAACCATATAAAAGGGCCAATAATGCACCCGCAATTACGGCTGCTCCGCCTTTAAAGAACGTATAATTACTCTTAAATTTTTTAGCCTGCTGGTTATAGACAGCATACGTACGATATGAGTTTTGCCCATTATTCATCTTTTCTGTATCAAATAATGATTGTTGCTTATTTTGTACGGGAAAAGACGCTAAAGAATGCTTATTATGCGATAACAAGCTGTATTGACCCGGAACAGAAACAGCGCTAAATCCAGGCGATTTTTTAGGGGTGAAACTCCCTTTAAACAGGGGATTCGTGTTTCCTATACCCATACAACTGAGTAGAATTACTATTTTTTTAAATGCATTCATATAAATCCTTATAAATTCATATTTTTATTTCTATTATTAATATTATAGTAAATGGTAAAAAAATCAAGATACCCCACTTTTGCTCTCTAAACACCTAAAAACTGGGGAGTATTTCGATAAGATACTTTTTTTACGAATTTTATATGCCAAATGCCTTTAAAATATCTTGTGCATGCGTGCTAATATCGACGTTTTCAAAAATGTGAATAACCTTGCCTTGCTCGTCAATTAAAAATGTCATGCGTTGAGGAAAAAGCATATTAATAATGCCTTGATAAGCGCCATAAGAACGCGCCACTTCTCGATCGGAATCACTCAGTAACACAAAGGGTAATTTGTGCTCTTCTTTGAACTGTTTGTGCGATTCAGGAGAATCGTAATTTATGCCAAGAATTACAATATTATTACTGTTGTACATCTGATATGCATCACGCAACCCGCAAGCTTCTTTGGTACAACCAGGCGTATTATCTTTTGGATAAAAATAAATAACAATTTTTTTACCCTTAAATTCAGACAAACTACGCGCAATACCTGTCTCATCGTTAAGCTTAAAATCTGGTGCTTGTTGACCAATCTTAACCATTATCTATTCCTTAATTTTTTAATATACCTAATAGAGCATTATTATCGCACTGAAAGCAAAAAATCTTTGAGACGTTCACTATAACCCCATTCATTATCATACCAACCAAATACATGTCCCATCGTACCAATAGCATTGGTCATGGTGCCATCAACAATAACAGAATGTGGATTGCCGCTAAAATCAGTAGAAACAAGAGGATCCATGGTAAAAGCTAAAATTCCTTTCAACGTACTCTGAGCAGCTTTTTTAAAAACAGCATTAAACCCTGAAACGGTTAATGGTTTATCCGCTTCAAAGGAAATATCAACGAGCGATACTTTTGCTACCGGAACACGCAACGCACGTGCTTGCAGTTTGCCATCCAGTGCGGGAATTATTTTACGTATCATACTGGCTGCACCTGTCGCTGTTGGAATTATATTTAAGGCAGCTGCGCGTGATTTTCTTGGATCGTTATCATGGCATCAAATCTAACAACACTTGCGAATTGGTGTATGCATGGACGGTGGTCATGAACCCTTCTTGAAAATCCGGATGATTCATATAACACTTTTAGCATAGGCATAAACGCATTCGTGGTGCAACTTCCTAATGAAACAATCTTATGCTTATTGCGATTAAATAACGCATCGTTAACACCGGGAACAATGGCAACATCTTCATCATGCGCAGGAGCAGAAATTAACACTGCTTTTGCTCCCGCATCAATATGTTTTTGCGCATCTTGCCTATGCGTAAATTTACCGGAACAATCAACGACCCAATCAATATCTAATGCTTTCCACATGGTACTGGTTGGAACGGATTCGGCAAAAATAACTATTTTTTTAGTATCGATACATAAATAATTATCTTGCAACGAAACTGTTCCTGGATATTTTCCCATTAAGGTATCATACGTAAAAAAATAGGCTAACGTGTCAATATTTCCTGGCCCACAATTAATTGCAACAACCTCAATATCTCGCGATGCCGAACTATCATTGAGCAACACACGCAAAAATGTTTTTCCTATCCGCCCAAACCCATTAATTGCAATACGCATAAAAAATTCTCCTTTTTTAACTATGCCACGTTCTGACCATGTTAATGACAGCATGTTGTTCTGATTGGGGTATAACTGGTAATTCCATAATAATAGGAATAGTATCTAATTGTTTGTGTTTTATAAATCGTTTTAATGCGTCGATGCCAATATTCCCTTGCCCAAGTCATCATGTTTATCTCGTTTGCTGCCTCGCTCTTCTTTGGTATCATTAAGGTGAATTAGTGCAACCGATGCAAAACCAATACTGTGCTCTATTAATGAAATAAACTCATCATGACCCTGCTCTTGATCAATTGCATAACCAAAGGCATACGCATGCGCCGTATCGATACAAAATGCTATCTTCTCGGGATAATCTATTTTTTGTTGTATCGCAAACAAATCATGCAAATCACTGCCTATGGCTCTACTGCCATGTGCTGTATTTTCCAATACTATGGTTATATCATTTTCATGTTTTAACACCGCATTTAAAACGCGCACAACACAATCAACCCCTTCTTGGTGCGTTTCCCATCCATTGGCAGAACCCGGATGTAAAATCATATGCGTAAATCCTAATTTTTTTGCGATGGTTAATTCTTTGGCCAAAAGATATTGATTTTCTTCCATATCTTTATTGCTCAAATTGATCCAATAAGATCCATGCACAAAAAGATCCTTAAAATAGCGATTTCGTAGTGCCAAAAATTGCCTTATTTGCCCTGAAGTCAAATGTATATAATTATTAGTAGCTTGATTCATTAAAAAACATTGAAACGTATCTAAGTGCATATCGATAGCATACTGTAATAGATCAAGAATAGTTGTTGTTATACGAAGGTGTAAGCCAATTGCTCTCATTGATCATAAACCTGTTGACGCAAAAACTGCTCAGGAAAATATTCTTTTAACAGCATAATAAAATCATCTTGAATGTGCTGCAATCCGGCAACAGAATCCGATTCAAATCGCAAACAAAGAACCGGTTGCGTATTTGATGCGCGCAAAATTCCCCAGCCGTACGGCAACGTGACGCGCACGCCATCGATGCTATTTACCGACGCACCAGCTTTGTGTAAAAAAGCATTCTTTATATTCTCAACAATAGGTTTTTTTTCTTCTTCTTTACATACAATTTTAATTTCAGGAGTATTTATTTTACGCGGAAATATTGATAACAGGCTATCTAATGATTCTTTTGTTTGTACCAATATTTCAATTAATCTAAGCGCAGCATAAACACCATCATCATAACCAAAATAACGATCATTGAAAAAGAAATGACAACTCAATTCTCCTGCTAGTAATGCATGATGCAATTTCATCTGATTTTTAATAATGGAATGCCCCGTAGGGGACATGTGCGCCGTTGCTCCCCATTGTTCTAGTAATTCAATTAATCCGGATGAACATTTAACGTCAAAAACAATAGTGGCACCGGGATTGTGCTGTAAAATTTCTTTACTAAAAAGTGCTAATAGTTTATCCCCTTGTACCAATTCTCCTTGCTTGGTCATACATGCCATGCGGTCACAATCACCATCAAACCCTATACCCAGTATTGCATCAGTAGTTTGTACAATACGTTTGACATCACGCATATTTTTTTCAAACGTTGGATCGGGTTCATGATGAGGAAATGTTCCATCAACCTCAGCATATAGTACGTTGACATGTTTCCACTGCATAGCCTTAATTAAATCTGGTATAATAGTTCCGGCAGCTCCATTGCCACAATCAAGCACCATCGAAAGATCTATGTTTTTTAAATGAGTAAAGTGCTGAGCCATCCATGCAATATAATCCGGAATTAACGCATATTCAGAATATGAACCTTTATTTGCATTGGTTATCTGGGCATTACGATGCACTAACTCCTTAATATCCTGAATCTGCTCGCCCCATATTGAATCTTTGCCTAAACAAATTTTTATACCGTTATACTCTTTACCATTATGAGAAGCCGTTATCATTAATCCGCCATCAACCGGAAGATTAAAAAGGGAAAAATAGAGTACTGGGGTTGCGCAAACACCAATAAATATCACATTAAATCCGGATTCCTGCAAAGCTTTACATAACAGTTCTTTAATACGAGGAGAATCAATTCTACCATCGGCACCTATTGCAATAGTTTTACCGTGCGGATTTTTTTGTAAAAAATAATAGGCAATTGCCTTGCCTATACGAGGGATGTCTTCGAGCAATAGCTCCGAACCCATTTTACCTCGAATATCATATTGTCTAAAAATGTGATCCATCACGATAATTACCTTTATATTCTTTATATTCTTAATTGAAGTATTAGAAAAAGTTACTACCACTCACGTATCTCTACTCGTAGTGTATCTATACCGCTTCTATAATCAACTATTTTACATAAATTATACAGAAAAACACGATATTATAGCTCTTTTATTGATTTTGTTATTTCATATTTGATATTATTATAGAAAATAAATAGCAGGAAACCTATGATAAACATAAAAATATATACTATTATCTATTTAAGCCTTTGTGCGTGTGCACTCAATGCATTCATTAGCATGGAAAAAGCAATTACCGTGTACAATGAATCGCCAGATGATGTTATTCTGATTATTCATAATAGATGGTGTTCACCCATTCTTGATCCAGCTGCAGAAAATACGTATAAGTTTTTAGTACAACAAGAATTAGCTTCTGCTAAAGCATCGTCCGGTAAGGAAAAATTAACACCGCCACAGCCAAAAGCTATCTGTTATTCTGCAATAATTTCATCACATGGTTCGGTAACCTATAGACCACAACCACCGCTTGCACCGTTATTGGGTATTGAAGATATCAGTATTGAAATATGGAATAGTACCACCAATACAACCGGAACATTAACGAAAGTTCCATGGCGTTCTATTATTGTATACCCACGTGACATGAATATACAAAAAACAGTAAAGGAAGCACGATGAACTATGTACAATTGATTATATGCTGCACAATAATTTCCGCTCTGCCTCTCCAGGCACAACAACTACCAAAAAAAAGCATCATCGTTCAAAATAATAAACGTTATCCGGTCGTTATGATTGTGCAAAGTAATTGGGTTCTATGTAATCAGATGTGGAATGATTATGGAACCAATCAAAAAAGCTGGAAACGTGGCTTTTATACCCCTATTAATAGCGTATGTTCACAAGCAACCATTCCCGCCAATGGACAATCTATTTATACCTTAGTTGACACCCCTAATCAATTCCCACCAGAACAAGGTTTTACCCTGTATATATGGGATAATTACTACGATAATGAAAAGGGCGGCCTTTTTATACATAAAAACACCCATTACGGTGCTTCTTTACAATACCCAAACGATTTTTTCCCTCTCTAGATATCACTATTTTATTGACAATCTGCCCTTCTACTAAAGCATACTAGGCATAATTACATTTTTTTATACGGGGAAGGTCGTTATGAAAAGATTTTTATCATCAATAGTTGCTCTTACATTCGTGAGTTGTAATATTCATCTGCAGGCCATGGAAATAGTAGGAAAAACGACACTTACAACCGACATAACGATGGATTTGTATAGTATGATGCCCCGTTGGCCCGGCCCTATTCCATCAATTAAAAATGAAGAAGATATTCAAGAGATACAAACTATGATACAAACTGCGATACAAACGAAAGTTAATACCATAAACACTGCAGGAAATACTACCGAACAACAAAAAAAGGTGGAAGTACAACGCTATTTAAAAACGGTTCATCAAGAACTGGGTGCTATAATTAACGCTACACAACCGGAAGCGCGTGCAAATAAAATTGCTATAGGATCCGGCCTTGTCATTGGATGTATACCAATTCTTGAGATGATCTATACCTATACTATTCCATGGGATAGAGTTATCCTCACCGCTGCTAGTTTTGGCTTTGCTTACCGTCAATATAACAAGAGGAAATCAATAAATAACTGGATGGATGCATTATCCAAAGCTCGTAATTCAAAAACATTGTTGTTAAAAAACTAATATCCCGCTATCTTCTTGCAACCATCAAAAAGCCTGTTCCGCATATGCCCCCATTAACCTTATCCGACCTAAAAACCCCTTATTGAGCCTTGCCAGACCCCCTGCCATTACTAGATAAAAAATTATTGACAAATTGACGTTTTTTGGTATCCTTGTGCATATAGTGGAGTTTATTTTTATACTAAGGATTTTCTATGAAAAAGTTTTTATTATCAATAATTGCACTTGCATTCATCGGTTTTACTACTAATAATGTGCAGGCTATGCAGTGGCTTTCATTGAAAAAAGAACCCGAATTGAAAAGTGATGTGGCAAAAGATTTATACCGTACTATGCCACGTTGGTATCAGTATGGATTATCTGGAAAAATAAACACCGTGGACCTGACACAAAAAATAGATCATGAAGTTACACAAATAAATAGTAAATCAAAAAGTGAAATACAAAATGGTGCAGCAGTAGAGTATTTTTTAACAACTATCTCTCAAGATTTAGAAAATCTACGCAAAGCAAACCGCTGGGAAGCAAGAAAAAGTAGATTCTTTACTGGGGTATTCGCTAGTTTGTCCTTTCTACCGGTTGTTTATATGGTTCTCAATGATGACTATCGCGATATTCCATGGCGGGATATTGCTACCATTGTTGCCGGTGGGATTGCTTATCATCAATATAATAATACAAAAGCAATAAACCTCTGGAAGGATAATATACCAAAAACCATAAACCCCTTAAAAGAAAAATACCTTAGACCAATCGCCAAACCTACTTTTACTCACCCAGATATAGATTAATTAAAATAGGTTACTATGAAGCTTATCAAAACATTATCTCTATACCTGTTGATTACCACTATTGGCGTACCATCCGCACACGCCGATTGGCGTGAATGGGCAAACCAAACTCATGCAACGTTTTCGGGCTTGTATGGCAACGTTTCATTTAATCCTGAATATTTGGCAGTAACCAGTATTGGGCTAGGAATAGCTGCCGCAACCCTCGGTTTTATGTATCGATTTGGTGCAAAAAAGCCTAAACCTTTCGATAAAATAGTTGCTTCACGTTTTGAAAAATTGCCGCCAGACATGCGACGGCATATTATTTCTTACATGCCGGCAGTCAATGACGGTCCCGGTGAGTTTAAAGATATAGCGTTACAATGGAGCAAAGAAACACCTTTTAAGGAAAAACAGCGAACTTCAGCACAAGAACGAAGAAAATATGGTTATAACGGTAAAAAAATCCCTATTAATTCTCATACTCTCAAAGGCAACAAACCCTGCGTAGGTAATTCCGGTTATATTATTGAAAATGCACAACCATCTATGCTCAATGGACTTTGGTATGCCGATTCGAGTGCTCCAAATACCATTATTTGCGTAAATACATCAAAAAAAACCCTTAAAGCAATCATTACTAATCCAAATAATGATGCTATTATTTCATGTAGTTTATCCAAGAAGGGTGATCTAGCAATAGCATGGAAAGACATTACTAACAAACCCCATATTACGTTTACCAATCTTGCTAAGATTAAATTAGGGGAAGCAATCGATTTAAATCAGAATAAGATACCATTAACTCGTATCTTAAAAAATGATAATTTTCTTTTACATACATTTAACTTGAATACAACGTTATTTAATCGACAAGGAAACTTGCTGGCTTGTATTTACAAAAACCAGGCAAGTGAAAATTATACGTTACAATACATTACAACATCCGATAAAGAAATACTCGAAGCCTAAACATCCGTAGCGCAAGCCAATTCCCCCCCCCCATAAAATCTGTTTTTATACCTAAAAACCTCATTTTGACCTGCATTCATACACATAAGTAATTATTGACAAATTGAGTTTTTATAGTATAATTAGGTATATAAATCAGCATTAACATTAATTCAAGAAGGTTACTATGAAGCTTATTAAAAAATTATCTCTATACCTGTTGATTGCCACTATGGGCGTACCATCAGCCCATGCCGATTGGCGTGATGTCTTAAATCGAACTCATGCTACCTTTTCAGGTTTGTATGGCAATATTTCATCAAAAATAAATACCGGCTATGTAGCCACTACCGGTATTGGTATAGCTGTAGCATGCGGGATGTTCGGTTTTATGTATCAATTTGGCTCAAAAAGCTCTCGAAAAACGGTCAAAAATGAACAACAGCAAAATTTACCGTTCAATGATATTGCCCAATTAGCTTTAAAACAATACGAAGCAAATTTACCACTCGATGATAGCAATGTTTTAAGACTTCCAACACAACATGATTTAGCACTATTAAAAACATATGACAATGAGCCTAACTCGATAAACAGTGCCGAGCCAGTACTAACGGTACAATTACCGGAAACAGAAAAACAACTATTACCTCTTCATTTAGTAACAAATTTAGTGGTTGCCGAAAAAGACATATTCCTTAATAACGATACAAATTTGTCTAGAGAAAACAGGAAATTAGATAATGCAAATCTTCTCGGTACGTTGATAAAAAACTTTCGAGAAAACCCAGCAGTCGCTTTAAATCCTGAAATGATTAAAACTGCCGTGGGACAAAACATTATAAAACAAAAAACAATATCCGTAACCTACAATGGTCTGCCTGGCTATTCTTATTTCACGTATGAAAATGGTAGCAAAGCCTATAGTATTGATCATGATTTATTTAAATTATATTTACTTAAATTAAAACGTTATTATAAAAGCACATACAAATAGTTTTTAAATATAATTCTTATTTGTCTAACGTACTAAGTTCTTATACACTAATCTACAGGTTTAGATGTTGAAAAATCTGTAAAGTGATACGTACTTTCTATGATTCCGCTCAAATTACACGTTAAAAACTTTCTCAGCTATGGCCCACAAGGACAAACTATTGATTTTGGGCCTTATAACCTTATTTGTTTAAATGGCAAAAATGGTCATGGAAAATCGGCGCTTTTGGATGCCATAACCTGGGCATTATGGGGGCAGGCTCGCAAAATAGCAAGCACCGCAAAACCAGATTCACAATTATTGCGCCTCGGCCAAACGCACATGATGGTTATTTTTGATTTTATGTTTAATGGCCAAACTTATCGAATCAAACGTGAATATTCGGAAACTCATGGCAAACCGTACGCTGTTCTTGATTTTGCTATCATCGAAACCAGTAACGATAACAAAGCACGCCCATTAACTGACAAAACGATACGGGCAACACAACACAAAATAGAAACTATGCTCGGCCTCGACTTCGATTCATTTATCAATTCAGCGTTTTTACGCCAAGGGCAATCCAATGAATTTTCAAAAAAATCACCCAAAGAACGTAAAGATGTTTTAGCAACTATTTTGAGTTTACAGCAATATGAAGCTCTACGAAAAATTGCTCTTGATAAAGCAAAACAAGCAACCACCGATTCTACGCATATTAACCAACTACAACAACGCATTACCAATGAATTGGCCGCAGCGCAAACCATCATTCCACAATTAGCCGATGTTGATCGTGAATTAGCTGCTCTTGAAAAGCACAATAGTGCCTGCAAAAAAACATTAGATGACCTTGCCATACTCAGAAAACAGTATCAGGAATATGAACATCAAGAGGCACTTTTAGCATTTAAAAAAAATCAAATTATCACTGAACAATCAACTAAAGAAGAACAAGTACGGGTACTATTTAATGAATGGCGATTAATTAACCGAAAAAAAACAACAACCGATGTACATTCTTTACACGCAGAAAAACAACTTCTCAGTAAAAGCATTGATCATCATCAACAAACATTGCAAAAAACGTTGGAACTTAAAGAAGAATATTTACTAAAAAAAGAATTAGAACAGCAACGCCTCAAATTTATTAATGATGAATACCAGATAGATATTCAAAAAAAACAACGCTGTATTGAGCGGTTAGAAATAGAAAAAAGTGTCGTTATCAATGCCTGTAAAGAGCTGGAACAACAAAAAATAGCACTCATTGCACACCATAATGATACAAAAAAATCAGTACACGATCATGAACAGCACATAGCAGAACTTACTACCTTATTACAGAAAAACAACACCCTTGAACAGCGCTTTGAAAAAGAAAAAACCTATTATCATCATTGGGTGGCACAAGCAAATCTGATCAAAACTGAATATGAAAATTTAGAATACAAAAAACAATTGGCACAAGATATTAATAATCCAAGCTGTTCATTATGCGAACAAAATTTATCAGCATCGCGAAAACGCTTTTTACAGGCAAAATTTAGCAAACTTGAACTATCGTATCAGCATAAACGCAGTCGTTTAACCAAAGTGTTAACGGCGCTCAAGCAACAATTAGTAGCCAATCATGCCCTCCTTGAACAACATCGCGCTAATACACAAAAACATAATACACTACAAACAAAACATGCCGATTTACTACAACAAATAGCAACGCTCAATGAAACGCAAAAACAGATTGAAAAAAAATATACTGATGCACAAACTACACTTTCGCAGCATGACATGCTCATTAAACAAGAAACTGAGCAACTAAACAATCTCAAACAACAGGCGCAAGAGGCGCATCACCATGATCAAACTTATCAACTGCTCAAACAAGAACTTGATAGCATTACCAATGCATTACAAACAACATCCTATAAACAACAGGAGCATCAACAGGCGGTTAAAAAAATGGCTGCCCTTGAACAACAGTATCAAGAATATTCTCGTTTACAAGAACATATAAGCCTACAACAACGCCGCAAAGATGATATTCATACTTTGTGTAGCGCCCTCAGAATAGTAAAAAAAGAACGTGAAACTATTAATCATGAAATAACGGTTCTTGATGAACAAAAGAAACCGTTATCCGTGCAATTAGAGCAGGAAATCGTAACAAAAAATCAATTACGCACTATTGTGCAGGAAAAGGAATCATTGCTGCAGCGTAAAGGAAGTCTTGAACAACAACGCGCAATGATTTTGCAACGCGAACAAGAAATGCATGAATACCAAAAAAAATATTCCATACTCCAAGAAACCATTGATGATTATCAGATGATTGCAACCGCATTGGGAAAAGAGGGAATTCAGGCATTATTGATTGAAGATGCATTACCAGAAATTGAGCAAGAAGCTAATGCATTACTGGCACAATTAACTAATAATCAAGCACATATCAGTATTGAATCGTTACGTGATTTAAAAAAAGGTGGCACCAAAGAAACGTTGGATATTAAAATATCAGACCCTATGGGAATTCGCCCATATGAGCTTTTTTCCGGTGGCGAAGCATTTAGAATTGATTTTGCGTTACGTATTGCTATTTCAAAATTATTAGCGCGCCGCGCAGGCACCTCATTGCAAACGCTTATTATTGATGAAGGTTTTGGCTCACAAGATGAAGAAGGTATTGCCCATATTATGGATTGCATTCATAAAATACAGGATAATTTTGCGAAAATTATTATTGTCTCACACTTAACGTCAATGAAAGAGCAGTTTCCGGTACATTTTTTAATAGAAAAAGGCCCCAAAGGAAGTACCATTACGGTAGTGGAACATTAATCAACATCATCCATTTTTTTTGTTTTTGTTGAATAAATATCTTTGCGCGCAATTGGTTTCAATTGAATTGGCTTCAACTTCAAGAGAGTACAAAATTTACTTACTGCCTGTTGCACGTTTTCGAACAGCCGATCGTTATCAGCCGTAGTGCGTAATGTATCATTGAGTCTATAGCGACACAGGCAAAGATACATAGTATCAAGCTGAGATTGAGCTTGTTCAATTAAATCTTTAGGAAGTTTTTTAAGCTCCTGCCCAATAATATCTTTATTTTTAAACATAATGCCATATTTGAATTCTATATCATCTTGAAGTAGTTGTTTAATTTCTGCTTTTTTCTCCGCTCCAAGATTACTAACATTTGTTTGTTGGCGAGATTTCCAGTAATTATAACATGCAAATAATACACCGGGCACCATAACCATACCAACAGCAGCAAATCGATACTCTTGTGGTAGTATATCAGTATTCAAGGAATATACTTGTGGCACGGTTATGCCTATCAAACCTAATCCAAATACTATTGTTTTTACTATGTTCATAATTCCTCCATCTAACCAAGAACAGCCTCCTACGTTGTGGGAAGCTGTTCTCTTATCTATTTCTTTTAAAATTATCGATTATTTGCCAAACCATGACATTAGATAACCAACACCGGCTTGCCCAATCGCTTGACCCATATTTAATATATTAAGGCCTGCTGTTTTAGCAGCATCTTGTGTAGGAATGACCTAGTCAACCTTAGCAATATTAGTAGAAATAACTCTACTACTGTTTTCAGCCATTGTATTAACTTGTGCAACTACTCGTTCTTGCAGCTGAGCCTTAGTATGTCTATCTTTAACAAACACTTGTGTCTTATCCAGCCCTACTAAACCACAGAAAGCATTAACGTTAGCATATAATACACCATGATTATTAGCGTTTAATTCTTGATTATTAACGTTTAATTCTTGATTATAGAATTTTAAATCTCTTTTAATGTCATTTATCGCGCTAAAAGCCGGTTGTTTATTTTTCAATAAATTAAGGTTTTTCACAAACTCAAAAATTTTGGAATAATTCTTTTCATTATCGTTGTTAACCCAATCATTCAATAATGCAACTATTTCTCCTTTTGCCGCTGCATCTTGTATTAGTTTTCCTTCTTCGGTTTGTGCAAATTGATATTGTTGATACTTATCATAACCGCCTTTTAATACTAATCCTGTAGCCGCAAGAATACTTACTGCAGTAATTGTTGCCAACGCAGGATTTACATAGGCTTGATCAACAATTGATTGACCAAAGTTTTTGAAACTATCAAGATTCATTGCCTGCGCTTGTGGTGCTACCGCAACCGCTAAACTTAATCCAGCTATTATTGTTTTTAACATTTTCATATAATTCACTCCATTTGTATTTTGAAATTATTGGTTATTCTTGTGACACACGCATGGCGCTAGATATTTAGACATGAAATATCCAATCGTTGCAGGTTTAACCTCTTCAGCATCCTCAACGTGCGCTGATATCTCTGCATTAGAATTCTTCACTTCAGGTGCAACAACTTTTTTTGCTAGAGCATCAGCAGTAATAACATTTCTAGTTTTTTCAGACATTACATTTGTTGTTTGATATGTAGCATAAACCGTTCTCTGCTCTACTAAGTCGCCAAATACATCAACTATTTTTTTAATCTTTAATTGTTCGCATAATCTATCAATGCCCTGCTGCGCGAGAACAAAGTTTTTACTACCAACGTATGTGTAAATATTCTTAACAAGGTTTTGTGCAGATGCATTATCATCAAAAGATTGTACAATCCTATTTTGTTCAGATAATTGACCATTTATTACCTTATGCAAATCTTTAACTAACGCTCCAACAAGCTTTGTTTTATCAATGCGATATGCAGTAACTACAAAATCTCCATTCAACGTACGCATTACTTTATTAAAATCAGCAACTGATTGATTTAACTTTTCAAAAAACTTTTCTTGCGCGTTAGCAGTTAAAGAAAATGATGCATAATATGCGTTAAGCTTTTTATAAACTTCATTAATCTTTGCTAAAAGCTCTTCTTTAATTTGTGGGTCATTAAGCTTATCAAAAACCTCACTAACTGATTGTTGATAATTTTTAATAAAAGATGTACATCCACAATTCAAATCACTTTGAATATATTGTACTATTGTTGATAATGCTTCTTCTTTTTTTTGTTTAGCTACCAACATCTCTTGCTCTTTTTGTTTAGCTACCAACATCTCTTGCTCTTTTTGTTTAGCTACCAACATCTCTTGCTCTCTAGCCTTATCTTCAGCATTAAGCTTTTCGCATGATCCTTCCGATAAAGATGCCAAACTCACATCACCTTCTTCTAATATCATGTCAAAATTTTCTATTTCTTGGAAAGCCTGTGCTTTATTATAAGCCAATTGAAGACCTATACTTATGATAGAATAAATATCTTTCACAGTAGATCTAACATCGTGTAAGTAACTCATGGCTTGCGCTTGTGGTACTATTGCAACCGCCAAACTTAACCCGATTATTATTGTTTTTAACATTTTCATATAATTCACTCCATTTAATAGATAAAAACCTAAATTAATCTTGTATATAGAATACCAGACCCATATTAATTGTCAATTAGAAAATTTATTTGATTTTTGATCCTGTATTAATAACTTTTACCCCAACCTGTTTTACACCTTGCATTATTTGTGCCTTAGTACGGTTTGCTGGCTGTTTTTGCTTAATTTCGATACGTTCTAAACCTAATGCATCAGTGAGATTATTAAGAGCTGTCTGTTTCCCATTGCCTTTAGCTTCAGCAAATGCATCAATAAGCATTTCAAGCTCATTATTGTTAACCTGCATCTCTTGCAGTATATATCTTAAAACACGTACATCATCAACCTGCAGATAACTATTAATTATAATCTGATTATTTCGATCAAGATTCACCAAAACTTTGGTAGCCTCTTTTTGCTTTTCAACTATTGCAGGATTAACTTGATCTTGTACGTTAGATTCAACCAAATTAGCCTCAATTTTGGACTCGTTTGACTGGTTCTTGTTCTCTACTTGGCAACTAGATTTCCAGTAATTATAGGCCATTTTTAGGCCGAATCCGGCTACAACCGCTATTCCTAGGGTAATAGCTATAGGCTTTACGTTGACCGAATCAAACCAGCCTTGGCTCGATTGACTAGCATTTGAACCTGGTTGCATAGCAAAAGCAGCTTGTTCCATACCTGCTACAACCAGTAACCCCATTACTATTATCTTTAACATGTTCATATAATTCACTCCATTTTGTTAGATAAAACATATATATAGCTTATCAGACCAGAATTAATTGTCAATTAGTCAAATTATTTACTATTTTTTAACCCGAGATACCCTATTTACAGAGTTTGTAATTGAATTCACCGCAAACCTAATTAACCATAAATATCGTTCTATCTCCCCAGGAATATCACTGAGGTCAAAATAATCCAATCCTAGGGCGTCACTGAAGTTATTAAGAGCAACCTGTTTTTCAGATAGGCTTATAGTGCTGGCAACGATATCAAGTAGGTTAGAAATATCGTCTAAAACATATTCATCTTCATTTCCTATCATTTCTCTAACCATAGTTTTTAATAGATCAACATCATTAATAAAGCGGACGATATGATAACTCATCATAACCTTCTGACCTTTATCAAGATGTATCAATGCCTCAGAATTTTTTTCCGATGGTGTAAACCTTGCCGGTTTAGCGAAAGCTTTTTGAGTTATAGCAGTTGATAGGATTAGTAAACTAAGTAAAAAATGTAATATTTTCATAATAAATACCCATATTTTAAAAATGAATAATTAACATAAATTATGTTATCAAAAGCATACTTATTATCAAATGGGGTAAATACCGTTAATGCGGCAACCTGTTAATTATGAATAGTTCGGGTCAAAAAAAGATGCCCAGGCCCAGAATTTTAAACGGGGACTACTTTTTTGATAGAGGGAAAATGTTCTTGGATTTTTTGCTGAATACCCAATATAAGGGTATATAAAGAAAAAGGGCACCCTACACAAGCGCCCTGAAATCTTATATGAATAATAGAATCTTTAATATCAATGAGTTCGATGTCACCACCATCAAGCTGTATTTTGGGCCTAATTTCAGCATCAATAAGGGCCAAAATAGCAACTTTTAAGTTTTGATCATCATTCATAGGATATTAAACCCATTCTAACCTAGCTATGCGGGCAGTATCACTGACGCGATGGCCCATAGGAATCACGCGGGTATAGCCACCGGGACGATCAACGTATTTAGGTGCTATTTCAACAAATAACTTAACTAATGCCTCATTTTTATAAGGCAATATTGATTTGACATGGCGTCTCCATTGAACGTATTACCTTTGCGAGCAATAGTAACTAATCGTTCAACAAATCTTACGCACTTCTTGAACACGTGCTTTTGTAGTAACAACATGACCATACGTAATAAGATGTAATTACTTGATTACGAAACATCGATCGCTTATGCGATGGCTTCATATTTAATTTTTTTCTATCCAATTTGATGTTTCATAATTTCACCTAGTTTGCCTTGTTGGCCTATTCTTCTTGGTTTTTGACAAGTTTTTTAATATCAGATTCGTTGATATTCATTCCTAAAGAAAGACCAAATGCTTTCATACTTTCTTTAACTTCACTTAATGATTTACGACCGAAGTTCTTAATTTTTAATACTTCATCTTCAGTCATATTTACTAAATCAATAATTCGTTTTTTACCTGCATTAATCAAACAATTATGCGCACGCACTGAAAGTTCTAATTCATCAATTGGCTTTAAAATAAATCAGGAGGAATACCTTTTAAGCCTAAATTCATGCTGCTTCTATCGGCTTTTCAATATTCTTCTTCAGGTGCTGCAGAAATTTCATTAAATGGAATTTCTGCGCTTGCTAAGAAATGTTCAAGTTGCGTACGCAATACTGATACCGCATAGTGCAATACATCCAAGTGGATTTTCAGAACCGTCGGTATGTAACTTTAAGTATAAGTTTATCATAGTCAATTTCTTTACCAACACGAGTTTTCTCAACATCAAAAGTTACCTTACGCACCGGAGAAAACATAGCATCTAAATAAATTCTACCATCTTCTTGTAACGGTTTTCCTTCAGGCCATTGTGCCGGACGATATCCTCTGCCAGATTCAACAAAAAATTCAATATTTAAAGATCACCACCTGGCGCAACATGAGCAATAATATGATCTTTATTAACTAAGCTCTAAATGATGGTCAGCCTTTAATGTCAGCAACGCGAGCAACACCTTCTCCTTGCATCGTTAAATGCATTTTGCCAGGAATTCCTTCTTTGTTGCGAACAACAATCTCTTTAATATTGAGAATAACGTGCATGGTATCTTCTATCACGCCAGGTAAAGAAGTAAATTCATTATTTACGCTCTTGATAACGACTGCTGTAATAGCTGAACCTTCCACCCCACCCAATAAAAGACGACGAATTGCATTCCCCAATGTTATACCAAACCCAGGTTCCAACGGCTGTACCATAAGTTCACCATAACTGGTAGTTAATGTTTTTTTATCCCACGAAAGTCGTGGAATTGTTAAAGGTTTATACTCCTTCCTATTCATGATTCTCCCTACCCGTATTCTCAAATAATAAATACATGAGATTATAAAAAGCCTACCAATTTAGGCATTATTTAGAATATAACTCTACAATCAAATGCTCTTCAATTGGCATTTGAATATCTGAACGCACTGGCATACGCAATACACGGCCTATACGATCTTTTTTATCAAGTTCCAACCATTCAGGAACTTTAATACCAATTTTAAGTCTTTTATCAATGACTTGGTCCAAAAATTCTTTTTTATCAAGAACATTAGGAGCCAAGGTTATTTCATCATTCATAGCAACCAAATATGAAGGAGAATAAACTTTTTTGCCATTTACTAAAACATGCCCGTGAACAACGATTTGTCGTGCTTGCGCGCGTGAAATAGAAAATTTAAGACGATACAACACATTATCAATTCTGCGTTCAAGCAAACTTAATAAAGCATGTCCCGTTGCTTCTTGGCTTTTTGTTGCCATAATAAAAAAACGTTTAAATTGACGCTCAAGAAGACCATACGTTCTTTTCGCGCGTTGTTTTTCATCAAGCTGTTTACCATATTCTGATGAACGCTTATTTACTCTCTCTAATTGTTGTTCTTGCACTTTAGTTGTAGCTTTTAATTTCATAATATCCTTATATTAAACTCTACGTTTCTTTGGTGAACGAGTACCATTATGAGGCAATGGTGTAACATCACTTAAAGAAGTAATATGTAATCCTGAAGTCTGAAAAGAACGTACCACTGAATCTCTTCCAGAACCAGGGCCCTTCATTTTTACTTCAACGTCTTTAATACCCATATCAAGCATATCTTTAGCCAATGAATTACCTATTTGAGTAGCCGAAAAAGGGGTTCCTTTACGGGCGCCTTTTGCTAATTGTCCGGCACTACCCTTTAATAAAACATCGCCTTCAGGTGTTGTAATAGAAACGATAGTATTATTGAATGTAGACTGAATATGCGCAATAACCGACTGTACGGTTCGTTTTACTTTTTTTGTTTTCTTTTGATAAGCCATTATTTCGTTACCTAGATTAATTTTTCATTAATTATTTCTTAGTTACCGCACGTTTCAAGGCTATAGCACTACCCGCTTTACGAGGACCTTTGCGTGTTCGCGCATTAGTTTTTGTACGCTGACCACGAACTGGCAATCCCTTTTTATGCCTTAAGCCACGATAAGAACCGATTTCTTGCAAACGTTTAATATTTGTAGAAATTTCCTTACGCAACTCACCTTCAGTTTTATAATTTTGAGAAACTTCTCTTTGAATGGAGGCTATTTCTTCGTTACTGAGATCTTTAACTCGTTTATCAAAATCAATACGAAGTTTTTTTAAAATATCTTGCGAGGTCTTTAAACCTATACCAAAAAGATATGTAAGCCCATATTCGATTCTCTTTTTTTGCGGTAAATTAACACCTTCAATTCGTGCCATACCAAAAATCCTCTTGAATACCCGATAGTTTCATATTTATCCTTGACGTTGCTTATGCCGTGGATTTTTTTCACAAATAATCCTGACGATACGCTTACGTTTTACCACGCGACAATTTGAACACACTTTTTTTACTGATGTTCTAACCTTCATAATAATTCCTTTACACCTAATTTAATTTTTATAACGCAATACAATTCTTCCCCGTGTCAAATCATAAGGTGAAAGCTCTAAGGCAACCTTATCCCCGGGTAAAATTTTTATATAATGCATGCGCATTTTACCGGAAACATGCGCTAAAATTACATGTCCACCTTCAATTTCCACCCTAAACATAGCATTCGACAACGTCTCTTTTACTATGCCATCAACTTTGATAACATCTTCTTTTTTTGATTTCATACAACCCTTATTGCCCATTTCGAGTTAAAATTTTTGGTCCATCATGTGAAATAAGAATAGTATCTTCAACATGAGCTGCCAAACTTCTATCAATAGTTTTTACAGTCCATCCATCATGCGCAACGTAAACGTTATGTTTACCAAGCGCTATCATAGGCTCAAGAGCAAATGTCATCCCCGCCATTAATACTGGACCCTGGCCAGGTTTGCCATAGTTAAGAATCTCTGGCTCTTCATGCATAGATTTACCTATACCATGTCCCGCAAAATCACGAATAACACTGTATCCATGATCTTCAACTTTTTTTTGAATTGCTGCTGAAATATCGGAAACTCTATTGCCTGGTATTGCTTTTTTTATACCTTCTTCCAATGCTTCCTGAGCTATTGCTACTAAATGCTGAGCATTTTCTGAAGAAGGCTTACCTATAAAAAAACATCGTGCTCCATCAGCACAATATCCTTTCCAAGCAGCGCAAATATCAACTTTTATCAAATCACCGGTACGCATTATTTTATTAGCTTGAGGAACGCCATGCACAACCTCATCATTAACCGATATACAACTAACATGTTTATAACTTTTGTACCCTTTTGTTTGCGAAACTAAATGTCTATCATTAAGCATACGCTCTATGTGGCAATCAAGCTCAAGCGTTGATAAACCATCTACCATTAAGGTACTTAGTTCACTAAAAATTTCTGCAAGCAATGCGCCTGCTGTCTGCATTTTTTGTATTGCAAGCTTATTTTTAATGGTTATCATGAAAGTTACACACCAATCATTTTCTTAAAATCTTCAAAAACTTCATATAGCGGCTTTTCTACATTTATTTGCGTAATAGTTTTTCCACTATTTACAAAAAAATTAAGCAAATTTTTTTCATAGCTATGATACGATTTAAGCCGCTCACGAACTATTGCACTATCATCATCGGGTCTACGAACAAGTTCGCCGGTGCAATAGTCACATTCATTAGGTTTTTTTGGCCCTAAATCAGCTTGAGTCGTCATAGAATAAACCATTTGGCAATCTTTATTTTTGCAAATAAAGCGACGTGACAAACGTTCTACGACACAATCATCAGAAATTGATAATTTAATTACATGCAATCTGCACGATGGCACTTTTTTCTGAATAATTATATCAAGCGCTTCTGCTTGCGCTATTGTACGGGGAAACCCATCTAAAACAACCCCCTTATAGTTATCAATAGATGTTATTAACCAATCATCTACCATAGCAATAACGAGGCTATCAGTTATGAGCTTACCAGATTTAATAAAAAAATCTATTTGTTTGCCTATTTCCGTCTGTTCAGCTATATGTTTTCTACATAAAAACCCAGTTGATAGTTGAATCCACCCAAACTGATTAATACATAAATTGGATAATGACCCTTTTCCTGAACCAGGAGGCCCTATAAAGACAATAATTTCTTTACTTATGCTCAACGCGCAATCCTACTTTTTAATCTTCCTGTTGTTAAAAAACCTTCATAACGATGCTCTATTAAATATGACTCTATTTGAGCAAACGTTTCCAGTGCTACACCTACAACGATAAGCAGAGAAGTTCCGCTTAAATAAAATGGCATTCTAAAAAGGGCATACATTATATTAGGTAAAAGAGCTAAGAATGCTAAATAAACAGAACCAACCAATCCTATTCGCGTGAGAATATAATTAAAAAATTCTGCCGTTTTTTTACCTGGACGTATTCCTAAAATATAGCCGCCACCTTTTTTAATGTTTTCAGCCAATTCTTCCGGATTAAAAACTAATGCCGTGTAGAAAAAAGAGAAGAAAACAATCAGAAAAAACTCGATAACGTTAAAAAGAATTGCACCGGGAGAGATCATGTCTGCAAACTTTCTGAATACATCTCCGTAAGAAGATAACATTACTGCTAATGTAGCTGGCAATTGAAGCACCGATGATGCAAAAATAACGGGCATAATACCTGCTGTGTTAATTTTAAAAGGTATGTAGGTACTTTGACCACCATACACTCGTTGCCCTACAACGCGGCGCGCATATTGCACAGGAACTTTACGATCACCCTTTTCAAGAAAGACAATGCAACCAGTAATAAAGATGAAAATAAGCAAAATAAGCAAGGCTTGCCAGAATTCCATTGTGCCAACATCAACAAGCGCTTATTGTCTTAATAAAATATTCAGGGAATCGAGAAACAATACCTGCAAAAACAATCATCGAACTGCCATTACCAATACCATGTAATGATATTTGATCAGCAAGCCACATAACAAATAACGAACCAACCATTAAGGATAGAATAAATATTACTTAAATGCCAATCCTGGAGTTAATAACAAGATTTGCATTTTCAAGGTATAAAGCATAACCAGAACTGTACATTACGCTCAATGCGAGAGCTAAATATCTCGTGTACTGATTAATAATTTTACGCCCGTATTCTCCTTCTTTTAACAACTGCTCAAGATAAGGAATGGTCATTCCCAACATTTGCATCATAATAGAAGCAGTAATATAAGGCATAATTCCCAAAGCAAATACTGTTGCTTTACTCAGTGCTCCACCAGAAAAAATATCCAAATAACCAAGCAAACCACTAACGCCAGTTGCTCGTTTCATATATTCACCCAGCAAAGGAACATTTACTCCTATGACAGGAATAATGATTCCCAAGCCTGTTAAACAATAAAAACTCCTAAAGTAAACAAGAAATTTTTTTCTTAACTCCGGAATAAAAAAAATATTTTTAAAATTCTTAAAGAGAATCACTACTTAAATCTCCTTGGTTAATTGAACCTCTCCGCCACACTTTTCTATTGCTTTTTTGCATTTTTACTAATAGCATCTGCATGAACGATAATTTTTTTACTAAAGAACCATTTCCCAGTACCTTTAATAATGCGCCCTTTTTACCTCTAATTGCACCTTTTTCAATTAATGCATCTTTAGTAACTGTTCACCCATTTCAAATAGAAGTTCCAAGTCTATCAATATTTATAATTTCGAATTCTTTTTGAAATGGCTTATTATTAAAACCGCGTTTTGGCAGACGACGGACCAATGGCATTTGACCGCCTTCAAAAGCGGCTCTCATCGTTGAATGACCGGTGCGCGCCTTTTGTCCTTTATTACCTCTACCAGAAGTACCCCCTCTGCTCCCACCTCGTCCAATTCTTTTTCTTTTTTTGACTAAACTTGTCAAACTACTTAACTGAGACATGGCTTCCCTTCACTATTTCTTCAATAGTTTTTCCTCGCAAATGCCCTATTTGTTGAATACTACGTAATTTAGCTAAAGCATTAAGTGCTGCTTTAACAACATTTTGTTTATTAGAAGATCCAAAAGATTTAGCTAAAACATCTTCTATTCCCGCTGCTTTCATAATAGCACGAACCGCACCGCCGGCAATAACGCCTGTACCTTTGCAAGCAGATTTAATAAGAACTTTACTAGCACCGTGTTTACCCACAATACTATAAGAAATTGTCTTATTACGAATTGGTATTGCAACCATATCTTTACGGGCCTTTATAGTGCCTTTAGCAATAGCTGACGAAACTTCGTTACTTTTGCCTATTCCAAAACCAACGTTACCTTGTTGATCACCTGATACTACAAAAGCTGAGAATGAAAATCTTTTTCCACCCTTAGTAACTTTTGTAACTCGTCTGACACTAACAACGGTGTCTAAAAAATTTTTTTCTTTACGATCCTGAGACATATTTTTTCCTAAATTATCATCTTGTTAAACGGTTAGCCCACCCTCGCGAAGTCCTTCAGCAAGCTCTTTAATACGTCCTTGATACGAAAAACGACCCCTATCAAAAGCCACTTTCTGCAATCCTTTATCAATTGCTCTGCGCGCAAGCTCTAATCCAACGGCCTTCGCGACTGATTTTTTGTCACCCTTAGCATCTAATTCTAATGACGAGCAACTTACTAAGGTAACTTGCTTGCTGTCATCAATTATTTGACCATAAATGTGATTAAGGCTTTTAAAAACAGAAACTCTCAATAATTCACTCTTTTTAATAGCTTTGTGAACTCTTTGAGCTCGTTTTTCTCTTTTTATTTTAAGTTTTCTTAGTAAAGACACGATTAACCCTTATTACCTATTAAGCAGCTTTTGTTTTTCCAGCTTTGCGTAAAACTACTTCCCCTGCTCTCTTTATTCCAGTAGCCTTATACGGCTCAACTGGTCTTAATGCTCGAATTTTAGAAGCTGTTAAACCTACTAACTGACGATTTTTGCCCTTAATAGTTACATTTTGACCAGTTTTATCAACTTCAACATCTATGCCTTCTGGCAATGGAAATTGAATTTTATGACTGTACCCCAATGAAAAGGTCAATACCTTACCAGCCAAAACAGCTTTAAAACCTAATCCACTAATATTAACAACTTCTTGGAAACCAGAATCAATTCCTTGAATTTCATTAGCAAGGAGAGCTCTATGAAGTCCCCATAACATGTTATTTTTTCTAGATGATTCCAAACACTCTAATTTCAGCGCATGATCAATAAGGTGCGCACGTAAAGCGCTAGGCAAAACGTGTTCCCCTGATCCTTTTTTACCTTTGTAAAAAACGGTATTATTTTTCAGTTCAACCTGAACAGTTCCCAAATCAATTGGTTTTCTTCCAATTTTAGACATCAAAGCACCTTTACCAAACTGAGCAAATAACTTCCCCACCAACAGACAATTCTGCAGCTTGCTTGTCTGTAATAATGCCTTTATTGGTCGTGAGAATAGATATTCCTAATTTTCCTATTACTGGTTTTATATTTTTACTTTTTGCATAATAACGTCTACCTGGCTTACTTGCTCTCGTAATTTCATGAATAACAGATTCACCATCAACATATTTTAAAAGAATAGCAATTTTCTTTTTAGCAGGAGTTTCACTATCAGTAATTTCAAAACCTTTAATAAAACCTTCACGCTTAAGAACTTGCGCAATATTAAATTTCATTGTTGAATATGAATCAACTATCGATGGCTTGCCAAGCATAAGTCCATTACGGATAATGGTTAAAAAGTCTCCAATTGAATCCATATATTTCTAATTCCTTTATGGTTTACCAACTTAATTTCTTCACGCCAGGCATTAATCCATCTAAAGCTGACTTTCTAAAACACATCCTACACATTTTAAATAACCGCATATATCCACGAGGTCTACCACATAATTTACATCTGTTTCTTTGTCGAACAGCAAATTTAGGTGTTTTATTCGATTTTTCTATCATTGCTTTTCTAGCCATTGCAAGACCTCAATTCTTTGCTTTAACAAAAGGCATGCCGAAACTCTTAAGTAACAATAAGCCTTCTTTATCTTTTTTTGCCGTTGTATGGATTGTTATATTTAATCCACCAACAAATTCATCAACATTACTTTCTGCTTCAGGAAAAATAATCCATTCTTTAATACCGAGATTATAATTTCCACGTCCATCAAAAGACTTTAATGAAATCCCTTGGAAATCTTTAACTTTTGGCAACGCTAAACTAATAAGTCTATCCAAAAATTCATACATTCTTTTTTTGCGTAATGTTACCATAACGCCAAGAGGCATTCCCTCTCTAATTTTGAATCCTGCAATAGACTTTTTTGCAAGAGTTTTTACTGGCATTTGGCCAGAAATACGCTCGATTATTTTTACTACTGTTTTCATCACTTTACTGTCGGATTCTTTTATTCCTACATTAAGAACAATCTTTAATAACTTTGGCACTTCCATAACGTTAGCAAAGCCTAAATCTTTTTGTAGTTGAGGAACCGACTGTCTATATAATTCTTCTAAGCGCACTTGAGCCATTGATAATCCTTGAAAACCTTAAAAAATTTCTTTGCACTGATTACAAATTCTAACTTTCTGACCAGTATCAATCGTTTTTGCATTCACACGAACAGGCTTATTACAAGAAGTACATACTGGCATAACTTTTGAACTATGTATATAATTTTCCACTTCTTTAATACCAGCAACCTCACCTTGTCTACGTGGTTTAAGATGTTTCGTAGAAAGGGCAAGACCTTTAATCATTACTTTATCTTTTTTATGCAAAATTTCAATTACTTTTCCTGTTTTATTTTTATCTTTACCCGTTATAATGCAAACAGTATCATTTTTCTTTATACGCATCATAATAACCTCACTATAAAACTTCTGGAGCACGAGAAACTATGTCTGAATATTTTGCTTTTTCTTTATTTTTTGGACGTAATTCCCGTGCGATAGGTCCAAAAATTCGCGTACCAACTGGCTTACCTTCTTTATCAAGAATTACTGCCGCGTTATCGCTAAAACGTATGTAGCTACCATCTTCACGACGAAATTCTTTTACCGTACGCACAATCACTGCGTCTACCACTTGTCCCTTTTTTACTAAGCCACCCGGAATAGCTCTTTTTACTGCGCATTTAATTCTATCTCCAAGGTATGCATATCGCTTGCGAGTGCCTCCTACGATGTGAATGCACTGCACCTCTTTAGCTCCTGAGTTATCTGCAACTTCTAAATAAGTTTGCTTTTGTATCATGTTGTTACCTCAATTAATCCTTGTTCTCAGTAATAATCTGAGCTAAATACATATATTTTGTTTTTGAAAGCGGGCGGCCTTCATAAAACTCAACAATATCACCTACTTTGGCTCGTTCTTGTTGGTCGTGCACCTTATATTTTTTAGTTATCTGCACAACCTTGTGAACCTGCGGATCTCTATACGTTCTATCATGTTCAACAATAATAGTTTTATCCATTTTGTCTGAAATTACGCGTCCGCGAAAAATTTGTTTTTTGGTTTTTTCTACTTCAACCATTGATTACCTTTAACTAATTAATCCTGTATTTTTTGGCGTAAATGCGTTAGCGCTCTTGCTATTGCTCTTTTTAATTTTTTAAATTGTGAATAGTCTTTGATGTGTGATGCCGTGCCATTAAGCCTTAAACTAAATAATTCACCACGTAATGTCTCAACCTGTTTATAAAGCTGATCTTTGGACATCGTTTTAAATTCTACATTATTTTTGTTCATGATCTTCCACCAATTTCTTCACAATTTGCGTTTTCATAGGAAGCTTATAAGCCGCTAACTTTAGCACTTCTTTAGCCTCTTTTTCTTCTAACCCCTGCACTTCAAACATTATACGGCCTCTTTTTACTACGGCAACCCATAGCTCTGGATTACCTTTACCTTTACCCATACGTGTTTCTGCAGGTTTTTTGGTAACCGGCTTATCAGGGAAAACGCGTAAATAAAGCTTACCACCTTTTTTTAGCTGACGAGAAATGGTAATTCTAACTGCTTCTATTTGTTGAGCTGTTAACCGAGAAGCTTCAACTGCTTTGAGTCCATAATCACCGAAAGCAACCGTTAGCGCACCTTTAGAGATACCTTTTAAACGTCCTTTTTGCACTTTACGATATTTAGTTTTTTTTGGCATTAATAACATAATTTTACTTCCACATACCGTATTATCAAATTATTTGAAAATCACCCTTGCAAATCCAGACCTTAACACCAATTTTACCGTATGTTGTTATTGCTTCCGCAAAACCATAATCGATATCTGATCTTAATGTATGTAAAGGAACAGCTCCTCTACGTGTCCATTCTTCCCGAGCAATTTCAGCACCAGCTAATCGACCAGCACAACGAATTTTAACACCTTTAGCGCCTGCTCTCATGCAAGTATCTGCTGCTTTTTTCATTGCTTGCTTATAACTAGCTCGTTTTTCCAATTGTGTAGCAATATTCTTAGCTACTAACGTTGCATTTAATTCAGGAGTTTTTACTTCTTGTACTGATACTTCAACGCCTGTTTTTTTCAATTGCGTAGCAATCTCTTTTCTTAATCCTTCGATGTCTTGGCCTTTTTTACCAATAACAACGCCTGGACGAGCTGAATGAACAATAATTTTTATGTTGTCGCCAGCTTTTTCAATTTCTGTTCGAGCAACTTCAGCACCATCAAGAATTTTACTAAGATATTTTCTTAACTTAATATCTTCAATAATTTGCTTGCCGTAAGAATCTCGTGCAAACCAACGAGCATCCCAATCGCCATAAATCCCTAGCCTGAATCCTCTAGGATTAACTTTTTGACCCACGCTATACCTCTTCTTGTGACTTATTTTCTAATATAACACTTAAATGACTAAATCGCTTTCTTAATATAACCGCTCTTCCCATTGCTCCGGGCTTAAAATACTTAAATATTGGCCCTTGATCAATGCGGAGATCTTTAATAACAAGATCTTCAGGATTAACGTTCTTCAATTGTTTTGCATTAGCAACCGCTGATTCTATCATTTTTTTTAAAGGGCTTACCCTTCTTGTTTGATGCGTTGCCAACCAGCCTAAAGCATAGGGTATTTTTTTCCCTCTAATCACATCAGCTAAAGGTCTTAATTTATATGGCGAATAACGTATAAATTTCGCCTTTGCAACAAATTGCATTTTTTTCCTTACGTATGTAAATCACCTAATAAAAACGTATTCTTTATCATATTTAAACTAGTATAAATAATTTTTATACAAATGTCTGGTGATTATAATTATTCCGGAGTTGCGCCAGCCTTGCGTTGTCCGCTATGCACTCTAAAAGTTCTTGTCGGCGCAAATTCTCCTAAATAATGTCCTACCATATTTTCAGTAACAAAAACAGGGATAAATTTTTTCCCATTGTGCACTGCTATAGTCAATCCAACAAAGTCTGGTATCACCATACTACGTCTTGACCATGTTTTAACAACATCTCGCTTACCACTACTTTTAAGTTTTTGAATCTTTTTCATAAGAGATTCATCAACAAATGGTCCTTTACTAATCGATCTTGCCATTATTATTTCTTTCCTATAATGACGAACTATCTACGTCTCTTTAAAATCAACGGATTTTTACGTCTTCTTGTTCTGGTACCTTTGCAACCTTTACCCCATGGAGTTGTCGGATGCGAACCAGATTTAGAACGACCTTCACCACCACCATGTGGATGGTCAACCGGGTTCATAGCCATACCACGAACTGAAGGTCTAAAACCCAAATGTCTTGTTCTGCCAGCTTTACCAATAACAATGTTTTTATGATCGGCATTACCAAGAACACCTACCGTTGCCCAACAATTATTATTTACCATCCTAATTTCACCAGATGGCATTTTAAGCGTAACATTATTATCATCTTTGGCCATTATTTGAGCAGACATACCAGCACTTCGTGCTAATTTTCCGCCCGAGCCAGGTCTCATTTCAATATTATGCACCATAAAACCAACGGGAATTGATTTTAACGGCAAACAATTACCGGTTTTAGGATCAACGTTTGTTCCGGCTAAAACTTTAGCTCCTACGCCTAATCCATCCGGCATTAATATGTAGCATTTTACGCCATTTTCATAGACGACTAACCCTATTCGAACATTACGATTTGGGTCATACTCTATTGAAACAATCGAGCCAGGAACATCGCGCTCAACTCGTTTAAAATCAATAATACGATATTTTCGTTGAGCACCGCCGCCTCTATGCCTTACCGTTATACGGCCATAAGCATTTCTGCCGCCTTTTTTTCGTAATCCAACGATTAACGATTTTTCGGGAGTATTCGTTGTCAAATCGGTCGAACTAAGAAATGTTTGAGCTCGCAATGAAGAATTTCTTGGTTTTCGCGTTACTATAGCCATAAGATCCTATTCCTTCGTCATCACTTCTGATTGCTCAACAGTTCTTTGCTCTGTCGGTAAACCTTGACCTTCTGCTACGCTTAAAGAATATCCAGCCTTCAAGGTAACAATAGCTCGCTTAGTTAACTTCCCTTTACTTTTAATTCTTTTAAAAGTACGATTTTTTCCCTGACGAACTATAATGTTTATATCTTTAACTAAAACATTAAATAATTTTTTTAATGCTTCAGCAATCAATGGTTTATTTGCATCAGGATGAACTTGTAAAGTATATTGATTAAATTTTCTTGCTAATTCAGAAGCCTTACTGGTAACAATAGGCTTTTGTATAACATCATAAATTGTTAAAGCCATTTGGCCACCATTTCCTTAAATGCATCAAAATCTTTTTTCAAAAAAATCAAACGATCATTTGACGCTACGCTATAAGCATTTGCTTCATCAAAAAAAAGTACTTTTACATTCTTAATGTTTGCAAATGAAGAATAATGCGCGGCATCATCTGGCGATAAAAAAATCGCAATTTTATGATCTAATAACTTCGCACTTTGCAATGCTTTATATGCATGAGACGTTTTAGGCGTGTCATGCGTTAATGTCCAATCTAAATACGCAATTTTTCCTTGTTCTAAATAATTCCAGAACAACGTATTTAAAACACCACTACGCAATTGCTTAGATGTTTTTAAGGTACGCACACGTTTCTGAGGCCCATGAATAATACCGCCGCCTCTCCACAGTGGAGAACGTGCAGACCCTGCACGAGCACGGCCTGTTCCTTTTTGCTTCCATGGCTTTCTATTGGCATAACTAACGTCAGAACGTCCTTTACAGGCAACCGTTCCTTGACGCCAATTCTGTAATAATTGCCGAATATATATAGCAAAGCTTGCTTTATCAAGATTTCTTTGCGGCAGTTCTGCGTCAAAATTTTTACGTGTCAATTTCTCTACAATACTACCTTGTGCAATATCATTAGTTTTAGCTGCTTTTTGCGCACACATTATTTAACCTACGCTTTCTGCATGAATACCAACGAACCGGAACTACCAGGAACTGATCCTTTTACAAGAGCAATTCGTGATGCTGGTTCAATATTTATTACTTCTAATTGTCGCATAACTCGTTGCGTACAACCCATGTGCCCCGGCAATCGCTTCCCTTTAATAACCTTACCTTGTGATCTAAAGGCACCAACTGAGCCAGGCCATCTTCCAAAGCGGGGGCCATGACTTGCTGAGCCTCCACGGAAACCATGTCTTTTTACAACACCTTGAAATCCGTATCCTTTGGTTGTACCACGAACATTAACTTTTTCACCAATTGATAATGCAGAACCAAAATCAATTGATTGACCAACTTCATAACCGTGATTTGCATCAGCTACTTTAATTTCTCTTAAAAAACCAAAATATTGTTTTGGCTTTTTCAACCATTCATTCGAAAATGCTTGATCGGCATATTTCTCTCTTTTACAACCAACCTGAATAGCATCATAGCCATCACGTTGCTTATTTTTTATAACAGTAACAATCCAATCAGCAAGATTAATAACTGTTACAGGAATCACACCATCATTTTCAGAAAAAAATTGTGTCATTCCTATTTTTTTCCCCCAAACACCTCTTAACATTTCAAGACCTTTCTAATTATCGAATTTCAACGTCTACGCCTGATGAAATACTCAATTTCATAAGCGCATCCATTGTTTGGTCTGAAGGAGCAACAATATCTAAAATACGCTTATGTGTTCTTAAAACAAATTGCTCACGCGACTTTTTATCAATATGAGGAGATCTCAATACTGTTATACAGCGACTTTGATTAGGTAAAGGAACAGGCCCCATTACTTCGGAACCTGTTCTTTTTACTGTTAAAACTATTTGTTTAACCGCTTTATCCAGCAATTGATGATCATATGATTTTAACGATAAGCGAATTCTTTGCTTTTTCATGAAAAAAACCTAACTTGTTTATTTAAGAATCTCAGTTACTACACCAGAACCAACTGTTCTACCACCTTCACGAATAGCAAATCGCAAATCTTTTTCCATTGCAATAGGAGCTATTAAATCAACAATCAAATTAACGTTATCGCCAGGCATAACCATTTCACGACCAGCCTCAAGCGTTACTATCCCAGTAACGTCCGTTGTTCTGAAATAAAATTGCGGACGATATCCATTAAAGAATGCACTATGACGACCGCCTTCTTCTTTGCTTAAGATATATACTTGGCACTTAAACTTCTGATGAGGAGTAACTGATCCCGTTTTTGCAATAACTTGACCACGCTCAATATCTTCCTTCTTAACACCACGAAGTAAAAGACCTAGATTATCACCAGCTTGGCCTTCTTTTAATTCTTTTCTAAACATTTCTACGCCGGTGACGGTTGTTTTAAAGTTGGTATTAAACCCAACAATTTCAACTTCTTCACCAACCTTAACTCTACCACGTTCAACTCTTCCTGTTGCTACCGTACCACGGCCTGCAATAGAAAAAACGCCTTCAACTGGCATAAGGAACGGTTTATCAATATCACGTACTGGTTCTGGCACATAGGTATCAACAGCATCCAATAATTTTTGAATTGCTTGATAACCTAATTCACCAGTATCGCCATTTAAAGCTTTTAACGCAGATCCACGTATAACGGGAACTTTATCCCCAGGAAATCCATATTTGGTCATAAGATCTCTAACTTCTTCTTCGACCATATCAATCATTTCTGGATCATCGACCATATCAACTTTGTTTAAGAAAACAACAAGCGCAGGAACACCTACGTTTTTTGCCAATAAGATGTGTTCACGCGTTTGTGGCATAGCGCCATCAGCAGCAGAAACAACTAAAATGGCACCATCCATTTGAGCGGCACCTGTGATCATATTCTTAATATAGTCAGCATGACCCGGGCAATCTACGTGCGCATAGTGTCGTTTATCGGTTTCATATTCGACATGCGATGTAGAAATCGTAATTCCCCGTTCACGTTCTTCGGGAGAATTATCAATTTGGTCATACGCTGTAAAATTAGCTTGCCCTTTTGTTGCTAAATATTTTGTAATTGCAGCTGTTAACGTTGTTTTACCATGGTCAACGTGACCAATAGTACCTATATTAACGTGAGGTTTTTTCCTTCAAATATACCTTCTTTTGCCATTGAATGGTCTCCTCAGGATAGTTATTACAATTTATTAAACTATTTCTTTTGCGTTACAGAAGTTTCAATATGTTTTGGAACTTCTTTATAACATTCAAACTCCATTGAATACCCAGCGCGACCCTTTGTCATAGAACGCAAGGTTGTCGCATAGCCAAGCATTTCTCCAGTGGAACTTCTGCATTAATAACTTGGCTACCGCCTTTAGCTTCCATACCCAAAATCTGCCCTCTTCGCGAATTTAAATCACCCATAACGTCACCTATATACTCATCTGGTGTTTCCACTTCAACTTTCATAATAGGCTCTAACAATACAGGAGACGCTTGTGACATACCACTTTTAAATGCCATAGAACCGGCAATTTTAAATGCCATTTCTGAAGAGTCAACATCATGATATGAACCATCATACAATGATACTTTCACATCAACAACCGGATATCCTCCAAGAACACCCGCTGTTAATGCCTCTTCAATACCCTTTCGAATACCAGGAATAAATTCTTTAGGTATCGTACCACCAACAATATCATCTTCAAAAATAAATCCTCCACCACGAGGCAAAGGTTCCAATTTAACCCAAACATGACCATATTGACCACGGCCACCAGATTGCTTAATATATTTACCTTCTGAATCAACTGATTTTTGAATTGTTTCTTTATAGGCAACTTGAAGCTTACCTTGAACAATTTCTACTTTTTGCTCTCTTCTTAAACGATCAACGACAATTTCTAAGTGCAACTCACCCATACCTTCAATAACCGTTTGACCTGTCTCTTGATTATAAGAAAATCTAAACGAAGGATCTTCTTGCATCATTTTACGTAAAGCAAGAACCATTTTTTCATAATCACCTTTATTCTTAGGTTCAACTGAAGCAGAAATAACAGGAGCCGGAACATCAATTGATTCTAAAAGCAATAAATGCCCTTCTTGCACATAACGTGTGCCCCGTCGTTGCATCTTTTATACCAACGACGGCAGCAATATCTCCTGCACTCAACTGAATCAATTTCTTCTCGTTTATTAGCATGCATTTTTACCAAACGGCTAACACGTTCTTTAGTACCAGTATTTGCATTATAAACATATGAACCAGACTTTAACTCACCAGAATAAACACGAATAAACGTAAAAACACCAACATAGGGGTCGGTCATAATTTTAAATACTAACGCACAAAATGGCCCATCGGGATCACTCGGTTTGCGCTCTTCTTCTTTATCGCTACCAGGAATCAGCCCTATAACAGGAGGAACATCAAATGGCGATGGCAAATAATCAACTACCGCATCAAGCACTAAGCTGCACACCTTTATTTTTAAAAGCAGTTCCACAAAATGCTAATGCAATTTTTTGGCTAACAACACCTTTTCGCAATGCAGCCTTTATTTCAGCAATAGTAATTTCTTCTTCATTTAAATATTTTTCTGCTAATGCTTCATCAAAATCACATGCTTTTTCAACAATATTATCGCGCAACTCTTCCATCTGCTCTATGTATTCTGCAGGAACATCAGTCCAGGTAACGGTGATACCTTGATCATCTTCACTAAAGTTGCCATTTTACGTGTCAAAAGATCAATAATAGCATTAAAATCTTCTGACATACCTACTTGCATTTGCATAGCAACAGCATTAACGTGTAACTTTTCATTAATATCGTTAACAACGCGTAAAATAATCAGCGCCAACGCGATCTAAGTTTATTAACAAAAATAATACGCGGAACCTTATATCGCTTGCCTGACGCCATACTGTTTCAGATTGCGGCTGAACACCCGCAACACCACAAAAAACACCGACCATTCCATCAAGAACACGCAACGAACGACCTACTTCAATGGTAAAATCAACGTGCCCAGGAGTATCAATAATATTAATGTGATGATCCTTCCAAGAACAAGTAGTTGCAGCAGAGGTAATGGTAATACCACGCTCTCGCTCTTGCTCCATCCAATCCATAACCGCTTCACCTTCATGAACTTCACCAATCTTATGAGTAACACCCGTATAAAAAAGAATTCGCTCTGTAACCGTTGTTTTACCCGCATCAATGTGGGCAGCGATACCTATATTTCTATATTTTGTAAATCTTTACTCATGACTAACCTTCTACTTACCATGCATAATGCGAGAAGGCGCGATTCGCTTCTGCCATTTTATGCACATCAAGCTTTTTCTTAACAGCATTACCACGACCTTCATCCGCTTCAAGCAAGCTCATATGCCAAGCGCAGTCCCATAGTTTTATCTGAACGACTTAGCTGCAGCCTGAATAAGCCAACGCATAGCCAACGAACGCGCTCTCTCAGGCTGAACTTCCATAGGAATTTGATATACGCTACCACCAACACGGCGAGGACGAACTTCGATGAACGGAATAATTTGATCAAATGCCTTTAAAATAAATCTAAACCTTTTTCTTGACTACCAGACTTTTTTAATCAAAACATCTATTGCGTCATAAACAATTGCACGTGCAATATTTTTTTTGCCACGCCACATAACAACATTAATCAACTTCTGAATCAATTCTGATCCATAACTTCATCAACACCAATATCACGCTTAAATGTAGTACTTTTTTACGTCTTGCCATAGAAACACCTTTCCTTATTTACGCTTATTTAGGCCGTTTTGCGCCATAGAATGAACGACCTTGTTTTCTATTTTCAACACCTGCAGTATCAATGCCCGCGAACAATATGGTATTTAACACCTGGCAAATCTTTAACCCTGCCACCACGCACCAACACCACAGAGTGCTCTTGCAAATTGTGCCCTTCACCAGGAATATAGGCAGTTACTTCGATACCCGTTGAAAGCTTAACACGCGCAACTTTACGCAATGCTGAGTTTGGTTTTTTTGGTGTTGTAGTAAATACACGTGTACAAACACCACGTGCTTGAGGAGCATTTTTTAATGCGGACTCTTTGATTTATAAACAACTTTTTTTCGACCAACATCGGCCAAGTTGATTTATTGTAGGCATAACAGAAATTCCTAACGTAAAATGAACCTTGTCTTTAACAAAAAAAACAACCAAAACTAAAATTACATAAAATTGCTGCTCATCGCAGAAAACATCTTGTTACTTTTCTTTTGGAAGTAAGATCTTTAATAGTTTAGCCTTTTTATGTTTTTTTTCAAGTGGAATCAAATCAAAACAATAAATACCTGCATATTCATAGACGTCTGAAAAGATAAATGCTAGGTTATGAGGAATATCTACAGTAAAAATTATAAAAATAAATTTTTTTCTCATACTAAGGAGTTATACATTATGACATCCCTGTTTTCATTTTTTTCCTTAATTCAGCCTCTTTTCTTTATTATTGCTGGATTAGTCGGCATAGGTTTTCTTATAGGTTGGCATGAACTTGGACACTTTCTTTTCTGCAAACTTTTTTATATTAGCACGCCATCTTTTTCCATAGGAATGGGGCCAAAACTCATTAGTAAAAAAATTGGACAAACAGAATTTGCCCTTTCAGCTATCCCGCTGGGTGGCTACGTAGAAATTGCCGGAGCAGCCGAAATCGGTCAAGGAGAGCAAAAAGAGGCGCACAATATGAGCCAATATTCTTTTGCTTGTAAACCGTATTATCAAAAACTCTTAGTAATGCTCGGTGGCATTCTCTTTAATATTATCTTTTCTTACATTGTCCTTTCTGGCCTTTATTATGTTGGTATGCCAAAATCAGCACTCTTGTATCCGGGAAATGCCACAACTATTATTAGCTCGGTTGAAGTTGATTCACCAGCACAACAATATGGACTTGAACCTGGGGATAAGATTATCGCTTTTGATGGATCACCTATTAATAAAGCAGAAGAATTAGTAAATGCAATAAAGACAAAAGCACAACAAAATGTAATCATCACCGTTGAGCGCAATGGCCACAACGAAGAAAAAACGATCGTCATTGGCGAAAAAACGATACAACAAACAACCTTTGGCTACTTAGGCATCGATTTTCTCATACCAACCTACTCATTTTTTGAATCGATCAAGATGGGCATCCACTCAACCCATGTTATTATGGAACAAGTATGGGTTGCCTTTAAAAATATTTTTACCAAACGAGCATTCGACAATATTGGCGGTCCTTTAATGGTTATTTCTCAAACCATCAAAGGTGCAGAAAAGGGAATACGGGTATTTCTTTTATTATTGGCTTTTATCAGCGTAAACCTTGCCGTATTGAACATGTTGCCTCTTCCTATTATGGATGGTGGGCAAATTGTTTTTTACACCATTGAAGCAATTATCCGTAGACCGTTACCTGAAAAGGTTAAAATTTATATTCATTATGCATGCTGGGTGGCCGTCGTAGCTTTAGCACTTTATTTAAGCGTTAAAGACATTCTTCGCTTTATTTTTTAGAAATCAACACATCAATATTTATACGGGGACGATTTCTCAATCGTCCCTTTTTTAATGGAAAAATTATCTAGGAAAAGGCAATACCAAATAAAAAAGGGATTGTTAACGAGTAACAATCCCTGAAAATTCTAATGTTAACTAAATTTACTTTGTTTTAGCTATTTGGCCATGGTGAGGGTGTTCAGCTTCTGGATACACCTTTAATTTTTTGAATATAGCGCGACCCAATTTACCCTTTGGCAACATGCGTCTCACTGCCAATTCAAATAACAGCCCCGGATTTTTCTTCATTAATTGCCCGGCTAATATAGTTTTATAACCACCCATCCAGCCGCTATAGCGATCATAAATTTTGGTTTCAGCTTTTTTGCCACTTAATACAACATCTTTTGCATTAACAACAACAACGTAATCACCAGAATCGGTATGCGGTGTATAAAAAGGTTTATTTTTACCATGTAAAACATCCGCTATATGAGTAGCTAAACGACCTAAAATTTTACCTTTAGCATCAATTTTTATCCATTGAGGTTTTCTATCTTCTTTTCGTAAAAAAAACGCTCTATTCATATCTATATTCATGTAAATCCTTATTGGAGATCAGAAAGCAAAAATTATATATTCGATAATGATATCGTAAAAATCGGTCTTGGTCAAATAACATTTATACTCTCAGCGCCCCTTTAAACTATCAAAGAAATCAAAAAAGTAGGTTTTTTTACAAAGATTCGGTATTATGATAAAAAATTGTACTACTGAAATATTTTTTTAAAAAGATTCTTTATGATTAATTCATGGATAGTGTTAATGCCTACGGTTATTGTCTTAGCCGTGGCATTTATAACCAAAAAAGTTCTTCCCGCCCTCTTTATCGGTATTGTAATCGCAGCATTCATCGTAGCTGATTTTGCCCCCCTGGAAACTATCCGCATTGTTTTTTATAACGTTATAGAACAGTTTGACTCTTCAAATATCTACATGTTCTCATTCTTAATTATTTTAGGATCTTTGATAACCATGATGAGCCATACCGGTGGAACCGCCGCTTACGCAAAACTTATTAAAAAAAGACTTCATACTACAAAAAAGGTTGAAATGGCTTCCCTATGTTTATCAATCTGTTTTGCGATTGATGAATATTTCAGTATTTTAACCGTCGGTTCTATTATGAAATCGATAACTGATTCATTTAAAATTCCACGCGCAAAATTAGCGTTTTTTCTCCAGTCACTGGGATCGCCACTACTCATTTTGATTCCGATATCGACTTGGATCGCCATGTTACTCATGCAACTTGAAAAAGCTGGTGTTTCTTTACATAGCGCCGACAAACCGCTTATTTTAGCTGATCCCTTTGCAATTTATTTACAAATTATCCCTTTTATTTTTTATTCAATTATCATAATATTTTCACTATTTTTTATTGTACAAGTGCCTATTTCTTTCGGACCCATGCGTAAACAAGAATTGATAGCCCATGAAAGCGGTAATCTTTTTGGCGGAAAAACTCCTTTGCCTGAAACTACCCTCCATGAACAACAAGAAGGCTCTCTTTTTGATTTCATCATGCCTATTGGCTCATTATTTATATCAATATTTTTATCTATTCTTTATTTAGGAAATTCATCATGGTTGGGCGGCACGAATTCGCTGATTGCTACCATACAAACGGTGAATATTTTTTTAGCACTATTAGTAGGAGTCATTATTGCCTTTATAAGTAGCTTTAGCATTTTTTTTATCACCAACAAGATAACCTTACATGCTTTGCCGATGCTTTTTAAAGAGGGATTAAATCTTATGAAAGATTCTATCGCCATTCTTCTTCTTGCATGGACCTTTAGTAGCTTACTCAAAAATGATTTGAAAGCTGGTGAATATATTGCTCATCTCATTATAGGTTCAATTAATGCCGGATTTTTACCGGTAATGTTCTTCGTAACAGCACTCGTTACTTCAGCAGGTACTGGATCAGCGTGGGGAACTATTGCGGTATTGGTGCCTTTGGCCATTCCTATGCTCACTGCATTTTTTAATCTGGCAATTCCTGCCAGCCCCGAGCACGTTAGCCTTCTTTTTCCGGTCATCGGCGCTATTTTTGCCGGATCTGTTGCAGGTGAACATGTTTCCCCTATAGGTACAACCACCGTTATGGCCGCTGCAAGTGCAGGATGTTATTTACATGATCATGTCATTACACAATTTCCTTATGCGCTTCCCGCTCTCATAGCAACGGCCATCGCCTATATAGTGGCTGGGTTTTCCATTTCATATGGGTTACTCATAAGCAGCATACTGTCATTGACTATCGGAACACTCCTAACCATGGCTATGCTTTTTTTGTTTAATTATTGGTATAGAGACACAAAAATATCATAAAATAGCACCCTACTAGCAGTAAAAGTTCTAATATTAATCCCGTTTGCAATTTTTCTAAATTATGATACTATTAACAATACTATATTGTTGTATTCATACTAATTTAAGGTTACATTATGAAAAAACTATTATATTTTATTATTCTTAGTGCTTCTCTAACGCAATCTATGATTGCAGATAGTGGCATTGTGCAATTTTTTAAGGCAACTGCCGAATCCGCAAAAAATGGTGTAATAAATGCTTACTATACGCCGAGCAATAATGATCCACGTTTAATCGGACTTACCGCAGTTGGTACGATCGCCGCTTGTTGTGGTATTGTGGGATTAATAAAAAACCTAAATGGAGTCGTTAATGGCCCACAAGAACCTAATCCTTCTTTCCTGAAAAGTGTCTCTCACCTATTAAGAAATGTATTGTCAGTACCGGCATCAGCGATTGCAACGGTTGGCGGTATTACGTTAATCATGTTCAATAAACAAATCTTAAGAGAACTTGGAAAATTAATAGCATAAATAAAAAATAGTTAAAAAAATTATTCAGCCTTTTTACTGATTAATGTTCATCCGGATGAAGATCAGAATCGTCTTGATCTTCATCCTCTTTTTTTTCTTGCATCATAACTTCAATTTCATCTGCCTGTTTTGGCAAATTTTCACTAAGACAAATAATACCATCTTCAATAACCCAATAATCATCTTCAATGCGAACGCCTAATTGTTCATCAGGCAAATAAATTCCCGGTTCGATGGTAATAACATCTCCAGCTGCCAGTGGCTCCTTATAATCACCAACATCATGAACGTCTAAACCTAAAAAATGCCCTATGCCATGGGTGAAGTATTCGCCATAACCTTTTTCGGTCATAAACTGTTTGGCTAAATGATTTAATGATTTTTCAGGCTGTTCGCTGTTCGATAACCAAAAACCTGGCCTTGCACATTGGGCAATATATTCTTGCGCTTCAAGTACAATATTATATATTTCCCGTTGGCGTTTGGTAAAAGTACCGGAAACTGGATATGTTCTGGTTAAATCAGCACAGTAATAACTGTATTCTGCACCAATATCGATCACAACAAGATCCTTTTTTTCTAGCTTTTTATTATTATGTGCGTAATGCAAAACGGTACTATTTCTGCCACTGCCAACAATACTTGGAAATGCTACTAATGCCCCTCGTGAGATAAACATATATTCTATTAATGCTTGCAGTTCATATTCCATTTTTTCGGGTGCTATTGCTCGAGCAACAACATCATGGGCATCAATGGTAATATCTATAGCTTTATAGAGCAATTCAAGTTCTCTAGTACTTTTTTTACGCCGTTGACGGGCAACCAGTGCTGAAATATCTACCAATTGTTCAGAAATACCAGGAATAAACGTATTGATGCGTTGTACTATAAATCGTTGTTCGCTATAGTCGGAAGAAGTGGTAGGATTTAACGTAAAAATGGTTTTTTTTGCTTTCACGCATTCTTCTAGTATTTTTAAGACAGCTTCATATTCATGCGATGTAAAAAATGGATGACATTGATATCCTTTGCATGGTTTACCTGCATACACAATACTATCAAATCCCCACTGTTCGGCATGATGATCATTTGATTCTATGGGAGTTTGCATCCACTTTGCGCGTTCTGCACCAAAATTTGGAATATAGAGTGTCGATTTTCCTGAATTAATATCCAACATAAGTACCGAAGCTGGTTCTTGGACACCGGTAAAATAATAAAAAGAACGTTCTTGACGGAATAGAGAACATTCACGTTCAAAGGCACCAAAAAGTACAACAATACCTGATGCTGCTTTTTCTGGAAAATCTTTTTTAATTGATTCCAATAGAACAGTTCTTCGCGATGCAAACATTGAAGCATTGTGATTATCAAAAAGAGGCATATATATCCAATTGCGTTAATAATGGTTTAATTTCGTATAATTATACTCAAAAATTAGTTATTTTTAAAGGCAGATTAGCAATTAATCTAAACTTAGCAATAATATGAAATTATTGCGTTATTTACGCATTATTTTGTATACTTAAATTTAATAGTATTTATCATTTTTTTTATAGATGCTATCAGGTTAACATAGAAAAAAAGGATTTATCATGAAAAATATATATAAACTCATTATTTTAACGTTTATGGCTCTCTCCTTTGGACAAAGTAATGCGATTGACTGTGCAGAATGTTGTAAAAACGGCAGAGCTACTTCTCGCGAATGTTGTATTCAATGTAATGGTTGCGACATGTGGGATGACATAGGCGCTGCTGAATGTAAAGACTATCCAGCTTAACTATTTTTTAACGTTAAAAATTTAATAAAAAAGTTAAAAAGGACGTCGTTCTGAAAGTGCTTTATAGACCGTAATGCGGTCCATAAATTCTAATGAAGAACCAACAGGGATTCCACGCGCAAGGCAGGAAATTTTTATCGAGGCATGTTTTAAGCTCTGAGCAACAAACGCTGCTGTTGCCTCACCTTCAGGAGTTTGATTCGTAGCAAGAATAATTTCCTTCACTCCTTCAAGCCTCGTAACTAGTTTATTCACGGTTAGGTTTTCTGGGCCAATGCCTTCTAACGGGCATAATGCTCCTCCCAATACATGATACAAGCCAGAATAACCGCCCGTTTTTTCCAACGCTATTAATTCTTGCCATGTTTCAACAACACAAATAATAGAACGATCACGTTTAGGAGAGTCGCAAAAAGAACATGGTTTATCCTTCTCTTTCCACGTACAGCATATAGAACAGGGAACAATATTTTCCTTAGCCTCTAAAATAGCTTTACAAAATTGTTGCACCTTAGCCGGTGGTAGTGACAAAAAATAATTAACTACGCGATATATATTTTTTGAAGCAAGGTAAGGAACCTGTTGTAACTGTTTTAATAAGGTGTTTAAGGTAGGAATCTGTTCAATCATACATTAAACCTACGTACAACCACGGCTTGAACTACCCCTAAAAGCGTGCTCACCACGGTGAACAATGCTAATCCACTAGACAAACTAGAAACAACGGCTGCAACAACAAGCGCCATCGCAATTGATGAAACTCGTTGCTTTGGATCATTGGTTGGGTTGTGTAAAATCATAGCAATTGCCGTCAAAATAGGAAGAATATAATAAGGATCCCGCGCAGACAAATCAGGAATCCACAAAAACGGTGCCTTATATAATTCAATAGCGTTGGCCAGAATAATACTTAATGCCCAAAAAATCGGCAGTTGTAAAAATAACGGCAAACATCCTGCCATACCGGGCATACCATGTTTTCTAATTAATTCAGCACGCGCTTGCGCTAATGCTTCTTTATCATTTTTATACTTTGATTGAATGTATTCGAGCTTCTTTTGAAATTCAAGCCGTTTTTTGAGACTTTGCTCGCCTTTCCAGGTAAAAGGCAAAAGAACTAATTTAAGGAGTATCGTTACAATAATAATTGCCCAACCATAATTATTAACGTAGTTATAAATAACATTGAGCATGTGCAATAATAATTTTGAAAGCGGTTTAGATATAAAAGAGAACCACCCGTAATTCAACGTTTGCTCTAACCGATCATCAACTAATGACATCATGCTATCTTCTTTAGGCCCAACATAAAAGGATAGTGTCCAAGAATTAGCTGCATTAATAGAAGGACCTTCAAGAACTGAATATAACGTATCTAAATCAACGATTTTATAATAAGCACGTTGCGTAAAACGTTCAGGATCATTCACTAACGCGTGCACAAAATAGCGATCTTGCGCTCCAAATAAGGTTGGCTTTGACCAATATGAATGAATTGTTTCATCATTTTTTGAAAATATTTTAACGTTATTTCGTTCATCGTTAACAATGCCGGTAATGGTATCTTCACCAGCCAACTCAGAAACAAAGGGCGAACTAAAGAAAATACGCGGCTGGATAGCTTCTTGAAGAGCTGATTTAGATTCGAAACTTACTTCTAAATCGAGACGGTAAGTTTTTTTAAATACCGTAAACCGCTTATAGAGAGTACCTCCCGCATACGGTGCTTTGTAGGTAATAATAAATCGATCTTCTTCTTCCTGCTTGCTTACAAATTCAAAATAATAAGGAGTCTTTTCATTCATACCCACTAAAAAACAACGTTTTTCTTTATCCGGTGCAGAAGGTGGAAAAACGGTAGCTAAAAAGCTTTCTTTGCCTCCCCAATTTCTTTTGAACTCTACCCTGTTAAGCGATGCTCCTTCGGTAGAAAATTCATAATGAGCATGCTCCGTATCAATTGCCGTTATCATCGATTTAGACGATGTTGGTTTCTCATCATTAAAATCAATTTCTACGTTTAACGGTTTGTGAACTTCAATTTCAGTTGTTTGAGGAGCCGTAAAGCGCTGACCTGATTTAGCCGCTTGATCATTAACGTTTTTTTGTGCATGTCGATCACTAAAAAAATACTGTAAACCCCAGGTTGTTGCCAGGGCCAGAAATAATGGCATTAATAGTTCTTTAAATTTCATTGAAATATTCCTTATTTATAAAAAAAAGTCTTTTTTTGTCAGTATTGTATTAGTATAAACAAAAATCTTGGAAAACTTTACTAAAAAATAGACATTTTGGCTCTCTACAAAAAAACTCTTACATTTTACCCCCATCCCTTCTTACGTTATAACTAACTAATAACAGTTTTTTCTAAAAAAAGGATGAACCGTATGAAAATGCAAAAACAATTTCGCATAGGGCACGTAGCAGACTTATTAGGTGTAAAACGCTTCGTTATTCGCTTTTGGGAAAAAGAGTTTAATTTACAAGCATATCGCTCCGATGGCGGGCAACGATTTTACCAACAAAAAGATATCGATCAATTTAAGTTGATTCACCAACTTTTGTACGAAAAAAAGTTTACTATTGCCGGCGCTAAAAAAATTCTTTCAGAAAAAGAATATACATTAACCCCTCAGCAAAAAAAATCCACCATTCAAAAAATAGATCACGCTGCACAAGAATCTTCTGATTTTTCAGAACAGTTATTACAATTGAGGCAAAAGCTTGTTAAATTGCAACAATTATTATAAATAACTGCCAGACATACCATGAACAAGCACCATGAATTATCACTTTTTATATTCAGGCGAGATTTGCGCCTAGAAGATAATACCGGTCTTATTGCAGCACTACAACAGTCTAAACAAGTTGTTCCTTGTTTTATCGTTGATCCTCGTCAAGTTGAGGATACCAATCACTATAAAAGCAGTAATGCTCTTCAGTTCATGATAGAATCGCTACAAGATCTAGAAAAACAACTAAAAAAAAGGCATGGGAAACTCTACATTTTTTATGGTATGCCCGAACAAATCGTTGAAAACATTATACAACAGATATCCATTAGTGCAGTGTATTGCAATCAAGATTATACACCATTTAGCATACATCGTGATAAACAGATTGAAAAAAAATGTTTGCATCATGATATTGCATTTAATCAGTATCATGATCTATTACTCAATAAACCGGATGATGTAACAACGAGCAATGGTACTCCCTACGTAAAATTCACGCCCTTTTATCATAAAGCATCTATCAAAAAAATTGCTCAACCCGATCATTACCATGGTGGTAGATTTTTTTCTGGAACAATTGCCGGTGCGCAATCATCACATTATAAAAAAATTCTTGCCGACAAAAATCCATTAATTGCTGTTCATGGTGGAAGAAGCAATAATGTGAATATACTTACCAACATACATAAGTTTGCTCACTATGCACAACAGCATAATATTCTTTCCAAGCACACAACAGAATTATCTGCAGCACTCAAGTTCGGTACCTTATCAATCCGTGAAGTATATTATACACTAAAAAATGCATTGGGAATGAGCAACCCCTTACTTCGACAGTTGTATTGGCGTGATTTTTTCACCTACATTGCCTATTATTCTCCCTTTGTTTTTGGACATGCTTTTCAAAAAAAATATGAAGATTTGCATTGGAATAATAATCAACGTTATTTTAATGCGTGGTGTGCAGGGAAAACTGGATTTCCTATTGTTGATGCTGGTATGCGCCAACTTAATACTACGGGATTTATGCATAACCGTGCACGATTGATTGTTGCATCATTCTTAACTAAAGATTTACACATTGATTGGCGCTGGGGAGAACGTTATTTCGCACAACAATTAGTTGATTATGATCCGGCAGTAAATAATGGTAATTGGCAGTGGGTAGCATCTACGGGGGCTGATGCACAACCGTATTTTAGAATATTCAATCCTTGGTTACAACAAAAAAAATTTGATCCTGAATGTATCTACATAAAAACATGGATTCCAGAACTTGCAAAAGTATCAAACAGCACTATTCACATGTGGTATAAAGAATATAAAAAACAGCAAACCTCTTATCCGAAGCCTTTGATAAATCATACCAAAGAAAGTATTATTGCAAAAAATAGATATAAGGTAGTTTAATATTTATTCATTTAATAAGGAATGGCAAAACATACGCACTTGCTCCCAGCCATACTCCCATGATACATGCTATCAAAAAAATCATGATCGACAAACAGATTGGATCTGAAATGTATTGCGTGAGCATTGTTACCATATGGTACAAAAAAATAATTCCCACGAGAGCTACTACACTTGAACCATAGGCTAATTTTTTTGACCTATAAACAGATAATAAATTTTTGTAAAAAGGATCACAAAACAACTGCCATACAATTGCTCCTAATAATAGAAATAATACTCCCATCACTTGCAAAGAAGGATAAAGTAGTATTAAACAAGCAATAAATGATGCATGAAAAATAAGTTGATGAAACGGTGTATAAGCATGTAAAAACTGTTCTATAGGCTTGTGCAACAACGCATACGAAGATAATAATATAATTCCCAAAAGGTACCCTGCCAGCACATCAGATGGAAAATGTGCACCAACATATATTCTTGTTAACCCCACTAATAACATCATAACAATAGCGCATAGCTTTGAAAAAAAATGAGTTGGTTTTAGTAAGAAAAAAATAAAACCGAAACTCACCACTATTCCCGATGCTGCTCCGCTAGGAAAACCATAACCATGCGTACCAATGATTTTTAATGGAGGCATTATCTCATAGGGCCTTGGCTGAGCAAAAAAATTTTTTAACATCAAACAGAGGACAATATTAATTATTTGAAGGTACAGTAAATGAAATCCGGCTCTTTGGCTAATCAAATACCACACTAATATAATAATAATAAGATAGGTAATGTCATGATCAAAAATATTAAGTGCATAAAAAAGATTATCAAAAAAAACAGTGCGAATTGATTGTATAGCTTGAATTATAGTAAGTTCATGTACGTGAAGATTATACACGGTTTTCCTTTAAGGGTTGCGATAAACACGTAATATTTTAAAATTCCTAGAATGTATCATTATGTTTATAGTACCTTACCAATAATATTAGAAGGAAGTTCCATGAAAAAAATTGTATCATTCATAGTGTTATGTTGTATATATTTTCCTAGCAAATCTGCCCTTTTAGAAAAAAATCTGCTTCAACTGAATAATAATCTCATAGATCTTAACAATGCTGTATCTCAAATCAAAAAAAATGAACCAATAACTCCCGAAAAAGAACCGGTTAGAAAAGAACTGCTTGAAATTGAACAGAAATTAAATCACTATGCAGCCACGTTATCGCTAGAACTACAGCAAGCACTTAATTGGAAAGCGCTGTGGCCATTATTTATGGAACGCTTAAAAATAATTGCGCCGTTTTTTAAACAATATATAGAATCAAATCTTACCATTACGCAGGGTCCTGATTATCTCAATATATTAACTGCTTTTGGATTTAAACCAGTAGCTATTCATGAAACGTTTTCTCAACCCTATCAGCCATTACTAAATCTTTTCCACAATACGTTAAGCACCAATACCATACAGGGAATCACGGTGTTAATTAATACTTCTCCCCTCTTCAATTTAAATTTTATTTACCAATGTTATAAAGATTCAATCAATGTGTCTGAAGAATTTAAGCAATACATACAAAATAATAATATTCTTGAAAAACAGTGGTTAATAAAACAAATAAATAGAATGCCTAATTTACCAGATCTCACTGCCAATAAACAAACGGGTATAACATCAGATGATATAGCCTTATTATTAGGGCTTGTTCCAACGGTATATGAAAAGATATTACAAATACGACTCAAACTTTTTGAATACACTATTGCCGATTTTTTGAACCACCAAGAATATTATTATTTTTATTTGTTACCGGGGGCCGTATTTCTAGAGATGGTAAATCCATATATTATACTGTATGCGCAGTTACTGAATTATCTTTTATTATACACCACAGATCAGGAAACCTATCGAATCGTTATGGGCGCCACAATATTAGAACGTCTGCGATCCGGCATGATTACAACATTATCTGATGCTACAAAACAAAAGTTATCTGAGTTTATTGATCAAATGTTTCAAGGAACTACGATCAATCATACTAATTTTTTTTCTACCGAGTTTAATCCTCACACAAGACAAAAAGAAATTTTAATTTTTATGAACAACTTTTTACATGCTCAGGAACATAAAAAATTAAATGCTTAAAAAGGAACATCATCCGCACATGGTAGTTTTTTTATTTCTGCAGAGCCTTTGCGTAAAATTTCATTAGTTAGTGGGCTACCAACGTACCATAGTGTACTTGAACCGGAAATAGTTCCTGTAATGTTGTTACCCGCATTAATTTGTAATTGTGCACTTTCCGATCCGTCAACGTTAACTTTTTTTTGGCGCTAAGCTTTGCTCCATAATATTTTGCAGAACCCGAAGCATTAATTTCTTGATTACCTACTTCACCGATTAATGTAATCTCGGAGGCACCAGATGCTTTGATTTTTAACTTCCCTGTACTTATGGAACCGGATACTTTTGCATCGCCTGACGATTCAAGAGAAAGTTGTTTGTTTTTCATTGCAATAATATTGAGTACGGTGTCACCAGTTTGTTTTATATTTTCTATATTTTTAATCTTAAGCAAACACCGTATTCCATACACTGAGAAAAAATTTATATTATCTTTTTGGCTTATTTTTAACTCATTATTATTATCAGTATTTACCACCACAAATGGTATCAGATTGGCATCAGCTCTGATAACAAGTGATTCAATTATACTATTATTTGCTTGATCTATTTGTTCTACGTCGAGCTGAATAGTTCCACTAATATCAACGCTATTAATATCATTAATATCATATTTTTTCTCGACAATGGTTCCTGAACCTCGAATTACATTCATGGAATTATGAATATTTCCTGAATATACCGTTACGTTGCCGTGCAAAAAAATTGCAGGACCTTCAGTAACAATACTTTGTGAACTATACGTTACCGTACTTGAACTACGAATATTTTTTCGCATATCATATATTCTGCAACAAAATTCCCGTAATGGTCTGCTCCAACTATGTAATGACGCATAACACCTGCGCACATCCGGCAAATGCCATGTATCCACTGATACATAATTATTCAAGCACAACAACGAAAGAATAACTTTTAGTATTGCCATGTATACATTTCCATCCACAATAATTTTCTATAAAAAAATGTTAAATATTATTGTAATCTAGCCTGTTTATTTTATCAAACAAACTTTGATAACGTAGAAAAAATTGTTAGGAAATAATTTAAATAGAAGTAAAAAAGAATGGAAAAATAGTATCCCTGCTATTAATCGCGACAATCAAGAAGTTTTTGCAGCACAACAACGCGGTATTCCAACTATTAATGGAATCGCATCCTTATGACCTTCGATGACGAGTGATTCCTTATTTGACTGCTGCAAATGGTAATAAATATCACCATGGAATTCAACAGCTTTAATACCATGGATAGCATGATAGCAAGGTACGCATCCGATAACGTCATTAATATCGTGAACATTAGGTTCTTCTGCAATAGCAGTTCCTAGAACAGACGTGCCTTGTTGAGCGAAAAATCGCGAAATTCCATCCCTGTAATGAAACATAACCGCTTAACAGCAACACTATAACAATACTTTTAGATATTTTCATGATAAACCCCTCATTTAAAATAATTTTTCTTATAAAGTAAGTTACGATGCCTTTTTTATACTTGAAAACCCTGACGTTGAAACATTTATCTTTGGCTTACCAATATAATACAATACACTCGAACCGGATACAGAACCTGTAATTTCTTTACTTGCTTTAACGGTTACATCGGCATTGCCTGAAACTTTAAGTTTACATATTTCAGACTCAAGATCAGTGCCATCATAAGTAACAGAACCTGAAATTACAAGGTTTTGAGAAGATGTTTTACCACCTAAATCAATTTTTGCATAACCACGTGCTGTTATGGATAATTTTTTTGTTGTTATAGAACCAAATGTTGTTGAAGAACCAGATGATTCAAGCGAAAGCTCTTCATTATCTACTTCAATATCAAGCGTTATTGCACCAGCTTGTTTTATTGTTTGCACGTTTTTAACATTAATGTAACAAGTTATACTATTATTCAATTCCAATCTTACATCATCTTTTATGTTTATTTTTAACACATGATCAACGACATCTACTTGCACAAATGGCATTATATTTTTATCAGCTTCAATTACCAACGATTCCGTATCTGCTTGCCGCACCTTGAGATAAAAATTTCCACTGGCTTCAATAGTCTTAATATCATGAATAGTATGTTTTTTTGTAACGACAATCCCTGACTCATACACGGTGTTTTTTTCTTTAGCCGAAAATGGCCAATTCCAGCCATGTAATGAGACATAACCGCTTAACAACACTACTATAATAATACTTTTGGATATTTTCATCGCAAATCTTTCCATTAAATCATTTTTTATAAAAATATTATCAATATATTAGCTATTATAACATAATTTGCCTAGATGTCAAACAGCTAGCTTGATATCTAGGCAAATTATGTTAATATTATATTTGTAATTTTAATTTTTACTATTTAGGAAGAAAAGCCTATGATTTCAGCAAAACCGCTTATTTACAGCTTTATTATTAGTACAGGGCTCATATCCCAAACTGTTCATAGTAATGATAGCATGATTACTAAAGCACTTGTTTCTACGTGTCAATATTTATTTCCTGAAAAACAAATAAGTGCCACTTCATTGCCTTCAAAAACGGAACTACTAAGCTTTGCTCAACAAACTGCAATAACTCCGCTTATATACATGCTTTCCTATAAAATTTCTGATTATATGTTCGAGAAAGATTCTGAAACAACCTTATTTTCTGACGTTGCAAACCTTCTAGGTTTCCTCGCTACGATGGAAATTACACGTCTTGTACATGCGGGCATAGGCAATTATAATCAAACACCAGAATATTTACGTGCACATGGTATAGGGTTATTAATCTTTATAACTTCACAGTTTTATCAAATGTTGAACAAAAAATCTTAGTTTTAGATTCAATATTATTTTATATTCCACGCTATTCAATATGCAGATTCTGTGATACATTTTTACCAGAAAATAGTATCTTTGTGCTACTATTGCACAATCAATCTACATTGATATGATACTGGTAATATTCGTAGCATAGGAAGTATGCATGTACAACAAAAAAGCACATATACATTTTGTTGGTATTGGTGGTATTGGCATGAGTGGTATTGCTAAAATTTTAAAATATCAAGGCTATACCATTTCAGGATGCGATCAAGACATGCATCAACAAAGTATTTATGATTTAAAAGCAATTGGTTGTAATATTTACGAGGGAAACAATACTCCACATTGCAATGACGTAACTATTAATATTCTGGTATATTCATCCGCTATTAATCGCCATAATCCAGAAATTCTCGCGGCACAACAACGCGGAATTCCAACTATTGGCCGAGCACTGATGTTAGCAGAATTAATGCGTACCAAATATAGTATTGCTATTGCCGGCGCTCATGGAAAAACAACTACTACCTCACTCATCTCTCACATTCTTATTGAAGCACACAAAGATCCTACCGTTATTATTGGTGGCCATTTAAAAAATATTGCAACGAATGCCAATTTAGGAAAAAGTGATTTTTTAGTTGCCGAAGCGGATGAAAGTGATCGATCATTAGTTCATTTACAACCCACCCTGGCCGTAATAACTAATATCGACTTGGAACACCTAGATGTATATGCGGACATTGATGATATTAAGGATACGTTCAAACAATTTTTAAATAATTTACCATTTTATGGAAAAGCAATAGTGTGCATCGATGATTTTCATGTGCGCTCATTATTGCCATTACCGCATTTAAAAGTACTGAGTTATGGCCTTGATTCTTCTGCCGATATTTATGCAGAGCAGATAACATTAGCACCCGATCATTCAACCTTTACCGCGTATTCCAAACATCAAGAAAAACCGCTCGGTGTGCTTACCCTCACCATGCCCGGGAGACACAATGTTCTTAATGCTCTCGCTGCATTAACCGTTACCCTTGATTTAGATATACCGTTTGAAACTATTGCGCATGCATTAGCAACCTTTAAGGGAATTGATAGACGCTTTAGCTATAAGGGAACGTATAAAAAAGCAGAACTTTTTGATGATTACGGCCATCATCCGGAAGAAATTAAAAATACGTTAATGGTTGCGCGTAATCGAAGCAAAGGGCGCCTTATTGTGGTATTTCAGCCACATCGGTATACCAGAACTCATAAATTGTGGGATCTTTTTATTGATACCTTTCTTAACTATAGTCCTGATACGCTCATCATTACTGATATTTATCCAGCAAGTGAAGAAAGCATTCCAGAAATTACGAGCCAAAATTTAGTAAAGGCGTTGCAAGCACGCAATCCTAATTTTACGGTGTCATATATTCCCTACGAATCTCATTTTAATGCATTACGAACCAAGCTTGATACGTGCATTGCTCCTGATGACCTTGTTCTTCTTTTAGGCGCAGGAAAAATCAATAAATTAGCAACCATACTCAATGTAGAGTAACAAGAATCTCGTATTAAGCCTTTTTCCCCCAATTCCTTATAAAAATTCTAATTTGAATTTAATAAAAATATTTGTTGCGCATTTTTAATTTATTATTAATATAATAATAGTACTAATATAGATAACATAACTTTTTAATGGCATTACCATGAATTTTTATATTTTTATTTTTATAACTATTTGCACAATACTTAATCATCATGGCATCATCGTTCCTGACATGGCGCATACGCACATCATTGATGATTTTTCTCACCTCAATAAAACGGTCATACGAGAATTTATTACACCGGAGAATTATGAAGAATTAATAAAAATTGTTGAACGTGCTGGCAATGAGCACCTCAAAATTTCAATCGCAGGAGCAAGGCACAGCCAAGGTGGGCATGCATTTTATCCTGATGGCATTGTTATCAGCTTAAAAAAATTGAACAAAATAATTAATCTTGATACTAATGAAAAATTTATAACGGTACAAACCGGAGCAACGTGGAAACAAGTTCAAGAATATTTAAATGCTCATAATCTCGCTGTAAAAATTATGCAGTTCGCTAATTTTTTCACCATAGGTGGAGCGTTAAGTGTGAATGCAAATGGCATAGATCCACATTATGGACCATTTATTCAATCAGTTCGATGCATAAAAATTTTACTTGCAGATGGTACGATAGTCAATGCAAGCAGAACAGAAAATGCCGATCTTTTCAGGCTCGCCATAGGAGGCTATGGACTTTTCGGTATTATCTTGGAAGTAACAATGGAAGTTACTAATAATGATATCTACAAAAAAGAAACGAGTTTTCTTGCCCTGGATGATTACGTACATTTCCTTAGAACTATGAACAATGATCCATCGCTCGGTTTCCATTTTGCACAATTTTTGATGCCAGTCAACGAATCATCATTTTCAGAGGTAATGGTATTTAATTACAAAAAAATTGACGAGAATACACTTTCTCATCGCAAAAAAAAATACGTTAAAAAATTTTATAAAGAACAATACGTTGCAATAAAAAAAATTGGTATGAAATTTTTACGACAAAGTTCATTTGCTAAAGCAATGCAAGGGCCAGCCGATGGTGTAGCGAATGGAAGCATCATTTCTCGTAATAATATCATGAGCCCACATTTATCGCATATATATTTAAATTCTTCAACGGAAACTGATTTGTTGCAAGAATATTTTGTCCCCTTGCATAATCTCATTCCTTTTATAGAAGCTCTTTCGGTATGGACTAAAAAATTTAATATAAATATTCTGCAAGTAGCCCTTCGTTATATTCCGCACAATACAGAAAGTTTTTTGTCGTACAGCAGAAATGATTGCGTCGGTGTTGTTTTGTTTTTGAATCAAAAATTAACGGATGATGCTACTAAAAAGACAAAAAAATGGACACAACATTTAATTGATACCGTTAGCAAACTTGATGGTACCTATTATTTACCTATACAATTGCACGCTAGCAAAGAACAACTTGAAAAAGCATATCCCACCATTGATACTTTTTTTGGCTTTAAGAAACAATTTGATCCTCAACTAATTTTCATGAATTATTTCTACCAAAAATATGCATTATCTCGTTAATTAAGAAAACGTGAAACGTTTTCCGTCGTACGTAATGACAACTTCTTGTGGTTTTGGATTTTGTTTGCAAATATTTTCCCATTCATCAAGAAATTTAACAAATTCTCGTTGTTCGATAGGGAAATAAGGGCCACCATCAGGTTCTTCAGAATATTGATCACTGACAATAATGTATCCATCTTTTTTTTCAAGAAAAGTTATGTTAGCTCCATACTTAGTATATTGAGTGTCGAAAAGAACCCATTCTTTAGGTTTTGAACCAAAGCAGTAAACATCGGAGATTAAAAAGCATCCAAGTATAGCCATCTCTGCAATATCTGCATCTTTATATCCATAGCAATCATCTTTAAAAGCTAATATTAAGTAATTATTTTTCATTGATATCCTTATATAACTGGATAAGCTGTTGTTATTTGACCAGTTTTAGTAATATACATTTCAATCTTTACACCCTCATCGATAAACCCTGTTATACGATATTTACCATTAGCAAGCAATTTATAATTTTTTGCGCCAGTTTTAATGAAATGATCATAGGCTTCCAGAACTTTACTAATTACTTTTTCATGGGACCAATGCTGCGGGAGAAAAGTTTTATGATTATTTACAGGCAAACGTAAAATGTTTTCCATCATAGGTAATAAGAACTTCTTGTGGTTTTGGATTTTGTTTGCAAATATTTTCCCATTCATCAAGAAGTTTAACGAATTCTGGTTGTTCAATAGGGAAATAAGGGCCACCATCCGGTTCTTCAGAATATTGATCACTCACTACGATATAATTATCTTTTTTTTCAAGGTTGGTTATATTGCCTCCATAACTACCTAAATAAGTTTTATCGAGAGCCCATTCTTTGTATCGTGATGAGCCAAAACAATAAACATCTGATGTTAAAAAACGACTTAAAATACACATCTCTACTGTATCGGCATTCTTATATCGATAACAATCTTCTATTAATATTATTTTAACAAAATTATTCATCAATTTTCCTTATTTTCACATCAATACTGGATACGCGGATACTATTTGACCTTTTTTAGTAATATACATTTCAATCTTAACACCTTCATCAATAAATCCCGTTACAAAGTATTTACCATCTTTACCCAATTCATAATTTTTAGCGCCATTTTTAATGAAATGGTCATAAGCTTCCAGAATTTTACTAATCACTTTCTCATGAGACCAATGTTGAGGGAAGAAAGTTTTAGGTCGTTGAATACCATTGATAATAACATCTGCTTTGTAAAACCCGTTACCATGAATAACTTTGTTAGTGAATTTAACCAGTCCACTTTTTTCAATAGTCCCCATAAAATCATGATGGAAACCGAACCATTTAATAATTTCTTTTCCCTTTTTAACCCAACCAATACCTAAAATATGATAATGATCAACTTTAATATATTTAGTGGCAGATTCAAGAAAACCTTTTCGCGTAATATCAAATGATTGTTTTAACTGAGGCAATTTTTTTCCCACTGGTTCTAAAAGCGCCGTTAAATTTGTTACAAGGTCTTCAACTAATGGAATAACATTGACGAGTGATCCAGCAGCAGTTTCTTCTTGAACCGTATTTGCCAACACCACAAATTCTTCTTGTAGCGCAGCTGGTGTAATAATTTCAGTTGTTTGGAGTGCAACAGCAACCGGCACTTCTTGTGCGGTTAATGCTCTGCTGCCTTGTTTTATTTTTTCAACATAGGCAGGAATGTTATGATACGCAGCCGTAAAAAGTTTATGCAAACAATGAGCAGTTACGGGCAACAGAACAGTTTGTGTAACCAAACGAGAACTCTTTTTAAGTGCATCGTACGGATTATTAACACAATACAATTGCAGCGCATGTGCGGTTCGGCCCACTTCTTGGGTGAGTGTTAGTGCTTGTTTTCTATAATTCTCTTGTAGAATAGCAGTAAGTGATTGATGTTGTTTAATGAAACGAATTAAATAATGTGCAGTATTTTCTATGCTTTGTGCAAATGCCGGAGAAGGCCTTTTGTAATTATTAAGGGTGTGCTGTGTCGATGCTGCTATTTCTAACAGTTCCTCCGAATGATTAATGGAATAGTGTCGAAAAGAATTTCCGAAATGTACTAATTCACCCGCAGCAAGTAATGGTTCATGGCCTGGTAGTACTACAACAGAAAATAATGCTGGATATTTTTTAATAGCGTGCAATGCACAGTAGGTCATGTCGCGTGCACTGGTTACCAATTCAATCACAGCACCTTGTGGATTAGTAATTGCATGGGCTATCGCCGTTGCAGTAGCATTGATCTCTTCAAGAATACCTTCGCCAATGGCGAGCGTAGCCGATCGCATAAAGGACCAACAGACATCAAGAAGATTAAGCGCATCGGTAACCATGCCGGCATAATTATGTTGTCGACTCAGTTCAACGAATGACATCAGGAAATTATTGGTTTGCGTTATGCTTGTTCCCGCAATACTATCAATTACCTGCAAGCATTCCGTATGGATAGTATGCTGCAAGGTCGATCCTCGCAATGTTTGGTATGCATTGACTGGAAGATTATGTTCACATAATAATTGTTGTATCGGTGCGGATAAGGCAAAAACTTTTGTACTGATTTCATACGTAGCATGATTATTAGTATGCACTATTACACTATTCAATCGCTGCTTGATTACATGAGGGGGTACGCTATCATAGTTAGATGTATGAGCAAGTGCAAGCAGCTTAGGATATTCCCGTTCCAACCGATTGCGCAGTTCTTTATCATAATGTCGATCTTCTTTATACGGATCTTTTAATTCTTTTTCTCCCTTCCACCATTCGTATGCACAGCATACTAAAAAAGCTAGAACAGCTGCGGGCTCTGCTATTTTTTTAAGAGCTTGTAAAAGAACATTGCCATTATTTTTTTGATAAGATGTAGAAGTGTGCCCAGTTATTTGTGGATAATTGTTATTACCATACTTGGGTATATAATCGGTACTGGAATGCGCAAAAAATCTGAATGGTGTAAAAAGTATCATGCATACAAAAAAGAATCTCTTCATCACTACTCACTCTCTTTTTTTACTAAACATTGTGCTTCATTTTATTTTTTAGAACCTAGCACAATAGTATGCTAAATCAAGAGAGGCTATTTTGCTGAGCAACTTAAAAATCTACAAAAATATTGTACTTTACGCAAAAAAAAGAATCGTAAAAATCTTTACCTTAGTGGGGCTAATAGAAAACCAAAGCAACCCAGGTATAGGTATTATATTTAGCGCTGAAATATTGATTTTTTCAAATAGAATTTAATATACTAGATAATGTATTATTTAGGCATATTTAATTATTATATAATTCAATAAAATTAAAGATGCTCTCGAGGAGTTTTTTATGAAGAAATCATTACTTTTTTTACTAGTAGTACAATTTTTTGTAGTAAGCACCCCAAGCATTTATGCTGGCAATGGTGCTGGATGGTTCGTTGGTGGTCTTGCAGCAGGCGCTCTTACCACGGCAGCTATTAATAACAGACCGCGCCGTGAATACGTAGAAGTGCGAACCAACAACACGGTTGATACGTACGAAACTGATCGGTTGAATCGCCGCTTACAAGCTCAAGAAGAAGAAATTTATCGGATGAAAGAAGAGAAACGCCGAGAACAACAACAAAAAGAATTGGCGCGTAATAAAAAGAAAAAAGAAGAAAAAAAAGCAGAACGAAAACAAAAATTGGACGCGATGCAGCTCGAATATAATAAAGAGCTAGAACGCTTGAACAAAGAAATTCTGCAAAAAGAAGAGCTTATCGAAAAACTTCAACAAGATGATACTACAACAAAATCAACGAGTGAGAAAAAAGATACCAAGGAATTAAAAGAAAAATCCAAGGAAAAAGAAACGCTCAATACTGAATCTACTAAAAAAGCGGAAAAATCATAAAAACTATTTACGTTGAACAAATACAACCACGTGCACATTGCCAACCTTGGGACGCAATGAAATAGCTGCGCTGCTGTGTGGTTTCTGGAATAATAGTAACATTTCTTCTGTTAGTATGAAGGTATGGCTAGACTCCCATCCTAATCGCTCCATTTCCTGTAGATAAAAGACTTGTGCTTCATGCAAGGTTATACCGGAAACGTTATATTTCATACCGATGTCAGAAGAATCCAATGATGGCTCATGTTTAGGAACGGTCAAAGAAATCGGCCGCGCATGTAACAAAACAGGGATATCATGGAGTCGCGCCTCTTGCTCAACCCACATAAAATCCCTTTTACGTTTTTTTTTCTGATTAATAGTACAACCGGGTATACAAAATAATAGTACACCTACCAGTAATAGTATTTTTTTCATATAAACAATATTACATCTATCAGGCATAAGATAAAATGCATCACATGCTTGATAATGTTTTTTATTTTCATATTCTATTTATTCTGCGGATGCTTCTTTTTTGTCTCGATCTTGCTTGCTCATAACAAGTTCTTCAACGCGAGCTGCTTTACCAACACGTTTTCTCATGTAGTATAACTTAGCACGACGAACTTTTCCTTTACGAACAAAGGCAATTGAGTCAATGAGTGGTGAATAATAGGGGAAAATTCTTTCTACGGCAACAGCATTTGCACCAATTTTACGTACGGTAAAGGTTGAAGCAATACCATTTTTATGTTTGCAGATAACATCGCCTTCAAAAACTTGAATACGTTCTTTGTATTCTTTTTTCTTTTCATCCCATTCTTTGATTCGTTGTGAAATAGCAACGGTATCGCCAACATTAAAAGAAGGGAAATTTCTATCTTTTATACCTAGATCACGAATCGTTTCTCGTGTATATTTTTGCGCTTTCATGCTTTGCTATTCCTTAAAATAGTGTAATAATTCAATTCTGTATGCTTTTTATACTGTTTAGTATAACCAAAAAAATATCATTTTGCCAATCTCCTCTGCATTATCATGTCAGGTTGGATGCCAAGCCATCGATCAAGAATGACAGCAACTGCCGATCTTACCGATAAATGATTAAAATCGGTGAACCCTTTAAGGGGTAATAATAGGTAATCACAGCGATCGATTACCTGTTGGGCAAGCCCCTTACCCGTTCCAAAAATAAATAAAACCGGTCTTTGTTCTTGCCATACATAATCCTGATCTTGATACGTAATGAGATTCTGATGTTTCAATGACCGGGCTGACGTACTGATAAGTAGTGGCTTTTTACCTTCTTGCTCTTCAATAAAAGCAATAACTTCATCTAACGTTGAACACAGCGTTACCGATTTGATTGCTTCATGGCGCTGTTTATTATAATCGATACCATGTCCTTCCTGCCAAAAATCAAGGAGTGTACGAACAATCTTTTGTTGATCAATAAGAGGCGTAACAATACTATAATTTTTTAATCCATAGGTTTTTGCCGACCGAGCAATATCATGAATATCCATAGAAGTTACTGAGGTGGTGCCAACAATATTATGGGGCAATACAATTTCATCATGTAATAATGCTATATAGTGCGAAGGGATACATGAATGCGCTAACTGTTTTTGGTCCTCATTCATAGCATGCGATTTTAACCAGTCAAAATGCGTTAAAACCGTTTTTTGTGCAGCAGTCTGCTCTTGCCACTGTTCAATTGCAGCATGATTACCAGAACGAAGCACCGCGGGAACCTCACGTTTTTCCCAAACCACCGGAGTAGTATATGAAGGATAATCCAAAAAAGGCCCGGAAAAAGATTCGTGTTCTATTGATTCTTTTTTACCAACGACTCCTGGCAACAAGCGCAATAACCCTTCTAAAAAAAGCATAGCCGGAATATCGCCCCCCATAACAACAAAATCGCCAACCGATAGTATCAAATCTGCATATTCCTCTTCGATGCGCGCGTCCATACCTTCATACCGCCCAGCAACCAACATAAGATGATCAATATTTTGCATCATGGCTGCAAGGGTACCAAGCAACGGCTGATCTATTTTTTTACCGTGAGGAGAAAAAAATATTTTAAATGCTTTGCCGGCCTGTTTTTCTCTCTCTGCAATAGCTCGCTGAACAACCTCTGGCTTGATAACCATACCTGAACTATGCCCAAATACCGGTCCATCAATCCGTTCTTTTGGCTGAACAAAAGAAAAAAAGCTATTGCGTGAGCAGGTAATTAATCCTTGATCCTGAGCACGCTTAATAAGACTGGTGTTGAGAAATGATTCGTAAAGCTCTGGAAATACGCTGAGAATAGAAATATTCATTTATTTTACAATATCAACAATAATTTGCTTTTCAGGAGAAGGGTTAACAATAAAAGCCATAGCTCTAATGGCCTTTATAACGCGTCCATCTTTACCAATAACACGTTTAAAATCATCAAGCGCAACCTTTATATGGACAACTACCTGAGATGTTTCATCAAAAACTTCTACAAGAACATTTTCAGGCTTGTCCACTAATTGCCTAACCACGTAATCAACTAACTGTTTTAACATGAATATTAACCTAATTTTGATCTATTTTCTTATGTTCTTTATGAAGTCTACGAACGGTAGGAGAAGGTATCGCGCCCTTGCTAATCCAATCGTTAATACGTTCTTCATGGAACTTTACCAATTGGCCCGTTAATGGGTTATAGGTGCCCAAATCTTCAATAAATTTACCATCACGTTTTTTACGTGAATCGATAGCTACAATACGAAAAAAGGGAGCATTTTTTTTACCCAAACGTGCTAATCTAATTTTAACTGACATGCAGTTAATCCTTTCATAATAAAATAATAATGTATCAATCATTAAAAACCAGGAAAACGTCCTGACTTCTTAAAAAGTTTAACAAAATGCTTAGTTTGTTCAAATCGTTCTAACAAAAGATTGATTTCTGAAACTGCAACTCCTGCCCCTTTGGCAATCCGTTGCTTCCTAGAACTATTAAGCAATCCAGTATTCAACCGTTCTTTTAAGGTCATCGAAGATACAATAGCCTTAAACCTTTTTATCTGTTTTTCTCCCTGAGCAATCATATCAGGAGATAGTTTAGCAGCATTCATACCTGGTATATATTGTAAAACACTGGAAATCGACCCCAATCGACTTAACATATCCATTTGCTTGGAAAAATCTTGGAGTGTTAATTCCCCCTTCAAAAAAGCTTGCTCTGCTTCTTTTTGATCTTCTTGCTTAATTTTTTGTTTCGCTCGTTCAAGTAAACTTTGCACATCCCCCATGCCAAGCATTCGACTGGCAATACGCTCCGGCCTAAATGGCTCTAAATCTTCCATTTTTTCCCCGGTTCCTACAAAAATAAGCGGTTTTTGTATCTGATAACGAAAAGCAAATGCAGCACCCGCACGCGTATCACTATCAAGTTTTGTTAAAATGCCTGCATTAAATCCAATTTCTTGATCAAATGCCTGCGCAACGCGTAAAGATTCTTGGCCGGTCATGGCATCCAATACTAATAATTTGTAATGAGGGTTAACGGCATTAGTAATAGCTTTTAACTCATCAAGCATAGCTCGATCAACGTGCAAACGCCCCGCCGTATCAAGAAAAAGAAGGTCAACCTTGTTATGTTTGTAGTATGCCAACGCATCCTGTGCAGCTCGCAAAGGATCCGTGCTTGCGCAATTAAACCAAGCAGCCCCTACTTTTTGCGCCAATATTTCCAATTGTTCTCTGGCGGCAGGCCGATAAAAATCAACGGAAGCAAAAGCAATTTTTACCGATTTTCCGTTCGCTTTTGCCTGCTCAAGCAGATTATGGGCTATTTTACCAATAGTTGTTGTTTTACCGGAACCCTGCAAACCCATCACTATAACAATTCCTGGATTGGAAAACGCAGACAGGGAACTATCGGTTTTACTACCTAAAAAAACGACCAGTTTATCATGGACAATCTTAATGAGTTGTTCTCCCGCATTCAGGGATGAACGCACCTTTTGACCTATAACCTCATGTTTTATTTCTTCAATAAATTTTTGGACAACCGCATAAGGAACGTCAGCTTCAATAAGTGCTTGCTGAACCTGAGCAATCGTTTGTTCAATATTTTTTTCACTTAAATACCGTTGCCCGGTAATACGAGAAAAAATAGAAGAAAAGGTACTGGATAACGAGGTAAACATAGTTTTTTATCAGATAATGTAACAGGTACTTTGAATAACATTAATTTATACGCTCAGTATATCAGAAAAGAAGATAAAATAAAGTCCATCGCAGCAATTCAACCCCTTTCCTTTTACCGATAATTCACGTATGCTACCAGTAGAAATAACTATTGTACTTTTTTTAGGTAATACACCCATGGCACATACCCACTACCAAGCTTCTGATTATCGCCCTAAAATTTTATTAGTCGCAATTCAAGCTCCTTACAATAAAACCGGCTACCTTCAATCATATTATGAAGAATTTGTTAATCTGGTAAGATCCAATGGCCTTCAATATGATGATATTATGTATATCAAATTACGCACTATTGATGCTGGAACCTTTATTACCGAAGGGCACCTTGACGCAATAAAAAAAGTATGTGATGAAAAAAATATTGATGAAGTTGTTATTTCAGAGCCATTGAGCCCACAGCAAGAACGCAACCTTGCCGATTATCTCCACTGTAGAATATTTGATCGCACCGAATTAATTTTAGAAATTTTTGAAAAAGCTGCACATTCGGCGGAAGCAAAAGCTCAAATTAATATTGCTTCGTTAGAGTACCGAAAATCCCGTCTTTCTGGAAAAGGAATTCATTTATCTCAACAATCGGGTGTTATGGGAATTCGTGGTGGTTTTGGTGAAACCGCCAAAGAAAAAGAACGTCGCCACATTGAAGAACATATTTTAAAATTAAAGAAACATTTAGAACAATTACACAAAACGCGTGAAACACAACGCAAACAACGGTTAAAAAGTAATATTCCACTTTTTTGCTTAGTTGGCTACACCAATACGGGCAAATCAACCATTCTTAATATGCTCACTAAAAGTAATGTATTGGCAGAAGATAAACTTTTCGCAACCCTTGATACCACAACGCGAGAACTTTTTATTAATAGTGTTAAAAAAGGACTCATTTCAGACACCGTTGGCTTTATTCAACAATTGCCACACCATTTAATAGAAGCATTTAAATCAACATTGTCAGAATTGCAATATGCCAATTTGTTGCTTCATGTCGTTGATATTTCTGATCCAACGTGGCAACAGCAAATAACTATTGTGCACACCATTTTACATGATTTAGATGTTGATAAAAAAATACTCTACGTATTTAATAAAATTGACAAAGTAACCATGACTCCTCAAGTGCAAGAAGCTCTTATGCAATATCAACCGCATGTGGTAATTTCTGCCTTAACTGCACAAGGCTTGCAACCATTGATTGATTACCTCGATACCTGGAAACCAGAATAAAAAAATCAGTTATCAAATTCTATACTAATCTAGCAATTTAATATATAACCATACTACATTATGGTGTGTTTAGTATTGATGTCTCATCTTCTTAAAAAAAGGGTTTCTTTTATGAACAAATCTATTATTTTTTCCATATTTGCAATAACTTCGTTGCACAGCGTATACGCAATGGATATCAGTAATCAATTAGATGCTTTGACCATAACAAATCAACCGATACAAGCTCAAGATGAATCGCAAAATTTATGGGAAGAATTAACTTCAATGCACAAACAAATCAAAGAGAAAAAAAAATTAAATAACCCACAAGAAATGATATCGCTACGAACACAGGTAATTCGGATAACTACATACTTATTGGAACAAAATCCTAACAAACAAAATCTTGTACTCCAATTAAAAAAACACTATCTAGCTCTTAAAAAACTTCAAAATCATGATAAGGAAAAAGTAAAAAATAACTTATATGGATTAGCTGACGATTTAAGTGATGATGAAAATCAACCTAAAGTTGACGATATTGATTATCAATATTTCAAGAAAAAATCATTAAGAATTCAATCAAATAAAAAAGTACGGCAAGAGCAAGAAGCCTTAAAAAAATTCAAACAAGAAGAAGATTCCAATATTGATAAACAAATATTAGCAATAATGGGTCAAAAAAAACAACTAGAAGACGGAATTACAAAACTAAAGTTACAACGAGATACCATTGCAAAAGAAATAGAGAATATTGATTTAACAACTGTTTGCATAGAAAACGCAAACGATATATTAGAGGAAAGAAGATCTACACGCAAGGATCGATTAGATCTCGAAATAAAACGCTTAGAAGCAGTAATCAAACGAACCTTAGAAAATAATGAAGAAATCAGAAAACAATTAACTCCGCAATCATCGGTAGAAGAACGCTTCCAAAAAGGCGAAAGTTTAAAAAATAATGAATCGCTTATTAAAGAACTTAAAAATAAACACCAAAAACTTTTAGCTGAATATGCCCACATGAAAAAAAGATTGGAGAATGAAACAGAAGACGGTTGGGGTTCATATTTATTAGGCAATCTTACACCAGCGTTTTTAACGGGCTCAAAATAATATACACATGTAACAAGGGAGTAATTTTTTGTACTCCCTTGTCACATTTTTTGCATAATCAACGGAAATTTCTTCACTAATTACAAAAATATTTTACACTAAGTGCATGCGTGAAGAAGATACTACTAATCACAATTTTTTTTCGATCAATTTAAATAGTGAACAACAAAAAGCGGTTGTGCATACACAAGGCCCGTTGCTTGTTATTGCTGGTGCCGGCTCGGGCAAAACCCGCGTTATTACAACACGCATCGTTCACTTAATACTTAATGAGCATATTGGTGCCGAACGCATTATTGCATTAACGTTTACCAACAAAGCCGCCGGAGAAATGAAGGAACGGATTGCAGAATTTCTTCCCGTTGGTAGCAGAAAACCGTTTATTGGCACCTTTCACGCGTACTGTTTATATTTATTAAAATTACATGCAAACTTACTTGGCATCGATCAATTTACGATTTTAGATGCTGATGATCAACAAGCGTTAGTAACGAGTCTTGTAAAAAAGGCAGGACTTGAAAAACGGATGAGTGTCAAACAAGTATTGTATCACATCAGTTCATTGAAAAATAATATTCCCGATGATACTGCGTATATCGATCCACTCGTTAAACAAATCTATCAATTGTATGAACAAGCAAAACGGCAAAGCAAATGTTTTGATTTTGATGATCTTCTACTACAAATTCTGAATTTATTTTCTACCAATACTACGTTTAAAGAACAGTTTCAACAAACCGTTCGGCATATTTTGGTAGATGAGTATCAGGATACTAACGTTGTGCAACATGAATTATTAAAAGCAATGACCTTAAAAAATAAACAGTTTAATATCGATTCACTGTGCGTTGTTGGTGATGAAGATCAATCAATTTATTCCTGGCGTGGCGCAACGGTTGCTAATATTCTTAATTTTAATCGTGATTTTCCAGATACTACGGTTATTACTATTGAACAAAATTACCGTTCAGTTCTGCCAATTTTACAAGCGGCTAATACGGTTATAAATCATAACAAACAACGCAATCCTAAAGAGTTATGGTCTGAGCGCAATGCTCATGATCGCATTCGTATCCTTCATTGCAATTCTGGCTATCAAGAAGGTGATGCTATTTGCCATGCATTAAAACAGTTGAAAAAAAAATATTCATTAAATACCTGTGCCATTTTATATCGAGCACATTATCAATCACGCGCTATTGAAGAGGCATTAATTAGAAATTCAATTCCGTATACGATCATTGGCGGCATTCAATTTTATGAACGAAAAGAAATAAAAGATCTTTTGGCCTATATCCGCATCGTGGTTAATCCTTTTGATCGGGTTTCATTATTGCGCATTATAAATTGTCCGCATCGTGGATTGGGCGACAAATTCCAAGATTTTTTTGTAGAGCAATGGGATCAACAACCATTTTATAACTATGCTGATGTAGCTGATTTTTTAATTAAGAAAGATCTTATTCCAGCATCAAAAAAAACTACCTTAAAAGAATTTTTACGGTTATTTGAAGGTAAAACTGCTCTTGATAAACCGCGCGAATTACTCGAATCAATCATCGAAAAAATACATTATTTCAATTATTTGCATAATGCATTTGATAAACAAGAAGCGGAAGCAAAAATTGACAACGTTAAAGAATTATTACGAGCAATGGCACATTTTGAACAAAATGGATTAACAACTGCTCTTGATTTTCTTAACCATGTTGCACTCATGCAAGAAAAAATAGCATCAGATAATAATGCAGAGCATAAGGTGCAATTAATGACCCTTCATGCGGCAAAAGGATTGGAATTTGATACGGTATGCTTAACCGGCCTTGAAGAGGGATTATTCCCAAGCATGCATTCAATACAACAACAAGAAACTATAGAAGAAGAACGGCGTCTTTTTTATGTAGGTATTACGCGCGCAAAAGAGCGTTTATTATTATCGCATGCACGGTATCGTTATACCTTTGGCACCATGACTGATCAAGTATGCTCACGATTTTTAAATGAAATTCCTGATCATTTAGCACAACGTGTTGATTGTTCTTATTGGAATGAAAGCAATTTTAATGAATTTTTTTCACAATGGTTGTTCAACACTACAACGATACATCCTTCTTCATTGGTAACCTTTGGATCTGCACACAAAAAAGAACGTAGTACTATTACCCGAACTAGTGCACATCGAACGGATAAGGAAGTTTCCTGGAAACCTTATCAATCCGTTAAACATGCAACCTTTGGTGTTGGCATTATCAAAACTATTGAACAACGCAATGATGAAACGGTACTAACGGTCCACTTTAAAACAGGCTTAAAAAAAATTAAAGCCGCATTTGTTCAATCTCTCTCGTAAAAAATTCATATCAGATTATTTTTTATTGCATTTCACTATCTATACATGATACCTTAAATAAAGAAATTGCTAATAGCATTAACGACAAAGGGTTATCATGGTAATTGCATATAAAAAAATAGTATGCACTATTCTTCTCCTTATGAGTTCTGGGTATCTCATTGCATATCCTTTTCGATTAAGAAGAATTATCCTTACAAGCCCTGGTAATAAAACCATTATTAAAACCATTGATTTAATATATGATACACACATTGCTGTTCAGGAATTAGTGAAGAACCCATCACGTGGGAAACAACAATATCTTGCAGAAGAAGAAAAAGAAGCTTTTACGACGGCAGAAAGAACGTTGCTTATAACCTTGCGCAGATTAGCTGAACAAAAAAAACCGATAGAACTTTTATGGGAATACGTACCGCCAACAAAATCAATAGCAATAAATGATCCTATAAGAGCACTGTGGTTGAGATATGGACATCAAATCATGGATGAGTTCAGTCCTGACAAAAAAAAGTCGCTTGTGTTTAAAAGTAGTGATACGTATCGCATAAGCCCATGGCGATTTGAGATATTATTACAACCTATCGACAAGTTGCGATCCGCAACGATGCCGCTAGTACGTGATGATGGAACCATAGAACAGGTTCCTCATCTCAATCAAAAACTAGCTCTTTATACTAAAAATATACAAGAATTATATGGTAATCAATCTAAAGCATTCCTGGATTTGCAAGAAGTTCAAAACCATGCATTCAAAACCTATGATCAACCACTATCATTAATTTGGCAAAATTTTTCTAATCAGCATGTAAAACCCCTTTATGTCTATTTTACTGATATTCTTACTCAAAACCCTGATATTGAAGTACTACAATTTCGTCAATCAATTGAGCAAGATCCGATAAAGAAACAGTTTTTAAATGAATTATATAAACATTATGTAAGAATTGCTGATGCTGAATTTTTGATTAAGATTTTTGCATCAGATTACGATCATACCATTATGTATGCAGGAGCAAATCATTGTGATGTAGTATCAGAAACACTTATAAATCAATTTGGTGGCAAAGCAGTTACTGATCTTGGTAGCGACCACACATGGGTAGATTCACGTTTTAATAATACGCCCTTTTTATCTGTTCTTTCACCAAGAACTTGGTCTTATGTAGTAGAAGATCCACAAAAATCCCTTCAGCGTTTCAAAGAACATCATAATAAACCATTAAAAAATCTAGTTGACCCTTTAATCAAAAATCAATTTGAAAAACTTAGAGATCATATGATGGATTTACCACAAGATCCTACGGTAGTAACCAAAAGCGACAATGCTATTTTAAAACAACTAGAAGATTTTTATACAAGAGCTTCAAAAACTTTTGTTGATTTTATTAATGTACGCGATGGTGCTAGAAAAACCTTGCTTTATTATGCGGTACAAAAAAATTTACTTGCAACAACAGAATTTTTATTAAAGCATAATGCACGCGTTAATATTCAAGATTATAAACTCAATACACCTCTTCATAGTGCAAGCTCACAGGAAATGGTCCAACTTTTACTAGAACATGGAGCGAAGCTTGATATTAAAAACGATCAAGAAACTACTGCTGAAAAACAACTTGCACATCTCGGCCTATCAACCAAAAAACAACCGTCTAAAAAATCAGTTAAAAAATCAAAAACTGCATGCATAAAAAATAACCCGTAATTCATCGTATTAGAAACAATAGCTACACAATTAAAAATTGCTGTGGAATTGTTAAACAAAAAAATTATATGCATAAAAATCTTTTTTTGACTAACGTCACTCGCTATAGTATAATGCATCAGCTTTTTTTGTATTGTCGGCTTTTCAAAAAACATAATTAAGGTTGTTTATGAATCTACCTATGCAAAGTGTGAAAATAGTTGTGCTTCTAGGGATCTTTTTTCCCGTTTGCAACGCTATGGAATTATCTAACCAAAATTATAGATTCTTTACCAATGACTCTAAATTCTGTTCCATATCTGCTGATAATTTTAATGTGCTAAAAAACCAAAGTCTCACTATAAAAGAGTTTAGTCATAACCTTAATGATGATGAAAATGTAATTCAGCTTCCCTTTTCATCTGATCAATTGAATATCGTTTTGAAGTTATCTAGGATTATATCAGAAGGTCAAAATACAAATAAAAAACTTAATACCTGCTTCGATACCTACGATCCAAACGAGCTTATCGAGATTATAAAAAATGCTTCCTATCTTAAAATTCAAAAATTGCTCAACCATTCTACGAGAGCGCTCATCGACCGAATACCAAAATTTACTCCTTCTATATGTGAAGAATGTGATACTCTACCCGGTGAAATAAAACAAGATCTAACCGAGACTATTTTATCACCCATTAATAACATCGTTGAAGCGCAAGAAGTTATGCAGCATTATGTAACTATTCAAAGACCAAGCGCTACACAACAACAAATCTCCAGTTTTCAAGAACTGCTAAGGCCTGCAGATTATATGTCTGTGAACTCCCTCATAGATCTTGCAACAGATAATTCTGCCCCATACCTTCTAGATAATTCTGAGCAATATTTTTCAGATCATAATGCGAAAAGCGCGGAAACTCCCGATAATCTGTGGTCAGTAGCAATTTTGCCTAACAATAAACTTGCTATAAGTAATATCCATGATGCATCATTTGAAATCAGGCATAATCGAAAAAATGATATCACTGATGTAGTATCGAGCCAGGATGGACGATTTTTGGCAGTCACATACTCATCTAACAATGATATTGAAATCTTTGATATTCTCAACCCAGAAGACATTGGATATTACGAAGTTTATCATACGGGCCCTGAAAGAATTTCTCAGCAGGTCATTTCTTTACTCAGTAGCCCGGATAATAACTTTGTAGCAGTAGCACTAAGGCAATCAGTCCCTACACCAATTGAGCAGGGTTGCCCTTATTTTAGACCTCTTCAAATTCTTGATTTTAAAAAGGGAAAAACTTATTTTGCCCTTTCTGGCTGCAACAATGAAATTAGTTGTTTAGCATTTAGTCCGGATAGTAAATCGTTAGCGGTTGGCAAACAAACAGAATTATATATTTTCAATACTGATAATCCCGAAAAGCCTTACTATGCTAATGAGATGCAAGATGAGTGTAAAAATATGCGCTACAATGAACATACGTTAGATAATGAGCATAGGCTGGAGATAACGGATACCAAAAACAATCTCTATACTTTTACTATCCCTACATTTAGTCAGACATTTAAAACTATTCCCGTTACCATGGCAGTAATATGTAAAGGATTATACGATAACAAGCAAACAACACTCGCTTTAGAAAAACATCCAGCTTATAACCAATTGTTTAATGCGTTACCCGACCCCCTAAAACAGAATTTAATAAAAAACAATAAAGTTACAGGAAATACCGATATTCAACCATTACAAAAAAAGGCATTATGGCTACCAGGCAATCTGCCCTATTCTTTTCAGCAAGAGGGAGGTATGAGAGAAGTACCGAATAAAGAACTGCAGGGGGAAATTCCAACTGGCATTCAATCCCGGTTCTACGTTGAGGCTGCTCGTAACGAATTTTATGGTAAAAAACTTACTTTAAACGCAATATTCGAGAAATATCCTTTTTTAGAGGGATTATTAAACAATTTACTTCAACGGGACCCTGGGTCGAGCTCCGATCTGGAACAAACATTATCAGATAATCCTATGTTGGCACTGCATCTTCCCGATTGCATTACTATAATGAAATTACCAAAACAACTGCAGTATACTTTGCCACCACTACTCTTTCAAATAGGAGATAGGGGGGCAGCAACTCGTACAAGACTGACGACAGGGAACCCGATCAGATTTAGCGATAGGAGTTATCAGTCCCTGCAAACAGCATTTGAATACTTGCCTCAGGATTTGCAACGTGAATTCGTCGAAAATAATTACGTTACTGTAACTCCAGAATATCGTAGGAAATTATTTGGTGGAAATGAAAATTCAATCCAAAAAGTAGCGAAAAAAAGGGCTCAATATCGTTAGAAAGGAATTACTATGCGCTTTTCTGCATTTGTGGGAATAATAGTACTGGGATTGTTCTTCCCTTCATGTAATGCAATGGAAGATTATAGCATTGTTACGTATGCCAACGGACAAGAGCAATCAACTACCATATCTCGTGATGATTTTATGGTGCTCAAAGAGCAAAGCGAGACCGTAAAAAATATGTTTAAAGATCTTGGCAACCAAGAACGAGTAATCACACTGCCGCCTATTTCGCACAATGATTTTTCAAGCGTATTACCGTTATTAAAAAAAGTACACAATGGAATAAAACCCGAGCTGTTACAACAAGAACTTATTACCTATAATGCGCAAACAATCACCAAACTTATCAATAATGTTAATTACCTTGATAATTCAACGTTACTTAAACACTCAATTACTGCATTCGTTAGCAAAATAAGAACATTATTTTGCTCTGTTAATGATTTTAAGCAAGACGGCACCCATTCTGCATGTTTTTCTTCGTTGCCTCTAGAAATTCAAAAACAAGTAGCTCTCAAATCTATTGATAATATTTTTGAGGTACAAAAGATTATGGCACCCTATATTACCTGTAAAAAAAGTAACCCACCCTTAAAAGATGGGTTAACGGCAATATTTAATAACATAGACTATCTACTAGAAAGCGCACATAATGAAAACTATACATCTCACACTAAGAGCGCTAATAATCAGTGGTCTGCAGGTGTTTTACCTAATAACAAAACGCAAATTAAAAATATTACTCATAAAACGGTAACTATTTTGGATACTGATCAATATAAAGATCAGTCCTTAATCCTTAGTGTAGTACTGAGTCTTGATGGAAAACTTTTAGCAACTGAACATAACGATCACACTATCAAAATTTGGGATATTGCACATAACCGTGATATTATTGGATTTACTAATAGTAGCAATAAAATTACCTGCGTAGCCAGTACTCAAGATGACAAGTACTTAGCAATAGCTGAAGAGTCAACTGCTTTTGATATTATTAAAATTTGGAACACACAAACAAATAAACAGACTTTGGAAATCTTTGATCCAGGCCGAATTAATTGTTTAGCGCTTAACTCTGATGGCACATCGTTAGCAATAGGTAGAGATAATGATCTCTATATCGTAAATAGTAGTGACGCTTCGAAACCTTACTATGGAATCAGCTCTTCCCGGTTGTGAATATATGTATTATGATAACAATGCGTTAGTAGTAACGGATGAGCAAAAAATGATTCATACGTTTGATATTCCACTATTTAGTGAGAAATTTTCTGATCTCACTCTTGATTCGGCATTATTGCTCTCTAAACTCTATAGCGATAATTCTGAAAAAATTAATTTGGGGACAGATGCATTTAATACATTTAATGCATTGCCTAAACCCATCAAGAAAAATTTAATACAAAACGACAAAATTAATTTTTAATGGCTCAGTATTATTATTATCTTAATAAGTGTTCTATTATTCATCGACATCAATCGGCGTTTCTTCAGCTGATAATACCGATTTTTTGTAGGTGATTTCCAATCGTGCTGCCAGTGGTTTGCCGTTAAAATTAAGTACGCCACGTTCTTCGGTCATTTTTGCAATATCAGCATTGCGATCAAAGATAATATCTTTACCTATTACTCTGCCATCATTGAGCATAACGCCAGTACCAGGAACAATAAAATATCCTTTTTTTGTTCTCACAATTTCATATACTTTGCCTTGAATGGTAGGATTATCTCGCAGATAAGCGCCTTTCCATTTTTCTGGATATGCTAAATCCGTAGCGCCTACTTCTGATCCTTCAAATGAATTAACATTTAAAAAATCAATATACGTATGTTGATGATCGAAACCAATAATACCGCATTGTTGATCAATTTTTTTAAAAATCTCCGATAAATTTTGTATTTCTTGCGTAATAAGTACATTGATGCCTCTTTTGGCTTGGTACCATAATGATACCACCCCTATGCAGGCAAGAGCCAGTAATAATAATGCTGCAATTAATGGAATAATATAATAATTTTTTTGATCACCTATTTTCATGAGATGCATTAATCGCTTCATAGTCTCTCTCCTCTTTTAATACTGCTTATTTTACCATAGCATATCAATAGGTATTTTCAGAAGAGTTATTTAAAGATCATAATTCAAATGCATTGCATTACGCACTTCTTTAATGGTATTAGTGGCAACATTTCGTGTTACTGAAACACCATTAAGAAGAATTTTCATTATTTCATCCTTATTCTTGGCCAATTGCATGCGCCGTTCCCTAATAGGAGCAAGAAAAGATTCTAATACTTGCAATAATCGTTTTTTAACTACTACATCCCCTAATCCACCGCGTTGATAATGTTCTTTCATTTCTTGCACTGCTTTTTTATCGGCATCGAATGCATCAAGATACATAAAAACCGGATTGCCTTCTATTTTTCCTGGATCATTAATGTGCAGATGATCGGGATCGGTATACATACTCATCACTTTTTTGGCAAGAACATCGGCCGTATCTGAAAGAAAAATTGCATTGCCCAATGACTTACCCATTTTTGCTTTTCCATCAATACCCGGCAAGCGAGCAATGGTTGCAACTAAAGGTTGCGCTTCCACTAAAATAGTAGTTTTATAAATACGGTTAAATGAGCGAACAATTTCATTCATTTGCTCAATCATCGGTAATTGGTCTTCTCCTACGGGCACCAGCGTAGCTTTTACCACCGTAATATCAGCCGCTTGATTAACCGGATACATTAAAAATCCAGCGGTGACCGTGTCTCCATAACCCTTTTGTGTAATTTCTTCTTTGACGGTTGGATTACGCTTCAATCGGCTAACCGTTACGAGATTAAGGTAATACATAGTTAATTCATGAATTTCAGGAATCATTGATTGAATAAAAATAGTTGTTTTTTGCGGATCAATACCGACCGCTAAGTAATCAAGCGCAACTTCAATAACATTATCATGAACTTTTTGAGGATGCTCATAATTATCCGTCAATGCTTGAATATCTGCAATCATTACATATTGCTTGCATGATTCTTGTAATAATACGCGATTTGCTAATGAACCGACATAATGACCAAGGTGCAAAGGCCCGGTCGGGCGATCTCCGGTCAAAATTACGGTATCCTTCTTGAAAGACATAATTTCCTTATCGTATACATGTACATTTATAGCTACCTATTCAATTATAATAACACCATTATCTTCTTTTGGTAGCTGCATTTTTACTACTTTTTGTTGTCGTTGCGCATTATTTTCTATCAGCGTATACATAGTAGGCGGTTGGTTTGGACTTATCATAATACGTTCAGATTGATTTGATTTAAGGGTCATCGTTTGTTCAATTAATACATGAGCGCCCAAGAAACCGGCATCAGGGCTACTATAAGTAAGCATAATGGTATTAGGCAGTTTATTATGCACCGTTATGCATTTCATCCCATGCAATGCATGGCAAAAAAATATTGTTATACTCAATAAAAAATATTTTTTAATCATACTATCTCCCGCAATAATATTGATTTGTTACCGCTTCATTATAGTATTTTATTTGATACAAAAATAATAAAATAAAGTATACTAATTCAAAAAAAGAAGGAGTTTGTATGTTCTCTATCGATAGCATATTACCATTTTTTGTACTCATTTAGCTGTTTTTTATACCAAAGATATTATTGAAATTATAATTTTTATTTTCAGCATTCGTGCCATTTTTATATGGCTCAATCGCGATCATACCAAAAAGCTTCTTCCTGGATTGTATATGGTACTGGGTATAGGTTGTTTAGCATCGCTGCTCAATTTGACAACGCTTACTACGGTTTTAATCGTATATCTACCGTGCATATTCATGATATTTATTCTTTTTCACCAAGAACTCCTACAACGAAATTTTGTTGCCACAAAAACAATAATTCCTGCCTCAACAAAAAAAATACACGATTGGGTTCCTGTATTAATTCGCACAACGTTACAAGCAAAAGCGTATAACAAATCAATGGTGTGCATTATTGAACATCATGATGCACTATCTGCATTTTTGCAAACCGATTATTATGTATCAGCACCTATACACGAACATCTGCTCAATCTTATCATCGAAAATTCTTCTTATGATCAAACAAAATTACTATGGTTACAACATACCGGAACTATAATGGCTTATAATACTCAGGTCACAGAAAATCAGCATCCAATATGGCACCAAACAAACACAGCTCATCATCAAACGATAGCTTCGTTGTTAGTGCTAACTAAAAAAACCGATGCTATAGTTCTAATCGGTAATCCAACGAGCCATGGATTAACTATTATTGCGCACGGTAAATTTATTGAAAATGTAGCAAGCCATGCAGCAATTTCGATTATTAAACAATATCTTCATTATTCATTAGAGGAAGCAAAACAGGGAGAACGTCGCCATGAAACTAATCAACCTCAACAAAGAATTAACGAGCAGATCGCTCCTTAACGTACTCGCTTGTGCAGCTGGGTATTCATTATGGTATTTATTTAGTCAATCAACCGTTATTACGGTATCACTGCCATTTCATGTATATGTGTATAACACGCAGGAACAGGAATCTTTACAAGCTCCGCCACTGGTTACTATTACGATGCAAGGAAGACGATCGGATATTCATTATTACATAACGCACCATTGCGATATTCATCTTGACAGAGAATCACTAAACGTTGGTAAAAATTTGGTCGTGCTTACTGAAAATAATTTATTTTTACCTCCTACGCTTAAATTGTTACACTATTCTCCATTACTAGTACCAATAATTATATCATTGAAGCAGGACCTACCATGACCTATTCGCTTTTTGGCACTGATGGTATTAGAGGAACTGTTGGTAATGAGCCATTTACTAATTATTCATTAATTAAATTGGGAAATGCTATCGCACGTTGGGCGCAACAAAAATATGGCGCTCATCCTACGTTTTTATTAGCGCATGATACACGGATTTCTTGTTCACTGGTAAAATCTTCATTAAAAAGTGGTTTGTTATTATCACCAATACATCTTTATGATGCCCATATTTTACCATCTCCTGCAGTATTGCGCCTAATGCAATTAGATAAACAATTTGATTGTGGTATTATTATTTCCGCTTCTCATAATCCGTATCAAGATAATGGTATAAAAATTATCGACACCACTACCGGTAAATTATCTGGTGCTGATGAACAAATCATAACTGATATATTTTATAATCAAATGTTTAATGAACAATATGCAACGCTTGGCGTAGAAAAACCTTTTTCTGATGCCTCCGAACGGTACATTAATAATCTCGTTTCACTATTCCCCAAAAATTTTTTACAAGGAAATAAGATTGTTCTTGACTGTGCTCATGGTGCAACGTATAAAGTAGCACCGATAATTTTTGAGCGTTTAGGGGCGCACGTTACTATTTTGCATGATTATCCCAATGGTATTAATATCAATAAACAATGTGGTAGTTTGTTTCCCGACACATTACAACAAACCGTTATTAGCCAGCAAGCTACGATTGGGTTCGCTTTTGACGGGGATGGCGATAGAGTGATTGCCGTTAATAAATATGGACAAATAAAAAATGGTGATGATATGTTGGCATTGCTAAGTACGCTACAACCTTATGATGCTTGCCCAGTAGTTGTTGGCACGGTTATGAGCAATCAAGGTTTTGAAATTTTTCTACGAAATAACCATAAACAATTGGTGCGCACTGCTGTTGGTGATAAATTTATTGCCGAGCATTTATCACATAACGGATTATTACTGGGCGGAGAACCATCTGGGCATATAATTATGTACGATTATTTACCAACTGGTGATGGCATTTTTACGGCGCTGAGAACCGTACAAGCAATACAGAAAAGTGATAATTGGGAAATGAAAACGTTTACCAAGTTTCCTCAAGTTATTATTAATTTGCCGGTAAAAATAAAAAAAGATTTAGCAAGTTCACCGATCGCTGATCTTATTGCCGAAAGTACCAAACAACTACATGTTGGTCGTTTAGTTGTTCGTTATTCCGGGACAGAACCATTATTACGTATTATGATAGAAGATGATGATTGCGATCATGCGCATATGATTGGTACATCACTATCAAAAACATTATTACAAGAAATTTCATAAATAGTTACAAGGGATATCTCATGATTAGATCGTGGTTAATAAAATTAGTTGATACTACAAAAGCAATTTTTTTAAATGGCCTTTTAATTCTTTTACCCATCACCCTCACCCTGGCAGTTTTTATATTTCTATTGCGTATCTTAAAGGGCTGGTTAACCCCTATCTACCGACTTGAACCATTGTATTTACAACAAATTCCCCATTCAGAAATACTATTGGTAATCATTTTTATTTTTATCATCGGCGCGATTTTTAGATTTTTCTTTTTGAAAGCATTTTATCATATGGTTGAAGCAATGCTTCTTAAGATACCCTTATTTAATCCGGTATATTCAGGCATTAAACAACTCGTACAAGCATTTACGGTACCTGATAAATTAACGTTTCAAAAGGTTGTTTTAATTGAATTTCCGCGCAATGGCATTTATAGTATTGGATTTTTAACCAGTGAAGTACCGCCAGCATTGGCACCAAACCCCGATAAAAAATATTACAAAATTTTTATTCCAACAACGCCAAACCCAACAACCGGATTTTTAATTTCAGTTCCCGATGGTGAATTTAAGGTAATTGATTTAACCAGGCAAGAGGCAATGTCTTTAATCATTTCAGGTGGCATTGTGCAACCAGAACGATTTTCAAAAAAGTATTCGCAAGGATAAAATTAATTATTTTGCTTCATTAGTTTTTCAGCAGCTCTAGCAAATCTTTCATAATGAGCACGATTGCTTGAAAAATTTCCATATCCCCAACTGTTTACAAATTCTTTAAACTTTTGGGTTTCTTGAGATATTTGATCAGGACTTTCCGTTTTAAATCCAGGAGAAAAATAATATATTTCATTATAAACGGATTTGATCTCTTTATCATACTCATTACTATAATAATCCGCTGCCATCTTTATAAAATCTGCTTCTGTAGTATGAGCAATTGCAAACTCATCAGCTTTTCGCTCTTTATACTTATTATAGAGAGGAGCTGCAATATTATTATTAAACAGGTAACTTAGTCCTAATCCCACGCCCGAATAAATCAATTTTTCAACACTCGATAATGCCAGTTTCTTTTCATCACCTTGATCATTATTTTTTTTCATTAGGAGACCCACACAGTTAGTGGTTATCCCTATAAGGGCCGTTGTTACTCCAACAAAAGCGAATTCTTTAAGAGTATTTTTATAGGACCTATCGTATTCCACTTTGCCTAAATTTTGCCTAATTTGTATGGCTGATCGCCCAATAAATTCCTTGGCCTTCTGATTTTTTCCTTCAGAACGATTATATACCATAAATGCCTTTTCTAATCTTTTGGTAAACTCAGGAGAAATAGCAATATCGTAAGCCGGTTCTTCCATAAAAAAGCGTTGCTTAAATGTTCTTTTACCAGCTAAAATGCCCCGATATTCCGGTAATTCAGCGCTATCACGTATATCATGATCTTCTGCAAGAAAAATAGGTCCTTTACCACAGATATTAGCCTGTTCTTGTAAAAAATCCCTAACTCGTTCACTTTGAGTATAATTTCTTGTAGGTTTATCACTCATTGCGCTAGCAAAGGGCATAGCTACCAAGCAGATGTATAATATGGTGTTTATGTGTATTCTATTCATTGCGTTCCCTCACGTTCCCTGTATCTTAAATTAATTCTATTATGCAATTAATTATACCATAAATATAAGTATAATCAAGCGCCTATTATTACAAATATTTCATAGTGATAATCTAAGCAGGGATGATTGTAGATTGTTTTTTAAAAAATGTCTAGATACTTTGGCAAAAAGGCTTATGAGTTAACTTCTGTTATATAACGATAACGAGGAATTAATGCTGGTTTACCATTATTTGCTGCACCAAAATCATAACCATCAAGTTTTTCATATGGTGCATAATCATCAATAATTACACACTTAAGAAAATTTACATCAATAATTTTAATAACACTGTTACAAGGTAGTTCTGTACGCACATCTAGACATTTCTCATCTTGATTGGAATTAACATGTAATTCCGAAAAATTCATACTCACCATAGTCTGCATAGAACACAAAAAATACACTAATACATATCGAATGCGTACCACTAATTACCCCTAAATTTTTTACTTAATACTATACCGCATAAGTATAGCATAGGTATCGAATAAAATAACAGAGTGGTTAACTTACATACCATCAATGTATTTTGTGTGACTAGTATTAGAAAAAAAGTTTACAAAAAAAAGATTTAAAAAATGCTCTGAACCACCTTGTTTTAACGTGTAATCTAGATGATAAAGAGTATTATGTGCAGCATTTAATTCTTTAATGGTTACTTTTTGCCAATCACGTTTAATAAAGGTAAAAGGAAGTTTATGCGCAATTTTTTTTGCTTCGGTGAGATTTTTTTGTTTAGTCAGCGCAATAAAATTACTTGCTCTAAAAAGTTGATCAGACCAAAATGAAATCCAAAAAAGTGGTACATAATCATGCTCAATAGCACGCCACACTTGAAAAAATAAGGTTGGGTTTTTTGCAAAAAAATGGGTACTGAGGGTAAATAATGATTGTTCTGGAACTATAATTTTATCGAGTAAGGTTGTCGTAAACTCAGGCAGTTGTTTTCTGCCAATCAAAAAAGAATAATGCAGTAACAAACAAACGGTTTCTAATGTCAACATTGCCTTTTTTTCAAAAACATACGTAATTAACGAATAATCCTGCAACTCTGGCATTAATACGCGAATAATATCCATTGTCTGGGCTTTGTCAATTTCATGCAATTGAATAATACATTGTTTTGCATTGGGTGTATGTTCCCACGTATCAGTAAAAAACCAGACCGAGTGTGGCCCTTCATAATACTTAATATCAGCTAAAAATTGCTTACTTTTACTCGCAGCAACTTGTTTACTATCGCCACACCAATACAATAATGTTTGACCTAAAAATGAGATATTTAATGACGCCTGTATGGATGAATTATCAAACTGCGCAGCTTCTATTTTTTTAACACGATCACCGTAATGCTGACGAAGTCTATTAATAACAAGTGAAAAAAATAACAAAGGATACGAAGATCCAGTAAAGCAAACTACTGAATAATCGATCATCTCATTTTTTTCTAAAGCACGTAAAAAATTGGTTACATCCATAGCACACTTCAAGTAATAAAAATAAACCTAATCAACTATATATTATAATGGTTTATCGGTTCTTACAGAAGGTTTAAAAAAAGCATCATGATCATCATACGTTGCCGGTATGATCGTAGCGTTTGACCTAACCGCAGTTACCGTAGATAATGCTGCAATATGCGCAAAAATATCCTGCGCCCCTTGGTATGCCAATTTTTTCATCATATCAAACGTATCCCATGGAATTGGATTCCGTTCAGCAGTACCTTGTATCTCTACGATGTTTCCAGTTTTAGTAAAAATAAAATTGAAATCCGCTTCTGCTTGGCTGTCTTCGATAAAATCTAAATCAAGAAGTGTATATCCATCAACAAAACCAACTGATATGCCCGCCACATCATCCGTCAAAACTGGTTGTTCAATAATTCCTGAAGATAACCATTTTTGCTGAGCAATTTTCAACGCTAAACAAGCACCGGTGATAGACGCTGTTCTGGTTCCGCCATCAGCCTGCATAACATCACAATCAATGTAAATAGTGCGTTCACCGATATTATCTAACGATGTAACTGATCGCAAAACACGGCCGATTAACCGAGATATTTCAATTGATCGATCGTTTCGTTTTCCCATCGATTCTCGTTCGACCCGTGTTTTAGTAGAAGTAGGCAGTAATGCATATCCTGCAGTAAGCCATCCTTGATTTTTTCCACGTAAAAAATGGGGAACACCGGGCGCAATAGAAACGGCACATAATACACGAGTTTTACCAATTTCCAACAGCACTGAACCATCTGCGTATTCAAAAATATCGTATACAATACGCAATGGCCTTACTTGATCATAATCCCGATTATTGGCTCTTTGCATACAAAAAGTTTCCTTTGAAATATGTATAGCCAAATACTACGCTATTTTTAATCTAATTCTGCCGGTTGCTGGATCATAATCCATTACTTCAACGGTCAAATCGCTATCAATTGGAAATTCATTAGCCAAATTAGCTTGTTGCGCTCGCGGAATCATAGAGATATGAACAAGACCATCTTGACCAGGAACAAGTTCCACAAAAAGCCCAAACTCAGCAATTCGTCTAACTTTACCATGGTAGATCATTCCTTTGTCAATCAGTCCGCCTAGAGTTTTAACCCAATTAATGGCCATATCTAATTTAGCATCAGCTTGCCCGTAAATTTTAACCGTTCCATCACTCTCAATATCTATAGAGGTTCCGGTTTTATCGATAATTTCACGAATAGTTTTACCACCGGTACCAATAACAGCACCAATTTTATCGGTAGGTATTTTAAATGAAATAACTTTAGGAACTAAATCTGATAATGTTGGATTTGGGCTACTCATTACTTTTTGCATTTCCGCTAAAATATGAAGACGACCTGTTTTGGCCTGCGCTAATGCCGCCTTGAAATATATCTCGTGATAATCCACCTTTATATTTAATATCCATCTGAATAGCGGTGATACCATCTTGTGTACCAGAAACTTTAAAATCCATTAAGCCATAGGCATCTTCATCACCATTAATATCGGTGAGAGCTTGGAAATCTCCTTTTGAGCTACTGAGCAATCCCATTGCTACGCCACTAACCATTTTTCTAATGGGAACACCCGCATTCATTAATGCCATAGTAGAGCCACATACGGTAGCCATTGAGGTTGATCCATCAGATTCTAAAATATCTGCAACAACACGAATGGTATAAGGAAATTGATCTTTGTTAGGAAGTACAAAATTAAGCGCTGAGGCTGCCAAGTAACCATGGCCTACTTCACGTCTTCCAGGCCCGCGCATAGGTCGAACTTCGCCTGCAGAAAATGGTGGGAAATTATAGTGGAGCATAAATGATTTTTCGAGCGTATTGCCCATCAAATCTTCAACTTTTTGTTCATCTTGTCCGCCACCCATAGTAATGCTTACCAACGCTTGCGTTCTTCCACGATTAAAAACTGCAGAACCATGCGTAAATGGTAACAAGCCTACTTCAACTGAAATAGGACGAACCTGATCGAATGCACGTTTATCAATGCGATAACCATGTTCAAAAATTGAATTCGTGATTTTCTTTTTTAATATGGTATCAAAAACATATTCTCCAACGGTTTCTGAAATTTTTTCTTCTTCAGCGCGTTGTTTATGTTCTTCCATAAATGCTTTTTCTGTTTCTTTAATCTTTTTACGATCGCTCTATTTTATCAGAAATAAATAAGCTATTTATTTTTTCTTTAGTTAAGAATGCCTCTGCGTAATTGGTCCATGCTTTCCAATCAATATTTTCATCAATTAATTCTTTTGGTATTCCCACTTCTCGTTGAATTTCTTGTTGCCACAGAACCTGCTTTTTAATGTTGTCATGAGCTTTAAAGAGCACATCAAGAAATTCATCTTCAGTAATCTCATTAGTGCACCCTTCAACCATACAAATACCTTCTTCGGTACCGGCAATAATGAGTTTAACGTCAGATTCAAGACTTTGTGTATACGTAGGATTAAAAATCCATTCTCCCTTAATACGAGCAACTTCTATCGCCCCAACAGGCCCTAAAAAAGGAATTTTAGAAATAGAAATTGCTAATGAGGTAGCAATGAGTGAAATAATGTGAGGAGAATGCTCTTTATCAACTGAGTAAACCGTAACCAAAACTTGCAATTGATTAAAATATGTTTCTGGAAACAATGGACGAACAGCACGATCAATTAAACGAGCGGTTAAAATTTCTTTATCAGTAAATCTACCTTCTCGCTTATAATAACCTCCCGGTATTTTACCAGCAGCAGCAAATTGTTCTCGATAATCAATAGTTAATGGTAAAAAGCCGGGAAAATCTGGAGAAGGCGCAGAGACAACCGTTGCTAAAATAACCGTTCCCCCTTGTTGAAACCAAACCGCACCATCTGCTTGACGAGCAAATTTCCCTAACTGAACTTCATAACCAAAATCGGTTAAAGTAAATTTTTTTACCATTAAATAAATCCTATTAATATATTAAAGAACAATCGTTAACTATTTTCTTAACTCTAAAACAGTAAGAAGTTGTTTATAGAGTTTTTCATTATTTTTTTCAACATGTTTTAAATACGTGCGTCGTCTACTAACCATTTTAAGCAATCCTCGTTTAGATGAAAAATCTTTAGGATTTTCTTTAAAATGATTAGATAGATATTCAATTCTTTCTGTTAATGCAGCAACTTGAACTTCCACTGATCCTGTATCATTTTCATGCTTTTTGCATTTTTCAACCATTGAATTTTTTTTCAAATTTTTTGCCATCCTAAAATACCCTATATGTTATTATTATTATAAACATCGCTCATGGTAGGCGCGAGCGGATTTGAACCGCTGACCCTTGCTACGTCAAAGCAATGCTCTCCCGCTGAGCTACGCGCCTTCTTATTATACTTCATACTCTTTTCTCCTTAGCTAACGCATTATCTTCTTCCATGCGAGCCTGACGTTCAAGCTCAGATTGATCATCACCAAGATATTTCATCCTAAATGATTTAATACCACTACCTGCGGGAATCAACTTTACCAATAATAACGTTTTCTTTTAATCCGTACAGATAATCAGTTTGCCCAAAGATTGCAGCTTCCGCTAAAATCTTTGTTGTTTCTTGGAATGATGCCGCTGATATAAAGCTTTCCGTATCCAAAGAAGCTGTCGTTATACCCATTAAGGTCGGCTTTGCAACAGCAACTTTTTTACCTTCTGCCTGTAATAATGAATTAACTGATTTAAAATGAATTCTATCAACACGATCGCCTATGAGGAAATCGGTATTGCCAGATTCAACAATACGCACTTTACGTAACATTTGTCGAACGATTAATTCAATATGCCTATCGTTAATATCAATACCTTGAAGCATATAAATTTCTTGAATTTGATTTACAAGATATTTTTGCAAGGTTTCTGGGCCAAGAATTCTTAAAATATCATGTAACACCGGCACTCCCGATGTTAATGAATCTCCTGCATTAACCTTATCACCATTCATCACATTAAGTTGTTTTCCTCGAGGAATAAAATAATCATACGTTTCATCAGCATTTACAACGCTTACTTTACGTAATCCACGATGTATACCACCGAAAACGATTTCACCATCGATATCAGATATAATTGCAGGATCTTTAGGAACACGAGCTTCAAAAATTCGGCAATACGTGGTAAACCACCAGTAATATCCTTTGTTTTTGATATTTCTCGAGGCATTTTTACAATACATCACCAACGTTAACTTTTTGATGATTCTTCAACAGCTAAATATGAACCAGTTGGTAAATAATATTGCGCCAATTCATTGCCATCATTATCAACAATACTGATAGCTGGTTGATATTTATCACTTTTATTTTCAAGAACGATTTTTGATGATTTATTAGTCGCCTCATCATAAACGTTCTTGTATAGTAACATTTTCTATTAAATCAACATAATTAAACAGTACCAGCTTTTTCAGTTAAAATAACTCTATTATTAGCATCCCATTCAGCAAGTTTTGTACCAGCTTTAACTGCTTGATTATCTTCAACTAAGAATTATGAGCCATACTCTATATCATGTTGTTGTAATTCTCGTCCATCTTGAGAAACAATCACAACACGTGCTTTTCTGACTCATTAACACTGATTTGACCTTCTTCATTTTTTACAGTTCTAACACCACGCAATTGAACAATACCATTATGCTTTGCTACAAAAGATGATTGTTCACCCATACCACTCGCTGTACCACCAATATGGAATGTTCTCATGGTAAGCTGTGTACCTGGTTCACCAATAGATTGCGCTGCAATAATACCAACTGTTGTACCAATATCGACCAATTTACCTTTGAAAGATCCATACCATAACAATGTGCGCAAATACCACGTTTTGCTTGGCATGTTAATACCGAACGTAACAGCAATTTTTGATACTGCTGAATTTGCAATTTTATCAATATCATCACGACGAATAATATCACCCTGTTTTAAAAGTAATTGACCAGTAACAGGATCTTTAACATCAGCAGCAACAACTCTACCATAGGCTCGATTTGCCAGTGAATAAATAGTATCACCAGATTCTTTCAAATCTTCTAATTCAACGTATCCCATTGTTTTACAATCACTCATGGTTACGACAACATCTTGCGCAACATCAACTAATCTTCGTGTTAAATATCCTGAGTTTGCAGTTTTAAGTGCAGTATCGGCCTGTCCTTTACGAGCACCGTGTGTAGAAATAAAGTATTCAAAAACACTTAAACCATCTTTAAAGTTAGTTTTAACTGGTGTTTCCATAATTTCACCGGTCGGCGTTGACATCAGACCTCGCATACCAACAAGCTGTTTAATTTGATCTTTTGAACCACGAGCACCAGATTCAAGCATCATAAAAATAGGATTGAATGGCTTAAATTCTTTATCTTTATTTAAAAATGCAATTTTATTTTCTTGTTCAAGATCCTTCATACATTCTGCAGCAACATCGGCCGTTGCATGGCCCCAGATATTAATTACCTTATTATAGCGTTCACCATTGGTAATAACACCATCCATATAAAGGTTTTCAACTCTTTGAACATTCTTTTCAGCTTTCTTAACAATTGTCATCTTTTTGTTTAGGAATAATTAAATTAGCTAATGAAAAAGAAATACCACCTTTGGTTGAATAATAAAAGCCAAGTTTTTTTATATTATCAAGACATTATAACCGTTGCTTCATTGCCAAAACGATAATATATTCTTTCAACAAGCTTTGTCAAATCACTCTTCTTCAATACTTTATTAACCCAATTGAAATCTGATCCTTGTGGAAGTGCATCAAATAATAATAACACGTCCAACTGTTGTATCAACAATTTCCTGCGTAGATAAACGCAATTTAATTTGTGCATGCAAAGCAACTTGCTTAAATTGAAAAGCGGTAATAACTTCTTGAATACCAGAAAAAACAATATCCCTCGCCTTGTGCATTGCATCGCACTTTACTCATATAATGCAATCCAAGAACCATGTCTTGTGATGGAACCGCCACAGGACGTCCATTTGCAGCCGACAAAATATTTTTTGTAGAAAGAATTAATTTTTTTGATTCCTCTATGAGCTTTTTCACTTAAAGGAATATGAACCGCCATTTGGTCACCGTCAAAGTCTGCGTTAAATGCATGACAAACTAATGGGTGAATTTTAATAGCTTTTCCATCAACCAAAATTGGATAAAAAGCTTGAATACCTAATCTATGCAACGTTGGTGCACGGTTTAAGCAATACCGGACGATTTTTAACTACTTCTTCAAGCACGTCCCATACTTCAGGATCGCATTCTTCAACCATGCGTTTTGCAATACGTAAATTTGGCGCAATTTCGCGCTCTAATAAGCCAGTATAAATATACGGCTTTAAATAACTCAAGCGCCATAATTTTTGGAATACCGCAATGATCCATTTTTAATTCTGGATCAACAACAATAACTGATCGGCCTGAATAATCAACACGTTTACCCAATAAGTTTTGTCTAAATCGACCTTGCTTACCACGCAACATTTCACTTAATGATTTTAATGGGCGACGATTTGATCCCCGAACGGGTTGTCCTCTTCGTCCATTATCAATTAAAGCATCAACTGCTTCTTGAAGCATTCTTTTTTCATTTTTTATAATAACTGAAGGTGCTTCAATTTCAATTAAACGTTGTAAACGAATATTTCTATTTAAAACACGTCGATATAATTCATTAAGATCAGAACTTGCAAATCGTACCACCTTCAAGAGGAACCAAAGGTCGCAAATCGGGTGGTAATACTGGCAAGAATTCTAAGATCATCCATTCTGGACTTAATTTAGCTTGCAATAAACCTTTATAAGATTTTAATGCGTCGCATTATTTTATGGCGAACAGCTACTGAAGAGATTTTTGTATATTCTTCTTGCTAATCAAGCAATTTCAAGATTAAGATCCAATGAATGACAATATTTTTCTTATTGCTTCTGCGCCGATATCAGCATTAAATTCAAAATCATCTGGATGTGATTCTAGATAACGCTCATAATCAGCACTAGTTAGCAATGTTTTTCGTGGATAAGGTGATTTACCTTGGTTAATTACAATGTATGCATCAAAATAAATTACTCGTTCAAGATCTTTAACCGGAATATCCAAAATTAAACCTAAGATAACTTGGAATGCCTTTTAGATACCAAATATGACAAACGGGAGCAACTAAGTTCAATATGCCCCATTCGTTCACGACGAACACGAGATTGAATAACTTCAACGCCACATTTTTCGCAGGTTACCCCACGATGTTTCATACGTTTATATTTACCACAATTACATTCCCAGTCTTTTACCGGACCAAAAATTCGAGCACAAAAAAGACCATCCCGTTCAGGTTTTAAGGTTCTATAATTTATGGTTTCTATTTTTTTTACTTCACCATATGATAAAGCTCGTATCTTTTCTGGAGAAGCCAAACCCAATTTTATAGCGTTAAATTCGCTAGTTTGACTATATTCTCTAAAGCGTTCAAGCATCTGATTAGTCACCGACTTCCTCCTTGCCGCTCTTAAATAAGTCTACGTGCAATCCTAAACTTTGAAGTTCTTTTATTAAAACATTAAATGATTCTGGCAAGCCCGGTTCTGGAATTTTTTCACCACGAACAATAGCATCATATACCTTATGACGACCTGTTACGTCATCCGATTTATATGTTAATAATTCCTGTAAAGTATACGCTGCGCCATAGGCTTCCAATGCCCATACTTCCATTTCACCAAATCGTTGTCCACCCATATTGAGCCTTACCGCCCAATGGTTGTTGTGTTACTAATGAATATGGCCCAACAGAACGAGCATGTAATTTGTCATCAACCATATGATTTAATTTCATCATATAAATTGAACCGACGGTTACTGGTTGATCGAAATATTCCCCAGTTCTTCCATCAAGTAATTTAAATGAACCAGTTTCTGGCAAGTTTAAATTTTGGAGTAAAGGTTTAATATCTCGTTAAAATAAGCACCGTCAAATACAGGCGATTTAAAATGCACCCCGCTATTGTGCTGTTTTTTCTGCAAGATTCATGAACACCTTCTTTGCCATAATTATTTTTCATAAGAATTAATAAGTTCTTCACCATAACATTCTTCAAGATATTTCTTAATTTCTTCATAGCTTTTGTTTTCTAATAGTTCTCAACATTTTACGCCAAGTTCTCGGCCTAGAAGACCTAACATGGTTTCTAAAATTTGTCCAACGTTCATACGTGATGGTACACCAAGTGGATTTAATACGATATCTACAGGTGTTCCATTTTCTAAATTTGGCATATCTTCTCGCGGAACAATAATTGAAACAACACCTTTATTACCATGTCGACCTGCTAATTTATCACCAACAGGAACATGCTCTTCTTGCAATATATACTTTAACCATCTTGATAACACCGGATGGTAATGGATCACCTTTTTTAAGTTTATTAATTTGTTCTTCTTTCAATCCCCTAAAATTCTTATTGATTTTCAAAAGAATTTTTAAATGTTCAAGATTTTCATTAATTGCTTTATTGTTTGTTTTAAGGCAAACAATTCATCTAATGAAAGTTCCTGAAGTTTTGTCTCATCATAATGATTATTCTTTAATAATTTTTAGAGACTTTACCTGCCGGATCTTGCCCATCGATAACTCTTTAAGAATTTTAGACGTAATCATTTTATTAAGAAATTCTTCATGCTCACAAAGTTCCGCTTCCAATTTTTCTGTTTGTTTTAGCAACCACATCTTTGTAACGCTTATCTTTTCTAATACCGCTTCGTGAGAATATTTTAATATCAATTACCGTACCTTCAATACCAGGTGGTACTCGTAATGAAGTATCCCGTAACTTCACGTGATTTTTCACCAAAAATTGCTCGCAATAATTTTTCTTCAGGTGAATATTGAATGTCACCTTTTAAGGTAACTTTACCAACAAGAATATCGCCAGGCTTCACACGTGTACCAATATGTACAATACCATCTTCATCAAGACCTACTAACGCGGATTCGCTTACATTAGGAATATCACTAGTAATTTCTTCAGGTCCAAGTTTGGTATCACGGGCATCTACGATATATTCATCAATATGTACCGAAGAAAGAGCATCATCAGCAACAAGTCTCTTACTTAATAACAATAGCGTCTTCAAAGTTGTATCCATGCCATGGCATAAATGCAACCAAAAGATTGGTACCTAATGCCAATTCTCCATTATCAATAGCTGATGCATTAGTTAAAATGTCACCTGCTTTAACAACATCTCCACGCTTAACAATGGCGTTTGATGTATCCAGGTACTATAACTTGAACGTTGATATTTTTTTAAATAATAAACGTCAATCGCCTTGTGAAATCCATTCCTCTACTATTGCAAATTCATTTTCATTAGCGCGAATAATTATTTTTTCCGAAGAAACATATTCAACAACGCCAGCTCTTTTTGCAATAAGAACAGCGCCAGAAGCATTTACAATCTCCTTTTCCATCCCTGTGCCAACAAGCGGCGCCTGCATTCTAATAATAGGAACAGCTTGACGTTGCATGTTTGCTCCCATTAATGCACGGTAGCATCATCATGTTCTAAGAAATGGAATTAATGCTGTCGAAACAGAAACTAATTGTTTCGGAGATAAATCGATATAATTAATTTGCAACAGCATCAGTATATAAAAAGTTACCTTCGTGACGCGCAACAACTGTATCATCTTTAATTTTATGAGTCACTCAATAGTATCCGCTTGCGCAATATATTTATCAGCTTCTTGGAAAGCATCAAGGAAAACTACTTCATCTTTAATTTTTCCTTTTTTTACAGGACGATAACCGGTTTCAATAAATCCTAAATCATTAACCATAGCATACGTAGCTAACGAAGAAATCAAACCAATAGTTTGACCTTCTGGCGTTTCAATAGGACAAATTCGGCCATAATGCGAAGTATGAACGTCGCGAATTTCATAGGTAGCACGATCTTTCATTACGCCGCCGGGCCCGAGAGCCGATAGTCTTCGCTTATGCGCTATTTCTGATAATGGATTGGTTTGATCCATAAATTGAGAAAATTGACCCGTTCCAAAAAATTCTCGTAAAACAGCACCTAATGGCTTAATATTTAAAAAATCTTGTGGCATTAAAGCGCCATGCATTTCTTGTATTCTAAATCGTTCACGAATAATTCGTTCAATACGTAAAAACCCAATATATATTTGATTAGTTAATAATTCCCCAACCAAACGAACACGACGATTCCCTAAATGATCAATATCATCAAGCTAACCTTCGCCAAGTTCACGTAAATTAACGAGATATTTTATAGCGGCAAAAATATCTTCTCGAGTAAGGACATGAATATCCTCGGAAGTAGATAATTTTAATTTTCTATTCATGCGAATACGACCAACTTTGGTCATATCGTATAAGCGGCTGCTAAAGAAAATTGTCTCAAGGCGTTCTTTAATTTCTTTCAATGAAGAACTGTCCCCAGGCCATATTTTTGCATGCAATTCTTTTAATGCTTCATCCTGTGAATAACAACGATCTTGCGTTAACGTCATTGCAATAGTTGGCTGCAAAACATATCCGGAGGAACTAATAAGATCTAATTCTAATTTTTTAAATTTTTTTAATAATTCATACCGCTCTTCAGTAAATGATTGTCCCTGCTCAACAATTATTTCACCAGTCTCCGGATCAACAAGATCACTGCCAAAAGTTCTATTAATAAGACTTGTTTTCTTTATAACAATGGTATCAATTTTAGCTTTTTTAATACTTTCAAGAATTGCTTTACGTAATTCTGCTACCTAAAAATTCATCATCAATTTTATCCGGAAGCATACCTTTTTCGATACGTAGCCCAATAAGAGTTTCGTCTACTTTTCTTACAAATTCATCCTTTATCCAGTAAATGTGATCGAATGGATAAAAAAGCTGTAATAATATTTTCACGGGCAACACCAAGTGCTTGTAAAAACGTTGTAACTAAAAGCTTCTTTTTTTTATCGATGCGAACATACAAATGATCATTGCTATCAAATTCAAAATCGAGCCATGAACCACGCATTGGAATAATACGAGCAACGTAATAAGGTCTGCCGCGCAAATCTTTTACTTTTTTACTTTGTGTAAAAACAACTCCCGGCGACCTATGCAACTGACTGACAACAACTCTGTCTACACCATTAATAAGAAATGTTCCATGGCTTCCAAGCTTAAAAATACCATTTTCTTCATACAAATCTGCCATAACAGGAACATCTGCAAAGAAAATATCTTGCTCTTTAATATCGCGAACAACTTTATTACCGGCACCATCATTGTCCCAGCTAAGCAACTGGATTTTTATTTTTAATGGCATAGAAAATGTTTGACCGCTTGAACGACATTCATCGAGATTCATCGCCATTTGAACCGTTACTCGTGCCAAACAATTGGAACATGTTTTATAACGAGCAGTTTTTTTATGACAAAAAGTACACTCTAAGTTATCATTTAAACGAGAGCAATCTGATTTTTTGCATGATAGACAACTCCAAGTATAACGATTAACTATACCTTTAAGTTTGCCGCACGTACACGACCAATCGCCAAGTTCATAACTTACATATTCCAATGATACTTTATCTTCATAGTCAATAGGAAAAATATCATGAAGAACTTTTTCTAATCCTATTAATTTTCGCTCGGCAGGAAGACAATCTAACTGAGCAAAATCATTAAAAGATTTGGACTGAATTGCTATTAAGTCAGGAACTGGTACTATGTCCTTGATTTTTCCAAATGACTTACGAATAATACCGTTATCCATGCGCATGTTAGACATGCAGCTGCCTCCCTGTACGAAGATTTATTTTTTTTATACTTTATGCGCACTTATAATCTATAAATGCGCATAAAATTCACCATTGCCATTTTTAAGATAATTTTACTTTTGCTCCAGCAGCTTCTAAAGTTTCTTTCATCTTCATTGCATCCGCTTTTGAAGCTGATTCAGCAATAACTGTTGGTGCACCTTCAACAGCAGCCTTAGCTTCTGACAAGCCCAACGTTGATACTACTTGACGCAAAGCCTTAATAGTTTTTATTTTATCAGGACCTTGATCTTCAAGAGTAACCTTAAATGCAGTTTGTTCTTCAGTTTTTGCTGCTTCAGGCGCTGCGGCAGTTGCCCCGGCTCCCATTACTGGCATAGCTGCTGATACACCAAAAGCTTCTTCAATAGCTTTCGTAAGCCCACTAAGCTCGAGAGCAGTTAACTTACTAATTTCTTGAACAATTTTATCGTATGATTTTTCTGCCATGGCAGTTCTCCACTTACGATTTACAAAATAATTAACTAACTATACACATTCAAATCATTTTATTTATACAGAATTTTACTCTGCCTGAGCTGTTTGTTTATTCAAATGCTCAGAAGCCATTTTAAGAACAACTGCTAATTTAGTAACAGGAGCTTTTAAAAGACCACACAATTGGCCCAACAATACTTCCCTTGATGGCAACAAAGCAAATGCCTTTATTGAATCAGGATTCATAACTTGCTTATCAAAACAACCACCCAAAAGATGAAATTGTTCATTATCTCTTGAAAAATCATGTAACGTTTTAGCAACGGCAGACGATTCTTCTTTTGAAAATACTAATGCTATTTGATTCGATAAAAAAGGCATTAAAGCTTTCGCTTCGGAAGATTCTTCAATAGCTCGCTTAATAAAAGTAACTTTAGCAACTTTTAATATAGCGCCACCTTTTTGCAATTTTCTTCTCAATGCCATTAATTTATCAACGCTGAGACCCTTGTAACCAACAACGAATGATAATTTATTTGCATGAAGATTATTTTTTAATGATTCAATAATCTGTTCTTTTTGCTGGCGATTCATCGATTTTACCTTTTATCACTATAAATTTACTATATCATCTGGGTTAATATGAATACCAACACCCATGGTAGAAGCGACGGTAATTCTTTGAATAAATTTACCTTTTGCAGCGGCAGGCTTAACCCCAGCTAATGCTTTTATAAATACAATAACATTGTCATATAATTTCTGAACATCATACGACACTCTGCCTACTGAAAAGTGAACGAGCCCACTCTTGTCATTTTTAAAGAAAAGGCGACCCTTTTTTAAATCAGCTACCGTTTCACCAATATCAAAGGTAACAGTACCAACTTTTTTATTAGGCAATAATCCTCGAGGACCCAATATTTTAGCCAATTTTCCAACCATTCCCATCAAATCCGGGGTAGCAATTGCAAAATCGAAATCAAGCCATCCACCTTCAATTTTTTCAATGAGATCTTCCAGGCCTACGTAATCAGCACCTGCGTCTTTAGCCTCATCAATGTATTCGCCTTTTGCAAATACTACAATGCGAACTTTTTTTCCTGTTCCATGAGGTAAAACAACAGAACCTCTAACCGCCTGATCCCCATTAGCAGGATCAATGCCTAAATTAATGTGAAAATCAACAGATTCATCAAATTTAGCATACGCTAATTCTTTAACTTTAGCTAATGCTTCCTTAAACGGAAAGAGCGCAGTTCTATCTATTTTTTCACTCACGTTTATATATTTTTTACCATGCGTTGCCATGTCAGAAATCCCTACAACTCTTAATCACCAATATCAATTCCCATACTACGAGCAGAACCCGCTACAATTTTTTTTGCTTGCTCCATATCGAGAGCATTAAGATCTGGCATCTTAATAGCGGCTATTTCTTCAAGATCCTTCGATGATAATTTACCAACCTTATCAAGGTTCGGCTTTGAAGAACCCTTAGCAATACCAAGCTTCTTTTTAATCAAATCTGACGTTGGAGGAGTTTTAACAACAAAATCAAATGTTTTATCTTTATAGATAGTAACAATAACAGGAAGCTTTCCTTGCCCCTTTTGTCCAGAAGTTTTTTCATTAAATTTTTTGCAGAACTCCATAATAGCAACACCTTGTTGACCAAGAGCTGAACCAACAGGAGGAGCTGGCGTTGCCGCACCTGCATCAATGAGTAATTTTACTTGCGCTTTAATTTCTTTTGCCATAAATAACAACCCATTCTTTATCGTTTTACTTGATCAAAACCCAATTCTATAGGGGTCATTCTACCAAAAATACTTACCATAACCGTTAAACGTTCATTGTTCTCGTCAATTTTATCAATAACACCAACAAATCCCGCAAACGGCCCTTCACTAATATCAACTTCACTGCCAACAACAAACTCACTTTTCTTAGTAGCTAAAGCAACCTCGCCCTTCATTTGAGAAAGAACTCTATCTATTTCTTTCTGCGATAACGGCATAGGATCTTTACCCCCTAGGAAACGCGTTACTTTTGGCGTTGACTGAACCAATCGAATAGCTTCAGGAATTAATTCCATTTCAATTAACAAATAACCAGGAAACAACTGTTGCTCATTTTTACCGTTAGCATCAACAGCGGCAAACATTGTTTTTAACTTAGTAGATGGAATTAAAACATCACCAAAGTAATGCTCAAAACCAGCATCTTTAATGCGCTTCAAAATATCATTTTTTATCGCTTCTTCGTATCCCGCATATACCTGAACAACATACCAACGTTTCATGTAATTTCCGCTGCATTAAAAAATTTGTCCGGCAATTTTATAAAAAACAACGTCTATAAAACCTATATAAGCCGAAAAAATACAAACAAGAATCATCACTATAACAACTAAGCCTACTAATTCATTAAAACTAGGCCATATAATTTTTGAAAGCTCAAGCTGAACTTCATATAAAAATCGACTTACATCTTTCATCGGGCACCAAAACTTATTGGATTAAAATATCTAACAAGCTACTATTTCTTTAGCTAACAGGTGGCAGGCCAGGAGGGACTCGAACCCCCAACCCGCAGATTTGGAGTCTGCCGCTCTACCAATTCGAGCTACTGGCCTCCAAACTTTATTTAGTCTCTTTATGATCAGTATGCTTGCGACAATGAGAGCAATATTTACTCAATCTCAAGGAACCTACTGTACGCTGTCCAGAAACAATCTGAGAGTAATTACGCTCTTTACACGTTTCGCATGCAAGGGCGGTAATGACTCTCTTTTTCTTTGCCATATAATTCTCTTACTTAATTTTATTTTTGGAGCCCGCGACCGGGGTTGAACCGGTGACCTCTTCCTTACCAAGGAAGTGCTCTGCCACTGAGCTACGTGGGCAAATTTCACAAACATACCTAATAGATTAAATAAAAAAAATTAAAAAAACAACTTGTTTTTATATATTAATCACTTAATTGGAGCTGGCGACTGGATTCGAACCAGCGACCTGCTGATTACAAATCAGCTGCTCTACCTACTGAGCTACGCCAGCACACATTTTTTATGGAGCGGGAAACGGGGCTCGAACCCGCAACCTACAGCTTGGAAGGCTGTCGCTCTACCAATTGAGCTATTCCCGCTTCTTGGTGGCGAGAGCAGGATTCGAACCTGCGAAGACATAAGCCAACGGATTTACAGTCCGTCCCCTTTGACCGCTCGGGAATCTCGCCACACTAATGTATTTCACTACATTTCATTATGGTTTTAAGCACAATGATTAGAATATAATATTGTTTTTCTTCTAGGATTTCAACTATTTCTTTAGCTTTTGTATCAATTTCAACTATTATTGCTTTTTTTATAAAAAATAATAAAAAAACCCGCTGTATTAGATTTTTTTAAAAAATACTAAGGTATCATACGTTAACTTATACAAAAATCGCTATAAATAATTCCATAAATATTGATATTTGAATATATTATTTGCTATTATTATAGGGAAACTATCATAAATTTTTCTGCTTTTGAATAGTAAAAAAACAAAAAAGGATTTTTATGCCAATGCTAGTAAATAAATTAGTCTTCATGCTTTTCATAATCGCTTTATTTCAACCATTGCACATACATGCATATACTATTAAAAATACGGGCAGTATACCACTATTAATTGGCATAACTAAAGGCCCCCAAGATCGTGTTAGTAATGCAACGAATATAGCTTCCTATCAATTAAAATCTGGGCAAAAAGCGGAATTAGATCAGAATGAAATTCGCAATAACTACGGCATAGAAAAGATAACGTTCTGGATATTTCCTATCATCAACAATCATCCACGATGGAATCAAGTACAGCCTATTGTTACAGGAACAATGCCCATCAGCGGAAACTTAAAAATAACCGCAACTAAATCTGGTGAACAGTATATAGGCGGCGCTGTAGATCTTTCAACAGGAACCTTTTATGACAAAACAGATTATGAACGCGCTTTAACGCACCTTAAAAGTACCGAAGGCAAAAAATAATTCTTTAATACACTGTAAAAAGGATCTTTTTATGCTAACAAACAAAGTAATTTTTATACTTTTAGTACTATGCTTATTCCAGCAACTCAATATGAATGCATATACTGTTAAAAACGCCGGTAATATACCACTATTAGTTTCCATAACATTAGCTTTAGAAGCTCGTCCTAACGCATGGTATAGTGTAGCTTATTATGAATTGCAACCCGGTCAGGAAGCGGCATGGAATGAAAATGAATTTCGAAAAAAATACAACAAACAAAAAATAGCGTTTTGGGTATCTCCTATTCTTAAAAATATAAGAAGTCGATGGGATTATCCCCTGATTTTTAATGGATTAATACCCGTCAATGCAAACTTAAAAATAACCGCAACTAAATCTGGTGAACACTACATTGGCGGCGCCGTGGATCTTTCAACAGGAACTTTTTACGATAAGCCAAATTATGAACGCGCTTTAACGCATATTAAAAGCACCGAGGGTAAAAAATAACCTACCAATAATCGTTATTCAAAATTTGGATTATTCAAAATAAATTATCTCTATAAATATTGCAATTAAAAACTCATTTTTGTTACTATTAGAAAGGATAGATATCTAAGTTTCTATTGCTTTATGATAAAAAACTTAAAACAAAGGGGTTTTAAATGATAAAACTAGCAAATAGGTTAATTACCATTCTTTTAGTGTGCTTATTGCAGCAATTGCATGTGAATGCATATGTCGTTAAAAACACCGGTACTGTACCACTACTAATTGGCATTACTAAAGAAGGTAAGGCTGTCGCTAATAACTGGTATAATATAACCAGTTATCAATTGCAACCAGGCGAAAAAGGCGAATGGGACGCGAATGAAATTCGTAATAAATATGGCATAGATAGAGTTATGTTTTGGGCGTATCCTATTCTCAACAATCATCCAGCATGGAATACATCACAACCTATCGTTACAGGAACAATGCCAATCGGCGGAAACTTAAAAATAATAGCAACTAAATTTGGTACCAGTTATATAGGTGGCGCCGTAGATCTTTCAACGGGAACTTTTTACGATAAAGATAATTATGAATTTGCTTTAAAGTATATAAATCCTGGCAAAAAATAAGGTAATAGTAACGTTGCTCATTTTTAACTAATTATTGCACCATCACCGACACCATTAATTGAGTGCCCCTCTTGAAAATTTATTATCTTTTTGTCAATAATTGACTTTTGAGCTACAATGTTGGCACAATAATCATAAAAGATAATTATGAAGCTAACAAAAAAAGGAAATAGCTATGAAAAAAGTATTCAGTACGTGGCTATTGTTATTCATTGCACCATCCATTATGCATTCCGCACAAACGCTACAACAAAATGTATCACCAGAAAAACCTTTGCAAAAATTATATGAACAAAAACAGTCAATTATTGAAACTATGAAAAAAGAATACGGATTAAAAGAACTTCAAACCATTATACTACAACTATTAGAATCAATAAGACCTCAACTAATACCCCTCCAACAACAATTACGTGAACTACTTAAAGATCCTGTAGGCAATAAGCAGAGTATTGAAATAGTACAGCAACAAATAGAAACTATTAAAAATAATGCAATGACCAAAGATCACATAACATTGCCAATGCTTGAAAAAAGGTTACGCGAAATTCAAAAAAATATTAGAGACGCCACCAAAAAACAATTAGAACCGATTAACCGACAAATCACCATGCTTGAAAAAAAATCTCAATAGCACGATTCATGCATCTTACATTGCATGCAGTCAGTTCAACAATTTCTTTTACGCAATAGCCTCGCCAATAGTAAAAACTATGCAAAAAAAGAACACAAAAAAGGAGGGTATTCCCCCCTCCTTCTCTTATTTATTGAAGAATCTATTTATAAATTTATCTTCTCATCGCTTAAAACTTTCCCAGATTTAACATCGACGATTTTTCTAGTAAAAAAATTATTTGATACGTTAAAAGACAGCGTAGCCACTATGGTACGACCATCCCTACTGAAACTCTTTACCTTTTCACCTTCATGCACATAATCTAGATATTTCACTGTGCCATTTTTACACTTCTCGTACAAGTCACGGAATTTTTTAACTTCAGCGTCTTGCCATTCTGCCAGTGATATAAAACAGCTTTTATACATGAAGTACCCAATACCAAGCACAGCAGCTCCTGCTATGTAATATTTATATGGTTCTGCCTGTTGCCACAATCCTTGCGCAGTGGGTTTAATCTGATCATTGTAACTACCTAAACTATTGGCACATTTAGCTAGCAGAGAGCTAACGGTACCTTTACTATTGGCGAACCATGTATTTACGTTATCCTGCCATCCAGCTAACGATACTGAAACTGTCGCCAACGATAGTGCTAATGTTAACATTTTTTTCATTAATGTATTCCACATTTCGTATTGATTATATTTTCAAAGCCATCTATTGTGCTTTTTAAATGTTCTAAGGACACGCCATTAGCAGCAGTAACTTCCTTAATAACAGTATTATTTTCTGAATTAAAGAATAGCCTAACTACTATACTGTTTCCATCTCTATTGAACCTGTTTACCGCTTCATGAGTATGTGTTGTTACGCCCTCTTGTTTTGCGTTGCACAAGTCACGGAATCTTTTCAGTTCATCCGTTTCCCATTCTGACAATGATAATGATCTTATAAATTTGTTATATACCAAATACCCCATACCAAGAGCCGCACCAGCTCCTGCTATATAGTACTTATAGGGTTCTGCCTGCTGCCACAATCCTTGAGCAGTCGGTTTAACCTGATTAGTATACCCACTAGCACACTTAGATAGCAGAGAGCTAATAGTACCTTTACTATTGGCGAACCATGTATTTACGTTATCTTGCCATCCAGCTAACAATGGGCCTGTCGATAAAGACAATGCTAATATTAATACCTTTTTCATTGATTTACTCCATCTATTTTAAGGTTTTTTTCTAACATTTTATAGAATAACATAACCAAATTAATTGTCAACTGAATATTTTTTAATTTTTTTCCATATAAAAATAGCTTCAATCAGTATATTTATCTTCAATTTGACAATTATTTAAATTTATATATAATTATAAATACTTAAACAGATAAATATACCTATGAAATGGAGTTTTTTATGAACATACGTCAATTCAAACTTATTGCCACCGCATTATTAGGCATAGTGCCCTGTTTTGCTCAAGCAATTTCTTCCCCTGATCTACCAGCGATGATAAAAAATTATATTAATGAACGCTCATACTGGAACTGGAACGACGGAAACAAACTTATAACATTTATTAATGAAAATATTAATAATGGATCAAATGACCAGATAAAAGCTCTTCAAGAACAACTTAATCTATGCAAAGAAGAATTATGCATACAAAAACAAAAAGCATTTCCTTTCTTGCTTACTTTATTCGATAGTACAGTAAAAATAGGTTTGGGAGCACTTATGGTGGCACCTCTAATAATCCCATGTGTTGTTGACTCTGAATTACTTGTAATTGCTGATCGTCATAAACTTGCAATCACCTGTGGAGCATTAGGTGTGGTTGGAGTAGCAGCATTATTGGGTCAAATGGCTAACAAAGCTCAGGACCTGTGCAGCCGCATAGACGATAAAAATAAACCTATACAAAAAAAGATAGATGCAATTGATGAAGTACTCGAATATATAACTCACCGACAACGTTTCGCTAAAAGAAAATATATTTCATAATATTTAAAATATTGGCGGGAGCCCATGTAAAAAGTGGGCTCTCTGTATTTCCTAAATCCCCTTTTCAACCACTTCTTACTTTTTTGGGCATCGATACTATGTGCACACGCCGTTTTTCATGCTCGGCATAATCAATAGTAACTGAACAGACATCATGCGTGAGCAGTGGCATGATCACCTCTGGCCATTCGATCAAAGCCCAACTATTTTTGGCATACAAAAATTCATTAAAGCCGGCGTTAATAAATTGATCAAGAAAAGCAACGCGATATAAATCAAAATGATAAAAAAGCTCACCTTTTGTATTTTCATATACATTTACATAGTTAAAAGTAGGGCTCGTTATTGGCTCATTAACACCACATTCTTTTAATAAATGGCTAATCAGGGTTGTTTTTCCTGCACCGAGGGGGCCTGTAAAGGTCATTACACTGCAGATTGAAAGTTTTTTACTCAATAATGCAACAACATCAGAAATTTCGTGTCTAGAAAAAATAAGTTCTTTTTTTAGCATAGTTTTCTATAGTTTTTTGATTTTTTGTACTATTTTTCTCTTATGTTTCTTTAACGTGCGCCCTAGACTTTCTCTACTTTTTTCCTGTTCATCCTCTTTTTTTAGCATTACCTTAGTTGATGCAAACATTATCCTATCGAGCTCATCATTTTCTTCTTGTGATAATTTTTCAATTTTTGTGGGAGTTGCTCGATCATCTTTCTTCTGCAAAGCCTCTTGCAGCAATGCGTAGAAATCGGGAACATCAAGCGTCATGATATCATAGCGATGCACATAATTTTTTAATGCTCGATCTGATGAAACCACAATATTTTGGCTAGGAATTGCTGTTGCAGCGTACTGTTTAATATAATCATCGGCACTTTGATGCTGACCGGTGTAAACAATAGTACAATTACCTGCTTTTTCTTTGATTGGTCTATCATAATTGCCACCATCAAATACCAGTATCACCGAATGTTTTTTCTTTTGAGCGTACGCATTTAATACGTTGATATACTCATCTCGTTGAGATTGCGTAATAAACTCAGTTTTTAAAACATTCTTGAGCAAATTATAACCATCAATAATTAATATCATAGCGAAAGCAGTAATAGGTTAAAAAAATACATTATTGGTCATTATACTAATACAATGTATAGAAAGAATAACATAATATTCGTTATACAATAAAATATCATCTAATTTTTATAATAATGCTATACTGAGATAAGGTATGATTAACTATACTCGTTACTTTGTAAACTTGTGATAAAGGAATTGCCGTGTCTGAACTCGTACAAATGCGACAACGTATAAAATCGATAGAAACTATTAAAAAAGTAACGCATGCTATGCGCCTTATATCAATGGCAAAACATAATAAGTTTCGAACTTCCGGTGTTACCCTTAAGGAATATCAGCATGCTATGCTTCAATTATTAAAGAAAATAACGACCCTAGCTCCTTATGAAAAAAATCCTATCGCCTATCCTTCCGACGATACTGCCCCGGCCTTAGCCATTGTTATTGGTTCGCAAAAAGGCCTTTGCGGCAATTTTACTATGAATGCTTTATCGCTCTTTGCGCAGCACACCAAAAATATTGATAAACAATCGTTGCATATTATTCCCATAGGCAAAAAAACGGTTGATTTAATTGAGCATCACTATGGCACGGTAGTACTTCAATTTCAAGTGTTTACTACTAATACCATCATGAATATAGCAAAGAAAATAACTGATCATATAATAAACGCTAAGCAACCGTATCGCTCAGTTCATCTTTATTATAATTATCCAAAAACATTTTTTGCACAAAAACCACAAATTGTTACGGTTATTCCTTTTATTGATATAGGGCAACAAGATAATCAAGAAGTTGAAGAATACCACTGGGAACACAATCCATCGGAAATAATAACGGTTCTTATTCGTTCAACGATCCAAACAACTATTCAAGAAGCTTGTTTAACCTCATTAATTGCCGAACAAGCAGCACGCTTTATTGCCATGGATAATTCTACTAAAAATGCCTCAAATCTTTTGGATGCCATGAAATTAGAATATAATAAAACACGCCAAACCAATATTACGCGAGAATTAACCGATTTGATCAGCGGTCTTTAATATCGATGTGCGCACCTAACGATTTCAACTTTTTTTCAAGCGCTTCATATCCTCTTTTCCAATGAGAAACGCCAGCAATAGTGGTTGTTCCTTGTCCGGCTAAACCAGCAACGACCAACGCACATGATGCACGAATATCGGTAGCAATAACCGGCGCCCCATAAAGATGTTCTACGCCCGTAACAAAGGCGTAATTGCCTTCAACCCTAATTTGTGCTCCCATTTTTTGTAATTCACGAACGTGTAAAAATCTATTTTCAAATACCGTTTCGTGAATAATACTTTTTCCCGAAGCCAAACATAATGCGGCCATCATTGGCGCTTGCAAGTCGGTCGGGAAACCCGGATAAGGAGAGGTTCGCAATGCGATGGCTTGAGGATTTTTGGTAGCTTTCAGCGTAATACCGCAACCATCTATCCCCCGTTCAATGCTGTGCCCCATTTCTTCTAATTTTAACAAAAAAACATCCAAATCATGCGCAGAAGCATTCGGTAATGAAATAGATCCTCCCGTTATCGCAGCCGCTAATAATAACGATCCTGCTTCTAAACGATCAACCATAACGGTATGTTCGATTGGTTTCAAAAAGAAACCCCCTCTATTTCAATGCTGGACGGGGAAATAATTTCTATGCGCGCTCCCATTTTTTTTAATACGACAATTAAGTCAAGAACTTCCGGCTCAAGCGCTGCATTAACAATGCGCGTAATCCCTTTGGTTAACGTTGCCGCCATAAGTATATTTTCCGTTGCACCAACGCTTGGATATTCTAATACTAACCGCGTCGGCTTGAGTGTAGCAACACGAGCTCGTAACACATTACCTTCAACGTCACAGACGACGCCCATTTTTGTAAAATTTTTAATATGAAAATCGATCGGCCGTTCACCGATCAGGCATCCGCCGGGCAATGCTATTTCAACGTTAGAAAAACGGGCAAGCAGCGGGCCCATTACTAATACCGATGCCCTCATTTTTCTCATAATTTCAGGCGAAACGTGATAACTTCTAATAAGCGTAGTATCAATTTCAAGAAGATTTTTTTCTGGAAAAAAAACAACCGATGCTCCCAAATGTTGCAGAACGGATATCATTTGCTGTACATCAACTGAATTAGGAACATTTTTTAAAACAGATTTTCCTTCCGTTAAAATTAATGATGCCATAATAACCAAAACAGCATTTTTAGCACCACTTAACGATACTTCTCCCTGCAATCCTAATGATTGATCAATCGAGATACACGAAGCTTCATGCTCAACAATAGTATTCATAACGTTACACACCAATCAGACTTTAATATTAATTTTTTATACATCATGCAATTTTTAGGTATAATAATTGATTATCTATTCTAAACAAAAAAAAAAATTACTATAACAAAAAAATAATATTTTCATAATGAGCTTAGTTAGTATGAAAGAATGCATATGATTGACACATTAAATAATAAATCAAAAGGGGTGTTAGAAGTAATTTGTGGTTCAATGTTTTCTGGTAAATCCGAAGAATTAATTCGACGCATCAAACGTGCTCAATTTGCAAAACTTAAGGTTCTGGTATTTAAACATAGCCTTGATACGCGCATTGAAACTGATCATATTCAATCGCATAACGGTTCGCAATTACAAGCTTTATTAACTGATAATCCTTCGGCATTAAACGCCCATATTACTTCAAACGTTCAGATTATTGGTATCGACGAAATACAATTTTTTTCTCCGGAGATTATTCCTATTATTTGTGCATTAATCGACGCAGGAAAGCGCATTATTGTAGCTGGCCTTGATCTCGATTTTAAAGGATATCCGTTTGGTTGTATGCCATCCCTTATGGCAATTGCTGATCACGTAACTAAACTAAAAGCTATTTGTTTACCGTGTGGCAAGGATGCTCATTTTACGCAACGGCTTATCAATGGAAAACCGGCACGTTACGATGACCCCTTAATTCTTATTGGTGCCCAAGAGCAATATCAAGCTCGATGTCGCGATTGTCACATTATTGATCAAAACGTGAGCACCTAATATGGCTAAACAAAAAATTCAATTTAATTGCGCACAATGTGGTTATCGTCCACCTAAATGGGTAGGCCATTGCCCTTCCTGCCAAGAATGGGGAACGGTGAGCGAAAGTTGCACCTTCTCTCGTGTCTTCATCATCTTCATCCCGACCCGTTGAAAATACACTCGCAACACTTACAACGTTAAAACCTCAACCCCACAGTAGAATGCTCACCGGCATTGACGAATGGGATAGAGTACTTGGCGGCGGTATTATCACCGGCTCATTTTTAATATTAACCGGTGATCCGGGCATTGGTAAATCAACGTTGTTGTTACAAATTGCTCATCAATTAGCATCTACTAAAAAAGTACTCTATATTTCATCGGAAGAATCATTCGAACAAGTGCGATTGCGTGCTGAACGACTTAAATGTTTGCAATATCCTTTTCTTTGTTCTGATCAAGCACAACTTGAATCAATTATTTCGTTAAGTGAACAACATAAACCTGATTTGCTGGTTATCGATTCAATTCAGAATTGTTTTTCAACTAATACACAAGTATTACCGGGCAGTATAGGGCAATTGCGAGAATCCGGTTTTAAATTAATGCGACTCGCCAAAGAAAATAATATTGCCATTATTTTAACGGGACATATTACTAAAGAAGGAACCATTGCCGGACCTAAAATGCTTGAACATATGGTCGACGGTGTTTTTTATTTGCAAGGTGAAGATCGTTGGCAAACGCGAATTTTACGTTCAGTTAAAAATAGATTTGGTGCTATCGGCGAACTTGGCTTTTTTGAAATGAATGAATATGGTTTGCAACAAGTTGCTAATATCAATCAACAATTACTCGACCAAGCATCATACAGTCCAGGATCGGTTCTTATTAGTTACGTTGAAGGATCACGCCCTTTATTGCTGGAATTCAAGCATTAATTGTCCCGGCTAAATATGGCATGCCACAACGCGTCATTTCTGGCCTTGATCCTAAGCAAGTTATTTTAATGGCTGCAATCCTTGAAAAATACCTGCATATTAAGCTTAACGAGCATGATATTTTCTTTAAAGTAAGTGGTGGCTTTAAAATAAAAGATAGTGGGACTGACCTTGGTATTGCATTAGCCTTATTATCAAGCTATTTTCAAAAACCATTACCAGAAAAATCTATTGCTTTAGGTGAAATGAATTTAACGGGACAAATTAAACCGATTAATCAAATCGGCATACATTTAAATGAAGTGCAAAAATTTGGCATAAATCAGCTATTCATTGCACAGCATCAAAAAATAGAAAAATCTGTTTGCACTATGAAACGTTTTCAATCAGTGTACCAATTATTTGAGCTATTTACCGAGTAAATAACCAATTTCGTTACACAAAAAAAAGCACAATTCCCTCAAAATTAGTAAACCTACCACCGCATAGTACAAATTTATTGAAAACCTCACTGCCAACATGATACAATATTCTCAAATTGACACATTATTACAAATAAAAGGCATTTCAAACGATGAATATTGTTATTATTTTTTTACTCATTGCCATAACCATAGCACTTATTATAAAATATTCCACTTATGCCGCTCCCGTAATTCCTAAAAAAGAGTTCGGGGCTATTTCAACTATTATTTTTGATTTTGATGGTACTATTGCTGACACTCATGCACTACTGCTCACCATTATTAATAATCATGCTCATAAATATGGCTATAAAAAAGTCTCCAATGATGATTATGAACGATTTAAAACCATGCATGTTCATGAAATAGCGCAGGAGCTTAATTTTTCCCTCTTGAAAATTCCTTTTATCATAAAAGACGTTCAATCAGATATGTATACAGAAATTTGTTCAATAAAACCGTATGATGGCATAATTCCCATTCTTGAAAAACTAAATCAGGATGGTTATCATTTAGGCATTGTTAGCTCAAATAATGAGAAAAACATACGTCTTTTTTTAAAAAATAATAAACTTGAGATTTTTGATTTCGTTTACTGTGCCCGTTATTTTTTTGGCAAAGATATATTATTAAAAAAAATCATTAAACAATTACACATTTATCCCAATCAAGCACTGTATGTTGGTGATGAAGCACGAGACATCCAAGCTGCTCAAAAAAGTTCCTTAAAAATTATTGCGGTTACATGGGGTTATAACAGCAGCACCTTACTCAAGCAGCTATCGCCGGAATATCTCATCGATAATCCTGATGAACTTTATACTATCATTCACTCCCTGAATAAGCTTTCCTAATACGACTTCTTTTTTTATAAAGACATTTTGCCAATATATGGTACCCTATACTCCGATTTGATTTTTTTAACGAGCCTATTTACGCGATAAGGACAGTCATGCAACGCCATAGTTATCTTTTGTTATTAGTTACCATGTTATGTATCGAACCTTTGCAAGCAAATCGATTTGAAGCACTATACGTATTTATGAAAAACCTTAATTCATTACCTACTCCTGATTTTATTGATCGTAACGCTATGATTGATAATTTTTGGCAGGGATGTTTCTTAGGAACGGTTGCGTCTTCAGCTTTTCTTGTTGTTGCATCTATACAATATGACAAATATATAACCCATAAACACATTATTAAACCGGAACGAATATTGCGTATTGCTATAGTACTCAACAATGAATTACAAGAATTACGAAAAGTGTGCTGCAAAGAAATAGATTTGAATAAATCAACCATGCATTATTATATTGGCAACATCGATATCATGCGCTTGCCACATTTACAAGACCAAGATTTTTATTATTTACTAAAAACTGATGAACATTTATATGCTGAAATTGAACATATTCTAAGAACATTTAAGCGTATTGTCGATATGTTGGTAGTTAGAAAATACAATGTAACGGTATTGAAAAAGGATTTACTTACCCGTATTAGTAATACCTATGAACTATTAAGTAAATATTTGCTGCAAGAATCCAATGACCTTACCTACAAATTAAGTTCATTAATAAAACCTGATGATCGCATTATCCACTTTTTAACCCATTAGGACAAAACAATATCAATAAACGTCTGATTTTTTTTCCTGATTTTTTTTTAAAAAATTATTATCAGAATCTATCAATATATTATGAACAGTAGATAGAATGTGAATACAATAATTATTTTTATAAAAAAAGGAGTAGCTTTTTGGAAAAAAAATTGCACATTTTACCTATAGTTATTTTCTTAACCATGGTTCACAGTCGATCAACCGATGCTGCAACGCATACGGTAATCAATACTAATGATAGTGGCGCAGGATCTTTACGACAAGCAATAATCGATGCAAATGCCGACGCAGGGCCAACGAGACTTATTAATTTTGCAATTCCAGGAACACCGCCTTTTGTTATCACTCCTTTGACGTTTTTTGATCTTATTGTTGTCCCCAATACAACCGTGGATGGAACATCACAAGCCGGATGGGCTCCCAACAGCCCTGTCATCGTTATTGATGGTTCATCGTTGCCAGCACCGGGAGTTGTAACCGGCATGTTGACGATAAGTGCTACTGATAATTGTATCATTCAGGGTTTTGTTCTTAATAATGCATCTAAATCGCAACAATTGGGAATTCTTATTACTGACAATGGAGCAATTGGAGCAAATAATAATGCAGTGTATGGATGTTTTATAGGAACTGACGTCACAGGAACCATTGCTGCTCCCAATAGAAATGGTATGAGAGTCAATGCATTTACTAATGATTCGAGTAACAATAATATCATAGGCGGTCCTAATCTCGGCCAACGAAATTTAATTTCTGGTAATACGGGACTTGGACTTTACCTATTAAAAAATACTAATTCCACGGTCATTCAAAACAACTATATAGGAACCGATATAACGGGAACACTGGCAATTCCTAACAATGCAGCCGGAATATTAGTGCAGGGTTCATTAACGCCACTACCTACAGAACGTTGTACCGGCACTATTATCGGCGGACCATCGGCGCAAGAAGGTAATTTGATTTCGGGAAATGCAAATGGTACGGGAATAGTTGGTATCGCATTACAGGAAAATGTTTTTGCTACGGTTATTCAAAATAATCTTATTGGTGTTGATGTGACAGGAACCTTACCACTTCCCAATGATCTTGCGATTCTTGCAGCGGGTAACTCAACCATTGCTCCAGTCGATGGAACTAGCATTCAAGGTAATGTTATTTCTGCAAGCACCTTTAATGGTATTGCATTACAAGAAAATATAACCAATAGTACCATTACCGGTAATTTTATTGGCACTGACAAAACAGGAACTCTTAATTTGGGTAATGGTAATAGTGGTATCCTTATTCAATCTTTCAATGGATTCGGCTTCACCTTCGCTCAACCGTTAGTCACTCTTGCAGGATCAGGCCCCTGTTTTAATAATGCGGTCGGCGGAACAAATCCAGGCGATAAAAATATTATTTGTTTTAATGGACAAGCCGTTTCAGGGGATCAATTTGGGGTATTTGTGCAGGGCGATAACATAAGTCAGGATGATCTTAATCCGATTCTAGAAAATTCTATTTTTTTAAATAAATCGAATGGTATTGAGCTACAAACGGGTGGTAATAATTTACAAATCCCTCCTATTTTAATAAGTGCTTTACTTGATCCAATTAATAATAACGTTATCGTGAAAGCTACCGCACCCACAACGCCTGCAGCAAGCAACTTTAGGCTCGAATTTTTTACTAATAACACCAACCGCAATCCTATTACTGAAGGCCAACGTTTTATTGGCGCAATTCCTTCGGTTCCCTCAGGCACAACGGTGCAACAAGTATTTACCGTGCCGTTACCATTAATTCCTGCTACTGCGTTTATTAGTGCTACCGCAACTAATCTTAACAATACGGGCGGGACACCGGGAGATACATCACCGTTTACCCTTAATCTCTCAACTACTTCTGCAGCTATTAGCCCAATTAGCATGGCAATTATAATAAATTATTGTTCACTCATTTAAAAAAAGGGTTAGAAAATGAAGTTATTCAAAAAAATATTGTGCTTACTCTTAATTCAACTCTGTAGTAGTTCTTTAATCAACGCTCATAGCCACAGCATTTTTATACCGCGCTCCGTAACAACTGATTCATTATTTGAGTTGTCCTTAGTAAACTATCGTCGCTATCACTTAGAAAATTGCTCAAATATTCAAAGCTACGTCAGACCTTTCTTTATGGCATCCACAAACAAAAAAGATTTAGCGCGTTATTTTTTACCAAAAAATAAAAAATGTATTTCTTTAGATCAAGCTGGCAATGGGGATGTTGATCCTTTATGGCTTAACCTTATAGCCCCTTTAGGTACAAATTATACTTCAACGGTGTGCATCAGGCCTGAAAGAAAAGTTGCAGGAATTTTATTCACGTTTTACGTTGATTTATGCAAACAGTTGTGGTTTGGTCTTAATACTGCTTTTATGCATGTAAGTCATAATTTAGAATTAAAAGAATTACATCGCACGCAAAACGGTATACTTCCCGGTTTTGCGAATGCTTGTGATGCATTTAATAATCCCGCATGGAAGTACGGTAAATTAAGTTGTCATGCTCGCACCTTAAATGGTCTTGATGATATACAATTAAAATTAGGCTATGATTTTTATCTAGAAGAAGATTGCAATCATGCAACAGCCTATTTAGTTGCAACAGCTCCAACGGGCAAAGGCGATAGAGCACATTATCTTTTTGAGCCACTCATAGGATCAAAACAACCAAGCTTTGGTGCAGGGTTTAATGGAGATTACACCCTCTATTCTGATGGTGTACAACAACGTGTTAATATATTAGCTGATGTCAAATATCTGTATATTTTTTCAACTACTGAACGCCGCTCATTTGATTTACTCAATAATGGCGATTGGTCACGCTATCTACTGGTAGTAGAACAATGTGCACCTTTGTTTTCACTTCCAGGAATTAACCTTTTTACTTTACCAGCTAAAGTTACGCAAGGAAGTACTATTGATATTTGGTGCGCACTGCATTACGAACGTTGCGCATGGAATTTTGAAATTGGCTATGATTTTTGGTGGAGACAAAAAGAAAAAATTGCTCGAAAGGGTTTAATCCCAGAAAACACTTTCGGCATACAAACATTAGCGTTATGTTCAACACCCGTTACCTCCGCAAGTACCGCAAATATATCGCAATCAGCCGTAGGCCCTAATGCTACCGTTTCTGATCCCGTATTCACCTTCTTGACCAATGCTGATATCAATTTGCAATCAGGAGCTCAGCCATCCTCGCTTAGTCAAACAATTTATGCAGACATTGGCTATACTATTGAAGGTGAAAGATTTTCAGGATTATTTGGTATAGGTGGCTCGTATGAATTTGCCGCAAGAAATGCCTTCGATCAATGGGCTATCTGGCTTACCATAGGCGGTGAATTTTAATTTTTTTTGATTTAATATTTTTTAACAAATTTTAATGGGATATGGCACCAAAATACTATATCCCATTAAAAAAAATTATACTGAAACTGAAGAAAGCGTAATGCGTGGCTTGCTATCCCATGAAAAATTAATATCAAAAGTATTTCCTTGGGCGGGAATATCTATAGAAATATTGTCACCACCTTTACGAATACCTTTCATAAAATCATAATGATAGCCTATCGTTATTTTATTTTGTGCCACCGTCAATTTTTTTTCTTGATTCTGAGATAATTCTGTTTCATTAATAAAAACTTTTAAGGAAGGTGTATAGGTGCCAGTCCAATGTTTATACGCCGTCATTTCCGGTGATACGCGATTGCGGATGGTAATAATGCGAGATTCTGCGGAAACAACTTCTTTATTATCAGCCACCACCGTATGTTGTTCTAATTTTTTTTGAGCAGCGGCTTCAGGGTTTCTTGATTTAGATTTTTCAAGTACAATGGTTTTTTTCTTTTGATATTTTTTTTGTTGTCCACGGCATGAACTATTTTTTTCTTTTTTTATATCAAATTCTTTTGTCATTAATTCGAGAGCATTTGAACTATCATCAAATCCTTCGGCAGTGGTATTATTTTTTGCTAATAACGATTTTTTTTCATCATTAACAGGTTCTTGCTTTTTAACAATCAATTGCCTTTGTTCATGGGATACATTATTTTTTCCGCCGCCACAAGTATCTTGCATACAAGAAGCGTTCGGTACGTTTATCTTTTTTGCACAAGCCAATTCCGTTTGGCAGGAAAACAATCTAAAGGGCAACTTAGATCGGTGTAAAAAAAATAAACAACTTCCTAAAAAAATAAAGGTAGTAGCAACAACCCAAGTTTTCATGTATTTTCCTTATAATCTTTTTTTACGCTATGATCACTTTGCGTATTTTTTATTTCTCTTATTTTAAAAATTAAAACCGCTATTGCAGCTGGTGTCATCCCAGGAATAAGTGCAGCTTGAGCAATAGTGTGCGGTTTATGTTTAGACAATTTTTCTTGTAATTCTTTGGACAACCCGGGTATACGAATAAATTCAAGCGACGCTGGAATAATAAGTTCTTGTAACTGTTGAGCTTTTTCAATTTCACGTTCATCGCGTTTTAAATAAGGCTCATAGCGGATATCTGCCCACATGGATAGGACAGCACGATCACTAAACTTATTTTCTGTTAATGAATGCAATCGACTAATATTAGCGTCATCTCTTCCCAATAAATTAAATAATAATTCATTGTTCTTACCAGAACGCAATTCGGTAATAAAATATTGCGTTAGTTCTTTTTCTTGCTTTATATCTTCGTATAACTTTTGTTTAATTAATCCATATTGGTAACTTTTCTGTGCAAGTCGCTGATGCGTGTTATCTTGCCGTAATGACAATCTGCGTTCTGCCCGAGAAGTAAACATGCGGTACGGTTCATCAACGCTCAAGGTAACCAGATCATCAATCATTACCCCTATGTATCCTTCATGGCGAGATACAATAAATGGCTCTTGATTACGTGCCTTCAAATGTGCATTGATTCCTGCAATAATTCCTTGTCCGGCAGCTTCCTCATATCCGGTAGTACCATTAATTTGCCCAGCCAAAAAAAGCCCTTGTATCTGTTTTGTTTCGAGCCAATGGTGAAGTTGATCCGGTAATACAAAATCATATTCAACCGCATAACCAGCACGCACAATAATTGCCTCTTCAAATCCAACAATAGTTCTCACATATTGTTTTTGTACTTCAAACGGTAATGATGTTGAAATTCCGTTAGGATAAATTTCTTCACTTGAAGCACTTTCTGGCTCAACAAAAACATGATGGGATGTTTTTTCCGGAAACCGTGCAATTTTATCTTCAATGGAAGGACAATATCGAGGACCTGTTCCTTTTATATTACCATTATACATCGGTGACAAATGAAGATTTCTCTTAATAATTTCATGAGTTTTTTCATTAGTATGCGTAATATAACATGCATGAGTGTTTTGCACATTATGAGGATAAAATTCAAAAAGATACGAAAGATTATCCGGCTCCTGATACGTTAATCTTGAAAAATCTATACTTGAGCGAAGTAACCGTGGGGGCGTTCCTGTTTTAAGTCTTCCCATACGCAAGCCAAGGTTACGTAATGCATGCGAAAGATTAACAACTGCCTCATCCCCCTGCCTACCAGCTGTATAATTTGTTTGTCCTATGTGGATAAGTCCATTTAAAAAAGTTCCCGTAGTTAATATTACGGTAGCAGAAGTATACGTGGCGCCTTCACGCGTTATAACACCTCGTACTTGGTTGTTTTCCAGAATAAATGATTCAACCATACCCATAGTTAACGTAAGATTTTCGGTATGTTCTAGTGTTTCTTTACTCAGTTTATTGTATGCGTGTTTATCAATTTGTAATCGTAATCCCTGTACGGCAGGACCTTTGCTCGTATTAAGCATACGGGCTTGTAAGTATGTTTTAGTACACAATTGCGGCATAAGGCCACCTAATGCACTAATTTCAAAAACAATATGGCCCTTACCCACACCGCCAATAGCCGGATTACACGGCATAAATCCAATTTTATCTATATTGAGTGTTATCATGAGCGTTTTTGAACCCATGCGGGCTGCCGCATATGCAGCTTCTATACCTGCATGGCCACCACCAACAACAATAACATCGAAATCATACTTATGATGATTGCTCATATCCATACATTCAATTAATCTACTAATTATTTACATTAAAAAAATCCTTAGGACATTCATAAAAAATGCCCTAAGGACAGTATAACCTAACCTCACGGAGGTATCAATCATCATCTCATCAACAGTGCTTTAAAAATCTCAACTTTTTTATTACTCAGGATGAAAACTAACTACAATGGGTTATGGATAAAAATCATGGTAATTTTGCTTTAACAAGATAGTCGGTACTCAAGAATCTTAAGTAATTCACGAGAGCCCTTATTTCGTAAGATTTCGGGCATGAATATTTTATATTCTAGTAACGATTGGCCAATGCTCCTCGCATCCCGCAAATTTCTTATTTTTTTGAGCTGGCGAACAAAATCATGGATAAATTGACCTTTATTTTTTATTTTTGGATCTTTGATAACCGTGTGCAAAGCGCCTTGATTATTCTCAACAAGAATAACTAATTGATCAATAAAGTAGACAAAGGATTGTTTGTTTGAGATGTCGAAACATTCTTCTAAAAGAACCGTAATCGACTGTTCAATAGTTTGTACTGGTTTTGTTTCTCCAGAATGTGCTACAGGTTGTCTTGGAACTGTGCTCGCTTTTTTCTGTATGACTTTCTGTGCAGCAACCATCTGAATAGTTGTTGTTCCGTATAGTATGAAAAAAAGTACTATACTCATTGCGTAACTAGTTTTCAATGAAGACATTTTCATTGATGTTTCCTCCATAGATAAGAATTATTATTTTTTATCAATATTTCTTCATTTATCATACTCTATAGTGTAAAGCAGCATAATTTATTGTCAAAAGGGGTGGGTATATATCGATTAGGAAGCGCTATCCAAGCATTGCGACTAAAATCTTTTTTTAGCAATATCCGTTGTTAATGACTTATTTTCAACGTTAGGGCGGTTGATTATTTCTCTAATAATGTTATTTTAGTAAATATATTGATAATTTTCATTCAAATAGAATTTTTAAACAAAGGAGCGATCATGTTTGCCAGTACATTTTTCAAAAAAATAGCATTAACGCTGCTTACGATATCTTTTATTACCGGTAGCAACCATGCAGTTATTATCTATCCGGAGCAATACAAGCAATCAGGTATTACTCTTAACCCTTCCACAACCGTTATAGCTTTTGACGTTGATGAGGTAATGGTCAGTCGCAAGCAATTCACGAAAGAAAAATTACAAGAATGGAAACAACTCATCAAAGAATATCCGGATAAATGGTCGATAGGTAAAACCATGGTTTGGCTCGGTTATAATTGTAGAACCATGCTACAAAACAACAAAAAAATGACGTTACCTCAACTTATTGATTGGATTGCAGAACATAATCCGGTCATGCAACAAAAAACTATTTCGGGTAAAAGTTCCGCTGAACGCATTAAAGACCTTATAACCAAAGGAACTCCTATTGAAACAACGATTGCGTTACTGCATGATTTACATAAACGAAATTATCGTATCGCTATAGCAACTAATCAAGACCGCTATACGTTTGAATCATTAATGCGTAGTGGCACCGTGCCTGAAAATATTTATACCGTTATTTATACAAAAGATTATTATCCCAATAAGTTTATGGTAAAACCGCATCATGATTATTATGAAGGTCTCAAAGATGCTCTTCATGAACAGCAGATAGATTATAGCACCCTCGTATTTACTGACGATAGACTAAAAAATGTTATCAGTGCTGCACAATGTGGCATTATTGGCATTCATTATCAAAATAATGAACAATTGCTCAATGATCTATCGCAATTGGGTATTTAGATGCGTGGTTTTTAAAAACCACTGAGAAATCTTCCTCTTTTATTGCTTTCATTAATCTCCTATACGTATATTTTTTGTTAAAAGGAGATTTATTATGATTAAAATACTTGTAATGGCAACGTTTCTTATTAGTAATGCGCAGATACTCTACGGCATGCAACCAAAACTAAACTGGCCTTACGCCGAAACCCCCTATGAAGTATTAGGAATTGAACAAAATACCACTGCAGAGGAAATTAACAAAGCCTATAAAAAATTGGCACTAAAATCCCATCCCGATAAACTGGTACCAATAATTGAAAAAAAATTTAAGGAAGAAGGCATAGACACAACCAAAAATCCGGGTAAAAAAGAACTTGAAGACGAAGTAAGTAAAGTAACCGAACAATTTAAAAAAATAAATGCAGCACATGATTTGTTGAGCGATCAAAAAAACAGACAACTATATGACCAATCAAAAGTGCAGAAATTGCCACGAGTAACAATAATCTATGCAATAACACACAAAGAAATGTCGTATTTTACTTCAATATTACATCAGTTTGATGTTTCAGAAAGCTTTAAGCTTTTTGATTATATCTATTTGGTTCAAAATTTTTTTACAAAATATGCACCTAATCTTGATACTTCCGATTCTTGGTTATTAATACATTTTGCAGCAGCATTTGGTTATCCACAAATGGTTGAACAATTAATGGCTATAAAACCATCCCTTGTTAACGAAAAAACTAAACTAGGACTTACCCCTTTAAAGCTTGCAATTTTATTTAAAAACTATGATACATTGCAATATTTATTGAATCACAATAAAGAGCTTATAAATCTTCAAGAGTCGGATGGTGAAACGGCACTTATGTTTGCAGCTCGATACGGCGATGAAAAAATAGTAAAAACTTTACTAGATTCAGGAGCAAAGGTCGACATTAAAGATATTCGCGATCACACCGCTCTTGATTATGCAGCATCTCGTGGCATTCAAGAATTATTAAGAAAAGCCACAGACCAAATCAAAACGGGATTAATAGACAAATTTTTAACAGCATGCTTGACGGGCGATCAATCATCCATTGAATTCATAAAAAAAACATTATCAAACCAATCGGATATAGCGCTTTTAAAAAAATTTCATGCAATAGAAGAAGGAATAGTTCGTGCAATAACTCAAAAAAATATGAATGTTTTTACGGTATTATTACCCTATGTAGACGCCTTTAAAATATTTATACCTTCCAACGATTGGATTACAAAATTTTTCAATAATAAGGCGCGAGGTTTTAATATTTCCGATTCCTGGTCACTAATACATTTTGCGGCAGCATTCGGCTCTCCAGAAATGATTAAACCATTGCTATTGAAAGATCCATCGTCTATTAATCTCCAAACCCAATTGGGATTCAGCCCCTTAATACTTGCTGTTTTATTTCAAAATAATCAAATCGTAATATCTTTATTGCAAGATAAGCCAAACTTAAATATTCAGGATACCAAAGGCCACACGGCGCTTATATCTGCCGTTCAAGCGAATAATGAAGAAATAGTAAAACTTTTACTAGATTCAGGAGCAAAGGTAGATATTAAAAATAAGTTCAATAAAACTGCACTCGATTATGCAAAATCTCCCGAAATTCAAGAATTATTAAGAAATGCCACAAAACCAGAGGAACCCAAAACACCAGATCAAATAGCAAAAGAATTAACAACCAAATTTTTAACCGCATGCTTAACGGGCGATCAATCTTCCATTGAATTCATAAAAAAAACATTAGCCAATCCATCTGATATAGCGCTTTTAAAAAAAATTCACGCAATAGGAGAAGGAATAATTCGCGCAATAACTCAAAAAAATATGAATGTTTTTACTGAATTATTGCCTCATGTTAATGGTTCTGAACTGCTTAAAATTTCCAGTGATAGCTGGATTAAAAAATTTTTCAATGATAAGGCGCATGGTTTTGATAGTTCCGATGCCTGGTCATTAATACATTTTGTCGCAGCATTCGGCTCCGAAGAAATGATTAAATCACTACTATTGAAAGATCCATCATCTATTAATCTCCAAACTCAGTTGGGATATACACCTTTAATGCTTGCCGTTTTATCTAAAAATTATAACCTACTAGTGCCTTTATTGCTCTACAAACCGGATGTCAATATTCAACGTAGCGACGGCAACACAGCACTTATAGATGCCGTTCAGATGGACAATACAAAAATAATAAAAATTTTACTAGATTCAGGAGCAAAGATCGACATTAAAAATAACTTCGATAAAACTGCTCTTTATTATGCAATATCTCCTGAAGTTCGAGGATTATTAGAAAAAGCCGAACAACCCAAACAACCCGAAACGTCAACTAATTTACAGCAATTACAAGAAACACTACTGTCATTAAAAAAAAGTTTAGAGACATTATCGGTAGCATTGAATGTCAGTTAAGTAGTGTTTTAAGAATCTAGAATTTGTCCATGGAGAATACAGTCTGAGAAATAAATTTGACTGCATTCTCCATGATATTTTTGAGCTTGTTTCATCTGCCATGAAATACCATGGAGATTTTTTATTACAAAATTATGGCAACGTGGCCAAGTTAGAGTTAAATAATTTGTTAACTGCGCCAGCCCTTTGGTCCATTTATAAATGGGCTATAAAGACGATTTATCTTGCCTATAGTTGCATTATTACATAATTCATAATGGGATTTGTGTTTACGTACAAAGTCGTATGCAGAATACGTATTATACGTTGCATGAGCCAATGTTCCTGCAGTCGCTACTTGAGCGGTAGTTGCTAAAGCTAATGGTGTTATAGCAGCCAGTGTTTTTGCATTAATGTAAGGCGCAACGATATCTTTGGTTATGTATCCATTGTTAAGTGCATAACCGGTGATTCCACACGCTGCAGCAACGTATAAAAATGGGCTAGTAACAAAGCTATGTGCCCACGTTTTGGTTGCTTGCCATGGTGTGAAGGTAGCCGTTGCGTTAATTGCATTTACTGTTTTGTCTAATTCTTGTTTAATTGCTTGTTGCTCATCTTCCCACAGTGTTACTTCAACGTTATTTTTGCAGACTTGCTCCATTCGATTTTCTGCATTTCTAGAATTACGGCTTTCCGGATGCATATCTTGAAGAGCAGTAATTAATGCCTTTGTTTCATCAGAAACCTCCATAGCACCTAATTGAGGCGCGAGCATTAATATGGTTATCATTAATAATATTTTTTGCATAAAAATATCCTTTGTGTGTTGTTTAAAATAAAAAATATCTACCCCATAAAAAACAAGGCTATTTTGCCCCTTTCTACAGTATCTTTTATTAGTATACCTATAAATAAATAAATGTCAATTAGGATAAGTTTATATAAAAAAAACTATTATTTTTAGTCAATAAAAAAAGTTTTGAATTTTTCTCATCACTCAAGGTAGCTAAAAATAATGTAAATTTTTTTTAATTTCTTAGGCCTTGGTTCTTATACGCTATAAAATCATTGCATCAAACATTCTCTTTAATTGATACTAACAGTACATAATTCTTGTAGGTAATGAAAAAAAATAGTAAAAAAAGAGATCGCTATGATAAAAAAAGTACTATGCCTTCATCTGCTTGCGTTAGTAACGTACACGCATGCACAAGAGATTGCCACTACCGATGATCCATTACAAAAAACATGGGCTGTCGTTGGCGCGGGCCCGGCGGGTATTCTTACCGTGGGATTGCTTCTTGATTTAGGAGTACCCGGCAATAATATTACCTGGATTGATCCGGAATTTAATGCAGGAAGGTTGGGTCAATATTATACCAGCATACCGGGCAATGCAAAAACACAAATGTATATTGATTTTATACAAGGATGTAAAATTTTTCAGGAATGTTCATCACAATCCTTGAATGCATTATATACGTATGATCGTGAAAAAGCTTACCCTTTACATATTATTGTTGAACCGCTGCAAGATATTACGAATTATTTATCTTCAAAAGTTACGGTAGTAAAAAATACATTAATTTCTTTGTATTTTGAAAACAATCTTTGGAATGTTGGTATTCAAGGAGATACTATTCAAGCCTATTCGGTAGTTTTAGCAACCGGTTCTCATCCACGAACATTGAATTATGATTGTAACCATAAAATTCCGCTCGATATCGCATTAAATAAATCGTTATTAGCTGAACATGTGCAAGCCACTGATTCTATTGCGGTAATAGGCAGCTCTCATTCTGCGGTATTATTATTAAAATTTTTGCATGAATTAAAAGTACAACGCATTATTAATTTTTATAAAAAACCATTGGTGTATTCTGTTGATATGGGTAGTTGGATTTTTCATGCAGAAGGATTAAAGGCAAGCACCGCTGAATGGGCAAAAAATGTATTAGAAAAAAATCCTCCTATTTCTATAATTCGCATTTTTAATACCCAGCAAGCACTCGATGCATGGTTACCGACCTGCAATAAAATTATTTATGCGGTGGGTTTTGAACGCAACGAATTACCTCTCATTAATGGCATGCAAGAAATTACGTATGACGATCGTTCAGGCGTCATCGCAGAACGCCTTTTTGGTATCGGCATAGCTTTTCCGGAGAACTATATCGATCCTTTAGGTAATAACGAACACCGAATAGGCCTAAAATTTTTTCTTGAGTATGCACAACGAGTAATGCCAGAATGGATAAAAAGAAACACATACTATCGTTTTATGTCATTTGATCAATTATTTATGATTGATGCATTGTAAAATGCATTCATAAAAAAGGAGCTTGCATGCGTTTACTACGCGCGTACGCAGTATTATTAAAAAATATTATAAAAATAACGGTACAGCTATTTTATGGCGTTTGGAAAGTTGCTCAGTTACCACATCCAATAATAACCGTTTTTGGAGGCGCTCGTTTTCCACAAGATAATCGTTATGCTTCTCAAGCTCATGAATTAGCTCATAAATTAGTTGAATCAAATATTTCAGTAATTACTGGTGGTGGACCTGGCATTATGCAAGCAGCTAGTTGTGGCGCTTATGAAGATAAACGAAATCGATTAAAGTCACGAACTTTGGGCATTACCGTAAAAGGGATAAATAAAGAAGAACCAATCAATAAATGCGTAGAAGATTATATTGTTCTCGATTATTTTTTTGCACGTAAGTGGTTAATGAGTAATTATTCCATTGCATTTGCAGTATTTCCCGGTGGTTTTGGCACCTTAGATGAATTAACTGAAGTATTAACCTTGATGCAAACTAAAAATTTACCTGGCGTTCCCGTTGTATTAATAGGTAAAGATTATTGGCAGCCTTTTATTACCTGGCTTCATGATTATTCTTTTAAAAATGGATTAGTGAGCGCAGCCGATTTAGCAATGTTACAGACTACTGATGATCTAGATCAAGCGGTACAATTTTTAATAGAACAATGTGAAAAATGTAAACATATGTTTAAGGAATAATGTGTTAATACCATATGCAAAAGATTTATGGAACATTATGAGAGCATATCCTAGCGTTGCACGTTGTTTATGGCACCTACATCAGTTACATACACCCATTATTACCATTTTTGGCGGCAGAAATGTTGATATTAATGCTCCCTATTTTGTACAAGCACAGCAACTTTCCGCACAATTAATTCGTAATAATTATTCAATTATAACGGGTGGCGGCCCAGGTATTATGGAAGCAGGATTATTGGGCGCAGCATCTGCCGGCGGCAAGGCCTATTGGAATTTTATTGGCATAGGAGTGCGGGGGGTTGATGCAACGTTTGTATCAAAATCCGGCTGCAAAACATACTCCGTTGCAGATTTTGGTACGCGCACATGGCTTTTAATTAAGTACTCTGATATGTATATCATTTTTCCCGGAGGTATTGGAACACTCAACGAGTTAACCGAGGTACTCAATCTTATAAAAGCAAAAAAAATACCAAAAAAACCGATAATTTTAGTCGGCACAGATTACTGGTACTCGTTGTTAACATGGTTCCAACAGGCTGTGCACCAAGGATATATTTTAAACGATTATAAAGATCTTATTACCGTTATTGATAACAACCAAGAAATAATCAATCATATTATGCACATAAAAAATACGTAACGTTAATGAGTATTATCTTCCAGATATCTAAGCGAATCTTGTCGGTTTTTAGCATATTTTTGCGTCTGCTTATATCGGAAATTAGTGGCATCTCTATAAGAAAATGCTTTAAAAATAGCAATCATGCCACAACAATCTCTTTCAAAAGCCATACGTTGAGCATTATAACCTGCAGTATCACACAAGTATTGGTCTGCTCCATACTCCAATAAAAAATTAACTAATGTTTCATCACGTCTCAACACTGCATACATGAGAGGAGTTCTCTTATGTTGATCTTGTATATTTGGGTCAATTCTACATTCCTCCAGCAAGCTTGTTGCTTCTCGCATATCGCCCTTTTTAATAGCAGAAAAAAAATCGTTGTGTAAGCAAGCTTCTGCTGGATCATAAGGCATTTCCATGCCCATAGCAACGCTGCTGCTCAGTATACAAAAAAGTAGTAATTTTTTCATAATGCTTATTTTCCTTGTAGAAAAAACTACATTCAGTTTTTCATCAACCATAAAATATATTTTATATTAAAAAACTAAGAAACTTCTTGTTCAGTTTTCTTGTATTCCAGTTTCTTCAAAAAATTATTTCGTTTTCGAGGGGTAAAGTTGGACTCGATATAACTTTTGGCAGAAAAGCCTGATTGCCCTACAAAGCTCATATCACCACCATGTTGAACGATAAAAACAGCGAGGTTAAGATTTCTCGATGCCACTGCATAAAAAAGGGAATTGAAATAATGTTGATTAGGGTTCGAACCCGCAAGAACAGCTGCTTTAATTTTTTGGTTTCTTTCTTTAGTATTATACGATGCATTACTAACCGCATCAAAAAGTGGAACGTCTGATTCAGGAAGGTCTATTTTAAAAGAAAGCCACAATCCTTCTTGATTTCCATTTATTGGATCATAAGATATTTTCATACCTAGAGCGATATTACCACTTAACAAGCAACAAAATAATAATTTCTTCATGGCATCCTATTTCTTTTAAAAAACCTAAATTATTTTTTCGTTGCCAATCATACCGTAGTTTCATAAAAATACAATACTAATGATTTTTTACGCTCAGCACATTCTCTAAATTAATTTCCTCATATCCTTCAACAATAGAATGCGCTTCTTGTAGTTGAATTTTGCTTTTACTCGTATTTATTCCTATGCAATACATACCCGCTTTTTTAGCAGACTGTACGCCATGAGCAGAATCTTCTATCGCAATACAATGTTTAGGATCAGTTCCCAATTGTTTTGCAACGTGAAGATAAATTGCAGGATCTGGTTTTCCTTTATTATCCACGCATGATATCGGATAAATATGTGAGCCAAAATATTGTGATAAGTTAAGTACTTTATTAGTAACAGCGACGGTTTCATCGTTAGCATTAGTTGCTATCCCCGTTTTTAAACGGTAAGCGCTAACAGCTTTTGTATGAAAATCTATAAATCCCTTAACAAATCTAACTTCTTGCTGATAGAGGGTAACGGCACGAGTAGATTTTTCTTGAATGAGCACCGATAATTCATCCGGCAGATTAAAAACCGTTTTTATAATAAAACAGCTTTCATGCAAAGCCAATCCGTTCAAACGTTCTTGCAAAGACTGCGGCACCTCATCAATAGCTATACCCCTACTTATCAATAAATCAGCAGTGGCTTTTTTCCAAATATGTTCCGTATCGATAATAGTTCCATCCATATCAAAAATAATAGCTTGATAATGCATTGGTCATCTTTCGATATTGTTGAATAATCTTATTTGTAGTATGCTAGTTCTTGTTTTATTGAGTAATCTTTTTATAGGGTTTCCACTATGCTCATGAATCGTATTCATTTATGGTTATCAGCCTCTTTATTTACCAGTGTACTCTGTTTATCAAGCCTTTTTAAAGTAAATCTTATCTGGGGATCAAAAGCAGCGTTTTTTTCTGCATTTAACTTAGTGGGGCCTTTATCTGGCGCTTGCGGCAATTTTACTTTTATTAGTATCATTTTTGGATTATTAACGATAATCAAAGCCTTTTTTACAGGCGCAATACACAATTCTTTATTAGCATACCATATTCCTACAATGTTTGCATCCGCTTATTGGCGATCAGCTGCATGGATTTTGCGATGCGGCGTTCCTTTATTGTGTATGGCGCTATTTATTATTCACCCTGTTGGCAATCAGGCCTTTTTTTACACAAGTTATTGGCTTATTCCTATAATTCTTTATTATCTACCATACACTAATACCTTTTTAACCGCATTGGGTAGCACCTTCGTTGCTCATGCAGTCGGCTCAGTTTTGTGGCTTTATCTGCTTCCTTTGCAATCGGAACTATTTATTATGCTCATGCCCGTCGTTGCCATTGAAAGATTATTGTACGCCAGCGGGATGACGTTACTCTATACTGCGGGGACATACACTAAATATCTCTATGCATCATGGAGAAAAACTCTACATCAAACCGCACCTTGTGTGTAATGTTGGGAGTGCTTCTATGCAACATTTAGCTATTATCATGGATGGCAATCGCAGATGGGCACATGGCCAAGGATTAAAACCATGGCTAGGCCACTCGCATGGTGTTGAATCAATTAAAAAGGCCGTTAATTTTTGTCTAAAAAATAATATCGCCTATCTTTCGTTGTATACTTTTTCAATTGAAAATTTTAAAAGACCGGTAGAAGAACGTTCCTATCTTTTTGATATACTAAGCGACCAGGTACAACATCAAATTCACAATCTTATTGAACAAAATATTCGTGTTCGCTTTATCGGCGATCGCTCTTTGTTTCCTGAAAAACTTAAGCCCATCATAGAACAGGTTGAGCAACAAACAAAACATGGTTCAGCACTCAATCTTAATTTTTTATTTTGTTACGGAGCTCGGCAAGAAATTGTTTCCGGTATTAAAAATATTATTCATCAAATTAAACAAGGCATTCTTTCAGAAAATGATATTTCTGACGAAACCATTAATCAGTCATTGTGGACGGTAGGTATTCCTGAACCGGATATGATTATACGCACCGGTGGATTAAAACGAATTAGTAATTTCCTGTTATTTCAGAGTGCGTATAGTGAATTATATTTTCTCGATTGTTTTTGGCCCGATATTACCGAACATGATCTGGAAACCGCCTGTTCAAATTTTAAAGCATGCCAAAGGAATTTTGGAACATGAAACGTGTAGCAGTTATTGGCGAAGGTGCTTGGGGGTCTGCAATTGCAACATTATTGGCAGCAAATAATAGAGAAGTATTATTATGGTGCCACGACAAAACATTGCAAGAAGATATATTAAAAAATCGTATCAATAATCGTTATTTGCCGGGCATTATATTAGATAAAAAAATTATTCCCGTTGTTAATCCACAGCAAGCCTTGGATTCTGTTGATCTTATTTTTGAAGCAATTCCGGTTAAATTTTTGCGCACTATTATTATGCAATTTAAACCGTATATTACATCAAAACAATCGTGGGTTATATTAAGCAAGGGGATCGAAAATGATTCTTTATTATTTCCTAGCCAGATTGTTGATCAAGTTGCGCAATTGCCAATAAGCAAGGCCGTGTTAGGCGGACCAAGTTTTGCACATGAACTTGCACACAAGCAACCAACTGCCGTAACCTTAGCGGCACATGAACAAGTTTTTGGTAATTATCTACAGAAACTTTTAGCCAATGATTATTTCAAACCTTATCTTGCATCCGATATGATTGGTGTTCAAACCGCCAGTGCCTTTAAAAATGTTATTGCGTTGGCAATTGGGATGCTCGATGGTGCAGGATATGGTGATAATACCAAATGTTACGTTTTAACCCGTAGTTTACAAGAAATTGCCACTCTTATAGCAACATTTGGTGGCGATAGCCAAACAGTTTATGGACTCGCTGGCCTTGGTGATATTGTGTTAACCGCCATGGGCAGAAAAAGTCGCAACCGTGAAGTTGGCAGGCAATTGGGATTAGGGAAATCTTTGGATACTACCATTCAAGAAACCGGTTTTATTCCTGAAGGTGTTAACACCGTTACTTCGTTACACCAATTGATGCAGCAAAAATCATTGCAACTTCCTATCTGTTCAGGGGTTTATAACATTATTGTTAATAATAAAAAAATTGATGATTTTGTGCATGAATTGATGAAACAGCCATTAGAAAAAGAGTAAAGTTATCTTGCATTAAAAGCTTGTACTTTGGTTAACGTTGCTTCTATATTTTTATCTTTTGTAACCCAAGGATCTACGATCATTCCAGCTTTTTCTTCTGTAAAAATTCATCAACGTTAGCTAGCAATTCTTTAGCATTTTTATAGGTTAACTGCTCATGTGCACGTTCATACGGCAGCCATTCGTATCCTACATGTTCGTCGGAAAGTGTAACTTGCTTTGAGCTAGAACGTCCGATAAAAAAATAAACGGTTTTTTTAATGAGAACATGCGTTTGAGGGTTTTTAAAAAAATAGGTAAATGAATCTTCAAAATGATCAATTATAGTAATATCAGCAATGCCTGTTTCTTCTTGCAATTCACGTAGTGCAGCCTCATGTTTGGTTTCCCCTTGTTCTATATGCCCCTTAGGAAAATCCCAATGCCCTGCCTCGTAATGTAATAATAAATACTCTCTGCCCTGTTCAGTTTGAATATATACTACTACACCAGCCGAAAATTCAAAATTCATTGCTTTCCTACGTTTAAAAGATATAGAAAACATTTAATTATTATTCTATGCGATTCCAATACCACAAAGAAATAGTTATTCGTACATTAATTTAAAAAATACAACTCTATTGCACATCGTTTGCGCGTCTTAAAAAGGATAAAAAATAGTAGCAAGGTTAATGGCATCACCCAAAACCAATAACCGATGGTAACAAGAAAAAAATGTGCGATGTTTACTGGTAATGTATGGATTAATCCTTCTATGCCATAATATAACAGCAAAAATAGTGCAGAACCTAAGGATAACTGAATACTATAAACTCCAACAAAATAAGCAAACCGTTGTAAATACAGTTTAAAACCAAAATAATAATGCAATCCAACAAGAAATAATATTGTTTGTACAATACCAGAAATGGTCGTTGCAAGAGCGATGCCATACGCCCCATATAATGGCATCAAAAGGTAGTAACTTAAACAAAAATTCAATATGGTAGCTACTACGGAAATATATAACGGAATTGTGGTATCATGCAATGCATAATAAAGGTTGAGCAAAATTTTATTGAGTGAAAAAAAGAATAATCCCAGTACATAGGCAATTAAAATCCAACCGGCTTCGTGAACATGTGCCGGTGAAAATTTACTCGATAAGGTTGAAAAAAGTTTTTCAGCAACAAACCCTAAAAATAATGAAACCGGCACCATTACCCACCAAATAAGTTTTGCCGATTCAAGCAAATAAAAACTTAACCGCTTAGGTGCATATACACCAATATGTGCAAAATGTGGCAATAAAATAGTTGAAAAAGCTACGGCAAAAACGCCTAATGGGATCCCCATAAATCGGTTAGCATAATAAATGAGAGAAATTGAACCTTCAGGTAAAAAAGATCCCAAACTGGTATCAACAAATAGATACAGTTCCATAACACTCATACTCAATAAGCAGGGCAAAAATTTATGCATAACTTTTCTAAAATTATGCCACGTAGTAGTATCAATGACTCCCAACCGAAAACCTAATTTGACATACGTAATAACATGTAATACAAAGGGCAAAAAACAACCAAAAAGAATAAAATAACAGAGATACGTAACGGGTAGCCAATAGGCTATGCAAACAATGAGCCCAATAATAAAAACAATATTAAGTACCACCTGTGCAAATGCAGGAACAAAAAAATGGTTAACTGCCTGCAAAGCACTTGCTAACAAAGCACTCGTTGATAAAAAAAGAATTAATGAAATTAAAATGCGCAAAAATGAAACCGTATAATCAACAATGGGCATTGGATTTCCTGCATAGGATACATATGCTATACAGCTTGCTAGTGCGCGATCTATAAATGAGATGCCAAAAAAGGTAAATTCTTGTGACGAAGAACTACAATACCATCCAGGGGAAATAAACCGAATAACGGCTTGGGCTTTCCAAAAAATCAGGCAACATACTAATAATAGAATGCCTTCAAAAATAATAATCGATAAGCTCATTAAGCTATCTATCTCTTTCTTTTTATCCCGCTTAACCAACGTAACAAACGTAGGGATTAATGCCGCACTTAATGCACCTTCTGCAAAAATTTTTCGCAGAGAATTAGGAATTTTAAACGCCGTTATAAAGGCATCAGTAACAATACCGGGCACTAAATAATTGAGCATTAATGCTTCTCTTATAAGGCCTAACAACCGGCTGATCATGGTAGAATTGGCAACGGCTATTGTTTTTTTTATAATCAATTGTTTAGTAAGCACAAATAAATCCTTTCTTATCGTCCTTTAATGATGCTCAACATAATTTTCCATCCGAAAGATGTGCAACGACATCCATTTTACTGGCAAGGTAGGGATCATGCGAACTTATAATTAATCCCATATTCCAGTTTTTTTGGCACATTAATAAAAGATCGATAATAACCGTTCCTGTTTTCTCATCAAGATTACCCGTAGGCTCATCGGCTAATAAAAAAGCCGGTCTGGTCACAAGGGCGCGCGCCAACGAAACTCTTTGCTGTTGGCCACCAGAAAGTACCGCTGGCGGTTGATCGGCAGCGTGAGCAAGTTCAACATAATCAAGAAGCTCATAGGCTTTTTTATAAGCTTCTTTTTTATTATAACCGGCTATTAATGCTTTTAGTGCAATATTTTCTATTACCGTCAATTCATTAATCAAACAAGGTGTTTGAAATACAATGCTAATATGATTCCTAAGGATATTGTAAGATGGTAACGTAGAAATCTGATCAACATTTTCACTACACAATGCCACCCTTCCTTGCGTCGGAATTTCAAGCCCTGCTAAAAGATGAAGTATCGTTGATTTACCGGAACCGGAAACACCGGTTATAGCATAACGGGACTCTCGATTAAAGATTATAGTTATACCTTGTAATACCGGCATAACTATGGATCCTTTTAAAAATGATTTATGCACATCATGCATAGAAAGTGATTCTATGGTCATTAAACTTCCTTGTTTATTAATACACAAAAAGATCTTGAAACCAAAGATTATTAAGGATTACGTAGGAATTCTTGTCTTTAAAATTACGCATCTTTTACAATGGTTAGTAGGGATACAATGTATACACCTATAATTATTTATATCTTCTATAAAATTATACGGTGTTTCATGTAAAATATAAATAAGGGGGAGGTAATGAAAACCGCATATAACAAAACGATAAAAAATACTATTCCAGAGATACTTCCGGTCATCCCTACTATGGATGTTGTGGTATTTCCTCATATGATTGTTCCACTCCTCGTGCTTGATGAAAGCATTATTAAAGGCATCAATAAAGCGATTGATGAATCCAAATTGTTTTATGCTTTTGCTTCAAAAAAACAACTCGATAATTATGAAGGAGCAATCGGCACACAAGATCTTTTATCAATAGGTACTGTTGCATCTATTATGCGCTTAGTCAAAATTCCTGAAGGTGGCGTAAAAATTCTTGTTCAAGGAATTTGTAAAGCCGAGTTGCTCAAGAAATTATGGCTGAATGAGAGTATGCTCAATGCACAGGTAGAAATTATTGAGTATACTGATCAACAAGAAGATACTGAAGTTAATGCTCAAATAAAAAATATTAAAGAAATGGCTGAACAAATGGCTAGCGCAGGGCAATCATTTAGTCCTGATTTTCATATTATTCTTATCCAAAATGCAAGATCCTGAAAAAATTGCTGACTTTATCCTTTCTCATCTTAATTTAAATGTAGAACGATGCACAAGATTTGCTCGAAAAGAACCACGCTTAAAGAATTTCTTGAAACACTTATATCTATTTAAGTAAAGAAATTGAAGTTGCAGAAGTGCAAGAAAAGATTAAGAAATCGATGCACGCGAATCAATGAATAAATCTACAAAAAGAATTCTATTTACGAGAACAATTAAAAGCAATTAAAAAAGAACTTGGCGAAGATGATGTTGAAGATATAGAAGCTATGCGTGAAAAATTAGCAGCTTTGCCCATTGCCAGATGAAGTACAAACAGAAATTACATCGGCAAATAAATCGCCTTGAACGAACCTCCGCCGATTCAATGGAAGCAACGGTAACACGCAACTATCTAGAATGGATTTTTGGCATTGCCATGGGGCAAAGAATACGACTGATAATCTTGATATTAACCATGCAAAAAAGATTCTTGATGAAGATCATTATGGCTTAAAGATATTAAAGAACGAATTCTTGATTTTATATCAATTAGAAACTTAAAAAAGATGGGTACGCCCCAATTTTATGTTTTGTTGGTCCTCCAGGAACTGGTAAAACCTCTCTTGGCAAATCCATTGCAAAATGTTTAGGCCGCGAATATTTTAGATTTCACTAGGCGGCGTAAAAGATGAAGCTGAAATTCGTGGGCACCGCAGAACCTATGTTGGTGCCATGCCAGGACGATTTATTCAAGGATTTAGCAAAGCTGGATCATGTAATCCTGTTATTATTATTGATGAACTTGATAAAATTGGTGCTGATTTTAGAGGTGATCCATCAGCAGCCATGCTTGAAGTTTTAGATCCACAACAAAATAAAACATTCTATGATAATTATTTGGGAGTCCATTTGATCTTTCAAAAGTAATTTTTATTGCAACTGCAAACTCTTTGGATACTATTTCTGAACCATTACGTGATCGTATGGAAATTATCCAACTTTCTGGTTACACCCTTGAAGAAAAAGTACACATTAGCAATAAACATTTGATCAAAAAAGCAATTAAAGATGCTGGACTTGAAGATCATAATATAACATTTCAGTGATGATGTTATTACGAGATATTATTGTCAACTACACACGAGAATCTGGCGTGCGACAATTAGAACGTATTAATGCGTAAATTATGTTCTAAAGCAGCACGATCTATTGTTGAAGAAAATAAAGTTATTGACTTTACACCGGATAATTTAGAACACTATCTTGGACCACGTAAATTTATTGAAGATGATATGAGCAAAGATCATCAAGTTGGTATTACTAATGGACTTGCATGGACTTCTTATGGCGGCGAAATGATTAAAATTGAAGCAGTTATTATGCCTGGCAAAGGAAAGTTAATCTTAACTGGCCAATTGGGTGACGTCATGAAAGAATCTGCTCAAGCAGCATTGAGTTATGCACGCGCACATGCAAAAGAATTTAACATTACATACTAAAATGTTTACGCACTATGATTTACATATTCATGTTCCTGCGGGAGGCAGTACCAAAAGATGGCCCTTCTGCTGGAATTACCATGCTTTCTTCAATTCTTTCAGCACTTACCCAACGGCCAATTAATGCTAATTATGCTATGACTGGTGAACTTAAATTTACATGGTGATGTTATGCCTATTGGCGGCGTAAAAGAAAAAATATTGGCAGCAAAAAGAAATCGATGTTCCTCATATTATTTTACCGCATAAAAATAAACATGATCTCATTGGCCTTGAAGATATCATCAAGGATATTAATGTTATTTGGGTAACTCACGCCGATGAAGTGATTAAACACGTTTTAATGCCTGAGCAAACTGAAAAATAGGTTAACACTATTGTATACTCTTATCTACGTAGCAAATATTATAAAAAATAATAAGTATGTTTTCATGATATTTGCTACGCTAGCTTACTATTTTCATCTTTTGTAATTTTTTCTAAAAATTCTCAACATTTCCCATAATCAAAAAAAATCAAATTTAATGAATAATTAACGGCTCTTTTTAGTTCTAGAAAAAGTTTTTTAAAAATAGTATAGTCCATTCTAAAATTATCTTTTTTCGGTATCTCATCTATTTTATTAAAAAAGGAAAGTGGGTTTATGAGGAGTATCAAGCACTTTATTATCTTTATAGTAATCAATGCATGTTTAAACAATATGCTCATGGGCGAAGGTTTTGTTGCAGGAACTAAGGTTAAAACCCCAACTGGCTATATACCCATAGAGCAATTAAAGATAAACGATAAAATCCTGTGTTACGACTTTAGTAATAATTACATTGAAAAGCCTATTCTTTATACATCCAAAAAACGCGTTCAAAACTATATACAAATTTTTGTAGGTAATCAGTGTATCGGAACAGCGCCTAATCAAAAAATATATGTATCACAAGAAAAAAGATGGATTAATGCCAGCAATATTACTGATTATCTGGGTTGCAATGATACTATAGCACCATGCATAGTACATCAAGTTGATGAAGAAATAGAAGTTTATACTATTACTGTAGCAGATTATCATACTTTTTGCGTATCAACGTTACACATTCCCGTGCATAATTTTGCTCCCGTGATATCAATAGTAGCCGTTTGGATTTTTGGTGAAGGTCTTGAAATTGGTATTACGGCAGGCATAATTGCACTTGGTAGTATTTTGGGCGCAAAATTATTCAAAAGACATAGTGCTGAAGTTGCCTTGACCGCCGGTTTTCATGAAAAAAATAATGTTAAAGACAAAAGGGAACATTCCAAATCTAAAAAAGAAAAAAAGAAGAATGGTAAACCGCCAAAAAAAGATGATGATAATAGTAACGAAAAAAACGATAATAATAATCAAGACAAGAATGACAAGCAACATAAAAAAGCTAACGAAGATCATGATAAGCATAAAGAACGCAAAGTAAATAGTACCTCTAAAACAGAATTTGTTAAGAAAGCGAAAGAGGATTATGAATATTTACGAGAAGGAATTTACCGAAAAAAGAAAAATGCTAATGGAATGGAAGGTGCAGAATATCTTAAATGGGACCATTTACATAATGATGTAGAAGCATACAATGTATCAAAAAGGCACTTAGGATCTATCGACCCTCAAACTGAAATAATTTATAAACCGGCAGTAAAAAATAGAACGATTGATATTTGAAAGTTAATACATGAAAAAAAGAAATATTTCGGGACCAACTGCATCAATACCGAATACTCACTATGTAATAAAGGTTTATAATAAATTTAAAAACTACATTGGTTCAGTTAATCCTCGAACAAAAAAACTTTATAAACCTATACAAAATATGAAAAAAAAAGATATTCTACGTGAACTTTATGAAAAAAAAAATAACCCTAAAATGTATTGATATCTTTTACAATGACGTTATTGCAAGTGGCCAAACAGACATTTTTGGCACTATGGGTTTAGATTGGCAAACAGAAGCAACCGCATTTGTTTTGCACAATATATCCTATGCAACATTGGCAAAATGGCGTTATGAAGGATGGCCAAATACCTGCATTATTTGTGGTAAAAAATTTAGCGTTAAAGATGATACGTGGCGAGCATTTAGAAATATCCGCTTTCAGGGAAAACTGAAAAGAAATGTAATGACTCATTGGGATTGTTACACTCAATGGTATAACGATAAAGAAAAATAGAAGAATCTTATGGAATTGATGGTGCAGAGTATATTAAGTGGAATGATTTACATAATGATGTAGATGCATATGATAAGTCAAAAAGACACCTTGGTTCGATAGATCCTCAAACAAACAAATTTTACAAACCCCCGCTAAAAAATAAAAAACTTGATATTTAAGAGTAAAAAATGAAAAAAAGAGACATTTTACGCGAAGTATATGAAAAGAAAATTACCAAAAAACAAGCTGATACCTTTTACGAACAGCTTATGAAAAGCGACATGATGTTGTAGACTTTATGGGATTTGATCTTTCAACTGAATGGACCGCGCTTGTATTCCATGAAATACCCTATAAAACGGTAGCAAAATGGCGTTATGAAAGTTGGCCAAATATCATGTATTATTTCGTAGTAAAAAATCTAATGTAAAAAACGATGCCTGGAAAGCATTTAGAAACTTTTGCTTTGAAGGAAAATTAAAAAAAAGAATGTAATGACCCACTGGGATTGTTACACTCAATGGTATGACAATCAAGAAAAAATAGAAAAACAGCAAAAGGCACTAGGAACGAAAAAGGCTCTATAGAAGAGTGGCATCAATAAAGATTATTTTGTAGTAATCAAATAATTTTCAAATAAGATTTTTTGATCTGTTCTACGGGTTAAAAATCATTTTCTCTCTCCACAAAACTGCAGACACCTATCTTCACGTGACACAATATATATTCCTCTAAATATGCTGTTATCCATTCCTCATTTGACCTTTATTTCATTATTTATTATTCTATTATATTATTAAATTTTTCAAGAGGCTTCTGATGCATCCTATTATCGAAGTGAAAAATTTAAAACATGTTCGGTGCTGGCCCAACAACCGTTACCGCGGTTAATGGCATGAATCTTGTTGTCTATCGGGGAGAAATTTTTGGCTTTTTCGGGACCAGATGGCTCCGGTAAAACAACAACCATGCGTATCCTGACAACCTTATTAAAAGCAACGTCAGGTGCGGCAACTATCGTTGGCCTTGATCTTATCAAGGACAGTGATATGGTACGTACGCATATTGGATACGTTAGCAATAAGATGACTTCAGAACGCAGCGCAACAGCACGAGAAAATTTTATTTTACAGGCAAGACTCTATATTTCATAACCCAGGCCGCAGATCGTGCCGATGAACTTATTAATGCGTAGATCTCGCTAGCAATACGTAACGAGCTTTAGCTATTACAAAACAA
>CAVUUR010000008.1:0-5398 GCA_963744715.1 uncultured bacterium | reverse complement strand
CAGATAGTTCGCCGCAAAGACGTGCGGGCGATCCCACGACGCTGCCCGATAGTCGAGCAGAGCATTCACAGGGTTCTGCTCATCCTCGTCGGGATTTCGCCGTAACCAGCGACTTCGACCACGTGTAAACCGCGCCAAAGGTGGTCCGCGGCAGAAGCGCCGCTGCAAAGAAACTTGCAGCGAGTTGTAATCGGAGGTTCCATCCCATGGCGGCGGGGATCTGCCCGTATCCCTTGGAATAGAACCGTAAGCGTTGGTGTAAGACGGATGTCCATAGGCACACCATCCGTTGAAGTCATATCCCGCAGCCAGATATTGTGGCTGGAGGTTGGGTTGAACTGCGGGAACACCACCACCATTCCAGAGTGAGCAGTTTGGATCCTGGTTCGCCGCAAGGAATGAATCAATGCCGGAAAATATGAATAATTATTATGTGCCAGCATAAACATCCAGAAATATTCCTCTGTTCATTTTCCCTATCATACATCTTTCAATTGTAAATCATCAAAAAACTGCTGAACCCTAGCTTAATGTGTGATAAACACTTCTTAAATATTTTCGGAATTTGGATTGGACAAAGACCCTGTGAAAGTCCTGTGCGCTGCCGTGAACGTATTTACGGCGCAACCAATATCAGCCAATGGCGTCACGGCTGGTTTTTGTTGAGGATGGCATTTTTTGCAGCATTGCGAATCAAACTTGAGTGAGGGATATCATAATGAAAAAACAATTCGCTATCAATAATGAAATCCAGTCCGGCCAGCTACTACCCTTTGCTATATCTCTTGGCATCTTCATTATAGCCGCAGTACTCGGATGGTTTAAGCTTCAATATGGCTTTAATTTTATCGATGAAGGCTGGCATATGACAGAGGCCTGGCGGCTGACCGTCGGCGATAACTTTTTCAGTGACAAATTCACCGGAGCCCTGATACCATCAACATTCATCAACACTCTTGTTTTCAAGCTTTATCCCGGCATAACATTGCTTGGTTTCCGGGAATTACAATTTTTTCTTACCATTATTTCACTGCTCTGCTGAGTTTTGTATTATATAAAATCAGTAAAGATTTCTGGTTTCAACCGCTCATATTTTCCATATTTGCCTTTACCGGGCTTGATCCGATAGGCATGATCTCGAATCTTAACTATTAGACCTATCCCCATCTGTTTCTTACCCTTTATCTGGCATTCTTCATCATGGGGCTGCATCAGCAATCTGTTTTATTAAAAAGAATTTTGTATATCACGGCAGGAATATTTTTGTGGCTGATCAGCTTCAGTCTGCTCCACATGAGTCTTGTTGTCATCTCCGTGGTCTTACTGTTTGTCATCATCAAAATCTTCAAATTGAAATCTCTGAATTTTAATTTTAAGGATCTATGTTTTGTTCTGGCGCCGGTTCTATTGTTATGGGTTATTTTCATTGGCATTTACGGTAACGCTTTCATCCAGAATGTCATTTCATCGGTTCAATTGATCTTTCTACACCCACTCACGCAGCAGGATCACTCATCACCATTAATTGGGAGGCATTGAAACATGTTATCATTACCTTATTTTTTATAATTGCCTTTTTATGGAGCACAAAGTTATCGAAGACAGCCCCTCTTAGTGGGAGTCTTATCAATACTGTCAGTAATGATGTTTGCGGTTATCGATACGTCCTTGTTCGGCATTGATAACGCCTTATTACAGAGGCTGGTTTGACCGCCCCATGTGGTTTGCTGCTTTATTGGTATCATCCTATTTCTTGTTTCTGTGTCATTTCATCTTCAAGATCGTTAAGAAGAAGCCATGGAATAACTTTGAATTATTTGCCCTCGTCCTTTTTATCCCCAGCATAATCGCAGCCATCAACAGCAGTGTTTTTTCCGCCCTGGGCATTCTTGACAGTGCTCCACTCTTCCATTCCTGCCGTAGCGGCAATGGCATGCGCCATCATGTCCATGGAAACCATCAAAAAGAGAGTCTATCTTGTAAAACTGGCCATTTTAATCCTGTTTTTCGCTCCTTTTTACTATACGACGGCATGGTCTGACTGGAAATTTACATTTTTCGATGTGGCTCCTGAACAGGCCAATGTTGAAATAGAGACGGGATTCGGCAAGGGCATTAAAACCAATCAGATTTACAAAGATTTATATGAATGGATCAGCACAACGTCTCAAGCGTATTCGAATAAAGATGATTATATAATTTCTTATGTTGTCTCCCCCATGGTGCATATGATCGCCCAGCGCAGACCGGCTCTGGATGAGTCCTTTATTTCTTTTGCAGATTTTCCTGAGGATTATTATCATAAGGCAATGGAATTCATGAAGAACCGTGGGCGCAAGCCGCAACTGGCTTACGTTTTTGAAGCTATGCCTGTCCTGCTGCCTGTTAATCTGGAAGATCCTGCACGCATCTGGCATGGCAAACAATTTTCTTTCCCTTCCGGCGATCCGATTTCTCAATATGTCCTTGCTAATATGACACAGATAGAAAGCTTTCCCATTTCGAATGAATTGTCTGTAAGGTGTTTTCTTGATAATGCATCTGCATTGCGTATATTGGAAAATAAATTAAAAACCGATCCGGCTAATCCGGAGACTGAATTTGCTCATGGGAAATATTTATCAGAAGAAAGGTGATTTTGATAAGGCCGAAAGATACTATAAAAAAGCATCATCTCTTCACTGATGGACATTTTTAATCTCAGGCTTATAAGCCATACAGAAGTATATCCAACATGTTAAAGAAAAAATCTTTATAGGAAATACCGTAGTTCAACACGGAATGATATCCTTCTATTTTCTTAAAAAAAGAATAATCCCGAACATATTTTCCTTTGTCTCGCTTTTGAAGAAATTTCGGCCATCTTTTTAGAGTTTTATCAATATAGTGGTCCAATATGATAACAAAGTCTGCATTTAATAAGTGTCCAAGTAGCTCTTTTGCTGTTTTATCATCCAGATGGTGCATAACTCCGTTTAAAATAACGATGTCCCCTTTATTGACGATTACTTCAGGGGAATGGATTGTAGAAGTAGTGAAGCTTGCACACCTTTGATCACGATATTTCTCGCGGCAATAGCCAATTGATGCCTGGTCGGTATCCATGCCAAGATAAGAAAAGCCCTTTTTTAACGCTGTATTTACCAACAATCCGGGGCCGCATCCAATGTCTAACACACGCAACGGCTTACCGCTCATGTTTTTTCGCAGGCTGTCCAGAGCCTCTGAGATGGCATTCCTCCCTCTCCCGCCAATGAACTTTAGAGTGAAACAGAAAGAAATAGACATGCAGATAGCTAAATTTGAAACCAAGAAATTTCATAGCAATTAAATCTCAACACTCCCGTTATTTACCAAATACTTACCTTAGTGAAGCCCGTTTCTTTAGCACCAGAATGTTTGCCACATGACGATAGCGAACCTGAAACCACCAGTACCACTTCTCGATTGCGGCTATATCCTGGAACTGCACATCTTCCATTTTTCCCCCGCGGCCAGTATTCATCTATCCAACTTCGCCGATTACGGTGTAGAGCCTGAAAAGGCTCCTTCCTTCCCGGATGGTTGTTCCAAGCTTCGCTATCCCGGCGGGCAGCATCGATACAATACGTCGGGGCGGGAATATTCCCACGGTCCCAAGGACTTCGGACTTTCCGTCCCCCTTCGTCTTCAGGATTTTGTAGCCGAGCCGCCACATCCCCTTTTCCTCCCGGAACTTCATTCCCGGAGTCAGAAGATATTGAAGGGGATAGAGGACGTTGAGAGGGTTTGGCTCGAGAAAGAACCACCCCTTGAAGCGGGGGTTTCTTTCTCTGATGCTGTGATGGCAACAGCAAGCATTTGCAGGTTTTCCTCGTTCAGATGATGAAGGACATGAAACCCGCAGACGATTTCGGCTCGCACGTCGGCCCCCGAAAGTTCACGGATGCCTCGGTTGCATAATTCCAACCCGTCCCGCTCGCCCAGCCTTTCCCGTAGCTTGTTACTGAGATGGAGGTCCGGCTCGTAAGCGCTGACCCTGTACCCACCGGCCAAAAGCATTTCCGTGTACCGGCCGCTGCCCGCCCCCAGTTCCACCACGGTGTCGCCCCGGCACGCACCGAACCGCGAAAGCACAGATTCGAACAGCCATTGGTGGTGCCGGTCCCCGATCCGCCTGTCCAGGTATTTATGGGCGGCCGAGTCGCTGTAGAGGGTCTCTTCCTTCACTCGTACTTTCTCTCTTCCATGATTATCCAAGACCTTTGCCGGCTCGTGTTGTCCTTGACACGGTTAATCATGTGGGACAATAGCCCAAGGAACACAAGTTGAATTCCCAGCGTCATCACTTGCAGCACAACGATGGTGGTAGCGCCCGGTATGGTAATGAGCCCCATGAGGCGCATGACGATCAGGACCGACGACAAGGAGCGCCCCCGCGAATATCACGCCCCCGCTGAATATGATGATTTGGTGAGGTAAATTAGAGTACAAAAGCATTGCCCGCAGCGCAAGCGAGAAGAGCCCCATTGTTCCCACTTTCGACTTTCCGGCCAGACGCTGATCCCTCTCGACCGGCACGCCCTTTTGCCTGAAGCCGACCCATGCTCTCAGACCCGGGAAATACGGATCGTTGTCGCTGCTCTTAGCGATTGTAACTGCCACCGGGAGGCGCATAAGACAGAATGTGCCGGCATCGTCGGGAATAAGGAAGGATGCTCCGTGGGAGAGTATCCTGTAAAAAATCGGGGCCATCAGTTTCATGAGCAAGCCATCTCTTCTCTTCTTGCGGACGGCGTAGACCACATCGCACCCGTCGGCTTCCTGTGCCAGATTCGCAAAGTGCTCCGGCCTGTCCTGCAGATCGGTATCAGTCAGGCCTATCCACTCGATACCCTCTGAGGCTGCCCAGATGCACGCCCTCTCTATCCCGGCCAGCACGGCATTCTGGTGGCCGAAATTCCGTGAAAGCCTGACAAGCAGAATCGGAAAATCGGTGTTTCCGGCCAGTTCCTCTATCCGCGTCACTGACTGATCCGAAGAACCGTCGTCAACGATCAGAAGGCCCCCTATCGAAGCCGGCTCCCTGACCAATGAGAGGCGGCGCACAAACTCGCCGATATTGACTTCTTCGTTATAGACAGGAGCAACTATAATGATCTTCTTCACTGCTGTTGTCATTTTCCCCTGCCTCCGCTCTGGTGTGACTTTTGCATAACGTTGATCTACCCCAAATATCAGTACCATATATTTAGTCAGGATTCAGCCATTTTTTATGTCTTAATTCAGGTGCGTTTCCGGCGCTAAAATATGAAGCAAAAAAAATCATATTAACCGTCATATTCACCACTGACGCATCATGAGTTTCAATGCATACCCTGAGCATCCTCGAGTTTCTTTATAAGGGTCTTATAGTATA
>CAVUUR010000007.1:0-168769 GCA_963744715.1 uncultured bacterium | reverse complement strand
TTCTTTTACGGTTACTGCTCAAGAATTGAGTTTTCTGCCACTTTCATTACCGTTCGCCATCTTTGGTTATTTTGGTTTTGAGAATGCTTGGAGCATGAGTAATTTGAAAAAGCAGCCAGCGTAATGCGTTGGTGTGCTCTTAATAGGTTTTATGACAACCATGGTTATTTATACCCTTTTCCATTTTGGGGTACTTAATGTAATGGGCTCGGAAAATCTTGCTCGTTTGGGTGCGCCGCACTTTGTCTTATTTATTACCTTGCCTATACCATATTTAAAAAATTTGTTGAGTGTTCTCATCCCCGTGGCATCGGTGCTTGCTTTGTTTGCAGGAGCCAATGGAATGATTAATGGGAATGCTACCATTTTACATGCGATGGAGAAGAAAAATTATTCACATTTTGGTCAGCGAGTTGGTGTCAATAGATTAATAGACCATGGGTAACCATTGTGTACAGGGGATTGTAATTTTTCTCATCAACAATGTTCATCCCTAATATTTCCATCGTTGGTGGTTGTGCAATGTGGTGCGTTCTTTCTTTTCTTTTACCTTTGTTATCATTGGTTGTTTTAAAGAAAGAAAAAAATGTGCTTATTATAAGACGCCATTAGCAATTCTTGGATCAACGTATTATAGTGCTTTCGATCATCTATAGCTGGTCTTTGTTGGGAACAACAGCATTCGAACGTGTTGTATATTCATTGCCACTTATTCTTGCAGCGCTCGGTGGATTTTTTATCTTACGTCGTGATTAAAATTAAAGGTTGTTTACCGGTAATGTTATCGGTAAACAACGCATGCTAATATTTTATTTTTTAGTCTTGTAGATCTATGTCAAAATATTCTGGGGCATTCAAGTTTTGTAATTCTTCTTTTTGATAAATATTATTTTTTAGAGCGATATTGGCCAAACAGATAGTTTTGAGATAGTCTGCATATGACTCTTCCTTAACATTATTGAGAAAAATAGGAGAAAGCACCTCCGTAAAAAAAACCTCTTTAAAGGTCAAAAAGGTTTTGCTGTCATCAGGATTTTGCACTAATTCTTTATACTGGGGCGTTTGAGAAAAACGTTGAACCAATTGGTTAGATGCTGTTTGTAAGTTTGGTTGATTAATCCAATTAACGTCACCGCGCATAGTCATTAAAATAGTATCTGCCTGTGTCACCATTGCCTGAACTGCATTTACCCATGAATTAACTTCCACGATTGTATCTGATTGATGATCTATCTTTTCTGGTAATTGAGATGTGGATTGCATCGTGTAATTTTTATTGCAGAGCATTAGTATACAATAAAAACTTATTTTTTTTAGCATAATAGTATCCTTTTTTTAGTGCATACTACAAGCTACTGAAGAGATTGTGTAAAGAAAATAAAAACAAAGCAAAAAAATAAGAGAGGGGGAAATCCCTCTCTTATTGCAAAAAAAGCTTATTAATTTTCTGGTAACATTCTTGGTTCTTCTGGCCCTTGAAATGAAATCATAATATTATTTGCTGTTGATGGGCAATCTCTACATATATCATGCACCATATCTATGGTTTCTAAAACTAATTCATAGGCGGTGTTGGAAGCTTCTTGAGGAATTTCTTTAGCGATTTACGCAATCAAGAACGCATGCAACTACTCTTTCCCAGATTGATCTTTCACACTCAGTAGCAGGTTCTTTGGTTTGACATCTGAATGTAATTTCAATGGTTCTGGTTTGTTCTGCAATTTCTTTTGGTGTGCAGCAGATTAATGGATTTTCCGGTTCATCTGCATTCATTTTGATGGTTAAGAGAGATATGACAAAAACAATAGATGGTTTTTCATGCTTTATTCCTTCTAAAAGCATTGTTTAAGTATACCTTGATACTATCATCTTGGTCTTAGTTTAAAAGATGAATCTGTTATGTCAATCTTTCAAAAAAAGATGTTTATTTTTACTAAGATAACAAAAAGTGAAAAGAAACTGGATGATATTTAATATATTTAAATGATGGATTATTTTTCTTCAACGTTAATATGAAGAGTTAGGGTTTTTTTTAGATCGATAAATGATCCGGGCAATGGTTTTTGATCGGCAATAACACAGGAAGTACATTGATGATTTTTAGCAAGTGATGTACTATGAAAAACTTGTATATTAAATCCATAAGGATCAAGAAGCTCTTGAACCTCAGTAATTTTTTTTCCTATTAAAGAAGGAAAGATAACAATGTTGCAAGATCCTGCTGATACGTACGTAATCATTGTTTTATCAGTGAGTGGTTTATGCGGAGCTGGTATTTGAGTGAGGCAGTAGCCTTCTGGATAATGGCTGGGTAACGGGAAACTTTTATGATAAATTGCTTTGTTGATGAATAATTCAGTCATTTCTTTTGTTTTTTTTCCTATAACATACGGCGCATAAGTAACAGGAGGCTTTGAGGAGACAACACAAAAAACTATTTGATTAGGGCGTATTGTTTGGTGTGCCATAGGAATTTGACTAATAATAGTTCCTTCTGGTAAGTCTCTATCTTCCTTTTCTTTTAAAATACGAATGTTTAGATTGTGATCAGAAATTATTTTGACTGCTTCATTGAGATTTTTTCCGATAAGGAGAGGTGTTGCTATAGAATTGGTGGAAAAAAGCCAATACAGAAAAAAATATCCACTAAGAAGACCAATAAAAGGTAAAATCGAAAGATAATAATAGAGCTTCAATGATAACAAAACGCCATAAAAAATTTCCAAAGATAACCAATAAGCCGGATTCTGTATTTCAATAGTATTGAAAGGACAATCATTTATCTATGCAACATACCCGCATGTTTAAACCGGAACGAATACCGAACATGCTTTTTTGTCTTGCTCCAAGTAGGGTTTGTTCTGCATTATCATTGCTGATAATACCCGTGTGCTCTTACCACACATTTTCACCCTTACCCCGTATGCATAAAATGCACAAAAGGCGGTTTTTTTCTGTGACACTTTCCATGGGCTTACGCCCCCCTTAGTTGTTTCCTTCTAAGGTACTTTTTCGTTGGGAGTCCGGACTTTCCTCTTGTAAAAAAATTTACAAGCGATTGTCTAGGTTACCTTTGGAATAATATTTCAATATAAAATACATCACTATTATATTAGCAAAAATTTCGTATAAAGTATAGATCTTTAAGGTTGCAGGCTTATTATTAATAACATGAAACGCTAGGTGTTCACCTAGAATACAGAAGCATAGTACACTGTAAAATAATCCTGGAAAAGATGGATTAATGATTTTACTCATTGGTACAAGCCACCCTATGCTCATTAAAACAGCAATTATAGCGTAGACAACGTGCCCATACAATAAAAAATATTCAAGTGAAAGTAGAAAAAAGAGCATAGCAATAACGCCATTGTTCCATTTGGATAATAAGCTAACTACTGTGACGCATAATAGCAGGTGAACTATCGATTGTTCAATAAAATGTAAACTGCATAAGTCTAAAAAAAATAATCCCACAATATAGAAATAAAGAAAAAAATTATTATAAACAATGGTAATGATATTCCCTTTCGCATAAAATGTTTTTTTTGATTTTATATTGACAAATGATCTTATTCAAGTAATTTGTATAAAGGTATTAGAATTTTAACTTTTTGAGGAGTTTTATTTATGAAAAAGCATATTTTGTTAGTAGCCCTTAGTGTAGCTATGATTGCAAATGTTTCAATCTGTGCAGATGTAGAAACCCTAGGTTTTTTTTCTCGCATGAGCGGTGCTGTTAGTTCAGTTCTTAACAAAGAAACTGTAACTAATTTTGTTTCTAATCACAAATTAGCATTGGGTGGTTTGGCTGTTGTCGGCGTTGTTGCAGTATGTGTAGCAAAGCTTCCATTGATTAAAAAATGTCTAGGTATGACCGAAGAAAAAACTGTTGCTATCACAAGCAGAATATTCTCTGCAAGCACTAGCAATTCAAATCAAAAAAATAAATAAGCTTAACTTTTTTTATTGAGTATGAATAAAAAAAACACAGCGGACCCTATAACGTGGTCCGCTGTGTTTTTTTCGTATAGCGCAATATTCTCTTTTGTTATTACTATTAGTTCAATACTATTTGGTATGCTTATTTTTTTCATGCATAACCAATTTCTTAATTTTTCTTCACTTGAGCAATATAATCCAGGAAAACCTTCAATTGTTTTAGATGATAAAGGTAATGAATGGGCTCGTTTTAAAATTGACCGCCGTGAACGGATTTCTTATGAATCACTGCCAGAAAATATTATTCAAGCATTTATTGCTGCAGAAGATCATGATTTTTTTAATCATCACGGCATATCATGGAAGTGCATGATTCGATCATTTTTGATGAATATGTACTATGGTAAATTTGTTCAAGGAGCCAGTACTATTACGCAGCAGTTGGTCAAATTACTTTTTTTTGATTCACGAAAAACATTGGGGAGGAAATTAAAAGAACAATTTTTTGCTTTATTAATTGAGCATCATTTTACTAAGCAGCAAATTATGGAAACATATTTGAATAACGTATGTTTTGGCTGCGGAATTTATGGTATTGAAGCGGCTAGCCAAAGATTTTGGAATAAGCATGCAACCGATCTTGAATTACATGAAGCCGCGTTACTGGCAGCTATTGTAAAGGCACCAGCGCATTATTATCCTTTATTGTATCCATTATCTGCGCAAAGAAGGCGTAATATTGTTCTTCATTCTATGATGCAACTTGATTTTATTTCTGAACAAACGTATCAAGAAGCGCGAAAAAAAACACTAGATTTTGTTGAGCAACAGGATGACTCCTATGCTCTCTATGCCCGAGAAGCTGTTCGTCAAATGCTTGAGGAGATTGTTGGTAAGGATGCTCTGTACAGAGGCGGATTAACCATTCAAACAACTATTAATCAAACAATTCAACGATACGCACAAGAAGAATTTGCTAAACAATTTATGGTTCTAAAAAATAAAATGACATCATCAGTTGATGGCGCATTACTATGTTTAGAAGTCCAGACTGGTGAAATTAAAGCTTTAATTGGCGGTGTCGATTTTAAACAATCTCAGTTTAATCGTGCATTGCAAGCAAAGCGACAGTTGGGATCACTTTTTAAACCGTTAATTTATGCGGTTGCCGTAGAACAGGGAATGAATTTCGCTCAAACCGAAATAGATGAACCGATAGAATTTGAGCAGGCACATGGTATTTGGGCGCCGCGTAATTCGTCTTTAAAATACCATGGTGTAATGACTTTGGCCAAAGCACTTTCGCATTCTAATAACATTATTTCGATAAAAACGTTATTACAAGTTGGGTATGATCCTGTAATAGCATTGGCACAAAAATGTGGTATACAGTGCGATATTCCCCGATACCCTTCATTAGCATTGGGGTGTATTGATGTTTCATTAAAAGAGGCTATTGGAATGTTTAATGTATTTGCTAATCATGGCGTATATGTCGAACCGCATTTATTAAAATGGATTAAAGATGAATGGGGCACTAAGCAATGGAAATACAAGTTAATACAACGACGCTGCATGAGTGCTGACGTCAGCGGGCAAGTGGCAAAAGTCTTGAGTCTTTCTATAGAACGAGCAAAAAAGAGATTTCCACATTATTGGATTGATAGCGAATCGATTGGAAAAACGGGAACAACCAATGATTGTCGTACCTGCTGGTTTGCGGGTTCTACTCCTTCGTTTACCACCGGTATTTATATTGGGTGTGATGATAATAGATCATTGGGTCAAAATATATTTCCTTCAACAACGGTCTTTCCGATATGGTTAGCGTTAAATAGATATCTTCAACATAATAAAAAAACATTCGCCTATGATTCTAATCTTAAAGAAATAGTAATTGATGGAAAAAATGGCCAATTAACAGGATCAAAAAATTCTAATGCGCTCACTATTCTAGTAAAACGTGAACATCAGTAATATTGCAAACTATTATCCAAGTTCTTGTTGCGATAATTCGTCGCGCAATGCATGAGTTTTTGCTATAAGAATTTCCTTTTTTGTTTTTAATTCCGGTTTGTTTTCAAAATACGTATCAAGTAAAGCAGTAAGATCCATATTGATATTCATGGTAATTCTTTTTTCTCTGTTTTTTATTTGATAGACAGGAACGATTGCAACTAATTCAAGTGCGAGTATGCATGCTCGTTCAAGTGCCACTAAATCGACACTGTCTTTTGTATCGGGTGGTAAATAATAAACTATTTTTACTATTGCATCGATTATATTGTGCTGGGCAAGATGGTGCAAGATTTGTTCCGTTTGTGAAGTTTCAGCATGTAAGTGAGCATTAATTTGTATAAATTTTCTCGTAGGTGTTTTAATAAAGTTATAAGAAGTATTACCTTTTTGTGCGATGGTTACATCACAAAAGCCTTTTTGATCGTTGCGTTCACCAAAATCTATTTGTTCGGGAGATCCAGAATAGACAATTGCTGGATACCCGTGAGGATTAAGATTTTGATGTCTATGCAAATGCCCAAGGCCTACGTAATCAAAGGGAGGAATTGCCAACTGTGACGGCAAAAAAATTGGATCATTACCATAAATGGCTCGTTTTTCAGATCCAGAAAAAATACCTGAACTAACGGTTAAATGTCCCGTAAGAATTGCCGGTAATTCTGCATTTAATTGTTGCGCATATTGATGGATTATGGAAGCGGCAGTTTGTGAAATATATTCTGTCAATTCAAAACATGATTTAGCGCTGTGTTGCTGCGAGATGCTGATGGTAGTACGTGTAGGCCATGGCATACCAACAATTTGAATGGGGCCATTTTTTGTTTGTAATACAAAAGAAGCTGGTTTTGCAATTACGTGAAATCCGGTCAATGGTAAATGTTCAAAAATATCGAGCGTATTAGTTTTGCCAAAACTTAACGGGTTATCATGATTGCCAATAACAATAATTAATGGAATGCCAGCTTGTTGTAACCTTAAAAAACATTTTAATAACAAACGCTGTTGTGTAGGACTTGGTGTTGTTGTTTTATAAGCATCGCCAGCGAAAAGAAAGAAATCCACGTTTTGCTCAATAGCATAATCAATGCAAAAATTAAGCGCTTTTTCAAAATCTAAAAGGCGCGTGTGGATTCCTGTTTTTGGATCTATTTTTCCATAGTTTTCCATGCCGAAGTGGATATCGGCAGTATGAATAAATCTAATCATAAATTCTCAAGTGAATCGGTTTGTGTTTTTAATGCTCCCGTAAATAACATTTCAGATTTACTTTCAGTTTCAGTATTAGTATAGAGTTCTTGTTTTTGTTGCCTTAATTTTTTCGCATATTCTTCTTTATTTATTTGATGCGCTCTTGCTATAGCCAATGCATTATCAGGGACATCATCGGTAATTACTGACCCTGCAGCAGTAAAAGCGTGCTCGCCGATGGTTATAGGTGCAATTATAGTATTATTGCTTCCTATGTACGCATTGTTTTTAATGGTTGTACTGTTTTTTGAGATACCGTTATGATTGCACGTAATAGTGCCTGCACCTATATTAACATTATTTCCTATAATAGCATTGCCAAGATATGTTAAATGTTTAACTTTAGTATTCTTATCCAATGAGCTCTGCTTAATTTCAACAAAGTTACCAACGACTATTTTTTCATTGAGCGTTGACTGTGTATGAATATGAGCAAATGGCCCTATTTGGGATCCGCTTGCGATAGTTGAATTATCAATAACTGAGTGAGAACGAATGGTAACATTATTATCAATAACGGCATTGTTTAAGATGGTGAACGCTTCAATGATACAGTTTGATCCGATACGAGTACCCTTTGAAATATGTACACCATAACCAATATACGTGCCATGGCCAATGCTAATATCTAAATCAACATGCACTGCTTGTGCAGCATAAAAACGAACTCCTTGATGCATCCAATTTGTTATTAATTCTGAACGTTTAATTTGTTCGGCGGTCCATAATTCTTTTAAGGTATTAATACCGCGAATTTTGTCAAAATATGCTGAAATGGTTTCGATTTTATTGCCATGCTGACTTGCTATATTTATTAAATCGGTCAAATAATATTCATGCGTTTCTTCATTGGGATTAAGCGATGTACTATATTTTTCAAGAAAGGTTCGTTTAAAAATATAAATACCAGCATTAACGCAACAATGCTCGTGGGCATTCCCCTGAAAATTTCTTGCCTCAACGATATGTACGTGTTGACCTTCTTTTATTACTCTACCGTAACCAGTTAGTGATGGATCTTCATTATGGGCGATAACGAATGAAACAGAAGATTCTGATTGAATATGTTTCTGTATTAGTTGTTGTATAATATCTTGTGTTATTAAGGGCATATCGCCATTAATAACGAGAATATGTTCGGCGTGCCATAATTGTTGGGAGGAAAACAAAGCGTGTCCTGTGCCTTTTTGTTCCTCTTGATGGGCGTAGGAAATCGTTTGATGTTGAGCGGCAAGAACTTCTTTTACTTCGCTTGCGTGATATCCTAATACCGCAATGATTGGTATTTCTAAATCTTGTAATACATTAATTGGATAAAGAATCATTTCTTGACCGCAAATTTTTTCCAAAAGCTTAGAATTTCCTGTATTAAAGCGAGAAGATTTTCCTGCTGCTAAAACAACTGCTTGTATACTGTGTTGCGCCATAATAATATCTCCTTTTGCAATGTGCTTTTTTCATCAATGTACATAAATTTAATGTAAAAAAGCTTAGTATTGACCCGTTAGTATTGTCAATTCTATTCAGAAAAAAGAAACTATAAAGTATTTTTTTATATTTCTTTTTTTATTACGAGCAAAAAGTCTTTAAAAAAAAAGAGAATTCGGTATGCTGATATAAGCCTTAGAAGAAAAAGGAATGGGATGCTGGCCAGATGGCCGAGAAGTTTAGAGCGGGCTACCTCGAAAGCGGTTATCCCATTTAACGTGGGATCGGGGGTTCGAATCCCCTCTCTCCACCAATCAATCAAATATACTGATCAAAGTTATTTTTTAGGATCTTTCTTATGCCTAGATTGCAATATGTTTTATGTGTAGGGTTGTTTTGTTCAGTTAATGTTATAACTGCAATGGTGGTTGATAATCGATTTTTTCCATTATTGCCACATACCGTTTCAAGAACGGCGAACAAGATGTCAAATGCTTACGTAGATATTTTTGCTGTAACAGCTCACGAAGCATATATTAATAGCGACGATTCGGGTGGAATACCAGAAATTTTCGGTATATATAATCAAAATCAGGTGGCGCAAGCTATTGTATTATTGGGTAAACCAAATCCCTTAGCGACTGATTTTCCTAATCTACAAGGACCTATTCCTTGGCATATGCATGGTAGAATTCGGGGAGAAGGTATTTCTTTTGCGTATTATCAATCATTATGGGCATCAAAGAAAAATCACGCTAACCTTTCAATGGGATTTTCATGGTTTTTTATGCATACGTTTTCTCACATAGGTTTTAGGTTATCACAGGAAACAATTGCAACCCTAGAGCTAAGCGCCGATGATATTATTAAACTGGATCAAATACGTCGATTTATGAATGAAGAAACGGGTATTGAAGCTCCAAAAGCAACACAAGCGGGGATATCTGATATCGATTTCTACCTCCGTTGGGGTGGACTGTGGGATTATTTTTTAAAATTCCGACATATCGATGCTGGTTTGCGATGTGGATTATTAATTAACTCAGGAGTTACGCGCGAAATTGATAATCCAGCATCATTGCCTTACGGTGGAAATGGTCTTTTCGGGATTTATTTTCAGGGCGATCTTGAATTTGAAATAAAAGAAGATTGGAAAGTTGGTGGATATGCTCGGTTTAGCCAACGATTCGGCAAAAGACAAAAACAACGCATACCATTAAATGGTGAACAATCATTATTTGGCGTTACGGTTGGTAAGATTGATGTACATCAAGGCCCAACGTTTGCGGCCTCCGGCTATTTTTCGATGGAAGACATTAGAGATGGCTTGGGAGTGCAAGTAAATTATACCGTGATAAGTCATTTTGATGATTTATGGGAAGATGCTCGAAAAATTAAATCACCTATGGCAACCTTAGAAAGAATTAATAGGCAAAATTCATGGAATTCGGAATATGTAACGCTTAACGTTTTTTATGATTTTGCTAAAGTAAGAGGAGATAATTGTTATGCGCCTAGTTTCTGGTTTATGTGGGATGTTCCGGTAAAATTTGCAATAGCAAAAAGAGTGAGTAGAACGAATAGAATATCCTTTGGTATGGTTTTAAACTTTTAATGAAGCAAGGGTAAATATTATGAAGTTTTTTCCCGCTGAAAAATTGTTTAGTTTTTTTTCAAATGATTTTGCTATAGATTTAGGCACAGCTAATACGTTAATATACTTGCGCAATGAAGGTATAGTTTTAAATGAGCCTACGGTAGTTGCGGTTGATGCTAAAACAAATCAAGTTCTTGCTGCTGGCCAAGAAGCAAAGGATATGTTCGGTAAAACGCCAGAAAGTATTATTGCTTGCCGCCCCATGCGTGATGGCGTTATAGCAAATTTTGAATTAACTGAAAGTATGTTGCGTTATTTTATTCGAAAAGTTAATGGGAATCGCCGTATGTTGGTAAGTCCGCGTATGATTATCGGAGTTCCTTCCGGTATTACGCAAGTTGAGCGGCGTGCCATTGAAGATTCAGCAAAACAGGCAGGCGCGCGCGAAGTGTATACTATTATGGAACCGATGGCGGCCGCAATAGGGGCAGGCTTACCGGTACAAGACCCTTGCGGAAGTATGATTGTTGATATTGGAGGAGGAACCACTGAAGTTGCGATTATTACCTTAAAAGATGTTGTTTTTTGTCGGTCAATACGCGTTGGTGGTGACGAAATGGATCGAGCCATTGTTCAATACGTAAAACGAAAATATAATTTGTTAATTGGCGAACGAACTGCGGAACAAATTAAAATGAGAATTGGTTCGGTAATGCCTGAAGCCAATGCAGAAAGCATGGAAGTGAGGGGCAGAGACTTAATAACCGGAGTTCCTAAAACAATTATATTAACGAGCTTAGAAGTGCACGAATCGCTTCTTGAAACTATAACAACGATTCTTGATGTTATTCACGTTGCCTTGGAGAATACACCACCAGAAGTTTCTTCAGACCTTCTTGATCAAGAAAAAGGAGGCATTACCATGGCTGGAGGAGGATCCTTGTTAAAAGGACTAGATAAATTAGTTTCTAAAGCGACCGGCTTGAAGGTGCGTGTTGCAGATAATCCATTATTGTGTGTGGTAATGGGAGCTGGTAAGGTACTTGAGCAGTTAGATTTTTACAAGAAAGCGTTATTTAAATAACTATATGACAAAGCCAGTTTTCTCAGAAGGAATTCCGTTAAAAAAACAATTTGGCCAGCATTTTTTACGCTCACAAGCAGTTGCTGATGCCATTGTTCAAGCAGTTACTCTTAATAATTCATCCTCGGTTTTTGAAATAGGCTGTGGTGATGGTTTTTTAACTAAAACAATTTTAAAAGCTGCGCAAGAGCGTTTGTGGATTTTTGAGATTGATCATCAATGGGCAACATTTATTAAAAATTCAATATCAGATAAACGTATTACGATGTTTGAACAAAATTTTTTAGACGTTGACCCACAATTATTAGAACCTTATAAGCCATGGACATTGCTTTCAAATCTTCCGTATCAAATAACATTTCCTATTTTGCATTGGTTAGCTCGTAACCGTTATTTATTGCGTGAGGGAGTTATTATGGTACAGGAAGAAGTGGCAGAAAAAATAGTAAAAACAGGTGGCAAAGGGTATGGATTTTCCTCATTATTTTTTCAGCATATATTTACTTGGAAGAAATTAAATAAAGTAATGCCAGGAGATTTTTATCCGCCACCTAAAGTATATTCGCGTTTATTATATTTTAAACCAAAAGAAAATCCTGTATTAATTCCCGATGAAGAAAAATTTTGGGAATTTATTAAACTCTGTTTTTCGTCAACCGAGGCGCACGCTAAAAAATAATTTGGTTCAAACAAAAGTTGATATTTCTACTATTCCCGAAGCCACATTGGCATTACGTGGGCAACAAATGAACATGGATGATTTTTTGCGGGTTTGGAGTTTAATTCGCGCATCATTTTAATGATTGTTTTTTGAGACGTCTTTTTCGTGGTGACTTTTGTTCAGTTCTTTCTTTTCTAGATTCTTTTTTTCCTGCAACTATTGCTTCCTGTATTCGCGCATTATATTCTTTTGCTGAATAATTATCGGGCCTAAATTGTTCAGCGTATTTTTTTAGATCATTGAGATACGAACTGGTAATAAAGGGCATGGTGATGGTATTTGATGTATCGACGATAAAAAAGTTTTCTTGATGTGGATGAATTTCCACAACAACGCTACCGGAAGTTATGTTTATACTATCCAACGTTTGGATAATAAACGGGGTAAAAATGGTCATAGGTAATGGATAAAAAGGAAAATTTTCTCGATAGTTGGCATGTGTCCAGCCAAATGACCAAAACTCAGAATGACCTGGATCAGCATTGCGTAACCTAGAATTTCTTAAGTTTTTTGATTCTGTATATTTTTTATAAGAATAAGCCATAGGCCTTTTTATTTTTAGTTGAATTTGTATTAATTTATCGGGTAGTTTTCGATCGGATTTTCCATAAAAAACTCGATCAGAAAAAAAACGATTAAGTGCAAAGCAATCTAAATTTTGAATGCGATCGCCAAAAGAATAAAAATGATAAATCCGTTTAAAAGTAGAATTACTTACTAAAAAATGAGTATCGGGAAGAATAGGAACACCAATCAAAATAAGTTCATCAATGCTCATTAATGGATTATTATGTTTTTTATTATCATGTACAGAAGCGAGTCTTAAAGCGACATTACCACCATGGCTATAACCAACGACTCGAATTTTTGGCGTCATACCACGTGCACGAAATTCTTCGATAAGTTTTACAATGGATTGGTAGAATATTTTTGCCTCCAAATAACGCATGCGTGGGCTTAATAATCCTGACCAACCAAAGGTATAATAAAAATTTTTTATAGGAGAAGGTTTTATATAATTAGAAATACTATCAAATGACCGTGCAAATGCAGTGGAAGCAGTACCTTTTTCTATACAATTCATGTCTATTTCTTTTAACCCAAGTCCCTGCATTGGATGATGTTGGTAAAAAAATGGATTTTTTCGAATAATTTCTACTGTTCTTGCGTAGCTTGAATTTGCAATTTTATCACGCATTAACCGTATAACATTACCAAACGATAAATGAGGTTTAACGCTAATAATGCCATGAACAAAAATGGTTATGCACACCGGTTCTTGACAGGATTCTGTTTGCGGCGATGTATCATTGTTAGATGACGCCGTGGTTGATAGAGCGTCCTCAGCAATATTCTGAGCGTTATGCACAGGTTCATTGATTGATTGTGATATATATAACGATGATTCCTTAGTATCAAAATCGCTATCAATAGTTGAACTAATAAAAAAACTGAGCAATAGAGTAATGCTACAACGATTAAACAGTTTTTTATGGCTTGTCATGATTAGAATACCTTATCTAAGATCTCAGTGTTATGTATTATATAGCGTAGTTACCATTAATAAGCAATATTTTAAAGCCAGTTATATATTATTCTTTATGCAGAAAAAAACAACGACTTCATTTTATTATATTCTAATTCTAATTATTTGCAATCATTTATATGATTTTTTGTTGTTTTTATTACTTAATAGAGAATTAATAAATTATATTTGTCCTAATATAGGTACATATTTTTCTGTATGCATTTAATAAGGATTATTAGTGAATAGCTTTTTATTATCAATTTTTTTAAATTTATATCAGTAGTCTTTTTATTTTTTATTTCAAATAAGATATAATAATTACTGAATGGAAATTCAATTTTTTTGTAAAAATAGTGTAAGAAAAGTTATTGATTTTTTAATAAATCTTAATGATAATCTAATGTTTATTTGCAAAAAATAATTTGAAATGGGTTGATCAATCACCTAATCAACTCAATATATGGTTGGAGACTTTGTAAGGAGATTTTTGTTATGAATATTTTTATGAGATTATTTCTTGGTTTAGCATTTTTTATAGTTAATGCCAGTTTTCCTAGCATGTGGTTTGAACCAACTAATAAGATTGATTCCACTAAGAAAGAAAAAGAAGCGCAAGAATCTGAGTCTTTTGCCAAACAAGTAGATTTTCTTCTGAAGGGGAAACATATAAATTCTCAGGAGAAGGAAATATTAGGTATAATAAAGGCTCGGGGCCTTAAGAAACTGAAAAAAAATGAAACAGTTATTGAAGAGGCGCAAAAACGCGCTATTGCTATTCAAAAAAAGTTTATCTTGCAAGGACCACTAACCCCGGATTTAAACAAACCTAAAGAAGAGATAAATTTTAAAGACTATTATCTACCCCCCATACTAAGTGTAGATGAAAAACTTTCTGCCGAAGAAGCTTGGCAAAAAGCTAGAACCGAAAATCTTCAAGCAGCCCTTCTTTATCTAATCTATAAAGAAGAATTGATTAGTGATCGTTTTGAAGATATCTGGGATGATTTAAAAAAAGAAGGCAAGCTAACGGAAGAGCTAGAAAATAATTGGTATGATGCAATGAATGGAAAACATGCTTAATTGCCTAATGTAAAAACATTTGTGTCAAGCTGTATGGTTGCCGATTAGTTCTTTGCTGCTAGAATTTCCTTTATATGTGCAACAAAATTTAAAATATCTTCTTTGGTGGTATCCCATGAGGTCATCCAACGAACTTCGGACGTTGTTTCATCCCAAACATAAAAATAATATTTTTTTTGCAATAAGGGAATCAATGTTTTATCAATGTAGGCAAACACTGCATTAGCTTCAACATTTTTGCTCATTTTGATTTGGGGAATTTTTTTTATTTCGCTAGCTAAGAGTTGTGCCATGGCATTGGCATGCTGAGCGTTTTTAAACCATAAATTATTACTTAAGAGTGCAATAAATTGTGCTGAAATAAACCGCATTTTGGAAATCAGCTGCATGCTTTGTTTGCGAATATATTGAAAATCTTTAGAGAGTTCTTTATTGAAAAATATTACAGCTTCACCAAGCATCATACCATCCTTTGTTCCACCAAAACAAAGCACATCAATGCCAACGTCTTTTGTGATAGCCGCTAGGCTTGTGTTTAAACCGACAACAGCGTTACTTAAACGTGCTCCATCCATATGTACGAAAAGATTGTTTTCATGAGCAAAGTCAGTTATTGTTTTGATTTCTTCAAGAGTATAAAGGGTCCCCCCAATTCAGTGCTTTGTGTAATCGATATAATTTTTGGCTGAACTTTATGTTGATCACCAAGGTTAATCAAATGGTGCTTAATATCTTTAATAGTAAGCTTACCATCCTTTGTAGGTACTGTGAGTAGCTTGCAGCCGGTATAATTTTCTGGCGCGCCACATTCATCAACGTTAATATGTGCTGAATCGGCGCATATTACTCCTTGATAGGATTTAATTAAGGTATTTAAACTGAGTACGTTTGCAGCAGTTCCATTGCATACAAAGTAAACGTCAATATTATCACCAAAATGTTGTTTAAATAGGGCGATTGCCTCTTGGGTATAGCTGTCAGCGCCATATGCCTTGCTATGTCCTTGGTTTGCATCACTAATGGCTTTTAAAATATCCGGATGAATACCTGCAATTATCGCTAGCAAAGCCTTTCCATGCTATTATAGGCTCCTTATATAGTTGATCAACGGTAAAAAAGAGTTACGAGTAACTAATGTAATAATAGCACATATTAGCATTGGCATACAAACTATTTTTCAGTTTAAAAGTATATATATTGAGGTGATTGGAATGTATCTGCTTACAGGGAACGTTCACCAGAATTTTTAAGGTAAAAATGTGTTATTTTAGGAACAATTTCTCTGTGATTGACTTTTTTAAAAAAATTTGGCATACTGTAATTATGAAAGATTTTTTATTTAATTTATATCTTATCTTTATAAAAACTATCGTCATACCCTTTATGGTACATCTTACTATTTAACAAAAAAGGTATCTTAACTTTCAATTACGCATATGCGGATAATCAAAGTGTAAGATACATGAATGTATCTCAATTTAAGTAACATTGTCTCTGACAAAGGGTGTGACTTTTTTATTCTTTACTCTATGTCAAAATTAAAGTAACTAGCATCTTGATTGGCACAAAAGGGCTCATCTTGTAAGGTAAAATGCCACCACTCTTTGGAGTAAGCTTTAAACCCATGCTTTTCCATAACCGTTTTTAAATAGACTCTATGTTCCTTGTATGATTCTTCAATAAGATTGTTTTCACTATGTGAAGCTTCATCAAATAAATCAAATGAAGATCCCATATCGACCGTGCCATCATCCAAGAATGTAATTAAACGGCCATCTAATAGGGTACGTTTTGATTCTTGAAGTGCATGAGGAACTTCACCGTATTTAATAAGCGTTAGGTCCACCGTGCTTCCTCTACTATGCCCTGAACGTTCCCCTATGTATCCAAGTTCAAAGGTTTTAGCTTTATTTACATAAGGGTAATAACTATCTTTTTTGCATTGTTCCGTAGCGTTCGCGCTCCATCGTACAAAATGATCAACCGCTTTTTGTGGGCGATATGCATCATAAATAACTAAACAGTAGCCATCCTTACGAACTTCTTCCTGTACATTTTTTAAGGCCTCAGCTGCTTTTTTCGTTAGAATTACAACTGATTTTTTATAACCATCAACAGCTGTTCCCACAAAATTTTCATCGGTATTATACCGTAGAGAAACAAGAATTGTTGGATCTATCTGGTCAAGATAAACAAAATCTTTTGATTCGGCATGTTCCGGTATTGCATAGCAATGAAGAGATACCATAAAATAATTAACTATCGTTAGTAATAAGCTTTTTTTGTAACCATGATTCATGTCAACTTCCTTTTATTAATAATAAACAATTAATCATAAAAACAGGTTTATAGTATCAATAATAAATCTTATGATCAATTACTTCTTGTTTTGAACCATTAAAGTATGTTTTACCCGTGGCATTGCCGATGCCAACTTGTCTTTTCTATGCATATTTGCAATTTATTGACCATGCGGGCTATAGTTTTCTACAGTAAATACAGAAAGCAAGTTCGCCTATTTATGGTGATATAAGGGACTGTAATGAAAAAGAGAATAATTTTTTTAAGCGGTGTTGCGTTTTTTGTTCTTGTACGTTGGACCTATATTCAACAAAGTATTTCAAAAGATCTTAGCGATACATTAATTGAAAATAGTTTAGAACGCCTTAGTAAAATACGTTTAGAAGACATTGAGCACGTACTGCAATTAGTATATAAATTCAAGGAAAATGTCATACAACAGCTCATGGCAAAAGACCCAAATCGTAATAGGCCCGCTGCATTGTATGCAAATACAAAAAGACTTGATCCAGGATATTCATTGGAAGGAGAATTCCTTAGTAATCGCCTTGAAAAAACGAGAATAGCTTTGCAAAAATATACGGGATTGCAAATACCCCATAATGCAATACCAAGAATAGGTTTTGTATTTAGTGGTGGTGGCTATAGAGCAATGATATTAACCAGCGCTTATCTAAAAGGGTTTGAGGAGCTAGGTATTTTTGATGCAGCACAATATATGGTTGGCCTTTCAGGTTCTTCCTGGTGGATTGGCCCTTATGTATTTATGCAGTCGGCTGAACGGTCATTATCTGTTGAGGCATTTAATAATAAACTCAAACAAAAAATAGAAGTCGATATTTTTAACCCGGTTAGTAAAAATAATATTTTATCTTTTAGTAAAGATCGTGTAGCCAATGATATTATTTTTCCTAAAGTTGTTTTTGGACAACCGATAAGTTCTGTGGATTTTTACGGCGCACTACTCGCGCATGCTTTACTATCGGATTTTGGGGCTTATCAACAGAGAAAACATCTTTCTGATCAATATTTTCATATTAAATCAGGTGCGGCGCCTTGGCCTATTTATACAGCAGTTTCAATGCATAGTTTGGCGGAACATGTATATATGTATAATTGGTACGAATTTAATCCTGAAGAAATCAGGAATCTGGAATTGGATATAGCATTACCTGCTTTTGCATTTGGTAGATCTTTTAATGCGGGAAAATCGCAAGATTTTGCTCCCGAACAAAGTTTTGGATTTTTAATGGGTATTTTTGGATCTGCATTTGCGGTTAATCTTAACGATCTTAAAAGAATAATGTTAGGAGATGGCCTCGATAAGAAAGGTGCAGAGCTATTACTTGAGGTTGTACAGGATGAGCAAGAGGGGGATGAAGAAAAAGTCGTTGCCCTGTCCGAAAATCCTTCAATTTTTCAGAGGATGAAGAATGCATTGGTAGAACGCGTTCTTATCAGTTTAGGTGATACAAGAATAGGAAAAAAACGTGCAGCGCCAGCGTCGATTAATAATCCGTTTAAAGGCTATGAAGGAGTTGGAAGCTGGTTGCATGATCGTGATCTCTTAACCTTTATCGATGCAGGAATAGCCTATAATATTCCACTGAGACCTTTATTTAGGCCCGATAGACAATTAGATATTATTTTTGTTGGTGATGGATCAAGCAATGTAGAAAGTGCTGATGAATTAAAAAAAGCATTCGCGGACCTTGAACGTGTGTACAAGATTACCTATGCAAAAGATGAAGAAAAGAGTGATAAAACCGTGCAGGTATATCGATCATCTAGTAATAATGCTCCAATTATTATATATATTAATTTCCTTAAAGATGATGATCTTATTACGCGTGCCCAAGAGGATCCAAAACTTGCTGCACAAATTGAAAAATTAAATCTCTCGGAATTTAATGTACAAGAATGTCTTGATGAGGGATACTGCAGTACCTTTAATTTTAACTATTCTTTGAACCAATTTGAGCAGCTATCATTAGTGGGACAACTTAATGTAATGATGCATAATGATTTGTTTTTGGAACTCATTGAAGAACGTATAGAGCAAGACAAATTCGAGTTTGGAAGCTAAGAAGCTAGTACTGTTAATTTTCCTTAACTTTTTGTACAATAGAACAGTTATTAATTAAGTATATTTATGGCATAGGGCATTAATGCGTATCATACGCGGTCAAAAGTATCTCTGGAATATACCCGATATTGATCATCAACGGATTCTAGCTATTGCAACTAAATTTAATCTTTCTATAGCAGTTGCTCAAACCTTGGTGTCACGTGGATTTACTACTATAGAAGATGTAGAAAATTATCTTTTTACCTCATTAGAAAAAGATGTTGCACATCCAGCACTGCTTAAAGATGCACAGAAGGCAGTTGCTCGGATTATACGGGCAATTAATAATCAAGAAAAAATTCTAATATTTGGTGATTATGACGTTGATGGTATTACATCGAGTGCGTTAATGATGTTGTGTCTAAAACCAGTGGGTGCCCAGATCAATTTTTTCTTGCCAAATCGAATGAAAGATGGCTATGGACTTTCTGTTGAAGTTGTTGAGCGAGCTGCGCATAACGGTTATTCATTAATTATTACCGTTGATAATGGCATTACAGCTTTTCAACCAGCTAAAAAGGCGCAAGAACTAGGAATTGATCTTATTATTACTGATCACCATCGTCCGCATGAAGAAATTCCTGTGGCATATGCGGTGGTCAATCCGCATCAAACTGATTGCAAATATCCATATAAAAAATTTGCAGGTGTTGGCGTAACGTTTAAAGTACTTTCATTACTGTATGAAGATTTAGCAGTTCAAATGCCATCAAAAGCATTCGAATTATTGCTCTTAGGAACCATTGCCGATGTAGTTCCTTTAACCGGTGAAAATCGTTTCTGGGTTCGCTATGGATTACAGTATATTAATCAGATAGAAAGCCATGCCTTTAAAGTGCTAAAACAAAATGGTAAGGTTGTGAAAGACAAATTATCAGCTTCTGATATTGGGTATGGACTTACCCCACAAATTAATGCATTAGGAAGATTGCAAGATCCGCGCCAGGGAGTGAAATTTTTAATTGGTGATGATAAACAGGAAGTTGAACACGTTGGTAGGATACTGGCGGAATTAAATCAAGCACGTAAAGAAATTGAAAAAGCTATTTTTTCAGAAATTTCTTCTGCAATAGCAACAAAAAAGATTGATTTAGATCAAGAAAATATTATTTTTGCTGCAAGTTCAGCGTGGCCATCCGGAGTTATAGGATTAGTTGCTTCTCGTTTAGTGAGTGCGTATGGCAAGCCCGTAGTATTACTGCACATAACTAAGGACGGTATTGCAAAAGGTTCGTGTCGTTCCATTGCTGCGTTTAATATGTTTGACGCATTATCAGAATGTCATGATTTATTGTTAACGTTCGGAGGACATTCGGTAGCTGCAGGATTATCGTTATTGCGTGAAAACCTTGAGCCGTTAAAAGATAAGTTAGAAGCGATACTTGCTGCTAAAATAACGCCTGAAGAATTACAACAAAAATTAACCATCGATGCCAATGTTAGTCTTTTCGATGTTACTAAAAAAGTGATAACCGATATGGAATATTTAGAACCGTTCGGTAATGAAAATCCACAACCTATTTTTTATATACCAAAGGTGACGTTAGTGCAATCGCCAATTCTTATGAAAGATCTTCATGTTAAATGTATGGTGTTTTCTGAGGGCGTTATAAAGCCCGTGGTTTTTTTTAATGCGCCTGAATTATTTGAGCAGTTTAAAGCCCAGGGAGAAGAACCGTTTGATCTGGCAGTGCATATTACGGAAAATCATTGGAATGGGAAATCAAATATAGAATTGTTAGGCATAGATGTTGCAGGTCTTGAGAATCACAAGGAATTGCAATGATTATTACTATCGACGGCCCAACCGCAAGTGGTAAATCGACAATAGCTCGTAGATTAGCGGGAGTGCTGCATATACATTATTTAAGCAGTGGTTTACTTTTTCGAGCTTTGGCCGTATGTTTTTACAACGTATTATCAGTACACAGAAGAACGGTTAACGCAGGTAACTGCAGATGATATTGAAAAAGTATTGCAAGCGGATCATTTTGTTTATCTACCCGATAGTGCACATGGCGGCAAGATTTTTTTTGATAATTCAGAAATTACTCCTTTTTTAAAATCGGCATCAATTGATAGACAATCATCACTCATTGCTACTAATGTGTTGGTTAGAAAATCTTTATATGCATTACAGAGAACTATAGCCGATAGTCACGATATTGTGGTAGAAGGTCGTGATATGGGATCGGTAGTATTCCCCAATGCTCAGATAAAATTTTTTTTAACAGCATCATTGCAAGTGCGTGCGTTAAGATGGCAACATGATCAAAAACTCAGAGGTTTTGTTGTATCCATCAACGAAGCTTGCGCTGCAGTTAAGGAGCGTGATGAGCGCGATAGTAATCGTGCCATTGATCCATTGGTTATTCCAACCAATGCTATTGTTGTTGATAATTCAGCCATGACTGAAGAACAAACGTTGGATTATATGCTTTCCTTCATACATAAAAAACATAGCAACGAGTAGCCAATTTAACAAACGGCCTACGGTTAATCTCCTTTGCCTGGAAGGTGTATTGTTTGTCCATATTATTTCTGCATTATGAGAAATCGTTAATTGTTGGCCATCATAGATAATAAAAACTTGTTCTGGTTTAGGGTTTTGATTGCAAATATTTTCCCATATTTCAAGAAGCTTAACGAATTCCGACTGTTGTATAGCAAAATAAGGCCCTTTTTTAACTTTTTGAAACATTTGTTCACTGAGAACGATATATTTATCCTCTTTTTCAAGTTCGATTATATTTCCTCCATAACTACCTAAGTCATTATTATCGAGAGCCCATTCTTTAAAGGTTGATCCAAAACATAAGACTTCAGAAGTTAAAAAACATCCAAGCATTGCCATTTCTTGAATACTTGCTTCTTTATAACTATAGCGATTTCCTTTAAGAGCTATTTTTAAATAATTTTTTTTCATTAACTACCCTTATACAATAATGGATATATGAATGTCATTTGTCCTTCTTTAGTTATATGTATTTCGAGTTCTATACCTTCTTCAATTAATCCAGTAACTAGATAAGTGCCATTAGGAAGCTGCTCATAATTTTTTGAACCATTATTAGTAAAGTGGTCGTAAGCTTCCAGAATTTTACTAATTACTTTTTCGGGTGTCCAATGCTGAGGAAAAAAGGTTCGCATTTTTTTTATACCATCCATGGTAACTTTTGCCGTGTAAAATCCATGCTCATCTACTACTTTTTCAGCAAATTGAACCAGTCCACTATTTTCAACGGTTCCCATAAAATCATGATAAAATCCTGACCATCTAGAAATATCGTTACCCATTGGTAATCCTAATAGTTAAGTAGGTTTATAATTATTTGCAAGCAAACGTGAAATGTTTTCCGTCGTACGTAACAAGAATTTCTTGTGGCTTAGGATTTTGTTTGCAAATCTTTTCCGATTCATCAAGAAGTTTTACAAACTCTGATTGTTCGATGGGAAAATAAGGTCCCCAATCAGGTTCTTCAGAATATTGATCACTGACAATAATGTATCCATCTTTTTTTTCAAGAGAAGTTATATTGCCTCCATACTTAGCATATTCAGTATCGAAAAGTGCCCATTCTTTATACGTTGATGGACCAAAACAATAAACATCTGATGTTAAAAAACATCCAAGTATACACATTTCCCTAGTATCTGTATGTTCGTAACTAGAAAGACCATGGGTAACAATTTTTAAATAATTTTTTTTCATTAAATTATCCTCATTCTAGTACCGGGTAAGCGGTTGTTATCTGCCCTTTTTTAGTAATATACATTTCTATTTTTATACCTTCATCAGTGAATCCTGTCACCAAATATTTACCATTAGGTTGTAATTTGTAATTTTTTGCGCCAGTTTTAATGAAATGGTCCTAGGCTTCAAGAATCTTACTGATCACTTTTTCTCGTGGCCAATGTTGAGGGAAAAAAGTTTTAGGATTATTTACAAGCAAACGTGAAATGCTTGCCATCATACGTAATGAGAATTTCTTGTGGTTTAGGGTTTTGTTTGCAAATATTTTCCCATTCATCAAGAAGTTTTACAAACTCCGGTTGTTCGATAGGAAAATAAGGTCCCCCATCCGGTTCTTCAGAATATTGATCACTGATAATAATGTATCCATCTTTTTTTTCAAGAAAAGTTATGTTACCTCCATACTTAGTATATTGAGTATCAAAAAGTGCCCATTCTTTATACCGTGAGCCAAAGCAGTAAACATCAGATGTTAAAAAGCGGCTTAAAATACACATCTCTACGGTATCGGCATCATCATAACAATAATAGTTTTCTGTCAGCATTAGTTTAAAAAAATTATTCATTGATTTCCTTATTTTCAGGTCAATATTGGGTAAGCGGTTGTTATTTGACCTTTTTTAGTGATATACATTTTGATTTCTATGCCTTCCTCAATGAATCCGGTTAAAATATATTTGCCATCTTTATTTAATTTGTAATTTTTAGCGCCATTCTTGATGAAATTGTCATATGCCTCCAGAACTTTACTAATTACCTTTTCGTGCGACCAATGTTGCGGGAAAAAAGTTTTAGGCTGTTGAATACCATTAATAATAACATCTGCAGTGTAGAATCCGTTACTGTGTACAACTTTATTCACGAATTGCACAAGCTTACTTTTTTCAATAGCGCCCATAAGGTCATGATGAAACCCGAACCACTTTGCTATGCCCTTTGCATCGATAGTCCAATCAATACCTAAAATATGATTATAAGGAATTTTAATATATTTAGTAGCAAACTCACCAAATCCTTTTCGTGTATTATCAAACATTTGTTTGAACTGCGGCAATTTTTGTCTCACTGGTTCTAAAAGCACCGTTAAATTTGTTACAAGGTCTTGAACTAATGGAATACTACTGACGAGTGATCCAGCAGCGGTTTCTTCTTGAACCGTATTTGCTAACACCACAAATTCTTCTTGTAATGCAGCTGGTGTAATAATTTCAGTTGTTTGCAATGCAACAGCAACCGGTACTTCTTGTGCGGTGAGTGCGCTGCTGCCTTGTTTTATTTTTTCAACATAGGCAGGAATCTTATGATACGCAGCCGTAAAAATTTTATTCAAACAATGGGCTGTTGCAGGCAACAGAACAGTTTGTGTAACCAAACGTGAACTCTGTTTGAGTGCATCATACGGATTATTGACGCAATACAATTGTAATGCATGTGCGGTTCGGCTCACTTCTTGAGTGAGGGTTAATGCTTGTTTCTTATAATTCTCTTGTAAAATCGAAATAAGTGATTGATGTTGTTTAATGAAACGAACTAAACAATGCGCGGTATTTTCTATGCTTTGTGCAAATGCCAGAGGAGGACTTTTGTAATTATTAAGGGTATGTTGTGTCGATGCTATTATTCCTAATAATTCTTCAGAATTATTAATAGAATAGTGTCGAAAAGAATTTCCCAAGTTAACTAATTCACCTGCAGCAAGTAATGGTTCATGGCCTGGTAGTACTACAACAGAAAATAATGCTGGATATTTTTTAATAGCGTGCATTAAACCATAGGCAGTATTTTTTGCACTGGTTACTAATTCAATCACAGCACCTTGTGGATTAGTAATTGCGTTGCTTATTGCAGTTTTAGTAGCATTGATTTCTTCCAAAATACCTTCGCCGATGGCGAGCGCAGTCGATCGCATAAAAGACCAACACACATCAAGGAGGTTAAGTGCATCGGTAACCATGCCGGCATAATTATGTTGTCTGCTCAGTTCAACGAATGACATTAGAAAATTATTGGTTTGCGTTACGCTCGTACCTGCAATACTATCAATAACCTGCAAGCATTCCGTATGGATAGTATGCTGCAAGGTCGATCCTCGCAATGTTTGGTATGTATTGATTGGAAGATTATGTTCGCCTAATAGTTGTTGTGCTGATGCAGATAACAAGAATGTTTTTGTACTGATTTCATACGTAGCATGATTATTAGTATGCACTATTAAACTATTCAATCGCTGCTTGATTACATGAGGGGGTACGCTATCATAGTTAGATGTATGAGCAAGTGCAAGCAGCTTAGGATATTCTTGCTCTAACCGATTGCGCAGTTCTTTATCATAATTCCGATCTTTTTTATACGGATCTTTTAATTCTTTTTCTCCCTTCCACCATTCGTATGCACAGCATACTAAAAAAGCTAGAACAGCTGCGGGCTCTGCTATTTTTTTAAGAGCTTGTAAAAGAACATTTCCATTATTTTTTTGATAAGATGTAGAAGTGTGCCCAGTTATTTGTGGATAATTGTTATTACCATACTTGGGTATATAATCGGTACTGGAATGCGCAAAAAATCTGAATGGTGTAAAAAGTATCATGCATACAAAAAAGAATCTCTTCATCACTACTCACTCTCTTTTTTTACTAAACATTGTGCTTCATTTTATTTTTTAGAACCTAGCACAACGATTGAGCAAATCAAGAGAAATTATTTTTTTTAAAGAGATTTTTTTAGATAGAATTTTTTTACAATAATTAAAGTATTAGAAGATAATATAAAAAGTATTATTGAACTATCGAATATCATAACAATTGCCTGATATAGTTTGATACACTAACTGATGTTTTCCCAAAAAGGAGTTATTATGAAACAAATATTAACAATGTTATATTTCTTTTTATTAATACACAGTGTTTCCATTTATTCTCGTGATGTGGATCAAAAATGGAATGACATAAAAAATCAGGTAGTTACGACGGCGCAAAATACATGGGATGGTGCATCAGGTTTTATTAAAGGAATGGGACAAAGTTTTGGTTTTGTTACTGCCGACTATCATTATAGCTTACTAGCATGGAATGATGCGCCGGCACCTATTTTCGTTGCTATTCAACATGTCACACCGGTATTGGGGGCAGATTTTTCAGGAAATCTTGCAAACAGTGCGGTTGTTATGCCGAATGATACCAGCGGAACAACTTTTTATAAACAACAATTATACATTAGCGTGTGGCTTTGTGCTGATGCTGGACGAGCTGATATTCAACAATATTCTACCAGCCCAAAAGGAACTGAAAATTTGAATATTGGTGGTGGAGGCGAGGCAATAATTAAAGGACTTTTTGGAGGGATCGTTACAACAGAAAAATTGAAAAAATATAGTTTATTGCGCCAAGATATTTATCCATGGCCAGCTCATGATGATAATATTTATTATTATCGAACCTATACTGATGCAGGACAGGTTAAAGGTGAGTACTTAGGTATAAAAGCAACAACGCAAGAATTCATTGGCACTTTTTATAATAGCTCCACAGCCAATGATGTTACTTTAACATTTTCAAAAGATGAAAAATCGTATACGGTCTCATTAGAGCCGGAATCCTTCAGTTTATTACAGTCAACGACGGGTAAGCCAACTTCTATTAGGCCAGCAAAAGATGAAAAGCGTGCATTTGTGTTTGCACATAAAGACAACGTTATTGGTTATTTACCGATTGCTTCCGAGGGAATAGCCAATGTTTCATTTGATGAAAAAACAAAAAAATATGATCCTGCCGGTTCTATGATGTATACCTATGAGGTATACGATAATAAAGGCGCATTATCTATTGGTATGCAGGGACTTTCTGTTGGTAATTTTAAGCAGCCGACTGAACGTGTTCGCGATATTAATCCAGTTGAGTGCCATATTTGGTATCAATCGGCAGCGCAAGCAGAAGCAATTGATAAAAAAATGTCAGAAAATCAAGCAAAAGAAGATTATTCTGCTATTCCTTTTGATACGCCAGAAACGTTGTGGGTTACCTATAAAACACATGATTTTACGGTAGTAAAAAAAGTTGCTCGGGGATCTGTGCTCGATTTTGAACTTATTCGCCCACAAATTGCAGAAAAAGAAGCATGGTTATACGGTGTGCTATTAAATACGCAAGATGATAAAAAAGCTCAACAATTTCTTGATAGATTAAGTAGTGGTAAAATAGCACCGGAATCAATTTCTACCGCTATTACGCAATCGCTAAAACATGGATTAATGGAGACAAAAAAAAATAATATTATTGATGATACGAAGGGAAAAGATAATTCTGGTGTTATTGGGTATCTGCTATTAGCCGATTATTTTACACCGCATGGTATCACGGAAGATACGTTTTATTATTATGTGGAGCCAGCTGAATTGAGAATTGATCAATTAATTAATGCATTTTATTTTGATGATAGTTATTACATAAAAAATTCTGCGGGCCAGATTACCTTGCAAGATGCGGTTCAGAAAGAAATAGCAGAAAAAATCCCCCAATGGATTAGCTCATATCCAACTAATAAAAATGCCGTTACCGCTACTATCAAAGAATATATGCAACAAAAAGGCAATAAAGGATTATTTGTTAATCCGACTGCTCAGCCATCTGGAAGAACTTTTTCAAGTCAAGGACAACATATTTTCGATATGTTTATTTCTGGGCCGATTAGTATCGAAAATTATCCTATTATACGCAAAGCAGGTATTAATTATTATATTTATGGGCTTGGCGCTAAGCCGTCTCAATGGCTTTCGTGATGTAATTTCGTAACGTTGAAAAAAATGATGCAGAATTAACATCGATATCGTGTTGGCGAAAAACAGTAATAATATTAGGGTATTGCTCAGCCAACGAACAGGCATTGGCATATTGATGATTGGTTTGTTTGGTCTCAAGAGGAATCGTAATACAAGGTTTCTTAAAAAAAACTGTTTCAAATAACGTTCCCGCTCCGGCTCGGCAAATAACGATGGTAGCTTGCTGATAGTACTGATAGAGTTGATCGTCAAAGTCAAAAACATCTGCTGAAATATCGTTATCACGATAGAATTTTTTTACTGCATCCAAAAAATTATTACCCGTTTGATGAATGATATGAATATGCGAAAAAAGATCATGTGCAGTAATAAGCCATTTTTGCATAAGTGTATTGAGAAATTGAGATCCTTGCGATCCACCTAATATTAATATAATTATAGGCTTAGTGAAGGTTTTGTTAGAAAGAGAACTATGCTTTTCAAATCGTATGGGATATTCATTCATGGTGCAGGTAGCAAATGGAAAATAATGTTGCGCTTCTTTAAAACAGGTGTTAATAGTTGTTGAAAAACGCGCTAATAACAGTGCGGATTTTCCGGGGATAGCATTTAATTCCCAAAGCTCAATAGGTATTTTTAATAACCTTCCTGCAATACAAACAGGAAGTGCTATATAGCCACCCGTGCTAATAATTTTTTCAGGTTTTATTTCCCACAATCTATAAATACTAACAAAACATGACCATAAAAAAGAAATTATATATAAAGGATACTTCCATGGTTGCTTATAAGGAATATTTTCAAGAGATAATGAGATAATTTGATCAATACAAGAGTAGTTAGCAATGATACGGTGATCAAGATTTTTTTTTGATGTAAAAAAAATAAAAGCAGTATATTGTTTTTGCTGTAAATATTTTTCAGCAAGTGTTAAACAGGGAATAATATGTCCGCCAGATCTACCGGCTACTAGGCACAGTGTTTTTTTGTTATTCATGATGAACGTTGCTTCCATTGTTTAAGTAATGCTTCACAAGTATTTTTTTTATATGAAGGTGCCTTGCTATATGCTTTTGCCATGAGATCTATTGCTTGTGCTGTATCACCCATTTTGTAATGCGTTTTGCTCAGGTGATATATAATAAAAAAATCATCGGGAGCTTGATCTAATAACGTTGTTAGTAATGTTTTTGCTTTTTGATAGTTATTTTCTTTATACAAAATTAATGCCTGTGTATCTAAAAAATGTACATTTTCTGCATTATCAACTAATGCCTGTTGTATATATTTTTGAGCCTTTGGGACATTGTGCCCCTTTGTTGCATAATAGTAAGCAAGTAAGTTTAAGAGAGGAGGAAAATCTTTCGCATAATGCTCATGCTTGGCTATAACTTCTTTTAATGCGTCACTATTTTTTTGTTCAAGATAAATTATCATTAACTGATACGCTATTTTTGCTTTCAGCATTCCATTATCCGTCAGCGATAATCCTTTAATTAAATATTCTTGTGATTTTTGTGTGTCATGTTTTTTTAGATAAATATCTGCCAAATATAATAATGGCATTATAGAATCGGATTTATTTTTTTCTATTTCTTGTAATAGTTCTATTATTTTATCTTGATTAACTCCTGCTAAATAAAGCAGATGAAGGGTTCGAAACCAAACCTCATTTTTTTGATCATTATTAATCCACTGTTTCAATAAATTGAGTGCATTACTTGATTGCGAAAGCGTACAGAGTAGTTCAATTTTAAAAAGACGTGCTTGCACATCGATCGGATTTTTTTTTAAATAAGTATCAATTGTAGTTAAAGCGTCGGCATATTTTTTTTCTTTATAGAGATTAATTGCGTGTTCGAAAGCATTGGTTTCAGTTGCGTGAATACTTTGTTGCTGTTGTTTCATGAGCAGTAGCATTAATTGTTGCTCGACAGCCTGATCATGCTGAACAAAGGTTAAAAATTTTTGATAACCGCGAATTGCTTGATCAATATTTCCTTGCAATTCATGAATTATGCCGGAAAAAAGCCAACCTTCTTGAAACAATGGATTAAGCTCTAGGCATTTTTTGACCATAACGGCTGCATCATTTTGTCTATAGATACGCATGTAAATTTGTGCTTTAAGAAAATAGAAAATAAAGGTTTCCATTTTTTCGGGTACGTTTTGTAAATATTCATCAATAGTAGCAATTGCTTTTAACGGATCATTCATTCTAACTTGTGCAAGTGCCGTATTATAGATAATCTCTGTATTTTGTTTTCCTTGTGCGCTTAGTGCAATCATTTTTTTATCAGCTTCTTCTTGGTTGCCAATATTTTCTAATGTTTTAATAAAAATGAGTTGTGTTGGTATAGTATTAATATGATGTTCCAGGCGCGGCATTAATTGAGCAATACTGTTATAACGCTTGGTCGCAAACAAAAGATCTAAATAACCAGTATAAGCATATATGGAGCCAGAAGAATTAAAAATTTTATTATAGCATTCTTCAGCTACGCTAAAGTTTGTTTGCAATTGGTTATAATAACCCCATAAATAAAGATGATAATGCTGATCATAATTATCAGCAATAATAGTACTTATACATGATATGAGAACCATGAGATGCAAGATGTTAATACCATATTTCATACATTCTCCTTACAGCATCGTATTAAAAAATTATATAATGCTGATTTTAATTCTGGATCCATAATTTGTTTTAAGGCATCGTGCTGTTTCGAGTTCATAATAGGTTCTGTTGTATATTCTTTTTTATGTTTTACTATATTTTTTTTATGCACTACTTTTTTGCGGTGTGCTTGTTTAAAACGTAATTGTTTTATGGGTGATTGATCTAGATTTTTGTTAATAGTTTCTAAAATAAGTGGAGAAAGTAGATAAAGTTCCTGCATCCAACTTGCATCATATACCCCAAGAACTAAGGTATCATGCTGAATCTTTTCAAGAACGACACGTGTTTTTAAATTACCCAAAATGATTTCCCATTTTTGTAGTAACTGTATTTGCCATTGACGTTCAGATGGCAGAAGTGACGGTAAAATTTCTTTAATAAGGAGAGCCATATATGTTCTTATTTTTTTTTATACTAAGTAGGTGAATAATGTTAGTGTAAAAAGTTAATGATGTATGATCAATCTATTTTTATTTTTTATGTACAGAACATTATAACATTAATGTAACTAGTGATTCTCGTTGACAAATTACTGAAAAACGATTATAAATTTCAATTATTTTTTATTTATATATTTTTTTAATTACACAAGTTTTTTTGGGGATTTTATGACTATACATAAAACGTTAATGCTTATAGTAATGGGATTTGTACCATTACCGGTATATTCTGTTGAGAATGCTAATACTCAGCAACAAGATAATACTAATAAAGTTGCCGTAATGGCACATGTAGCAACAACGTTAACAGCTGAAGAAAAGTATAAGACTGCTGGAAAAAAACAAGAACCACAAACGGTCATGTACTATGACACCCCTTGTCGGGGCGGCGTTACGTATATACCGGCATATAACACGCAGGATACTAATCAATATAGTGCTCTAGATGATGTTTGGTATCCATGATAGATATTGAAATTTATACGTAGAATCTTTTGTTATTTACATTATAGCCATAATCGATATAGTATGCGTATATTTGTATGCATTACGAGAGTTAAAAGATTATGGCTATTGATTTTGAATCACTTCCCCATACTGCTGATCTGAAAATTCGTGTGTACGGATCAACGCTCGGAGAATTATTTAAAAATGCACTTATCGGTATGTTTCAAAGTATTGGGCCGCAAACAAATAAGTGTGAACTTATTAATGAACGCCTGGTCTGTAAAAAATTAGAAATTCAACATACAATACAACTTGAAGCGGCGGATTTGTCGTCGTTACTGGTTGATTTTTTATCAGAAGCTCTCTATTTTTCGGATGTTTATAATGAAGCATACTTGGATGCGCACATAAAAACAGTAACATCAACTACCGTAGATGCCGTAGTTTGTGGTATTCATATTGATCGTTTTGAGCTTGAAATAAAAGCGGTCACCTATCATGATCTTGATATAAAAAAAATAAATAACGTTTGGCAAACTGATATTGTCTTTGATATTTGATGCAGGAGAAGAGTAATGGAAGAAAAAATAAAAGTACGTAAAGAAGATCTTATAAAAGTTGATGAAAACATCTATGAAATTCCACAATCGTATCGTTCTGATATGCGAGTTCCTGCGCGTCTTTTTGCCGATGAAAAAATTCTTGAAGAGGTTTTTGATGATCGCTCACTTGAGCAATTAGTAAATGTAGCAACGTTGCCCGGCATCGTGCAACATGCGTATGCTATGCCTGATATTCATGAAGGGTACGGTTTTCCTATTGGTGGTGTTGCCGGTACTGCAATTGCACATAATGGTGTTATTTCTCCGGGCGGCATAGGATATGATATTAATTGTGGGGTTCGTTTATTGGCTTCTACGATGAGTACTGCTGATATACAACCATATCTTGCATCATTGGCGACGGCATTATTTCATGCGGTTCCTTCCGGTGTTGGGCAAGGCGGTAAGCTGAAATTAAAAATACCGGAGCTGAATAAAGTTTTGCAACAGGGCGCGCAATACATGCTAGAACTTGAATACGGCATTGGTACTGACATTGAATATTGTGAAGAAAAAGGAATGATGGCGGGTGCTAATGCCGATTTAATTAGCGCAAAAGCTAAAGAACGAGGTCGTGATCAACTCGGAACTCTTGGTTCTGGTAATCATTTTTTAGAAGTGCAGCGGGTTGCAGAAATTTTTGACCAAACAGCCGCGCAAGCTTTTGGCATTAAAGAAGATATGGTCACTATTATGATTCATTGTGGTTCTCGTGGGCTTGGCCATCAAACCTGTACTGATTATGTACGCATGATGATGCCGAAATTAGATTCATGGGGGATCGTTCTTCCTGATAAAGAATTGGTATGCGCACCGTTTAATTGCCCCGAAGGACAAGAATATTTTGCAGCAATGCAGGCAGCATCAAATTTTGCATGGGCAAATAGACATCTTATCGGGCATTGCGTGCGCCAGGCATGGCACAAGGTTATTGGACAAGAAGAAAAACTTTCTTTAGTGTATGATGTTTCACACAATATTGGCAAACGAGAAAAACATACTATCAATGGTAGTTTGATAGAACTTTTAATGCATAGAAAAGGGGCGACACGTTCTTTTGGGCCAGGTAGACCTGAATTACCAGCAAAATATCACACGGTTGGTCAACCGGTTTTGATTCCTGGAACGATGGGGACCGCATCCTATGTACTTGTCGGAACTAATGAAAGTATGGAAAAATCATTAGGTAGTTGTTGCCACGGTGCAGGAAGAAGAATGTCTCGCATTAAAGCAAAAAAAACAATACGCGGATCAACCTTGCGGCAAGAACTTGAAGCGCGGGGTATTGTAGTGCGTTGCGATTCTGATGCAGGATTAGCAGAAGAGGCGCCGGCGGCATATAAAAATGTACAAGATGTCGTTGACGTGGTACATGCTACGCACATTGCACATAAAGTAGCGCGTTTAGAACCAATTGCGGTTATTAAAGGTGGCTAAAAATAAGAAAGGTTATTGCTATGAAAATAGTATGTATGATGTTGATATCAATGGCTGGCACTTATTATATGTATGGCATGGAAGCTACAGGAGAAAAATCATTAGTTCAGAATTCTGCAATCGTTTCAGCTAAACAAAAGCGATCTGAACAAATCACATTAGCAACATTATTGCAAAATAGTTGCGCAGAGTTTAACTTTACGAAAGCTCAAGAGTTACTTGGCCAAGGTGCTAATCCTAATACAAAGCTCCAGAGTGTAGTATGTGACGCATTCGGTAGGGTCTTATGTGAGGCAAAAGGTACCGTATTATTTAATGTATTAGTAATTGCGCGTGATGAAGATATACCCGAAGAGAAAATTTATCGTGGTGTAAAATTATTATTAGATCATGGTGCAGATCCAACTATGGCAGGGTATTTAAATATAGCAGAACATCTAAAAAATGGAAAATTTTTTCCTATGCATGTGGTCTCACATGGATATAATGCTGTAGGAAAGTTATTAAAAAAACAATATAGAAAAAATATAAAAAAGCACAGGGTATGGATGTGGCGGGATGACCTTGATACACTCGTTGCTTTCTCACAAGAAGCAATCAGCGGACGAAAGTATTATAATGAGCCATACGATCGTTTAAAAGCAGAACTAGAGGAAGCTAAGAAAATATACGAAAAAACGGTGTTTGATACCTTAGCTAACAAAACAGAACACAGATCGGGTTTGCCCAACGATGTAATTAGAACAATATATGAATATGTAACGTCTAATGAAAAAAGAGTATTAGTAAAAAAAATAACGATTCTTGATCTTATAAGATTGATAACTGAACATTGTGGTGTTTTTTTAGAAGATGGCGATAGCCCTCATTTAATATTGGGTGACAAAAAAATGAAAATATACAAAGGGATATATGATTGTTATTGCGGCTATTTTTCTAGGTGATGATAGATGAAAAACATGATTATTAGAGAATACCTAACGATACTATTATTGCTGTTGATTAATAATAATTCTATCCATGGTATGAAAGATAAAGAATTAATTACACCTGATAAAAAAAAGTCATTTGTTGTTTATGCCAATGATCTACTGGCTGTAGTGAGTGAACATGAACAAGATAATTATGGCGTTGAATCAGCACAGTTATTGAGGAAAAATTTTTTCCTGGGAAATTTTGAATTCAGTAAAGAATTGCTTGAAAATCGTGTTAACCCCAATATCATGATATCAAATGTTATTTATGATAATGCAACCAATGATTCAATTGAGGAAAAAGGCACGGTATTATTTGGTTTGTGCGGGATAAAAATTCCGCATGAAAAGAATCTTTATGATATTGTAGAGTTATTATTACAGCATAATGCAGATCCAACCATAGAAGGCTACGAAGGTGATACAAAAATGTTGCCCATAGATAGGGTGGTCGAAGATTATACTTCTGTACAACAACTATTAAAAAACCGGTATAGAAAAATTATAAAATCACAGAAAGCGTTAGTCCGTGGCACTTTTATCGAGCAACTTATCGCGTTGTCAGAAAAGGCAATTACATTACCGCGCTATAATGAGCCGTGTGAGCGTCTGAAAAAAGAATTGATTGAGCTTGGGCATGAAACTACGAATATCTATACAAAATATATACATAAGTTATGTGACTCAACGTGTATCGTTGATAAAAAAGTTTTGCCAAAAGATGTAGTTGGTATGATATTCGGATATGTAGCTGCTGATAAAACAAAACCAGTGTTGGTACGAAAAAAAACAATTCTCGATGTTATGCAATCGGTAGTGCGCAATGGTGGTATACATGGTGGCCTATTTAAAATTGGTGGTACTAAAATATTATCATTACCAGTTCGTGACGATACGCCTTTTAAATGCTCAGAAATGCGTTGTAAAATCCATGAACCTATATATACTTGCTACATGCATTATTTTTACTAAAAAAATCATTGAACATCTTTCGTTGTAATAGCGAGGAATACCATGAAAAAAATAGTTTATTTATTTGTCATTGGCATATCATTTTGTCAAATGCGCGCAGGCGAAAATATTCAGATCGAAAAAAAATCAGTATGGGATCTATATAATGAAAAAAAAGAAGAAGCGGTACAAAATTTGATTGCTTTGCGAAATGAAGGGCTTGAGAAACGCAACAAAGAAATAAAAATGAATAAATCGCAAAAGGGGAACAAAAAAGGACGGGTATCGGTAATGAAAATGCAATGGAATTGAATGCGCTTATTCGTTAGTGTTGTTTTACCTGGGTATGTTATCAAAACGGTTAACACTATTCAGAATCTATTGCAAAAACAAGATGCATTATTTGAGGGGCGCTTTGTCAGCCTTGAGCATCTGCATCTAACCTTAAAATTTATAGGTGATGTGCCCGAAGATGTTCTTGCCGATATTAAACAAGCGTTGCATAGCGTGCAACAACAACCATTTGATGTTTGTATGCAACGAGTAACACTCGAGCCACCTTCACGCAATGCGCACTTGATATGGATTGATATTGATAGTGCACCGCTCAAAAAATTGGCAATGAACATAGAAGAAGCTTTGTTGCCGTGGGCTAAGCCGGAAAGTCGCCCATTTGCGAGCCATATAACCTTAGTGCGTATAAAAAAAGTGCATGATATCGTAGCGTTACAAAATATTATTGATCAAATATCAATTTCTGATGTCTGTTTTCCTATAGATCGTTTTTATTTGCAAGCATCAACGGCATCTGCAGAAGGTCCTGTGTATTCAACTCTTGAGACTTTTCAACTTTTAACTGTTCCATCTTAGTGTTAATAGTACTATTTTTTTTCAATATAGATAGAAATCTCAACTTACGGAGTTGGGTAAAATTCTTGAAACTATAGTCAATGAACAAATTTCTCTTCGACAACAAAGATTATTGCTTCTTATGCATGAGTTGTAAATAAAGATTTTTTAAAAAAAGTTTACTGCTTCCTGACATTGGGGGGGTGCTGAGTGCATTTTTTAGGAGCGTGATGATAGCATGCGCATGTGATTGCTCAGATAATGTTTTGTTGCCGATGGCTGTAGTATATAGATTCATCCAATGGCGTAATACGTTATCAATAAGTTCAAAGGCGGCACGCTCATGAAGATCTTCTTGTTCAATCAGCGTTAAAAAAGTTGTTGGCGATGGAAAATTAAGAGTACAAAAATAATTAAACAAAGAAGATGTACTTGTTGTTTTCTCTTGGTCATGCCAATAGTTAATTAAACATCGTGATTTGATCGTTGGTAAGATTGCCTCGGTAGTATTAGCCGTTAAAATAAAATGATAACCATGCGGTGGTTCTTCAAGAATTTTTAATAATCGATTTGCACACGCATGCGTTAAGGTTTCTGCTTTTTGTAGAATAAAAAAATAATCTTCATGGGGTTCTAATTTAAAAGCTATTGTTTCTATGAGTGGTTCAAGCACATCAAGCGTATATTGCTTTTCCGGCGTTAACCACATAACCAGATGATGTTGTTTTTCGCGTATATTCAAGCAGGTTCCACACTGTTTACATGCTTTTTGAGAGCATAAGAGTGCAGATAACAGTTCATGAACGAAATTGGCAACCGCTTCATATTCACCAATCCATATATGAGCAGGATGTGCGCGTATTTGTTGAGCAATAGTTAGCCAATTATATTGTTTTTTGTTATCCATTGTAGAATGCTCTCGAATGCGGAATGCGCTATCTGTTGTTGTGATTGTTCTCCATCAAGACGAATTACCAGTTTATTGTTTTTAAAAACAGTTTCAAACCCTACAATAAGTTTTTGTACAAATTCATACGTTTCCTGATCAAAGGTGCTTAACGCTTCCTGTCTGGAATGAAGTCGTTCACGCGCTGTTGTGGGATCTAGAGAAATGAAACATACTAAATCTGGTTGAATATACTCCATAGTCCACTGATTAATATCATTGATCATAGCAAGATCAACGTTTCTGCCATAACCTTGATATACTAATGATGAATCGGATAATCGATCTGAAATGACAATTTTTTTTTGTTGCAAAGCAGGTATAATCACTTCTTGAAAATGTTGAGCTCTATCGGCAGCAAATAAAAGATATTCTGCTTTTGGGCATCGCGGTATTGATCCTTCTTGCAAAATTGTTCTTAATTTTTTTCCCAACAGCGATCCTCCCGGCTCTTTAGTAATAAGCACAGAAAATCCGTTATTAGTGAATTTCTGATATAAGGAATTACTCAGACTCGTTTTCCCTGAGCCATCAATTCCTTCAATTGCGATGAGTATACCACGTTTTAATGATTGCATAAGTAAACCTCGAATTCTTAATTTTTGATAAAAGAGGGAAAACTATTTATGATAAGAGTATAGATTAAGAAATTATAACTGTCTTTAAACAAATGCTACCGTATCGCATTAATTGAAAGTTATCTATGAAAAAAGTTATTATAGAACCCGGTTGTATAACCTGTGGTGCCTGTGAATTTATAGCGCCAGAAATATTTGAGGTAACTGATATTTGCCATGTTAAACCGGCTGCAGATGTTCAAGCGCATGTACAAGCGATTAAAGAAGCAGCATTAGCATGTCCGGTTTCTGTTATTAAGTATAATGAATAAGGATCCTATGGTTTACCATTGCAAAAAAGTATCGGATGCAGAACAAAGGTTATTCGATACGTATTATCAATCTATACTACACAATGATGCAATATTTTTTGCCGGTTGCCTATTACAACGGGCATCAAAATTGTTTCCAACCAACGTAGCTTTAATATGCCAGGGAGTTTCCGTAACGTTTCAGGAATTGTACCATCATGCCGTTGGTGTGAGCAAACGGTTACAGGATCTTGGTGTAAAACCACGAGATCGCGTATGTTTGTTATATGAAAATTCTATCGAATTTTATTATGCGTATTTTGGTATTTGGCAAACCGGTGCCGTTGTTGTTCCTTTAAACACCTATTTACATGAAAAAGAATTACTGCACATCATCAAAGATGCACAGCCAGTTGCATTACTAATCTCAGATACTTTGCGCGATAAAATACGTGATATAGCAACTGATATTTTACCTTCTGTTATCGATCAAGCAGAATTAACGGCGCTTATCGCATCTGCTCAGCAAGCAGATGAGTTTGAAATTTTTCAATTGTACCCTGATGAAATGGCCGCATTATTATATACATCGGGTACTACTGGTGTGCCCAAAGGTGTCATGCTCAGCTCGCGTAATATTTTAACCAATATTGTACAGGGATTAGTATTAATTCCGGTAACGCCAGCCGATAAAATTTTTGGTGTATTGCCCTTATTTCATAGTTTTGCTCAATTTATTTGTGTTTGGGGCAGCTTTTTTTTAGGGGCAACCGTTATTGTAGTGCCGAAAATAGAACGCCGTTATATTCTTGAGGGGCTTACACATAAACCAACGATTATTATTGGTGTTCCGGCATTATTTGGTCTTTTTTGTTTATTACGTGCTCCTCTTGATAACGTACGATATTTTATTTCGGGTGGTGATGCATTGCCGGATAAAATTCGTTCAGCGGTTGAATTGATTTATCGGCGTAGATTATGCAATGGCTACGGTATGACCGAAACTTCTCCGTTAATTGCGGCTAATTTTGATGATCAACTTTTAGAAACTAATACGGTCGGTCAGCCAGCAATTGGTATTACCTGCTCAATCCGTGATGAAGATGGTAACGAACTTGCCCATGGCCAAACGGGAATTTTATGGGTAAAAGGTGATAACGTAATGCTTGGCTACTACAATGATGCAACCAGTACTCGGGCAATATTAAAAGATGGGTGGCTTAATACCGGTGATTGTGCATATATTGATACTCAAGGAAGAATTGTTATTTCTGGTCGAGAAAAAGATATTATCAAAAACAAAGGGTTTATGATTTATCCCCAAGAAATAGAAAATATTCTGCTTATTCATGCTGCTGTTTTGCAAGTTGGCGTGGTAGGAAAACCAGATGAAGCGGTAGGGGAAGTTCCTGTTGCTTTTATTGTATTGAGAGAACCGCTTGCGCATGCAGAAAAAGTATTAAAAGCATTATGTGCGCAACATTTAGCTACGTATAAAATACCGCGGCAATTTATTATTTTAGAAAAAATGCCGTTAACCGCACTTGGTAAAGTTGATAAAAAAAGACTGCGTAAAGAATATTTTTCATAATCAATATAAAAAGGAGAAGTATGAAGAGTTTATTACTGATTTTTATAGTATGTGGTGCACTGCATGCGATGGATACGGAACTTATTGAGATCAAGGTAGTTCCAAGCGATGCAATTAATAATGAAAGTTTAGCATGGGGTTACCCACAATCATTACAGGGTTGTGATAGCGTTACGCATTGGGAAGAACGACTAAAAACAGCTGAGGTTGCCAGGGATACTACGGTAATGTTGAAAACAATGCACCATATAAATACGCAATCGATTAATAAGCAACAAGAATCATTGAATTTATTAAGAAGAGATGGGCATGCAGCTTTTCTAGTGGGGGTTTGTACTTTTACGCTTTTGGTACTGCATACTACACTTTTGCCTAAGTAGTTAAGAATATTGTACATAGGAATTCTGCGATCAGGGACGCATTGCGTCCCTGATGATAGTAACGTTATTTTTTTTGTAGCCAGAGAATGAATTTTCGCAAGTAAAAAAATAAGGAGAATGTGTGAAAAGTTTGATATTAATTTTTATAATGTGTAGTGCACTTCAAGGAATGGATAAGGAGACCATTGAAGTAAAAATAATTACAAACGAAGCCGACGTTGAAAATACCTTAAAAGAAGTTAGGCCTACTCAATATGATGCGCAGCATTATGATGCAGAAATTTTTAAGGTTTTGAGAATCAATACAGATTCAATCGGTATGCTAACTGGAGAAGTTAAGCGACAAAAAGGCTCTTTGGCAACAACAAGGGCATGTGCAGTTTCAAGTTTATTAGCAGTTTGCTCTAGCAGTGTCTTATTACTGACGCATATTCTTTCTACTCAATGAGGGCTTGCGCATGCGCATTCTACACGTTATTTCTAGCTTGAAAATGGGTGGTGCAGAATCATTGTTGGTTGATCTAGTAACTACGTTAAATACAACAAAGAATCAGCATTATGTTATTTATTTTCATGCAGGGTTGCATATACAAGCATTGCAACAACATGGTATAAAACTGTATCAGGTTAAAGGTCTTGTTTGTTTATATGATCCAATTTTTTTTATACGGTTGTATCGATTAATAAAAAGCATCAACCCGGATTGCATTCATGGTTGGTTATGGGCTGCAAATTTTGCAAGCAGCATTATTGCTTATGTACTTAGAATTCCTCAGATTTCTAGCCTACATATTGACCATGATGGTTTTATTCGCAATACGCTCGATATCTATTCTTATCGGCTTGCAACAAGGATAGTGCCGGTTTCTGATGGTGTTGCAAACTCATTAGTTCAACGACATCCATCAATTAATAAAAAAAGTATACAGGTTATTAAGAATGGTATTAATCATGAATACGTAGTGCAAAAAGCAAAACATACCAAACGTATGCGTGCAGATGTTCATTGTTCTGATGAACATGTTATTATTGGTTCAGCTGGTAGATTTGTACCAATTAAAAATTATCCTTTATTAATTAATGCATTTAAACAAGTACATGAACAACATTCTCATGCTCGCTTGATGCTTATGGGATCAGGGCCCGAGGAACATGCCTTGCGTATGCAAGCAAAAAAATTAGGCATAGAAGAGGAAGTTAGTTTTATTATAGGTCAAGATGCATGTAGTTATTATCCGTTACTTGATTGTTTTGCACTGTCATCATTTAAAGAAGGAATTTCACTGGCGTTATTGGAAGCTATGAGTTGTTCACTGCCGTGCGTTGTTACTAATCAAGAATTATTTCATGATGTTATTGTTAATAAAAAAAATGGATTGTTAGTGCCCTGTGAAAATGTTAATGCGTTAGTTCAAGCGTTAACAATGCTGATTGAAGATAGCGCATTAGCTGAACAACTGGGGAAGGAAGCATACGCGAGCGTTATAACGTCATTTAATAGTAAACGAATGATTAATGAATACGTTAAACTCTATGAATATATTTCTAAATGAATTTTTAAAATAACAGGTCTGTGGTATAAAAAATTTGATTTTTATGAAGGGTTACTGTATTCTCCTACTAATTAATAACTTAAAAAATAACTAGATAACCTCCATTTCCCCTGTCCAAGACTTTTTGTCTGGATGGGGGTTTCTATTTTTACAGAGAGTTATTTTTTTGCTTAATCAAGGTAGTGTAGGCCATTTTTTTAGTAAAAATTTTTCGTAAGATATGCGCGACCTGAATCACCCAAAATCATAACAACAACAGCATCGTTAGAAAGATTTTTAGCATACTCTCGCGCTGCATAGGCAACAGCTCCACTACTTGGACCAACTAACAGACCATGGTTATGTGCGAGTTCTTTAAGAATTCCTAATCCTTGTTCATCACTAACGCCAATAAACTCATCAATTATCTTTTCATCCAGTACTGGTGATTTAAAATCAACGCCTATTCCTTCGATTTTGTACGGTTTGGGGTTGCCACCCGTTGATCGCCATGAGGTTAAGGCATCAAGAGCAATTACTTTGATGGCAGGATTTTTCTCTTTTAAATAACGGCCAAGACCGCTAACGTGTCCACCAGTTCCGGCGGCCGCAAAAAGATGGGTAACGGAACCGTTTGTTTGCTGCCAAATTTCAGGGCCCAGGGAATGATAGTGGGCATCCCTATTTGAACAATTAAAATATTGGTTTGGCATGAACGAGTTAGGAGTTTTTTTATGAAGTGCAACAGCTTGGCTATGATAGCTTTGTGGATCTTCAAGATGTTGAGTAGATGGGCAAATAATAATATGCGCGCCATAAGCTTTAAGGGTTTGCATTTTTTCTTGGCTAATTTTTTCTGAAACGGTAATAATAACCTTGTACCCTTTTATTGCACCAATCATGGCGCTTGCAATGCCCTGGTTGCCTGATGATGCATCAATAATAGTCCCTCCGGGTTTTAACAATCCGGATTTTTCAGCTTCTTCTATCATATATAATGCTGATCGATCTTTGAGGCTGCCGCCAGGATTGAGATAATCAAGCTTGGCTAAAACCAATGAAGGTGTTCCGAAATTAACTTTAATCAATGGGGTGTTACCTATTGTTTCTAGTAACGTTTTATAGGTCATAGGTTGATCCTTTTTAATTGAAATCTACGTCTAAAAAGTATATAGAAAATAACGGAAAATAGCTCAGATGTCACTGAAAAATTATTTTAATAAAGAGCGATAAAGTTGAATGTGATCTTTAATCATCGTGGTAGTGTGGAAACTACTTAAATCTTCATTACAATATTTAAAACGTTCATAAACCGGTTTATTTTTGCTTATATCCAACATTAATTGTGCTAAACGTTGCCAATTGCCTGGGTGACACAGCCAACCGTTTTCACCATCTGATATTACATCGGCAATACCGCCGGTTTTGTAAGAAATAATAGGAAGTTTTAGAAGACGCGCTTCAACAATAGCGCATGGGAGTCCTTCCCACAATGAGCTCAGAACAAAGGCATGCCATGTACTCATTAAAGGAACAACATTTTTTTGCCATCCAAGAAGTGTAACGACATCCGTTAACGCATGTTCATCGATATAAGATTCGATAAGGGGGCGTAAATGACCGTCGCCTATTATTTGCAGTTGTATATGGGGATTGTGTTGGTGAGCCTTTGTAAATGCTTTTAATAAATCTACAATATTTTTTTGTTTTTTAAAACATGCAACGGTACCAAATATAAATGGTTCATCATCGGGAGGAAATGACGTCAATTGGTACGCGGGTAGATATTCAAAGGTAACGGCAGCTCGAATGATAGAATGTTTGTGAGCAAAAGAGGGTAATAATGCAATGCCTGTTTTTACATCATATGAAGAAACACATACATAATGGGTAGTTATTACATTGGTTAATAATTCTAATATATAGTTAATGATCCAGCCAATTTTATTTTGATACGGATGAAAACCAAAACCATGCACGGTATGAATTCTATTTTTTATTCCAGCAAAAAATGCTGCCCATCGTCCAATTAATCCGGCTTTGGTGCTATGAGTATGTACGATAAGATGCGCATATTGTTTTTTTAATTGTTTAAGAGTTGTTATAAGAGTAAAAAAAATTTTTAATTCGCTGTAGAGAGTTGCTAATGAGATTTCGCGTTTAAAATGATCAAAAAGGTAAATGTTTTTGTTGTGCTTTATATCGTTTACAAGAACTCCTTCATTGCCTGATATAAGTATGGTTATTTGCCCAGCTTTTTGAAGTTCTTCAAGTAAAGAAAGACATACTTTTTGTGCACCACCAAGCTCTAACTTAGTGATAATGTATACAACTTGTATCTCCTTTTTCATATACCACTCTTTTAGGGAATCAGTATTTTATTTAAGCAATACTATAAAAAGTGAAATGAGTAAAGCATACACAGCGGCAGCATCAATAAGGCCTTGTCCAAAGAGACTTATCTGAGAAATTTTTCTGTAGTGTTGCGGATTAAGGGCGATTTGTTTGCAAGCATTTGAGGCGGTCTTGCTTGAGCTTAATCCCGGAGAAATAGTGCCAATTCCTATGCATAGCGATGCTGCTAATGCCTGAACAGCCGTTAATAATGTTATATTAGTGCGATGTAAACTTCCTATTATAATGAGAGAAATAAGTAAGGCAAAAATAATAGGTGTTTCTATGATTGCCTGGCTCATAAAGGTAAATGGTATAAGTTGATTATATGCTTTTTTATTAATACTAATACTTTGGCATGCGGTTTGGGCAAATTTTGCTAACCCAATAATCGGGCCTATTGAACCAACTCCTATGGCAAGGCCGCTGGCAATAACCATAAGGCTTTGTGTAAGTGTGTTGATAGATTCTAATTGCCCTATAATGGCCAGAGAAACAAGAAATCCAAAGATGAGGGGTGTTTGTATAATTGATTGCGTTATGAGCATTAAATTTATAATTTTTTGACTAAAAAATGGTTGGCGTGCTAATGCGTAACATGCTTGTGAAAGAGGATACGCCGAAACTAATCCCGACATGAATCCTGTTATGCCTATTGCACAGGCTATGCCAACTTTAGCAAGTGCTTGATATTCATTAGAAGAAACTTGCCAAGGAAATATTAAAAAAATAATGATCAATGCTAATATTGCTGCGGTTTCAATTAATGCTAATCCAATAATGGTAGCTTTTGTTATTTCTTGTTTTGCACTTGGTTGTATATTCATTGCTTGTAATGCAGCAAAACTTGATTTTCCACTGCCTATGCCAACGCCCAGTGTGGTACATCCTACGATGCCGGCAATACTGATATAATTAAAAAGATGTATATATTCAGTCATTGCTATAGTTCTCCTGCATGTTCATCATAAACAGCTATAGTTAAATAGGTTAAGGTAAGCATAGCAAAAACAAATGCTTGAATAAGGCCTTCAAAAACACCAAAAAAAAGAATAATAAGAAAATTAATTCCTGAAAAAAGTCCTACTAGTTGTGCCAGTATAGAGCTGGCCATTGCATGTTGATACAGTTCCATAATTACTGATCCGCCAAAAATATTACCAAATAAACGAAATGATATGGAAATTATTTTAGAGAAATGACCAATAATGTTAACGGGAAACATTATGAAAAAAGGTTGTAAAAATTCTTTTAAATAATTTTTAAATCCACGTACTCGTATGCCTTCGACTTCTTTATAAAAAAATGAGATTAGTCCGAGCGCCAAGGTTGTATTAAGATCTTTAGTTGGTTCTGACATCCAAGGAATGATGCTGGCCCAATTACATAATAAAATAAAAATAAATAATGAAAGAACTAAGGCGAAATAGGGATATATAAAAGATCCTAAGGTCTGTGTTACTAAATCCATAAATGATACGATACTTGACGTTACCAGATAGTGGATAATCCCCCGTCTGTTGCGCATCAGGATTCGACACAGGACTAATAAGGTAATTAATATACCTAGAACTACCCATGTATTAATGATGGTTGATATATTAATTTCTGCTAATTCATAATGCAGTCCAAAAATACTTAAGGGATTCCAGGTAGTTTGTTCTAATCCCTCAAAAGATTTCATGTTAGAGGACCTTTTTTATTAGTATAAACCAAAATGTACTTAAAAAGATTATTAGTACGAGTATAGAATGAATAGAAGAGATTCGCAATATATAGAGAAAAAAACAACTTATTACTATAAACCGTACTATCGGAATCAGGTATGATAAAAATATTGATGATTTCTGCGTTAAAAAGAGAAGGGCTTTTGTTCGCAAAAACAAAAGCCCATAAATACTACCACTTGTAATACCAACTAATACTGATAAAACAAAAGAGAAAAAACTAATCATAATCAATTATAGTTTTTTTATCCCTTTAAGATGCCAGTATTCAGAAATAATTGACTTTGAACCTGAAATAACAATCAAACCATAACGTTCATCAACATTTGATTTTTTAGCTTGGTCAAATGCATCTTCAAAGTTTTTGGCTGATTTTGCTTTAATTTTCAAGCTTTTTACATCATTGGTAATTTGTTCAACATCCCATGATTCAGTTTTGATGCCAGTAATATTATTGTTAATAGGACAGAAAATAATATTTCCTGAGTTCTTCTTTGAAAAATAACGAAGGAGTCGTAAAAATTCTTCAGTATTTATAGTATTTTTATCGCAACCAAAAATGAAGGTCAATCCTTTTAATGGACGTCGATAATGTAATAATCTAATCCCTAAAAGAAGATTTTCTAATGCATCGATATTGCTTGCATTATCCAATAATATGGTTGGTTTTTCTTTATCAAGAACTTGGAAATGCGCTGGCAACGATGTTGTAATTTCTTTCCAAAATTGATCAACGGTTTTCTTAGGGTTCATGGCGTCTTGTTGTTTTTGTTTGAGCGTTGGACGACCACGTTTTCCCGGTTGTTTTGCTAATAAACTATGTTCTACTACAACCGCATTTTTATTAGCAACATGATTGATATAAATTTGGCAAATTCGTTCAGCAAGTGCAGCACAACGTCCGTGTAATTGCTCAAAAGGATAGCTTAATTGTGCTAATTTACGAATTGGCATAGACCAAACACCATCATGTTTCTTTGTTTCTTCAAGCATAATTTGCAAGTTTGCCTTGCTTTGATCAGCAGAAACAACGTAGGTATTCTTTTTGGCTATAGTAAGGATTTCTTTAATGGTTTTTTCCATAACAGCCGGGTTTGGCACTACGGTATTATTATCAACAACACGAGTTATCGCGATAATATTAGGGCTAAAAATAGCTAAAGGTTCATATACGGTACCATCAGTTATTTCTAATATAGCAAGATCAGCACCGCTTTGTTTGAAATAGAGCAATCCCATCATAATTAATAATTCAAGAGAATGTGCTTTAATGTTATTAGATTCGGCAACATTAATTACTTCATTAGCAACTTCAGTAAACGCTTTATTAGAAATTGTTTCATTATTGATGGTTAAGCGTTCGTTGTACGTAAGAATATGCGGAGAATATAAAGCACCAACTTTTAAGCCTTCTTCTTTGAGAAGAGTAGCGGCAAAATTAATAGTTAAACCTTTTCCATTGGTTCCACCAACTAAAATAGTTGGTATTTGCTTAGAAATGTTGCCAAGGGCCTTATCCAAAGCTTTAATATTATGCAATTCCTTGTCATTAAGTTTTAACTGCCAACGTGCGTCAAGAAACTCAACTACTTCATTGTAGTTTCTTTGATTTCCCGGAACAACGGTTTTTTGTTGTGGCTGGGTTTGTTTGTTTTGATTAATCATATGTTCTCCATGTAATTCGTTTATTTCTTATTGAGCCTTCAGGGATAGTACTGTATAAATGAGACTCATTGTTTTTCACAACAATCTTTTGTGTTTATATTTACACACTTTATTTTAAAGGATACTATATATTTTAAAAATGTCAAACAATGAATTATAGTTTAAAAACCAAAGGTTTATTTACAAAAGATTAAAAATGAATAACAAAAGGCTACGGTGGAATTGCGATCAAGATCTTGATACATTGGCAGAATATTTAAGGGGTGGAAACGTTGCAATAGGCAGTTCTGATACTGTTTTTGGATTATTTTCAATTATTTGCCAGGAAGGATTAAATCGTCTAAATGTCATAAAAAAAAGAGTTGATAAGCCCTATATTGCATTATTTCAGTCAGAAAGCTTTATTTTTGAATTTATTGATAAAAATTTTCTACCTGAAAACATAAGAAACATTATGCGCCAATGTTGGCCTGGGCCGGTGACGCTCATTCTTAAAACAAATAAGCATATTCCGGTATATATGAAAGGGTCTAATGATACCATTGCCGTACGCGTTCCCGATCATAGCGGCTTACAAAAACTTATGCAACGTGTTGGACCTCTATTTTCCACAAGTGCTAACCAATCGGGAGAACCTATTCCATTAGGCTTTGAACAAGTTAATCCAGAAATTTTGCAACAGGTAGAATATTGCATCAATGGTGAAGATGCACAGCAATCATTGCAAGCTTCAACAATTTTGGATTGTTCAGGCAATAAGGTTAAACTTATTCGCAAAGGTTCCTATTCTATTGAGAAATTAGAAAAAATAACTGGTACGTTATTAATTAATAGTGAGAAAAATATATGAATATCGTAAAAAAAATAATGATAATATCGAGTTTATACGCAAGCAGCATAATCCATGCGGGGAGTTTCACGGACTCCTTGCTAGGACCAAGCAACAATGATCCACGCGTGTTAGCGGTTACAGGATTAGGATTTGTCACTGCAGCAACGGGTATTTATTTTTGCCAAAAAGGTTTAAGGGGATTCGCAGTAGGTCCGGGGCGTGCGGGGAATCTTTTAAGCAGTTGCGTCTCATTCTGTTTTGTAGCAGGAGGTGTGAAAACTATTGTTTCTAGTAAAGATTTTGTAAAATGGCTTACAAAATAATAATTAATCATCCGCGTAATGTTTTTTAATGCGCATTTTTTTTATAGCGCTTCGATGCGTTTTTTTCTGTAAACGGGATTCTTTTGCAGCCTTTGTTACCTTGGTTGCCACTCGTTCTTGAGGAATATAAAGAGCTTTATTTAGTTCTCTGGCAAGCTGCATAAATGCCATTTTCTTATTTTGTTGTTGGCTGCGTGATGCGCTGTTGTGAACAATTAGATCGCCTTCACTGGTCAACTTTGTTTGAAGTTTTTCAAGTATACGTTTTTTACTTTCTTCATCTAATGCCGTTGTTTTATTAACGTTCCAACGAATGGTGATGCGTGTGCTTGTTTTATTAACATGCTGACCGCCGGCGCCGCCAGATCTGCTGGTTGTTATTTCAAACTCATAACCAGGAATAACAATACCATTTTTAAGAGGCACATCATTCTTCACGACAACCTTTACTGGTGCTATTGTTTTCTACCAAAATTTTATACTACAAATAGTGTAATAAAAATACTGACCTTTTCTCAATAGAATATGATCATTTTTTAGCTTTATAACTATCAGTCAAATTTTTATAGGGAGGAAGATGTTGATTGATAAGATTGCCAAAACCTTGAGGATCATTACGCCAGTCACGTTGTAATTCACTCGCAATGCTAAACCAACTCATCAATTGTGCTCCAGCATTCGCCATACGATTCCAAGCGCTGTAGCGATTTACTTCATTGAGTGTTCCGGAAGCATCAACGGCAACAAAAACTTCATAACCGGCCTCTATTGCAGATAGGCTTGGAAAAGCAACACAAACGTCAGTAACGATGCCGGCAATAATGAGTTGTTTCTTATTAGTTTTTTTGACCGCGTGTACAAAATCATCATTATCCCAAGCATTAATTTGGCCAGGGCGAGGAATAAAGGGGGCGTCAGGAAATAGTGTTTTTAGTTCAGGCATAATGGGGCCATTTGGTCCGTTTTCAAAGCTCGTGGTCAAAATTGCAGGAAGCTTAAAATATTTCGCTATATTAGCAAGAGCAAGAACACTATTATGAAATGCATACGGTTGAAAATCTTGTACTAAAGACGTTAAGCCTGTTTGATGATCGATAAATAATACTGCAGCAGAATCTGCCGAGAGCCTTTTATAATTCATTACCCTACCCTTTGTTATACGGTTAATAAACATGAATTACAGTATATAGATAAGTGGTTTAATGAAATCAAGTATTATGCTGAAACGAGGGTATTTGATAGTGAGAGCGTTATGCAATCAAGGAAAACATCATAACAGATGTTTTCCTTGATCAGATTTGCGTGATTAGTGCCATACCGAAAGGATAATGGCTGCTGTAATAATACCAAGTGCAGGATAGCCAATATCAATTAAAAAGAGTTTTAATGATCTGCTTTCCCAATTAAAAACTGATGCAAGGGTAGTTGCAGCAAAACCAACCGTTGCGATAATGCCAAGAATGATTCCGGAAATTACGGTTGTTGAACCGGTCATAGCAACTAAACATGCCATTGCAAAAGAAGCTATACAATTGGTAGCGAAGGTTAACAACATCTTCATAAATAATGAGTTTTTTGTAGGCTGCTTTATAACAACATTATGGCGTTCTAATTCTTCTGCCCAGATAGAGCCAAATAATGCAGAAAACCATAAAGAACCAAGCACAAAGAATATAACTGATGATACTGCTACGGCTAGGTAATTGATCTGTGATAAAAAAGTGAAATCCATAAAATTCCTTTATCTTAGTATTATTTAAATAGAAATGGTCGTTGTGTAAAATTTTCTAGCGAGGTAAAATAATTCTTCAAGTTCTTTTCGTGATGCATTGTACTTCACATACGTATGAGCAGTCGGGTCATCATCTATTTCAAGATTTTTAATAAACGTAATTGCGCATGCATAGGACATTGCGTTGTCACCAAAAAGTACGAGTCTAGTTTTTGTTAGTTTTACTATTCTATTTTCGCTGTAGACATACAACGTTTCAATCAAACGGTTAGTCTCTGCTTTAGCTTTATGCGCATTATAAATCAATTCACGCACATCCAGATCGATTGAGTTTGTGCGAGTACCATAGATTGGTAAGGTGAGCAGAGCAAGGGCTGATGTTGTGATTAAGAAACGATTCATAATAATCTCCATTAAGATGATCAATATAAAAACATTACTATTACTATTATATAGGTAAAAAATTATAGTGCAAAAGGGTATTTTGGTATACGTAGAAAGGATTTATATTTATTCACAATAGGGCGTTTGTTAACGTTTATTTTAATATCCTGATTGAAATTTTGTGATTTATAAGGTACTATTGATATAGTACTTTAGGTTTATTTTTTTAATTATAGGAACCATGTATGAAAAAACAACACATAATACTAATAGCATCGCTACTGATCCTGTCTAATTTTTGTATAGTCAGATCAAATGATGAGCTGACTAATTTTTTATTGCAAAAAATGGATGCAGCATGCGCATCTGGTAAATTTTATGAGGTTTCAAAGCTGAAACAGTTATATTTTTTTCTTTTCCCCAATACATCTGCTGCTAAAAAAGCTAGGATAAGGTACTATGAAAACCTTAAATCGCCTACCAATATTACGTGGTACAACGATGACAAGAAAAATTTTTCTCTTGTAGAGGGCCCAATAGCTGCTGATTTTAGTATTGTCGAATCGCCAGGCATTTCCAAAAATGATGATTCTGCAGAAATTAAAGTTTCTGTTAAAGTGTTTGGTCAGTTACCAGATTCTCGTGAACGTGTAAGATTTTCACATCCAGATGATCATACAACCTGTCAAACATATGCCCAAGTGAGCACTAATGATGTTGGTAATTACCGCTGTGCGATGAAATTCAAGGCCTATTCAGAGTTCGTTAAAATGATGAAAGCGGCACAGAATAGCAAACCATAGTTTGTAATTTCATAGGTCTCGGGTTTTTCGTTGATGTAATAATTCCTATATATTTGGGTTATTATTGCTTTATGGAAGTATAAACCGATATAGTTACTTTGAATTCTACCTTATTTTAGGGTGATGCATGAGTAACAATACATTTCTTTTATATAGTAATAATTCCGTTGATGAAGCGCTAAAAAAATTGGATTCATCATATGATGGGTTATCATCAAAAGAAGTCGCACATCGTCAAAAAATATATGGATTAAATAAACTTGGCGAGCAAAAAACATCAGCCTTAGTAGTATTGTGGCGTCAGTTAAAATCTCCCTTTTTTTTTATTTTTTTAGGAATCGCCATTGTCTCATTGTTAGCGGGTGAGCACTATAATGGTTATGTTATTTTTCTATGTTTATTGGTTAATGTAAGTCTTGGATTTTTTCAAGAATATAGGGCAGAACGATCGCTATATTTATTAAAAAAATATTTAATTCATGTCGAACGTGTGATTCGTGATGGTAAAGAGATAGAAATCTCGCATGATGATTTGGTTCCTGGTGATATTGTTATGCTGACACCTGGTACGGTAATTCCAGCCGACGTTAGGTTTGTCCAAACAGAAAATGTATTGGTAGATGAATCGATATTAACGGGTGAATCTGCACCCGTAAAAAAAATAAGTACTATATTGTCAAAAAAAAATTTAACCGTGTATGAAGCTTCCAATATAGGTTTTGCTGGTACAACCGTTGTTACTGGTAAGGCACAAGCTCTCATCATTGCCACCGGCAAAGATACCGCTATGGGGGAAATTGCATCATTAACCGTAGCAACGATGCGTGAAAGTAGTTTTGCTAAAGATGTAGGTAAACTGGGCAAGTTTATTATTAAATTAATCCTCATAACCTTGGTAGTTGTCTTCATTGGTAATGTATGGATTAAGCAAGGAAAAATTGATGTTATTAGCTTATTTATTTTTTCTACTGCGTTAGCCATTACGGTTATTCCGGAAGCACTCCCTGTTGTAGTTACTTTTTGTTTATCACAAGGAGTCTCTCGGTTAGCCAAGAAAAAAGTTATTGTTAAACGGTTATCTGCAATAGAAAGTTTAGGCAGCGTTGAAATATTATGTACCGATAAAACGGGTACCTTAACTGAGAATGTGTTAACCATAGCAAACGTTGAAAGTGAAAATCCTGAAAAAACCGTTTTTTATGCGACATTAGGAGCAGAATCATCATGGGATTTTTTGCCACAACAAACCAAAGGATTTGATCATGTTTTATGGAATTATTTAACCGAAGAACAACAAAAAAAAATAGTATCATATACACGAGTTACAGAACTTCCTTTTGATCCATTACGCAAAAAAAATTCTGTCGTTGTGAAAAAAAATCATAGTTATGAACTGGTTGTGCGGGGAATGCCTGAAGAAGTAATTTCTTTATGTACTATTTCAAATCATCATATGGTTGAGCGTTATCTTAATCAAGAAGGGCAAAAAGGTAACCGTGTTCTTGCCATTGCACATAGAACTATTCCTGGAAATAGTTCTATACTTGATGAAGAAAAGAATTTAACGTTTTTAGGTTTTATTTCATTTGTTGATCCGTTAAAGCCTACGGCGATTGAAGCGGTGCAAAAGGCCAAAAAACTAGGGATTATTATTAAAGTATTAAGTGGCGATAGTAAAGAAGTGTGCGGCACCGTTGCCTATAATATTGGGTTAATTGAAGATAGCAATGAGGTAATAACTGGATTTGAATTTTCTAAAAAAAGCATGCATGAAAAAAGAAAATTAGTTGAGCAGTACAGCGTTTTTGCACGCGTGTTGCCAGAGCAAAAATACGAAATTATTCAATTGTTACAGCATAATCATGAAGTTGGTTATATGGGTGATGGTATTAATGATGCTCCTGCTTTAAAAATAGCGGATGTTTCCTTAGCCGTGCAGGATGCTGTTGATATTGCACGTGAAACTGCTGATATTATTTTACTCAAAAAAAGTTTGCTCGTTATCGTGAATGGTATTGAAGAGGGCCGTATTATTCTTATTAACACCTTCAAATATTTAAGAACTACGATCTCAACAACGTTTGGTAATTTTTATTCAGTTGCACTGATCTCATTAATAATTGATTATTTGCCGATGTTGCCGATTCATTTATTGTTAGCAAATATATTAACTGATTTGCCGATGATTTCTATTTCACTCGATACCGTTAGTACACGAGAAGTCAAACATCGAACCGTAATGAATGTACGTGATATTATTATCATTGCGACAATATTAGGAACTGTTTGTACGGTGTTTGATAGTATCTACTTTGGATTTTTTAAAAAAAATATTCCTAATATGGTGCAAACGGGCTGGTTTACGTTTAGTGTTTTGTGTGGGTTAGCTTTTATTTTTTCGATACGCACAAAAGGTCTTTTTTTTAAAGCTCCAAGGCCATCGTATGTAATGATAATGCTTTCATTGGGTATGGCTTTATTGGCTGTTATATTGCCTTATATCGAGTGGGCGCAAAGAATTTTTACCTTTACTCCTATGCCTCTTGCACATCTCTATTTTATTTTTTTCTTAGTTGTTTGCTATTTTGTTACATCGGAAACCATTAAATGCCTCTATTACAAATATCGCAATAATGAAGCACAGAATAGCAGATGAGAATATGCGAATATTATATTTTATTTGGTGATTATTTACGTGATTTTTTCTTATTACTCAGTTCTTTGCGTTTTTTTTCATGCGCTATTTTACTATTATTTTTTTTGAATGGATCGTGTGACAATGCCTGTTTTAATACCTCATCCATATTATCAACAAAAACAATATTAAGATTGATCTTAATTTCTTTTAAGATTTCATCGACGTCATCGGCGTTTTCTTTTGGTACCAACACTGTTTTAATATCATGTTGTTGGGCGGCAAGAAGTTTTTCTTTGAGTCCCCCGATAGAAAGAACTCTTCCCCGCAAGGTAAGTTCTCCAGTCATAGCAACATCAGGTAACGTTGGATTTTTTGTAAGTGCTGAAACGAGAGCAACGCACATGGTTATGCCTGCAGAAGGACCATCTTTTGGTGTAGCTCCTTCAGGAATGTGAATATGAATATCTTTTGAAGCATAAAACGCCATTGGAAAGTCCTAAGCTCTGTTGCGCGTGAACGTATATAACTTAAAGCTGCGTGAGCAGATTCTTGCATGACTTCACCAAGTTGACCAGTTAAGGTTAAGCGCGCCTTTGCCTGATAATCACCGTTGCTTCAATTTCAAGTACATCGCCACCAAATTCTGTCCAAGCAAGTCCTGTTGCTAATCCAATGCGCTCTTTGGTTTGATCAAGGACTGTTTTTTTAAATTTAGGTTGACCAAGCCATTCTTTTAATAGGTCATGAGTGATAGTAACACTTTTTACTTCTTTATCATTTAATAAAACTTGAATAGTTTTACGCATTAATTTCGCAATGATACGTTCAAGTTGGCGGACGCCAGCTTCTTTGGTGTAGTGTGAAACAATTATCTGCAATAATGTCATTTGAAATTTTGAATTGTCTTGAAGTTAGGCCATATTCTTGTAAATTTTTAGGCAATAAGAAATTGGTGGCCAATGTCTACCTTTTCATGCTTCCGTATAACCAGGCAGCGTGATAATTTCCATTCGATCAAAAAGTGGAAAAGGAATCCCTTCAATCATATTTGCCGTAGCTATAAACATTACTTTTGAGAGATTGTATTCAATTTCTAAAAAATGATCAACGAATGCTTTATTTTGTTCCGGATCAAGTACTTCAAGTAATGCTGCTGCCGGATCGCCATGTACATCACGCGAGATCTTATCTATTTCATCAAGGAAAATGACCGGATTGAGCGTTTTTGCTTTTCTCATTGCTTGAATAATTTTGCCAGGAAGTGCGCCGATATATGTTCTTCGATGTCCTCGTACTTCAGCTTCATCACGAATACCACCAATGAAATTCGTACAAATTCTCGACCTAAACTTTCTGCAATAGAATGTGCGAGTGATGTTTTCCCAACACCAGGAGGGCCAACAAGGCAAATAATAGGAGATCGTTCAATTGTTTTAGAAAATTTTTTTGCTGCTAAAAACTCGATAATACGTTCTTTAGGCTTTTATAAGCCCCGCATGTTTTTTATTAAGAATTTTTTCTGCTTGCGGAAGACTGATGGTGTCTTTACTTTGTTTTTTCCATGGCAATGAAATAATCCAATCAATATAATGGCGAGAAACAACCGCTTCTGATGAAAGCGGGGGCATTTGTTCAAGCGGCGAAGCTCTTTATCAACTTTTTCAGCAGCTTCTGGTGAAAGACCTAATGTTTTTAATTTAGCGCGTATTTGTAGAATTTCTGCTTTGTTGATCTTCGCGGCCTAATTCTTTTTGAATAGCTTTAATTTGTTCAGTCAAATAATATTCGCGTTGGCTTTTTTCAACTTGCGTTTGAATTCTTCCCTTGATGCGCTGTTCCGTTTCAAGAATTTCGATTTCTTTAGACAAAAATTTATTAAGTTTAATAAGCCGTTCTTGTAAATCATTGGTTTCTAAAATGTCTTGGCGTTCGTCAAAAGAAAGATTTAAATGCACTGCCAAGGTATCGGCTATAGCATCCATGTCTTCAACATTTTTTGCCATGGTCATAAGATCTAATGGCACTTTTTCATTAAGTTTTGTGTAAGCTTCATATAGCTTTTTTAGATGACGCCATAATGCTTCTATTTCTATGGTTTTTTCTAAATTTATAGTTGGTAAATCATGACAATGCACTGCCAAAAAACCATTGATTTGTTCAGCCTTGATTATTTTTGCTCGGCAAATGCCTTCAACTAAAATTTTTAATGATCCATTTGGCATGCGCATCATCTGTAAAATAGTAGCGCGGGTGCCGTATTCAAAAACATCTTGTTCGGTTGGATTTTCTACTTTTTGATCTTTTTGCGTTGAAATAAAAATAGATTTATCATGATTTAAGGCATATTCAACTGCTTTGATTGAAATAGCTCTTCCAACAATAATGGGATGTATGCTCTTTGGCAAAATAATAATATTTTTTAACGGAAGAAGTGGCAACAAAAGGCTATTTTTTTCAGAAAGTGAATCCTCTTGTTGATGTTTTATTTCATCTGCTGTCATAAGTCGCCTTAATTTCAAGATACAACAATTTCTATTTGATAATAAAAATAATAGAAAAACGATATATTTTTCTAAATTAATTTTTTTACGGTAATTATTAAAGCTACAGCTTTTTTATTGCCTATTTCATTCAGGAAAGCTGCTTAATAATTTTTTTTAAGATAGTTTAATTGTATCAAAGAATAGATGGTTAGTAAATGTCATAATGGGTAGTATTAATAAAATTATGGTATTATTCCTTAAATTAGCTATTTTTGATAGTATAAAAGCTAGAATGGTATATAATTGAAATTAAAAAAATGGTATGAAAAAAGGGTTTTTGTAGACTATGCTTGCAGAATTTTTACAAATGATTAATCTTTAATATAGTAATTCGTGAAAATATAACTTAAGTAAAAATATATTAAAATAATGGTATAACAGAGAGGATTATATGTTTGCCAAAATTACTCGCTTGTGGTGGGGAGATTTTAAAGAAGGAGAACTTAAAAAGTTTGGACTTTTATCATTTATATTTGGATTAGTAATTGGATCGTACTGGTTTTTGCGTCCACTTAAAGATTCAGTATTTATGAACGTTGTGGGGGCTAACTATATTCCTCAAGCAAAATTTCTTTCGATGATTGTCGTTTTCCCTCTTATTTTAATTTATTCTAAGTTGGTAGACATTTTTCCTCGTGAAAAAATGTTTTATGCATTATGTACCATCTACGGATCAATAGCATTGCTATTCGCCTTTCTTATCTGGAGTCCATCACTTGGATTAAGTTCTGGGCCTGCAAATTTTTATAGATGGTGGGGATGGGCATGGTATGTGTACGTTGAAAGTTTTGGTTCACTCATCGTTGCATTATTTTGGGCATTTGTTGGTGATACAACGTTACCAGAATCAGCTGAGCGTGGTTATCCAGTTGTAGCTTTTGGCGGACAATTAGGAAACATTTTTGGCCCATTGTCATTAATCTTGATTATGACAAAATTATTTCATATAGAGGTTGGCCCTGAAGGAGAATTATCGGCAGAAGCTGCTAGAACGAGCGCATCAGTATTAGCAGGATCAGTTGTTTTTGTTGCTGCTATGATGTTTGTTATCATTGCGTTAATTCGTTATTTTGTTTCAGTAGTCCCTAAGGAGCAGTTAGTAGGATATCACGGTAAAAATGATAAAAAAAATCATGAAGAACCAGGCTTTTTTGAAGGCTTGTGGTTAATTCTTTCTTCTTCATATTTGCTTGGTATTTTTGCCATAATTACTTCGTATGAGGTAATTATTACGGTGCTCGACTTCAATTTTAAGACCTTTGTTAACGATGTATACCCTAATCCGCATGATGCAACCGTGTACCTAGGTTACTACGGTATATGGGTAGGGCTTATTTCTCTTTTAAGTATTTCGTTGAAAATTAATAATATTCAAAAATACTTAGGGCTTGGTGCTGCATTAGCATCCTTACCAATACTAGTAGCATGTGTTGTATTGACCTTTAAAGCATATCCTTTCATCAGTGTTTTATTCTGGATTATGGTGCTTTCAAAGGCTATCAATTATGGTTTAAATCAGCCAACCATGAAGCAACTGTATATTCCAACCAGTAAAGAAGCTAAATATAAATCGCAAGCGTTTATTGAAACGTACGGTTCACGTGGTTCAAAAGCGTTAGGATCAACCGTGAATTTGTGGCGTAAAACCTATATGGCTAATTATGGCGCTGTAGCAGGATTGAATAAATTTATTACTACCTGTACGGTTGCTTCATTAATAATCATTGGCGTTTGGTTCCCCATAACCTTGTTTCTAGGAAAGAAATTTAATAAAGCGGTTGACGAAAATCGTATCGTAGTTTAATCGTTATATGAAAACGAGCTGAATATATGAAAAAAAAGCCTTCTAAATTCTAGGAGTTTAGAAGGCTTTTTTTGTAGATACACCAAAATTAATATTTGCTAGGCATATTGCATAAGAATTGATAGGAAGCTATATGAGTTTTAATTTTGCACGAAAACTTACTGCCTTTAAAGTGGCTGACAAAGGTGAACATTTAAAATTAATATTATTATCGGCTACCTTTTTTTTGGTTATTGGTGCATACACGATAATTAGAGACCTTAGAGATTCCTTTTTTATCGCCATTGTTGGTAGAGAATATATTCCTTGGGCTAATTTATTAGAATTTGTTGTTTTAATACCCGCGGTGCTTTTTTATTCATTTCTTGTTGATAAAGTTAGGCGCTATCAGTTGCTGTATATTTACAGCTTTTTTTATAGTATTGTTGGTTTTGCCTGTGCCTATTTGCTCGGTGACCCGGTAATCGGTTTACATAATACGCAGACAAGCCCTGTTCGTTTATTTGGGTGGTTTTTTTATTTTTTTGTTGAAGGCTTTACCCCTTTTGTTGTCAGCGTTTTTTGGGCTTTTGCTAACTCTATAAATAGTCCAGAAGCTGCTAAAAATAATTATGGTCTTATGGTAGCTATGTCCAAAATAGGTGGTATGTTAAGTGCTGGATTGGCATGGATTTTATTAACGCCTAAATTTGGCGGGGCACGTTTTTTTTCTGATGTCACGAATCACCAGATTTTGCTCATTTTCTTCTCGTTATTAGCGTTTTTTGTACCTTTTATGATTTACATGCTTATTAAAAAGGTACCAGGAAAAAATTTGCATGGTTATGAAGCCGTATATCAATTTGAAAAACAACGCAGTGAAGAAAGTACCGAATCCCAGCAGCCTATGGGAGTTTTTTCAGGACTTTCTATGATGATAAAATGGCCCTATATTTTAGGCATTTTTGGCATGTTGTTTTTCTATGAGATGGTCAATAAAGTGTTAAGTTATCAAAGATTGGGTGTTGCGCACTCATCTTCTAATAACATTTCTGATTTAAGTTGTTTTCTGTTTCAACAATCCTTCTTTTTACATTTATCTGGGTTTTTGATTTCGCTCATAGGTACGCGAGCATTATTAAAAAAATTGGGTGAAGAAAAGTGTTTATTACTAGTTCCCCTTTCAACCGGTCTTTTATTGCTCTATTGTATGTTGGCGTATGATTGGTTTTCATTGTCAGTAGTATATACTTTATTTAAATCTATTAATTATGCATTTGCTCAACCAGTACGTGAAAGTTTATATATTCCTACGGTTAAAGAAATGAAATTTAAGTCAAAATCATGGATTGATGCTTTTGGTGCAAAATTGGCACGCGCCACAGCATCTGGGTTTAATATTTTCGCTGAATTATTAGGTTCCGCGTTCTTCATGTCTTTACACGCAGTGTTTTTTGCCGTTGTTGTAGCTATTTGGACGGTAACTGCAATTTTATTAGGCAAAAGGTATAGTAAAGCAATTGCTAATAATGAAGTAATAGGATAAGGGGAATATAAAAAAACCAAGAGAACGTACGTATTGTTTTTTATTGGTTTTTTGTTAAACTTTTATTCAAACGTAATTTTTTACAAATAATAGGAATTCCTACTTCTTATTGTGGGTGGTATGGTCTTATCAAGATCAACCAAGAAGTAGTTGTTATAACCCAGAAAGGCATTTTTCATGATTGAAATTAAAAAACTTATTGAATCTAATGTTCATTTTGGGCATAAAGCTTCCCGTTGGCATCCTAAGATGGCTCCATTTATATGGGGTTTCAAGGATGGGATCCATTTAATTAATGTAGCAAAAACAGCGATACATTTAGAAAAAGCAGCACAATTTTTAACATCAGTTGCCGCTGAACGCAAAACAATTTTATGGGTCGGAACTAAAAAAGTTGCTCAAGCACTTGTTGCACAAGTAGGTACAGAACTTGGGTCACCCTATGTTATTCATCGATGGATTGGCGGAACCTTGACCAATTATTCTCAAGTAAGAAAATCAGTTACCAAATTATTGCATTTTGAAGATATTATTAACAAAGCGCATCAATTTTCGTATACCAAAAAAGAATTAGTAACGTTCCAAAAGATGGCCGACCGTTTAAATAAAAACGTAGGCAGCATAAAAGGCTTTTCTATGCCAGTAGGCGCCGTTGTTGTTGTTGATGTTAAAAAAGAACAAACAGCTTTGAGAGAAGCAGCGGCCATGGGTATTCCTGTTGTTGGTTTAGTTGATACTAATAGTGATCCTTCATTGTTAGATTATATTATTCCTTGCAACGATGATGCAGCAAGTTCAATTAAGGTTGTTCTTGATTATTTAGCTGACGCGGTAAAACAAGGACAACAAAAAGCAGTTCAAAAGAAAGAATCAGCAGCACAAGCTGCTCAAGCACAAAAAGAATTGGAACATGAGATTATCGTTCCTGAAGTAATTGCTTCTGAAGAGGTTGAAGAAGTTGATACAAAAAAAATCCCTAAGAAAAAAGAATTAATTAAGGCAAAAGAGGAAGAAGAGGGGAAATTAGCTAAGACTGGTCCTGGAAAAGAATGGAGACAGGAAAAAGGTAAAAGCTCTAAGACAACCCGTACAAAATAACGTTACGTAATTAATGATTATTTGGAGAGATGTCTGAGTGGTCGAAAGAGCATGATTGGAAATCATGTATGTCCTGAAAAGGGCATCGAGGGTTCGAATCCCTCTCTCTCCGCCACTTAAAAAACGTCATAAAAATAAGGGAAGTTTGTAAAGGTAGCGTGTTTAACTTGTCAGGTCCGAAAGGAAGCAGCAAAAAGCACTACTATCTTGTACAAGCTTCCCTGCTTGTTTTCTTAGGAGTTTTTTCTAGATTTAATTCTTATTACGATCATTAATAGTTTGGGTAAGATATTTAGTATAATTCCATCCGTTAACTACTTGTTCAATACCTGCTTGTCCTAATAAAAAAGCTCCAGCGCATCCGTAAGCAACGCACATGCCATGTCCAGCAGACGGTTGATTAAATCCTAGATTAGGTTCATTAGTTATTGTTTGATACATATCATTGATTATCCATACAGCTCCTGCACCAAGTGCCAAAGCTACGCTACAAAGACCAATGCCTTGTAAGATCATTGTTTTATTCATATTTTTTAGGAATTTTTTGTTCTTAATAGCATCTTGCCATTGAACAAGTTCCCTTTCAAGTTCACTTTGCTGAGATTGATTCAGCAGTTGATCCCAAAACTGATTGTGAGAATTATCAAGCTCATCTTGATCAACCGTATATTCAGATTGTTCGTTATCAGTGTAAGATGCTTTTGCTTGTTCTGCACCAGTACTGCTCTCTTGGCTTGCGCCAACGTATGCAATATGGCTCATTAACAATAGAGCTGATACTGATTTTAGTATGTTTTTATTCATATTTTTTTACCTTTCATGTGAATATCTATAAATCACAAATATTAACCTTTTTTTTAACCTGATTAATACTGAGTATATCAGTATTAAAAATAATGTCAATTAGAAAAGATATGATATATTTAGCTTATAAATAGATAAATAAAGATAAAAATTGTTATATCTTACTGTGGTTTTAAGGTAAAAAAATCGGGTTCGGTGTATGTTGAATCTTCAATTATTATGAATTAGGTATAAATCTTACTTTTACGCATAAAGGTGCGGTAATTAACTAATAGTTTTTTAGCAATTTTGGTTGCTTCTTTTGATGATCCTACATGTTCTACCAACATTACTATGGTAAGTGGGGTTTCATCTTGATATTGTACGTGGGCTACAAACCAAGCATGTTCACGGTAGTGCTCATTGGATTGCTGCTTTGATAATGAAATTACTTGGGCCGTGCCAGTTTTTGCATAAATTTTAAAATCATTAATGTTGCTAACGCCTTTAGAGGTTCCGTGTATTACCCCAAGTTTCATCGCTTTTTTTAAAAATTTTCTTGTTTCATCCTTAATCTGTAACGGAATTTGTGTTATTGGCTCATCTTCTACTATGCGCGGATTGACCAGATAGCCGGTAAAAATACTTGCTATCATGCGTGCAATTTGTAATGGTGTAGCAAGAAGGTAGCTTTGCCCTATAGCGGCCGAAAGCGTTTCTCCCGGCCACCAATCTTCGCTTAATGTTTGTAGTTTCCATAGGGTTGAAGGAACGAGTCCTTGTAGTTCAGGAAAATTGATATTTGTTTTTATGCCAAGTCCAAATCGTTGTGCATAATCAGCAAGGGTATCAATGGATATTGTTTTGGCTATTTCAAAAAAAGGAATATTACAGGACTGTGCAATGACTTCTGCAATAGAGAGATTGCCATGACCGAGTTTGCGATTACAATAATATTTTCTTCCTTTAAATTCTACAAATCCACAACAAAAAAATGTCATATCGGAATCAATAATATGATGTTCAAGAGCGGCGCTCAGCGTAATTAATTTAAAAATTGATGCAGGGGGATAACACGCGCTTAATGCGCGATTTAAGAAAGGTTTTTTCTCTTGTAAGCTATTCCAAGTATCTAAGGAAATGCGATTAAGAAAAATATCTGGATCAAAGGTTGGTCTAGAAACTAACGTGCGCAATGCTCCTGTTTTTGGATCCATAATGATAAGGCAACCCGCCTGATCATGAGGAAATGCGTCTTCGGCAATGCGTTGAAGTGATAAATCTAAGGTGGTAATAATATCCTGCCCGGCAAGCGCTTGTTTTGTTTGTTTTTCTAATAAACTGGTTCCCATTGAGTTAATTGTTTTTATTAACGTGCCATGTTCCCCTTTTAACGTATCTTCAAACATTTTTTCTAATCCCATTTTCCCATGTGCTTTTTCATCAAAGGTGTTGATATACCCAATAATATGACTTGCCAATGTTTGGTGCGGGTAATATCGCTTAAAGTCAGTAGTAACAATAATATGCGGGTTTGTGCTGAATAGTTCTTTAATTTTACTTAACTGCTCAAAGGTGGTATCGCAGTGAAGCAGTACTTTTTTCCCACGTTTCTGGGCAGTTTTAATCGCTTTGTGAAGATCCGTATTAATAATCGGCTTTTTTAAAATTTGTTCTAGTTGCGCAAGGGTTGCCAGGTAATCATCCTTTGCACCGTGTTCCATGCCTTGCCAATAAATCATGGTAACCGGTCTATTAGTTGCTAATAAATTTCCCTTACAATCAAAAATATTGCCACGGCGTGAGGAAATTTTTTCGGTACGATAAAAATTTTTGTGTGCGCGATTAATAAGGTTATTATGCAAATAAATCTGAAGATAAAAAAGTCGCCCCATAATTAAGATAAGGCTTAGTAGAAAGCAAGAGCATATGATTTTTATTTTATAATCAGTGGCGGTAAGCATATTGTTCATTCATACATTATTTTTTTACTTTATTAAAAGTATTAAAAGGATGTAATGTATCGCATAATTCTGCTAATTGTTGATTTTCCACATGAGTATATTTTTCAGTACTCGCTAATGTTTTATGCCCTAACAATTCTTGTACTATACGAAGATCAGTTCCCTGGTGCAATAGATGCGTTGCGAAAGAATGTCTTATTTTGTGTGGCGTGATAATGCGTTTTATCTTTAAAAACTTTCTGAACATTTCGATGATACGTTGAATGGATCGTGTTGTGAGTGGTTCGTTACGATAATTAATAAAAAGACGCTCATGAGGATCTTTCATGGGTATTCGTTCATGTGATAAATATGCCAACAAAATGTCTTTGGCCTTTTGACCGAAAAGAGCAATGCGTTCTTTTTTCCCTTTACCGATGATGCGAATAATTTTATGTTCAAGGTCAAGATCAGAAAATTTGATCATTACCAATTCTGAACATCGTATACCGGTTGCGTACAATAATTCAAAAATTGCTTTATCGCGATACGGTTTTCTTGTCGGCAAGGCATGATTTTGAATCGAATCAAGAAGATAGAAAATCTCATCTATACTTAAATAAATTGGTAATTTTTTATCGATGCGTGGACGGGTTAACTGTAAAGAGAGTATAATCCCATGATTTTTAAGAAATTTTCTAAATGATTGTAAACAAGAAATTTTTCGAGCAATAGAGCTTTTTTCTATATTTTTATTGTAAAGAGCAATAAAAAAACGATCCAGTACATGGCGAATAGTGAGTGTTTTTTTTTCTTTGGTATTTAAGGTATGCCAAAAATGGTAAAATTGTTCAAGATCATGTTGGTAAGCTCGTTGAGTATGAATTGATAGATTTTTTTCAACATCTAAATAAATAAGAAATTCATCTTTTTTACATTTAAATTCTTCTAAATTCATAATAATTATCCTTCTGGCAAAAAATATGCTTATAACATAAAGAATTGTTGATGGAAGAGCAATACCTTTATTGTTTTTGGATATTATTATTAAAAAAATTGATGTGATGAATATAAAAAAAATTTAAAAATAAAAAAATGCGTTTTTGCTAGCTATACTATTAAGTCGCCGGTGCGGATTGCACCGTGGTATCAAGAGCATATTCTTTACAACGTCTGTTAACTGACGAGCGATTGACGCCTAAAAATGCTGCTATTTTGTTTTGGTTATTGAATTTATTCCATAAAAGAGCCATTATTTTAGGATCTTTTAATGCTTTTTTACCTAAACGTGCTGCAACAATTAATTCCGGGTCGGTAATATTATACGCAGGGTCGAACTGTGTTTCTTGCAGAATTTTATTTTTCTTTGATTTGTGCACAAGAATGGTTTGTATTTTCGTTCTAAATTCCTCTAAGCTTACCGGGCGCGCATGAACAAGTTTATCTTTTTCTCGCGGTGTTAATTCAAGAAGATTTTTGAATGTTTGTGTTTTTATAGCCTGTTCAGTAAACCCCTGTGCTAGTTCATTAAGTTCTTTTTCAGGCAAGGTTATTAATGAGGGCATTGATAACGTTGTTTGTTTTAATTCATTAAATAATGCTTTTGAAAATTTCCCCGCTTGTACCAGTGTTTGCAGATTCTGATTTGCAGAACAAATGATACGTACGTTGCTATTAGTTTTTTGATCGCTTTTGAAGATATGATAATAACCATAACAAATAAACTCAACTAAATGTTCCTGCGTTTCCAGTGATAAAAAATTAATATTTTGAATGAATAAGGTGCCATTGTTATTGAGTCTTTCAAGCAGCGGTTGTTCATGACTTTTACCAAAAATGGGATTAATACCAAAAAGCTTAATGGCAGTATCATGATTTTTTTCATAAGCTTGCAATTTAAGCATATATAAGGTTTCTCGCAAACTGATATGGTGTAGAATCTCAACGGTTCCCGTTAAATCCTGCTCAGGAATATCAAGTAATAAAGCTTTTTTACTGAGTGACATTTTGAGAAGTTCTATTTTAAAATTCAGTAAGTGCTGCCCAGTTCCGGGAATGAGATGATTAATTAATTTTCCCGTTTGCGTAGTTTCTAAGTAAAGAATATAATCCCATTCGCTTGGATTTTTTGCTTGCGAGAGTTGTTCTTTTAAGATATCGGCAATTTCCGGATAATATATAGTAATAATGATATTATTTTCCTCTAAATTAGAAATACCCGAAATTACTATTTTGTTACCTTGAGTATCTTTTACTAATAATGTTTGCGCTGTTTTATATTCTTGTACATTATGCACAATAGTTTTTAGTGCTTTAGTCAATGAATGGCCATCTTGCGTGTTAGGATTGATGTCAATGAATTCTTTGGCCGCTTGATTACCATACGAAAATTTTCGATTTTTATAAAAGATAATACCGATTTTGCGTTGTTGTGTATCATGTAAAAATGAACGGATGCTTTCTTTATATTGATTAATTTCTTGATGTTTTATATAAAGTTCTTCACGCATTTCTTTTTCTTGTTGGATGAGTGAATTAAGATTGCGATTTTTTAATAAATTAATGACGTTGGCAAGATAACTTGCAAACACCGTCATTTCATCATGTTCCATTTTGGTATAAAATTCATTATTGCGAGCTTCACGTTCTACAATGATATAAGCAATAATGATTTTTTTTTCGTAAATTGGTATGAAAATATCGGCATTAATAAGATTGAGGAATGAAAGAATTTCTTGGCTCAAAGAGGTTTCGTCATAAAAATTACTGAATGCTAATTCATCAGCGATAAGAATTTTGGTTTGAAAAAGAAATGACGAAACTGAATCGGCGGTGCTGTTATCATCTCTACGGATGAAATGTTCTACAACCGAACCGAGTGAATTGGATGCATCAATCTCATCTTCGTGTTTTTTATTAGTTTCAAGGTTGCGTAAGTAGAGCAACGTTCTACTCGGTTGTATACCAAATGCTTCTTTAAAAAAGGCCTGTGTTATATGCCCCAATTCCTTAAGGTTTGTTACTTGGCTCAGTTGCTCAAGCACAATCTGAAAATCATTAATAAAATTAAATCTATCCGGTGATTGTACATGGTTATTAAAGTTAAGGAATCGCAACCCTATCATTTTTTTTGCGCAGAAATAAAAGGCAAAGGTTAAAAGTATCGTTGAAATACTAACAGCAGCATAGTTACTGGCTCTGTAGCCAGGGTAGAATGAAAAGGGATACATTTGAAGAAAATCTGATATCAGTGAGGGACATATTAAAAATTGAATAAGTATTTTTAATTGTTTCGTTAAAATTTTTGGTAATTTTTTTAACCGTATATTTTTGAATGCAAAATATAAAGTTGGCATCATAATAACAAAAACGTATAAAGAACTGATTTGTGTTAAGGTATATTCAAAGGGCGGTCTATCATGTACATCATAAAATTTAAATACTGCAAAATAGGTATGCATTAGGGTTAATGCAAAACTGCCTACAACGAAGAGTTTGTTATAATTTTTTATATAATTTTTTTCGGTTAATGTTTCAATAAATAAGCATAGCGACTGGTATTCAATAATATGCCAGGCCCATGATAAACGCACAAACAAAATTAGCATGGTTTTATATTCAACATAATCAAAAAACAACTTTTTTGATATGGTTATAATCCAAGTAGCATCTGAAAACATAGATCCAATTAATACTAATAACAAAAAAAACCATGGTTTTTTTATTTTTTCTGAACGTGAGGCGTGAATTATAGCTAATACTAATAAACCCGTTTTTAATAAAAAAGTTACCGATAATACGGATAATAAAAAATAAAAATTACTAACTATTTGATAGAGAGGATCTATTAAAAATGTCATATTCTTTTTCTTGCTTTTTTACGTAAAAATGCTTATATTTAGTCCTTAATTATCATTTAAATTTATTTTTTGAAGGGGCCTTTATGGTAAGCAAAAAAAACTATAGTTTAGTAGTGATTGCTATAATGTTTGTTAGTTTAATTTCTCCCTTGACCGTCGTTCCACCAGTTGATGCGGATTTTATTGAAATATGTCAATAACAGTTTAGCCTTGTTATTCTAACACAGCTATCTTCTTATTACAAATATCAGTTAAAAAGGATCAAACATTAATAGATTATCGGAATCCCTGGTAGATGTTCATATTGAAAAAATTATTGCAATTTTACGTGAACATACCAAGAATATGACAAAGCCGATGATGTATTATATCGTTAAAGAATTTGGTCGAGACCCTTTTCTTATACTTATCGCGTGTTTACTCGGATTACGAACGAAAGATATCATATGCCTGCCGGTTTGTAGGAAACTTTTTAAGCAAGCAAAAACGCCCCAAGAACTTCTTGCCATTCCATTACATGAACTTCATCGTATCTTATATCCCTTAGGTTTCTATCGGCGCAAATCGCTCTTAGTTCATAGTGTGAGTAAGGATATTATTGAAACATTTGCGGGCGTGGTGCCCCATACGCAAGAACAATTACGTTCTATTTCTGGTGTTGGCATAAAAACGGCTAATTTAGTTCTAGGAATTGGCTTTGGCATTCCCGCACTGTGTGTTGATACTCATGTGCATAGAATCTCAAATAGGCTCGGTATTATTAAAACAAAAACTCCCGAGGAAACGGAACGAGCCCTTAAAAAAGTTGTACCGGAGCACCATTGGATTGAATTTAATGAACTTTTAGTAATGTGGGGACAAAATATTTGCGTTCCTATCTCTCCCTGGTGTTCGAAATGTCCTCTTTTTGATCTTTGCAAAAGAGTTGATGTAACAAAAAGTCGCTAAAAATAGAAAAACGCTGTAATCATTACTGGAATACAGCGTTTTTGTTTAACGAATTAAGATTATTTGCTTGCAGCTTTTTTAGCAGCAGCATGACCTTTTCGAGCAGGTGCTCTTTTAGCAGCTTTTCTTTTTGTAGCAGCTCTCTTGGTAACTTTTCTTTTTGAAGCGGCTCTTTTAGCGACTTTTCTCTTTGGAGCGGCTTTTTTAGCTGCAACTTTTCTTTTAACCATGACTACTCCCTTTTGTAAAGGATTAATAATACATATTTCATCTTCATTATTGATGGTACATACTTTAAACTTTAAAAGTCAATATTTTTTATATTTTAATTTTAATTTTTTGTTATTTTTACTAAAAAAAAATATTTTATACTTTATTTGTATCTATTACCCGTGAAAAAATTATATGAGGAATATTATGCTTGTTGTAAAGCATGTAAAGTTGCTAATAACGTTTCTTTTTCTACATTAAATTCTTGTTTGCCATCATTATAACGGAGCGTAACCGTGCCGTTGGCGGCTTCTTTTTTACCAATAATAATCATAATCGGTATTTTTTCGAGCTGTGCGGCTTTAATTTTACTTGAAATTTGATCCGAAGATTGATCCAATTCCACCCTGTACCCATGTGGTTGCAAAAATTGCATAATAGTTTGGGCATAGGAGATTTGTTCATCAGTGATGGTTAGTATTTTTAGTTGAACTGGAGCCAACCACAATGGAAGGTTTCCCTTGTAATGTTCTAATAAAATAGCAAAAAAACGTTCTAATGAACCATAGATGGCTCTATGAATAATAACAGGGCGCTCTTTAGTGCCTTGAGAACTAATATACGTAAGGTCAAAGTTATGTGATTGGAAAAAATCAATTTGGATGGTTCCGCATTGCCATTCACGTTCCATCGAATCCTGAATTAAAAACTCGATTTTTGGCCCGTAAAATGCCCCTTCACCTTCTTTTATGGTATATTCAATATTATTCTTGTCTAAAGAATTTTTAAGAGCTTTAGTTGCTTTTTCCCACAAATCATCACTGCCCATAGCATTTATAGGTTTTGTTGAGATAGCAACCCTTACCTGATTAAAATTAAATCGTTTTAATACCGTATAGGTTAGGTTGATAACGTGTTGAATTTCTTCTTCCAGTTGATCGAAAGTACAAATAATATGGGCATCATCTTGAGTAAATGCCCTTACGCGCATTAATCCATGCAAAACTCCTGAAAGTTCGTGTCTATGAACAAGGCCAAACTCAGATAATCTAACCGGAAGTTCACGGTATGAATGAGGGCGTTCCCCATAGACTAAGAATGCTCCGGGACAGTTCATGGGTTTGATGGCATAACTTTGATCATCAATCTGGCAAAAATACATATTATCCTTGTAATGTGCATAATGCCCAGATCGCTTCCATAGCTCATCATTTAACAATATGGGAGTCGATATTTCTTGATAATTATTTTTTATTTGAAGCTGTCTGAGATAATCAATCAGAATATTAATAATGAGTTTGCCTTTAGGATGAAAAAAAGGAAAACCGACACCTTCATCATGAAATGAAAAAAGATTGAGTAATTTGCCGAGCCGACGGTGATCATATAATAACGCTTCTTCTTTTCTATGCAAAAAGGCTGCGAGCTCTTCCTGCGTGAAAAAAGCCGTACCCGTTATTCGCTGTAAAGCTTGATTATTTTTATCTGCTTTCCAATAAGAACCGGATATACCTAATAATTTAACATGTTTGAGCTCTTTAGTTGAAGCTACATGTCCCCCTTTGCACAGGTCAAAAAAATCTCCTTGTTGCGATAAACCTACGGTTTGCCCAGGAATTTCATCAATCAACTGGAGCTTAAAGCGATTGTTTGCAAATAATGTACGAGCTTCATCTTTTGAAATTTCTTTATGAGTAAGTGGTAAATCTCGTTCAACTATTTCCTGCATTTTTGCTTCGATGAGCGGAAGGTCTTCATCTTTAAAATTATGTTGAGGAAGGAAATCATAAAAAAAACCTTCTTGCGTAGCTGGTCCAATAGTAAGTAGTGTTTGAGGAAATAATTCTTTAACAGCATGAGCTATTAAATGTGCAGCTGAATGGCGTAAATTTTGTAAATTTTTTTTATTATCCATACATTAACTCCTTAAGGTGCTCAACAAGTATATCTTAGTATATCAGTTTTGATGTTTATAGGAATGTTCATGAAAAAAGAAATCTTTGACGTTGATGATTGCTACTCCGGAAACAGTATGATAGGGTTCAGGGAGTGACTATGATTTTTACTAAAAAAAGTCAGGAAGGAGTATATGATTTCAGAACGAATATATGTTCTTGATACTAATGTGTTACTCCATGACCCAGAATCAATATTTTCTTTTAATTGTGCTACGCTAGGAATCCCTATATTGGTGCTAGAGGAGCTCGATAGGTTTAAAGAAGAAAATACTGATCGTGGATATAATGCACGTCAAGTTATTCGATATCTTGATTCGTTACGGTCTAAGGGTTCGCTCAGAGACGGAGTTCCCCTTGATAATGGTGGTATCTTTAGGGTATTGTTTGTGCCGGAGAAAACTATTTCATTACCAGCAGAATTGAGTTTAAATATCGTTGATAATATGATTTTGTATACCGTTGCCCAGTTACAGAGCAGGGGGTGCGAAGTTATCTTTATTTCAAAAGATTTAAATGCTCGTATTAAAGCAGATGTTCTTGGCATTGCAACGCAAGATTACTTAAAAGAACATACATCACCAAAAAATTTTTATAAAGGATGGGTGCATGTTGCAGTCCCCTCAATTTCATTAAAAAAAGAATTTCCTGGAGAGTTAGAAGAAATTCCTGAGCATTATGATTTAGTTGTTAATGAATTTATAGTTTTGGAAAGCCAGAATAATCCCTTCAATTATAAACTATTTCGTTATTTAGGCGGTTCACAATTTAAAAAAGTCGAAGCACCGTATTTGCAGTGGCCGCTTGAAGCACGCAACATTGAACAGGTGATGGCACTCGATTTATTGTTCGATCCGCAGATCCAATTAGTTAATCTGCTCGGTCCAGCAGGCACGGGTAAAACATTTCTTGCCTTATTGGCAGGATTATATCAAGTCTTAACGCTCGATGATTTTAGCAAAATGCTCGTTTCGCGGCCGGTGGTTCCCCTTGGCGCTGATATCGGTTATCTACCCGGAACTATTGAAGAAAAACTGCACAGTTGGATGCAACCAATTTATGATAATATGGATTTTATTGTTCATGCGGTGAGCACGGGCACTATGGAGCAGCAATCATATGAAGGTGCTATGGTGTATGCTGATAAGGGTGGCTCGCGTCATAAAAAGCAAAAACGGCACGATCGATCACAAAGAAAATTGGAATCATTAGATGTGCTGATAAAAGAAGGCAAAATAAGTCTTGAAGCTATCACCTACATGCGTGGTAGATCAATTCCGTATCAATATATTTTAATTGATGAGGCACAGAATTTAACGCCGCATGAAGTTAAAACATTAATTAGCCGTGTGGGCGAGGGCAGTAAAATTATTCTTGTTGGTGATCCGTATCAAATTGATTTGCCGTATTTGGATTTCAGTAGCAATGGATTGGTAGTTGCCAGCAACAAATTTAAAGGACAATCACTTTTTGGAACCGTATTCCTGCATCACAGTGAGCGTAGCCAGTTAAGTAAAATGGTTAGTGAAATATGGCTTAATGAAAGACGTTAGCAATTTTTTTTGTAAGTGAAACAGCTTTTTTGAGCTGTTTCACTTTTGATTTCAATCTTGAACGTTATAGTTATCTAACGTTTTTTCTATGACTTCAAGGCTTGCTATTTGATTGTTTAAATTATCTCGACAGAATATTTTTTTTAATCCTTCTATGCATACGTAACCAGATAAAAAAGTTGCTGGATATAATATCATATGTTTACGTGACAATATTTCAGGATACGTTGAAGCGTAGACGAGGCCTAGTGTTGCAACACCAAACACAGTCAACCCTAAAATTTCTTTGATGTATAAGTTGGAGGTAGGATCATCTAATATCGATTGTGGTGAGTTTTGTTCTTGATAGATTAATGATTGCTTGTGGTATGTAGCAAAATTTTTTAATATAGCGCGAGTATCTTTGTTCAGCTTTATATTTTGCATACCATTTAAGATTCTATTAAAATCACCATCATTAGCTTTACTAATTGAGGGAAATAGGGGAAGAATTGCTTTATCCATGCCAGCACAAGATAATACGGTTAATATATTTATAAAAAGTGTTGTACGTAAAAAATTATTCATAAGGTGTCTCTTGGTTATGTTGAAAGCGCTAAGATAAAAAGTATAAAAAATGCATGACAGCTTTTATGCATCGAAAATAAAATGTAGTGTTTGATCAATTTCAGTCAAAAACTGGTGGAGCTGACCGGAATCGAACCGGTGGCCTCATGAATGCCATCCATGCGCTCTACCAACTGAGCTACAACCCCAAAACTTTTAAATTTAAAAAAATGTTAAATTGATGTATTCTTAACGGAAGAAATACTCTTAAAAGTTTAACAATGCTTAATAAAATAGCAACACTAGTGTCAGGAACGTTATGAATACCAGTAGATTTTTTATTACAGTTTTTTCTTTAGTTATGAGCATGGTTCTTACTGCTTCAATAACGGTTAAACATGAAAGCATTGATCTGAAAAAACAGAAAATAACGGTATTTTTTGCAATAAAAACCGGCAATTATCTCTATAAAGATTCTCTTAATGTTTCGGTTGATAGTCCGGAGATTGTACTATCCGATTGGTCTAGTAGCCGAGAAGCGGTAAACCATTATGATGAAGTAAGTAAAGAAACGAAATTAGTTTTTGATGAAGATTTTTATATAACTTTTATCGTTGAAAATAGTACTGACAAAGCTGTCGATAATGCTTTTTTGCACGTTACGTATCATTACAGTCAGCAATCGCCTCAGATCGAACTTATACCGCTTTCTTTTAGTATAGCTAATGCTTCCTCAACGCTGGTGCAAAAAACAGAAGAGCAAACCATAATAGCTGACACGGTTAAAAAAAAGACTCAGCATGAACCTGCTGCTAAGTCTTCACCAAAGAAATCAATAATGCAGGTGTTATGGAATTATGCAAAATATGTATCAACGTTGATCGAGCAAACTAAATCTACGCCAATACGTATTTTGCTTGTTTTTTTACTGGGGATACTTTTGAGTTTAACCCCTTGTATTTATCCTATGATTCCTATCACCGTAGGAATATTGCAAGCACAACGAAGTTCGTCATTTATCTATAACTTTTTTTTAGCATTTTGCTACACGATGGGATTGGCAACCACCTTTGCTTGTTTTGGCCTTTTGGCAAGTTGTAGTGGTCCTTTATATGGTAAATTACTCGTACATCCGCTATCGGTAGCGTTTATCGTTATTATTCTTCTTTATTTAGCATTTTCAATGTTTGGATTATATGAATTATATATTCCGCGTGTTTTTCAATCACAACATAACATCAAAACTAACGGTTCTTTGGTATCGGCATTTATTTTTGGCGCTGCGAGTGGCACTATTGCTTCACCATGCGTTTCGCCAGGATTGGCTCTTTTATTAAGTATTGTAGCCACCTTGGGCAATACGCTTTTAGGGTTTTTATTGTTATTTTCCTTTGGTGTTGGATTGAGTACACCGTTGTTAGTTATAGGAACTTTTTCCAATTCACTAACCATGTTTCCAAAAACCGGTTCTTGGATGCTTGAAATTAAAAAGTTTTTTGGCTTTATGCTGATAGGTGTTTGCTTATATTATTTAAGTAATATTGTACCCTTACATATTTTAATGTTTATTACTTCTTTGATAATTCTCGTTGTTGGCATCTACTATGTGTACAGCACGCAACCGATGGTTCGCTCAATGTGGAAAACAATAAATAATATTTTTGGTATGTTGTTAATAGCACTTTCGGTGGTGCTGTTAACGCAATCATTTAAAATGCGGTATCAAGAGAAATATAGTAATCATGCTAGTATCTGGCACACTTCGTACGAACATGCTTTGCACAAAGCACGAGCAGAAAATAAAAAAATATTTATCGATTTTTGGGCACAGTTTTGTTCAATATGTACTGCCATTAACAAAACATTGTTAGTAGATCAGAATGTTATGCAAGCATTAAATCTTGTGGTTCCGCTGAGTGTAGATGGTACCAATGAAAAAGCAGAACCGTATAACACGCTTAAAAACAACTATACTATTGTAGGATTTCCTACCTTCCTTCTTGTTGATCCGGTTACTAATGAAGTTATTAAACAGTGGGGAAGTGAATTATATACTATGCCCGCTGAACTATTTATCAATGAGTTGATGAGCAGTATATAAAAACAATAATGATCAAAAAAATTTAAATTTGATCTGACGTTAAAAAATTAAAATCAACATCTTTCATGCCAAAACTAACGATTTGAGCCGTTGAAGATGGCGAACCTATTATAGATTTTAACTCAGTATCAAGCGGCGTTGTATCTACCGAAGAAATCATATAACAACCATCGTGGTGATATTCGGTAGTTCTCGTTGTATCAACGTTCATATGAAACAAATGCCATGGACGTTGATTGTTGCCAGATTTATCAAAAATAATATAATCTTTGGCGCCGTTGGTTGAAACAAAATTAATCTGCATAGTTTCATTCAGGTAACCATGTTTTTTGAGACAATCTTCTATAGATGCTTGATGTTTTTTAACATCTTGTGCAGATAAGGTATAGAGATTTAGTGTCTGTGTATCGAGCCCTGGAATTGGGCCATGTTTTTTAAAAATACCGGCCGCCTTTGGTTCTCCTGATGGTGGATTCATGCAAATACCAAAGCCTCTAGGGCATTGTACAAATCTCGGTACGAGTGCCTTTTGCGTCATTATTAACGGTAAGTGCTCGCCTTGATACGATGTATTAACTTTTAAATCACAGATATACCAAGCATTAATTGATGTACCATTATATGTTTTGAGTTTCCTTAAAATTCCGCATCCTACCGCAGCAAGTTCTCCTCGTTTGTGCTCAAGAGTTACCGTTTCATTATCAACGGTTTTAGTGAATTTTTTATTTTCTTTGTTTCGTGCCATGTAATAATAAGGTTTTCCAAGGCGTTCAAAAAAAGCAAAGTAGTTACCATCTTTGCCATGTTGAATTTTAAACTCTTCGGTATTACTGAATGGATAACTAAAAGATGCTTCAAAATTTTTTAATTCGAGCGTAGCTTCTTGAGAAAGAGTATTAGGGTCAATCAAGGTAATATCAAAGGGAGAACTACTAAATAAACCGATAACAAAGTTAAAAATTAGTTTAACGAGAAGTATGCTATTGCTCATGATTACCTTTATGCAACAATACAGTTATTATTCTTTGATTATTAGTATTAAATCTATAATACAATTTTACATGATTTTTATATATTAATCAAATGGGTAGTTTCAGATAGGAAATGATTTGTAATTAAGGTCTTTATCGTTTTTAAGCACTATCTAAAAAGATTAGGTTCCTTTGTACCAATTAGTAGTTTTTTGGTTATCAACACGTTCTTCTTTCTTTTTACGAAGATTCTTATACATAGTGTCAATAACCGTATCGAGTACTTTGTACGCTTCAGGGCCTTCATCTTGAGCGATAAGCTCATAGTGTGGTGTTTTTAATAGAAGATTGACCTTGTGATGAGCATGCGGGCGTCCGGCTTCTATCGTTAAATCCAAATAAATAGGTTCTCGTTCATGTTCTAAAAATTTAACAATTTTTTCTAATTGTTCATCAGCATAGCGTTCCATTGCTACAGAACGTTCCATTTCATGAAAAAAAATTCGCTTATTCATACCAACTCCTTATTTTATTGTAATGGTACAATAAAGTAATTAACAAAAGCAATATTGATTTTTTTTAGCCTTTTTTTCTTGGTACCATAATCAGCGGAGCACCTAACAAATCATAGTGATTACGAATAACATTGGCAAAAAATGCTTGTTGGCTTGGTCCGAACCATAATGGTTGGTTTACTTTTAATAATATGGTTACCGGTGCCGTGGCAATTTGCTCCGCCTTATGAACTACTAATTTGTGCGATTGATGATACAAAGGAGTTCTCTCTAATGCATCTTTGCAGATTCGATTCAATTCTTCTGCAGGCAACCATTGGCTATGCCGTTCCCATACTTTTTTAACGAGTGGTAAAATGCGCCCAATATTTTTTCCAGTTTTACATGAAATAAAAAGATGCGGAATTTTTTTGATAAAATAATCATATCGATCCATCTCAACGTCTAAATCAGCGCGTTGTTGAGGATTCATGGTATCTTCTTTATTGAATAACACAATCAGCGCTTTTCCCTGTTCAAAAGCATAAAAAGCCAATTTTAATTCTTGATCACTCAAAACTCCTGATGCGGCATCGATAAGTAATAAAACAATTGCAGCGTGATCGAGTGCCCGAAATGACGTTTTAACCATCATCTGTTCAAGTTGTTCTCCTACCGATCGCTTGCGGCGTATACCGGGCGTATCGGTTAGCGCGATAGTTTCTTGATAGAAGGTTAATGGTTCGGTTATTGCTTCTCGAGTTGTTCCTGCAATAGTACTCACTAACGAACGCTCGCGCTCCAAAAGCATATTCATTAACGAAGATTTTCCAACATTTGGTTTACCCAATAAAACAATTCTGTATGAAGTAGTTTTTTCCGTATCTTCGGTTATTTTTTTTGGCAGTAACGGAATAATGCCATTTAATACATCATGAATACCAAGACCATGTTGAGCGGAGATACTATATTCATGAGCAAAACCGAGCTTCAGAAATTCATACGAAAGTTGCTGTGCTTGATTTCTATCAATTTTATTAATGATTAACATGACTTTTTTATTCAGCTTATGCAAATAATTACCGATTTCACGATCTTCCGGAAGCAATCCAATAGTACCGTCACATACAAAAAGAATAATATCAGCCGATTCAATAAGTTGGAATACAATCTGTTGCACTTTGGCGGCTAATTCGTCCTGTGTTTTTTGTAAACTGATACCACCGCTATCAATGAGTTCAAAACAGTTTTCTTGCCAACAAATAGTATCGGTAATAAAATCTCGCGTAACGCCATGATAATCGAGCATTAAACTTTTTACGTCGACCGATAATCTATTAAATAAGGTTGATTTGCCAACGTTTGTTCTGCCAACAATTACTACTTTAGGCAGTTTACTCATGATGTTCCTTAGGTATTTCAGTTATAGAGCCCGGAAATATTTTTAAAAGCATAGCAGCTTTTTCAGACGTAGAATTATTTACCCCGGATTCTTTTCTATGATCTTTTTTTGCAATAAAATTATCAACGACGGTTTTTGCCGTAGAATTCTTTTGCCCTACTGGCATTGGTGTTTCCATTTTTTTATCGGGAGCATCGCTTCCAATATTTTTTTGTTCCTCAATAAAATGTGCATTGCATTGTACCCGTTGCCCAAAAATTTTTTGTAACAATGGTTTCCATAAGGTGATCGTGCTATCAAGCCTTTCTTTAAAAAAAGAAAAATCTTTAGCAAAATGTAGCTCAAGGTTACCCGAAGCTTCATCAAAGCTTACAAAACGCCCTTGCTTAAAAATAGAGGCGAGCAATGGATCATTAAGTGTTTCAATCTGATTCAATGCAAGATTCCATTGTTGGTTAACGGTAGATGTTTTTGCAATTAGTTGTGGTTTAATCTCTTCTTTAACGCTTGCAACTGATGGGCGATCTACTGATACTTCCGTTTTTTTTACTATGGTTGATGGCGGTAATTCTTGGTGTTGTTGGCACATAATAAAAAAAATGTTTTCTAGTAGCCGATGTTGCGAGGTTGTTTTCAATAATAATAGTTCGTAATCATAGAGCATTTGTAATAATGAACATAATTCTGATGCAGAATAATGTTCAGGGTTTACGGTTTCTTTTGAACTAACACCATAAGAATTCCATAATGCTGAGCCAATAAGTTCAAGCAATGAATTCCATACGGTGATGGCCGTGTGTTCTTCAATACGATTATGGTGTAACCATTGCACGAGATCTTCAGTATTCTTTGTTATTAAAATGTCTAAAAGTTTTTGCATTTGATGATCATCAATATAACCAATAACGGCTAATACCGCCTGTTTAGTTACGCAATCAGTAGAAAATCTAACCTGTTCTAATAAGTTAATAGCATCGCGCACTGATCCGCCACTATGATTAACGATAGTTTGTAATCCTTCGGTATCACATGGTATCGATTCCTGATTACAAATGGCTTGTAAATGATCGCGCACCTCATCAGCTGCAACCGCATTAAATAATAATTGGAAACAGCGTGATTTTACCGTATCCGGTATTTTTTGCGGGTCGGTGGTTGCTAAAATAAAAAAAACTGAGGTTGGCGGTTCTTCTAAAATTTTTAAAAAGGCATTACAAGCGGCTTTGCTTAACATGTGTGCTTCATCAACAAGATATATTTTTTTTGTTCCCAATAATGGTAAAAAGGATGCTGCCTCAATAATATTGCGTACATTATCAACACCGGTATGCGATGCCGCATCAATTTCAATAAAATCCGGATGTCGGCCATGCATCATTGCCTGGCAAGAAGTACAGGCCAAACAGGGGATAGAACTATCCTTAGGAGATTGTTGAAAGGGTATTAATTCTTTGCAATTAACCGCAGCGGCAAAAATTCGCGCCGTGGTTGTTTTGCCACAGCCGCGCTGGCCAGAAAAGAGATACACCGGAAAAAAATGATTTCGGTAAAGACTATTTTTAAGTATTCTAATTGACAATTGTTGACCGATGATTTGGTCAAAGTTACGTGATCGCCATTTTCTTGCAAGATTAAGATTCATAGTTTAAAAGTAGGTAAAATAGTATATATAATTTATTTATTAATAGTATACCATAATGCATATGATTGAGATAGTATTCAACTAATAATCATTAAAAAAAATCTATTTTTCAATATGCAATTATAATATTGGAATAATCACGGGGAGAACTCATCGTATTTACATGCTTTCAGGGCAGCTAATGCCGAGTAAATTAAGACATGTTTCTAACGTATTTCTGACAATAGTAACCAATAACAAACGAGCTCTGCTTTGTGTTACTTTTTCCGGATCAATAATACGATTTTTAGCATAATACGCATGAAATAGTTGCGCTAATTCAAGAACATAATAAGCCAGCGTATGCGTTTGATAATGTTTGGTAATAGATTGCAAGAGTAGATTTAAAGAAATAATCTTTTTGAGCAATAATTGTTCTGCGTCACTTAACCCTACGGTGTCACGGTCATTAATAACTCGTAAATCAGGTTCTTGTTCTGCTTTTTGCAAAATACTTTTAGTGCGCACGTAGGCATACTGTATGTAGTATACTGGATTTTCATCAGTTTTTTTTAATGCCAAATCAACGTCAAAATCTAAATGTGCGTCAGCTTTTCTATTGAGATAAAAGAAGCGAGCAACATCTTTACCAACGGTTTCAATCAGATCATCGAGCGTAACAATATTGCCGGTTCTTTTTGACATGCGTAATAATTGTCCGGTTGCTTTGAGGGTTACCAATTGAAATAAGATAACATCAAGAATGGCAGGATCATGATTCAAAGCCTGTAAAATACCTTTTAAGCGCGCTACGTAACTATGATGATCTTGGCCAAGTACTATAATAAGATGATCAAAATTTCGCGCTATTTTATTTTCTAAATAGCCAACGTCGGCTGCAATATACGTTAATTCACCATTTGCTTTACGCAGTACACGATCTTTATCATCACCAAAGGTGGTTGCTCTAAACCAAAGTGCATCATCTTTTTGGTAAGTTGTATCTTGTTCAGTTAAATGGGAAATGCCCGTAGCAATAGCACCACTATCATGCAATGTTTTTTCAGAAAACCAGACAATCAAACGTAATACCATAATCAGATAATGTTTTTTTAATATGTTCTAATAAGTGTTCTTTTGCATACTGTGCAAAAAAAATATCCGGTTGTTGAAGCAATGCAGCGCCGTACTGGTCTACGCAGCTCTGTGCTAAGGGAATCAGATATTCACCATGATACGATTCTTCCGGAAGCTCAACGGACATACCTAACAGTTGCTGACAACGTATTTTAAATGACATACCTAATTTGGTTATTTGTGAGCCGGCATCATTGATATAAAATTCTTTTACAACCTTGTGGCCTAAAAATGAAAAAACATTTCCTAAAACATCGCCGATAATGCCTCCTCTGCCGTGCCCAATATGTAATGGCCCGGTAGGGTTCGCGCTGACAAATTCAATCGAAACGTAGTGCTTAGGAACACTTTCATCTAATCTAAAAAAAGATTCTTTATTGTTAAAGAGTTGTTCGGCTATCATTACCCACCAGCTGTGCTTGAGTGTTATATTAACAAATCCAGCACCAGCGATGTGTATGGTTTCAATAGCTTCATGCATAAAATTTGAGCTGATTTCCTGCGCAATGGCGTGAGGATTTTTGTGTATTTTTTTTGCGAGAATTAGTGCAGCATTACTCGTAATATCACCAAAAGCCTGTTTTTGTTCATCAGTATTGATAGAAAATGAGATAGAAGAACACTCTTGCGCGCTAAGAGAAAACTGTTGTTGAATAAACTGTAAAAAACTTTTTTGAATCGTTTCTATCGGGTTCATAATAAATTACATGACCTTTAAATTTAGGAAAATTTAATAACTTCTAGCATTTTATCATAAAAATTGTGGTAGGGATAGGTGAATCTAAACACGCATCCTTTGGGGTTGAATTGCGAGGTTATTATTCTCGAATTTTGGATTATGTTTTTATCGCATCTAGACTCTTTTTTGAAATAAATCAAATTTGCAATTTATCAGCAAATATTCTAATATTTAATATAGTTATATTATTTTTTGGGGAATTCAATTTTTTAGGGAAAGTTAATGATAAAAGTTGCACACTATACAGCAATACTACTGTTTTTTAGTATCCATACAAGCTTTTGCATGGATACATTAAGAGATTCATTAGGTGATTTTAAAACCGCTGTCCAATTAGCAACTGGCTATAATACTAAATCCTGTTCTAAACAGATTAATGATTTTGTAAAACAACAAGCTCTGTTAGCAGGAAGAGATCCTAATAACACAAAAACTATAGTAACCAAAGACGTAACATCCCCCTATGCAGCGATGGTTAGTGGTTCATCCGATACTATTATAGTTAGTGAAAAGGAAACCAAAAATTTAGAGTTTAACTTTGAATTTATCAAAAATAATGGTGAAGAATGTCCTGATCATCCGTATCTTCCTTATGCTTATAATTACATTGCGTGCGCTCAAGGACTCCTTTTGCATGAATATGGCCATTGTGTATGGGATAAAAATCGGTTACCGTTACAAAATATTGTTTTTGCAGGCGCACTAGGTATTCCAAATTTGATAATGCAGCAGAGGGAAAAAACTAATGGTCAAGAATTTATTACTTTTTTGGGTGGAATATATCTAGGCGTAAAGATGGGACAGTATTTAAAGATGGGCTTTGGATATATGTCTGAATCTAATGCAGATACATTTTCGATAAAAAAGCTTAAACAAAATATTGTAAAAAAAAATATTGAAGTAAAAAAAGCAATAAAAATATTAGATGAAATGGCCTATTTCTTCAAAGCTATTGATGATAACCAAAGAAGCAAATCAAAAGGCATTTTTGATAGAATAAAATATTTTTCAAATGCAATGCTCGATCCTCATCCAGCAGATTATGCGCGCTATGTAAAATTTCAAAAAGCAGCTAATGGGTTACGAAAAGAATATGGAGGCCAAGAGGAATCAATAAAAACAGAACAAATGCTAAAAGGTAGTAAAGATGTGGAAGGTACAAAGAGAATTCAATCGTTAAGGGATAATTTTCAAGTAAAAGCAAATCTCCTTAAGTACACTTTGCCATGTAATCGAATCTCTACATTATTTTATTATTATCCTACAAAGCTACCTACTGGTACAAAAAAATATAATCCACATGTTTATCCTTTAATAGCACCGGTGCATGATGGCTGCTATTGTAAAATAGATGGGCGGTTTTTAGGTCAAAATAAAATACGTGCACAAACGGACAACAAGCCCTATGTTATTGTACACAGAAAAGAGATGATAAAGCAAAATGCCGATAAAATTATAAAATATTAATATTTCAGTTTTGCATTAATCTTATGTTTTCACTTGTTATCTCCTCCCGAATTCACAGTACAATTTTTTTTATAGTATTGTATAATTATATAATAACCATAGGCATTACATACAATTTAACGTAACAATATATGAAAATAGCAGTTCTGGTTTCAGGTGGTGTTGATAGCTCTGTTGCATTATCACTCCTTAAACAACAGGGATACGATATTACCGCTTTTTATCTTAAAATCTGGTTAGAAGATGAGCTTTCCTTTTTAGGAACGTGCCCCTGGCAGGAAGATCTTTCGTATGTGCAGGCGGTGTGCGCTATGCTTGAAGTGCCGCTTGAAGTTGTTTCATTACAAAAAGAATATTGGCAAGAAGTAGTTTCCTTATACCATTGCTGAAGTCAAGCAGGGCAGAACTCCCAATCCCGACATTTTGTGTAATCAACGCATTAAATTTGGTGCCTTTCTTTCGAAAATTGGTACTGATTTTGCATTTGTTGCAACCGGACATTATGCCCAAACAAGTAATGAACAGGGTGTTGCGCGATTATTAAAAGCGCCGGACCCTATTAAAGATCAGACTTATTTTTTGTCGCACGTCAGTCAGCAGCAATTGTCACGGGCGCTTTTCCCCATAGGGCACATGGCAAAACATGAAGTGCGTGCGTATGCGCATGCCATTGATATCCCGAATAAAAGCAGAAAAGATAGCCAAGGAATTTGTTTTTTGGGCAAATTAAAATTTTCAGAATTTTTGCGCTTTCATTTAGGGGAACGAGTTGGTCAATTAGTTGAAATGGAAACCGGAACGGTAATGGGAACGCATGCAGGATTTTGGTATTACACCATTGGGCAACGGCAGGGAATTGGGCTTGCAGGGGGCCCGTGGTATGTAGTATCAAAAGATAGCGCTGCTAATATTGTGTATATTTCGCGCGCGTATTACCAAGAAGATAAAATTCGTGACCACTTTGAGATCGTTAACTGCCATTGGATTACGGGCACTGCGCCACAAAAAACAGCTCTTGAGGTAAAATTGCGCCACGGAAGCCATAGTTATCCGTGTACCATAGATTTTATTAATGATAATCATGCACGAATTCAATTAGCGGAACGCGATCAAGGCATTGCACCTGGGCAATTTGCGGTTTTGTATGATGGTAATGAATGTCTTGGTGGTGGTGTTATTAATAATTCGTCGTTACTATAGTAGTAGTATGATGCACGTGCTATACTGATCTGATAAAAAACATAATACCTATACTGCTGAAATAATATAGTATGAAACAAACCATAAGCTCATTTTTTACAACATTACCTGCGCATGAAAAAAAAATTACCGTACAACGGTAGTTACGATAGTTCGTATTATATTAACCCATTCATTGTAGCAGCATTTGTTATGCATGCATGGACGATGGGGTTTATTCTTTTTTTGGTAGCCGCGTCAACCGATATTTTGGATGGATTGCTTGCACGGTGGTATAATGAAAAAACTTTTTTAGGCGCATTTCTTGATCCGATAGCCGATAAAATTCTTATAGTATCCTGTTTTTTTACGCTAGCGTTAGTACAATCGCCACTGTTTAGTATTCCTTGGTGGTTCGTCGCCATAATAGCGATCAAAGAATTGATCGTGCTAGGAGGATCGTGGTTTATTGTATACCATGAGGGACAATTGGATATTGTACCAAGATTGCTTGGCAAATATGCAATGTTTGCACAGGTAGTTTTTATTATTTGGGTTTTTGTCTGTTATTTTTTTGATTTACATCCAATCAAAACCTACTATGCCGTAATAGTATTATTAATAATACTTGTTATTGCAGCACTGCTTGACTATATTCGGCTAGGATTGCGCTATTTAAATTTGATCTGAAAGAAAATATATGTATTACCTTTTTAGATTGTTATTTTTGATAACATTAATTACGCATTGTTTAGTTAGCGATGAATCATTTGTTAAAGAAAAGAAAAAATCGGTAGTTAAAAAAAATCCTACCGAATCGATTGCGCATCAATATGGCCAAATAACCAAATTATGTGCTGATATGCATGAAAAACTTGCGCACATAGAACAACATAGTATTGCAAAAATGTATAAATATTAGAACAGGACGCGAATAGTTTTTTTGCTAAAGCTGATAAAACTACCTTACAAAAATATGATAACAATCTCACTGATGAAGTAATCAAGCTTGAACATTGTTGCACTGAGCTTACGGCGCGGAAGAGTGCGCTGCACCATGTAATAACATCAGTTCAACCGACGAAACATTCAACATAAGGAAACGTTAATCAGCAACAATAATGTCAGTGTAATACTTTCGTTTAAGGAATTGCTTCAATAGTAAAATGTTGGTGCTGATCATCCATGGTGACGATAATTTCTGAAGGTCTTGCTGCATAGACAATTTTCCATTCATCAAGGAACTTAAGAAAGGTGTCGTATTGTATTATAAAGTCAGGAGAGCCCGCATACCAATGGCTGATAACAATGGTATTACCTTGTAAGTCAGCAAGAGTAGCATTAGCATTATAATCTCCATAATTTTTAATAGTTGTTTTAACATCTTCAACATTTCTGCCACCGCAATCAAGTAAAAATTCAGCCAGCGTCCATAATTTTTCAGTGTAAGCTAAAGATTTATTATAGCAGCATTGAGATTTTATAAGTTTTAAAGTTTGCATCATAATTTCTTCATTGAAAATCTATTTGTTTTTTTTCATTATCTAAATATTTTTTAAAGTTATTTAAATAGTTATCGGGAACGTTGATAAATAGTGCATTTCCTATAAGAGTTCGAAATCCAGCCTCGGGTCTATAATGGATGAAATTATTCATATCATCAGGATATTCAAAATCACAATAAACTGATTCGATAGCATCAATTAATTTATCTATATTAGGTGTTGTATCAACTATAGATTTCAAAATACAATAACGCCATTTTTTTTTCTCTAAATTCCAAAGAGGGTCATCTTTTTCGATTAATGAATAATTTAGAGAGATTAGTATTTTTTTTAAAAATATATCAAATTCATCTCTTTTCAATCCATAGGCTAATTCTACAATATATTGATTTGTGCAATTAGGATGCTGTAACAAATATTCAATTGCGTAGCGAGATATTTCATCATAACTTAACAGTTTAAGATTATTTCCAACATACATTGTTGGCCATGAACACGGAACTAAACCAGTTTTGAAAATATCTAAGGTATAATTAGGCATTTTTATTACTTTCCATTGGGTATTCCATTAATTTTACCTTCCTTTATAAATCTTCGATGTGATACAACGCTATTGTTTTTAAAATTTTGTTCAACTATCCATTCAAAAATTCCACTGACTTTATCCAGTGAGCCTTCAATTTGATAAAGTTTTTTAGTAAGTTTAGGATTTGCTTTTGTTGCGTGATCAAATAATTCAAATTCTTGAGCATAACGTGCATAATTATCAATTATATCATTAAATGCGTGGTATGGATCAGTTTTGAGTGCTTTTCCGGTTCTCGGACTATTAATAACAGGGTGTTGTATTTCAAGTTCTAATAGCTTCTCATGATAATTCTGTGATGTTTTAACATTTGGTTGCTTACCCCGAGGAAAAATATCAATAAAGCCGGGTCTGAGATGATCATTAAAATGGGCTTTCCAATCAAATTTTTGTGCATGCTTGAGTATCGTTTCTTGTGTTTTTTCATAGAAATTTGAGACCCCTTTGTTGAGCTTGCCTTGCAAATAAAACTCAGTAGCAAAAGCAACGCCACGGGAGACCAGCGTTCTAAGTGGCATCTGCCTAAGATCAAGATAGCTTTGAAGGCAGGCTTGTTTTGAATTATTGAATGCATTGATAATGTCATCAGCGGTTGCGTGTTCATAATCAATAGTTGATAACTGATTAAAAGCAGCAGCGGTTCCATAGCATGCTAATTTTGTAAGATGATAGATGAGCATAGGCTTGGTAAAAATGGCGGTTAAAATAAGTTCAATGGGATGTTCTAGCGCGTAGGAAGCTGTTAGAGAAACACCATCGATCACCCCATCTATAATGCCAAGCCCAACTGCTTGCATAATATCAAGAATATACCAACCAACGTTTGCACATTCGTAACCTTTTTTAATAGCGCCTGCGTGATTGCATTCGGCAGCAACATCGGCCATGTCAACTAACAAATGCGTAATTGGTTCGTTATGTAACTCGGGATAACGTGCAATCTGATTAATCAGTTGGCCGGTTTCATCAAGCAGTTGACGTTGTAATGCATTGCCATTGATGAACGTAAATTTGCGATAATCATATTGACGTTGGCGCAGGAGATCGCGCGATGTTGCATGTAATTGAACGAAATGTTGGCGCTTTGTGCCGTGTTCTTCGTGATATATTTTTGCTGCTTGTTCTCGTGCATCAGAAATAGTATTTTTTTCAACGTAATAATCATGATTTTCAAGAAAGATTGTTGCAACTTCATCGCATTCATGCTGCAACGTAGTTTCTAATTCTGGATGGCAGGTACGTAACAAATCATAGAGCACACTCGCATAACTTCCGGGAGGTCCGGGAAGTTCATCAGAACTCAAATATTCATTAATGGCGGTACATGCTTGCAGGGCCTGTTGATGAATATGTTGTTGTGGGTCAGGTAATACTAATGCACAAAAGGTTAAGGCTCGGCATGCTTCAGGATGTTGTTCAATGTTTTTGTTGGCGTAAGAATATTGTTTGAGTAACCCTTGTTCATTAAAAAAAGTATTCCGAATTGGCTGACTGCCATCGGCACGCGTTATAAGAAAATCAAGAGTTGCCAATGGCGGACTTGCAGGAGTTTCAATGAGCTCTTGGACAACGGCATGTACTTCTTGCGGTGATGATGCAGTAATTTTATACGTCGCATTGATGTTACTGCGATATCGTTCAGCAAATGGTACTGATTCTATGGGCACAAGATAATATTCTGGTCGGTAATCGAGATCTTGAGCTGTTGATTTAACTATGTCGTGCAAACGATCTGCACATTCTATGCGTCGAGCATAAACATTATTTTCTGTAGTTTTACAGTCAAGAAAACCGTGAGTGGACTTTTTGCCGAACCGTTTATCAAAAGGTGTTTCCTGCGCAGCACAAGAAATAACCCAAAGTATGATCAAAAAACAATTGGTTCTCATTACACTTCCTTTCTTCTGCTTTTTTTTGAAGCTACTATAAAAATTGAAGGCGTGCGAGCATTTTACAATCAAATTCTATGCAACGTTTCATGAGATGTGATAATGATGTGATAGGATATGGAATATTCAATTATTGGGGAGGGGTAACATGGCTATAAAAAAAGTGATCAAAGAAAATAATGTTTCTGCACAAACTCAAAAGAAATTTACGCATAAATGTAAGTTAATGGATTTACCACCTGAAGATTTTATTGGTGGGCAAGTACGGTTAGGACAAAAGGACGCATTTCCGATTCTAAGAGGAATGGCTATTTATTCGCTTATTCTTGAAAAAGGTGGTTTGCGCATTCCTCATTGGCATCCTAATGCGGCTGAACTTGATTATTGTGTAGAAGGCACAGCACGCATGACTATTGTGAGCCCCGAAAACCAACGAGAAACCATAACGGTTGAAGCTGGTGATATCGCATTTGTTCCACGTGGTTATTTTCATTACATTGAAAACATTGGTCATGGAAAGCTTAAATTTCTTGTTATTTTTGATAATGAGATGCCCGATGATATTGGTATTACGGAAGCATTAGCGGGCATACCAGATGATGTGCTTGCTATCGCATTGCAGGTTCCTGCCAATACCTTTAAGCATTTTCAAAAGGGGGATGATCTAATTGCTTCTAAAAAAGCGACACATTCTCTGCCAACAAAAAAAAAGATTAAATCACGTTTTTAAGTTTATTAACATTGATTGTTCCCATGATCTGTTCTAAGGCGGTTGACAACCTATTCTTTTTATTTTACAATAGGTATTATTTATTAATAGAAATAAAAGTTTAATGGGGATTACGTATGATTAGAACTATAGTTCACCGTTTAGCGTTATTGACTACGCTATTATTAGGTAGCCTGCACGCGCATAACCCTACCGTTGTTTTTGCGCATGGGCTTGGCGGTAATCAATATAATGTGCGTTATTATCAAGTATTACAAGGAAACGTGCAGCAAGCTTTTCATAGCTTTAACTTTCCTCATGTACTAATAGGTACTGACAATACAGTAATTGTAGATCAAAGCAAAGTTTCTTTAGCACAAAATATTGAAATTAATACCTTAGCTGCTGAATGTAAAAAAGTAGTTGGTGATAAAATATTGCTCGGAGTTTCTATGGGGGCTTCAGCGATTATTACGTACATGGCAACACATCAACCAACGGATATTAAAGCATTAATTCTTGAATCTCCTTTTGATACCGTTGATTCCGTAATTTTGCATAAAGCAGGTTTTTTAAAATGGCTTCCGGGCATTGCCATGCTCGGCAATTCAGTTGTTTCACATATCTATCCTGCTTATGATCCAAAAGGAATAGCACCGTTTAAGGTAATCGATCGCATTAATAACGATATTCCGATACTGCTTATTCATTCAAAAGTTGATGAGCTGATTCCGTATCAAAGTTCACGCAATCTGTATACTATTTTGCGCAACCAAGGTAGAAACAATGTGCATTTGTTAGAACTTAATTACGGTGAGCATGGAAGATATATCATGAGGGATGATGCTAAAACCTATCAGTTAGTTGTGCATGCTTTTTACAGGCAATATGGCTTGCCGCATAATGAAGCTCTTGCGCAAGAGGGAGAAGATCTTTTTAAACAATGTCAGCCCTGCGTAAAAAAATTAAACGAAAAGAAACACAAGGAAAGCGTAGCTTAACTTTTTTATAGAGTTATTTAGCTTGAGGCTTAGATTGAGAAGCAATTCTTTCGTTGTGTAGTAGTTCATCTACACAGCCACGTAGTTTTTCAAAAAAAGCTTTAAATAATCCTTCCGAATCTGGGTTAATAGGCGGAGTATTTAAATATTCATCCTTATATTGCTGAATCTTTTTTTCACTAATCTCTTCTGATTTTCTTGATTACAGCTGTATATCTTTGGTATATCAACGAATAAGACGTTTTTTATTTACATAACCTGTTATTACATAAAGAGGGATATATACGATGATTATGATACGTGACAGACATCTGTTCAATGGGAGTCGTATACCGGAAGTCCTCCAGAAAAAATTCTGCAAAAGAAGTTCAGGAAAAAGCGAAAGATTTACTTTCTTAAAAAATTTTTTTTTGTTTCTCATTCTATTACTAACTTCATCACTATCATATGCATTATGCCCCGCAACTACACCGTGGACTACTCCCGTCAATTTAAGTAATTCCGGTAACATAACGAGCAATATATTTTCTGCTGGAACACCGGCCGGATTCATGGCGGTTTGGGCAGATGCTGCAAACAATGCTCATTATAGTTTTTCAAATAATGGAACGACATGGACAAGTGGTTTAATCACCTCTGCTGAGGGGCATGTTGCTCCCGCTTCAGATGTCTTTGCGGGTGGTAATGCCACGGACTTTATGGTGACTTGGATGGACAATGCGAATAATGCTTGGTCAAGTTTTTCTACTGACAATGGTACGAGTTGGAGTCAAGCAATTCAAATAAATCCTAATACGTTATCACTCAATGCTAACGCCGATGTGTATGTAGGTGGAGGATCATCAGGTTTTGTTGCCACCATGATAGGAGCTGATAATAATGCCTATGTAAGTTTTTCGATAGGAACTGCAGCTTGGAGCCCTCCAACGCAAGTAACCTTTGATGGTTCAGTATTGGCTCAAAATACGAATTCTCAAACAGGAAGAGGATTTGTGAGTGTCGTTGTTGTAGGAAATAGTTGTATGCTTGCTTGGATTAACAATTTATTTCCAACGTATTCAGCTTATTTTTCATCAATTAATCCTTTTTCATCAACGACCGCTTTATCCCATTCTTAGCGTAGGTTTTTTTGAAAGTGTTCCTATTGTAGCGGAACTGAATGGATACTTTATGGCAGTCGCGCGAGCTAATGCAGGTGCGGCAGGCCAAACATATTTTTCAACGGCTACTATTTCTTCCAACTGGGCAACATTTTCACCATTTGCATCAAATCCCGATAATCCTGATGCCGGTCCGTGGGTTGCTGCCAATCAAGCCGGTTTTATGTCCGTTTGGATTGTTGGGGCCAGTCAAGGTAGTCCTGGATCTCCTGTATGGACATTGACCAATAATAATGGATTCAATTTTACGCCCGTCTGTTCTATTTTGCCTACCTCATCAACGACAATAGGAGGACCTGTTGGCTTGAGTGCTAATGCACAAGGTTTTATTGCTACGTGGTTAGATGGTAACGACTCAAATGCCTATGCATCATTTTATTCGACTCCAGTGGCGGCAAATTTATTTGTAAGATTACTTGAACAAAAATATGGACCATTATTATAAATAACAAAAATCCTCTTAAAAGAAAGCAATAATGAATATGCTCTTTATTCAAAAATGTTTACTTACCATATTTGCACTCGCTAGCTTGTGTGCGCAAATGCTACGTTTGGATTGCTATGCACATACCATTTTCGTGCCGCGCCAAATGGCATATAATCCCCTGTATGAAGATGCACTTGTTTTTTATGAATATGCAAATATGGATGATCAATTTTTGTTTTCAGTTAAACCCATTTATACACAAACTGTTGGCAAATCTATAAAAAAATATTTTAACATCAATCACTTATCCTCCATGAATGTACGAGAAGATGGTTCGGGAGATATTGATTCATTATGGTTCCAAGTTATTTCTGCTCCCGGTACTTATTATTCTTCAACGTTGTCATTTAGCCCTGTGCAAAAAACATATGGCACTATGATCTATCTTGCATGGATGTTGCCCGCAGATTTTGCATTAACCATAAACACCGCCGCTGTTACACGAAAAAACAATATGCATATTTGCGAGAGAATTACCACTCCGGGTGATCTTGGACAAGTGCCGGGATTTTCTACTCTCACTCAAGCATTCACAAGCACAGACATGAAGTATGGCAAAATTTGTGGTGCACGATCAAAAGGAGGCTTTGATGATGTGCAGATAAAATTACTCAAAAATTTTAGGCCGTGTCAAAATGAATCATTATTTTTTGATATCTACGCATTAGTTGGAATACCAACAGGCCACGGCTCAAAAGCAGTATACTTGTTTGAACCAATTGTTGGATCAAAGCATGCGCAAGTTGGACTTGGTCTTAATATTGAAAAATCATTTGACTTTGGTGCATGCAATCAATTTTCATTATATAGCGAATGTAAATGGCGTTATGCTTTTAAAGCAAAAGAAAGAAGATCATTTGATATGGTGCCAAACGGCCAATGGTCACGTTACTTATTATTCACTACACCAACAGCAACAGCCGATCCATTTTTTGCTATCAACGATCTTACTTTTAAAGCACATGTTACACCGCGCAATTCATTTGATTTGCTTTTAGCAGCGCACGTCGAATTAAGAGATTTTAGTTTTGAACTTGGTTACAACTTTTGGTACCGCCAAGCAGAAAAGGTACGCCCATGCATTAACCTTCCAGCCGTTGGCATAGCCGATCTTGTTGGCATCGCACAGCTTGCCAATCCAATGCCGGTTACTGTCACTACCTCAAGCAATGCCACTATTTCCGAAGGCGTGTATCCCAACAAATATCAAATGCCACGCGATGCATCGTACACATTGGTGACTGCAGCGAATATTAATACTTGGAGTGGTGCACAAGCCGCTTCATGCTCAAATGCTGTATTTGGGTCAATTGGGTATCATTATGACAGGTTTGATTTTGGCATCAATGCCTCTTATGAAGGTGCTACCAATAATAATACTGTAAGCATTGTTTCCGTATGGGTAAACGTTGACGTTCGTTTTTAATTTATTTTTCTAGACCATACATTTCTTTTTTTATTTAGCTTGAGGCTTAGATTGAGGTGGTGAAATTCTTTCGTTGTGTAGTAGTTCATCTACACAGCCACGTAGTTTTTCAAAAAAATCTTTAAACCATTTTTCTGAATCTGGATTAATAGGTGGGGTATCGAGATACTCATTTAATTGAGTGACTAAATTTTTAATGTGTTGAAATGCAGCGCTATCTTTATTTGCTTGTTCAGTAAGATTATCAAATAACGTACTAAGATTTGAAAATTCAGTTTCTTTTATTTTTACATCATTTTCTAAAGAATTAACGGAACGTTCCATTCGATCAATGGCGCTCTTAACATTTGAGCGGTAGGTTTCCCAATTATGTTTTTCTTGTTTATACTGTCTAATTTTTTCCTCATAAGCCTTTCTTTGAGGTTCAAAATAAAGTCCTTCTTTTAGTACTACATCATTTTGGCGTAGTTGTTCATCATATTGGCGTAATTTCTCTTGGGTGATGCGTTGTTCATTGAGTTTAATATCGTGTTGTTTTTGTTCAGATAAGCCTTGGTTATATTTAATTTCTAAAGATAATTGTTCATTTTTTAACTTTTGTTGTTGTTCTTGGAATAGTTCAAATTCTTTACGCTCTTTTATAAAATTATTTGAATTAACAAGTTCTTTTTGTTTTTTTTCGATCGTTGCGAGCAAACCTTTTCCTTGTGATAGAAGAATTTTTTTGAATGGGGTGCAGTCTTTGTTCTGACATAGATTATTTGCCTGTTGTATCAAGTTTGTTATGCATTGTTTATCATTATTTTGGCGATTAACAACATCCATATGTGCAAACCGTGATCCGTTATATACCATAGATTCGTATTCTTTATAACGATCCTGTTCTTTGCGCTGTGCAATAATAAGCTCAATAAATGGTGCATCTTGTTGTAGGTTAGTGTATAAAATTTGTAAATTATCTATGAGTTCTTTGACATTCTTTTGTGCTGATTGCGCGATCTGTTTATGTTCATCACTTGAAATTTTTTGTGAAAGTTCTTGAGCAGAAATAAGATACTTTTTCAGTGTGGTTACATGATATTCAATTTTTTTGATATAGTTTTCGGTTGAAGAATTGTTGTGTATGAGCATTGACGCAATAGTTTCTATTGTTTGATCAGTATTGGTAGAATTAACTACTTTGCATTCATCGTTATACTGTAATGTGTATCCTTCAATAGCAATGTTAAGATCATGAATATTTTTCATAGCAGCTTTTTTTTCGCTATCATTTGAATAGAGAGAATAGATAACACCAACTCCTAGGGTAGTGGCTACTCCTCCAATTGCTCCTTTTATACAAGAAGGATCAATATTTTTGAAAATAGCACTAAGATCGAAATCTGCATGTAATGGATTTACGAGGAGTAAGGCGATAAGGGTATAATATTTGATGTTATTCATGTTAATAAAACCTATTGATATTTTTTTGATTATTAATTTTAAATACTAAATTATGCTTTTTTTATAGAATGTTTTCTAATTTTTATTTAATGTTAACAAGAAAAACATTTAAATCAATAGAATATAGTGCATATCATTAACGGAACAATAAATTTAGTGGCAACAGTAATAATAATTTTATTGATTGGATCAGCGTAAATAAAAAAGACAGCTGCATATAAGCAACTGTCTTTTTATTACAATCAAGTTACTAATTATTATTTAGCTTTTTTTTGAGCTTGTACTCGTTTTGCTAAACGGCTAATTTTGCGTGACGCAGTTTTTGGATGCAAAACGTTTTTGCCCTTTGCGCGAGCTAATTTTGCTTCTGCATCTTTAAATAATTCTTGAATTTTTTCAATCTTATCACCACGTTCAATGGCAGTTAAAACTTTTTTTGATGCAGTTTTAAGAGAAGTTTTACGAGCTAAATTCTTTTTTCGTTGAGCAATATTTTTTTTAGCTTGTTTTTTTGCTGATTTAATATTTGCCATAATATATATAATACCTTATTTAACGTTATACTACTTTTTCAATTTTACCAGCTTTGACACATTTAGTACATACAGCGCCGCGTATGACTTTTTTTGGCATTTTTCCTACGAGTGAAAAACGCATGGTATGTACATTGGGATAAATCCAACGTTTAACACGGTTATTAGCGTGACTTACCAAATTTCCAACCTGCGGGCTTTTATCACATAAACAACAGACTCTAGACATGATGATCAATATCCTTTCTATAAAACTTATCTATCTAAGGATACTAAAAAAATGCCTTTTTTCAATACCTATAAATGATTTTTATTACATTTAACAAACTGTTTATTAGCCATATACAGAATTATCATGTGGGCTAATTGTCATATTTTTTTAATAATTATGCTTGTTGCGTGGTAGCATCGCTACGTACCCATCGAACATTTTCACGAGGTTCCAAACCAAGTAATGCATAAATTTCATCAGCATACATAGTTTCTTTTTCCAATAATGCATGCGCCAATATATCTAATTTATCACGATGTTTTTCCAGTAATTCTCGTGCTTTGTTGTAAGCATCGACAATTATTTTTTGTACTAATTCATCGATCTTTTCGGCTGTTTTTTGAGAATATTGGAATGAACCATTTCCCTGATCATAGGTAACAGGGCCTAATTCATTGGTCATACCCCAAAGGCATACCATCTTGCGTGCTTGCTCAGTTGCTTTGTCAAAATCACTATGTGCACCATTACATAGTATATTAAATACTAATTCTTCTGCAACACGGCCACCCATACAAATAGTAATGAGGGCTATCATTTCATCCTTTGAATGCGTTAATTTATCCTTATCGGGTAAGGCGTATGAAACACCTAACGCTAATCCCCGAGGTAAAATCGTTACTTTGTGTAACGGGTCAGCAACATCGCCAAGCAATATACGAATTAACGTATGTCCTGCTTCATGAAAAGCAATAACTTTGAGTTCTTCAGGAGTCGGCACCACGGACTTTCTTTCTTTGCCAAGCATAATTTTGTCACGAGCTTCTTCAAAATCAAAAATGGTAACTAATATCTTGATTCTTTTTTGGTGCAATTAATAGCCGCTTCATTAACTAAATTTGCTAAGATCAGCGCCAGAAAAACCTGGAGTTCCTCGTGCAATAATATGTAAATCAACTGCTGAATCATCATAATAATATTTTTGGCATGAACTGCTAAGAATTTGTTCTCGACTTTCTATATTGGGATACGGTAACTTCTATACGTTTATCAAATCGCCCTGGGCGTAATAACGCCTTATCTAAGAACATCAGGTCTATTAGTTGCTGCCATAACAATAACTGAAGCATTATCAGTATTAAAGCCATCCATTTCAGTTAACAACTGATTTAATGTTTGTCACGTTCTTCATTACCACCATCAAATCCTGCCACGTTTGGCACCTAACGCATCAATTTCATCAATAAAAATAATACTTGGGCATATGCTTACGTGCTTGTGCAAATAAATCACGAACACGTGATGCACCAACACCAACATACATTTCAACAAATTCAGAACCACTTACACTAAAAAATGGACAATTTGCTTCGCCGGCAACTGCTTTTGCTAATAATGTTTTACCATTACCTGGTTCACCAACTAATAATACGCCACGGGTCAACTTTGCCCCGAAGTCGACGATATTTTTCCGGATTTTTTAAAAAATCAACTACATCTTGTAAGTTCTTCTTTAGCTTCAGGTACTACCTGCAACAGAATCAAAATTTACTTTTACTTGTGAAGGCATAAACATTTTAGGTTTGCTAGTACCTTTAGCAATTCTGATTATTACTCATACCATTCATGGATTGACCAGCTTGCAGCATAATTTTATGCGCAACTAATAAATCATGCCATCGTTACGACATCTTGATTATTTTTTGAAGCATTAATAGCTGCTTTATTAACTAAATCAGCCAAGATCAGCGCCACTAAAACCTGCTGTTTGACTTGCTATGGCCGATAAATCAACATCAGGACTCATTTTTATTTTTTTACATGAATTTTTAAAATCTGTTCACGGCTTGCAAGATCTGGATAAGGAACATTAACCCAACGATCAAATCTTCCTGGGCGCAACAAGGCTTTATCAAGAACATCAGGCATATTTGTTGCGGCTAAAACAATAACTGGGGAATTGGAAGATTCAAAACCATCCATTTCCGTTAGTAATTGATTTAATGTTTGTTCACGTTCATCATGACCGCCACCAAAACCAGTACCACGTTGACGACCAATAGCATCAATTTCATCAATGAAAATAATGCTTGGAGCATTCCGACGTGCTTGTGCAAAAAGATCTCTCACACGCGCAGCACCAACACCAACAAAAACTTCTATAAAATCAGAACCGCTAATACTAAAAAATGGGCAATTAGCTTCGCCGGCAACTGCTTTTGCCAATAAAGTTTTACCATTACCCGGTTCACCAACCAATAAAACACCTCGTGGGATTTTAGCCCCTAAGCGTTTATATTTTTCAGGATTTTTTAAAAAATCTACAATATCTTTGAGAGCTTGTTTTGATTCGTGAGCTCCGGCTACGGAATCAAAAGTTACATTGATCATTGATGGCATAAACAAGCGAGCTCTGCTTTTACCCATAGTAAAAATATTGCTTCCGCTACCTGATCCTACGCGTTTGGCGCAAGAAATACCATACGGCGAGCGGTACTATTAATAAGGCAAACAATAACAACATATGCCACATGGTAAGTTGTCCAGAGCTTGCAGCAAAGGAAATATCTACTTTATGCTCACGCAAAAGATCCCAATTGTGAGAATTGTCGGCAATTACGGCTTCAAAACGGCTTCCGTCATTAAAAATTCCGTATACATCTTGTCCAGAAACATGTATTGCTTTCACCTCATTATTTTCTACTGCTTTCATAAAGGAAGAATAGCTCATGTTTTTTACATGGCGCGTATAATCAGTAAGTTTTGTTAATAATGCAATACACGTAACAAAGAAAAAAACAACAAATAAAAGATTTTTTGGCCCACGGGCAAATGGATTCTGACGCATTTTTTGTCTCATAATATCCCCATACCTACTAGTTCAGGTTTGTTTATTATCAAAATTAGATCAAAATATCAGATAACGCGTTAAAAACACATTATGTACTGATTTTTTTAAAATTTATTCTACTTGTAGTAAAATATTTCAAATTCAAAAACTCTGTATTATTTCTTAATTATAGTAAAATACAAGTAATCTGTCGATAGATAATTAGTCTAACTGTATATAAGTGCAGTAAGTAACGATAAACAGAAACGATAATATTGATGATTATATGTAATAAATACAATTATATAATTAAATATGTAGCTGCGTTTTTATTTAAGAGCCGTGGCAGTGCAACTAAGCTGCATGTGACTATCAGACTCAATTAACTATTCACTGACCAGTATTGCGTATATTATTATTTCTTTTCTTCAAGTATCTGCTGGAAAAATTTTCTTACTTGGGCAGGAAAATATTTTTTAAGACCTTCATCTAAGGTGTCGGGTAAATTATCAATGAGGTGTGTGATACTAATACCATGTTTTTGTAACGCGATAATGCCAAGGTTTGCTCGTTCAAAGTCAGTTGGATAACCACTTACACATGGTGGCAATGATTTAAGCCCAAATTCATGTTGATATAAATGATCACTAATCTTGCCAATTGCGGTATCAAGTCTTTGGTGTTTTATTAAATTTTCATAGGCAAAAATATCGGCATCACCTTCCATAATGCTATGTTTATATTTTGGTAAAAAAACAGCACTTGTTAAGAATGTTGTTATTATTGCTAGAGCTCCCACCACCGTGCTTACCACGGGCATTTCCTTTACATATTTTTGAAAACTTTGCCGGGTAACTACTCCTCCCAATAAACTTAAACCTCTAGACCCATAATGGTATATAGTATCTTTTATTATGGTGTTAGTTGATACATCATCGTGTGCTACATGACCAATTTCATGATAAATAGCCGCAATGATGGCATCTAAAGATTGCTTAGTGCCAACAATAATATATTCTTGAGGGTGTTTTGCCGGTGTGCAAACGGCATGAGAAATATACCCACTATCGTATTGTAAAACGATAATGGGCTTTGTAATGCCACATTTTTTTAGCGCTTCTTGCACAATATCATTAATTACAGGGTCTGCTTCATGAGCATCATACTGTTTTTTATATTTTTCGGTCAGTTCATCGATAATTGCTTGATCATTATCTTGCTGTTCAATAGGTTTTGCGGATAATATAAAAAAGCTAGCCAAGATAAGCAAAAGAATACGTTTCATGGAAAATAACCTCATAAGAATAAATATGCATAATATAAGTAAATAATAGTATATATTATCATATTTGAAAAAAATAAAAAGGGGGCGCTGGTTTTATGAGTGATCAACGTTTAATCATAAATATTAAGGTAATCGTTTGCTGCGTTGTTGAAGATTAGTTTGTTCTTCAACCATGGTTTCAAGAATTTTGCCGAGTTCTGTACGTTGCGGCTTCCACGCGTATACGTCGATGCGGCCATTTTTAGCAATAATTGAATTCTTCGACCAAGAAAGAAAGGTAATAGGTGGATAGTCCTCCAATTGTATTCGCTTAGTATTTGTCTTTGACTCTATATTCCAAAGGTATACAGTATGATCTTGGCCATTGGTTCCGGTAATAACGTTATTGCCAGAAGGGTCAAAGGCTACGGATTCAACGCCAAACTCATGGGGCAATATGGCTATGCAGGCATCCTCGGGATCTTTTTTGGTATCCCATACGCGTACGGTATAATCATATTCACCTGCGGATGCGAGCTTATTTGTTGCTGGGTGAGATGATATATCTTTAATTGTTCTCGTATGACCATATAATGTTTTTTTAATAAAACCGGTATCAGTGACTATGTTAATAGTAGGTTTTTCGTTGTCATTAGTAAAAACAATGTTGTCATTGAGTAAGCACATTTTTTTATGTAGTCCTCGATAAGTAACAAATGGAATAGGTGGTTTATTTTCTAGAAAGTTCCATATGCGTATACCATCAAAATCGGCAATTAATAATGTATCGTGAAAAAATAACAGATCATATATATCACCACTTATACCCAAATGTGTAGTTGCAATTTGTAGAGGCTTTGATTTAATAGCATAGACTGCTATATTTTTGAAATCGGCCGTTGCTACATAATCTTGGTTAGGTGCTAGCACTGCCTTATGTACAAAAGCCTCTATAGGTATAGATGTTGTTATATTATTGTTCTCACCCAACACTGATATTAAAGTTTTCGTGTCCATGGATTCGGAATGTGATCTCTCGATAGTTACAAAGCGAGTGTGATCTTTGTCAACGTAACATAATCCATTCAAAGAAGGCTCCAATGTCGGCTCTTTGCTAATATCAATTTCTTGCGCATGCGGGATCATTTTTGCCATGAGATTTGTAGGAATACTGCCTAAGAATTCTTTTACTTTTGCCTCTGTTTCTTCAGCCTTCCAATCTATGGATTTAGTGTGCAATTCTTGTTTAACATACTTTCTGGTCATTGTTAGGACCTTCTTGCTACATAGTTCTTGCAATGAAGGAAACTGAATGAGTTGCATTGGTTTTTTAAATTCCAATGCTTTACTTAATTGGTGCATTGAGTCCATTGAAAATAATGAGTGGGTTATTAACAACGTAATGATGAGCAATGTTTTATGCATGATTATTCTCGTTATGATTACTATACGTACTACAATTAGTCATAAAGTATTACAAAACTCAAGAGATAAGTCGAACCTAAATCCTACGGATGTACTATTAAATTCATTGAACTCATTAGTGGCATTATTAATGGTCCGTTGAGCGCATACACAAGTGCACCAAAGGCGAGAAATGGTCCGAAGGGTATTGGTGTGGATTTGCTTAATTGTTTACTGGCCAAATATAATACGCCGATAATGGTGCCTGTGAGAGAAGCTATTAACAAACTAATCCACCAACCTTGTAATCCTAAAAATGAACCGATCAAAGCAAGCAAATCAATATCTCCTAAGCCCATGCCATCTCGTTTTGCAATCGCGCGATAGAGTACTGCCAAGCAATATAAAAAAAGATACGCAGAAGCTGCGCCAATTACACTATCTAGTATTGAAAGGGGAATAAGATGTAGCATGCTGCATAGAGCACCGACGGGAACCAACCACAGTGTAATTTCCCTCGAAATAAGCATTGTTTCAAGATCGGTGCGGATGGTAATAATAAGAGCAGAAAAAAATATTGCATACCCAAACCAGTGGTGAGGATTAACCGTATGAATTAATGCATAAAAAACAAGGGCCGTAAAAAGTTCAATAAGCGGATACAAATAAGAAATAGTATTGTGACAGTAGCGACATGTACCATGTAATAACAACCAGGAAATTACCGGAATATTGTCATACCAAGCGATAGTTTTTTTACAGTGGGGACAGTATGAACGCAGAGCCCAGAAATGATCGCTAAATATAAGTCTGTAGGCAATAACATTAAGAAATGACCCCCAGCATAAAAAAATAATAATGCTAGCAAGGTCACTGATGATCATTCTGTTTTGACCCGATCAATAAGTTGATTTATTTTTTCTACTTTTTCATATTGATCATCGTATTTAAATACTATTTCCGGGGTGTAACGGGAAGCGATAGCATCTGCAATTGCTTTTCGCAATGAAGGCTTATACAGTTTAAGAATTCCTAACATTTCGTTAAAATATTCTATGCCTTTTTGCGTAACAAAAAAAACATAGCAAATACTTTTATCAGCCGATAAGGAAACACGGCTTATCCAAAAATCACGCAGCCGAGCATCTTCAAGCGTTGCGTGTTGAAAAAGCTGCGATATTTCTCTAAAAAGAAGGCGCTCTTTTTGAGCTCTTTTTATGTCAGAAACTTTTTTGGGGGCTACTAGTATCATGAAATTATCAGTTGTTAGATAAGTTTTTGGGAAGCCATTCTAATATAATTTTGTTTGATGGCGCGCATAAGACGTTTACGTTTTTTTTGCGTTGGAGATTCAAAATAAACAACACGCTTCATATCACGAACAATGCCTTCGCGCTCAATTTTTTTCTTAAGCTGCTTAAGTGCCTTTTCTACATTGGTACTTACATTGATGACAATATTTGCTCTTCTTTTGCTCATGTTGCTCGTATATCCTTCCAGATAAGATTTATTAAGGGAAACGTTCCTAAGTTTTGATTACTATAGGTTTAGTATAAATTTTTTATTATATTTGTCTACTTCTTATCATGGTTTACCCTAAAAAGTTACTTGAATGGTTCCCAATACCGTGGTTGTTCGGTAGGCATTGCGCTGGACCAAAGGCCATTGTACAGCGACGCCTAAGGTGAAATTGGGTGATATTTCATAGTTCAGGGCCGTATTAAGAAGATGAACGCTAAATTTAGAGAGACATTCCTGTTGCCGAGGAATAAAGGCAGGGTCGGGGTTTACTAACTTTATAGTATCTTCTCCATGGCTTATGACGGCATATTCTGCAAAAAATGAAAATTTATCCAAAAAGCGATAGGCATTGAACAGAAGCCCATAGTTAATATTGCGGCCTGGTTTCCTTCGCACTTCAGTGCTAAACGGAAATACGCCTGATTGAATAATGCTCGTAGGAAGTCTAAAATTTGCTATATTTCTCGGTAAAAAATGGGTTACGCCACCGTAAAAGCCAATTTCAACTGTTTCTATAAAATCGATATGAAAACCAGCCGTTGCTGCTAATGAAACATGGCCATCGTTACCAAAAGGAAGTGCGAAGGCCTTTCTGCGCTCTTGTCTTTTTGCCGTTGGTAAACTTGTTTCAAAATTGACAAAAGGAATAAATAAGAAATGAGGCCATTCGCAATTACAAGCATTGGCCTCAAAAACATGGCGCCACCATACAAACAAACGGACATCTTCAAAGGAAGTGCTTCTAAAATCACACACTTCAAGGCCCTGGCCGGTAAAGGTTAAAATATTTTGTGGTGGGTTCATTAAAAATGTTTCTATCGATGTAGTAAGGGCCAGTGTAAATCCATCGTAAAGTGTCGCCGTTGGCGTTAAATCAACAAATTGTGTTAATGTTTGCTTCATTTCGGCAAAACCAGATTGGAAGGTGAAACCAAAATCTTCAAAAGGTTGTACTGATATTTCAAAACGCATACCTGTTTTTCTATATCTGAGTGGTACTTCAAAAAAACCAATTCTACAATTGCTATCGGTAATTTGCAGATCAAAAGGTAGTACGCCATTGGGATTATTAGGGGGCACGAGTGATCCATCCCATATAGCAACTTTTGCACGTCCTAATTCGGTGTTACTTAATGATGCGCCTATCGGTAATGGTCCGTAGGTCATGGCTAACATATCCCAGCGGCCTTCCAGATCGCCCAGTAATCGGCGCTGCTTTTCATAATCTCTACCACGATTTGCTTTTTGATGAAATACTGAAGCAGCTACACCAAATAATTCTGGATGATCATCTTGTGTGATGCATTTTAAAAAATTTTGTGTTCTTTTCAGTAAGTAACTGTACGGATATAAACTATTATACAGTGGGTAGGGGTCATTTTTATTTAAGGTTGTAATACCGACAAGATTTATATTTATTACAAAAGCTAATAACATTAAAAAATATGCGCAGAACTTTTTCATTACTATCCTTTCTATAAGTAAGGAGCTTCTTGTTTCCTTATAGCATCTTTAAGACTCGTTCGTCAATTGGATATCGTTTTGTATAAAATTGAAGTACTATAAGAAATAGGTATTTATAGCTAAATAATGATATTATTGAATGTAATTTTTTTTACGTTAGATAGTATAATTTGTATAATGATTTCTAAAAAAAAGAACTATTTTTTTTGTAGATATTAAAATGTTCTTGTAATTCGATTTATTGTAGTTGTTAGTAAGTTTAAATGAGCACTGTTTGGTTAACGATGAAATATTGTTTTTATTATCAAGCGCAGGTAGAACGTAGCAAAGCATGGTTACTGGTTGGTATTATGCGCAGCTATGAACATCTTGTTTTCGACCGTACGTTGAATAAAGAGGAAAGTATTTTTGAATTTTTTGTTGCTCCGGATTTGCATACGTATTTTCTTGAAGTTATGAAATATTTTCAAGAATGCGGTATCGTGAGCAATTTTCGAGAATATCCAAATAGATTGATTGATCAAAATCAAGTCTAGTAAGTATAAAATAAATTGTGCATTATGAAAAAATTTAATATTTTTTGTTAATAATTAATTTTTGACTTTTTTAGAAAATTATTATGACATTTTCCTAAAGTTTATTGCTAATAAATTAGGGAAGAGTTGTGATGGTAAAGAAGTACATTTGTATAATTGTTTTTAATAATATTTTTGTTACCTATGGGATGTACAATTCTAGTGCATATGCATCAATAAGAAAAAATGGTGAATTATTATTAACCGAAAATTCAAATCTAATATCTGATGTAGCCGTAGAAAAATATAAAATAAATTATCAAAGCCATTTTTGCACAACGCCCCTGCCGTTACATAGATTATTGCATTATGCCAATAATAAAATAGATGAATTGTATTTTGAAAGGCAATGCGATCAGTACAATTTTATGTATATGATGCATGATGCATTATATCAGCCGTTGCTTGAAAAAAAAATTAAAGAAATTGAATCAGCTTTTATAAAGGTAGAGAATGTTTTTAATGCCCTTGCCACGGAAGTTATTAATTGTTTTATTTATGAACGACGTTTGGATTTTTTTGACCTAGTTATTCCAGAACCCTACTTAAATAAAGTACTTCTTGATACAAAACAACAATTATCTGCTTTAATTTTTGATTGTAAAGGCATGCTGAAATCCTCGTATGGAGAAAATCATAAAAAAATTAAGAAAATTATTGCGGAATATTTCAAAAAAATAGAGAAATGGAAAACCTATTACTATTATTCGATTGTTAACACAATTATCAAACCAAATGAGCATAATTTTGCTTGTTTTAAGAAAAATAATTTTGAGAAAAAAGTTAAAGAAAACTTTATTAATAGAGATTTTTTACTAGTACGTGATTTATGTAGAAAAGGTGATTTTGATGAAGCACGGATTATCGTCGATCGTTATGAAAAGAAAATGTTGTATGAGGAACCAGGTACCAAAACAACCCTACACAGTAATGCTATTATTGCTAGGATATATTATGATCGATATACACAACATAAACTTGCATGCAAAAAAAATGCAGTCATTGAGTCTCAAAATTCTTTAGTCAATAATGAAATAATCATACCTCAAAGTAGTTGTGTTGATTACGTCAATACATATGTATTCCACAAAATACATTTTGATCCTATCGTATTGGAAGACCTGATTAGTGACCATGCGTTACTTGGCGTTGTAAAAAATATTTTACAAGAAGTTGAACTAAAAAATAATCAGTTAGATACTTATTCAAATGGTTTAATCAATCAATTGAATGAATTGCAATCTGCTATCGTGCGAGAAACTAACAATCGCATTAAGCATCTTTATTTATCATACATGAAAAAGGGTGCGCAGCCTAAGCAGGATTTGGGCATTCACTGTTTAGCATCTGGCATATCGATATGTAAATACATAAGCATTGGAGCATTAGAAACCGTTAAAGTAGCTATTGATCTCAGTAATGACATACGACATCCAATTGCGACGGCTTATAATATTATTAAAGGGACTGGTAAGGTTTTATGGTCTTTAGGAAAATTAGCTTCCGTTGATTATGATAGCTCTTATGCATTACAGCATTGGGACAGCATTTTTGACCATTTGCAAGAAGAGCAAGAATTATGCACTTTTTTAATGAATTTGCCACGAGAAGAAAAATTTACGTTAGGAATTCATTATATCACTAGCGGTTTTTTGCAGCATAAATTAATTACTACTTTAAAGCCCCTTAAAAATGTATTAAGTAATTTATGTCGTACTATGCGTGTACTGGAGGAGACCGAATGTATTGCTGGCCACCCAATGCGACGCGCACAAATACAGAGCTTGGGCAAAGCATTAGAGAATGAGCTTGGCATTATTAACACTTTAGATGAGATACCACTCGAATCATTCTCTCAAAATGTCGATATACGTTTAAAACCTTTAAGAGCCTTTAATAAATTTTTAGTTACAGAAGAAAAAATAAATACAATATTAAATGAATCATTAGAGTTACTCGAACTAAATAAAATTGTTAACTCTATGAATAATAAAATTCCCGATGTGCGATTTGGTGCAATCATAGATAGAGTATCTGCTGAAAAATTTATGAAATTGGAGAAAGAAGCGATAAACTTTTATGACTACATTAGAGCTATAACAACTGATACAATTAGTATATCTAAAAATAGCAATATTCCAGAAAATATAATAAAAAAAATAAAAGATCATATTTTTTATAGAGAGCATATTCTTGCAGGGGGCGTAAAACGTTTTGATCCAGATATAGACATGGCGCAGGCTTGGAAAAGATTAATCGATGGAAATTTTTTTCAATCAGATCTAAGATTACTACTGCATGAATTAGCTGAATCTATCATTATGGAAAATAATATAGATTGGCGAACAGCACATTATGAAAGTAAAAAAATATATAATTGGGATGATCAATTATAGGATGCTTTATGGGAATCTATGTAAAAATCAGAAAAATTTTAAATGAAAACAATAACCTCTATTATTTAGTTGAAGATGAATATCATGAAAAAAATTTCTATATAAGTATTAACTTAAATAAAAAAAATATAACATTCTATAATACGAAAAAATTTGTTAACCCTATAAAAACCATTGATTTAACGAATCCTGAAGAAATTTTTAATGTTCCTGGTATAGATGGAAAAATGCTGGGCCCCGTAATTATTAAAGTTATCAGAGCATTGAATGATAATGATTTTCCTGAGATAATGGATTATTGTTCATAGTTAGCATAATTTTATTTTTAATAATATTATTGCTGCGTATATGTAATAGAATATTATGAGAAAAAATGACTTAATACGGCTATTAGAGCAATATTATATAAACTATAAAAAATCAAATATGATACCGCACAATATTTTAATACTCAAAAAAGATTGTGAAAATTGTATTACACAACATCCCTATGACTCTGAAATATTAATACGTTTTGCTCTTGCTTTGTATATAGGACCCTTTAACAGTCTCGATGAAAGTATTAGATATTTAACCTGTTTTTTAAACCATTATAGTGATTCTTCAATTGCTTTATTGCTGGCATATTTGCAGGACATATGGGTTGATGGGGTTGATGCTGTACTTTTTAAAAAATTATGTGCGCTTGAAATTTGTAATAAAGAAATGCAATCGATGATTGAGCTTTCAAAATCATGGTATTATAAAAAAAATGATAAAAATGAATATGAACAATCATTATTAAATGCCATAGAATTTTTTCCTGATTACGTTCAGCATTATATCGATCTTGGTACTTATTACTTCGAGCAAAATAAAATTGTTCAAGCACGTGCTGCATTAAGAATGGGCCTAAAAAATATAAAGGGGCCTATCACTGAGCAATTGCTGTACGATGATATAAATCCTAAATCTTTTTTCCGGCATTACGTTCAAAATAATTATCCGAATCACGTGGTTATCGATGTTATTGAAAAAATGTTAAAAGACTAGCGAGACTCAGATCTTTTGTTATTTAGAAAAATAATTTTCATGCTCGTGCATCGGCAAGTGTTTTGAGTAAGCGACGTTGCGCAACCTCATTGCCTAACAACGTAATCATTTCTTTAATACTCGGTCCTTGTGGAGAGCCGCTCAATAATAATCTCAGCGTTATCAAAACAGTTTTTAAAGGAACGTTGTGCGCTTTGCATTGCTCTTTAATGTGAGTAAAAAAAAGATCAAATGAGGAAAGAGCGGTATACTGCGCTTCTATGATAGCCAATGATTGATCAAGTAATGGTTGTGGAACATGTTCAAGAAGTTTTTCATGCGTAACAATTGGCTCTTCAAAGTAGAATTGTAATACGTGTGGAATATCTTTAAGTGTAACCAATTCTGCTTGGATTGTTTTAATTAACGTTAGCATGGTAGCGTGGGGTAGTTGAGCAGCTTGCGGATAAACGCTTACCAAAAAAGGAGTTGCTATGGTGGTTAATTGTTCAGGCGTGTATTGCGTAGCGATCCATTGTTGGTTAACCCATTTGAGTTTTTCCAAATCATACCGAATTGCTCCGGTTGAATGAATGGCGGCAAAATCAATAGCATCAGCCAATTGCGTTAAACTCATAATTTCTTGTTTAAATGAACTACCAATAATGGCAAGGTAGTTACATAATGCTTCAGGCAAAAAACCTGCTTGTTGAAGATCTTTCAATGAGAATCCAAAATCTCTTTTGGAAAGCTTTTTACCTTCAACGTTGCAAATGATTGGCAAATGCCAAAAAATTGGAAGTTGATGATTAAAAGCATGATACAGAGTAACTTGGCTGGCGGTATTTGAAAGATGATCCTCTCCTCGCAGCACATGAGAGATGTTCATAACAATATCATCAACCGCGTTAACAAACAAAAACGTAAAACTTCCGTCTTGGCGTGTTAAAGGAAAATCAGAAAAATGACTTAAATCAAAAACTATGGTGCCACGGGCAAGATCGATAAATTCTACTTTTTTTTCGATATCAATTTTAAATCGCCAAATAAAAGGAGTACCATTCTTTAATTTTTCTTCTACGGCGTCGGCGGGAAGTGCACAGCAGGTTCGATCGTAGCGCGGCGGTAACTTGAGTGCAATTTGACGTTTTCTTTTTCGTTCTAATTCTTCAACCGTACAAAAGCAACGATAAATGAAATGGTGCTGGTGTAAAAAAGTAAGTTTTTCTTGATACAATGCTGATCGTTCTGATTGCAAATACGGGGCATAGGGGCCACCATTGTCAGGCCCTTCTTCATGTGCTAATCCAAGCCATGCCAAATCTTTAAGAATTTCTTTGCCACCCGGATCAAAATTTCTTTCTAAATCGGTATCTTCTATACGAATAATAAACGTTCCATTATATTTTTTTGCAAAAAGATAATTAAAAAGTGCGGTTCTGACACCGCCCAAATGCATGAGGCCTGTTGGAGAAGGGGCGAATCTCACGCGCACATGATTCATTTCCATGAATAATCCTTGTTGTAAGGCTTGATCGTATACATAGTAAGTATATTGTACTAATATACTGCTCATGCGTCTAGTTAATCGTTTATGATAATTACTAGTATATACTGCTATTTTTTTTGACATTACTAGTATTATTTTGCTACCTTCCTTTTGAACAAGGTCATTAAAAAGGAGAAGCCTATGAGTCAATGTTTACATATCACTCTTTCTGTTGAAGCTGCGAAGCTTTTGCCAATAAATATTCAAAAAAAAGCACGTGAATTGGGGCTTGAAGGAATTGTTCAAGCAACCCAACCTACTACGTTAATGATTATTGTATGTGGCACTAAAGATCGTTTGGATGATTTGGTAGATATGCTTCATCAAGAAGCTGCTAAAAAATCCGTGAAAAATATAGCGATAGAACCTTTTGTAAAAACAAAAGATTATCGGGGTGTTTTTAGAATTATTGAATAGAAAAATGTAACGTTTATTTTTATTGTTGAAAAAGTTGTTTTCTTAACTATTAAAAACAATTTTTTATTATACTAATAGAGAAGTGTGTTTGTTTTTACTATAAATACAGAGCATTATTATTTTAAAATAAATACTATTAAAATTTTAAAAACAATGATATTGTTGATCAACAATAAAGTATTTTTAATAGTTTTTCAGGTATTTATAGTTGAGGTAATAGTTATGTATATATTTTTAATAGTTATTATTAATTGTTTTTTTGCTTTGCATAGTATGGACATGATTCCTAGATTACCGATACAGATATGGTATAAAATGGATGACCCGCGTGGACTAGAACAATTATGGCCAAACAAGTGGGTTGGAAGGTTGCAAATATTATTAATTGAGAAACAAAATTATTGTGATGTTTTTCCATTGTCTATAGTTGAAAATGATAATAATAATAAATTGATTGAATGTGTAATTTCATCACAAGATTGGTGTTGTAAGATTCTTGAGGTTTTAAGAGAAAAAGAATTATCAAAATTAAGGGTAGTATCTGGGAGTGTAAATTTACCGAGCAATGTAGTTATTCTTCAAGATAAATTGAAGACTGAATTGGGGATACTCAATAAGCCAATAGGTACTGCTCACGTTCCTAAAGATTTGCAAGAAATTGGAAGTTGTTATCAGAAATTTTGTTTTCGTAAGAGTAATAAGTACCAATAATGATATTATTACGTTTTACATGATATTAGAATATTTAAGAATCTATTTCTCATTATTGTGTAAATAATTTTAATGACAAAATACGTTAAAATAATAGTACAAATTCCCATTTGTGGTACGCTATATTAATGAGATTATTATTTTAGGATTACGGTGTTGTGCGTACTACAGGTGCTCATTTTTTTTATTTAATTTTTATTTTTTCTATTTTATTTTGTTGGCCTCTCTTCTCAGATGAAACTATATGTGAAAGTATTGTATTAGATAGTTCACAACTATGGTTTGATACGTTAGAGGCTTCCATTAAACAACCTTTACTGGTTAAAAACGTTACGTTTGATTCTGATGTTTTATTACAAAAAGAGGAGTTTGACTATTTAGTGAGCATTCCCAAAGGATCATACGTTACCATTGAGCAGATAAAAAAGGCATGTAGTTATCTTAAGAAAAAAAACAAATTTGAAACAATAACCTTAACTATTACGCAATCTGCCGATGGCGCAGAAGTTCATTTTGATTTAATAGGGCTATGGACCTTTGGCAAAGTGAGATTTCAAGGATCTTTTGGTAATAAGGAGATGTATCGGCAACAATACGTAGGTGAATCAGGTAATATTTTTGATATACAACGGCATACGTATAGTGTTAAACAAGTTGAAGATGCCCTCAAAAGAGATGGATATTGCAAAGCGCATGTGGGGGATTATTTGGATTATGATCATCAAACAAAAACGGTTAATGCTACCTTAATTCTTACTCCGGGATTACGTTTTATCGTTGATCAGATACTATTTGAAGAGCAGAATGATTCAAATAAGATTTCTCATGATGGTTTACTAAAAAAAATAGATAGAATTTTTTCATCTAAAATTATTCGATCTTATTATTCAAAAACAATGATTAATAAAGAAGCACAACGTTTGAAAGATTATTTATATAAAAAAGGATTTCTCAATGCTTCAATAGAACTTCATGAATCCATCGATTATCAAACGCAAAAAGTTGCACTCCGATTCATTATCAAATTTGATGCAAAACGAACCTTTATCTTTTTTGGTAATCATTTTTTTTCAAAACAACAGTTGCTCGATCATGTACTGGTATTTGGTCGTTCATTATATCTTCTGCCACTTTCTCTTTTGGCAGAAGAAATTATTCAGGCTTATAATAAAAAAGGTTTTTGGCAGGTTACTATAGAATCAAAGCAGGAAGATAATCGATATTTTTTTTTAATACGAGAAGGTCCTCGTGCAAGAATTAATCATGTTGTTTTGCAAGGAATACAGGCCTTTGATGCGCTATCGCTCAATAAAAAATATTTTGGATTCTTTAAAAAAGGTTTGTATTTTGATGTTGACGTTGTCAAAAAATCGATTATTAATCTTATAAACTTTTATAAAAAAGAAGGCTTTTGGGATGTAAAGGTACTGAAACAATCATTTACTCAGGTACCACATTCGGAATTATATTGTTTAGAAATTAATATTGAGGAAGGGAAGCGACGCTATCTTTCTAGTATAACTATTGAAGGGTTTCCCGATTTGCTTTCTATAGGGCCATTCAAGCATAATACTCATAAGCTTATTCCGTTTAACGTAGAATGTATTCAAGAGCAAAAGCAGTGGCTTGTTGATTATTTCCAGAAACAGGGATATTGGTATGCCGATGTTACATCAGAGTTAATCGAACATGATGAGTTGGTTGATCTTATATGGCATATACGTATCAAAGAACAACAAGTGACCTTTGGTAAAACAATTATTATTGGCGATACTACTTTTCCATTTTCGATTGCAATGCGATTTATGCAAGATAAAGAAGGTGCTCCGTGGAATAAAGAAGAACTTGAAAAATCATTTGGCCATTTACGAAATTTCGATATTTTTGAAACGATTCATGCCTATCCGGATGCCATTGCAGAACATGAATCTGAAAAAGCTGTTATGTTAAAATTGGTGGAAGACGACCCATTTGAAGTTCGTTTACGTGCGGGGTTTCAGCAAATTAGTAAAAATTTAACGTTTAGAAATGGAACTACCTATAAGATAGGTGGTTCATTGTGTTATAAAAATCCTGGTAATGTGGGAGATAGCATTACGGTGGATGCTGATGTAACGCGATTTTATCAAAATATATCTGGTAGCTATGTACGGCCCTGGAATTTTAACAGACCAATTTCACTGATTCTTAAAGGATATGATAATATTTATGTGCAACCGGTTGCTATCGGTCATGATAAACCATTATATAAAGCAACACAGCAAGGATTTTTAGTCGGTCTTTCGCGTAAATATAGTTGTATTGACTGGGGATGTAATATTGGTTTAGAATTTTTTAAAACAAGTGTTGTATCTGAGCAATTAGCACATGCTATTAATTTTGCACCGACGTTAGTTGATAAAAAAGTTCTCTATTTTTTCTTTGAGCCGAATCTTTTTATTGATTATTTAGATGATCAGCTCAATCCAACACGAGGATTTCTTACCGTAGTAGTTTGCAAAGGTCGGTTTCCATGGGATAATCGTGGTATTAAATTTTTTAAATTACTTGCTGAGCAATCATTTTTTATTCCGCTGACACCGTTAGTCTTAGGGCTTAGAATTCGGGTAGGACACATTTTTAATGAACGTTTTGCGCGCGTAATGCCTTCAGATCGTTTTTATTTGGGTGGTGAGAACTCGCTGCGTGCCTATAGTCCTAACATGGCGCCTCCGTTGGGTTGTTATATTGATGAAAAAGAAAAAAGTCATTTGGTTCCACAAGGGGGGAAATCAATGTTAAACGGTAATATTGAGGTCAGGTTTCCGTTGTTTAGAAATTTTACCGGTGCTATTTTTCAAGATGTTGGTATTTTAGTAGAACATGCCATAAGTGAAATTAAAGGAGGAAAGTGGTTAGGAGCAACGGGTTTTGGTGTACGTTATAACACCCCAATAGGTCCTCTGCGATTTGATATCGGTTGGAAATGGCGAAAAAATGAGATAGAAGAATCCTGGTTTGCCTGTTTTTTAACCTTAGGCCAGGCTTTCTAAAAGATAAAACGTTAGAGATAATAAGAAAATATTTCAGATTGACGCTTTTTTTGTTTTTTTTGATTAATTGGAAAAAAAGTTTTATATTTAACCATAAAAGATACGCTTTTTTTAACAACATATTAATTAGGATTAAATTACCATGAGTCATAAAAGTTCTTGTCAGGTACATAACCATGAAAATCATAAAGGTTCATTGATTGATGAGCTTATGTGCCATTTTCCGTACGCTATTTTTTCAGCGGCACTAGGTTTAATTGTATTAAGCCTTTTAGAATTTTCCGGGTTAACTAAAGGTGTGGGCGGTGCGCCGGCAAAAGGCATGCATATGCTTTTCCATAGCTTTCATTTTTTACATCTTGTTTTTGCTTCTACGGGGGCTTTAGTAATGTTCTCTCGTTATTCTAATAACATTATGAAAGGTTTTATTGTAGCATTGCTTTCGGCATTAATTTTTTGTACCCTTTCGGATATTATTTTGCCGTATGTGGCTGGAAGATTTTTAGGGGTATCAATGCGATTCCATATTTGCCTCATATCAGAGATGCATAATATTGTTCCTTTCTTGGGGATAGGGCTTTTAAACGGATTAGTTATTAGTAAGAATACGGCCATAAATAAAGGATTTTATTCTTTAGGTATGCATGTTGGTCATATTTTATCAAGTTCACTTGCATCGCTGTTTTATTTAGTTTCCGAAGGGTTTGGTCATTGGTATCCACAGATGGGTGCTTTATTCGTTATTCTTATTATAGCCGTTGTTGTTCCGTGTACGCTTGCAGATATTATTGTTCCTGTTCTTGTTGCGCGGTCGGAGAAAAAGGTATGAAAAAGAGCATTAGGCTCGAACATATAAAAAAATTATATAATGGTCAGGAGATATTGGATAATCTTTCCTTGGAGATTCCATCCGGACAGTTTTTTGCCCTCCTAGGCCCGAGTGGTTGTGGTAAAACAACCTTATTGCGGCTTATTGCTGGATTTGAAACGGTAGATGAAGGGAAGATTTTTTTAGGTAATGAAGATATTACGGACGTTGCAATTAATAAACGCCGCATTAATACGGTATTTCAAAATTATGCATTATTTCCTCACTTAAACGTTTTTGACAATATTGCGTATAGTCAGAAAATTAAAAATTTGCCGGCAGATGTTATTGAGCAGAAAGTAATTAAAATATTAAAAACGGTACATTTAGAAGCGCATATTTATAAATCAATTGCACAGCTATCTGGGGGGCAACGTCAACGAGTTGCCTTGGCACGAGCAATAATTAATGAGCCGGATGTTTTGTTATTAGATGAACCATTAGCGGCGCTCGATTTAAAACTTCGCGAAAAAATGTTGATAGAGTTGATTGAACTACAAAGTAAGTTACAAACTACCTTTGTTTATGTAACGCACGATCAGTTTGAAGCATTAACGGTAGCTGATCAAATGGCAATTATGAATCATGATGGACATATTGAACAACAGGGCACTCCTAAAGAAATTTATGAATTTCCAGTATCTTCTTTTGTTGCTCGCTTTGTAGGAACAACTAATATTGTAAAAGGAGTTTTACAATTAAAGGAACATGAAGCATTCCTGGAAATTAAAGATTTGGGCTTGTTCTGCGTTTTTATTCCTGAGAAAAAAGATTGGATGGTAGACGGCAAAGAGGTTTTTATGAGTTTGCGTCCAGAGAAAATTTTAATTAGTAAAAAATTAACTGAAGGTTTTTCAAATCATTTGGTAGGTATTGTTGAATCGATCGTTTATCACGGTCGTTCTACGCAATATAATGTTCGTTTAAAAAACAATCATATTGTTTGTATTTTTGAACAAAATGAAGAACATTTTCCACGGGAAGAGATTGATTACGGTAATGAGGTTAATATATATTGGCAAAAAGAAAACGCTCTTTTATTGGAACGATGAATACACTACAAACGATTAAGCATCATATTTTATCACAATTTTCTTTTTTTATGATGGTGCCGGCGTTATTATGGCAAATATTTTTTGTTTTTTCACCGCTGTGTATTATTGTTATGGTGAGCTTTTTGAATTCCGATCTGTCACCATTCTTTCCGTTATCGTTTACGCTATCACATTATCAAAACTTATTTGATAACGTTCATTTTAAAATTATCGGATATTCTCTATTATTGGCATGGACAACGGCCTCCAGTTGTTTGTTAATTGGATATCCTATCGCATATTTTTTAGCACTGAAAGCAAAACGGATTAAAAATATATTACTATTTTTTTTGATTATACCATTTTGGAGCAATCTTCTTATTTTGATATATGCCTGGTTTTTTATCCTTGATAAAGATGGTTTGCTCAATTATGCACTCATGCATTTAGGGATCATTAATGAACCAATTATGCTTTTAAATAGTATCTATGGTGTTGCGTTGGTTATGATGTATTGTTATTTACCATTCATGATAATGCCTATTTTTAGCAGCTTAGAAAAAATTGATATAACGCTCATTGAATCGTCATTTGATTTAGGGGCAACGGTTCGCCAAACATTTTTTCATATTATTGTACCACTAAGTTTTTCTGGTATTCGCACCGGGTATTTTTTAGTTTTCGTTGTAGCATTTGGCGAATTTGTTATTCCATTATTAATGGGCGGTGACAAATATATGTTCGTTGGCAACGCCATTTCTCATTACATATTAACGGCTTCTAATAATTCTGCAGGAGCAGCATTTACTTGTTTGAGTGGGGTAATATTATTAGCCGTTATTGTTGTGTTACATTGGATTTTAAAAAGATTATTTATAGGTCAAAGGTACATTCATGATTAAACGCTTGTCGCATTATTGTGTACCGCTGATTGTTGTTAGTGGATATATTTTTCTATATATCCCCATTATTGTGTTAGTTATTTTTTCATTCAATAGCGTTACTTTTCCCTACCGATGGGTATCTTTTTCTTCCCGCTGGTACGTTGAATTATTTCAATCGCCACTTATTTGGGACGCACTCAAAAATTCTTTAATAGTAGCAAGTAGTTCAATGTTATTGAGTTTGACTATTGGCATGATGTTTGTTTTTTATAGTGCACAAACAAGATTGCGTTCATGGTGGGTAATTTTTTATGCAAATTTAATGGTTCCCGAAATAATAATCGGTGTGGGGTTACTGACCCTATTTACCTTCTGCTCAATTCCTCTGGGGCTATCTACTTTAATTGTTGGGCATACGGTGTTGGGATTGGGGTATGTTGTTCCTATTTTATCGGCACGTTTTGCGGAATTAGATTACAGTGTTATTGAAGCCTCATTAGATTTAGGTGCTTCACTCAATCAAACATTTTTACGTGTTGTGTTACCTATGTTGATGCCTGCAATTATTGCGGCAGGATTGCTGGTGTTTATTATTTCATTAGATGATTTTTTAATTTCTTTTTTTTGTGCCGGCAGTTCTGCGCAAACGTTATCGTTGTATATTTTTGCTATGATTCGTGGTGGTGTTTCACCATCAATCAATGCATTATCAACGTTGTTACTACTTTTAAGTAGTATTTTTATTGTATTATTTTCTTCGCTGCAACTTCGCATGAGAATATTTTAAATTGGTATTGTTATGACAGACAACATGTATCGTATTATTGTTCGTACCGGTATGATTATTTTTTGGATAATTATATTGATGTTTATTCTCTATATACCTACAAAAATGCGAATGATTTCTCAAAAAAGCATCACCATCTTAACGTGGGCTGAAATGATTGATCCTGCGATAATACATGATTTTGAGCGGGAAACGGGTATTAAAGTTAACGTCTGTTTTTTTGAAAGCAATGAAGAATTATTCGTAAAATTACTCACCAGCCGCGCAGAAGGTTTTGATCTGATTATCCCTTCTGATTATAGTATAGAAAAATTGCGTTCATATTCTTTATTAAAACCATTAGATAAAAAACGATTATTGTTTTGGGATAGGATTAACCCAAATCTTGTAGGAAAATTTTATGATCCAACCAATACGTTTTCCATTCCGTATTATTGGGCTATCTATGGATTAGGCATTAACAAACGCTATTTTAACCATGCAGTAGAGCCGACCTGGGGATTGCTTTTTGATGCATTTCCTAAAAATTCTACGGTGGCAATGTTAAATGCCCCGCGAGAAGCACTGTTAATTACGGCGCAATATCTTTTTGGCACTATTGATAATTTGTCTTTAACGCAACTTGATATGATCAAAAAGGTATTAATTGAACAAAAAAAGCATGTTGAGGCGTATGTTGATGCGGATGTTCGTGCAGATTATTTATTAACTTCAGGCATATCACCGGTAGTTATTATTGCAACGCCATTTATCATTAATACCTTAAAAAATAATCCGGATATTGATTTTATAATACCCAAAGAGGGAAGCTTTATGCTTATTGATAATCTGGTTATTTCAGCTGCCTGCAAAAAAGATGATCTTGTTTATCAATTTATTAATTATTTATTTCGTCCTGATGTGTTGAAACATCATTTTGAAAAATATCCATTTTTCCCGGTTACTCAAGAATTTTTTACGTTACTTGAACAGGCCGGTGCGCATCAAGCAATTATTAACGCGCATCGCGCTACTAATCTTGATTTTTTCAGATCAGTGATCGATGAGAATACCATAAACAATATTTGGATGGCATTAAAAGTTGCGTAATCCATAGATTGAGGATTCGATTTTTTGAAAATTTACGATAAAAAGTTTTTACTTATTTTTCTGATTTTAGCCAGATGGCGTTCAAAAAGAAGGGGAGTCATCGCTTGTGCACGATCAATGGTATAAAAAGTAATGCTTGGTATCCCCATAAATTTGAACGTGTGTTTTAGTTGTTGATTGACCGGATTGCCAAAAATAAAGGTATTCTGCCACCAGGATGTCATCGTTAGTGGTATAATTAATATTTTTTTGATTCGATGAAGAGGTTGTGCATAACGATTGCCATTATAGTGCCACGCATATGATGTAATGAGATCAATCCAACATTTTAAAATTCCCGGCGTGCTATACCAATAGGTCGGAAATACCAATAATAAACGGTCAGCCGTCATGAAATTCTCTTTATTTTGTTTAAAAAAGGGATTTGCCTGCAAGGTGGCTTTATTGTGCGTATAAAATGGAATATGTTCAGCATGATCATACAAATCAAGAGGCTCAACAAAAATACCAGGTTGCTCAGCCATAACGGTAGTAATATTGTTGAAAATATGCTGCGTTAACGAATGTTTCTGATCATGAGCAACGATTGCATACACTTTCACTCAATATTCCTGGAAAATGGATTACATGAAAAAACTCGTTTAACGGTAGACCAGAGTGCCGGTAGAAATGGTTTTTCATCGAATTGCATTATTGCATAGGTAGTACATGAAATGTAAAATTTACAGCAAGCAGGGCCTAGTAGTGGACGAATTGTTTTAATAAGTAGAATACAGAGCGTATTAAGTATCACTAAACACCTTAAGCATTCGGGCCGTCAACTCTTGAAATGATAATAAAATTGCTTCATGGTAAACAAGAATAATGCCATCCAGTTTTCCATTATAGAGTGCTTGCTGATAAAAAATGTTTTTTAGGCGGCGGCGCATTAAATTGCGCTGAGGTGCATTTCCTGCCTTTCTGCCTATAACGATAAGCAAACGGGCTAACGTACCAGTTTTGGGTGCAGTACGAATTTCAAGCCCGTTACGTCGTTGCTGTATGCGCGCACGTTCAAAGAGATCGGCAGCTTCTTTTTTGGAAAATCTAAAAATTAAGGTATAGGGCTTTTGAGCATGGTTATGCACAAACGGTTAAACGCTTTCGCCCCTTAGCGCGGCGGCGATTAATAATTTTACGTCCGTCATGGGTAGCCATACGTTTACGAAATCCGTGTTTTCTGCTTCTTTTTATACGACTTGGTTTATAGGTAACCGACATGATGATTCCTTATACAATGCTCACTAATAATAAAAACTCTAGATCTACTTATTGTAAAACTAAAAAAGATTTTTTTCAAATAGTTGTCTTACAAAGATAAATCTTTTAGGTAGCGTTCTGCATCCAAAGCAGCCATACACCCGGTTCCTGCAGAAGTAATGGCTTGGCGGTAACGATCATCAGCGATATCTCCAGCAGCGAATATACCAGGAATAGAGGTGTTTGTATTTTTTTCTATTTGAATATATCCGTAATTATTTAAGCGTATGGATTGCTTTAAGATACTGGTATTTGGTGTTAATCCAATAGCGACAAAGAGGACATCAGTTTTTAATGGTGTTGTTTCATGCGTCTTTTGATTCGTTACCGAAATCTCAGTAATATGCGATTTGTTTCCTTGAATGCTCGTTACGGTACTGCTATAGATAATTTTTATCTGTTTATTCTGCAAAATTGGTTTTTGCATTGCGGCCGATGCTGTTAACCGGTCTTGAATGTGTATAATAGTAATATCGTTGGTGTAACAGGTCATAAATGAGGCATCTTCCATGGCAGTATCCCCGCCGCCAACAATAACAACTTTCTTATCTTTATACAAAGGGCCATCACATACCGCACAGCTCGTAACCCCTTTGCCCCAATAGTCATCTTCTCCCGGGCACTGCAAACGTTTTGGTGTTGCTCCCATGGCAAGAATAACAGCATGGGCGGTATAGGAATCTTCCTTTGTTGTAATGATGAACGGTTTTTTAGAAAAATCCACGCAGGTTACGGTTTGCGAAATTATGGTACAACCAGTTTCTTTTGCATGTTCACGCATGTTGCTCATTAACGTAGGGCCCAAAATATGTTTTTCTCCGGGCCAGTTATCAACATACGAGGTACTCATGAGTTGCCCACCGGGCGTTGATCCCTCAAAGATAATAGGTTGTAAATTTGCCCGAGCGGCATAAATACCGGCCGTTAAGCCTGCAGGGCCAGAACCAAGAATAATGAGTTTACGCGTTGAATCATTCATGGTTATTTCCTTGTTAAATGATAAATAACATGATTTAATGTTTTTTCTCGCAAGCATGATTTTTTTAATACTTCTCCGGGGAGTGGCATTTCTTGCCCCTGAATTTTTGTCGGAGGTTGATTGAAATAAATAAATTCTTTAGTGCGTGCTCGTTTAATGAGATTAAGATAGCTTTTAATATCAAGATTAGACACTTTAAGATTTTCATTATGGGCTAGTTGATCAATAAATATAATTTCTTTTGCTTGTTTTGCGGCTAACTGTTTAATAGTATCTTTAAAATTATTTTGAGTTTTATACACATTATAATCAGGATTATGTTGCACCGATTCTAACACTAATTTTTGTTGGCGTAATACTAAATAATTAGGAACCTCAACATGATGTTTTGATAGTAATAATTTTAGCGCTTCCTCAACCATGCTTCGTCGTTGAGACAGATCGTTGCGATAAGAAAATACTTCAATTAATTTTTGATGGACATCTTTATTCGTTTTTAATCGAAAATGATGTTTGAAGTGTTCAAATGAAAAATATATTTGAGGAATAGTCTCTTGAATTATAATGCCAAAAAAATAACGTGTATCGAGTTGATTGCTGAAATATTCTTGTAGACAATGATGTTGAGAAGAAAAAGAATCGCCAGCTTTTTTACCAACAAAAAGTTCTTGAAATGGAACATCTGCTTCTTCATTGCCAATTTTGATCCAGACATTTTCTTTATATGAACCAAATACCGGTTTATTGTTTTCAGCCATGAGGAACATATCAAAACACACCCAATCACCAACTTGTATCGTTTCTAATGGATTCTTTACATATTCCTCTTCTTCCATAACGAAAAGCTCAACTTGGCGATCAATATCTTTATAATTTTTTCGTTTAGGTGCTTTGAATACAAAATTTTTCCATTCACGAAAATCGATTGGTGTTGCCAATGAAAGTTCAAAAATAAACACGGCGTCATGTTCCGGATCCACGATAACTTCGTGTAAATTAGGTTCGCCAGCTAAATAAAGTTTATGTTCCTGTATCTGATTATATAAAAAACTAATAACAAAATATTTGAATAAAAACTCTTTAACGTGTTCAAGTAAATTAATTTTATAATGATTTTTTATATATCCCAACGGCGTTGTGCCGCGTGAAAAGCCATACGTGCTAACAGACTGTTTTTGTGCTAATGCGGCTTCTTCATATATGGTACGAACGTACATATTGGGCACCGTAATGGTGGCATAACAAAAATGTTGATTCACCTGATTGGTAGAAAATTGTAAAGAACCTTCATTGATAGTCATCACTTGCTCTCTCCTTTTTAAGATGGTGCAAGAGAAGGGACTCGAACCCCCATTCCCTTTCGGGAACTGGATCCTAAGTCCAGTGCGTCTACCAATTCCGCCACTCTTGCACACAAAGTTTCTGGTGGGCCGCCTTGGAATCGAACCAAGAACCTGCAGATTAAGAGTCTGTTGCTCTACCAATTGAGCTAGCGGCCCTACGTAAATTCTTATACTATCATATTTTTTTTGATCATCAAGTAAGAATGTATTGTGTTTTAGAATAATACGGTAGCGTTTAAACGTCAATTATACCGTTCTAATTTCTTTTTCTTTTTTTTCTGCCAATGCTTCTACTTTTTCAATGAAGGTATCAGTTATTTTTTGTAAAAGATCACGAGTCTGCGTGCATGATCCTCAGATATTGCTTTTGATTTTTGCGAATCACGCACTAAATTATGAAAATCTTTTCGAACGTTTCGTATACTAACGCGAGCATCTTCTAATTTTTTGTTCAAAATTTTACTTAATTCTTCGCGGCGAGCGCTAGACATTTCTGGTAAAACAATTCTAATTAATGCACCATCATTGACCGGTGTTACACCAAGCTCTGAATTGGTAACGGTTTTTTCTATTTCACCAATTACTGCCGTATCCCATGGCTGAATAACAATTAATCGTGCTTCAGGTGTTGTAATGGAAGCTAGCTCACGAATTTTCATTATTGAGCCATAACAATTTACTTTTATATCTTCCACGAGTGCGGGGTGAGCACGTCCGGTTCTAATGGTAATTAATTCCCGTTCAAAATGTTTAAGCGGTTTATCCATTTCTTGGTTCATCGCTTTTTCAAAATCTTTAATATTTTGATCGGTTAATTTTAGTTCTGCCATAATCGATCCTTTAAAAAAAATTATTTTTTTTACTATGAATTGGTAATAACGATACTACCAAATGATATATCAGATGCAGCCGTAATAAGAGCGTTTGGTTGAAAAATATTAAAAACTCTTATCGGCATGCAATGTTCTTGCGCCAATGTTATTGCTGTTGTATCCATAAATGCTAAATTCTTATTAAGTACCTCTTGATGTGAAATTTTTTTGATTTGTTGAGCATGCAATACCTTTTTAGGATCTGCGTCATAAATAGCATCAACAATGGTTCCTTTCCAAACTTCATCTGCTTTTATTTGTAATCCTCTTAATATGGCTGCGGTATCAGTAGTAAAAAAAGGATTTCCGGTGCCTCCGGCAAATACTATAGTGTTGGTAGTGCGCATGGCACATTCAATAGTGTGCGGAGAAATTGGTAAGCCAACTTCAGGGATCGATAAGGCAGATAATAAGGTTGTAATCAGACCTTCTTGCTGAAAAATATCGGTAATCAATAAACCATTCATTATAGTTGCAAACATACCAACATAATGACTCGTGTTTGATGTAATACCTAAGGCCTTGCCTTGATTGTTTCCTCTAAAAAAGTTACCGCCACCAATAACTATTGCAAAATAATGGCTGCTCGCCAAAGCTTTTATTTGTTGCGCAAGAGAACGAATGAGCAAACTGTTTTCCGATTGTTTGTCAGAAGCTAATAACAATTCACCCGTTATTTTTAATAAGATATTTTTTTTCGAGTTCATATTTGCCAGTAGGTACCATTAATGGTTACGTGCCAATTTCAAAACGTGCAAATCTGCTTATTTTTATATTTTCACCAACGCGCGCAATTAATTCTTTTAATAAATCATCGATAGTGAGCTGATCATTTTTAACAAAAGGCTGATTCAAGAGACAAATTTGGGTATATAAACTCTTTGTTTTTCCTTGAATGATTTGTTCTATGATTTTTTCAGGTTTTCCTGAAGTCGCTAATTGCTCACGCATGATAGTATGTTCATGTTCCAAAAATTTAGGATCGACGTCAGCTGAGGTTAAATAAAGTGGCTTAAGAGCGGCAATATGCAAACAAACGTCGGCAGCGAATCGTTTCATGTCATCGGTGTTAGCAACAAAATCGGTTTCGCAGTTGACTTCGAGCAATACACCGATGCGGCTTCCCGGATGAATATAGGCATGAACGAGTCCCTCTGCAGTTTGATTTGAACCTCGTTTTGCGGCGATATCAGCGCCTTTTTTACGAAGCAAATCAACCGCTTTTTCAAGATTTCCTTCAGTCGCGATGAGTGCATTTTTGCAATCCATCATACCGACACCGGTTCGTTCACGTAATTGTTGAACAAGCTCTAAATCGCTTTTTTTCATAAAAAAACTCCTGCGCATTAACGAATATCATAATAATACTATTTTACACTCTTAGTTTGCCATAAACCTTGCATTTAGCAATGGTTGCCCAATAGTTACAAAAAAACTATGGTTAAAAATAGTTTGCCAAAAAGATAACATCTGATAAATCAATAAGAATTATAGTATGATTGGTGGACTATAGTGTATGTTTCATAATCAGTTACTTGTATAAAAATATAAAGGGTTTCGTAATGAAAAAATTATATTTTTTAGTTTTTTTGATGGTAGTTACTAGTATGAAAGCAGATTGTCCCTGCGATCGCCCTTGGAGTTTTGGTCCGAAAATAGGTATTAACCCAGCATGGTACGGAAGTAGGACCGCTACACTGACCTTTTCTCAGGTATCAGGAAGTGCAGGCTTGAGCAGCCAAATCAAAATTCCGCAATTCAGTAAACAATTTAATACGCCGTTGTATATAGGGGGCGACATAGGATATGAAATAGCTGATAATCTAGATATTTTTCTCGATCTTAATTATACGCGTGCACGGGGAAAGAAAATTGAATTTATTAGCCAAGAAGTGATGGTATCGCAGGATTTTTCTAATTTTCAAGCATTTGGTGCTTATGTAGGGATTCGTTATTATGGGGATCTATACTGTCGGTGGTTTGTGCCCTATATTGGTGGAAAATTTGGTGTACAAAGTCGAAACAGAGTTCTTGCTACTATGGTAACGAATAATGATCCTGCAACGATGACCATCTTTACTTTTTTTAAAAGAAACTCAGCCGTTAGCGGTAGCATACAAGGTGGATTTAACATACAAGTTTGCCGGTTTATGAGTATTTATCTTCAGGCAGAGGCATTATTTTCAGGACCACAAAAAAGTAATGCAATTATTACGGTAGCACCAAATCCTATTACCGTAGTTGGCACTACGGGTACTATTTTTTCAGTACCGTTGAGTATAGGTTTTATGATATTGATATAAAAAGGGTCAAAAAATAGAATTTTTGAATCAATTTAATAAGAAACCTTGCGTGTAAAAAGATATAGAGCGAGCGTGATTAGAATTCCTGAAATAATCATTGGGAACGTTATATCAATTTTTTCTCCCAGTACGAATTCAAAAAAAATTGAAAATAATGGTAATGAAAAACCAGCAAAGGTAACGAGTAACGCATTATGTTTTCTTACAAAATAAATGTACAGTGTAGAACATAGTGCTGTACTGCCAATAACGAGCGCAAGCATAGTATAATTATTTAATGATAAAGATAAGGAATAATCTATTGGTTGATCAAAAAAAATGTAATGTATAAGAGCAAGTACTGAGCCAATTCCCATACTCAAGCTATTAGTTAAATTTATTGGGTATAAAGAAATTTCTCTATTTTTTTCCAAAAGAAGGCCACTCAGTGCCATGGCGCAAGCCGATAATAAAAATAAAATTGCGCCATAGAGATAAAAACGCAAAACATTATATTGTTGTGCTTGCCAAACAAGAGGAAAAAAGCCAATCCACCCGATACAAAGTGAAAGTGCTTTTAATGAACTAATTTTTGTCTTATATATCAAGAAATCAAAAAGTGCAATAACAAATGGTGTGCTATTATACCATAAACTTGCATTGACTGGATCGATGTATTGTAACCCAATAAGTTGGAAGATATTGGCAGCATATATATTAAAAAAACTTAAAATTAAAAGATAAAAAATATAGTGAATATTTAATCGGTATCGGTCACGAGATTGTTTTGCCAGTATGCAAATACCAAATATAATACTACATGCACCCATGCGTATAAAAAGCATCAAGAAGGGATTAATAACGCTGAGTAAATCCTTACTAGCTATAAATGTAATCGCCAAAAAGGCGTACATGCATAAAATATAGATCATAATGCAAGCCAAAATTTTTTATGGAGAAAAAAGTTATTACTTAAAATTAGATTTTCATATTTTAGCAAAGTAAGGATAATGAAACAATCGAAATAAGCAAAGATTGCAGCTGTTAATGATGAGGAAATTTTCTGTTATGAGTATTTTATCTGCAAGTAGAAGCATTATTTTTCTGGATCACAAAAGGGTAATACTCTTATTACGGTAGCACCAAATCCTATTGCCGTAGGGCACTACGGGTACTATTTTTTCAATACCATTGAGCATAGGTCTTATGATATTGATATAAATAATTATTGGGTTAGTTTAACTTTTTGAATTGTTGCTTTTTTTATTAGTACGCATTGCATAATGCATGTAGCTGATTAGGGTGATGCTATTAAATTAATATATTTTTATTGATAAATAGTATTTTCTAGGTATTATTAGATTAGAATGCAGTTAAGATTATTTTTAAACAATGCGCAGGAGATATTTATTTATGAAACGTTCTGTATTAACTACTATAATAGCAACCTTAATAGCTTTTGCGCCAGTTTTTCCCACTGGGGAAAAAGCAGATAATCAAAACAATGATTTAGATAATCGCACGACGGCTTTTGCAGCTTATAGTGCATGTTCAATAGGATTTGTATTAGGAACAGCATTTTTTGGATCGCCTGCGTACCGTGAACTTAAAGAAGTCCAACGTCATGTTATGGATCTCCAGAATGCGGAAAAAATGGCAAATGCTGCGCTTAAAGAAGCTCAAGCATTAAGAGGTAGCTATGCAAAACATATCAAAGACATAGCTTTAATTGTTAAGGGAAAACAAACATTTGGATCTGGTGTATCAGATACCAATATGAAAAAAATTGAAGATTATCTACAAGTTCGCAAGAAGATAGCGCATGTCCTTGCAGATAGCTCGTTAGATGCCCATAATGCCTGGCAAATTAACAAAACTGGATGCCTAACAAAACTTTCAGCGTCATCTCGTCGTATTGCAGCGTATGGTTTTGCAGCCGCAGGTTGTGCATATGGTACTTATTGGTTTGGCAAAAATGCTTATAAGCAAATATACTCATCTAAAGAACAACAATAATTTTACTGAAAATTAAGTTGATTAAGCACGGCTTTAAAAAGCCGTGCTTTTTTTATTTAGTACGACGTATCGCGATAATTCATGTACTCTTTAAGAAGTCAAAATCATTGTTGTGAAAATCACTACGTAAATGTTTATTGAGGAATTGCTCGAATGGTAAAATGTTCGTGCTGATCATCCATAGTAATAATAATTTCTGACGGTCTTTTTTCGTATAGCGTTTCCCATTGATCAAGAAATTTAATACAGGTGTCATACTTTATGACAAAATCCGGAGAAGTCGCACACTAATGGTCAATAACAATAGTATTACCTTGCAAATCAGCCAGAGTAGGATGAGCATTATAATCTCCGTAATTTTTAATAGTTGTTTTAACATCTTCAACGTTTCTACCACAATCAAGTAAAAATTCACCAAGTGTCCATAGCTCTTCTGTTGCTGGTAAAAAATTCACTATAGCTTCGTTGAATTTTTACTAATTTTAAAGTTTGCATTGCGACTCAATTGGTGGATAATAATCAGATAGAGGCCAATCTGGAGATTTTTCATTTATTTTCTTTTTCTCTTTTTCTAAAAATATATCCAGCTTTCTCTCATCAATTTTTATATTGTTTTCGATGGAATCAGTATAGTTATCATCTGGCGAAATTTTATATAAAAAATCCCACATATCCTCTGGATATCCAAAATCAGCGTAAATTATACGGTATTGTTGAGAAAAATTAAATGGATCTGGTAATAAGAATTTTAATTCTTGTAATAAACAATAGCGCCATTTTCTTTTTTCTAAATTCCAAATCGGGCCATCTTTTTCCATAGTTGAATTGATGCTTCTAACTATTGCGACGAGTAATTCATCAGATTCTATCTCTTTAACGCCATATGCAAGTTCAGAAATAGAAGGATCATTGCAAGCTGGATTTTGCTCTAAATATTCGATTGCGTAACGTTCGAGCTGTTTCCAGTCAAGTATGTGTAATTGTCTTCCAACGTACAAAGTAGCCCAAGAATATGGGATTGGAGTAGTTTTGAAGATATCTAGTGTATAGTTAGGCATTTTTTTACTTTGCATACTGCATATCAAAAAAATTATCTTAGCAATTGAGATTAATAAAAATAATTAATCTGGGTACGTTGTAAGTATTTTTTTTATAAGATTATCAATTTGCTCAAAATGCCATACCATATACGAATAGTTAAGGTACATATGAACAAGATATTCGTTGACTAAATCTTTATTCTGTACAACTTCTTTGTTTGTAAGGTGTTCTAGTAATCCATCAATTTTCTGTTGTAATACCAAAAGATCCCCAATATTTTCTTTCTCTTCATTGAATTCTTGTTTAGTTATTGCTTGATAAGGTATCTGTTTATTTAAAATTTCTAAAACTTGGATAGTTTTAAATAATAATTTTTCCATGGATTTCCATAGTTATAAACAAAGATCGTATAATGCTAATGCGCAATGATAATTGGCCTGCGAATCACTAAGTACTACGATTTTTGTGTAGCTATCTAGAAACGATGCACGTAAAAATCTTCGGCCTTGAGCCGCATGTATTGTTGCAATAATTTTTTTATCATGTTCAATTACGATAAAATTTTCATGAATAAACATGAAAAATCCATTATCGTATCTAATATCATGGACTTCTGCATTATAATACAACGTATTTGTGATAGTATTGGCAATCATATCAATCCGTGAAAACGTATTTTTGATTGTATCTTTAATGATGAATGTATAATCATCTGAATGTATATCATATACATTATTATTCTGTAAAACAGATTGAGTGAACTCATATAAAAGTTCAAAACGATTTTTTATATAATGTTGAGCAATAGGTTGAATCGTTTTTAATTCCATATTTAGTTCATAAAATAATGCATGAGTTGTGGCAATTATTAAGGTCGATTCCATCCAGAAATAAATTGATGAAAGAAAGACATCATCTTGCTTAAAAGGTAATGGTATATTTTTGGGATAAAAATTATTTAAATCAAGCTGTATAATACATTGATTTTCTGCACAATACAAAGCTATTAAATGAGGATAAAAAAAGTGTTTATAGACATGGGTAATTGAAATTCCTTGAAATAAAAAAATATCACGAGAATTTTTCAAATCATTATTTAATAGTGCGATGCCTTTATAATTATAATTAATAATTATATTTTCGGACGTGTACGTTAAGAGATAGAGGTCACGTTTTGTATCATAGGTTACATATTGTTTCCTGTATAAAATATCAGATGCTATCTCATGTGTATTTTTTTGATCTTCCTGGTTTGACTGAATAATATTAGTTACGAGATCTTTAATGCTTTCAAAATATTCTACATAATAGGAGTAAAGAACCGCTATTTCAACCAACACATCAACGGCTTTGTTTTTATCAGATAGGCTTTTCTTAAAAGATGTAATTTTTTCATCAAGTTGTTTATATAGTATTATAAGTTCATCAGCTTCTTGTTCCTTTTCTGTAATATTTTTTGTAAGAAATTGCGTATTCGTTGCATATTTTTGTGTAAAATTGCTCAAAAGTGATAGTAATTGTTTTATTTCATTTATCATAAGTATTAAAGTTTAATAGTTCTTCCGTAAGCTTTTTTTGTTTTTTCTATATTAATTGTTCCATCAAAATTTAGCACTGATTTCATTGAGCCACTTTGATCAAAAACTTCTATATGATCAAAATGTAAATTATCGAGATAAAAATAATCACCTTTGCTTATGGTATGACTTTGTACTTTTTGTTGTAATTTGTAAATTGGCTGATTTTTATAAAAATAGTTTGTCTTTATTACCTTATTTTTTAATTCCTGTCCAAAAAGAGTATTTTCAAAAAACTCTTTCATAGTATGAACTTTTAGTATGTTTTTTGGTGCTTCAAGTGAATTTTTATTCGAGGTTTGCGCAAAATTTTCTTGGGGGTTTTTAACCGGTTGCTTACCTCGAGGAAAAACATTAATAAAGCCGGGTCTGAGATGATCGTTAAAGTAGGCTTTCCAATCAAATTTTTGTGCATGCTTAAGTAAGATTTCTTGTGTTTTCTCATAAAACGCGGAAACGCCCTTAGCGCATTTACCTTGCAAGTAACAATCAGTGGCAAACGCAACGCCGCCGGCAACCAATGTTTTGAGTGGCATTTTCCTGAGCGTTTGATACCCGGTATAACAAGTTTGCTTTGCATTATCGATGGAGGTTAGCACATCATCAAACGTTACATTTTCATAATCAATGGTTGATAACAGATCAAAAGCAACTGATGCACTGCGTATGACCAATTTTGCAAGATGATACGCAAGCATTGGTTTTGTAAACATAGCACTTAATGCAAATTCAATGGGATGTTGTTTGATATATGTTGCAGTTAAGCGAACACCATCAATAAGACCTTCTACGATGCCAAGCCCGACGGCTTGCATGATATCAAGAATGTACCAACCGACATTTGCACATTCGTAACCTTTTTTGATGGAACCTGCATGATTGCATTCGGCAGCAACATCGGCCATGTCAACTAACAAATGTGCAATTGGCTCGTTGTATAATTCGGAATAACTTGCAATCTGATTAATCAGCTGTCCGGTTTCATCAAGGAGTTGGCGTTGCAAAGCATTACCATTGATGAACGTAAATTTGCGATAATCATAGTTATGCTCGCGCAGGAGAGCGCGCGATGTTGCATGTAATTGAACGAAACATTGCTGTTTTGCACCGTGTTCTTCGTGATATACTTTTGCTGCTTGTTCTCGCGCTGCGGAAAGATTATTGTATCCATTATCGGGCTCATCATAATTAAGAAAGGTTATTGCAACTTCATCGCATTCATGTTGCAAAGAAGTTTCTAATTCTGGATGGCAGGTGCGTAACAAATCATAGAGCACACTTGCATAACTTCCGGGAGGTCCGGGAAGTTCATCAGAACTCAAATATTCATTGATGGCGATGAGCGCTGTTCGAGATTTTTCATGGATAATTCCTTGTGAATCGGCAAATAATGCATCGCAATACATAAATGCACGGCATGCTTCAGGATGCTGCGCAATATTTTTGTTTGCACGAGAAAATCCTTTAATTATTCCTTGCTCGTTAAAAAAAGTAGTACGAATTGGCTGACTGCCATCGGCACGCGTTATCAGAAAATCAACCGTTGCACATGGATCATTGATATACGCATTAACATCGACAAGTTCTTGTACAATGTTAAGTACTTCTTGTGGTGCTGATTGGTCAATTGCGTAGGCTTGATTGATCAGAGTACGGTATTGTTCAGAAAGAGATAAGGATGCAAGCCGTGGTTGTGGTATGCGCCGGCGCTGTTCATCCAATTCATAAGATTTTTGCCGATCGGTTGATTTAACTATGGCGTGCAAACGATCAGCGCATTCAGAATGCCGCGATGGAACATCATTTGCTTTGTAGTGAGCGAGAAGAAAACCGGTTGGAGGACTCGAGAATATTTCCTGTGCACAACAAGAAATAGCCCAAAGTATAATCAAAAAATAAAATGCTCGCATTACACTTCCTTTTTTAGCTTTTTTTTGAAGCTACTAAAAAAATTGAAGGTATGCGAGCGAAATTATTTTATGATATTTTTATGTATTAACGTTGATTTAGAAGTGCCTGTTGCAAGCACATAGTGTCTATTCTTTAATGAATTTATTTGTTTTTAGATCCAAGGAGGTTTTTCATTCCTAAGAAAAAGCCACCGGATATTGCAACCGTACTAGCCAAAGTAATAGTTCCAGATGCAGTAAGAATATAAGCTGATAAGGCAGCGCGGCGCAATGAGCCAAAGTTTTTTGCATTTTTTAGTACGTTGAAATCCTTTTTTAATATTCGCCAATCGTCTTTAACTTCACCCACGACATTCATGGATCTCATGACTGCAGCCATGGATAATGATGTGGCTACGAGAGCAATTTCCAGAAGTGGCTTTGGTTTAATTTCTCGAAGGATATCTATATAATTTGTAGGTGATTTTACTAGAATAGATTCTAGTTCTATTTTTATATGGTCCTTATCATTTGTGGGTTGCGCGTATAGTTGACCTATAACAGCGATACTAACAAATACTGTTAATACTATAGAATGTAATTTCATAATGTAACCCTTAAAATACTGGTACTTTCCCCTAATTGGGCATTTTTTTAAAATATTATTCAATTTAGCATAAAAAAATGAAGGGGTCAAATTGCTTCAAACCGCTGAATATATACAATTTGAGTCCAAAAAATAGATTAATTTTTTTCAAAACTATCTATTTTTTTTGTGTTGCAAATGGCCATTGTATGAAAGAACATACCCAATCAAAAAAACTTCCTACATAGCTTTTTATCGTTATCCAGTAGTTTGTGGTTTGGTTATTCTTATTGTTAGGCAGTTCTATTTTTTTGAGGGTTGCATGTTTAATGAGCATTCGCGTAACGGCGGTATCAACAATGGATTCCGTTATAATGCCAGCGGGAGTACTGTCGGCATCGGTTTTTATCATATTAATAAGCCCTTCAAGATCACCGTTTGAAAAACCTTCTAATTGCGCTGCAATCTGTTCTATCTTGGCATTGGTTAGAATGTTTTTAGCAGAATAAGCAAAGGCGTGTTCATTATTATTGGTGTCAAAGAGAATAACGTCACGGTATATTTGTAGTATAGCAATTCGTTGCGAAATTTCTGGGAGTGACAACTCAACTAAATCATCAATACGGCGATGCATCGCTTCATCAATGACGTTTAAACGATTGGTTGCCATAACAATCATAAATCTATTGCTGCGCGTTCCGGTATAATTAAGGAAGCTCGTAAATATGCGATAACTATCACTATCAGGATTGAGATTGTTTCTATCCGGCATCAGTGATTCTGCCTCATCAATAAATAAAATAAGTCCCTTGCTTTTATTTGCCCAGGCAAAAAGATCATCCATTGCTTCAAGAGCACCTTTTTTAGAAAATGATGCACCGCTTGTTATAGCAAATTCCATATTTGATTGTTGCGCTAATTGTTGCGCAAATAATGTTTTACCAGTTCCGGGAGGCCCGTAGAGCAAAAGATTTCTGTAGGCGATATTTTTTTTACCACGTTTAATATTGGTATTAATATTTTTAGTCGTTTCAATAAGTGCTTGTAAGCGCTCTTGTGTTGCTTGTTCAAAAATCATAGGACGTTTAACCGGCTCTTGTTTACGGGTAAATGCACCTTTCATGCGTTGAAAAACATTTTTACGTGAAGATTCTATGATAAGAGTCGGTTGTTTAAGTTTTCGCTCAATGAAATTCCATAATACTTTAGAACCATACCACATCGTAGCAATTCCCAAGGCGCTGAGAACCGTAATAAGTGAATTTTTTATTACTATGTTTGTAATAACAGAGCCAACGGTTTTACCAACATTATTAACGTACGCGCTGGTGGTGTCGGCAGCATTTAATGCCATTTTTCTGCCTTGACCGTTTTCATCCAATTCATCACTGACGGCGCCGAAAAAATTTTGCATGGCATGACGCCCCTCACCATGGTGTTCAAATTGATTACCCAGAGACTTAAAAATATTGGAAATCCCTTGATGAGCATCGCCGGTTTCCTCAAACTGATTTTTAAAGGATTCTGCACCCGCATTGATTGCAGCAGGTATTCCTTCTGCTAAACCGGTGGAAACACCGCCGGCAATTCCTTCTTGTAATCCTTGGCCAATGTAGGTTGATAAATCCTTTAAGGGTTCATTCAAGCTGGCATCAGAAGCATTGCTGAAAGAATAGGGAGCTAATAACAGTGTAAAAAAGATAACTAAGTATGATATGTGCATATAAAAACCTCTATTTATTTCTAAAAGAATTAATATTAATTTTTTAATATTGCTCTTTATATTAACTAATCTAGCGGTTTTTTTATTTTAGGCAATTGGGTTAGCTCTTATAGGGCATTAATTAAAGTTGTTAACCTGTTTAAGATACGATTGGTTCTTTTAAAAAACTAAAAATAGTCACCATGTAGTAATTAATGTTGGTTTTAAAAAGATTGTTGATTTTAAAAAGATTGGCGTATTATTATTAAAACTGAAATTATTTTTTTTAATAAATAGTGATGAGGTTAAAAGTATGAATTTTTGTAAAAAATTAGTAGTACTTATGGTAATAAACGCCCTTAATTTGCAGGAAATAAGAGCGCTCCCTTTTGAATTTAAAAGAATTATTATCATCGATAAGAATAATGTTATTATTAAAGTTATTGATTTAATTTCTGATTTTCATGAACCGTTGCATGAATTGGTTAAAAATCCATCCCGAAATCAACAGGCGTATCTTTCAAAGGAAGAAAAAGGCGCTTTTACTACGGCAGAACGAACATTACTGATTACGTTAAGAAAATTAGCCAAACAGGGTATGCTTATACAGCTTTTATGGGAACATACGCCGTATAGTAATTGGCAATCACGAGCTCTTAATGATCCAAGAACTGATTGGACTCTCTATAGTAATACTTTACAAGATGAATTTTCTGCGGATAAAGGTAAGTCTATTGTTTTTACCAATGGCGATACTTACCGTATCAATGTAAAAACTGATCCAGAATATTTATTATCAGCGGAATTTACTGATCAACAGTTGCAACAAAACAATTTACTAGATACTCCTTTAAAAAAATTTGTTGAATTTATTAACAAAGCTACTGCATCCAAATCTACAAAAGATTTGGAGGATGTTAAGGTATCCGTATTTAAAGATTATTATGAGCGTTTATCCGATTTGTGGCGTAGTTATGCCAAAGAAAAGGTACAGCCGTTGTATAGATATCTTAATAAAATGTTATTACTGAACCCGACTATGACACTCGGAGAATTTAGAAGTATAATCAGCAAACAAAACAATGAGGAAGAACTATCAACATTAGTTGGTTCATTTATGGAAATTGCTGATGTGGAACTTATTATAAAAATGTTTGCTCAATCATATAAACATACTATCGTTTACGCAGGAGGAGATCATTGTAGAAAAATTGCAAAACTATTGCGAGATAACTTTGGTGGTATTGAAGTTGTTAATCTTGGTACTACCATGGAATCATTCAGAGTTGATGATAGGGTAACTGATAGAGAGGCATTATTTACTCCTGTTCTTTCGCCAAGAACCTGGTTTTATTTGGCAGAAAATCCACAGAAATCATTGAAGCGTTTTAAAGCAAACAGAAAACCATTCATTAATTTGGCTGGCGATGATATGTGGAATTCCTTCTTTGCCCTACGAGATCTCATGGCAGATTTTCAACTATCAACAAAAGAAGAGAATGAACTTTTTGATCAAGAAACGCTGCAGAAGTTAAAGAACTTTTATATAGAGGCTTCTAAAACCTTTATTGATTTTATCAATGTGCGTGATGGGAGTATGAAAACACTGCTGTTTTATGCAGTTGAAAAAAGTTTACCCGAAACAACAGCATTTTTATTAAAGCATAATGCACGTATGAATATTCAAGACGTTGAAGGCAATACGCCATTGCATTATGCGAAAACATCCGATATTAAAAAGCTTCTGCTCGAGCACGGCACAAAATCAGATATCGGAAATAAAGAGGGTAAAATGGCTTCTAAACAAGCTACGGAAAAAAGAACCTGACCTATTTTTATTTAAAAACAGTCACCATGTAGTAATTAATGTTGGTTTTAAAAAGATTGTTGATTTTAAAATTAGTGGCGTATTATTATTAAAACTGAAATTATTTTTTTTAATAAATAGTGATGAGGTTAAAAGTATGAATTTTTGTAAAAAATTAGTAGTACTTATGGTAATAAACGCCCTTAATTTGCAGGAAATAAGAGCGCTCCCTTTTGAATTTAAAAGAATTATTATCATCGATAAGAATAATGTTATTATTAAAGTTATTGATTTAATTTCTGATTTTCATGAACCGTTGCATGAATTGGTTAAAAATCCATCCCGAAATCAACAGGCGTATCTTTCAAAGGAAGAAAAAGGCGCTTTTACTACGGCAGAACGAACACTACTGATTACGTTAAGAAAATTGGCCAAACAAGGCGCACCTATACAACTTTTATGGGAACATGAACCCTACAGTACTTGGAAATTGAAAACCATTAATGATCCTGTAATTCATTGGATGCTTTATGGTAATGAATTGGAAAGTGAATTTTCTGTAGATAAAGGCAAATCGATCGTATTTAACAATGGCGATACATACCGTTTGGAGGTCAAGGGATTATTATATCTAAGCCCAGATGCCTTTTCGATTAGTATGTTGCAGCAAGAAGACTTATTGGACGTTCCTTTAAAAGAATTTTTTAAGTTTGATGAACTTAAAGCATTACTCGGAACCGTATCTGAAGCTACAAAAGATTTAAAAGATGTTAAAGCATCCGTATTTAAAAATTATTACAAGACTTTATCTGATTTGTGGCTTGTTTATACCAAAGAAAAGATACAGCCGTTGTATAGATATTTAAACAAAATGTTTTTGCAAAATCCCAATATAACAATTGGAGAAGCCAGAGATATAATGAGCAAAAATAAGGAAGAAGAAAAAGTATCAAAAATGATTGTGTCATTTCTAGACATAGCCGATATAGAATTTCTTATAAAAATATTTGCTCAATTCTATAAACATACCATCGTTTATGCCGGCGGAGATCATTGTAGGGCAGTTGCACAATTGTTAGTTGATAAGTTTGGTGGTAGTGAAGTTATTGATCTTGGTACGGATAAAGCGTTTAGAATTGATAGTAGGGTAACTGATCAAGAAGCATCATTTATTCCTGTTCTTTCGCCCAGAACCTGGTTTTATTTGGCGGAAAATCCACAGAAATCATTGAAGCGTTTTAAAGCAAACAGAAAACCATTCATTAATCTTGCCGATGATAATATTTGGAATTCTTTTATTAACCTGCGTGATCTAATAGATGATTTTCAACCATCGACAAAAGAAGAGAATGAACTTTTTGATCAAGAAGCACTTAAGAAATTAGAGGATTTCTATAAAAAATCCTCCAAAACCTTTATCGATTTTATCAATGTGCGTGATGGGAGTATGAAAACATTGCTGTTTTATGCAGTTGAAAAAAGTTTACCCGAAACAACAGCATTTTTATTAAAGCATAACGCACGTATGAATATTCAGGATGTTGAAGGTAATACACCATTGCATTACGCAAAAACCTCTGATATTACAAAGTTTCTGCTTGAATGGGGAGCAAGTATGAAAATAAAAAATAGAAAGGGTAAAACGGCGTTACAGCAAGCCACGGAACAAAATAATCAAGGTTTTTTATTTGCGGTCGATTTACTCAAAGCGCGTAAAGTAAAATAAAGGCTCATTATGCTTTCACATAACCATGTTGTGCAAGTTGTTCTCCTATCTGATCATATAGCGCAGGGTCAGTTGGGGTCCATGCAGCGAGGCCATCAACATAACGATTATACATGCAAAAAGCAGCGGCGATTAAAACCGTATCATGAATTTCCTGATCGGTAGCACCATGCGCGCGAGCTCGTGCGATATCTTCTAACGTGACTGAGGTACCGCTTTGTTGAACGTTGCCTGCTATCATCAATAATGCTTTTAGTTTGTTTGAAATTGATGCGGTAACAATATTCTCCTTTACTGCTTGGAATATCGTATCATCATCGAGTAAATAATCTGCGGCGGCACTATGGCAATTGCAGCAAAAAATACAATTGTTTAAATAGGAAACATACGATGCGATGAGTTCGCGTTCTCCTGCTGATAGGGTTGATTCGCCTCGTAATAAAATCTGTGCTAATTGTTTGAGTGGTTGTGCTGTTTTAGGATACAGAGCAAACAATCCGGAAATTCCTGGCAGATTTTCCGGTAGCACTACATGAGGAGATTGCGCATTGTTTTTGGTAGAAGGTACCTGTGAGGATATGCTACATCCCGATAACACCAGTATACATAACAAAAATTTTTTTTTAACGTTCATGGGAAATCCCTTCATAAGTAATGGAGTGCACCATATACAATAATAATTTTATGTCACTCTATGCTACCAGATGCACAATATTGATAAAATAAAAAAGTATATTTTTTTAATTTGTATTGTAATCTGTGTTTTTTTATTATAAATAATGTACGAGCGTTCTTAATTATGCATCAGAAGTATATAAAAAAATTACTATTCTTTATTGGATTTGATTAAAATGCTTATAATTCTTGCATTTCATCAACTATACTGTGTGTACTTAATGAATGATCTATAAACAAAGGGTTGACGAATGCGTAGGAATGTATTAGCGTTTGAGCTAGCATGTAAAGTTATACTGTTACTTACGTATTGAGTAATGTACTTACTGAGCGAAAGGAGGAGATAGAGAGGCGATTACCATATTAATATCATGTTTAAAGTGTACTAACCTATGTATGCTTATCATATCAAAAAATGAATTATGTACGTTAAATCCACAAGGATTTAAAAGGGAGTTACGATATGAATCAAACGCTTAAACGTTTTTTTAGCATAGCCTTGCTATGCGCGGTTCCTGCTCTCAATGCAGCAGAAACCCCAAAGATTATAGGGAAATCGTTCTTTTCTGGACGATCACAAGGTTCTAATATGGCTCGCTGGATGGCTGGCTATGTTGGGCACCGTTATTTTCCTGATGAAGATTGCCTGAGTGCTGATCTTAAAATTGTCGCTGAATATGGAAGAACATTTCGTGGACACGACTTGGCAAAATACTTGTCCTTCAACGGAACACCAACTATGACCTTCGGTCCTGCAAATACTGGTGGTACTGCTAGTCCTACTACAACAATCTTTGGACGAAACTTTTTCCTTAACGACGATTTCAATGGTACGTTAATATTTAATCCACGCGTAGAAAATTTTGTCTTGGATATTAATTTTTATCTTGGATTAGATGAATGGATAAAAGGATTGTGGTTCCAAATTGACGTTCCGGTTAACTGGACTCGCTGGGATCTACGTTTAACAGCAAGTACTATAACACCGGGTACCACCATTGCTGCAGATGCCTTAGGAAATGCTGCTGTAGCCCCTTCACCGTATGGAGGCAATCTTCTTGCTGCGGTTAATGGACAAACATTAAATCCAGCAGTGTTTCCTGCTATCAAGGAACCATTGAGATTTGCTCGTATGGACGGAAAACACAGCAAAGCTGGTGTAGCAGATATTACCTTAATTCTTGGTTATAATTTCTGGGTTAGCGAATGTGGCCATTTCGGTATTCAAGCTGCCGTTATTGCACCTACCGGTAACCGTCCAAAAGGCGAATTCCTGTTTGAACCGGTGTTAGGTAATGGTAAACACGTAGAAGTTGGTGGTGGTATTACCGCTAGTTATGTACTCTGGGATAATGGTTGTGACCAATCCTTCAGTGTATGGTTAGAAGGTTATGCTTATCATGCATTCAGAGCGCGCCAAAGACGTACGTTTGACTTAACAGCCAATGGTGTGGGTAGCCGCTATCTCTTGCTCAAGAGATTTAATGGTGCAGCATCTCCTGCTACTGCGTATGCTGGAGAAGTTCTCTTTGGTCCAAACGTAACAACCCTCGAATGTAACGTTCAAAACGATGTTCATGGCGATGCCGCACTTATGTTTGATTATACCAGTTGCGGATTCTCATTTGACATAGGTTATAACGTATGGGGTCGCTCAAAGGATAAAGTTAAAATAATCGGTAATATTTTACCTAATACCTTTGGCGTGCAAGGTGATACAACAGCACTGGGAACACCTCCTGGACCTGGAGCAACCGATAATTCTACCCAAAGTTTAACTACCATTAACGGTAATTTTGAACCGGCAGTGGCAGAAACTCCTGCGGTTACTATTACCACAGCGAGCTTGAACCCGGATTCAGCGGCAGCACCAAGCGCCGTTTCTCATAAAGTATTTACCAACTTTGCTTATACCTGGGAAACTTGTGATTATATGCCATATCTTGGCGTAGGTGGTGAAGTTGAATTCTGTGGTAGCAACAACAAGAGCGCCTTCAATCAATGGGGCGTTTGGGTACAAGGTGGATTTGCATTCTCCTGAACCTAGAAGGATTTAACTTACAAACAAAATTTAGTACTAAAAAAAGGCTCCGGTTTTCCGGGGCCTTTTTTTATTGATTCTCCGTTCTCTTATATCAGTTTTTCTGCTGTTTTTCCCCTGAATTATATCACGATCATTTAAAACCGGTCCTTTTCCAACTAAAAACTCTTTATTTTCTGAAAAAGTACCCTGATTGACAGGTAATTTCCCTATAATGTTTTTTGTATCAATTATTTCAAAAATAACATTTTTTAATCAAAACTATTGCTTTTTAATGTCTATTTGTAAGAAAATAGTAGTAGATGTAAACATGAAAATGTACATCTAAATTTAAAAAATGTATTTATTAACAACCTTTATTTTAAAGGAGAATCATATGAAGAAGCTTATGTTAGCTTTATTTGCGGTAGCTGCGTTAGTATCTATGGACGCTGATGCACGTTTCAGACGTGGATGTTGCGCGACTGAAGAAGTCAAAAACAGATGTTGCGAACGTGTTGAAGAAGCTCCATGCGGTAAGCCACCTTGTTGCGTAAAATACAAAAAGGTAACTGAACCTGCTACACGAGTAAAACATATTGAATATAAATGGGAATGTCCTGCCGATTGCGATATGGAAAATGCTATCGCTGCTCAAAGCTAATTCCTGTTAGATTAAGTTTTGAAAGTCCCCATATTATTGGGGACTTTCATTTCTTTTTTTTTCAATACACTTATTATCCCTTGCAAATACATCATCTCCTATAGTAAGTTTACCATGAACGACTTATTGCGGGGGGAATTATATGAAAAAGTTTATGGTTATGTTGTTCTTGGGATCGGTATTAATAACGGTTGACGTTAATGCGCGTTACCGACGAGCATCGTGTGACGATTATTGTTGTGATCGCGTTGAAGAAGATCCATGTGGCCAACCACCATGCTGTGTGCGCTATGTGCGGCAAACGTTTCCAGCTAAAAGAGTAAAACACATCACCTATTCTTGGGAATGTCCCGAGCATTGTATTCCAGAAACATCGCTGGTTGATTGTGATTGTTGGTAAATGAGAAATATTTGTACTTTTTTGGGATTGTTGACTGCTCTTATGGCGGCAATTGTTCTACTATTCTATGCTATCAATTATTATAAACAATTTACAGTAACGGGCATTGGGCAACGTGCATACATCTACGGTTATCCATTAGTTCTGATGAACGAAACAAAAAAAGTTATGACCGATGGGTCTGGCATCATGAGTCATGCTCCCCTTAATCATTTTGGTCACGTAACGACTACACCAACGTATCAGTATACTGATATTGTCAGAGCAAATGTCGACACCCTCTATTCAAATGCATGGCTTGATCTTTCAAGAGAACCGATTATTTTGCATGTTCCTGATACGCATGATCGTTTTTATGTAATGCCCTTATACGATATGTATACTAACGTTTTTGCGGTTATTGGAAAACCAACTACCGGCACTAAAGAAGGTGATTTTGCCATTACCGGTCCGCAATGGAGCGGCACATTACCTGAACATGTTAAAGAAGTTAAAGCGCCAGGAAATTATGTATGGATTCTTGGCAGGACACAAATTAATGGTGCAGCTGATCTTGATAACGTACGCACCATTCAACAGCAATATCATTTAACGCCATTAAGTACATTCAATGGAGATACTCAAGAGACAACATCATTAGCAGAAAGTGTTCCACCATCAACTCCTACAAAAAAACCTATGGATTTAGTTGCGGATATGAATGCAGAACAATTTTTTACTAACCTCATGCAGTTAATGGCACAAAATCCACCGCCGGCACAAGATAACAATATTCTAGAACAGATGGCAACCATTGGGCTTATTCCATCTACAACATTTAATGTTAAGAATTTGGATAAGAAGATTCAAAAAGAGCTTGTTTGCGTGCCCGCTGCAACACTTACGTCGATGGCTCAACAACTAAATACCGTGCTCTCTCGCGAAGATGGATGGTTAGTTATTAAAGATGTAGAAGATAGTTACGGAACTAACTACGCCCAACGTGCGGTTGTGGCATTACAAGGAATCGGTATGTTACCTTCCCATATCGCCGTATATCCAACAACGTTTTTAGACAGCGCAGGCAATCAACTTTCAGGCTCGCATACGTATCGTATACATTTTCCAGCAGGGCAAACACCACCGGTTGATGCCTTTTGGTCATTGACCATGTATGGTATGGATGGATTCTTAATTAAAAACCCAATCAATCGCTATGCACTGGGTGATCGTGATAACCTTATCTACAATCCCGATGGATCATTAGATATGTATGTGCAGCATAATTCTCCCGGAAAAGATAAAGAGAATAACTGGCTTCCGGCACCTGATGGTAATTTTAATGTAACGCTGCGTTTATATATGCCCAAGCAATTAGTCTTTAACGGTCAGTGGCAATTGCCAAACATTGAGAAGCAATAATACGTTTAATGTTTATGGAAAACGACCCGTTAGGTTAATTTCAGAAATATTTTGAACCGGTGAATCTAATTTTTTAATGTTTTTTTGTACAGGTGTCGATGTTTGCTTAGTAGCAGGAACTGCAATGCAATTGCCATTAGATGATTTTTTTTCAGAGTTTTTAGTTGTGATATTGTGGGATACTTCTTTATCGGTTTTTTTTGGTTCCCGTTGTTCCATGCTGTATAGGGGAGTTATTGTTAGCTGTAATAATAATAATGATAGTGTGATATTATTCATAGGATAATGATCCTTATAATCGTTAAAATTTTTTTATAAAATTTACTACATTGTATAATTAATAGTAGAAAAATCAAATTAAAGATGTATAGTATAAATTTTTTTTAGGTATCTAGAGAGCACCTAACATTATTAAGGGTCTTTTTAAAAGGCCCTTTCTTTTTTTAATTTACCGTATAAATAAACCCCTGAGACTAAAAAGGCCTAAAATTAGCGAAAATTAAGCCCTCCAGAGCCTTTTTGCTAAAATAACGTGTATTTTTAAAGCTTTTTTATACAGAGGGCCTTTTTAGCCCTTTTCTTAGCTGTTTTTAACGATAAACACCTCTTTTTACTAAAAAGCCTTCTAGTATAGCATATCTTTATTGACAATTTGAATATATTTGTTATTCTTAGTAAAGAATGATGAAGATTAAGGGGTTTTTTGATAGTTAAAAAAGGATTGATATGAATTACAATTACAGAAGAATAGCCAGTATGGGTGTAGCCTTAGTACTTGGCATAGCGATAGGAAAGATACCTACAGGTTCGATTCCTGGTCGTGTAAATTACGTTGATTATATACAAGCATCTGAGGTTAATGCATGGAATAGCCTCGCGCATTCATATGATCTTACACGCGAAGAATGTGAACAAAGAAAGCAAGAGTTACGTAAAAATCTTACAAAAAGCAGTAACGTAGATAAAAAATTCGTTTCACTAGATAACTGCACTTTAATTCGTTCAGTATTAAAAGATTTTGACGTTGATCCGAAAACTATCATTATTACAGCATGTAATGATAATACATCGGCAAGAACAGATCATAATATTATTTTCGTTAATGAAAAAATTTTTAATGAGCTTTCTCCTAAAGCAAAAAAGTTTGTAATCGGCCATGAACTTCAACATATGAAAAATCAAGATTTCTTAATGAGAGAAGTCTTAAATGAGCGCATTAAAGATCGTCCTATTGATGGTAAATCAGTAGATGAAGCGATTAACGTATATGCCCGTTTTAAAGAAGAACGTGCTGATATTCAAGCAGCCTTAAAAAATAAAGAATACGCACAAGGGTACGTGGAATATGCTCAGCAAAAGTTATTAGTCGGTGATAATCCAGGAATAACGCATCCTAAAAATTCAAAACGAATACAAATGGCGGAAGATATTTTCCATCAGTGGAAAAACAACATCTTAATTCAGTCTTGTTAAAAAGGAAGTTACTATGATACATAATAAAAAAACATTCAAAATCATACTAGTGTTAATAATTGGAATAGTTCTAGGAAAAGTGCTTTTGCATAATTCCAATTCTATCGAACCTGTTATCGGACAACACGCTAATTATATCGATTATCTCAAAGATTATGAAGATAAAGCATGGCGTGCACTGAATGATGTTGGTATAAAGGTACAAGAATGCGAAAAACATAAATCTATCTATATTGATGACTTAAAAGAAGAGGTTCGCGCTCAGGCAAAAGATCAGGTATCTCCAAAAACTGAAACAATAGTACGTACTGTTTTAGACGATTTTGGTGTTAATCAAAACAGGATTAGCGTTATACCAATAAATCATCATTGTTGTGCTGGTGCAACTGAATTTGGCGTTTATGTTAATGAATTGCGATTTAATACACTAACACCTGATGAGCAGTATTTTGTTATAGGTCATGAAATTCAACACGTAATCCATGAAGATGGATCAACAAAGTATGCTATGAAGCAGTGTGATAATCAAAAAACAAAAGAAGAGCTACAACATGCTTTAAATATGTATTCTCGTTTTACCGAGGAGCGTGCTGATATTAAAGCGGCACTTAAAAATGAACGCTATGCCAGAGGGTATGTAGCATACATGGAAAGAGTCATTGCTGGCGATACGTCAGATGAGAAAAAGGGTGGGATAACCCATCCAAAATATTCAAAGCGATTGTTAATGGCCAAAGATATTTTGCAATCAAATCATAATAGTACGTTGCAACAATGTTAAAACAGGGATTTATTATGATAACTAAAAAATTATTATTTATTTTTTTATACGGGTTAGGCAGTTTATTTGTTTATGGCATAACACAACAAATGCCAATTGCTACGATAAAAACCAATCGTCAAATAGATCAAAAAACAATTGATTATTTAGATTCATTGGAAAAACAGGCGTGGATAAAATTAGAACAATGTGGTATTACCAAAGAAAAATGTCAAAATTTTTTAGATAATCTTTTGGTAAAACCAAGAATAGAAGTGCCGTTGTCTGACCAACCAATTCCTGCGCATGTACGCAACATTATACATTCGGTATTGCAGGATTTTAACGTTGATCCTGCCACGATAAAATTACAAGCATATTATTATTACTCCCCTGCCGCAGCTGGTCATGACACTATTTTTATTGATGAGAAGGAATGCAATCATTATTCTGATTTAGTTTTGCGTTTTATTATTGGGCATGAAGTGCAGCATATTATCAACCATGATTATGTGACGAAATATTCATTAGAAGAATTAAGCAAAAAATCAGATTGTGATAAAAAGGATATTGAAGAAGCATTGGCATATTATACTTGTTTTACTGAACAACGCGCAGACCTTTTAACTGCATCAAAAGATAAAGATTATGCTCAAGGATTGCTGGAATTCTCGGCAGCGTGTCTTGAAGAAGATGGAGACGACGAGCATATGGGCTATCCAAAAAATTCCAAGCGTCTGTTGATGGCTCAGAATGTTTTACAATTACATCAAGATAGGATTGCGTAAGAAATAAGGGGATTTACTATGATAACTAAAAAATTACTATTTATTTTTTTATACGGGTTGGGCAGTTTATTTGTTTATGGCATAACACAACAAATGCCAATTGCTACGCCGCCGTCTACTAATATAGCAGAACAAAAAGTTCTTGATTACTTGGCGCCTTTGGAACAACAAGTTTGGATAAAATTAGAAAAATGCGGTATTACCAAAGAAAAATGCCAGAATTTTTTAAATAATCTTTCGGAAAAACCAAGATTAAAACTACCGTTATCTGAAAAACCAATACCTGAATATATACGCAACATTATATATTCGGTACTGCCGGATTTTAACGTTGACCGTGACATGATAAAATTACAGGCATATCATTATCACTCTCCCGCCGCAGCAGGTCATGACACCATCTTTATTGATGAGCAAGCGTGCAGTCATTATTCTGAGTTAGCCCTTCGTTTTCTTATTGGGCATGAATTGCAACATATTATTCATAATGATTATTTTATGCGGCATGCGTTGCGGGTATTAAGCGGTGAAGCAGATTGTGATAAAAAGGATGCTGAAGAAGCATTTGCGTATTATGCTTGTTTTACCGAACAACGCGCAGACTTTTTAGCAGCATCAAAAGGTAAAGATTACGCTCAAGGATTGCTGGAATTCTCAGCAACGTGTCTTGAAGAAGATGGAGACGACGAGCATGTGGGCTATCCAAAATATTCCGAGCGACTGTTGATGGCTCAAGATATTTTGCAATCACATCAAGATAGAACGGCGTAAGAAATAAGGAGATTTGCTATGACGCATAATAAAAACATATCGAAAATTGTATTAGTTTTAGCACTCGGGTTGTGCGTAGGAAAAGCACTTTTTGATTATTCAAATACTACGCACAGTATTGAGCAACCAGCTATTACGCACCGTAGTGGTCATCAGCCAGCACAACAACGCGTTATTAGTGATCATATCAACTATGCTCATTATATTAAAAAGTTTGAAATTGATGCATGGAATGGTCTCGCGCATGCATATGGTGTTACGCGCGAGGCATGCGAGCAGAGAAAAAAAGAATGTGCTCGGAATGATCATAAAAAGAATAAACTAGATAAAAACTCAACTATTTCCGCTGATACATGCACGTTAATTCGTTCGGTATTAAAAGATTTTGATATTGATCCCAGTAAAATTAGTATTACCTCATGGGATGACCATTCATGTGCAGGCGTGAATAATAATATTATTTTTGTTAATGAAAAACGATTCAATGAGCTTTCGTATAGAGCAAAAAAATTTGTAATTGGTCATGAACTTCAGCATATGAAACATCAAGATTTCTTTATGAGTGATGTGTTGCAAGAAGTGCTTAAACGTCATACTGTCGATTGTGCTGCGCAAAACGAACCTCTTAATGTATATTGTCGTTTTAAAGAAGAACGTGCTGATATTCAAACAGCGCTAAAAAATAAAGAATATGCACAAGGTTATGTAGAATTTGTACAGCAAAAATTATTAGCTGGTGATAATCCGGGAATAACGCATCCTAAACATTCAAAGCGCTTGCAAATAGCTCGAGATATCGTTGCCCAATTGAATAACAAACAAATTCAGTCATGCTAAAATCTATTATTTAGTGCGTAATGCATTTATTTTATCAATAGCTTCTTGAATAGTATTGATTTGTGCTGCTTGTTCATCATTTATTTCTATGCCAAACGTTTCTTCCAATTTCATAATAATTTCAAGTTTGTCTAATGAGTCAGCACCGAGGCTATCCAACGTTGAAGAAGGTGTTATCGTTGCTTTATCAATATGTAATGCATCAGCAACAACGGTAACTATTTTGTTATATGTATCTTGATTATCAAATGCCATAAATACCCCACTAACGATAAAAAATCTATTTATTATTCTAGTATATTGTGCTTTAAACTAACACTCAAATTTTTTAATGAACCGTATCAGTATGTTCTGAAGAACGCAGTTTCGCAATATAATCTAGTAACAGTTGTATATCACTTTGTTGATTAATGGTAAAATACGGCTTAGTTGGATAAATAGTACTGGTTATTTTTTGCAAAGAGTTGCCCGGGCCAATTTCCACAATAATATCCCAATCCTTGATATTGTGGAGCACCATATCCCATCGAATCGGTTGAGTGATTTGTTTAATTATGCGATCACGAACCATAGTTCCTTTACTAACAGTTTTTCCATCAACGTTGGCAAGTAATGGCACTTTAAGATCATGAAAATCTATTTTTTCTACGTAAATACGTAACTGCGTAGCTACCTGTTCCATTAACATAGAATGCAATCCGGATTCAAGTAATGCTTCCTGACAACGTGCGCCGGCTTTGACCGCCAGTTCTTTAACCTGTTCAATACTGGTATCATCACCGACTACAACACAATAATTATCTGAATAATAAACGCTGATATACGGTTGATTTTCTTCATCTATTGTTGTGCAGATTTTTTTTACACTGCGTACGGTTATTTGGGAAAGTGCTATGGCGCGTACTGATACTGTTGCCAATAATTCTTGATAAAATTGTGCAAATTTAGATAAAAAATAGAGGCCATCAGGCAAGGTGAGGCCACCGGCGGTGTGAATTGCTGCATATTCTCCAAGGCCACATCCGGCAACAATATCCGGAACAATTCCTTGTTCTTTTAAAACGCCGGCTAAGGCACTGCTCAATAGAAAAATTGACGGATACGCGTTAGCGATCGAGGCTAATTCAATTTCAGAAGAAGCAAAACATAATTTTACAAAATTAATCGATAAACAGTTGGAGGCCTCTTCAAAATATTCTTGCATTAATCGCGAACTATCATAGAGTTCTTTGCCCATGCCAACGTATTGGCTACCATAATCAGGAAACAACATGCCAATTTTCATCGTTATTCCAGGTTACAAAACTAATTAGTTATGGTTTATTGCCAAAAATTTCTCTATTCGCTCAATACTTTCTTGTTTACCTAATACTACGAGCAATTCAAAGACGCCAGGTCCATTTGCTTTGCCGGTTAATGCAATGCGTGTTGGTTGAGCCACTTCAACAAATTTAACACCTTCTTTTTTGGCAATTTCTTTACCGCACAAGGATATCATATCGGTTGTAAATTCTGGAAGAGCTTGTAATGAAATCATAAATTGTTTTAAACATTCCAAGGTTTTTGGTGTAAGCCAGCGTTGTTTATCTTCCGCTGCGATGGTATATGATTGATTATAGATAGCGGTAATATCCTGTACCATTTCTCGTAATGTTTTTGCACGTTCTTGATACAGTGTAATTAAAGCACAAACTTTTTTGATATCCCAACCAGACATGGTTGATAAAAACTGTTGATCAACATCATTGATAATATAATCAAGCAACTGTTCCGGTGTGTGTTGTTTAATATAGGTACTGTTAATCCAATCTAATTTATCTTGATCAAAAATTGCTCCCTTTTTGCCCACGGCTTCTAAGCTAAACAGCGCCGTCATTTCCTGACGCGTAAAAATTTCCTGATCACCATGTGACCATCCTAGCCGAACCAAATAATTGCATAACGCATCAGCAAGGTAACCGTTATTTTTGTAATCAGTGACCGCCGTTGCAGCATCGCGTTTGCTCAAACGCGCACCGGTTGGCCCTAGAATGAGTGGTAAATGCGCAAAATAAGGAATATCGAAGCCAAATGCTTGATATAAAACAATCTGTTTTGGCGTGTTAGAAATATGATCTTCGCCACGAATAACATGGGTTATTGCCATGTCTGCATCATCAACCACCACAACAAAATTATAGATTGGTGAGCCATCAGAGCGTGCGATAATAAAATCATCAAGTTGATTAATATCAAAAACTATTGGCCCTCGTATGATATCATTAAATTCTATAGTTTTTTGTTCAAGCGGTAGTTTGATACGAACCACGTATGAAGTATGCCCGTCTTCCGGCAATGTTTTACGGGTGCGGCATCGGCCGTCATATTTAAAATAATTTTCTTCCGTAGTTTCTAGGGGAGCGGTAGCGCAATAGCAACGGTATGCTTTTCCTTGCTGCAATAATTGCTCAATTTTTTGTTTATATAATCCCATACGGTCAGTTTGCTTAACAATCGGTTCATCGCTGGCCAGATTTGCCCATTGCAGTGATGCTATAATAGATTGTTCAAATACTTTCTGTGATCGAACAAGATCGGTATCTTCTATGCGTACTAAAAAAATGCCGCCGTGGTTGCGTGCAAAAAGCCAGTTAAATAACGCCGTTCGCAAACCACCAATATGCAAATGCCCCGTTGGAGAAGGCGCAAAACGAACGCGAACAGGGTTCATGCAAGCTCCAACAATGATTTTTCTGCTAGAGAACTCCAAGGAGAATTGACTTGCTCATTATCTTTTTTGCGCTCAATAATAATTTTCCATGCCTCTTGCGCTTTTTCTTGTTGATTACGCGCTTGGTAGTAGTTACCAAGATAATATAACGCTTCATCATATTGTTGGTTACGAGCATCGTTGGCTAATGTTTGTAAGGTATGTAACCCCACTTGATTAACGGTGGTGTCGGGGCTATCTAATTGCATGCGTGCTTGTTTTATTTTATACAGATTATAAAATGGTGAATTTGAAGATAAATTCTTAAAAAATTCATCCATAATTACCAATGCTTCTTGCAATTGGCCTTCTTGCGCTAACGCTTCTGCTTGTAATGCTAAGAAATAAGGAGCGAACGAAGAACGGGCATATTGTCGAAAGCCAGTTTTTGATGCAATATCAACATCTTGCCATAATTCAGCATTTTGTTCGGCATTTTTCATTTCTTGCAATGATTCAGACAGCGCAAGTTGCGCCGATTCTTCCCGTGCAATGCGTGAAAGATTAATGTATACACCAATACTGACCGCAATTACTACACCAGCAACGCTAATGATAATAATGATTTTATTTTTTTCAAAAAAATTAACTAAATAGTCATACGAGAAAAATTTTTCTATTGTCATAACACAACTCCGTGAGCATATCTAAATTACATCTTATACAAGAAAACGTAGCATACCTTAAAAAAACTAACAAGGTAAATTGCACAGATTATAGGGAAGATGATGGTTGTTGATAGCCCGTTTGCGCCGATGGTTGGGCGGAAGTTTTTTCATTGACCATCAACTGTGCAGAAAGTGCTTGATTAAAGCGAGTAATAAGGTGGCTTGTTATTACACTGTGTGCAAACATGAGTGCGCGCTCAATGGCATGCGCATCAGAAGACCCATGCGCAATAATTAATGGTTTGTTAAGCCCTAATAATAAAGCGCCCGCTTGTTGATTGCTGGTTAATTTTTTTTTCATGCTATCAATTAATCGAGTACCTATAAAACTAATAAAGCGCCCTATGAACGGAGATTTTTTTGCTTTGGTGCGAATCCATGCAGGAATAGCTTCAGCCATTGCTTCAATGGTTTTGAGCATAATATTGCCGGTAAATCCATCGCATACCACCACATCAGCAGCGCCGGCCAGAATATCAGCCGGTTCTCGATTACCAATAAAATGCAACGAGGATTGTTTGAGCAACTGGTACGCCTGTAACGTATTTTTTGATCCTTTAGAAGATTCAGCACCATTGGCCAATAAGGCAATTTTAGGGTTTTGAATATGTTTTACCATCGTTACATACACATGCCCCATTACCGCAAATTGTTCTAAATGTTCGGGTTTACAATCAACATTAGCACCCAAATCTATGAAAAAAACGGAACCGGTCTGTGTTGGCAAAAATTCACCCAATGCTGGGCGCATAATGCCCGGCACTTTACCTAAAATCATCATGCCGGAAACTAATCCGGCGCCGGTATTACCCGCAGAAAAGAGAGCCTGGGCCTCGCCATTGGCAACGGCATGTGCTGCGCGGACCAACGAAGAGTCTTTTTTCTGCACAAAACCCTGAGCAGGTTCATCTTCCATGCCAAAAACTTCTGAACAATGCACGATGAGTATAGGCAAACGTTGCCATGCAGGGTCTAATTGATCAAGTAAAGGGATAAGTTGAACACTATCGCCATAGAGGCGCAGCGATATACCACGAGAAGCAGCTAAAAAAGCCCCATGCACTACCGCGCGTGGGGCAAAATCACCACCCATTGCATCAACGGCTATCATAGTAACAACCCCTTAATTAGGTAGCTGATTCATCTGATTGCTCAGGTTTTGCTGTTTTTTGTTTAGCGGCTTGCGCTTGCTTTAATTCTTGACGTTTAACGCCACGATCAAGCTTAGTTTTCATAACTTTTTGACCTTTATAAAAACCGCAATTTAAGCAGGCTGAGTGCGTAGCAAGTGGCTCATTGCAGTTACTGCAGCCGGTAAATGCTTTTACATCAAGGCCTTTATTAGCGAATCGTGAATCTCGTCTGGCGCGGGAGCGCTTACGTTTTGGTACTGGCATAGTTAAAAACTCCAAAAAATTGTAAAAATGTGGCAAAAAAGCCAATTAACACTATTTTATACCCTATAAATGTACATGATATACAGAAAAAAACAATTATTCCTTACTTTTTACCTTGTTGAGGTTGGGCATATTCTTCACGCAACTGCTCTGGCTGATCTTTAATGCGGGTACGCAAGATTTCTTCCATTTTTGTACAATATGAGCAAACAGTGCTCTTAGGATCTACTTTGCACCACTTTGCTTTTTCTTTTTGAACTCTATCAAATAAAGGCTTTTCACCGATACGTTCTAATACAGCAGGTTTTCTGCCCTGAACTTCTTGAGTATGATCAACAAATGCCCCATTTTGTATGAGCTCATGCAAAATAGCAAAAACATTTTCTTGATTATCTTGAACTGATAAATTTAGGTTTTTCAATACCTCACGGGCTAGGTCTATACGTTTGCCAAAGTGAAAATTTGGAAATACTGGCATTGCATTGAGAGCGGATAATTTATTATTGTTTTTTTCATTTATGGGTGCGCCATTATCTAAAGATTTTATAACTGCTTGAAGATTAGCTAAGGATACATGTACATGTAATGGTATACTGCCATCCCAAAATTTCTGGTGCTCAAAGTAACCAAAGCGCGCTAGAAGTTTTTTAAATAAATTTCTATTTCGGTAGCGGGGTGTTTGGTCGTTTTCTACTTCACCAGCAAAATTTATGGTTGAAAAAGTTAGTAGTGCAAAGAATATATATTTCATCATTAAAATCTTTCTATTAATTTTTACTCTGTTTGATATTGAGCATATTCTTCATACAAATGCTGTGGCTGAGTTTTGATGCGCTCACGCAATATATCATTCATTTTTGTACAATATGTGCAAACAGTGCCCTTAGGATCTTTTTTACACCACTTTGTTTTTTCTTTTTGAACTCGATCGAATAATGGTTCTTCGCCTCTTTGTAGGTCAACGGGTTTTTTGCCTTCAACTTCTTGCATATGATCAACGTATGCGCCATTATTTAGTAGTTCAAGTAATACAAGAAGAATATTATCTGCTTCGCGCTCAACAAATAGGTTTAAATTTTTTTCTATCTGTTCCTTGCGTAGGTATTTTGAGAGATAATCGGCATAGGATTCATTTTTGGTAGGGACAATTGGCAATATTTCTAGCGCATTGAGAGGAGATAGATTTTTGTGGTTTTTATAGTTTATAGGAGCACCATTATCTAAAGAATCCTGAATTGATTTAATATCCTTTTCGCGGACATGCTCATGTAAAGGTACATTGCCATCTATATCGGGGTGATTTTCAAACTCAAATCTTTCTTGTCGGCAACGAAAATATCTCGCCACTTTTTCCATAAAATGTCTATTTCGATAGCGCGGTGTTTCGTCTTTTGCAACACTGATCATAGAAACTGTTAATAGCGATGTTAATAATGCATATTTCATAGTTTAGATCTTTCTATTGATTAATTTTTGTTTGTTTGAGGTTGTTCGTATTCGTTACGCAAATTATCAGGCTGAGTTTTGATGCGTTCACGCAATAATGTATCGATATCCTTACAATAGGTACAAACATCATTGTTAGGAGATGCCTTGCACCATTTTGCCTTTTCTTCTTGTATTTTATCAGATAATGGTTTTTGGCCGCGTTCTAATACGACAGGTTTTCTGCCTTCAACCTCTTGCATATGATCAACGTATGCTCCGTTGTTTATTAATTCAAGCAATATAGAGTAAAGTTCATCATCTTCAGATAAACGTTTTCCTGAAAAAAAATCTGCACGATGACTATTAATTAATCCTTTAATTTGCCTTTCAGAAAGTCCAACGAATTTTTCTGCGAGTGGCTCCAATGCGTTGAGAGGAGATAAGTTGTTATTGTTTTTATAATTTATAGGAGCACCGTTATCTAAAGATTCTTGAACTTTGCCAAGAGAAGCCGAAGATACATGGTCGTGCAATGGTACTGAACCATCCTGCGAAGGAGTATTTTCTAACTCAAAATGATTACATGAGAAACTGCCTATGTAAGCTATTATTTTTTCAATTAAGTTTCTATTTGCTAAAGCTTTTTCATAGCGTGGTGTTTTGCGGTTTTTTACTTCGTCAGCGAAACTGATCATTGAAGCGGTTAATAGCGATGCTAATAATATATATTTCATAATATTCCTTTTGTAATGGTGTATAAGATTAAAAAACTAATAATGCTAGTATAGCGAAAAAATATTTTTTGATAAGAATGAGATCAAATTTTTTGCCATAACCCGGCCATATTTTGATCGATAGTTCCTTGCAATTGTAAGTCAACCAAGCATTGCTGCAAGGTAAACAAGTCAACTTGCAAAAGTTCAACTAATTGATCAAGGCTTGCCGGTTTATAACATGCCTGAGTAATGCGATATTCTAGAGAGTCAGGCTGTAGGTTAGCAACTTCAGCAATAACCGTATCCCTTGACGCCGTTGATGCTTTATCCGCTAATTCTTGACCAAATTCTTGTACAATATCATGAGCGTTGGTTATTAATTTTGCACCTTGTTGGATCAGTTTATGGCATCCGGCACTTAATAGATCATCAATGGGCCCTGGAACAGCAAATACTTCTCTGCCTTGTTCTAACGCAAAAAAAGCAGTAATTGACGCGCCACTTTCTTGTGCTGCTTGCACAACAATACAACCGCGCGAAAGACCTGCAATAATTCTGTTGCGCGCAGGAAAATTACCCGGAATTGCTTGTACTTGTAATGCAAAAGGAGTTACCACGGTTCCTCCGGATGCAATAATAGTTTCAAAAAGTTTTTTATTAGATGCCGGATAAGGATGAAGCAATCCTGAGCCCAACACGGCAATAGTTTTACCACCTGTATTGATGGTTGCCCAATGTGCCATGGTATCAGCACCACGTGCACCACCGCTTACAATGGCCCAACCATTATTGACTAAGGGAGGAATAATATTGTCGACTACCCGTTGTGCATATTGATGTGCCTCGCGTGAACCGACTACGGCCAACAGAGCAGAATGTTTAGATAATGGCGCGCCTTGGTAATAAAGAACCGTTGGCGGCAAATGAATTTGTTTGAGCAGTGCTGGATATTCTTGATCAACTATCGTTACTATGGAACAGGAATGTTTTGCCAGTAGCATCAACTCATAGTCAAGCGGTTTTTTATCGGCTAATCCGGCATGAACAAGCTGCGCTGCAGATTCTGTTAATCCTATTTTGTGTATAAAATCGGTAATAGTGTACTGATAAAGGTCAGCAAGATTTTCAATGGTTATATATTTTAATATACGTGCCACAAATGCCGGGCCAACTCCTTTAATAAGCGAAAGATGCAAAAGAATATTAGTTGGATTCATGGCACGTATTTATATTTTTTAACCTATTGTTTCATCAGTATCATCAGAAAATTGATCATCGGTTTCGGTATCTACTTCATCATGATCTACTCTAGCGGCTTGGAACATCTCTGGCAAAGAACCATCAAACATACTAGTTTTTATGCCATCGGTAGTTGGCGGAGTGGAAGCCGATTCAGTTTCACCTTCATGATGATCTTCTTCAAAAGCAATCACGTTGGCTAATATTTGATCCGTATCTAGTTTAATTAGACGAACACCTTTTGCTTGGCGGCCCATGGTTCTAATTTCCGTTGGCAATAATCGAATCATTTTTCCTGCAGCGTCAATGAGTAACACGTTTGAAGCATCCGTGACCCCAGCAAGGCCAATAACCATGCCGTTACGTTCATCGGTTGGTATGGTTCTTACACCGTAACCACCACGATGAGCAACGCGGAAATCTTCAGCTTTTACTCGTTTTCCATAACCACGTTCGGTGGCAAATAAAATATCACGGTCATCTGGAATAATTTCCATGCCAACAACCCGGTCGCCAGAACGTAAGCGAATTCCCATGACGCCGGCAGCTTGGCGGCCCATGACACGAACTTCAGTTTCTTTGAAGCGAATTCCCTGACCTTTTGCCGAGGCAATAACAATTGAATCATTGCCAGAGCTTAAAGCGCAGAATACCAATTCATCGTCTTCACGTAAGCTGACACCTCTAATACCCGAACTTCTGATTTTTTCAAAAGCGGTAGCATCGGTGCGCTTAATAATGCCTTTTTTGGTGAGCATCACGAGCAATTTATTTTCTAGATCACGAGTACAGAGCAACTTAACCACGTGTTCATTTGGAGTCAATTCAAGCAAGTTAACGATAGCACGTCCTTTTGCGGTACGAGAACCTTCCGGAACTTGAAACACGTGCATATTGTATACGCGGCCTAAATTGGTAAAGAAGAGTAGTTCATCATGGGTTTTTGCAACAAAAACGTCATGAATAATATCTTCTGATTGTTCCAATGATGCCATGCCCATTTTGCCTTTTCCGCCGCGATGTTGAACACCATAGGTAGTAAGCGGTACGCGTTTGATGTAACCACTGATCGGTTAACGTCACCACTACTTCTTCATCCGGAATGAGGTCAGCTTCAGTAAGCAGATCAATAGCACCTTCAATTTTTGTGCGGCGTTTATCGGCATACTCTTGTTTTACTTCAAGTAATTCTTTTTCTATTTCACGTTTGAGTACGGTTTTGTCTGCTATAATTAATTTAAGTTCACTAATTAATTGTTTTAATCTCTCCCATTTCGGCATGTATTTTTTCTTGTTCTAAGCCGGTTAAACGTTGCAAACGCATTTCTAAAATAGCTTTGCCTTGTTCTGGTGTTAACAAGAAGCGTTTATTTAACTTAATAATAGCTTCTTCTGCCGACGGTGATTGTTTAATGAGGGTAATCACTTCATCAATGTTGCTGATTGCAATAATAAAACCAGCTAATACATGTTCACGCGCCTGCGCTTTTTGTAAATCGAACACCGTTCGCTTATAAATAATTTCTTGGCGATGCAATAAGAATTCTCGAATTAAATCACGCAAGCTAAAAATGAGCGGTCTATTATCAAGTAACCCAAGCATGAGAATTGAAACGCTGGTTTCCATTGAAGTAAACTTAAACAACTGGTTTAAGACAACGTTTGGAATTTCGCCGCGTTTGAGTTCGATGACTAAACGCATTCCTTTTTTATCTGATTCATCACGAATGGTGGAAATGCCATCAATAATTTTATCTTTTACTAAATCAGCAATTTTAATAATGAGTTCAGCTTTATTTACTTGATACGGCAACTCGTTAACAATTAAAGCATTACCTTTTTTGGTTTCTTCAATTTCTACAACGGCGCGTAAAATAAGATTGCCGCGGCCTGTTTTGTACGCACGGACAATGCCAGCTCTTCCACAGATAATACCACCGGTTGGAAAATCAGGAGCTGGTATTATGTTAAAAAGTTCTTCATCTGAAATCTGTTCATTAGCTAAATACGCCAAACAGCCATCAACCACTTCACCAAGATTATGAGGCGGAACTGCCGTTGCCATACCAACCGCAATACCAGAAGCACCGTTAACTAAAAGATGCGGCACTCTGCTTGGCAATACTACCGGCTCTACCGTTGATTCATCAAAGTTTGGTACAAAATGAACGGTCTCTTTATCCAAATCAGCTAATAATTCTTGGGCCATTTTAGCCATACGGACTTCAGTGTATCGCATAGCGGCTGCATTATCACCATCAACTGATCCCCAGTTGCCTTGACCATCAAGGAGCGGGTATCGTTTTGAGAAAATTTGTACAAGCCCGACCATGGTATTATATACGGCTTGGTCACCATGCGGGTGATACTTACCAAGTACTTCACCGACGATACGTACGGACTTATGATACGGTTTATTAAAATGAAAACCAAGTTGGTTCATGGTATATAATACACGGCGATGTACCGGTTTTAAGCCATCTCTGATGTCAGGTAAGGCACGTGCCACCACGACCGACATAGCATATTCAAGAAACGAACCCTTTTAATTCATCTTCAATGAGCACCGGTTTTAATAAAGAACCGGCTATTTTTTCTTCATGAGGAGATGCCATGTTTTATGACCTTTCAACAACAGAATTCCTATGTCTTTTTTTAGTGATGTTCTGCAAAAACTAAGAGTAGATTTTTATCTGTTTATAAGATACCTCAACTAGTAAAAATAGACAAGCTAATGATGCTATCTTTTAGGGGAAAAAACTATTTTCATGTGCAACCAATATTCTTTAATTTTACAAAAAAGGAACATTGCACTACACTAAAGAGAAAAAAAATAAAGGCACTGCATAGTTTACGCATATGGATGTAAAAAAAATTAATCTACAGTCGTTTAAGCCGAGTCATATTCGCAATTTTTCCATTATTGCCCATATCGATCATGGTAAATCAACTCTTATCTGATCGGCTCTTGGAAACAACGGGGACACTTATCGGCTACAGTAAAACATGAACAATTCCTTGATAAGCTTCAAGTGGAAAAAGAACGGGGTATCACCGTAAAGGCACAAACTGCCTCCATGTTTTATGACTATAAAGGTGAAACGTATCTTCTTAATTTAATTGATACCCCAGGGCATGTTGATTTTAGCTATGAAGTTTCTCGTTCATTGTATGCCTGCCAAGGAGCATTCTTGTTAGTGGATGCAGCGCAAGGGGTTCAAGCGCAAACGATGGCAAATTTTTATCTTGCTTTTGAGCAAGGTTTAACAATTATTCCGGTTATTAACAAAATTGATTTGACCAACGCCGATCCTGAACGTGTTGCCCAAGAAATTAAGAAAATTATTCGATTTCACTCCCGAAGAAATTATCTTAGCTTCAGCAAAGACTGGTATTGGTATTTATGATATTCTCGATGCAGTTATTGAACGCATTCCTGCACCCAAAGGATCAGTAACGCAGCCACTTAAAGCGCTTCTTTTTGATTCATGGTTTGATGAATATAGAGGGGTTATCTGTTTAATTGCACTTAAAGATGGGGTGATAACAAAAGGTGATATCATTACCTTGGCTCAATCAGATATGAATTATGAAGTTCTTGAAATCGGCCTTATGTATCCTGAACGAAACACCAATGCAGGCACTTTATGCAGGGCAAGTTGGGTATCTTATTGCCGGCATGAAAACGGTCAAAGAAGCACGTGTTGGTGACACCATTTTTCATACTAAAAAACCGGTTACCCCATTTCCAGGATTTAAACCGGCAAAACCGATGGTGTTTGCCGGGATATATCCGGTTGATAATTCATGAATTTGAACTATTACGTGATGCTATTGAAAAATTAACGCTCAATGATGCCAGTGTTAATGTTGAAAAAAAAACTTCGGTGGCACTTGGACTTGGGTTTCGCTGTGGATTTTTGGGCTTACTGCACATGGATGTTTTTAAGCAACGGCTTGAACAAGAATATAATGTTGCTAGCAATTGTAACGGCACCGAGCGTTTTATATAAAATTCAGCTTAAACATACTCGGCGAATTGATCGATATAGAAAACCCTTCAGATTTTCCTGAACCGCCAAAAATTGAAGAGATTTTGGAACCTATGATTAATGCAACCATTATTATGCCAAAAGAATATTTGGGCAATATTATGAAACTTATGCCAAGAAAAACGTGGTGAGCAAAAAGATATGAATTATTTGATGAAGATCGCGTTATTTTACGATATACAGTTCCGCTCAATGAAGTTGCTACCGATTTTTATGATCAACTCAAATCATTAAGCTCCGGTTATGCAAGTTTTGATTATGAAGAAGCTGGGTATCAAGCTTCCGATCTAGTAAAAATGGATATTTTACTAAATGGTAAAGCCGTTGATGCATTTTCAACTATTGTACATGCAGATAACGCTTATTATATTGGTAAAGAATTAGTTGAGAGGTTAAAAGAAGTTATTCACCGACAACTTTTTGAAGTTGCAATTCAAGCGGCAATTGGATGCAAAAATTATTGCCCGAGAATCAGTTTCTGCATTACGTAAAAATGTAACCGCAAAATGTTATGGTGGTGATATTACTCGAAAACGAAAATTGCTCGAAAAGCAAAAAGAGGGTAAAAAGAAGATGAAACAACTTGGTAATGTTGAAGTTCCACATGAAGCTTTCTTGCTATTTTAAAAAAATCAGATTCATAAATGCGGGAGTTTGTAGGTATGATACACGAAAATTCGTCACAAGAATCACGCACATTTTCGGGAAATGTTTTTATTTTTTATGCTTTTGATGTTGGTGATGATATTGCATTAAATAAGTTAGAAGCCGCGCAAGTAGTACTTACTAAACCATTACCATTATCTAACTATTTTAAAAACTATCATATTCCTTTAGCGGTTGAATTACCGTATCCGCAATCAAGTACGCATTGTGTTGGGAGTAAAATTCATAATTTTGGCGTTATTTCGTTGGTATATAAGATTCCATTTAATGATACGCTGGAAAATTTGAAAAAAAAATTAATGGCCATTGACATTGAATATCGGGAACAAAGTGTTGCCGATGCCCATGCTATTTTTGGCAAAATAAAATCATTTATTAAACAATCCCGTTTTTTTCATTTACGAACATCGTACGTTGTTATTCAGGTTGATCAACAACAACCGAGTAACGTAAGCGTTATAGAATTAAAAGAAAAATATAGTGGTACAATTGCTTCATTATTGCGTTTTGAAACAGAAAGCCTTTCCGAATTCCAAAGGGATGCAATTCTTGATTCCGCAACCGGATATTATCGTGGCGATTTAGTTATCATCGATACCGAAGCCGCTTTTGTGTATGACGAAGATTATGAAGCAATTTTAGATCTTTTTGAGTATGCCAACATTCAACAACTAGAGTTGCAATATTATGATCGTTCACTTGATCAACATTTAAATGTGGTATATTTGCGTGAAGTATGGACATTACCCATTACCGCGTACATTCCCTTTATTAGCAATTGGATGAAAGATCCTATTGGTGATTTAGACCGCTTAAAAGTGGAAATTTCTGCCATTATCGAACGCATCGAGAGTGGCGTTAAATTGGCAGGAGATGTATACGCGTCAGAAACCTATACGCTCTTAGTGGAAAAACTCGATTTAGAAAATTGGAAAGAATCGATTAATAAAAAATTAGCGATCGTTCGCGATATTCATCAAGTGTACCAAAACAAAATCGATACGATTCGAGAAGACTTACTATCAGTGCTCGTTATTGTTTTGATTTTTATTGAGCTTGTTGTTGGTGTTTTATCATATTTAAAGTAAAACATGAGTCTTTAAGTAAATAAAATACGTTAATGATAGTAACTTATTGCTAAAAACATAGTAATTACGAGAATTATCGTACATAGAACAATTGACCTTGAAAAAATTTAGTGCTCGATGATTGAAGATATTTTTGATTATTTTTACAACTTTTAAAATTTAGAGTAGGTTTTATTATTGCTTCCATGGCCATATCAATGTCAGTTGCTTCGGGTATAGATAATGGTAAGCACTTTTTTCCACGCAAAAAAGGGAAAACGATACCATTCATTAAAAATTGTCTTTCTTGCTGATATTTTTTTTCTTTATTTTCAAGAATAGAGTTCAACTGATTCACGGCTGTGGATAAAATATAACTTTGTTCTTTTGCAGATTCTATTGAAACGTTATTGTCAAAAATATCTTGGATAATATTAAATTTTTCATTAATATCAGTTGCTTCTTGGGTGTTTCCCCCTGGTCTGTCAGGATGCGCTGATAACATCATATACTTTTTTTTTCTTTTAATTATATCTTTTAATGTTTGAGAACGATCAGCATCAGCAGCAATATTTAATTTTTCATACATTGCTGAGTCTTTTGTAAGAAGTTCTTGAAGTGTAATATTAGGATCAATAGGATCAAGATTAAATACTTTATAGGCCGGAACAACTGTATTATTATAAAAATCTCGAGATAATACCTTTGAAATATTAGATTTTATTACTTCAGTTATTATTTGAAGATTATTTTTTGCAAAATAATCATGTAATTTTAATTCTGGCACTAATTTTTGTACGTTATGTGTATAAGTTTTAAAATCTTTGAGCATATCCTCATTTATGTTGAAACTGTTTGTAGCAGCTTTAGTATCCAGAATTTCTGCATAATGCTTAAATAAGCGTGATGTGTTATCAACCCATTCTTTAGTAACATTTGGTAATCTAAATCCCTGTTGTTCAAAGATTGTGTAATATTGCTCTATTTGCGCGAGCGCCTCCTTTTTTTGTTGTTTGGTGAAGGTTTTATTGGCCATAACATTTTGTATAGCACGTTCGCAATCTTGGGTTACTTGATTTTCAAGTTCAGGAGAATAATGGTATTTAACCGGTGGAAGGGTACCAAAAGTATAGGCGATAGCTGGCACTATTTGCGTTAGTTTTTGCTTATCATAGCCTTTTAAATCTTCCTCGAGTTCAGGAGTAACAACAATAGCACCTGCTTGTATATATTCAAAATATTTCAGCGAGGTTTTTCTATCTTCTAATCCATTACCTAGCGTTAGAAAAATTTTTTTCAAAAACGTACGTTCTTGTTCAGAAATATCACCAAGACTATTCTTGCTAAGGAAGGTATCGAGAGACTGTTTCCATGTTCGCGCTTGCTGGGCCGCATGGTTATTAAGAGCATTTTCAATGCTGGCTTCATAGGAATTTTTTATGAAGTTGATACAGGATTCAATATATCCGGGTTGTTTATCTACGGTGACATTGTCTGCATGAATAGTTATTGTGCCTATTATGAGAGCTAGGAATGCGTATAATGTAAACAGAGTATTATTCATGGTTTACTCCGCGATACTTACTTTGGCTGGCCGTAATACGTGATCTTTGAAGGTGTAACCTTTTTGCAGAACTTGAACGACGGTGCCTGATTTATGCTCTTCATCTGCCGGAACATTCATAACCGCTTCGTGATAGTGAGGATCAAAGTTGCCCAGCTCTTTAATTTCAGTAACACCATATTTATCTAATAATTTTTGCAAATTTTTATAGATTAATACAAAGCCGGGCAGGGTATCTTTTTTGAGCGATGGATCGGCAAAAGCTCGGTCAAAATCATCAACAATGGCAATAACATCAAGCAATATACCGGTTTGTAGCATGCGTTGCCATGATACCTGATCTTTTTCTAATCTTTTTTTGTAATTATCAAAATCTGCTGTTAAGCGAAAATATTTATCTTTCCATTCTTGAACCAGCATGTGACATTCTTTTAACTGTGCATCAAAAGATTGTGCATCGTTAGGAGTGCTATCATTACGTAGTTCATGCGAATTTTCTGAAGAGTTTTTTTCATCATGTATCATAAAGAAAACCTTACTGCTTATCAGCTACATTATTAAAAACAGTATTAATTATATCAAACCAATAAGTGGTGACAAGTCAAAACATTAAATTATGGTAAGAGTATAACCTTTTTTTGCAACATTTGATATCTTGTATACAATATAATTAAAAAAATTAGTGGCAACAAAGGATCCGCCTATGAAGAGTATATATAGCATAGTAGGTATTATTATAGCGGTTAGTTTTTGTCTGCCGCTCTATGCAATTGATAATCCACATTTTTATCGGGCTACCTATTTTTGGGGTGAACCACGGTTTGAACAATCATGGTTAAGTTCGCTTGATGTATCGTTTGGGGGAGCAAGCACCAAAATAGGGCGTAATAATCATGGGAAAAAAGTACCGTTATTAGATATCTATGGTTTATCTGATATGCAATTTTTGGGGCGCGGCGTTCCGACTGATCCCACCAATTTTTTGGACCAAATTCTTATTAATCTCATGCAGTTACCAACGAATGATAATTTTGGTAAATTCAGTACGAGTAGTAGTTTTCATGGTATAGAAATAGTGTTTAATGGCTACCAAAATTTAGTTAACGGTTTTTTTCTTCAAGCATATCTTCCTATTAGAGCTCTTAAAATTGATACACCCAGGTTTATTGATGTATCACCTGAACAAGGAACACCGAATAAAAACACCCCGGAATGGCAAACCTTTTTACGATTTTTCCCGCAGATTCTAGAACGTTATAATATTATGCCTTTTGCACGGCAGCAAAATGGTGCGGGCGATTTAAGTTTATTATGTGGCTGGGCGCGTAATTATGAAGAAACAACATTCCTTGATTTTATTGATGTTGATGCAAAAATTGGCATTTTGTTCCCAACCGGTAAAAAACAGAATGTAGATTTTATTTTTGATCTCCCCCTTGGCTACAATGGCCATTTTGGTGTTCCTTTAAAATTTGATTGTTCAATAGGTATGTGGGAGTGGCTTACGTTGGGATGTCATCTCGGTGCATTATTTTTCTTTAATGCAGATCAATATGTACGTATAAAAACGGGAGATCAACAACAAGGATTTATCAAATTAGTTAAAACAAAGGCATCAGTTGATGAAGGAACTATTTGGGATGCAAGTCTGTACGTAAAAGCCGATCATGTTATTAAAGGAGTTTCTTTATTATGTGGTTATTCATTCAATAAAAAAGAGCATGATATTATCTCTCCCCGTAATGGAAATTTTGATGCAATTCTTCTTAACCGTGATGAAATGTTCAAAAATTGGCATATGCATTGTATTCACTTTATGGCCGAGTATGATTTGGCAACCTATTATGCTGATAATTTACCGCGAATAGGTTTCTTTTATACAATGATTGTTGGCGGCAAGAGAATTTTTAACGCTAACGTAAATGATTTATACGTTGGGATTGATATTGCGTGGCGTTGTTAACACAACTTCTTGATTAATGGTTAAAAGATACTGTAATGAATGGTACGCTTGTGCTAACATAGTCCGTATTTCTCGGTAGTTTTCGTTATGAGATATTTCGGGAACTACCGTGCATACTTTTTCAAACGTTTCATGTAAGCAAACGCAGGTTGCTAGCAATGCGGTTATTTCTTCGGTTAAATAAAGATCTTCATTGTAAGCACAGAGTAGCTCAATGGCTGTTTGCAGAGCACAACATTGCTCATATACATAGGGCGTTTTAGTAAAAAATTGTTCAGCAAGAGTAGTATCGCTGAGGATAATAGTAAGATCATCCAAAAGTTGTTGGCAGGTTTGTTGTACATTATAAAAAAGCTTTAATGGGTACATATAGCCCATCATTACATATACTACATGGTTATGCACAGAGGATGTGATCGAGATAAGACCAAACAGTATAATAATCTTACTTGTTTTTACCATAACGGTACCACTGTAGTTAATAAAATTTTTTATTTTTATTACGGAGCCTACTGTTATTATACAAATTCAATATTCAGATTGTAAATATTTTGATAAATATGCAAAATAAAGGTAATACTTTAAAGATTTAATTGTTTTTTCAGCATAAAAAGAGCCTTCTTACCATTTTTCATGCATAAGAAAGCTCTTTTTTATGAGTAGTTTTTGTTATTTATTTAGTAACTCTTTTTAAAATAGTGCCTTGATTAGCAAGGATGGTATCTTGATTTCTTAATATTCTTTCTTGGCCTTCCATGATAGTACCTTGATTGTTGATAATGGTAGTTTGGTTATCAAGCATCATTTCAACCATTGCGCTTGGCATCATAACGGCATCGGTTCTCATGTCACAGGTTCTTGTTGGTTCCGGTTGGTCAGCCTTTAATGATAACCCAGAAAGCATTATTATGCTTAACAATAATGTATTTTTCATAAAATACCCTTTTTTTTAGATTTGATAGAAAATAAACAGTATCGTGCGCAAAATTTATCATAAAAACAGTAAAAAGCAATCTGCTATCAAATACCCTGATTTCTTTACCTGTGAAAAGTCGCTTTTGACATACATCAATTAAAAATGTATAATTGTCAATAAGTAATATAAATCTAATTATATTAAGCTATTTTTGGCATAAAGTAATAAGTGCTACAAGAATTGATTATGGAGTAAAAATGTTATTGCGTTATTGGTATATTGTTTTTTCATTGTTTACTGCGTGTGCGATTAATGCGCAAAGTAGTGCATTGGTACCGATAAATAAATTAAATATTAATGGAATTTTGCCGCCAGATGTATCGTTAGGTTATCCTCATATTCAAATTCAAAAAAAAATTCCTATGAAGTATTACGCACCTTCCGATAAAAATCAAAGGGCATGTTTAATACATTCGGTAGTGCAATTGTTTACGAAAGGGTTTTTTGATTGTGGCAGTACTTTAGCTATGAAGTTGGGCATTATTGCACATTTAATTTCTTTTTTCCTAAATTTGCACGGGGTATTTTTGTAGATATGGACTTTCTTAATCCTTTAAATATTGGTGCAGGAGGAGGTACTGTAGTTAATACAGAAAAACTTTCAAACATCATGCAATCATCTTCGATACAAGATAGATATAAATTAGCTTTAGGACTTGCTGCCGGCCCGCTGGGTGGTTTGGCATTTAATATGGCTTGCTTGGGGGGCATAAATTTATATCAGTATTACAAAAAAGAACGTACTTTAAAAAAAGCTTTTGAGAATATGAAAAAAGATCCCTTAGGTTATAATTTAAATCATGATTATTTTATATATAAAGCTACTATTATACTTAATGCGATAGTCAATATTGCACAATTTATTCCTTATCGAAAAGAAATTGATGGATACAGAATATTGGAATGTGTCGGAATGCATGAAACTACTACAGAAAAAATAGGGGCGTATTGCTGTTTGCTCTTAGCAGGTCTATTCAGTATATATAGTGCATATTTTACTTCAGAATGTCTCGGCGATTAAAAAGAGCATTATTAATAGTTCACTTTAATTTCATTGTTTGCAACAGTAAAAAGCAATATGCTATCAAATACCCTGATTTCTTTACCTGAGAAAAGTCGATTTTGACACACATCAATTAAAAATGCATACTAGTCAATAGCTACAGAAAATTAATCTATTCTATTTTTGTTATATATAAAAAAAATAAATACTACAAGAATTGATTATGGGAATAAAAATGTTAGTGCGTTATGGTTACATTGTTTTTGTATTGTTTACTGCTTGTGCAGCTAATGCACAGAGCAAGCCATTGGCAATAAAAAAAACATGTGTAAGCAAATACATTCAAGAAAACAAAAATTTTTCCATTGTGGCACCCGGTGTATTATTGGGAAGTTTTTGCGTTCAACAAAAACATAGAGAGCAGCCAACGGTACAAACGGTTGATTCCAATAACAAGCAAAAATCGAGGTTAACCATAGCGCAGTTGGCTATATTTGTGTTTTTGAAGTTAGCAAACACTTTTGTTCATGAAGCTGGACATTATTGCACATTTAATTTCTTTTATCCTGGACTTGCAGAGAGTATTCATGTAAATTTTGATCCTTTGGCCATTCTAGATATTGGTCGTGCCGGGTATACCACGCTTAATAAAGAAAAAATTTCAAATATAACACAATCGCCTTCAAAGCAAGATAAACATAAACTAATCCTTGGTTTTGCTGCAGGCTCGCTGGCTGGTTTAGCATTTGATACAATATGTTTGGCAGGCATAAATCTATATCGGTATTACGAAAAAGAGAAAAATATAAAAAAGGCTTTTGAACAAATGAAAAAAGATCCATTGGGTCGTAATTTGGATAATGATTTTTTTGTATATAATACTATTGCTAGTGGTATGGGTTGGAACCTTTTTGTAAACCTTGCTCCTATATCTATTATTGCTAATGATGGATACAGGATACTTGAATTGCTTGAAATAAACGAAGCCACTAAAGAAAAAATAAGTTTATACTCCCTTTGTGCGGTTGCAGGTTTAGTTGTCGGACGGAGTGTATACTCCATTTACAGAGCAAGCAGTACATTAAGAAAGTATTTTAGAGAATATAGCCACAATAAACCTCTTAGCGATTTACCTGATTAAAGGCTAGTCTTCTTTAGGTAAACGTAAACCCGCCTTTAATCCAACAACCCCATTGATTTAATGCAGTATTATTTTTATTACTGGTTATTTCATATTCCCCGCCTAACCCTACAAAAGGCAAGTAGCCACTGCATTGCCATGTGTAGTTAACATGAAGAAAAATTTTATGAGAGGTTGCCGTTGGGTGGCTTGCGGTAAAAAACGTAAAAATCAAGGAATTGCTTGGATAGTAAAATGTTGATGCTGATCATCCATAGTAATAATAATTTCTGATGGTTTTGTTTGGTATACCGCTTTCCATTCATCGAGGAACTTAAGAAAGGTATCGTATTGTATTATAAAGTCAGTGTACTTCAAGTACCAGTGGCTAATAGTAATGATATTACCTTGTAATTCTGTAAGAGTTGCGTCGGCGTTATAAGTATTATATTTATTAATCATTATTTTAATTTCTTCAATGTCGCTTCCACAATCGAGTAAAAATTCACCAAGCATTTCTATTTTTTTATTCGTTTCTTTTCCAATAGTATAATAATTATGATTACTTAATTTTTTTATTTGTAATATATTCATAAATTTCTCTTAATCTAATTTTGGATAAAAAGTTTTTATTGTGCCAAAATTGTCGATATAAAATTTAATTTTAATTTTTTCTAATGTTTGTCCGCATATTTTTAATCCATCATCATTAACCGCAACTTCGATAATATTTTGTAAAGCTTCTATTGCTGCGTCAGCAATTTTATTTTCATCCCATGAGGCAGGGAAAAAAGTTGATTTTTTTGATACTCCATTAGCTTGCCATTGAGCCTTAAATATATTGGAAGTATCTCTTGTATTTTCTTTTATCTTTTCAGAACACCAGCGAGTTGAATGTAGACCAGTTGGTTGTTTTCTTCGTGGGTTCCAATCCCCAACAATAGTATGTTTGAAGTCAATATCTTTGATCGTGATAGGTTGAGTATATTCTATGCCTTGTTGTTTGAGGAGTTCTTGTATTCGTTTGACAATTTTTTGTTCATACTGAGCGATCTTTTTTTGGAAATAAGCTCTGCCATTTTCAATAGCCTCAATAATATGCGCTTTGAGTGGCAGACCTTCCGGATCAAAATAATGTCCGAGGCGAGGTAGTTGTTTGGGAGGAACGGTTTCAATTAAAGAATTTTTATTAGAGATGTGCGAAACGTGTTCTTGTGGTGTTAATGTTTGAGCCGGTTGATTTGCATGAGAGACCTTAGCGAGGGCAGGTTTAAGATTATTTTGTGCAAGAAGTTTTATCTCGAATTGGTGGGCACGTTTAACAGCAATTTCTTGCGTTTTTTCATAGAAATTTGAGATTCCTTTGTTGAGTTTGCCTTGCAAATAAAACTCAGTAGCAAAAGCAACGCCACGGGAGACCAGCGTTCTAAAGTGGCATCTGCCTAAGATCAAGATAGCTTTGAAGGCAGGCTTGTTTTGAATTATTCAATGCACTGATAATGTCATCAGCGGTTGCGTGTTCATAATCAATAGTTGATAACTTATTAAAAGCAGCAGCGGTTCCATAGCATGCTAATTTTGTAAGATGATAGATGAGCATCGGCTTGGTAAAAATGGCGGTTAAAATAAGTTCAATGGGATGTTCTAGCGCGTAGGAAGCTGTTAGAAGAAACCCCATCAATCACCCCATCCACAATGCCAAGCCCAATTGCTTGCATACTATCAAGAATGCACCAACCGACATTTGCGCATTCATAACCTTTTTTGATAGATCCCGCATGGTTACATT
>CAVUUR010000006.1:42500-241557 GCA_963744715.1 uncultured bacterium | reverse complement strand
TTTGGAGCTTTACCAAAAACGTATTTATTATTGCAACAGGTTTTAGTGGAAAAATCAACGCAACGGATCAACTTCAGCGCGCTATCAAGTTGAAAATCTATTATTTCCTACAACACTTTTGGGTTGGGGGATTGTTTTGGACTGTTAACGCAAAAAAAATTGTTTGAACTAATCATAAGACAACATCAGTGGCGAAGGTGTGCAGATGAATTTCGGATTTCTCCAATAAGCACGCCGAAGTTAGGTCTTTGGCAGTAGCCCATTATCCCGTGGATATGTTAATATTCCTACTGCATCAGCATGTTTTCTTAGTTTTTGTTTGAATGAGCATGACTAATTTTTATGAATTATGAGTCATTGAGATTTTTGTTATTGCATAGTATGTGCTTAAACACAATTTTATTAATGAGATATTTTATGCAGGAATTTACTATGAAAAAACTAGTTTTATTATTATTGATAATGTTTTGCAATTCGTATGCAAGCGATGGAACTCTCGACCATTCCTTTGGTGTTAATGGCTTGATGACTTTTCCACAAATTTCGAAACAGTGGGATTTCCTGGGTTTGGAACCTTTATACAAACCAATGGAGCAATTGTTATTGCAGGAACAATGCCAAGTATAGGGCAAGGATTTTTTACGCGCGTAGTTCCAAATGGCTCAGCATTGGATACTACGTTTAATAGTTCTGGCGTTACTCCTGGTCTTCTTATATTAAATATAGCGGGTGGTAGTGCAATTAATTTTATTACTATACAACCAGACGGGAAGATAATAGGTGTCGGCACGGCATCGGGGAATTCATTACTGATACGTTTAAATACTGACGGCTCATTTGATACAACATTTAATGGCGGTAATCCTGTTCTTACACCAAGTCCGGTTGCAGGGCTTTTAGCAGAACTTTTTGATGTAGTACTTGATAAAACAGGAAAAATTACGGTTGTTGGAGTGCTTTCTACGATTATCGAGACAAATCCTCACGCGCCCATGACTACCGCAGACATGTTAATTGCACGTTATAATTCAGATGGGACGCTTGATACTACTTTTAATGGATCAGGACAAGCAGAACTTGAAGTTCTCATCGGTGGCACAGATGCGGTGGTTACTGTGGGATCAAGTATTGATATTCAAGCTGATCAAAAATTAATCGTTGGCGGTTATGTTATTTTAAATAGTGGCGAATTACCATTCTTTTTAGCCCGTTAAATCCAGATGGTACGCTAGATACTACATTCCAGAATGGATCAGCACAACCTGGAGTTATTGCCGATACAATTACCGATACTACGAGTGGACCATTTGTTATCGTGCAACCTGATGGAGAAATACTGGTTGGTTTCGCAAATTTAGATAATATAACTGGTGCTATCTCTCCCAAGTTGCACGTTTTAACATCGATGGCACCCCCGATCTTACTTCAACGGCACCGGAAAGACGACACCATTTTTTATTCCGGGAGACTCATTCACTAACAGTAGTACGTTGTTACAAAATGATGGCAAAATTGTAACTATTGGAGGACTTTTTCCAATAGGTGTCCCTGCTGCTGCAAATGCCTTTGCACTTGCTCGTTTTACCGCTAGTGGATTGCTTGATACAGCAACATTTGGGTCGCCTAATGGTTATGTACTCTACGAGCTTTCCATCAGCAAAGTTGCAAACGTTGCTGATGGGAAAGCTAGTAAGTACATAACCATTAGGCGCCCCGAAATGTTGCTGTATCAAGCAATCCACTAGCGGTAAAAACGAGCAAGTGCAAAGGCATTTGCAGCAGGGACACCTATTGGAAAAAGTCCTCCAATAGTTACAATTTCGCCATCATTTTGTAACGACGTACTACTTTAGTGAATAAGTCTCCAGGAATAGATAATGGTGTCGTCCTTCCGGTGCTCGTTGAAACTAATCGGGGTGTGATCGATGTGAAAATGTGCAACTTGGGAGAGAGATATCACGGAATTTGCGAAACCAACCAGTATTTCTCCATCAGGTTGCACGATAACAAATGGTCCACTCGTAGTATCGGTAATTGTATTGGCAATGACTCCAGGTTGTGCTGATCCATTCTGGAATTAGTATCTAGCGTACCATCTGGATTGTAACGGGCTAAAAAATGGTAAGTCGCCGCTATTTAAATAACCGCAAACAGATTAATTTTTGATGCACTTTGAATATCAATACTTGATCCCACAGTAACCACCGCATCTGTGCCACCGATGAGAACTTCATGTTTGCTTGTCCTGATCCATTAAAAGTAGTATCAAACGTCCCATCTGAATTATAGTGCAATTAACATGTTGTGGTAGTCATGGGAGCGTGAGGATTTGTCTCGATAATGGTAAAAAGTACTCCAAACAACCGTAATTTTTCCTGTTTTATAGTATACATCAAAAAGTTCTACAAGCCCTGCAACCGGATTGGTGGAATAACAGGATTACCGCCATTAAATGTTGTATCTATGGAGGATCAGTATCTAAACGTATCAGTAATGAATTCCCCGATGCCGTGCCGACACCTATTATCTTCCCGTCGTTGTATAGTAATAAAATTAATTGCACTACCACCCGCTATATTTAATATAAGAAGACCAGGAGTAACGCCAGAACTATTAAACGTAGTATCCAATGCTGAGCCATTTGGAACTACGCGCGTAAAAATCCTTGCCCTATACTTGGCATTGTTCCTGCAATAACAATTGCTCCATTGGTTTGTATAAAGGTTCCAAACCCGGGAAATCCCACTGTTTCAGAAATTTGTGGAAAAGTCATCAAGCCATTAACACCAAAGGAATGGTCGAGAGTTCCATCGCTTGCATACGATTTGCAAAACGTTATCAATAATAATAAAACTAGTTTTTTCATAGTAAATTCCTGCATAAAATCTATCTCATTAATAAAATTGTGTTTAAGCACATACTATGCAATAACAAAATCTCAATGACTCATAATTCATAAAAATTAGTCATGCTCATTGAAACAAAAACTAAGAAAACATGCTGATGCAGTAGGAATATTAACATATCCACCGGGATAATGGGCTACTGCCGAAAGACCTAACTTCGGCGTGCTTATTGGAGAAATCCAAAAACCATCTATATCATCTACCTTAGCCACTGATGTTGTATTATGATTAAGTTCAACGATACTTTTTGGTTGAGCAGTTCCAAGACTCAATCCCCCAACCCAGAAAAGTGTTGTAGGAAATAATTGAGTTTCAACTTGATAGCGCGCTAAAGATAATAGTTGCGTTGAATTTCCACTAAAACCTGTTGCAATAATAAATCCATTTCGTTGCAAAGCTAAACCACTAGCGAAAGCATTACTTTCTCCGGGAAATGGCGTTAATACGTAGCCATTTGGCGCACCAAACGTTGTATCGAGTAAGCCAGTATGGTAAATCGAACGACGGCAAAACCAAATGGGTTAAAACTGATAGGACTAACTCCTCCAGCGCTCACAATTTTACCATCACTTTGCAAACCGATAAGGCTATTCGTTATTGAATTAGTGCCATCAAAAAATGCACTCGTTCTTCCCGATCCATTGAAAGAGAGATCAACGGTTGCGTCATGGTTATAGCGAATAATTTGAGGATAGTTTTGATTACTTACACCATCTAAGTTTGCAATGCCCACAAGTATCTTTTGATCTGGCTGAATTATTAAAAATGGTCCGCTTGTGCTATCTGAACTAGCATCAACAATAACTCCCGGCTGCGCAGATCCATCTTGAAAGGTAGTATCTAGGGTTCCATTGGTATTATAACGAGCTACAAAGAATGGTGTTGCTCCACTGCTAAGAACAACATAACCAGCAACAAGAATTTTTTGATCAGCTTGTATAGCCACACTTGTGCCAATAGTAAGAAGAGGTATGCCACTCACGATTACATTCAAAACACCAAATCCCGATCCATTAAAATTCGTATTGAGTGTACCATCTGCATTATAGCGCACAATAATAGATCCGCTGCACTCCCTGTATTATTGAATAAAAATCCAACCACCGTAAGCCCCCCTGTTTTATCAAGGGCGACAGCAACGGCATCAGGTGTTAATCCAGAAATGGGAGTTGGCGTGAGAACAGGATTACCGCCATTAAATGTTGTATCAAATGAACCATTAGAATTTAAACGGGTAATGAGTATTGAATTTCCTGATGCACCACCGACAGCAACTATTTTCCCATCTGGTTGCACTAGTACATTATTAACATCACTACCTCCAGTTATATTCAGTGTTAAAACTCCCGGGGTTGGCCCAGCACTATTAAAGGTGGTATCAAGATCGCCATTCGAAGTTGTGCGAGTAACATATCCTTGGCCTAACGATATAAGAGTTCCCCCGAGGACAATCTTCCCATCAGCTTGTATAAATGTTCCAAGAGCATACGCACCTACTGATGGATAGGTAATTTGTGGAATTGTTGATAATCCATTCGTTCCAAATGAATTATCTAAATTACCATCTGCTGCATACAAAAATCCAAAAATTGCCAAAAATGATAAACTAATCTTCTTCATAACTCACTCCCTTCTATGGCGAAACTAATACAATTTATATGATTCCTTTTTTAAAAATAGACAATTTGCAGATTCTTGACCCAGCATATATTTATTTATTTTTGTTGGGCAAGAATCTGCAAATTTTTTAATAAAAAATAGTCATCTTAATCTTGCTTTTTTACTAATACTAAACAAACTTAACCTAGGAACGTTAATTGCATCAAAAAAATCAAAACAATAAAATTACTATGCAACGTTGGTAGTTAGATACGAACCACAGTACAATGTATTGATTATTATTAATTAAATTTGCTATAATAAATAAAAAAATATTAACTACTAGAATGAGGGATTATATGATTGATATAGGTATTGATAAAAACAACTGCAAGCAAGTAGCTGAAATATTAAACAAAATACTTGCTAATGAATATGTACTTTATACAAAAACATTAAATTTTCATTGGAATATTGAAGGCCGTCAGTTTCATGACCTTCACAAATTTTTTGAACATCTTTATGAGCAATTACTTGATATCAATGATGATGTTGCAGAACGGGTTCGCTCAATAGGGTTCAAATCTTTTGGCACACTTTCTGAGTTTAGTAAACATACCACACTTCCCGAAGGACCCGGTGATTATCCGGAAGCACTTAGCATGATTTCTATTTTACTAGCGGATCATGAAACAATTATTAAACAATTGCGACTTGCTGTTGATTCAACGTTAAATTTGGGTGATGCTGGAACAAGCAATTTTTTGACTGACTTGATGGAAAAACATGAAAAAATAGCATGGATGCTGCGTTCTCATCTTGCTAAATAATGTTCATAAAAAATTTGCTCATTATTTAAGTAGTTGATTATTACGTAACCCATATTCACGTAATCGTTTCTCATCAACAGGTGTTGGGGCATTCATTAATGGATCGTGTCCACGCGCTGTTTTAGGAAATGCAATTACTTCACGGATTGAATGAGTGTTAGTTAGTAACATTACCAACCGATCAATACCCAAAGCAATACCTCCATGAGGTGGAAATCCTAGTTCTAATGCTTCAAGTAAAAAACCAAATTTTTCTTGTGCCTGTTCGGTACTTAAACCTAACATTTTAAATACCTGTGCTTGGTGTTCAGAATTATAAATTCGAATTGATCCACCACCAAGCTCTACGCCATTAAGTACAATATCATAAGCACGTGCTTTGATATCACCAATTGCCTGATTTTCCCAACCTTCTTGAGGTGATGTAAATGGATGATGTTTAGCAACCCATTGTTTTGTTTCTTTATTAAATTCAAACATTGGAAAATCAGTAATCCAAGAAAAATGCAATAACCCTTCCGGAATGATTGCCAATTCGCGAGCAAGTTGCAAACGAAGTCTACCAAGATTTTCCCACGCCTCTTCATATTCACCGGCAACTAAAAATAATGTATCACCAGGAGATAATAAAGGCGTTACTTTTTTCAATTCCTTAATAAAATCGGGAGGTAAAAATTTTGCTACCGGCGCTTCTAACGTATTTTCTTCGGTAATTTTAATCCACAATAAACCGCGTGCACCTAGTTGCTGCGCTTTATCAACCCATCCATCAAGTTCAGAGCGAGAAAATTTCTTATTTTGAATATGTAATCCGCCAATTTTACCCCCAGCATCAAGCACGGTTTTTAAAAATTTTAATTCTGTGGTCGCAAAAGCGGAAGTAAAATCACTAATTTTCAAATCAAATCGTAAATCGGGTTTATCTGATCCGTAAGCGGAAAAAGCTTCATGATAGGTCATGCGCGGCAAAGGTAATGTGAGCTCAATATTGAAGATTTTCTTCATCATATGGCAAAAGAAGTTTTCAATAACAGACTGAATGTTACTTTCATTAATAAAAGACATTTCCAAGTCCAATTGCGTAAATTCCGGTTGTCGGTCTGCTCTCAAATCTTCATCTCTAAAACATCGGGCAATTTGATAATATCGCTCCATGCCGCCAGCCATTAATAGTTGTTTATATAATTGAGGAGACTGCGCTAGTGCATAAAAAGTACCTTTATTAATACGCGAGGGAACCAAAAAACCTCGGGCCCCTTCAGGAGTATCCTTAGTTAAAATCGGCGTTTCGATATCATAAAAACCTTCTTTATGAAAAAATTCACGCATAGCAAAAATAATATCGTTGCGCAGTGCTAAATTATATTGCATATTCGAGCGGCGCAAATCTATATATCGATATTTGAGACGAAGTTCTTCTTCGACATGTTCATCTTCCAAAGAAAACGGCAGCATTTTTGCTTTGTTTAAAATAATTAACTCAGTGATCTGAATCTCAATGCTTCCTGTTGCTAATTCTTTATTAATAGTTTCAGGTGACCGCTTAACCACCGTTCCCTGAATTGAAATAACAAATTCTGAACGAAGAGAATGCGCTAACTTATGTGCCAATTGAGAAAAATCAGGATTAAAAACTAATTGAACTAAACCACTTCGGTCACGCAGATCAATAAAAATTAATCCACCATGATCTCTTCTTCTATGGACCCAACCAGATAAAGTAACAACCTTATTTAGGAATGTTTCATTAACTAATCCACAACCAGTAGTTCGATTGAAATAATGCATTTGTTTTTATCCTTAACCAGATACTCATTAATTTGCGAAAAGTCACGCTAAAATTTTCTATCTTATAGTATACTAGAAAACCATTTTATTTTTAATAGCGATATTCTAATCCAATATTAAGTGTGTATGCAACGTCGTTTCCTAATAACGGAAGCTTTTCAATATCCTCTGCGCCAGTAACATCGAGACTATCCAATATTTTTATTTGATCTTTATTGAGCGGAGTTCCTTTAATATCCTTAAAGTGTGATCCGGGAACAAAAAATGAAGCCACAATAAATAACTTGAGATCTTTGAGTAATGCTACATCAATGAATGCGTTACCTTCGCATCCAAGATAATTGCGCGCAAATTCATGGCGAGAACTCATGCCATTAAATATATCAAATTTTTTGCTAGCATGTTCTTGCCAATAGAAAAGAACGTTTGGTCGTACCGAAAATACTCTTTTGCAATTTTGTGGGTACCAATGCAAACCAAGACCCGTAAATATTAAGTTAGTAAATCCGGAAATTTGCGATGGTAATTCATCGATTCCTTCAGTCGGATCGGGCACGCTTAATGGACGAGGTACACGGCCAGCGCCACCTAAAAAGAATGCGCTTTGAACACGAAAACCAGAATATAGTTCCTGCAAACCTATAAACCCTGCAAAAGTTCTGTTAACCTCATCTTTTGGGTGATCGAAATTTTGATTTGGATTTTCACCACCAGATGCAGCGCCAACCGTTGCTGCAACTTTTAACGTTGGCTTTAAAATCCAATATGCAGCATCAGCGACAAACATCCAACCTTTAAATATATTGGTATGCGGATTTCTAAAACGATGTAAAGCATTAAAAAGTGGCATTCCATTTACTTCACCTATTTGTTTGCCATTTTGTGAGGCATCTTGTGGTGAAGTATTTATAATGGCTTGCACTTGTTTTCCAGTAACACTATTGGGATCAAATAACACTTTTGGCGGTTTTGGTGTAGTAGTTGGATCTGCTGAAACAACACGACTATTAACGAGCACAGCAAAACCATTGCTATTTTCAAACTCAACTTTATTGCGATCTAATCCCGCTACTTTTTGTCTACCTAAGTTAAAGGCAGAATCAAATCCCCATTCGAAGTTACCTAAAACAAATTCCCCCGCTAACCCTATTGTCGCTAATTTTGCACTTGAATCGGCCGGCACTTCAACTATTTGCTCGGGTATATGATCTAATAATACATAAGGCTCAAATGCAGCAAGAGCACAATCAGTTTTCTTCGGCACCCATTTTAACCGACCTGCCACAAGAAAATTAATTTTCCCTGGTCCACGTTCTGGCGTCGTTCTTCTTCCAAACTGCTGTCCAAGAATGCGCAATGAACTATTAGTAAATGAATCATTTCTATTTTCTAAAATTGCACCATAAATATCATATTGCAATTTTGATGGCACAACATCGCCCGAAATTTTAAATCCATACGCGTATTGATTAATAGTGTTATCAGAATAAAAACCTAAAAACTTTGGATTCACTGCGTATGCAGAACCTAACGCAATACCGCGACCTAATTCAAAAGGAAAAGCACCTAGCGTAAAAAAATGTTTATTATCAAAATGCAGTCCGAGCGCTTCGTTAATAAGAAATTTCAACCATATTTCACGAATCCAAACAACATGCCGCGTGATATAATGTCTATGCCCACCAAAAACGGCATCAAGTAATTTTAATTCTGTTTCGGTTGTTGTCGCTATTGTTTCTGCATTACCCCACGTTGCTTGATTACGAAGAGTAACGAAAAATTCTGCCAAATCGGCATAATTAATATTTCCATTAAGGTCAACAGTGCCACGATTAAAAAAAAGCCTATCACTTCTTACGGCATTATTGAGCAGATTGCTACTATTTGTAGCAAAAGTTTCCGGTTTGAATTTAAGCTGAAGGGTGGCTTTTGCTTTTCCTAAAGAAAATTCTGTACCAGATTGCTCTGACACTACATCCTCAGCATTACTAGCAATAAAAATTACACTGGCAAGAAAACAATAAAGTAAGCTTTTACACTTAGATAACATAAAAAAACCTCGAATAGCGAGAATAAAATACTTAATGCGGCTTACTTCACAACTACTGAATCTTTTTTTTTAAAATATTATGGCAGAAAAGCCATAAATGGGATTTTTTTATAGTATCTTTTTACATGATTTTGTCAAATAAAAAAATGGGATATAATAAGTATTACATGCTAATTTCTCATTCCACCATGTACTTCGCAAATATTATTTTGCTATTTTAAAAAGATTTAACAATTATTTTATATCTATTAGGATTTTTTATGAAAACAACAGCTCATACTTTTTTAGTCGGTGCACATATGTCAATTGCAGGCGGCCTGGAAAAATCTATCGAAAGAGCAACTTCCATTGGTTGCACCTGTATGCAAATATTTACCAAAAGCAATCAGCAATGGAAAGCAAAAGAAATTGACCAAGCCTCAGCCGATTTATTTAAAAAAACATTAAAGGCATCAACCATACGCTCGGTCGTTGTTCATGCTAGCTATCTGATAAATCTAGGATCAAACGATGAAGCGTTAAATAAAAAATCAGTACATGCACTGACAGAAGAGCTTCAACGATGCCAAGAATTAGATATTCCTTATCTTGTCCTCCATCCGGGATCATATGGAACATCAACAGCAACTGATTGCATGAAACGAATTGCTCATAACCTAAGTACTATTATAGAAAAGAATCCGGGCAAAACCATGATTCTTCTAGAAAATACAGCAGGCCAGGGAACAGCGGTAGGCAATACCTTTGAACAACTTGCATTTATAAGGAATCATGTCTCCCATCCAAGTAAAGTTGGCATATGCTTCGATACGTGCCATGCCTTTGCCGCAGGATACGATTTTAGAACGCCAACAACCTATGAAGCACTGTGGAACTCTTTTGATAAAATTATTGGATTAGACCACCTCAAAGTTTTACATATGAATGATTCCAAAGGTGATATTAATTCGCATCTCGACCGACATGCTGATATTGGTAAAGGAAAGTTAGGCATTGAAGCATTTCGTCTTATATGCAACGATAAGCGATTTTTTGATATACCAAAAATCCTAGAAACACCTAAGGATAACGATTTAAAAAAAGATATCGAAAATATGAACACATTACACGGCTTATTAACTGAAAAAACAAGAACAATATTAGGGGTAAAAGTTATATAGAATGAGAAAGTAATAGCCCATTTTTTACAGCCAAGAAGGAATTGTAGTATATCATGAGCTATCACTTTCTCACATAGCAGTTTTTCCCAACCATACTATCTTAGAATCAAACTGCCATAGGAAGTCAAAATTTTGCATGTCAATTAGCTCTATTGTCATACATCTGATAACAAAAACAATAAAATTTAATTTAAAAAAAACGCAACAACAAAAAAGTGGGTATATAATACGTTTTTTCAAAAAATCGAGGTGATTTTTTAAAGAAAAAAACGAAAAAAGCAACAACTTTGATATATTGAGTGATTATTAAAGGTATTACGGCAATAAATAATTTTTACTTAAAATAAAAAACCAGTTAAATAAAAAAACCAGTATTAGTAATATCAAATGGAATATTTCAATTCTATTAAATGCCACTAATAATGCTAAGCCCAACAGGAATAAAGACAGTACAAAAATATATAACAATATCTGATTTTTACTCCAATTTGATTCCCGTAAATAAATGCAAAAATGATCAGGACTTGCTTTATAAAAAGGAATTCGCTTATATGAACGTAATAAAACGAGAGTGCCTACTTCCAAAAGCGGTATCGTTAAAATTATTATTGGTACAAAAAAGCCATAATAATTATAGTGTCCCCAGGAAAATAAAAAGGGGATTGCGGCTAAAAAACCACCTATAAATAACGAACCAGCATCACCCAAGTAAATAGTTGCAGGAGGTTTATTATAATAGAAAAATGCTAACAATGGCCCCAAAAATGATCCTAACAATAGACTAAGCTGATATTCCCGGAAACTAAGCGCAAGAATCAAAAATGAACCTGTTACGCATAAGGCAATAGTTGTCGCTAGCCCATCCATGACGTCAACCAGATTAAAGGAATTAATAATGAGCACAGTCCAGAACATTGAAAGTGGCATACCCCAGTAATTATTTAAAAAAAAGCTTTCCTTAAGGTATATACCGGATTTAAAAAAACAAAAAGCAACAATCATTTGTCCAAAAAATTTTTGATACGGCTGCATGCAAATAATATCGTCAACCAGTCCCAAAAATAACAAAAGAGTGATGCCTATTAAAAATAAAAAAATCTGATTCTCAAATGGATATAGCAACGCTAACGTTATTATAAATCCTAAGTAAACAGCAACGCCTCCCAAATATGGGATAGATTTTTCATGTTTTTTAATTTTGCCATCAGGGATATCAAGTACACCAATCCTGTACGCAATCGTAGAACATAATGGAACTAAATAAAGTGTTAATAAAAATGAAATGAGAATGGCACAAATCAGTTCAATAGATACATATAGCATGTTTTTCCTTTTTTATTTAACATTTATGCTAAAAAAACATTGCTTAGTATAAGCCGATACGTATAATTTGGAAGAATTATTCAAAAAAACAGATGCCGCTAAGTTAATACTGCGGTATTTTTTATAGTAAACTATTTTTGCGGCTGAAAAATAATATTATTTTTCGGGAACATCCAAGAAGCATTCAATGCGATCATCAATTTCCCATTGATCAAATCCATGAGCAAGAAATGCAAACTCAAACCCGGCATGTACTTCTTTAACCGGTTTTCTGTCGCGTTCTAATTCTTTAACTGAACCCTCGCCAATTCTTTTCTTGCCACGCCACACAACAATGCGACCTTCACGAGGAAAGCGGCCCTCTTTAAGATAACAACCTGCGATAATACCAATATTTTTTATGTCAAAAATCTTTCGCACAATTGCTTCGCCAACTTTTTTACTTACAAGCTTTACTTTTTCTGGTTCTTTTACTTGTTTTTCAATGTCTTCAAGTAGTTTATAAATAATGTCATATAAACGAATTGAAATCATATTACGTTGTGCAACAACGGCGGCATTTGTTTCAACTTTAACATGAAGACCAATAACTTCAGATCCAGTATCCGTAGCAAGGGTAATATCACTTTCAGTTATATTGCCAATTCCGCTATAAATAATATTAATTTTTTTACTTGTTATTTTTTCAGCTATTTTAGAAAGCGATTCTAATAATGCTTCTTTGCTGGAACTCGCATCGGTTTTAACAATCAGATTAAACGCCTCTCCAGAAAAAATTTGTCGAGGCAAAGCGCCAGAACTTGTTATTTTAACTGATTTTAATGCTGAATACTTTTCCTGGGAAACAACCTCAAATTCTTCACCCGCTATAGGAAGCTCGGAGAACCCTGCTACTTGAACGGGTATAGAAGGACCAGCCTCTTTAATCATTTTTCCAGAAGAGTTCATAAGTGAATTAACTTTTCCAATACTATGCCCCGCAGCAAAATATTCACCAATTTTCAAAGTTCCTTCTTGACAAATAATGGTAGCAACAGGACCTCTGCCTTTTTTCGAGCCTTGATTCCAAAACAAATCCAACTGCAGATTTAGCCGGATCGGCCTTCAGGTCCATGAGTTCTGTTTGAAGAACGAGCATTTCAAGTAAATGATCAACACCTTTGCCTGTTTTGGCAGAAATAGGAACGCAAACCGTAGTTCCGCCCCATTCTTCTGGCATTAAATTGTAACGAGCAAGCTCTCGCCTAACAACTTCAATCCGCGATGCATCAACTTTATCAATTTTATTTATTGCAACAATTACAGGAACTTCTGTCGCCTGAGCACGTTTGATAGCTTCTATTGTTTGAGGCATAATACCATCATCGGCTGCAATAACAAGGATAGCTATATCTGCAACTTTTAATCCACGGCCCCTAATATTAGAAAAAGCTTCATGGCCGGGAGTATCTAAAAAAATTAAATTACCATGCGAAGTACTTACTTCATAGGCACCCAAATGCTGAGTAATACCGCCCTTCTCCTTAGCTGCTAAACGCGTACTTCTAATAAAATCAAGCAACGTAGTTTTTCCATGATCAACATGTCCAACAACGACAACAACAGGGAGACGGCGAATTGCTTCTCGAGAAGAAACGACCACTCTCTTCACTTCCTGTTTTTTCTCCTTTGTTGCATGCTTGATTACAAACTGGTAATGCCTAGCTAATTGCTCGATAGTAGAAGCAGGAAGTATTTGATTTTTGGCAGATACAATACCTTGCTTTAAAAGAATTAGAATAAGCTCATTTACGGGCTTATTCATTTTTTGAGCAGCATCGCCTATGCTCATAGGTTCTACAATAAATTCCTGAGGAACTTCTTTGATCTCAGGTTTTACAATAATTTTTTCTGGTTGAACAACCTGAACATGGGAATCTTGCTTGGGAACAATAGGTACTTTTTGCTTAGAAACATGCATCTGTGTGGGCTCGATTATTGACTTTTTGGTAACTTGTAACTGTTTTTCTGCATCAGAACGCGCTTGCATTTGTTTATTTAAAAAATTAACTGCTTCTTCGGAAAGAGCTGACATGTGGCTTTTTACTTCAAAGCCCTCCTTTGTTAAAAGTTCAATCAATTCTTTATTTGAGATATTTAACAATTTAGCAAATTCATATACGCGCATTGATTCTTTATCATTTGGTTAAAGATTATTTAATTAATTCTTAATAATATCATTAAAAAAATAAGTATTTACTCAATAAATTCATCACTTATATCTTCATCATTTTCTCTTTTTTCACTTTGGATCAAGTTAATATTAACCCCCGTCAACTGAGAGGCCAAAGCAATATTCTGCCCCATTCTGCCTATAGCAAGAGAACGCTGATCTTCATCAAGCCAAACATTGGCCGATGACTTATCAATCAACTCGACACGATTAATAATTGCAGGCTTCAGGGCATCGGCAACTAAAGACTCCATAGAATCAGACCATGCAATAACATCAATTTTTTCTCCGCCAAGCTCTTTTATAATGGGCTGAATACGGACACCCCTCAAACCAACACAAGTTCCCACAGGGTCAATATTTTTATCATTGGATCGCACTGCTATTTTTGTTTTATAGCCAGGTATCCTAGCAATATTCTTTATCTCAACCAACTCTTCATAAATTTCAGGAATCTCAAGCTCGAACAATTTACGAACAAAATCAGCCGAAGACCTATCTAAGATTAATTGGCAATCATTGCGCGGTTCAACCAGAACATCTTTTAAAACAGCTCTAATGGAATATCCGACCACGCACTTATCAAGGGGCGACGACAATGACTTGGGCAAAAAAGCTACCGTCTCACCAAGCTTTAAGGTCATGCCTCCGCTTTCACATTTGTGAATAACAGCGTGGACAATAGTATCTTTTTTATCTTTATACTCGTTAAAAATTGCCGCAGCCTCAACGCCACGAATTTTGCTTGCAATGACTTGCTTTGCCCTTAAAATTTCGATGCGACCAATTTTCCCCTCAAATGGAACCCATAATTCTTCATCTATTTCGGCTTTAGGAAAAAGAGCCCGAGCCTTTCTTAGGCTAATTTCTTTTTCTTCATCTTGCACCGCAGAAACAACTCTTTTTTTTGCCTGAATCTCAAGCTCGTCGGTTTTTTTATTATAGCTAACCTGGAACGTGGACTCAGGGAATTTTTTTGCATAAGCAGCGGTGATGCCTTCAGAAATAATGGAGGCTAAAAGAGTACGATCAAGCCCTCTTTCCTCAACGAGTTCGTCTATTACATGAGCGAGTTTCACGGGGTCCTTTGTTTTTCTATTCAAAATTAGACAATGTATTATCAGTGTAGCAAAAATTTAAAAAAATGAAAGAAAACAAGTCCGGTGCCAAAAGTTATTAAGAAGAGGATCTTTGGGGATGTTATTTATAGTTTAATATCTTTTATATAAATATAGTAATAAGCAAGAAGAAAATTGTGGATAACTTGGGTGTTGCCTTTCGGGAATGATTACTGGGTCGATTTATTAAAAATTATTTTTATTGTGGATAACCTGTGGATAACTTGTGGGCATTGTGATGTTTTATAATTTTCTTATACGGCAAACTATTTCTTGATGTACATTTCTAACATGTTGTTATTGCCATTAATTGATTTAATGGTGGTTTTAGAGAGTTATCCACAAGTTATCCACAAGTTATCCACAAGTTATCCACAAGTTATCCACATCTTTTTTGGCTTCAATGTGGATTTATTATTTCTTTTGGTCAAATAAATATTGGCTATTATGTGTATTGCGTTGATTTATGCCAAAAATGATAACCTATTGTAGGTAGGTTATTAAAAACTTTATCCATTGATTTGACAAGGCAAATGAGGTGTTGTGATATGAATTGTGGATGCCCCGCTCTGGAAAATAAATTGAAATTCCATGAGCCAATTTTAAGTTTTTGCCCGTGGCGTTAGCAATAACGGTTCTTTTTATGAGCGACATTCCCTCTTGTAGCGTCTTGGCAAGGACATCTTTTAAGTATCTATGCGTTTCATGTTGATACTGAAAATTTTTAAGATTTTGTAAAACATTGCTATAAAAATGATGCAAATCTAAATAGCTCGGTTCATCAAAATGGGTACATAATAATTTGTGCCTGCTTGCTTTAATTGCATCTTTAATGGTTGTCCCTTGTTGGTATTTCAAACTATCAATGAGTAATGTCGCTACGGTGTTAATATTTTGTTCAAGTGCAGGGATGTGAAGTAAATTAATGGCCGATTGTGTAAAATCATTGGTTATTTGGCTATATACATTTTCATAGGATGCTACAATATGTTTGGCAAAAGTAGCTTTATTCATCGGTTCAGTTAAGAGTGGCGTGAGCATTCTCTTATAATCATAACCAGCCCCTAATTCAATTTCTTGAGAAGCTATCATAAAATCAGAATAATTTTTAATAACATTTGCTATTTCGAGCATGGCCATTAAGCAGGCATCGAAGCAAATGCAGCTAAATTTTTTCCCGTGTAAAAAGTTGGTACAAATCTCTTTAAGGGCCATATCCAGATCTTGATTAGTTAGATAATGTCCCGTTGAATCGTCAAAGCAAATTCCGCGTTCCGGAATGCTTTGAATAAATTCAAGAAAAGGAATATTGCGGTCGAGCTCAATTAAATTTGTGCTAGGATTGAAAGAAAACAGTTGCAATGGATTAATGCTGCGCAGTTTGCCAATATCAATAACGCCAGTCCCATGGTTCCATAATATTAAAGCATAATTGTGCGCAGGGAAATTTTGAATTGCCCATCGGCAACAATCAATAAGTGTTTCCGGCGCGCCACTATCCATTTTTTGTGATATTGGATCATGTTGATTCATAACAATAAGCTTATTGGGCTCAATGTAGTAGCGTTTTGTTACTTTGATGTTGCCATTAATGCGTGTATCAAGTTGTGTAACAATATTTACGCGATCATTAGAGCCAACGTCTGCCTGCTGTTTAAGATTTCTTCGCGCAAAAGGAGCTAAATCATTATCGGCTGCCATATAAGTAATAATGGTCCAATCTTTTATAGCTGGTTGCCGTTGATTTTTGGTCATTGAATCAGTTGATGTTGTATTATTTGATAACGCAGATGTCGTTGTAATTGAATGCATAAAATTTTCTGATTGCATTGCCTCTTGCAAAGAGGAAATGGTCATTATGGTATCATGGGTGATAATGTTGGTTGATGCGTTATCAATAGCTAATGATTTAGGTGTTGGAGTATCTCGAATCGTATTTTCTGAAAAAATTATTGGGGCACTATCGTTATTAGATTCTGTCGAAAATGACCAGAAGATACATACTAGAAAAAAAATGTTAGTACGAATAAGTGCATATTTCATCACATCCCCTTTTTTTATTGGTAATCTATTGATATCGTAATAAATCTAAAGAGGAAATATCAATAATTTTATTAATGTTTTAATTTTCTGTGTGAATTAATATGATTAAACCATGTTAAAAAAAATGTGATGCCAAAACTTAATTGAAAATCGAGAAAAAAAAGATTCATAGGATTATGAAGTAGCGTAAGAAAGGTAACTAATATAACAATATGCAGTGTATTGCGTTGTTGATTACCGATAACCATGATGCTTGTTATAATGAAGGTAAGTAATGCCCTATAAAATGATATGCTGGACCAACTCAATATACTATACAATGCTATCAATATAATAATGAGGATGTGTTTATAAGGTAAGTATAATGGTATATACCTTAGGGCCATATGCCAGGAGGCAATAATCATTACTAAATGCAATCCCGATCGAGCCAAATAATGTGATATTCCCCAGTATTTACAATATTGTTTTAAGGTTGCGTATTCAAATTTATTTATTTTTCTGTTTCCCAAAAAAATCGCTGAAAAAAAAGTGAAGGTTGTTGGGGACATTTTTTCTTTTAGATTCAAGAAGATTTTCTGTTTTTGCTCAAAAATCCATCGCCAAAAAGAATGATAAGGTCTTTCAATGAGTTTGTAGGTAAAGGGATGAATAGTGCTGTAGGTCAAAATATTTTCTTTAATAAAATAATTTTTTAAAGAACTATTGCTTGGTTCTTTTATGGTGAGTGGCGGTAAGCTTATTTGATCACCAACAAAAAAAGATGGGTTGGTGTTGGTATGGATCATAATTATTTTGTTAATGCTGTCATTTACCGGATGATTATTGATCGTCGCATGATTGATTATTCCCGTAACATGATATTTAAATCGTTCATGATCCATCTTTGCAATATCGGTTATAGTAACCGTTGCAGTAAGTGGGTTTTTTATGAGCTGTGCATGCAAATTTGCATAATCCGTTTGTTGTTTCTGATAAAGAAATGCTCCTGTCAAAAATAAAGGCCCTATGAGGACAAAAAGCCATTGCGCATATTGTTTGCAGTGCCAATAGGTGATAAAACTTATCAATAATGTAATAATGCCGGTGTAATAAAGCGGGTATCCACATGATTGCCATATAATGCCCATAATTAATGAGATGGTTAATGGTAGCAATGGCGGACTATTCCATGGCAAAAAAGCTGTATTAATGGTATTGATGATCATCACGGGTGCATTTTTTTATACGTACTAAAAATTCTATTTTTTAGTATAACAGTAAAACTAACGCAATAAAGTTTATTGTTATTATTTATATTAAAATTTTTATTAATTTCAATTACTACTAACTAATTTTTGAAGGTTGCTGTTAAAAGACAAAAAGACCCCGTGAATTGTTCAACGAGGTCTGATAATTTATTGTATGGTGTTAATAAAAATTAGGTTGCAATATGTTCAAATTTTTAATGTTTGGTTGATTGGGTTGATTTTTGCTGTTCAAACAGTTTTACGATTTCGGTTAATTTGTGCTCTTTGGCATACTCGAGGGCTGTTTTACCTTTTTCAGTAGGAGCATTAATATTTGCACCTTTAGCTACCAATGCTTTAACGATGTCCATATCCGGGCTCACGGACTCAATAGCAATCGACAAAGCAGTTTCATGAGTATTGGGCATGGCTGTATTAACGTTTATCTTTGGAGATTTTAATAAACTTTTTACAGCATTCGTATCACCACTTTCAACAGCTTTCATAAGCGGGGTCGTTCCAAGATCATCTTGTATATTTGGATCTGCGCCTTTATTTATTAATGCATTAATCACATTTTGATTACCTGTATAATGAAGGGCAGTTTTTCCTGATATTGATGTTTTAGCATTGAGGTTAAGATTTTTATATTTAAGTAATTCATTTACAATAGCTTCCTGATTATTTTGAGCGGCTACTAGTAAAGCATTTACTTTATCTTTCTCTCCCTTCTGATTCTCCACCACCCAACCCCATGATTCATTTTGTATTGTAAAATCATTGATTTTATTGGGGGATTTTTTAAGAAATTCTTGTACTTTTGCAAGATTGCCGTCGTAAGCAGCTTGTACAAATTCTTGTATTTCACCCCCAAGTGCTATACTGCTATAAAAAAATAATATGCTTATACATGAGAATATTTTCTTATTCATTGAGTTCTCCTCACTTCGGGTTGTTTACTTTATATTTTATAATAGCATTTTTTGTATATTAATTGCAATAATTCACAATGTTTTTTATTAATCTCAACAATTATTCATTGATTTTAAGGTATCTTTATCGTTAGAGACAAAAAGGCCTCGTGAATTTTTTCCACGAGGCCTGATAGGTATTAATTAATTATGCGTTAGCGAAAGCTGGGTCGCAATGTTTGTTGTAATGTTCGCAATGCAGTATTAAGTTGCATTAGATTTTGATATACCGTGCCAAGATCCACTTGTTGTGAAGGTTGTTGTTTTTTCGCTGCTTCTTCAAGAAATTTTATAGAATCCCCATTATTATTCCGTTTGGCTATATCCAAAGCAGTCTCCTCATATTTGTTTTTCAAATCAATCCTTGCTCCACGCGCAAGTAACAATGATATTAGGTGCGGCGCCCATTCTGCGGCTAACATTAATGCTGTAGCTTTATCTCCAGCCTCAGATTGCGCATTAACGTTAGCATTATTATCTAATAATAGCGTTACCAAGCTTTGATTATTCGCTAAGACTGCTTGCATAAGAGCTGTATCGCCCATATGATCCGTTCCATTAATATTTGCCCCGGCACCAAGTAATGCTTGAATAATAGTATGATCTATATTTCTTTGACCTGCAGCATAGGTAAGAAATGTTCTCTTCTCGTTATTTATTGTTGTCAAATCATTAATATGATTCTTGATATCTGCATCTCGTAAAAGATCCTTTACTTCAGCAGGCAAATTTTTTTCAATTGCTTGTTCAAGAGCCTTGAGCTTTGTTTCAATAGAGGGTGATTTTTGTTCTAAAATTGTCTCAATTTCCGTGAGGTTGTTATCTCGAGCAAATTGCAGGGGCAGTTTGCCTTGACGATTTTTAATAGTAATATCTGCACCTTTATCTACTAATGCTTTAATAATATCCTTATTCGGGTTTCCCTTATTAAGAGCAATCCATAAAGCAGTTTCCCAAGTTTGTGGGAAATCCTTGTTCGATTTCAGGTTAGCATCGGTTTTTTGGTTATTTAATAATGCATTTACGCTATCGGTATTGTTCATCTGAACGGCACGCATTAGGGGAGTCATGCCGAAGGAGTCTCGAATATTTGGATTTGCACCGTTATTTAATAATGTTGTAATAATATTCTGGTTTTCCTTGAAAACTGCAACGTGGAGCGCAGTATTTTTATTTTGATCTTGCGTGTTTATAGCAAGCTCTCTATGTTTAACTAGTTCATTTATAATAGCTTCTTTTGATTCTTTTACGGCTGCAAATAAAGCATTAGATGTAATTGGTTGTATGCCCTCTTCTCGTATGTCTGCAAACTCATTAATTTTTTTAACGCTCTCCGGATTTGCGAGAAATTGTTGTACTTTTGCAAGATCGCCATCGTGAGCAGCTTGCACAAATTCTTTAACTGTTATTTGGGCGGGAGCCGGTGGTTGTGCCTGAAGTTCTGTATACGTTTTTGCACCGTACAATTTTTTTAAGCTCGCAGCTATCTTAGACATGTTTGCATCATTGGCTAAATCCAATACTGTTTTATCGTTTTTATCGAGAGCATTAATATCTGATTTTTTGACTAAGCCATCTACAACGCTGATATTTTTACTTAAAATTGCATGCATTAATGCGGTTTGCCCATTTTTATCAGCTATTGTGGCATCGGCGCCAGCCTTAAGAAGCGCCTCTATTACTTGTCTATTATCAGGAGTAATGCAAGCAAGAATGAGTGCCGTATAGCCATTTTCATTTTGTATATTTACATCCGCTTTGTATTGGTTTGATAACAATTCGTTGATCATAGGAAGTCTACTATTAGCGGCTGCTGCCATGAGAGCATTTAATTGCTGGCCGCCGATTCTTGTCGGTGCAAAATTATTAATTTTTTCAGGTGATTTTGCAAGGAAATCGCGTACAATTTTCATATCACCTTTTTTTGCAGCCTCCACAAAATCTTGTAAGTTGTTCTGTGTTTCTAGCAATAAATTAAATACATCCTTATTGGCATTGGATGCATAATCAATAGCCTTCCAGTCGTTACCATCTTTTAATGCAGGATCGGCCCCTTTACCTAGCAGTGCCTTTATAGGTTCTATTATTGATGGGCTGGAATCTTTTGCAAGTTCTATAAGCAGCCTTGAACCATTAGTAAATTTGGTATTTACATCACCCGTGAATGCATTTATTGCTGTCAATAAATTTGTATATTTAGTACCGGCGATGCCTGGGCTCTTAAACTTTGTTAATATGTCTTGTAGTTTTGCTTGATCGCTCATGCCAAATGTGGCTGTGCTATAAAGTGATAATATGCTGATGCATACAACTATTTTTTTATTCATTCATGCTCCTTTTTTGAATTATTTTGCTTTTATACTACTGCCCTTGCTGCACGCATTGCAATATTTAAGCAAAGTCTTTTTTACATAGGTTAGTTATTTATATGATAGCTTTATAGATAAGCCATATATTGAGCAATGCTATAAGAAAAGCGATGCCATAAGCAATGATTTGCATAAGCAAACTATTTACAAAATTGTGCATTTTATCTTTTTGGCTGGTAAAACGCACGAGGGGAAATACAGCAAAGGGCAATTGCAGACTTAAAATAACCTGACTCAATAATAATAATTGTGAAAGTTTTTGTTCACCAAATAATACAATTACTATCATTGCAGGAATAATTGCTAATGATCTACTAATGAGCCTGCGTGCCCATGGTGGAATTTTGATATCAATAAAACCTTCCATAATTATTTGCCCTGCCAATGTTCCGGTCAACGTTGCATTTTGCCCAGAGAGCAAAAGTGCTAAAGCAAATATAATGCTGGCCGCACCGGTGCCCAATAATGGTGACAATAATAAATAGGCATCTCCTAATTGCGCTACATGGTACATACTGTTCACATGAAATACGGCGGCGGCAACAATTAAAATTGCAGCGTTCACAAAAAATGCTAATGAAAGAGCGATCGTTGAATCAAGCGTAAAAAACCATAATGCTTCGCGCTTGCCTTTTTCTGTTTCTTCATTATTGCGTGTTTGCACTATAGCAGAATGCAAATAAAGATTGTGTGGCATTACGGTTGCTCCTAAAATACCAACCGCAATATAGAGCATTTCGGTATTAGTAAACAGTTCTGTTGTTGGAATAAATCCTTTTAGCAATTGTGTGAGTGATGGTTGAGCCATTATAATGATCGTGATAAAACAGATCATAATAATAGTAATCAGCATGATAACTAATGATTCGACGTAACGAAAGTTATAATGTTGGAGCATAAAAATTAATGCTACATTACCAGCGGTGATAATTACACCGACTGCTAATGGGATATGAAATAAAAGATACAGCGCAATAGCGGAACCAATTACTTCTGCCAAATCGCAGGCAATAATCGCAATTTCGGCCAATATCCATAAAAATATAGTAGTGCTGCGTGAATAATGATCGCGGCATGCTTGTGCTAAATCTCGGCCACTCACAATACCTAATTTAATAGAAAGGTATTGTAAAATAATTGCCATAATATTTGATAGCATGATAACTGATAATAAGGTGTAACCAAATGCGGAACCTCCGGCCAAATCAGTTGCCCAATTACCAGGATCCATGTAGCCGACAGCTACCAAGTAGCCAGGCCCAGCGAATGAAAGCATTTTTTGTATAAATGAGCCATTATGAGGAATGTTGATTGATTTATGAATTTCTTCAAGGCTGTTGCCGACTTTTTTTTTAAGCCAGCCATCAGTATAAAAATTATGCATACATTTCCAGATGATTATAAAGGTAGGTAGTATATGTTGTGATCAAGTATATAGCAAAAAAAGAAAAAATGTGTCGCAACAATTATGCATAGATTGGAAATTTTTTAGCCAATTGTTCTACTTCATGTTTTAGTACCGCTAATTTTTTTGAATTCTCAATATTGTGTAATGCTTCATGAATAACGTGAGCGATAGCAATAACAGCATCTTTTTTCATGCCGCGCGTTGTTATGGCTGGTGTTCCGAATCGTATGCCACTGGTTATCCATGGCGGTTGCGTATCAAAAGGAACACAGCTTCTACTGGCTGTAATACCAATAGTGTCAAGCACTTCTTGTGCTATTTTACCGTTTAATTGTTTTGAACGTAAATCAATGACAAATAAATGGGTATCGGTACCATCAGCAACGATGCGATAACCAAGATTTTTAAATTCTTGTACCATTGTTTGAGCATTCTCAATAACCTGTTTTTGATATTCTATAAATGCAGGTTCTTGTGCTAATTTAAAGGCAACAGCTTTTGCAGCGATGATGTGCATAAAGGGTCCGCCTTGCGTTCCCGGCATAATTGCACGATCAATTATTGATGCATGTTGTTTTTTACACATAATCAAACCGCCTCGTGGCCCACGCAATGTTTTATGGGTAGTACTCGTGACAAAATCAGCAACCGGTACTGGCGAGGGATGTAGATTTGTAGCAACAAGGCCTGCAATGTGTGCTATATCTGCCATAAAAAAAGCACCTACATTTTTAGCAATGCTTGAAAATCGATTAAAATCAATCGTGCGCGAATATGCGGAGGCTCCTGCAATAATTAATTTTGGTTTATGTTGATGGGCTAACTGTTCAATAGCATCATAATCAAGTTGCTCAGTATTTTTATCCACCGCATATTGAATGCTTTTGAAAAATGTACCGGAGGCATTAACCGCATGACCATGTGTTAAATGTCCTCCTTCTGATAAGCTCATGCCCATAATAGTGTCGCCTGGATTAAGTGCAGCATAATACACGGCAAAATTTGCTTGTGATCCGGCATGTGGTTGTACATTAACATGTTCTGCATTAAATAATTGTTGGCAACGTTGTTGCGCTAGCAATTCTGCTTTATCAACTATTTGGCATCCGGCATAATATCGTTTATTTGGATAGCCTTCGGCATACTTATTAGTCAAAATTGAGCCAGTAGCTTCTAACACAGCGGGATGAACGTAATTTTCTGACGCAATTAAATTTATGGTTGTTTGTTCTCGAATTTTTTCCTGTTCTATAATGAGCCATAATTCATGATCAATATGTTGTAATGTATTCATACATAATCCTATTGGGGCTTGGCTATTATTGATATTTTTTTAAACCAGAATAATAAAAAGTATACAACAAAAATAGGTTAATATCTTGGTAAATAAATTTTATTAAGATAGGTTAAAAATTAAAATATGATTCAATTATGATTTTTTTGACACAGTGATATGCTTGTTAAATTTATAATTGAGTGATTTTCGCAAGCATACCCAATGCATTTGTAATTTTTCATTTTTGTATTAATATTGATTATAGGGCTAATTTATCAATATTATTTTTTCTATGAAAGTTATTTAATTATGAAATTATCATTATTATTACTGAGTACTTTTTTATTGCAACCTTTATTATTTTCGATGGAACTTTCAGAAATTACACCAAAAACCGTGCAAGCGAAAAATAAAAAGAAGAAAAGTGTTCCGGTTGATATTAAAACATTATGTGGATATTCTCCATCAATGAAATCTGAAGAATATTTAAAAACCTTACAAAAAGCTGCTAATGGTTTTTTGATACAAGATACATTTATTAATCAGATACAAGGATATGTTCAAAGCGAAGAACATTGTCAAAAAATAAGTAAATCATCTTTTATTTTGAAAGGAGAGACTGTAGTAAGTGGGTTTAAAGAACCTTTAGATTTTTGCTATTTATCTATGAAAACGCCAGAGGCTGTTGCGGCTGTCATAAGAAATTCTTCTCTTTTTATGTCAGTGTTTTCAAATGTAAAACCCCCTTCACAACCTGAAAATGAGAGTGTTTATGAACTTGCACATAGCAATTTGACGGCGCAAAATAATGAACATACACAGAGATTTATTGAGCAGTATAAGTACAGTGCAAACAAAGAAATCAAAAGAATGGCACAAACTTTTCAGTACAATATGAATATGAAGCAAGCTACTAAAATTAATGAAACGAACGTATCAAATTTATTCAATTCTATGCGTGAAATTGGTAAATCGTATAATAGTATTTTTTCAAAACAGAATACAAAATTAAATGAATTTTTGATAGGTCTCAAGTGTGGCGTAGAATGCATAAATCAGTATACTGCTAATCTATTAGAGGAGTCATCACGTGAAGGCTTTAATGTTGCAGACGATGAAAATCTTCATACGTACATTAGAAATCTCAAAGTTTTAGTACAAAAATATCAGGAAAATAAAGATAAATTTAATAAATATTATGGAGAGCTCTATAAAGAAATTAAGAGTACCATAGATATTGAACGTAAAGCAGATAACAAAAATGTTAAGGTTCTCGCTTATTTAAAAAAATTTAACGTTGAAACTGGTTCTCCTGACACAGCAGTCTTACCAGAATCATTATTGCGGGACGAATCTAATGCGCTTGCAAGGGGTGAAAATCAAGAATGGCTTCCCGATTTATTAAAACAAAAAACTAGCAGCGCAAAGCAAAAGAAAAAAAATAAAAAACAATTCTTGCCATTACAAGAGAGTAAGGAAAAATTTCATCAGAAAGAAGATTTGATTGATAATGTTTGCGAGGAAGAGGAACAAGAGTTTGTCGATGAAAGTAATAAAGAAACTGAAGATTATATAACTATTAATGACGTTAAGAATAACGTTGTTATCAAACTTTTTAAGACCGATACGGAAAATCAACTAACTATTTCCGGCAAACCTTCCTATACTCCATGGGTTACTCGGTGGTTAACCGATCCACTATCAGCATTGCAAAAGCAAGGTTATACTGACCCAGAAAATAAAAAATATACCATTGATAGTGAACGCACAAAAACTATTCTCGTTCATGGATTTTCGCCAGATGTTGATACCTATGTACAGCAATGGGGTAAGCAAGCAACAACACCAAGTAGGCAAATGGGGGGAAAAAGGATCATCTTATTACCCTTCCTGGTGCGATTATTTATCAAGATAATTCATTTGATACCGGTCTTTTTACTTATATCATAGATTCTACTAACGGACAATGGTATCATCGAGGGTTTGTTGCAAGATCGGGAAAAGAATTGGTTGAAAATTATATGGCCAAAGGATATTTTGATGTTGAATTTCCACCTCTTGAGGGCTTTAGTAAAGAATAATCATAATTATGTCAGCGAATAGTGATTATCACGTTGTTTGATAAAACCTTCTTTGCATAAATCATCGATAATTTTTGTTACACGATCCGGTTCGCGTTGAGTAATATCCAATAATTGTTCGCACGTTAATGCAGGGTAATGGGTTAATGCTTTGAGAATCTGCCCACGAATTTGTCTATCCGATCCTTCAAATTTACTTTGTTGATTATGGTGGGCACTTTTTCTGCTGGGGTTAGGATATTTTTTTTTGAGCATTACGCCATAATCCATAAGTGCATAATACCAGTTTCTTGGGTTAGTATGATCCACTGTTTGCGCAACGAGTGGATATAATTCTTTATCGGTTACGGCGTTTTTGTGTTGAAAAAAGAAATGAATATACACGCTACGAATATTGGTTTCAATAAAAATAGTTGGTTGATTAAATGCGAATGCGCAAACTGAGGCGGCCGTTGCTTTACCTATGCCGGGAAAGGTAATTAATATGTCCGGATTATCGGGAAGTGTACTATTATATTGATTAACTACTTTTTGTGCCAATGCATGTAAAGCCAAACAACGTCGGTTATATCCTAAGCCCTGCCAATAAAAGAGCACATCACGAAAATGAGCATGCGCTAACGTTTTAAAATCGGGAAATCGAGCAATAAATGCTGAAAATTTTTCTGCAACGCGAAACGTTTGTGTTTGTTGTAACATAATTTCTGAAACAACGATATGATACGGATCGCTAGTTTTTCGCCAATCAAAAACGCGGCCATGAGTATTAAAATAATGCCAAATTGTTTTTTGAAAGCCTTCTATTGTTGGACTATCTAATGAATGGTTATTTGAAATACTATTGGGATTGCTCAAGTTCATGTATAACCCATTGATAATAATCATCATTAACCATCACCACAAACGTTGCGATGCATGGCGTTGTATATGAGTGTATTTTTTTAATGTGTTCCGTTACTAATACATTTTTTTCAGGAATAGTTTTCGCAATAATAATCTGCTCTGGTGATTGATTGATAGTTCCTTGCCACCAATAAAAACTAGTTGCCGGCATAATTTGAGCGCAGGCTATCAATCTTTTTTGCAACAATTGTTGAACAATAACTTCTGCTTCTTGCAATGATCCAGTTGGCACATAGAACATAGCAATGCTTTTTTGCATAGTTACATATCCCTTTTTAGCATTGTTTCAACTAACGATTTTATATGATTATTAAAGCGTTCTTTTCTGAATGCTTTTAAATTGGTTTTTAACTCAGCGACATAGGAAGGATCTTTTAAATACTTAACAATCATTGATTGTATTTGATTATTTTTTTTAACAATGTTACCAAAAGAGTGTCGTTGTATGAACAGTAAATTAAAATTTTCCCACAATAAACTTTTTGACGTTGCATCTAAAATTAACGGTAAGTTCATGTAAATTGCTTCACAAACACTTACTGAACCAGGTTTTGCAATGCAAAAATCGGATACGGCCATAAGATCTGCAATATGTTCGGTAAAACCAAAAATTGATAGAGAAGCGGTAGATTTTAATGGAATTGCTTCAATCCTTTTACGCAATCCCTCATTTCTTCCCAAGCAGACAATGAGATGAAAAGACATATCAATAGTTGCCATTGCTTTTACATAACGATAAATTGCCTGAGAACCGACGGCTCCCATTAATAGTAGAATTACCGGTTTGTTTGAAGGGATAGAAAAATGTTCTTTAATGGCCTGTTTATTTTTTGGTTCAAAAAAAGACCTTCGTAAAGGAAATCCGGTAATGCCAACTTTTGATCGAGGTATTTTAACATTGTTTGCGATTTGCAACAAATCGGGATCGTCAAATGCAAATCCTATAAAAAAATCATCATGTTCTTTGATAGTAAGCCCCTTAATAAATGTTGTTGTATCAAGATCAGTTGGAATAATTAAAAAGGGTATATTACACTGTTTAGCGGCTTGTGCCACAACATTGTTAACAATAGGAATTACCGAAATGATTAAATCCGGATTATGTTTTTTTATATGATCGATAAGAACCTTTTCTAAGGTATTTGTTATAAAGGGAACAGATTTTAATGCCAACGTGCACGTAAGATTTAAAAGGCGAATCCAACGTTTCCTAAGAAAATAATTATAGGCATCCTCTGCATTGTATTTTTTAAAGGTAATAAAACGCACAGGGTCTAATTGCTTAAAAGGAGTTGCGAAAATGGGTACTATGGTTACTTCGTAAGATTCCTTAAGGTAATCAGCAATGGCATTCGAAGCAGAAATGTGCCCACCGCCACCATAACTCGTAAAAATTAAAACTTTTGTCATTTTTTTCCATAAAACAATTCTAATGAATATTGATTTCTATTATATAGTAACATTTATTGTCTCAAATTGTAATATTTTACTGATTAAGAGAACAGTATAAGTATACTATTTTATCCTAAAGTATTATCAGAGTATTACAAGTTTTTTTAGAAAAGCAAAATAGAGCGTTATTTTTAACTTTTTTTAGATCAATTTTTTTATTATTGCATATTTTTACTATATATCAGAAAACTAATAATTAATTATACTATTATTTTAGAAAAAAATGAAACGTTCTTGCCAAGGCTATCATATCTGATATCTTCTTACTCATTGCTTGTAATGTATTATAAGCGGAGAGTGTATGATTAAAAAACCAGTTATTCTGATTATTGGAACGCGCCCCGAGGGCATTAAGATGTTGCCTATCTATTTTTGCTTAAAAATGGCACATATTCCTGTTCTCATCTGTTCCACTACGCAACACAAGCAATTACTTTCTGATGTATTTGATTTGTTTAATGTAAATCCGGACATAGAACTTAACATTATGCAACATGGTCAGGATTTATTTCATGTAACAACGACAATTCTTGAAAAAATAAAAAATATTTTTGTAACAATAGAACCATCACTTGTTTTAGTGCAAGGAGATACAACCTCGACCATGGCCGGTGCGTTAGCTGCATTTTATTTAAATATTCCGATTGGTCATGTTGAGGCCGGATTGCGTACGGAAACTATTAAAAGACCATTTCCTGAAGAAATGAATAGGCGTTTTGTAAGTATGATTAGTTCTTTCCATTATGCGCCAACTGCGTTAGCAATTGGTAATTTATTATCGGAAAATATTGACCGCAATAGTATTATACATAGTGGCAACACGGTGGTTGACATGCTTCGTATTATGCAAGAAAAAATTGCTACGCGGGATATAGCAATAGATCATGATATTTATTCATTAGTTCAAGAATGTATGATTAATAAGAAAAAATTAATTCTTTTAACAGCACATCGACGCGAATCATTCAATGGTGGCATTGCTAATATTCTGACGGCAATGCAAAAATTTGCACAACAGCATGATGATGTTGTAATTGTTTATCCTTATCATCCCAATCCTCACGTTGTGCAGGTAATCGAACAAATAAATATAGGTGCAACAAAAAATATTATAATGTTTAAACCATTGTTATATAAAAATCTTATTTATCTACTACTCAATGCCGAGTGGGTTGCAACTGATTCAGGAGGTATTTATGAAGAAGCAATCAGCATAGGAAAGCATGTATTAATTTTACGTAATGAAACAGAACGCGCTGAGGGAATATGGGAAGGGCTTGGCCATTTAGCCGGAACCGATAGTGCTGTTATTTTGGATGCTATGGAAACATTATACAATAAAGATCATGCAACAAGAAAAAAAAATTCAGTGTATGGTGATGGTTATGCTGCTGATAAAATTGTTTGCCATATCGATAATTATTTAAATGATCAGTATCAGCACATGATATCCGTAAAACCAGCTAAAGAAATAATGAGATGATACATAAAAAAAGGGTTTGTAATGAAAAAAGTATGTATTTTAGGGTTAGGATATATAGGATTGCCTACGGCTATTGTTGCAGCACAGCAAGGTCTTGACGTTATTGGTTTTGACATCGATAAGCAAAGGGTTGACCGGATTAATCAATCGGATCCGGTAATTCAAGAGCCTGAAATTTTTGACAAATTACAACAGGTTCTTTCAACAAAAAAATTCTATGCCACTAATACCATAGAGCCTGCCGATTATTTTCTTATTGCTGTTCCGACCCCATTTAATAATGATAAAACGGCGGATCTTTCTTATGTTTGGCATGCGGTAGATTTAATAACGCAGGTAATTACCCAAGGCAACGTTGTTATTCTCGAGTCAACGGTGCCCGTTGGTACAACACAAAAACTTTCTGAGCGCATTGAAGAAAAAACTGGATTCAAAGCCGGTGAAGATTTTTTTGTTGCACATTGCCCTGAGCGAGTTTTGCCGGGAAATATCTTTAGAGAATTAACCTATAATGCGCGCATTATAGGAGGAATTAATCAAGAATCGATGCAACGAGCAAAAATATTATACAAATATTTTGTTAAAGGACCTCTTTATTTAACCAATGCAGCAACAGCAGAAATGATCAAATTAGTAGAAAATAGTTTTCGTGATGTTAATATTGCTTTTGCGCATCAAGTTGCAGCAATGGCATATCAATTACATTTAAATCCTTTTGAAATTATAGAATTAGCAAATAAACATCCTCGCGTGAATATTTTGCAACCTTCAGCAGGCGTTGGAGGGCATTGCATTGCGGTTGATCCTTGGTTTTTAATTGAAACATTTCCTGAGCAAACGGTGTTATTAAAAGCAGCTCGCATAATTAACGATGAAAAACCCCAACAGGTTGTAGCATCGATATACGAACATGTTAAAAAATGGCAACAACAACATGCTGGCGTATGTAAAGTAAGTTTACTTGGTCTGGCCTATAAACCTGATATCGATGATATTCGAGAATCTCCTGCATTAGAAATTGCCGAGCAATTATTAAAAAATAATGCAATAGACCTTTTACTCTGCGAACCGCACGTTGATGAAAAAATAATTATTTCCAAACTTAATAAACAAACCGTTCCTTTTGCCTACGCAGTGGAGCAAGCAGATATTATTGTGTGTTTAGTTAATCATCGCCTATTTAAAACTCTTAATACGTATGAGATTAATGATAAAATTGTTATTGATGTGTGCGGACTTTTATATGAACAACATAAACATCAAGAAGAACAAGAACATGTGTTCTGGCCAGCGAGCAATGCTTATTATCATATGCCTACCATAAATCAAGATTAAAAGGAGTATGCATGAGACAAGTATTTTTAGAAAACGGTTTAGTGCGCATAAAAGAAGTTTGTCAACCAATATTGGATAAGCAGATGGTTCTCGTTGCTGTTCATTATTCATGTATTAGTCCGGGAACGGAACAGGCGACCATTAATAATGCGCAATCAGGTTCTTTATTGCATAAAATACCAGAAAAAATAGCCAAAGTATTAGAATCGCTTACGCATAACGGCCTTGAAGGAACAAGAGCATTAATACGAGAAAAAATGCAAGGCTCTTTGCAGATGCTCGGTTATTCTTGTTCGGGCAAAGTTATTGCAGTGGGTAGTAAAGTAAATCGTTTTAGACCGGGTGATTTTGTGGCTTGCGCCGGTGCTGGATTTGCCAACCATGCGTCAATGGTGTGTGTGCCAGAAAATTTGGTTGCTCACGTACGTGATGAATCGTTACTTAAGCATGCAAGTGTATCGACCTTAGGCGCTATTGCATTACAAGGATTACGCCGAGCTTCTGTGCAATTGGGCGAAACGGTATGTGTTTTAGGATTAGGATTACTTGGGCAACTTACCGTACAACTTGCAAAATTATCAGGAGCAACCGTAATAGGCATTGATCTATTAGAAGATCGTTTAACTCTAGCAAAACAGCATGGTGCTGATTTTGTTATTAATGCTAAAACGAGTTCAGTAATTGAGCAACTAGCAACCCACACTAATCATTACGGTGTCGATGTTACTATCGTTACTGCTGCATCAAAAACTAATGATATTATGCAACAAGCAATGGAAATAACGCGCAAAAAAGGCAAGGTTGTGGTAGTTGGTGATGTAGGATTGGGACTTGAGCGGAGTCCTTTGTATCAAAAAGAGATCGATCTGCTCATTTCTTGTTCGTATGGCCCCGGCCGCTATGATAGTTCTTATGAACAACAAGGAATTGATTATCCTTATGCATATGTTCGTTGGACAGAAAATCGTAACATGCAGGCATTTGTAACATTGCTTGAACAAAAAAAGATTATTGTTGATACCCTAATTCCAGATTGTTTTGACGTTGATAATGTGGAATCTGCATACGCTGCTATTAAAGAACAACAAGCATTAGCGGCACTTATCTCTTATCAAGAACATATCGAAAAACCAAAAATTGGTGCGGTACAGCATAATGATGCCCATCAAAATGATGAAGAAACACCACCTCGTTTTATTCCGGCAATGCATGGTGGTACGATTCGAGTTGGCGTTATTGGTGCCGGTGGTTTTGCAAAAGTTAAATTAATGCCGATCGTTTCTCGCATTGATAACGTTAAAATTAATGCAATTGTTGATGCTAACGTTGCCACATCCTTAACTATTTCAAAATTATATCAAGCGAGTAGGGCACTAACGGAAGATGATGCGTTATTTAATGAAAATTTGGTTGATGCGGTTATTATTTCATCTCCTCATAAATATCATTGTGATCAAGCACTGACCGCATTAAAGCATGGGAAGGCTGTTTTTTTAGAAAAACCGATGGTTACCGATTTTGAACAATTGGATCGTTTGTATGCATTTTTGCAACAACATCCGATGATTCCATTTTGCGTTGATTATAATAGATCTTTTGCTCCCTGTATTAAAAAGATTAAAACAGTCATTACACAAAGAACGTCACCGTTAATGATTTTTTATCGAATGAATGCGGGATTTATATCACGAGATCATTGGATACAAACAGAAATTGGTGCTGGCAGAATTATCGGAGAAGCGTGCCATATTATTGATCTTTTTTATTTTTTAACTGATTCGTATGCTACTGCTGTGTCAGTTGAATCACTCAAACCGAGTCACGATGATCTTTTCCCTACCGATAATTTTTCAGTACAACTTAGTTTTGCCGATGGTTCAGTATGCACATTACTCTATACAGCTTTAGGTCATGCTGGGCTTGGCAAAGAGCGGATGGAATTATTTTTTGATTCAAAATCAATTGTGATGGATGATTACAAAACCTTACAAGGTTTTGGATTGGCATCATCATTTAATGAGTCGAAACACGTTTCCGATAAAGGTCATGAATCATTAATAACAACATTTTTTAATAATCTTAAGGACAGTTCATTTACTCCGCCGATTTCGTATGATCATCTTTATCGCGTAGCAAAGCTTACGCTGATTATTGATCAACTTGCTTGTCAAGGAGGAGGTATTAAAGAACTGTAGTGTAAATATACTATCTGAAAATTATTGCGAGCGGTGGTTGCTTGGGCTATGCAGAATATTTTAACTGATACTAATTATTCTTGCAGTACGTGGTATACTTAAGGATATGTATAGTTATGCAAACAGGTACTATACATGAATAAGTATAGAATTATGATAAGGAAATATAGTATGCAAAATACAATATTAGTAGCGATACCGACCTATAATGAATGTCAAAATGTTCCTCTTTTATATAAAGCCCTCAAAGAATTAAGTATACCGGTTGATATATTATTCATCGATGATAATTCACCCGATGGAACGGGGGCGGTTATTGATACTATTAAAAAAAAAGATTCCACGGTGCATGTTCTGCATAGACCAAAAAAAATGGGGTTAGGCACTGCTCATGTACAGGCATTTAATTTTGCGCGGAATCGAAATTACTCCTATTTGCTGACCATGGATGCTGATTTTACGCACAACCCATTGTATATTCCAACGATGCTTGAAAAGCGCGATAAGGCAGATATTGTCATTGGGTCTCGTTATACGTATGGTGGTGGCATGTCCGGGTGGGGTAAAATTCGATTACCATTTACCTATTTTTGGCGCGGCATGATCAAATATGGTTTAGGTATGCCGTATGACTGCACCGGTGCTTTTAGATTATATAATATTTCCATTTTAAAGCCTGAAATGTACAAACATTTTACTTCTCATGGTTTTTCATTTTGCATGGAATCATTGTATCATGCTAAAAAAGCAGGTGCGACTATTATTGAAGTTCCTATACAAGCACAAAATCGTATTTATGGAAAATCAAAATTATCAGTTTCCATTATGGCTGAAGTTGCAGGCATGTTCTTTAAATTATTAGGTAATCGAATATATTCAACGGTGAGGCCAGCAAAAAGAGAAAAGTAATGAACAAAAACGTCGTCGTTGTTATTCTTGCCGGAGGAAAAGGGGAGCGACTGTGGCCGTTAAGTAGGCAACTGCACCCCAAGCAACTGCTTTCTCTTAATGGTTCATCACTGCTTGCGCAAACTATCGATCGTGTAGATTCATTAGTGGACAAAAGTAATCTTTGGATTTTTACTACAGATGAACAAAAAGCTTCCATTCAACAGGCGGTTGGTTCACGCGTGGGTGTTATCGCTACAGAGCCGGCCACGCGTAATACTGGGCCTGCAGTTTTATTGGCATGTTTAAAAATATATGCTCTCAATCCAGAAGCGTTAATTGTTTTTGTGCCAGCCGATCATTATATTAAAGATACTGATGCTTTTCAAAAAACATTAATGCAAGCAATACAGGTTTCTGAAAAACAGGATTCTATTACCTTACTTGGTATTAAACCTACCCATCCGGCAACTGGTTACGGGTATATTCAAGCCGATACAGAGCATGTTGATAAAGATGCATATCCAGTACATTCTTTTCATGAAAAACCAACATTGCAATCTGCGCAACAATATGTTCAGCAAGAAAATATGCTATGGAATAGTGGCATATTTTGTGGCAAAGTAGATACTTTTTTACGTGAATTTCGTATGCATGCATTAACGCTATATCAAATGGTACATGCGTACGTTGACCAGGGTTATGATTATCAAAAAATTTCTTCAATCTCATTTGATCATGCCGTTTTGGAGCATAGCAATAATGTTTGGGTGGTTCCTGCACTATTTGATTGGTCAGATGTTGGCAATTTAGATACCTTTCTTACGCTTAAAAAATCTGAGCAAAACGTTATCGCATTGAATGCGCATAACAATAAAATTGACGTTCCCGGCAAATTGGTCGCTCTTATTGGTGTTAATAATCTTTGTGTTGTTCAAACAGAAGATGCATTACTTATTGCACAATCGGATAATACCGAACATATCAAAGAAATTGTGCAAATGCTTAAAAAAAATAATAAAGAACAATATTTATAAAAAATAATGTATTGCTGATTATTTTTTGGTGCATGTAGGGTTATGAAGCAACTCACAAAGAACTATTAGGGGACTATTTATCAAAAAAATATTGCATTGTCGTCAGTGCGAACAGTAATGTTATGTAAAATATTGTAATAAAGCGAGATTTCTATGACAAAAAAGATATTGTTATTAAAAAACTATTGCATTATCAATGCCACGCGCAGTAAGGTTAGGTAAAAATACTATTAATAAGGAGATAGGTATGAAAAAAAAGATATTGTTATTAGTTTTTAGTATTTTAGCGATAAATACAGTTTTTGGGGCACTACAAAGAGATCTTAAGTATGATCAATTTTCTAAATTAATTTCATTGAGAAAATATTCTCTCGCAGCAACGATGATAGATTCTGGGACAGTCAGGGCAGATGCTGATCCCTACTCTAATGGAGAAACTCCCCTTTTCCTTACAATTAATACACCAATAAAAATGGAAGAGATCGATAAGCAGCCTTATGAATATCTTATAAAAAGATTGTTAGATAAAGGTGCACAAGTTAATACGGGATTAGTATCTTTGGCAGAGAGAAAAGGATTTACTACTCCAGAGACTATTGATTTGTTAAAAGGAAAATTAAAGGGAGAGCAACCCGTTGGCCCGCAACCAGTTCAGCCAACAAAAGAACAAATTGTAAATTTTATTGGCACAGCAGGTAGGGCTGACGTTGCGCAGTTAAGAGCATTATATGACAAAAACAAAGGCCTACTTGATGCTAAGGATAACCTTGGTATGACAGCTTTAATGAATGCCGCAGCAGCCAGAAAATTAGCTAATGTTAATTTTTTGCTCACTGAAGGTGCTAATCCTAATGCACAGGATGGTAATAAACATACGGCATTAATATGGGTAACCAGAAGTCCTGGAGAATTTGATGTAAGTGCTGTTGATATCGTTACGACCCTTTTAGCTCACCATGCAAATCCAAATATTGCAGATCAATCGGGAGTAACACCCATTTTTTATGCTGTGGAAAATGGTGATGAAGACCATGCTCTTGCAATCATAAAGGTGTTGGTGCAAGAAGGTGCAGATCTTGGTAAAACTGTATTAGCCCAAAATGGAAAATCAATAACTGTTCTTGATATTGCCAGAGGCCGGAAAAAACAAGAAATCATAAACTACCTTGAAAGTTTGAATAAACAACCATCGCAACCGGCAGATCTTGGCATAGTACATCAACAATTAATGAAGCTTCAAACTTCATTACAGAATTTGCGTGCAGCATTTTAATTGATGCATAAAGAAAATAAGTGTGCATTTTAAAATAATATAAGTGTCAAGGGGAAGAAGTTTTATTTCTTCCCCTTTTGTATTTGTATAGAGCCAACATGATGAAGTTATCAAAAAAACTATTGCATTATACATGCCACGAGCAGTAATGTTAGGTAAAAATACTATAAAAAGGGAGATTTGATATGAACAAAAAGATGTTATTATTAACTTTTACTATGATAGGAATGCATACTGCTTTTGCTATGGAGCAAGAAAAGCTTAATTACGGTGAATTTAAATCATATATTACCGATAAAACTTATGGCCTTGCAGCAAACATGATAACTATGAATATACTTGCGCCAAATGCAGATCCTTATAAGACTGGAGAAACTCCCCTGTGGCTTGCAATTGATGTGACAGAAATACCACAAGATACATTAGATCGAGCAAGGTATTTCTCGCTTATAAGGGAGCTTTTGAACAAAGGTGCAAATCCTAAGTATCCGCACACTTCAGATAAAAAAACGCCATTGTCTTTAGCAGAGAGCAAACCAGAATTTGAAGCAATTGTTAAATTATTAAAAAATCCGCCAGCATTACCTAAGAAAAAAGAAGAACAATTAAAAAATTTTGTTGATACTGCTTATAAAGGATTAGTTGGAACTTTAAAAACAATTTTGCCAAATATGCTACCCAATATTGATGCGATGATGCAATATCGGGGTGAAGAAATGAATCCATTGATTGCATCTATAGAAGGGTCACAGTTACCTGCTATTAAATTTCTGATAGAGAACGATGCCGATGTAAATGTGAAAACAAATGCAGGTAAAACACCACTTATGTTTGCAGCTAAGAAAGGAAATAGGGAAATAGTAGGGGCATTGCTTCGGGCAGGAGCAGATGTTTCGGCAAAGGATTCCAAAGGGGACACGGCCGTGAACTATGCCAAGAATGACTTTATTAGATCATTAATACGTGGCGCTGCAAGAGAACAGCCGACTAAAGAACAACAAGAAATCAAGGAATTTATTGATGCCGCGGGTAAAGATTATTCTAAAGTATTGAGTCTATATACCAAGAATCATGAGTTAGTTAATAAAGCGGATAATAATGGTAGAACTGCTTTAATGGAGGCAGCATCTAATTGGCAACCAGGCATCGTTGCATTTTTGCTTGATAAAGGGGCTAATGTTAATGCACGAGACAGTAAAGGAGAAAGCGCTCTTTTTTATGCAACGCAACGAGATCTTGCTTTTACTGACGATGCGCGTAAGGTAGTTAGTTCTCTTTTAAATAAAGGTGCAAATTCAAATTTGGAAGATGAGAATGGATTAACACCTATTTTTCATGTAGTTATGAATGACGCAGAAGATATGGCAAATCAGATAATACAATTACTCGTTGATAAGGGCGCAGATCTTAACAAAGCTGTAATATTTGGAATAAATGAAAAGAAGCCTCAGACAGCTCTTGACGTTGCTAAAGGCGCGCATAACAATAACATTGTAACTTATCTTGAAAAGTTGATTAAAAAACCAGCACTAACTACTGAGCAAAAATTGAAAAAGTTACAAGAAATGATTAAAAAGGTTCAGGTAACCCAAATAAAAGATTTCCTGGGTGATCAAGAAATTAAAGATCATATTAATGACGTGATAAAAGACGCAGCTGGTCATGCAACAACACTTCTCATAGAAGCAGTAGAACATCGTAATCCCGGTATCGTTCAAGCGCTGATTGATGCGGGTGCGGATATTAATGGACAGAATGACAATGGAGATACTGCGCTTATGGCAGCGATTTCTGATGATGAGGAACCGATAATAACATTGCTTTTAAGAATTAAAAATATCAACGTTAATTTACAAAATCGAGAAGGCTTTAGTGCATTAATGATGGCAGCGGAGGGTACTAGATATGAGCTCATACCAGCCTTGCTTAATGAGGGAGCAAATATTACATTAAAAAATGCAGTAGGGCAAACCGCTTTAGATTTATCTGGTAACGAACAAGCAAAAGCATTACTTCAAGAAGCGCAGAGAAAACAACAACCAACGCGGGTAGATCTTGGCGTAGTATACCAACAGCTGCAAACGTTAAATATGACGTTGCGCAATTTGCATAGAGCGCTGTAATGATGCATTAAAGAGTAGATGTTCAATTTTGATATGGCATAATAGAGAGAAGAATATTATTTCTCCTCTCTATTATTGTGTAATGGTGACTTCATAAGTAGTATAAATCTTAAAAAATTCTTGTATTATCTGTTTGTTCTTTTTATTCTTACAACTATAGGTTGTTCAATAGATGAAAAAATAAAGGAATATTAACCATGGATCAAAAAAAAGGTTTTTCAATAACTGAATCATTAAAATTTGGATTTTTTACGCTGTTTGAGCATTTTGCTTTTTTTCTCGGGCTTATTTTTGTGCAATATGGCATTGCTTTTATAGTGGGACTGGTAGTTTTATTATTAGCCTATGTATTGTTTTTCAATAATGTAGTTCCAACTATTAGTATGCTTGATGTTGCATCTTCTTCGAGTGCTATGGAAATGGTCAAAGTACAATTAAAGTCTGTCATTCATCATTTAAATTGGTATGCCATGTTTGGCATTATTGCATTGTTGATTCTAGGATTTTACCCGATGATTCGCTTTTTTGCTCTAGGTAATATTAGAATTGCTTTTGATTTTTATGATCGAGGAGAAAGTTATATCAAAAGATTATTTTCTTGTGGGCATTTAGTGTTACGTGATCTGGTTGCTTCATTATTATATTGGCTTATGTGCGGGCTTGGTTTTGCTTGTTTTATTGTTCCAGGTATTTATTTAAGCATTAGATACGCTTTTGTGCATCATGGTATCGTGTATGAAAATCTTGGTGTTTTTGAAGCATTTCATCACAGTGCGGAAGTAACGTACGGTTCGAAATGGAAACTTTTAGCATTAAATATTTTGTTTGTTTTGATGAATTCAATAGCAACGGTCTTTTTTGGCATAACCTTATTTATTATATGGCCGGCGAGTATATTAGTGTATGCACATGTGTATAGAACGTTATTGGAAGAACGAACTAACGCTTTTAATAGTAATACTATGCGCTAATTATTTTTTTCGCTTAAATTTTCGTTCAATTTCTTCTTGATGCAGCGTCCATAGGGTTGGTCTTCCGTGAGGACATGCAAATCGATTACTGGTTGCATAAAGATCATTAAGCAATCGTTTAATCTGTTCTTGCGTCAGTTCATCACCCGCCTTTACTGCGGCTTTGCAGGCCATTTGTGCATGAATTTTTTCATGAATGGTAGTCAAAAAGGTATCGCGATCAAGATTTTTATGTTCAATGAGCAAACCTAATAATTCCTTAAGTAGGTCTGTAAATGAAATATTTTTTAAATGCGCCGGTGCTGATTGAACGATAATACTATTGTGCCCAAACGATTCAATAATTAAGCCATGAGTTTTTAGGATATCCGTATATTCGGTGATCAACGCATATTCATCAGCAGAAAATGTAATAATGGCAGGGAATAAGAGCGGTATTGTTTGCATGGTGTCAAAACGGCTCTTAAACTGCTCGTATAAAATTCTTTCATGCGCCGCATGTTGATCAATTAATACTAATCCCTCTGGCGATTCGGCAAGAATATACGTGTTATTATACATGCCAATAAATTGATAGGGTTCAGCGTGCACAAAAGATTCTTGTTGTTGTGCATTTTGTAGTGTATTGTTGTGCCGCTCAATAGGCGCAGGTGCTGTTGCTATTGGTTGTTGTGCAAAAGAATTAGCATAAGGTTTTGTATAATGAAATTTTTCTTCAAATTTCTGTTCAGATGCAGTATGCGCTGTTAAAGAGAAGTTTTTAGGGAATGTGTTAGTATGATCTACGGTAGTTTTTAATGGTGCAAAGGTGGTGGCGTAAGAAGGTTCTGTTGCTCTTGGTAAAACAACGTGATGCGACAGATGTTTCTCAAGAGTACTTTTTACTGCATTGTAAACAACCTGTTCAACGATGCGTTCATGAAGAAATTGCACTTCTTCTTTGCGCGGGTGAATATTAATATCAATTTCCTGCGGATCAATCGTTAATGATACGATAGCACTCGGATAGCGCCCTTCGGGCAATACGTTAAGATAACTTTTTAATAATGCCTTTATAAGTGCGTTATTTTTTACCCATCGTTGATTAACAAAAAAGAAAATGTTGCTGCGATCATACCGATAATGCTGATGAGATGAAATAATACCCTGTATTTTGATAGTATTATTTGTTGTTTGCTCAATGCTCATCATTGGTATTGCTTGCCACAATTGTTGTACGCGTTGTTCAAGATTTTCAACTGATGGAACGTTAGAAATAAGGTTACCATCAGAATACAATTTAAATTGTATCTTCGGATAATCAAAGCAGAATGCATGAAATAGTTGCACAATGTTGCGCAATTCTGTTTGTTCTTTTTTAAGAAATTTTTTTCGAGCGGGAACATTATAAAAAAGATCTTGAACGGTAATATCGGTGCCTGATGTGCACGAAACTTCTTGGCAACTGGTTATGATATTATTAGTTCGCTCAAGCTTAATACCAGTATGCGCATGCTGTTCTTTGGTGATAAGGGTTACTTTACTTACTGCAGCAATGCTGGTTAATGCTTCGCCGCGGAATCCGAAACTTTGTAATGAATACAGTTGTTCAACGGAACTAATTTTACTTGTTGCATGATGTGCAAAACACAGTTCGGCATCTTCTTGATCCATGCCGTAACCATTATCGACAACTCTAATGCTATTGTGCCCGGAACGTTCAAGATACAGGCAAATAGATTGAGCGCCTGCATCAATTGAATTTTCTATTAATTCTTTTACTACGTTGGCAGGGCGATCTACTACTTCTCCTGCTGCAATTTTGTGGGCTTCGTGCGGTGGTAATTGTTTTATTTTTCCCATGACAATGAAAACAGATAAAAAACTAAACTATGTTGTATTACGCATAATCAAGTATAACAAGCAAAAAAATAATACCTAGTTTGTTTATTTTTTTATAGTTCCTTGCATAACAAACTGCAAGCATGGAGCATTTGCTGTTGCTTGTTGCGATTGATGATGTAAAGAAGTTACATGAATCTGTGTAAGTAAGGGTGATGAATCTAATCGTTGCAATAAGGTAGTTATGCCTTGTGTATTCATGGCATGGCCTTGTAATTCAACGGTGCGATGATCATTTAAAATAACCTTAGAAAATGCAACATCGTTGGGTAACATTGTTGTAAGATGTTCAAAGAGCGTTGATGGCATTATTGGATTTTTACAAAATTGCGTTAATTTTTTCAATTTTTTAGCAAGCGCCGTTTCCTGTATCTCAAGTTGTTCAACGGTTTTTAAAAAAGTTTCATATTCTTGTTCTTGTCTTGATAGCAGTTGATAATCTTTTTTAAGATGCCAGAGGTCATATACTTGTTGTATGGTGAGCGCACTTATCAAGCATATAACGATAATAGCGCTATAGCATGAAATAATATACCATCTACGTATTTCACGTTGTTTTTTAGGAGCAATGGGTACAATAAAATTATGATTGTTCATATGTTTTTTTTCCAAGTAAAAATAATCCAACGCCTCGAGCAAGTTCTGTTTTGTTGAGCGTAATATTTGAAGCTATCGTTACACAATTTTCTAGATCATTGATAGTTATTGCATTCATGCAGTGATCGTACAATGAGCAAATAGTTTGTTTATCATAGGTAATGATATTTTTTGGATAGAGCAATTCATATATGGTTAACAATGCAAGTATAGGTGTGGTTATTTGTAAACAATGTAACTTGAGTCGTGTTAAAAATAATTTGTAATGAAAAAGATACTGTTCTGAAATAGTACTTAGGTAATACCAGCGATCGGAGAGCAATGATAGTATAGGGCGGTTAGTAACGTTGTAAGCATGTTGGTGGTATATATCTTGAACTGCGTTCGTGGTACATAATTCTTGTGTAACGCTGGGTTGGGTAATTGCTAATACGCCGTAACTATAGGCAAGATCGTTATCAATGATAAATTTATTTATATGCGAATGAAGTGCAGTGCTGTTAAAAATAATGCCATTAATGATCATTATTTTTGCAGTATCAAAATGCGCATAATGGCGTAATAATATCTTTTTTTTCTGTAGGGAAAATGCGTAACACGCTACTCCTTCCGGATCAATATTTATGCTCACGATAGTATATTGAGGTGTAGGTAATGGCCACATTATTTTACATCCTTCCCGTTACTAAACGATCCTTTCCTTCAAGGTCTTTATGTAGAGCAATATGGTTAAAAACATTGTTATGCATAAGTTCTTTAACGCGCTCTCCTTGTCGGTATCCTATTTCAATAACAAGTTGCGGAATATTAAGCATTTTCATTGCAAGATTTTCTTTGAGCCGTTGCTGCGCACCTTTAATAATTTTTTCTATTATTGCCAAACCTTCATGTTCTGCAACGAGTGCCTGTTTATCTTCCCATTCGGTTACCATTGGATCCATTTTTTTCCACTCTTTAGCGGTAATATAAGGAGGATTCGCAACGATCAAATCAAAGGTAAGATCAGTAGGAATGTTTTCATAGATATCAGATTGTATGAACGTAACATTGTTAATAGTATTGTGAGCAGCGTTTTTTTTGGCTAAAGCAAGAGCGAAGTCAGCTATATCCGTTGCATATACCTGTGCATATGATAATTCCTTTGCTAACGTTAATGCTATACAGCCAGTTCCTGTGCAGAGATCAAGAATAGTAAGATGAATTTTTTTGGAAGTAAGTGGTTTGAGTTGTGAGCATAAGGTTAGACACCATTCTTCTGTTTCAGGGCGAGGTATTAATACCGGAGGCTCAACGATTATTTCAAGATCATTAAAAGGGACGGTGCCCAATATATATTGTAATGGCATATGATTAACTACATGATTGTTAATCCATGTGGCCAGTGTTTGTTCTTGTTGTTCAGTTAATTCAATAGTACTGTGAGCTAATAAGGTTGCTTGCTCAATACCAGTAAGTTTTTGTATCAGCCACCATGTAACTTGCTCTTGTTCATTGGTATGTTGATAAATTGGTGCTAACTGTTTGGCTATTTGATTAATAAAAGGTATTACGATGCGTTCCATGATTATTCCTTTACCAACAATAACATTTATTGTTGGTTATACTAAGATTTGCTAGAAAAGTTAAGTATATGTACTAGATAGTTATTTTATGGGGGAAATAAATTGAGTAATGTTATGCGTTTAAAAGATGCTTAACGTAAGCAGTTGGATCAAAACGTTGTAACATATCTACCTGTTCACCTGCAGAAATATAGGCAACAGGAATGGTAAGGGCATGATTTATGGCAAAGACGATGCCGCCTTTTCCGGTTCCGTCCATTTTTGTCAAAACGATACCATTAATTGTTGTACTTTCATTAAATAAGCGGGCTTGCTCCAATGAATTTTGGCCGAGCATTGCATCGATGGTTAGTAAGGTTACTACCGTGTGAGTAGGAAGTTGGCGTTCGATAATTCGTTTTATTTTTGCCAATTCATGCATAAGATTAATTTTTGTTTGTAAGCGACCTGCCGTATCAATAATTAAGATATCGTAGTTTCCGGTGATGAATTGTTGGCATGCAGAAAAAACCACCGATCCAGGATCTTGATCTTCTGCGCCTTTAACAATATCAGCGTTACTTTTTTGCGCCCAGAGAGTGAGTTGTTCCGTTGCTGCTGCCCGAAAGGTATCCCCCGCTGCAAGTAAAACTTTTTTTCCTTGTTGGGTATATTGTTGTGCAAATCTACCGGCAAAGGTTGTTTTGCCGCTTCCATTTACTCCCACTAATAAATATACTGTTTTGGCAGTTTGGGGAATAGTATACGGCGTTAATCGTTTTATTAATTCCTGTTCAAGAATATTTTTTAACATGGCGCCATCATTCATTGGTTGTTTTTTACGAGTAATTTTAATGGCGTTTATGATTTCTTTGCTGACGGCAAAACCAGTATCGGCTTGTATTAAGAGTTGTTCAAGTTCTTGTAGCGTTTTATCGTCAACAGAAGTTTGTGCAAACAAGGTATTAATTTTAGTAGTGAATGAGGCATATAAGGTATGTAGCGTACTTTTGATGATATTAAACATATATTTTCCTTATACAAAACCGCAAAAACAATTTTTTATTCGAACTGATTGTTTTGAATAATAGTTCCTAAAGGCATACCCATTTTTATTGATGCATTTCCATGTTTTTTGAGTTCTTGTTCTAATGCAGGATTAATATTAAACGTATTTGGTTGTAATAATAATACTACAGTAGATCCGCCGAAAGAGAAATAACCAAAATCATCACCTTTTGTTGATAGTTGTCCTGCTTGATAAGTATGGGTAATGCCGCCAACGAAAAGTGCTCCCACAGAAACATAAGCAATGTCACCTGCGGAGGATGTTTTTAATATCGTTAACTGGCGTTCATTTTCCGTTAATGGTTGAATGCCTGCTTGGTACACAATGGTATTAACTGATTCATATTTTCCATTAATGCGAATTGCTTGTTCTGGGATACAATCAAGTGGCGCATGGAAACGGTGATAATCGGAAGGAGCAAGATAAATAACCACCATAGTGCCGTGGTAGAATTTTTCAGCAAGATTTTTATCATGCAAAAAACATTCAAGATTGAAAGATTTATTTTTTACTAAAAATTCAGTCGTCGGCGTAATATCAGGAACAATCATCAAATTGCCATCACAAGGGGATATGAATGATGCAGGGTCATTATCAATGGGGCGAGCATCCGGTTTTAGTTTTCTATAGAAAAATTCATTAAACGTTGCATATTCTTCCGGAAGTATCTCTTGCGTATTTATATGTTGTGCTTGTATAAATGCCGGTATTAAATATTTACTCAATGATCGATTAGCCAGCCAGCCAACTCCTATACTTACCCAACGCTGTGTGAGTAATAATCGTAATGGTTTACTCAATACACTGGTATACAACCATGAAAGAAGAATATTTTTAGGGTGAATGCGTTCGTGAGTGATAGGTTTTGTTTGGTTCATACTTACATTCTGTGCAGGTGAAACAATAGTATCACTACACCAGGTATAGAGGGGAAAAAACAATATAACAGTAAAAAAAGAACGCATGAAACAATCTCTCATCTATTAAACAATTTTTTAATAAGATATTCTTAATTTATTAGTATATCTGAATTATAAATAAATGTAAGCAGGGGGTTGAATGAGAATTATTGGTATAGTTTAGGTATATAGGTGCGCATTAAACGTTGCGTAGTTAAGGTTGCCATAATAGTACAGGCAGCAACAAAACTTCCAAATAACAGTAATGAGGATTTGTTGGTATTTGCTAACCGTGTAGCTTTTTTACGTTCTTTTTGTTGGACGACCTCTTTAATGGTTTCTTCTGCGCCAGTTAATATGAGTATAGTGTTATCGTTGTAATCGAAAGTCGATATTCCTTTGAGCATTTGATCAACGTAATCATGCTGTTTTTCTTCTGGTAGCCTTATGCTGGAAATTACGTTAACAGAACTGCCTAGCTCAAAATAATCGTATAACGTGCCAGAACCTTTTCTGGTATGGTCAATAGTATTATGCCATACATAGGAATTATTATTAGGATGGGCTTGAACAATCTTGGTTATAAATAATGCAACAGGGTTATCTTCTGTTAATTCCATTGCTGCAAGTGTCGAAAAGATTGTAAATAAGGCACTGCATAGTACTACATAATTATTCACTATTTTCCTTTTTTATGAAGAATTAGTGAAAAGCTATATAATTTGTTCTGCTCGTTGCAAGAATAATTTTAACCGTTTGTAATCATTGCCGGTCAATAAGGAAAAAGTATCGATGAAATTGGCAACGGTAACTTCAGTAAGGATATCCTGATCTTTCAGTTGTTTTAAAATGGCAAGCAATAGTTCGTCAAGATTAAATATACTATTTGAAAGGCCAAAAAGAATGTGGAGGTACTGATTGTTTGCAAAAAAATTTTTATATAGTTGGCGTGATGCGCAAGCAGCAAATGCATGAATTTTGGGGGGTTCCGGAGCTAATTGATAGGTAATAGGTGCTCCCTGTTCTTGGTAGCCGATAGTCAAACAATGAAAGGTTGTTTTGAGGAATTCGAAAATTTGAGGTTGTTCCTGTAGCAGTTCTTCTTCTGTTTTTTGATAGGCAAATGGATAACGTACAGGATCCATAGAGCCTGTTTCAATTTGATGTACAATACCAAAAAGTATCCGTTTTTTTGTTTCAATAGTAATAACAGAGCCGAATGAAGGAAATTGATCCCATTGCCAACTTTGGGCAAGCCAGCCGGTTAATGAACTTTCTATAATTTCAGCAAAGGGTTTGCTGGTCTCCATCAGGATTACCTATTTCTGGTTGGGTGAAATGCTTATTTTCTAAAAATTTAATTCGATGAATAATGATTCGCCCATGCTTTTTGACCGCTTCTTGATGAAGTTTTGTACTATATCCTTTATGGCGAGCAAAATGATAGGGGGGAAATGAAGGGGCGATAGTGCGCATTAATTGATCCCGCTTTACTTTGGCTACAATTGAGGCGGCGGCAATGGATATCGATTTACTTTCACCAAAAGGAAAATGAAAAACATCAATATGCTCATACGGGGTGCCCATCAGGTTAAGAGGCATGGCATCAATAACTATTTGTGAAGGTGCTTGTGGGCAATTACTCAATAATTGCATAACTGCCCGTTTCATAGCCCGTAGGGTGGCATGATAAATGTTATATTTATCAATATCTCGAGCGCTGATAATGGCAAAGCTAAACCATGAATTTTTGACCACCCATGAATAGGCTACTGCCAATTCTTCCTGGGTGAGTAGTTTGGAATCTTTAATTAAACGACTTTTTTTATGCGGATAGAGAATAACTGCCCCGGTAACAACAGGCCCTGCCAGGCAACCTCGGCCAACCTCATCAATGCCGCATACCAGGTTATTAAGCTGCCAGGCGGACGATTCAAAAAAATTTTTATTGAATCGGTCTTTATATGCTTTAGTTACCATGAGTAATCTTTTCCATTTGACAAGAATAATAAAGAGAGTACAATTAGAATTAATGCAGTTGTATAACCATACTATCATATTTTAATCAAAAATATACCAAGAGGAGTTTATTATGTCATCAACTGAGTTACGCGTAAAAGAGCTGCTCAGAGAAAAAGGCTGGACTACTAAGATTTTAGCTGAAAAAACTGGTATGTCTGAAAGTTATCTAACTCATATAAAAAATGGTACACAGACGTTGGAATGAAGACTCTTTAAAAAAATTAGCAAATGCTTTTGAAATTAGCCCTGTCGACCTTTTTGCACAACGCCGTCAACGTACCGATAATATCGATAGCAATGTGAGCATGCCTGAACAAGTCTGATGTTAACTTAAAGGTTCAAATAGTACCTGTTGTTGGGGAAATTCCTTCAAATCCATCACCATATAATAATCAATTAATGCAAATTACCAGTGGTCACAAAGATGAATTTGTTCCTGTATTAAATACAACGGACAATGCAATGTTTGCACTTTGCAATCGATAATAACTTAATGGCACCAATGTTTGTAAAAGGTGATTTATTAATCATTTCTCCAGAAGTATGGACTCGTTCAGGGGATATCGCGGCTGTTGAATATGGTAATGACACCCCATTAAAAGCTATTATGCAGGTAACGTATACTGAAGATTTTATTGTTCTTGAATCGGTTAACCACAAGCAAGCGCCGGTTGCGCTTATTCGTGGTAAAGACCATTTTAGAATTATTGGTCGCGTTATTCAACGTAATCAAAAATTAGTATAAGCAGTTTATAAGATTGCTTTTCTATAACTTTTAAGCAAAAAAAGCTAGATTGTTCTGGCTTTTTTTGCTTTTTTAAGGTTACTATGGCAGTAACGTTATGCTAAATAAAACAATGGTTGTTTTATAGTGCTTCCTAGAAGCGCTTCCAGTTGGTGTACTTTTTTTTAAAGGATTTTTATTATGCTACAATATGAAACGCTGGTTCTCGCAGTTCCTGAAATTACTGCCGATGAATCTGCTTCATTAGAAAAACAATTTGAACAAATTATTAAAAAAGAACAAGGGTTGATCAACTCCTTTGAGCGATGGGGCAAGTATAGACTTGCATATCCTGTAAGAAATAATGATTACGGGGTATATTTTCTAGTTCGCTTTCAGGCAAAGCAAGAAGTAAATCTTGGTTCTCTTTTTAAAGATATTGATTCATTTTTTATGGTTAAACATGGCTCAATTATTATGCGTCATTTAACCAGTAAATTATCATCAAAACAGCCGATAGCCTACTTTAAACCGGAATCATTGGAAGACATGCCAACGCAAGACGTTGATACCTTCTTGCGTGATAACAAGATGAAGGGATTACTAAATAATAATGCCTCGTCACATGATAAGCATGTTGACCGAATTTCTGATAGCGTGTTGGATGAAGATGATTTAGATGAAGATAGTGAATCTGATTAATAATTGAGGTAAAGCTGTGGCTAAGAAAAAATTGGCAAAATTAAAAGTAAGTGGTCGTTTATTGCGCAAAAAAGCGCGAAGACTTGCGTTTGCTCCGCGTAAAAATTGTCGTTTCTGTAATGTAAAAGAAAATCAAGTTCCGATGCTTGATTATAAAAATGCACCGCTTTTGAGAAGTTTTTTAACCGAGCGAGGAAAAATTCTTCCTTCTCGTATTTCTGGTACGTGCGCACATCATCAACGCGTGTTATCATGCATGATCAAAAAATCACGAGTGATGGCGCTTATTCCTTATTACGCTCCCGAATTTTAGTAGATAAGTAATACATAATTTTTCATAAAAAAGACAAGGTTTTTTATCTTGTCTTTTTTTGTTTTTAGGATGATATTTTTGAATTGTATCGTGCAAGATAGGATAGTTCTTGGAAAAATATTTGACAAAAATAATTAAATCTGATAAAACCCTGTATTTGTATTCTTAAATTTTTTTATAAGGAAATCTTTTTATGAAACAACAAATTTTTTTATTAACGTTAACTCTTTTTTCTGCGCAAAGTATAAAGACAAACGGGACAGCAGAATCCACTTTAGGTTGGAGCACGTTTGTTAAGACTGCGTTGGATAATCCAAGTAGTGTTAATCCAAATATCGTTCTTTGGTTTCCTAGTAGCAAAACGGAAAATCAACTAAAAGGTCAATTGGAAAAAATTACGCAAGAAAATGCTATGCTGAGGGAAGAAATCAAGGAGCGCGAAAAAAGAGTTGCGAAGTATGTTGCAAAAATGACGGATGAATTAAAAATTAAGAAAGATCAAAACAAAAAATTAAAGAGCTTATCGTTAGATATTGCTAAAGAATTAGTAACTTCTTATAGAGCTTTAAATGTTAGCGAAGCGGAAAAAGAAAAAATAGCTACTGAAACACTAGAAAAATTATGTGGTATAGTCTGCGCCAATAAAGAACTGTTCACAACGCCTAAAAAAAATTGTGGCACATCTTCTCCGAAAGTTGATACAAAATTTTCAAATCGATGCAAAGCCGTCACAACTGATTGGAATAAAGTTAGTGTTGTAGAGTCTGTGATAACAGATAATGCAAAAACAGCCCTTATGCAAATGGGATCAAATCAAGGCTGTAAAAGAAGTAATAGTTTACTCGGCGAGTCATAAAGACGATTTTTTAAAAATTTTAAGGGTCTAAGGGTAAAAAACGGCTATTTTTTACCCTTAGACATTTTGTAAAAAATTATTTACAATAAGAATAAGTATTTTATATTAATGACCCTTTGATTTTGCAGATAACGAAAATAGAGACAATGGAACAGCCAAATATAAGAAATATTGCTATTATTGCCCACGTTGACCATGGAAAAACAACCCTGGTTGATAAATTATTGCGCCAATCTGGTACGCATCATATGCTACTGATACTGAACGTGTAATGGACTCAAATGATCTAGAAAAAGAACGTGGAATTACGATTTTAGCAAAAAATACCGGTATTTCTTATAATGGTTATAATATTAATATTGTCGATACTCCTGGTCACACTGATTTTGGTGGTGAAGTGGAACGTACCTTGCAAATGGTAGAAGGATTTTTACTATTAGTCGATGCGGCTGAAGGTGTTTTGCCTGGAACACGTTTTGTGTTACGCAAAGCGCTTGAGCTTAATTTAAGACCAATTGTTCTTATTAATAAAATTGATCGACCGGATGCTGATATTGCACGAACTGAATCATCAATTCATGATCTTTTTTTAGATCTTGCAACACAATGATAATCAGCTTGATTTTCCTATTTTATATGGTTCTTCAAAGCTTGGTTTTGTTAGCACATGATCCTAATGCAAAAACTGGTGATATGAAACCACTTTTTGAAGCAATTATAAAGTATATTCCTGCTCCGACACCACGGCGGATCATTTACAGATTTTAATGACTAACTTAGATTATTCTGATTTTCTTGGCACCATTGCCATTGGAAGAATGTTTAGTGGTTCTTTAAGTGTTGGTCAAGCATGTGGTTTGTGCTAAAGATGATCAAAGGTAAGCCGACCATTTAAAGTTACCAAATTATATACTTCATGGGCCTTGAGAAAATAGAGAGGCAAAGACAGTTCGTTATGGTGATATTGTTGCCGTTACTGGTTTTATGAGCCGGTTACTATTGGTACTACCATTTGTGAGGTTGATCAATCCATTACCACTATCCGTATGTTGCTATCGATGAACCGACCATGTCGATATATGTATCGGTGAACGATTCTCCTTTTAATGGTCAAGAAGGATCGTTATTAACGTCACGACAAATTAAAGATCGTTTAGAAAAAGAATTAAAAACAAACGTCGCATTACGAGTTGAGCCTACTGATTCCCCTGAAATGTTTAAAGTTTCTGGAAGAGGTCAACTACATTTAGGTATTTTATTTGAAAATATGCGTCGTGAAGGATTTGAATTTCAAGTTTCAGCACCTGAAGTTATTTATAAAACGATTGATGGTGTTAAATGTGAACCAATTGAATATTTGGTTATTGATATTCATGAAGAATATCAAGGAATTGTTATGGAACGATTGGGACGAAAAAAGCTGAAATGAAAAATTTAGTTCCTCTATGCCAATGGACGAATTCGTATGGAATTTCAAATTCCTTCACGAGGACTTATTTGGTTTTAGAAGCCAATTTTTAACCGATACTCGTGGAACCGGTATTTTCAACTTTAATTTTTATGGGTATCAACCATATAAAGGCGATATCACTATGCGTACTAAGGGTGCCTTGTTTCTATGGAAAATGGCACTGCTACAGCTTATGCTTTAGATAATCTTCAAGAACGTGGAATTCTTTTTGTTGAACCCGGCGACAAGATTTATGAAGGTATGATTATTGGTGAAAATAGCCGTGAAGATGATATGGATGTTAATCCATGTAAAGAAAAAAAGTTAACTAATATGCGTGCATCAGGTACTGATGATCTATTAAATTAGAACCACCACGTATTATGGAACTTGAAACGTTGTATGGAATGGATTCAACCTGATGAACTTATTGAAGTTACTCCGCATCATATCCGTTTGCGTAAAAAAGTCTTACGTTCATCGCTGCGTAAATAAGTTTTTTATCTATGCCTTTTTATTATAAGTTACTCGTTGCGTATGACGGCACTCGTTATGCTGGTTGGCAAGTACAACCACATGCGGTAGCTGTTGCTAATATTTTAGAATCTACGTTTTTGCATGTTTTTAGCAAGCCAGTAAAAATTATTGGCGCTTCGCGTACTGATGCCGGCGTACATGCATTGGGGCAAGTTGCTTTAGTTATTACTGATTTACATCTTGATCCTGCTACTATGATGCGTGCATGGAATAATGCATTGCCGGGAGATATCGTCATTAGATCATTATGCAGTAGTGATGAAACATTTCATCCACAACGCGCCGTTAAACAAAAAATATATTGGTATCATATTTTTAATCAAAGGCCATTACCATTTTTAGCGCGTTATGGATATGCACTACAACGACCATGTGATGACAAAAAACTATATGAAGCATTACAAATATTTGTGGGAGAACATGATTTTCGATCTTTTTGTACCGGTGACGAGCAAATAACCACCACTCGGCGCATTGATGCTATCACTATACATTTTTTTAAACGATTTAATGCATGCCGCATTGAAGTACAAGGGCCAGGTTTTTTGCGTTACATGATCAGACGCATTGTTGGAGCATCAGTTGAAGTTGCTTCGCGACGTTCATTATCAATCGATTACGTGCGCACTATTTTAGAAGCAAAAAATCCTGAACATTCTTTACCTAATGCACCGGCACAAGGATTAATGCTTGCTAAAATTATATATAATAACTGTAAGAGTGAAATGTAACTATGCAATTATTGCTAAAAATGAATAATACTTGAAAAACTAAAAAGTAGTTTTTTCCGATATTATTTTAAAAAATTTTTGCTTCCAAAATTATAGGGTTTTCATGATAAAAAAAAGAATAAATTTTTTAACTAAAAAATTAAGTTTAGCGCTTATTTTTTCAAGCGTATGCATCGCAGCTGGCTTTGGTGTTTATTATAACCTGTATCAAAAAGTAGGGATTTATGATTTTAATGATCGTAGAGATACTCCTTTTGTTCTTGATATTTTTAAACACAATTGGGAGTGGTTAATTGCCGGCGTTTCACCTACCTTTGCACCAGATTATGTTACGCACATGTTGCATAATAGAACTTCAAGAGATTTTCAGCAAAAAGGAGCTATGACCATTAAAGTTTTATATCAAGGTAGATCTCCTGCTGGATTTGTTAGCTATTATAAAAAGAAATTTTATGAAGGACGCATTTTGTTTTTGGGAGTCCTTGATCAATACAGATCAAAAGGTTACGGATATCAATTGTTTAAATATGCTATGAATGATTTAATTGCACAAGGATGCACAAAAATTACCTTAGTTACACGAACCACTAATTATCCGGCTATGAAAGTGTATACACGGGCAGGCTTTAAAGAAATAAAACGAGACGATGGCTTCGTTGATTTTGAATATCAAATTAAATAAATACTATTGCTTTTTACGCTTTTTTACCCTAAAATGTCGGGACATTTGATTTTTGTATTTTTTACAAATTACTGATATTTTTTGCGGTAAAGGGGTTTGCTATGATTGGTAGCGTAAAAACGTTAGGGTGTTTGCTATTTCTTTTTCAGTTCAGTTTATGCATGGATTACAAAAATTCGTCGAAGGAAAAAATAGCAAGAGCTAAATCTAGAAGTAGTCTTTTTGGAAGAAAAACGAGGCAAGAAAATATTGAAGATACTAATCCCAAAGCATATGGAAGAAGCGCGTCGACACCGAATTATAAAAATCCAATTGGCGATAATGCTCAAGAAAGACTAGATGCTCTTAATGATGCGATTAAAGGCAATAAGAATCCGAGTAAGATAAAAAAAGTATTAAAAAGTGGTGGCATGAGTAAGTCTTGCGATATTCTTCCTACTAATACTAATCCGCTGATGTTAGCAATGGAAAATCTTGATAAATTGTATAGAGAAAAAAGTAAAATATCAGATGATGGTTTAAAAGTTCTTGTGTTATTACTCCGAGAACGGGAAAAAAGAAAAAAAACTATTTCTCAACCAGTTACCCTCGTGGAACAAATAGACCGCTTACGCGAGCAATATGAAAAACCAACAAATGATATGCCCAAAAAATGTGAGCAGGGATTTTTTGATGCTTTGAAAGGTAAAATCCTTGTTGAGCAAATAGCAGTGAATAAAAATCTTTTTAAAGCAATAGAAAATAATAATATTGATGATTTTCAAAAGGCACTTAATGGTGGCGCAGATCGTAATGTACAAAGAGATAAAGATGGAAAAACGCCATTAATTGAACTGATCGAGTATATGAGTACTCATCAAGGAAGTGAGACAAAAATTAACAAGGCGGTTGAAATGTTTAATGCCTTGCTCGCACCCGGATCCAATATTGACATACATTTGACGGATAATCAGGGTAAGAATGCGTTATCTATAGCTCAGTATTATAATTTATCAAAAATAGAAGAAGATATGATAGCAAAGATTGGAGGGGAAATGAATCCGACTAGTAATGCTATTAGAAAGTTTCCCGAGACCCGATTCGTTGCTGCTGGAGATGGAAAAGATGTATCAAAGTGAGAATAAAATATCGGATAATGGGATGGCAACTCTTCTGGCATCGCTAGAGGAGCGGGAGGAAGGAAAAAAAATTATTTCTCAACCAGTTACGCTGCAAAAGCAAATAGAATTTTTATGTCGTAATCATGCAACATCACCCGATTCATCAGAAGATAGTCAGCAATTTTTAGATGATTTGAAAACAAGAGCTGGTATTGAACAAAAAATACTAAATGGAAACCTTTTTGACGCGATACAAAATAATAACGTTAGTGAGTTTAAAAAAGCACTTAATCGTGGCGCGGATCGTAATGTGCAAAGAGCTATTGATAATGCTACGCCATTAATTACGCTAATCGAGTATATGGGTAAGAAGAAAGACAGAGAGAAGAGAATTGCCAATGCGCTTACAATGTTCAGAGTCTTGTTTTTATATGGCTCTAGTATTAAAACAGCTTTGACGGATAATCAAGGAAGGGATGCGTTATCCATAGCAACGTATTATGGTTTATCCCAAGCAAAGTATGATTTACCCAAAATAATAGAAATGCTTGAAGCAATTGTTTCTATTGATAGTACATTCAAAGAAGTATCGAATGGTGAATATAACCCTAAAAGGGATAATGAACTATCTATTGAGGATTATAATAGTGTATCTTAATTAATAATTATCTGTTAATGAATGCAATATTTGTGCGATAGATTTTTTATCACTATCATGAGGCAAATTTTGTAGTTGTTCCTCTAGTTCATTAATTCGTTGTTGCGCAGTCGTTAGGGTAGTTGTTTGTTCCAGTAATGATGCAACATCTAATGCGCCAAGCAGTTCATGTAACGTTGATGGTTCGTTGTTGTTAGTTACAAAAAATTCTGGTGATACATTATTGGTAGTAAGAAGCATAATATTATGAGCATTACAAACTTTTTGAGGAATAAAAAGTTTGTCTTTGATCTTTTTTGATGCGATGTAATAAGGTTTATAGAACACATTTTTCTGCAAATCTAATACCTCATTATTGGTGTAATAAAAAACTTTATTATCGGTAAGAAAAAATGGCGATTGCAGATAATGAGCCACGGATTTTTTTTTAGTTACGAGGTTCCATAACGTAAGAGCATCTAATGAACCTTCTTGTGTTTGGTAGCCACCAACTATTGTTTTATCTCCTGAAAGTAGTGCCGATTTTATTCGGCTGCTTTCTGGCAATATTTCTTGTAGTCGCCCGTCGTTCAGATCAAATATATGAATGCCAAGAGGGGGATTATTAACAATAAAGGTATTATTCGCTATCCCTACGGCGCAACAAGTATTTTTTACGAAAGTTTGCGTATCAATAACATATTTTTCTTGCCATGGTTCAAGTTGATAGCAAAAATATGCAATATTGGGAAAGTTATATTCAGTTAACATGATGTTTTTTTCATCAAGAAATAACGGAACAAGAGAAAAACTATGGTTATATGCATTGAGAGATTCGGTATCATGTTTTATATCATAGAGTTTTATTATTTTATTGTCTTTGTGAGCAGTGGCAATCATAGTGGTTGATAGTTGTGCGTAGTTATTGTGAAATCCTTGATCAAGAGGAATTTTTTTAATTACCGTGTCGGAGCAAATATCAAAAATAGTAAAATTATTGTTATCAGCCATCAAAAGAGTATCACAATCCCCCCATAGTATAGTTTGTTTAGATGCCTGCTCAGATAAGGTATTGCATTGATATACGTAGTGAGGAACTTTTTCCGGATTATTATTACACCATGCTTGAGCTAGCAGATTTTGACAATCGTCAGGTATCTTTTTTTTGCTAAATTCATAGGGGTTATTATTATGCGTGGTATACATCTGTGCTGCTAGTGTGCGCAAAGAAGGAATAGTTTGATCATTATAATCCATACATAAAGAATAATTACCGATTACATATAATATGTAAAATATTTTTTTCATACCCATTTCCCCCCCGAGCTTTTTTTTGAACTATGAAAATTATGGTACGTGATTCATTTCAGGTGGTATTGCAAGGTGCATATTTTTTAAAATAAAAGGAGCAATGTCGGCTAATCCTTTTAATGGTAATGAGATTTTTTTGTGAGCAGTATCATTGTTCATCATAATAAAATAAACGGGGTTGCTAGTATGCGACGTTTTTGGCCCTCGTGTGATAGGATCATATTTATCTTCCGCATTGCCATGATCAGCGGTTATGTATAACGTACCATTGCATTGCCGTACTGCTTGAACGAGTATTTGTAGTTGTTTATCAAGACATTCAATTGCTTTTACGGTTGCGTTAAAATTTCCTGAATGGCCCACCATATCAGCATTTGCATAATTAATAAGATAAAAATCAGACGGTTGAGTACGCAGAGAATGGGCAACCGTTTCCGTTATTTTTTGAGCGGACATGCAAGGAAATTGTACATACGTACTGCGTGGTAACGATGGTATCAATATGCAGGTTTCATGGGCAATGGGTGAATTTTTATAACCGTTAAAAAAATAGGTTATGGGAATATATTTCTCTGTTTCCGCTATTGAAAAAATAGTTTTTCCTGCATGAGCTAATACATCTTTTAACGTATTAGCAACGGGCATAGAAGGAAATGCAATATCGATTGATGTTGAATGTAGATCATAATCGGTTAAGGTTATGAACCGTGCCAATGCAATTTTTTTTCTTTGAAAATGTTGAAAATGAGGATCAACAAAACTATCGGTTAATTGTCTCGTTCTATCTGCCCTATAATTAAAAAAAATAACAGCATCACCTTCCTGCACTATGCCTTTACTATCTAATTGTGTTGGTGGAATAAATTCGTCAGTAATGTGTTCATGATAATAATAAGTTAATGCGTCACGCCAGTGAGCAAAAGTAATAGTTTGTTTTTCTGTAATAACACGATACGTTTGTTCTGTTCGTAGCCAATTATCATCTCGATCCATTGCATAAAAACGCCCGTGAATAGTTCCTAGGTGTACATTATGGTACTGGGTACATTCTTTATCTAATTGTTCTAGGTAACGAGTCGCGGATTGGGGAGGAACATCGCGCCCATCCAAAAATGCATGAATAACAACTGCGCTTATGTGGTGTTGATGTGCGGCCTTTAATAGTGCATACAGTGTTTTTGTATTGCTATGAATGCCACCATCCGAAAGCAGTCCCATTATATGAAGTTTTTTGCCTGTTTTGTGAAGATAATCAAGATTATTGCGGAGTATTTTGTTAGAAAAAAATGAGCCATCATCAATGGATTTTTCAATGCGTGTGCTATTTTGTTCAATGACGCGGCCACTTCCAATGGTTAAATGTCCAACTTCAGAGTTTCCTTGTTGATTGTCCAAGAGGCCGACAGCAGTTCCTGAAGCCGTTAATAAGGTGTGAGGAAAGGTTTCCAGTAAATAATCAAAGGTTGGTTTATATGCATTCAGTATTGCGTTATAATGAGCAGACGGTGAATAGCCAAAGCCATCAAGAATGATAAGAAGTGTAGGATGTGATGCATAAATATTGCCATGCATAATGTATCCTTTGATAAAAGATGCTATACTAAACATTATCATTGCATAATGATTATAATATCTGCAATAATACAACGGAAAAGGATGGATATATGGATATAAAGAAAATATGGTGTGTCATTATTACTATGTTCATTGCATCGAACACTATTATTTCAATGCCACTTTCTTTTGATATACTTGAAAAACATTATTCACTATTGATGATTTTATCCGACCAAGAACATAACGAATATATCGGCGTAGTTTCTGCTAAACATCTACTGCATGGAGATGTATTGTATATTAAGAAAACTAAATGTGTGTATCGACGCGTTGTTTGGGATAGTATTTCATCATTATGGCATGATGGTCTTAACGCTCATGATATCGGTTGTTACTTCGTTAAAGCATTGGTGGATAGACAAAATCAACAAAAAATAATGCTCGAGGTTGATGTTCCTTTTATACAATTACAAAAAACGAAAACAACACTTGGTACTGTTATCTTTGAAAAAAATCTTACGTACGCTCATGGGATTCTTATTCCGCAGGATCTTTTGATGGAGTTTAATCTGGTTGCTATGATGCCAGAAAAAGAAGCTCATCCTCAAGTAAATTTTGATCAAGAATTATTTAATGAGTTGCCCGATTTAGATTATCAACCAGAAGAACTTTCTAGATTAGAAATAATGATTCGTCAGGTTGGTATTGCATTATTAATGCGTTACATTGATCTAAGAGAATATTGTGCTGAGTCATATAAACAATTAAAACATGTATTATATTCAAGAATCTATGAACGATTTAGCAAATAATAAACATCAATTTTCATTATATTGGCCGCAGTTTTCTTCGTACGTTGCATCAGTAATGATTAATCAAGAAATAATTATTGATGATCAATTATTGTGTCATCGTATAACTCGTGTTCTCCGCTTAAGCGCAGGCGAGCATATTATTCTTTTTGATCAACAATCATATGGAGTTTTGCAATTAGTTAAAACTTCTGAAAAAAAATCTTGCCATGTAATTCTTTTAGAACAGCATAACAATGTTGTACATAAACCGCATATTACCTGCGTATTGCCGATGTTGAAACGGGAAGGGTTAACTGAGGCAGTATATGGATTAGTGGAAGCAGGAGTTTCTGAAATACAATTGTTGCATACGGAAAAACAACAACGCTCGTGGGGTGGCGATAAGGAATTGATGAGATTGCACAATGTAACTATTGCTGCGGCAGAACAATCTAAAAATTTTTCATTTCCATCTATTCGCAATCCTGTATCATTACAAGAACTTATTGAAATGCATAGTGCACAAAAAAAAGAAAAAAAAATAAATATTTTTTTTGATCCTCAAGGAACTGATTGTTTTTCTTTTGTACAACAAGCAAGAATGAATAAACCGACTGATCTTGTTTTCATCATTGGCCCAGAGGGTGATTTAACGTTTCAAGAAAAAACAATCTTGCGTCAGTATCACATAGAATTTCTAACATTAACGCCCACTGTTTTACGTGCACAGCAAGCAGCAGTATGTGCTGCGGTATTATTGCGATCATTATTATAAATGAACAATAACCGACGTTATTTTTTAGCTATTGATTGATTTGGTATACATAATTCCTTTTAGATAAAGAGGGAATAATTGCTTATGTACATTAGTAGTTGACCGATATTGTGTTAAAGCCGTTTGCGCTATCGCATCTAAGGGGGGATATAAGGGAATATGTTCCGGAATTTCAATGGAAGAATTTATTGTTTTGATTTTCTGGGCAAATAGTAAAGCAGCATTGCCAATGCAATACTGTACATGTTGTTGTATACAAGGCCTCATTTCTTCCAATAATGTATCAATATTTTTGCATCCGATTTTTATTGAATCATTACAACGTAATGCATAATAACAATCATTATTGTAGGCATTTAATAAAGCAAGGGTACATGGTGGTTGATAATAGGTATTTATGAATACTGCAAGGCCGTCAATGCCTATTAAGGGCAGGTTCGTGGCATACTGTAATCCATTGACGGTCGCTAAAACAACACGTAAAGAAGTAAACGGTGCTGGTCCTTGACTTGCCGCTATAAAAGAAAGGTCTTTGATGGTTATGTTATTGCGCGTCAAAATAGTATTAATATGTACAATGATGTATTTGCTTGCTGTTATTTTAGGTTCTACCATATAATCAAGTGCAGTAGTGCCTTGATAGAGACCTATTTCAAGGCTTTCATACGTACACTGAATTGCCAAAAAAAATAGCATTACTTATTTCTATTCTTACATTTTTGTTGTTGATAAAATAAACTAAAAGCATCATATTCAAGGGTTTTTTCTTTTTTTGCAATAACTTTACCGCAATTTAAACATTTCCAACCCTCAAAATTTAAAAAATGATCAAAAAATGATTGTAATACCATAAGGCCTGAACATTTTTTACACTTCATACTATCTCCTATAATAGTATATGCCTACAAACTCTTCTCTTTAATAAGAGTATATCATTTTATTATAGCAATGTGATTACTTTAGGTAGTTATAGAGCAATGATTTCCTTTTTTATTAATAATTGTCTATTATAAAGCCTTTTTTTTTAAATTAAGATAATCGAGGTACGTTTGTAAAATAAAAGCCGCTGCTCGTGAATGCGTGAGCAGTTTTTCTTCTTTTGTTACGGCCTTTTTTAACTGTTGAGCATAGTGACTGGTCAAGCGTTCATCCCATAAAACCCAGGTGATAGTAGGAAAACATTGTTCTAAATGTTGCTTTGTGCTGATTACTTTTTTTGTTTGTGCACTTTCCTTTCCTTTTAACGTTATAGGGAGTCCAACAACAATGGTGCTAATTTTTTCAGTAGCAATAGTAGTCGATAAAAATTCATTAAAGCTGAGGAAGTTGCTATTGTTTTATACGGTTTTGCAAACATCTGTAATGAATCTGAAAGCGCTGATCCCGTCCATTGATCACCAAGATCGAGAGCCAATAATTTCATAGTTTCTTCCTATAATTTTTTTATCTTATTTCAACATACTATTTTTTTTAATATACTTAAAAGCATTATTTTTGTACGTTCACTCAGTTTTAATCGTAAGGTTATATCTAAATAACAAATTATCCACATGAAAAATATTCCATCGTTACCACCATATTTCCCCGTTACCTGTCATACCGATTACCTTAGCAAGGGGTCGACCTTTGTTGCTATTAAAGGAATGCAAACTGATGGGGTGAACTATATTGCACTGGCTATACAAAAAGGTGCTTGCACGATTGTAATAGAAAACGGCGTTAATATTCCTGAGGATGCAGAATATGCCATCAAACAACATAACGTTACCTTATGCGTGTAGATAATGCGCGGCATGCGCTCGCCCAGTTAAGTGCACAAGCATTTAATTTTCCAGCAAAAAAACTGCGCATTTTCGGCGTAACAGGCACTAAAGGGAAAACTACTACCTGCTTTCTTCTTGAACATATTATGCGTTCTGCCGGATTTAAAACAGCATTATTAAGCAGTGTAAAAAATAGTATTCTCGGGCATGATTTTCATACCAATTTGACCACGCAGCATCCTGATTATTTACATGCTTTTTTTAATGAGTGCGTTATGTTTGATATTGATTATGTTATTATGGAAACCGCCGCACAAGCTTTTTCGCTCTATCGAACATGGGGGATTGAATTTGCGGGGGCCATTTTTACTAATTTTGATCTCGAACATTCTGAATTTTATCCCACCATTGATGATTATTTTAATGCAAAATGCACGTTGCTTAAACAATTACAACCGGGAGGACAGGTAATTGTTAATGCCGACGATAGTTGGTGTCAAAAATTACTTTCCGGCGATAATGTTATCAGTATAGGATTTGCCAATACGCAAGCGATGGTGCGGGGTAGTGTTGTTGATAAGCAATTGCATGGATTGTTACTATCGATAACAAAAAATAATCATACCTATGATTATGAAATTCCTACCTTAATGGGAATATTTAATGCGTATAATGCATTAGCTGCCGCTACGTTGGCATTGCAGTGTGGTATTTCTCATAAGGACGTTGTGCGGGCATTTATTTCATTTACTTCAGTGCCCGGACGATTAAATAAATATACCTTAGATAATGGTGCATATTGTTTTATCGATAATGCACACAATCCTTCTTCATACAGAGCAGTTCTTAGTACATTACGAGCATTAACACCACATCTTATTGTTGTTTTTGGTGCAGGTGGGGATCGTGATCGCATAAAAAGACCTATCATGGGTTCAATTGCCGCTCAATTAGCGGACATTGTTATCATTACTTCAGATAATCCTCGTTCTGAAAATCCTGAATCTATTGCTCAGGAGATCTTGCAGGGAATTCCAAAAGATACAAAAGCAACTATCATATATGAATTGGATAGAGAACAGGCAATCAAAAAAGCATACGCGTGTTCGCAAGCTGGTTCCATTATTGCCTTATTAGGTAAAGGGCATGATGAATATCAGCTGACAAAAGGTACAAAAACCTACTTTAGTGAAGCAAAAATTATTATGGAACTTGCATAACATTCTTATAATAACAACGTTATTTTAATAATGCTGGTAATATGGTTTTTCGATGTACATCAAAGTTCCAATCATCCGGATACTTATTTCCTGTTTTTACCATAGCATACGTATCGAAATCAAAGCCAGGATACGTTCCCCTAGGCCTACTATAGGCAGTGTCTGGAGAAACATTAAAGGTGCATACTATATTATCCCATAATTGCGTAGCAGGATTTTGGGAACGTTTTGTTGTTCTCCATAATTTTCCTACCCCCAAGCTGTTAGGATACGTATCATCTAAAATAACGCTCATCATAGTTTTTTCGCCATATGGGTTAGTGAATTCGTTACTATGTTGATGTGCTCTAAAAACACCTTTAACGGTATGATTATATTTTTCGCTAATGCTGCCTTCGAGGATGAGGGAAGTGAGGCGTTCTCCATATTCGGCTATCATGTTTCCTCGAGAGCTTGCATGAATATAAGTATTTGGTTGAATTACAAAATCATTCCACATAAAACCAATATCTGCAGTAGTATAATCTTTTAATTGTTGAATTTGTCGCGGAACTGTTTGTTGAATAAACCCTGTTACTACAGAATTTACATTTTTTTGTTGGTTGGCAAGTTTCCTATACTTGTTTTCAAGAATCGTTTTTAAATTTTCGGGTCTGTTTAACGTTCCTAACCATTGAAATGTAATTAATTCTTTAGTGGCTAATAATTGTTCCGGTAAGTAGCCAAGCTCCATGCCGCCGTGGCAACATTGGAAAAAAGTTAATGAAGTCGGATTTCCAGACCCATAATACAATGCAACAGGAAGTAAATTGTATAGACCATAAATATGATCATGTAATATTTTATTGTGTGGTAATTTTGTATCAAGTTCTTCGGCAAATCCATAATCAATGTTTATGGATTTATCTTCATGATTCCCCCGAACCATAAACACCTTATCGGGATTTGCTATTTTTAATCGTAAAATGGTGTAAATAACTTCAAGGCCATAGTTGCCACGGTCAACATAATCACCTAAAAAAATCATATAAAAATTTTTTTTGATAATCTTAAATGGATCTTTAGTGTCAAGATATCCTTTTTTACTCAATTCTTTTAGATACTTACACAATGAATGAATATCGCCATGAAGATCTCCATGGAATGCCGTTTCACTGTCACTAGGAACAACTAATTTTTGCACATACGGTTTAAATAGTTCCACAGAAAGGTCAAAAAAAGAAACATCGGGAGTTGCTTTTTGATCTACCCAATGCTCTTTTTTGATTAAAGGACTATCGCGTAATGTTGATGTAAATCCTTTCAAAACCCTATCTACTTCATTTGCGCTAAGTCTGGGCGGCTGGCGTGAATAATCAGTCCCCATTTCTCGGTAATAAGGTAATTTCATGCAATCAGTATACCACTCATTGAACGTTGCATAGGAAAAATTGATGGTCAATACCGGAGTTTTTAGTTGCTCAATCGGTTGTTGGGGCTGTTGTTCAGTTGGCATTTTTTGTAATAGATTTTGCATGGTATCTAACGTAGTAGCCAGAGATTGTAATGATTCTTCTATATCTTTAAAATCAGCACGCAAAGGCGATGCCATAAAGAACAATAAAAAATACTTTTTCATAGTTATTCCCTGCATATGGTTAGTTTTTTATCTACCCACATTACCCATAAATATAAATATAAAATAGTAAAACATGGATTAATAATGCAATATCTTAAATCAAGATATGAATTTTTTTTGCAAAAGCAGTACTCTATCTATAACAATTCATGCTGAAACTGCATACTTAAAATCACAAATAAACTGCATAGAGCTTTACAAAGCAATTATTTGCAATTACCATAAATATAAATTTGGTAATAATGTTCTTATAAACAGGTTAAGGAATTTTTTTATGGAGCTCACTACATATTACAGTATTATGCTGCTGACGGGGTTATTTGGATTAGGAATTGTCGTATTTTTATTTCGTCTTATTCTGGCATTGCCGGTTGATGATAAAAAAGCTAATCAAATAGCCAAAGCTATTAGTGATGGCGCAATGACCTTCTTAAAAGAGGAATATAAAATTATTGCTCTTGTTGCAATTGTTGTTGCATTCTTTATGAGTATTTATACCTCTCCATTAGCGGCTATGATTTTTATTGGTGGTGCATTATTCTCCTTATCAACCGGTCTTATCGGCATGCGCGCAGCAACCATTGCGAATGTTCGTACTACTATGGCTGCAAAAAATGAAGGTGAGCGACAAGCTTTTTCGATAGCATTTTTTGGTGGTGGTGTGATGGGATTTTCAGTAGCAAGTTTTGGTCTGATCGGACTCGGTACCGTCTTTTATCTTTTTGCTGATCGTAGCAATATGATTGAGCTCATTACTAGCTTCGGTTTCGGAGCCAGTTTAGTAGCTTTTTTTGCTCGCGTTGGCGGTGGTATTTATACCAAATCGGCCGATGTGGGTGCTGATTTAGTAGGTAAAGTTGAGGCAGGAATTCCTGAAGATGATCCACGTAATCCTGCAGTTATTGCAGATAACGTTGGTGATTGTGTTGGAGACACTGCGGGCATGGGTGCCGATATTTATGAATCATACGTCGGTGCAATGATTTCTGCCGTGATGTTGGCAACAACTTCGATGGAATATAATTCCCTTGATTATTATACATTCCCTTTTATAATGGCGGCATTCGGATTAATAAGTTCTGCATTTGGATTGATATCTAATGCTTTTCTAAATTTGCATCCCGCGGCAATGTTGCGCAACGCAAATTACATAGCCGTTGCTGTTTTTATTGTATCAATGGCTGGTTACTTACATTATTCGCACCTTGATATGTATTTATTGGGTTCCATTGTCTTGGGTTGTTTTTCCGGTATCCTTATTGGCTCCATTACGGAATATTATACGGGTGGATCCCCTATTAAAAAATTAGCGGATATTTCTCGTTCAGGCGCAGCAACTAATATTATTTACGGATTATCAGTTGGTATGGAATCAACCGTATTGCCGGTCCTTGTTTTAGTGCTTGTAGTATTATGTTCATTCTTTTTTGGTGGTGGACTTTTTGGTGTTTCTATAGCAGCGCTCGCGATGCTTTCAACGGTAGGTATTTCAATGACCGTTGATGCTTACGGGCCAATAGCAGATAATGCTGGCGGTATTGCAGAAATGTCAGGATTTGGTCCTGAAGTACGCGCGATTACCGATAGATTAGATGCGTTAGGTAATACTACGGCTGCTATGGGTAAAGGATTTGCAGTAGGCTCAGCATTATTAACGGCACTTGCGTTATTTTCTGCATATGCCCAATTAGCTGGTCTTGATGTGTTGGATATTCTTGATCCTTTTGTATTAGCCGGTGTTTTTATTGGTGGCATGTTACCATTTTTTATTTCAGCTTTGACCATGCGTTCAGTAGGTAAAGCTGCATTGCAAATGGTGATGGAAGTGCGTAGACAATTTAAAGAAATTCCTGGGTTAATGGCAGGGACTGCCGAACCTGATTATAAACGATGCATTGCAATTAGTACTCAAGCATCGTTACGCGAAATGTTATTACCTGGTATTATTATTCTTATGGTACCACTCATTATTAATTACTTTTTGGGCAAAGCAGCAGTTGGCGGATTGTTAGTTGGCGCAACGGTTGTTGGTGTGCTTCTTTCATTAATGATGTGTAATGGTGGTGGCGCATGGGATAATGCTAAAAAATATATTGAAGCCGGTCATATGGGTGGCAAAGGATCTGATGCACATAAAGCTGCCGTTATTGGTGATACGGTTGGCGATCCATTTAAGGATACATCAGGCCCTGCGTTGAATATTTTGATTAAATTAATGTCGATTATTGCCTTATTATTAGTAGCACGATAAATTCTTTTTATGTAAAAGAAAAAGGCCTGGTCAAAACCCAGGCCTTTTTTATTGTATAACGATTCTTTTTGTTTATTACATAGTCATTGAAATATTATACGCTTCCATTAATTTTGTTTTTACATGCATCAGTAACATATCTTCTGATGTGATTCCTTTTAGTTCACTCATGCCTTTAAATAACCAGGTGTATGACGGCAATGCAAGAAGACCGGGTTGGCCAATAATATTCTTAAGATTTTTATTATCAGTTTCTATAGTTATAAATTGTAATGATTCATATTGTTCATCTTGAGCTAGGTGCGCAAGTGCTAATCCGAGATCATCGCATTGAGGGCAGTTGGGTGCTTTGAAATGGATTACCGTTTTTTTGTTACTCTCAATTACTACCTTCGTAAACTGTTCTGCTGACGTTACTCGTATTAGATCTTTTTTTTTTGGCGCCTTTTCTTTTTTCATGCGTGATTCTTTTTTCTGAGTTTCTTTTTTCATGCGACCTTCTTTTGAAGATTCCATAGGTACTACTACCGGTGCTGCAACGGCAGAATCAACGTGTTTAGGTTTGGCAGTTTCCATCGGTTTTTTATACACGGGAGGTGGTGCTTTTTGCGCAGGTGCTGGTGTAGGACATGCAGCTTTGCCAGAAATTTTATTAAGATTTTTACGTATTTTTTCTAACAGTGCACCAGAAAAACGATCTACCTGATTACCTTTGCTATCAAGAAAAATAAAGGTTGGATAACTTGAAGCGTTATGAGCCGATTTGGTGGCTCCATTATCACCATCCAGTTCAATAAAAATAACATCCGGATATTCATCAGAAAGTTTTTCAAAGGTTGGTTTAAATTGTTTGCACGGTCCACACCAGCTCGTTGATACATCAATAAAAACTGGTTTCCCTTGCGCGAGTAAACTATTATATTCAGCCATTGTTTGTACTTTATGAACTTCTGCATGCAATGTTGCTAGAGAAGTGATAAGTACCAGTAAACTTGTGTTTATATAACGTTGTGTATAATTCATATAAATAAATCTCCTTAAAAAAAAATATTGCGGTAAGCACACTGCCCTCGGAAAGTAAGCTTACCTGCCTTGGTTAGTAATGGTCAAGAGCTGTTACGTAAATTTATTTAAAAAATCATTCTATTTGAGATTATACTAAATGTTTTATTCATAAAAAATTAAGAATATATTTTCTAAAAAAAAACGATAATTTTTCGTTTGCTTCTAGGTTATTAACATGATAAAGTATCGTAAGAAGATCTTATTTGGAATATTCCATTTGAAAAAATTTTTATTTTAGCATGAACTACAGGGGGGATTGTGTTGAGGGATGTCTTTGTGCAGTTGAACCAATATTAATAAGTTTTCGTGTGGGCACGTAGTAATGTAAGCACGATAAAAAAAGGGAGTATTGATTATGAATTAAGAAAACAGCACATTGTTAAGTTATGTAACATTAGCATGTGGGTTGCTTTATTAATTTTTTTTAACCTTGATATAACTAATCAGCATATGGAAGGAAGTACATGGAAGTTCATAATAGCACCTATGTGCGAACGACTTTAGGTATTTTAGATGAGCCGGCATTACGAACATTACGGGTAATTAAACGGAATGGCACAAGTGTGCTTTTGGATATTAATAAAATTCGTAATTCTATTACTCGCGCTGCAAAAAATTGCAATGAAACGGTAGCCATCGATGCAATTGTAGCAGAAACAGTAAGAAACATTTACGACAATGTTACAACTAAAGAAATCGAATCAGCAATTATTTTTTCAACGGTTGTTTTTATTGAACAAGATCCTGCGTACGATAAAATCGCGGTTAATTTATTGCTACAAAAAACATACAAGGAAATATTTGGTCAATCAAGTAGAGAAATGCATCTACAGAATACCTATCAAGCTTCCTTCATTGAAGGCATCCATCGCGGAATAGAACATGGAGTATTAGATGCCCGTCTGCGTGAATTTGATTTAGATTTCTTAGCGCGCAATATAGTTATAGATCGTGATAATCTTTTTAATTATCAAGGGCTTCAAACGCTCTGCGAACGTTATTTTTTTAAAATAAACAAAAAAAAATGCGAGCTACCCCAATCGTTTTGGATGCGCATTGCTATGGGTTTGGCACTTAATGAGGCGAATCGCGAAGAACGTACACTGGAGTTTTATGAAAAATTTTCAATGTTGCGTTATATTTCTTCAACGCCTACCTTATTTCACTCAGGCTATAAAATTGCACAATTAAGTTCTTGTTATTTATCAACGGTTAACGACGATCTTGGCCATATTTTTAAATGTATTGGCGATAATGCGCAACTTTCAAAATGGGCTGGTGGTATTGGTAATGATTGGACTAATATTCGTGGCACCGGTGCATTTATAAAAAGTATTCATGCAACAAGTCAGGGTGTTATTCCTTATTTAAAAATTGTTAATGATGTGGTTGTTGCTATCACCCGCAGTGGCATTCGACGTGGCGGCACTGCTGCTTATTTAGAAACGTGGCATATTGATGTTGAAGATTTTTTGGATTTGCGCCGTAATACGGGTGATGAACGTCGGCGAACTCATGATATGAATACGGCACATTGGATACCTGATTTATTTATGAAACGGGTGCTTGCCGATGGTGATTGGACCTTATTCTCTCCCGAAGAAGTGCCAGATCTTCATGATTTGTATGGGCAAGCTTTTGAAAAAAAATATACTGAATATGAACAAAAAGTAGTGCGCGGCGAAATTACCTTATTCAAAAAAGTTTCTGCGCAAAAATTATGGCGCAAAATGTTGAGTCGCTTATTTGAAACTGGTCATCCATGGATAACCTTTAAAGATCCTTGCAATATTCGTTCACCACAAGATCATGTTGGGGTTGTACACAGTTCTAATTTGTGCACCGAAATTACGCTTAACACATCAGCTGACGAAACAGCAGTATGTAATCTAGGGTCGGTTAATTTAGCGCAGCATATTACTGATAACGGTGTTCTCAATGAAGCGATGTTGGCAGAAACGATAAAGACTGCCGTGCGCATGTTGGATAATGTCATCGACCTTAATTTTTATCCAACTATTGAGGCAAAAAATTCAAATATTCGGCACCGCCCTATCGGTTTGGGTGTAATGGGTTTTCAAGATGCTTTATTTAAATTAAATATTTCATTTGCATCACCTGCCGCACTGGAATTTGCAGATTACCTTGGTGAGTTTGTTGCATACCATGCCATTTTAGCGTCATCACAATTAGCGCAGGAGCGCGGTGCGTATTCAACGTATAAAGGTTCAAAATGGGATCGTGGGATTTTCCCTCTTGATACGATTGATTTGTTAGCAAAAGAACGTGGTATGCCAATTGATGTTTCACGTAGATCAGTATTGGATTGGAAACCAGTTCGTGAATATGTGAAGGTATGGGGAATTAGAAATTCTAATATTATGGCTATTGCGCCTACGGCAACGATTGCCAATATTGCTGGTTGTTATCCAAGTATCGAGGCGATATATAAAAATATTTATGTGAAATCAAACATTTCGGGTGAATTTACTATTATCAATCGTTATCTGGTTGACGATTTAAAAAAACTCAATTTGTGGAATCCAACTATGTTGGAGCAATTAAAATATTATGATGGAGATTTGAGTTTGATTGCTTCTATACCAGAACCTATTAAACAAAAATATAGAACGGCTTTTGAACTCGATCCATTGTGGTTAATTAAAATAGCAGCGGCGCGTGGCAAATGGATTGATCAAAGTCAATCGTATAATGTTTTTATGCAGGGCGTTTCGGGTAAAAAACTAGATGAAATTTATATGTACATTTGGAAATCTGGCCTTAAAACATCCTATTATTTAAGAACGTTAGGTGCAACGCAAATTGAAAAAGCAACCCTTGATGCAGGTAAATATGGCTTTACTCAAAAACGTGAATATACTGTTTTAAATCAAAGTGACACGGTTATTGAAAGTCCGGAAGCGCCATCACCGAGTTTTGGTGCATCATGCAATCCGTTTGATACAGAATGTGAATCATGTCAGTAAAAAAAATAGTAATTTATACAGGAGATTATTATGGTAAAAAAAATAATTAATAATTCAAAAACTGATCCGAACAAAATTTTGCCCATGACCTATAACTGGGCGCGCAAACATTATAAAGATGGTATTGCCAACAATTGGTCACCTGAAGAAATTTCAATGCAACAAGATGTTGAGCAATGGCGATCTCCTACGGCATTGAGTGAGCGTGAGCGAAGACTTATTTTGTGGAATTTAGGTTTTTTTTCTACGGCAGAATCATTAACGGCTAATAATATTGTGTTGGCGGTGTATCGTCACGTTACCAATCCAGAATGTCGGCAATATATACTGCGTCAAGCCTTTGAAGAGGCAATTCATACCGATACCTTTATTTATTGTTGCGATAGCTTAGGGCTTGATCCGGATGAAATATACAATATGTATAATACGATTCCTTCTATCGCACAAAAAGACTCATTCGTGATTGAACTGACTAAATCAATTTTCGATCCTTCATTTACCACGGAAGGTACAAAAAATATACAATCTTTTGTGCATGATCTTATTGGTTATTACGTTATCATGGAAGGCATCTTCTTTTATGCCGGTTTTGCTATGATACTTGCGTTAAAGCGACAAAATAAGATGATAGGTATTGGTGAACAATTCGAATATATTATGCGCGATGAAAGTATTCATTTAGCGTTCGGTTGTGATTTGATCAATACTATTAAAGTTGAAAATCCAGAAATTTGGACACCAGCATTCCAGGCCGAGGTTGTTAGTTTAATTAAAAAAGCAGTTATTCTGGAACAAAAATATGCTCATGATGCTTGTCCAGAAGGATTACTCGGTATCAATGCGCAACATTTTAGTGATTATGTTGAATATATAGCAGATCGCAGACTCGAACGTATTGGGTTACCAAAATTATATTATAAAGAAAATCCATTGCCATGGATGTCACAAACAACTGATTTGAATAAAGAAAAGAACTTTTTTGAAACACGCGTTACCGAATATCAATCAGCGTCATCCCTCGATTGGGAATAAATAGAAAATATTTTATCGTGATGTTAATTAAAAGAGCGCATAACTAATAAGTAGTTTGCGCTCTTTTTTATGTACTTTATAGCAATTCTTGGTACACTACCGCTACAGACTAATTTTTATACATAATAGAGATTAAGGAACCATTTTTTGTTTTTTTATTACATCAAAAGGATTGCTATGAATTACAAAATATTACTACTGCTTCCATTATTTTTTCTTGATTGCCGTTGCAGTGCAATGGAAATTACTTCTGTAACAAAAGATAACAAAAAAATTTTTGAGGCTAATCCAACCAAAACTAAAAGTGGGTTCAAATTATTTTCTCGGAAAAAGGAAATTAAAAGTCCAGAAGTTAACCGTGGAAGTTTGAGCAATGATACGTATAAAACGGATAAAGATGCTCTTAAAAGGGCATTAATGGAAGTTGAAACGTTGGTTAATCTTAAAAATAATGACTCTGTAGAGCGCGCAGTAGAAGCGTTTGAGGAGCTTAATAAAAAATATCCTAATATCGTGTATAAGGATGATGATTTTATTACACCAGAACTTATTACTTCATTAAGTAAGGCCTATGAGAAACTTGGGAATCAAGAAAGTGCCAAAATTTATACTTGTCTCGCTTCATTGAAATCTATTAAGACATTATTAGAAATTAAAGAAAAAGATCAAACAACGTTTGAATTATTAAAAGAAGAAGCAACGTTATTAAGTAGGGATGAATATACAGCTCTTTTAGAAGATAATAAATTTTCTTCAGGGCTTATCGATGCATTAAGTACTGCCTGTTCTGAGGTTGAATTGCCTTTGGAGGCCAGATACTACACCAGTCTTGCTGCCTTAAAATCTATTAAGACATTGTTGGCGATTAAAGAAAAAGATCAAAAAAATTTTGAAACATTACAAAAAAAAGTAACGTTGCTCAGCCAGGAAGAATATAAACAATTTTTAACGGGCAATCTTTTTTCTGTTGAGCTTAGTGGCACTATTCAAAGGGCTAAAGATTTTTTTGCTACACCCCTAGGTAAGCAGCATACCTATTGTTCAGTTCTGAATGCCGTCGAAAATCTTATGGGGGCTGAATCCAAGGATGGTCAACGGTTGCTTCAAAAAATTTTCGAACTAGAAATGACCCCTCCAGCTTTTTTTTGGCAAGATACTCATGTTGATACAACATTGCTGAGCAAGATTGCGCAGGCCTATGTATACATTAAGGATAATAATCTTGTATCTGGGTATGATTGTAAACAAAGGGCATATACGCAATATATTATCGCTGAGCAATTAAAAGAAAAGTATGAAAAAACTATCGATGAGCAAGTAAGCAAGCAATATGAAAAAATTATCGGTGAAAAAGAAGTTGATGAGAAAGCTGAACGAACTGAGGAAACTAAACGAGCCAAGGTTCGTGAATATTATATGCTAATGTTTGCTCAATCGGCGCAAGAGTATCAAAAAGCATATTCGGCAACGAAATCGCCTGAAATTGGCGCAATCCTTACTGATATTGAATATCGCCTAAGAATAGAAGATATGACGGAATCTGTAGAGTATGGGGATCTCAATACATTTTTGCATGCTCAAGGTATAATAAAATAACGAATATTTTTATCCTTCAAAATATTTTCTCTTGTGCAAAAATATACAATAAATTTGCCAGTAAAGGTTTTTTTATTATATTTACTTTATTTCATTTTCAGTTATGCTATGAATTGTTTTGTAGTATATAATATGTTTTTAATAAAGGTATTTATGAATAATAAATTTATATTTGTAATGTTTTCAGCTGTTTTTGTAGGGCAGTGTTTCGGCATGGAGAATGATAAGCTTGAGCAAATAGATCCTGATGGCGAGGTAGTGCTTGCGCGAATAATGGATGAAATTAGAAAGAATGAGATATTACCAATAAAAAGTAATAATGATGATCAGAAAGCACGTATGGACGTTTTCTTAAGGTCGCCTGCGGTTGAATATCCTGGGGATATTGCTGAAGCACCAACGCTACCCATGGAAAATAATGATGAGAAGGTAGGTTTGTTAGAAGTTATGCTAAGGCTATCCGCAATTAAAGAAAAGGGTATAGCGGACAATAATGGTAATTTATCGGGGTTTATACGCCATTCAGTTGCTTTGAATAGTTCTGAAAAATGTAAGTCAGATAGGGAACAATTTCTTCAAACTAAAACTCGTATAGAGAAGGTAATGAATGCGAGTTGCCATCAAGAAGTTATTAATTTTGTGAGAAAGTATAATGATGAATTTAAGGTATTTGCAAAAAAGGCTGCTCGAGCAATTAAGTTGGAGGACAAAGACTTAAATCCTTATAGTCTTGCGCAATTTTGCGATGGGCAATTCAAAGAATACGTAAAATCTGTGAATAAGTCGGCGGTACGAACGAGAGGAAGAAAAAATAGTTTTTCACGTAAAATGACCCCTGACGATGAAAGAAAATTTATGATGCTTTTGACTGTCCAAGAACAGGCATATATCGGTTTTAGTAAGTATATAAGAACGTTGAAGAAACAAGATCATCAAGATGATATTGATAAACATCTTAATTCAGTACTTGACAGTGTATCGGAAATTAGCGCATCTCGTAATAAGGATTTATTAAATGAGGGCATATTATTGAGTGATTGGATAGTAGAAAATACATTGGAAAAAAATATACCTGAAGAACGATTGGAAAAATTCTGCAAAGATTTTATAAATATTGATGCGTCAAGAGAGTTACAACAGCAAAAATTACAACGATAAGAAAAGCATATGTATATAATAGTTTTTTTAGTATCCATTTTTGTTCATAGTTGTTGTGCTATGGAACAAGATTTAGAAATTAACGTGATTAACGATAAAGGTTACAATATAATTAGCTATGGTAATTTGTATGAAAAATCTTTATTATTCAATCAGTTAGCTGATGATGCTTACAATCGGTACATTGAGAACGATTTGGCTGCAAGCGAAAATTATAAGAAAATTGCATTAGACTTTTCACATAAATCAATTCTTTACTCTAGCTCAGCTATTAAGGATGCGAAAAATTTACATAAAAATAAATTTGAAGCAATAAAACATGCAATTGCTATATTAAGAAACGTTGTGCAGCGTGATGAAATATTGTATGATGCTGGCGTAATTGATCAAGCCGTAGATTTGAAAAGCTTGATTATTGCTAATCTTGACGGTATAAATTTAGAACCAGAAGAATATGGTGTTTTTTTTAGTTAAGTAATTGAGGTTCGCTAAAGGTATAATATGAGTCAAAAATTAATGTTATTGTTTTTTATCACTGTGCTTAATGCTTGTTTAGCTATGCAAGATAATACGTCAATATTTGATGCTATCGCCTTGACATCAGGGCAACAATCAAAAATTAATGCTTTGGATAATGCTAAATTTATTGAATTTTGCGGCACTCTTGCTGTGCGCAATATGCAGGAAGCGGTGCTTGTGAATGAAGATGGCAAAAATTATATTACCTATTTAGGGAGAGCAGATTTTTTTAACGATTGTGCAGCTAGTGCATATGGTCGGTATAGCCAGTCTAAAGGCGTGAAGCTAGTACCAATTTTTAAAGAGTTATCAATTTATTCAATAATACTGTGCAATGAAGCGTTGAATAATGGTTCAAAAATTCAAGTGGTGTCAAGCATTGTAGATGCATTAACCAGTAGAACAAATATTGATATTTCGACTGATGAAGAATTTCAATCACAATTAACAATTTATACAGCAAAGAACTAAAGAAAAAAACTGCAAAAAAATAATTACGATATTTTCTTATGTAATGTAATAAATGCTCGCATGCATACATGTGAGCATTTATTTTTTATATTGCTTTTATTGCATCGAATATGCTATTTGATTAGGTAAATAACCGTTTTTTATCAAAATATGCAATAGGAGTTTTAGTGAAGCGCTATCTGATTATAATATTTTTTGTACTCATTGGTAATGAATATACCTGCTCAGGAGCATTGCAGGATATACAAGATAATTTATTACTCCTCAATCAGAACTTACGTGAACTTTCAACAATGCTTGCCCAGCTGCCAATAGCAGTAAAACCAAAACCAATTTCTGTTTTTGCATCATTGTTTAATGATTTAAAACCGCACATAGAAGCTCGTGATTATAAAAAAATTGATCTAAATAAGTATGCAGATTATATAATAGAAAAAGTTACACAACAAAATAAAGATGAGCTTTTTGCTGTACTTGAGCAATTGGGGAAAGCAGCAGATGTGGTTCAAGATTACCTTGCTATCTCTATAATGAGTAAAAAGCCGGATTATTTTAAAGATATTGGTGCAGTTATATTAACTGAAAATAATCCAAGTGTTATTGTGCAACATCCACAAGGTACTAATATCGTAGTTGTTGGCAATTATAATGGTACATTACAAATTTTGGACTGGAGTAAAAAATCATTAATTAAAGAAATAGAAGTAACTGAAAAACCGATTCGATCATTAGCTTTTAATCCAAAAAATAATAATATTATTGCGGTAGGTTTTCTTGGTAAACAAACTACCAATATCAAGATACTTGAATTAGATGATCGGTTTGATAGTAAAGAAGTTGCAGGCCTCCAGCATGAAGATGCGGTTACTTCTGTTGTTTTTAATCCACAAGGAACATTGTTGGCAAGTACATCAGATGATGCAATGGTTAAATTATGGAATACACAAACCTGGAAAGAAGAAGCTACGTTGGGAAGACATATGGGATTTGGGCACACCGTAAGTTTTAATAGTGATGGTTCTTTATTGGCCTCTGCTGCTTTTGATGGTGCGGTTAAATTATGGAATGTGGCAACGCGTACTTTATTAAAAACGTTTATTCGTGCTGGCGCATCGGAAAGGACTAAATTTTCACGAGATTATGAGATTTCTTCAGCACTTTTTGCCCCAACTGATCCTCATATTCTCGCCATGGCATTGTATGAAACAAAAAAGAAAATGAAAAAATTGCCTTATACAATGTACAAGAAAATAAATTTATCGCGCAATTGCCGCATGATCTTGGATCAGTTAATGCACTCGCCTTTAATGATAATGGCCAGCAGATTGGTGCGCGTGGTGGTGAGGGATTTATTAAGACTTGGGACCTCGCCCCAAAACCTAACCCTGCATTTTCTGGGGATCTCTATGGATTTCATGCTGCACAATTTTGCTCATTAAGATTTACCCAAGAAAATTATATTCTTACCGGTTATCATTCTATGGCGTTAAAAAAAGGTTTTTTAATTGAATGGCATGCGCGTTATGTGCCGGGAAAAAACAACAATTTTCTTGAACTAATTATTGATAATCTTCTTGCAAAAAAATAACGGTGAATTATTGATATAAATCATGTTCGCCATTATGTAGTACGGGGCTTTCTATTAATATAAATAATGAACAGAATGCAGAGTATCAGTATACTGTAATGAATAAGGGCGACATCCTCAAAGGATAACATATTGCCGGTTGCTGCTTGAAGGGTATATTCAAAGGCCTGTCCGCCATCCAGGAGTGGGATAGGAATAAGATTGAATATTCCCAATTGAATACTGATGCTCGCTATAAAAAAGAGAAAAAAAGATAATCCTTGTGAAAGGCTTTGGCTGGTTAAGGCAAGTATCCCTAACGGGCCCTTAATCTGTTTTGGTGATGTTGATTTAAATAAGCCTATTAATAAAAAAATATATTCATAGATTAATGCTTTTGTTGTTTGCAGTGCTTCCATGATGCTGGTGCCGAATGATTTGGTATGTGTGGTATCGGTGCAAAAAGTAGCTCCTAAGTAGCCGACAGATGTTCCCATAAAAATTGTTCGTTCCAGATGTACTACTTTTTCAAGCGGTGTATTGTTTCTTGTAATACTCAACGTAATATTTTTATGGGGCGATGATTGAATAATCTGCATGAGTAACGTCATGGTATTATGTAATGGTATATGATTAACCATACTAATTTTATCATTACGTTGCAATCCTGCTTTATCGGCGGGTGAGCCGGATGTTATATCGCCTATGACCGGTACTATTATTGAGCGATTAATTAAAAAAAGAATAATAATAAGAAATAAACTAAGAATAATATTATTAAAAATACCCGCTAAGGTAATCACCATTTTTTGCCAGTATGGTTTTGTATCAAGATCTTTATTATTAATGCTAACGTAACCACCCAATGGCAGTAGTGCAAGCTGAAATCTGGTTTGACCAATGGTACGATGAATGAGTGCAGGGCCAAATCCAACGGAAAAAACTGGCGTTGCTACGTTAAATAATTTGCAGGTAAAAAAATGACCCATTTCATGAAAAATAATAACAAAACCTAGCATGAGTAAGGCAAATATAGTAGTAATTACTTTTCTTATTGATAGGGACATGTAAACCACTCCTGAGTTATGAGGGTAGGTATTACTAGTAACATAAAACAAAACGCAGTTATTTTGCAATCTCTTGCGATTCTTTGATTCCATAAAAAAAATTTATAAAAAAATATAATAGAAGCATGTTTTGATTATCAAAAACCTCTGATAGGTAATTATACAACCATTTTTTTGATTATTGTTTGGGGCAGCTTGGCAATACTATTTTTTTGCGTTCATCAGGATGAAAAAAATAGTATTGAGGAAGAATAGTATCCAAAAAGAACTAAAGTATGCATAAAAAAGAGCGTAATTGATGGTTATCAATAAAATTTTATTGTACATCTCACTTGTTTTTCTGCGCAAGCTATCCTAAGCTTTAGGGAATGCTTCATTATTAAAAAGGAATATCAATGAAGAAAAGCATGATAACGTTATTGATTTTAGTGGTAATGTCGGTATCAAATCAGTATGGTGATAATTGTGTCGAATTTCCACCTGCAGAAAATATTAATCCTCGTCAAATGTTTGCTGCTGTTTCAAATCATTTTGAAAAAAATGCCCAATCATTTATGTTTACCAGACCCGTTTACAGAAATTTAGCTGCACAACAAACAGCATGGCATGATTTTGTTTATGAACCGTGTGATCCATGGGGTAGCAGTGCCCAAGCAATTGCTATGTATCAACATACCTCACATTTAAATAACGTTGCGCGTTATTTTATGATCAATAAACAAAATATTATTATCGTTAAAGGTGATGCGGCACAAGATCCACAGTTGCGTAATATTCGTGCTGAATGGATTAATTTGCCATCAAACTTTGTTGGTACTATGCAATTAAATCCGCAGCAACGTCAGGCTAGTTTGTGGCTTGAATTTCATCAAAAACTATTTCCCACATTATTTAAATCGGATTTTTTTGATGGTTTTTGGATAGCACTTGCATTGCCGATTCAGTATATAGAAAATAATCCAAAATTAAGACAGAATATTATTCAAACCGGTCCTGATACACCGGGCCTTCCAACTACTATTTTTCAAGCATTCAATCAAAACAGTTGGGAATTCGGCAAAATTAGCTTAAAATCTCATAAAAAAATGGGGTTAAGCGAAATTGTGTTCAAACTTGGTACCGTATGTATGAATCGTGATGGATTCCAGATTGGTGCCTATACCATATTTACTGCACCGACGGCAGCACCACAACAAGCTGAGTTTCTTTTTAATCCTTTTCTTGGTAATAATCGGCATTTTGTATTTGGTACGGGGGTCAACTTTCAATTTCCGTTAAACAGCTGCCAAGATCCATATTTGCTTGCCTTATTTTTTAATATAGAAAATTTGTATTTGGTGCGTAATATTCAATGGCGTACGTTAGATCTCAAATGCAAAGCATGGAGTCGCTACCTTTTACTCAATGCGCTTGATGGTAGAAAAAATATTCCGGCGGTTAACATTCTCACCAGAAAAGTACGCGTAAAACCGTTTAATATGGCAGATATTTCAGTAGGTTTTCGTTATGAAAATGATTTTGTTGAATTTGAAGCTGGCTATGATCTGTGGTTACATGGTGATGAAATGCTTAAATTGCATCGTCACTTCCCGCCGGTTTTTGGTATTGCGGGAGATGGAACGTTAGTGCCAGGTACTAACGTTGGTGCTACGGCAAGTGCAAGTACGATTGCGCAACAGGCTCCTAATGATATGGTTAATAGTCAGCCGGCATTTATACCAATTGTAGAGTTCGACCTTGACCTTCTTTCCGGGTCAACACGAGCAGCAGTCGTTCATCGTTGGCATGTAGCAACTAATCTATTCTTATCAGTTTCCTGCTGTGAAACATTTATTGGCCTGGGCGCCTTCTTTGAGACACCACAACAAAATACTGCCTTCCGCACCTGGGGCGCATGGGCAAAAATAGGCATATCGTTATAATAATAGTTTTCATTCTGAATTACCACCTTGTTTTTTTATTTAAATAATGGTATTATATTTTTTATAGTTAATTTCTTATTTATGTTTATATACCGAAGGTTAGGGATTATTATGAAACAATATTTATTATTATCTGTATTATTATGCAGTTTGCCGGTAGCGGCCATGGAAATGATGGAGATAGATAGTTCTTCTAAAAGAATCAAAGAAGAGCGTATGATTGAAGGGGCAGTGGCAAACCCGGATTCATTACAAGATTTATGTTGTAAAGTTGTTGGTTTGAATATTGGTGCAGTCGAATTAACTAATACTGGAATACCTAATTTTGGTAATATTTTTGATTATAACAAAGAAAAAATTTTTGAGTATGCAGGCTTAAATCCTGAAAATTTTGAATTATTGTTACAATGGGCGAAAGTTAATGAACAATCAGAAATCCAATCAAGGCTTAAGCTTGCATTTTCTAATCAGAATGTTTGCAAAGCAGTATCAATGATACTAGGTAGCGATAATGAAACATCTAACGCGAGCCAATCATTAGCCGAAAAACTCTTATTGAAAGAAGAATAATCGGTGAGGATGTCCAAAAATCTTTGGGAGTGATATTAAAAAATCAAAAAAAACCTAAAGTTGATTCGTCTGTGCCGGTATACAGTATGTGGAAAGCTATAGCAGGAAAGCAAGATGAAGCAATGGCTTCCGATTTAGCCAAGCAAACTTCTTATCAGCTAAGGGAAGTGCAGGAACCAATTTTTGACAAAGTATTGTTAGATTGCAACTATCAAGGTTATGAAGTATTTGCAAAGAAAATATTTAGCATTGCGCGGAATGTTTATAAGCTTTGATCCTGAATATGTGGATGACATTACGTCAAAGAGATATTAACGCTAACCGTACTAACCATAAATGAACTTATTGCATTTAACAACGTTGATAAAATAAAAAACCGAATCTAGCAAAGGACGCAATAATCTTCACCAGTTTTTAACAGAGCAGACTAATCAAGTGGGTTCATTACTGGACTACTTAGATTCAACTCTTCCAAAAGAAGAAAAAAATAAAATACAAGATTTAAAAGCTCAGCCTACTGATCTTATTACATTTAAGCTTTTTTAAACATAATTTTTTTGGGAGTTCATAGTTTTTAAATTATGAATTCCCCATATCTAGTGGGGGAATTATATGAAACATTATATATTGTTATCGCTCTGCATATTTTTGGGATTTCCAGTAGTAGCAATGGAAATAGATCGTGCTTCTTCTAAGAACAAAAATGTACACGAAATGCAAGCCGTTGTTGGAGAAATTGCTTCGTTGCATGACTTGTGTTGTAATGCAATTGGTGAGCATATTGCTACCAATAATAAAGAGTTAAATTTTGATGCGGTTGCTTTCAGTCAAATTCCAGACCACTGCACAGAAAAAATTTTTAATTACTTATTAAATCCTGAAAAGCTTAATAGGCTTATCGATTATTGGAATGGATTGAGGTAAACAATCAGTCTCGGGATAAAAACATTACATTTCCCGACCAACAAAGTGGTCGAGCCGCATTGATGGTGGAGCAATTAAGTAGGGATACTTCTCTAGATAAAGAAAAAAAGAAACTACTGGATGCCATTAAAAAGAGTCCAATATTGCCAAATGCTCATCAATGGTTGGCGCAAGCGCTTATTGAAAGAAGATCAATCAGTCCACGTGAAATCACATTAGTGGAACAAATGACAAAAAACTTATCTTACAATGCCGATGAGCGTTTTTCATTTGAAAAGACGTGGAACTCGTTGATAAATGCTAAGAAGACATCTCCATTGCGCGGGCTTTGTGTATCTACGTTAGTAAATACTTTTAAAAGGGCAGAAAAGCCGTTTTTCGATACTACGCTCTTGAATAATAATTATGTACATTATCAGCAACTTAAAAAGCGATATGCAGAATTGCATACATCATTGGTACAAGCCTGTCCTGGTACTGAGACGCTATTAAACACAATCGGCATTGAATCAGATACCTTAACTATTGATGAGTTTACGGCCTTTAATAGGATAAAAAATATCAAACAAGAAGCTGGGAAAAAAGCGCTTGATAAAGATCAAAGCGGTAATGTGCAATTTTTACTCAAAAATTTATCGGCTACGTTGCCAGGGCAAGAAGCAATAAAATTAGGTAAGTTAGGCAAATAAACCTAACTTACTACGGTATCTTGGGGGTTTAAGTTTTATTTAATGGAGGTTAATTGTTATGAAACAGTATATACTACTACTATACACATTAATTTTTGGATTTCCGCTCATAGCAATGGAAATTGATGTTATTACCAAAAAAAATAAACAAGAATTTGGCATTGAGCACAATAAAGTAAAAAATATAGATTCATTATATGATTTGTGTTGTAAAGTTATTGCTCATCATATTGATCAAGTTGAGTTAATTCCAGATACTAACATTCCAAATTTTGGTTCTGTTGACAATCATCATATAGAAAAAATTTTTCAATATATACCTTTAGCTCCTGAAAGATTTGATACATTTCGGGGATTGTTGCGATGGATTAAAGTAAATGATGAATCGAAAGATTCACCAAAACTGAATCTTAAATTTTCCAAACAACAAAGCAAGGTAGCTGCCTTAATGGTAGATTTATTGGACAAGTCTCAGTCGGATAAAGAACTGGTAGATTTTATTAAAGAAAAAAATATAGTGCCTAATCCTAATCAACGATTAGCGGAAGCGCTTGTCGGAAGAAAAAAAATCAGTAAGAATGAAATCAAGATAATAGAGCGTATAACGAAAGAGATAAACTATTCTCAATATCAACCTTCTAACTTTAGGAACGTGTGGAATGTGCTCATAAAAAATAAAGATAATCAGACAGAGCGTCGGCGTTGTTTAGATAATCTAGCGGATGATCTTAGAAAGGCCGAAGCGCCTTTTTTCGATACCATGTTATTAAACTCTAATTATGAAAACTACGAGCAGCTTAAAGAGCGATATTTAGCATTACATAAACATCTAATAACAACATCTTCTGATGACGTTAAGAAGTCATTAGAAAAAAGTACCATTACTATTCCATCCACTATCGATGAACTTACCGCATCGTTTAGTGAAATCGGAAGAATACAACAAGAAATTACGAATGCTTCAGAAGAAGCGAATTGGGCCTTTTTTGAAGCGAAAGAAAAGCGTATAGGATACCTTCTTAATAATTTATCAGCTACTCTGCCAGAAGAAGAAACAGTAAAATTAGGTGAGTCGAACCAATAAATCTACTATAATCTTTTGATTAGATTAGAAATTGATGTATCTTACCTTTGATTGGTGATTCATATTTTGTGCATGAGAAAAGCGATGAAGCAAAAAATAATTTTCACGATTGGGCATTCTACACGACCAATCGATGAATTTAAAAATATATTAGAACACTATCAGATCAATCAGATTATCGATATTCGAAAAATTCCCTACTCTCAGCATAATCCACAATTTAATAAAGAAACGTTGGCGCATTATTTACGCAATAAAAAAATCGGTTATCGGCATATGGTCGGATTATCAGGGTTGCGGCACACAACAAAAAAATCAATCAATCAGGGATTGCACAATAAATCATTTCGCGGGTTTGCTGATTACATGCAAACTGATATGTTTAAAAAAAATATAAAAAAATTAATTGAAATTGCTGCAAAAAAACATGTTGCCATCATGTGTGCCGAAATTCTTCCGTTCAGATGTCATCGTTCACTTATTGCCGATGTTCTTACGGCGCAGGGAATTGTTGTAAAAAATATTTATACTATTCATTCAGTAAAAATTCACCAATTGCGTTCATATGCAACGATAGAAGATCATACAATATATTACCCATAACAATTATTTTTTTGTTATTTTTTTAAGAGCCGATCCTTTATGCATAGCAAGATGATCAGTAGTATCGCTTTTGATTAAATACTGCGGTTCTTCTTGTGATGCATGAACCGTATATCCTTTAAACGTAATTTCTTGCGTAATTTTTTTTTGTATGGTTCCGCGAACACGCCCGACTTCAGAATTCCACTCGACATGATCGCCTACCTTAAAATCTTCTGCCATATTACATTTCCTTCGCATATTATTTTTTTACAAACCACGGAATTAACATACTTGTTTTTCTTTTGTATTGTTGATATTCCGGATTATTGATCATGGTTTTTTCAATCCATGGAATACCGGTAACAAAAACGAGCAAGCACGTTATAGTGACGGGAGTAATAAGAAAAGAAAGTGAGAATAATAAACTACGAGGTATATATGGTGTTGCAAATGCAATGAAAAAAACGCCCCACCAGATTAAAATTTCACCAAAATAATTAGGGTGACGCGAGTAATGCCAAAGCCCAGATTGCATGACACGTCCTCTATTGGCCGGATTGTGCATAAAAACAAATAGCTGATAATCGCTGATTGCTTCATAACAATACCCGCAGAGCCAGATGGCTAAACCAAATAGATCAAGCATGGTTATGCCACGTGGAATATTATTACCATTCACAGCAAAAACCGGATAGCTCATAATGGCAATCATAATGAGTTGGCCAAAAACCCAACAAATATTAATGCAGAGTGCTTTAAAGCCTTGCCATTTCCATGCAGCAAAGCGCGGATCTTTACCGGTGTACCGTAGATACACATACATAATCAGGCGCATTGCCCACAATACCATGAGTGCAGTCATGAGAATTTGTTGTGGCAGAAAAGCGCTGAATACAAAAAAAGTGTAAAGTGCTACGAGCATGACCCCGCCGCCCCAGGTGAAATTTGCAATACTGGTATCACCTTTAAATTGCACAACGGCAACCATGCAGGTTAAATAGATAAAAAGCAAACCTAATAACATAACAAGGGCATCGATCAGTGATGTGCAGCACATATACATCTCCTTAAAAAATAGTATAGAAATTTACGTTGAGCATTATATAATTGGTATTAATTTTTCAATTATTTTGGTATTTTGTGAAAAAAATATAATAGTTGCAAGAAAAATAAGTTTTTTAACATAAATTTTATGTAAACGAAGATACACCATATCATAACCCTCACATGTACTATAAGAATGATGTATGATGAGTAAATTTAAATATATTGTATGTATTTTAATGAGTAACGGTGGATGCGTATCGGCTCAATTAGTTCCACAAAAATATGTGAATTATTTTAAACAATTAAAGCAAAGTGATTCTGATAAAACATTTTATACATTCGTTAGAAAAGTCAAAAAAGCAGGGATTGCGCCTGGTGAATGCGTAGAAGAATTTGTTGAGCAAAAAAAGAAAAAAGCTTTAGCGGCTATATATGGTAAGCATGAACTTGAGCAATTAAACAATGAACAGCAATATATAAAAAGAATTTATGGGCAGTGGCTTTCCATTATTAATTATAAGGATGATGTTCCAACGTATTTAAGAAAAATGATTAAACAAGTAGTTAATGAAATGGACGTGCGTGGTACTATAAACGTTGAAATGATATGGGGTGAAGGAACTTGCTCATCAATAATGAAGCGTTTTAAACGTATTGATAGTGCGAACATTGAAGATTACTTATTCAAAGATAACTTTTATCTTTACCTCAATAGTGTAATAAATTTCCGTGGTTGGTGTGCTGAATGTGTAGTTTCTCAATCTTCACGGTGTTCTTGCAAAAAAATGGGGCTTGCCACCTTGCGACATGAATTTGAACACATCAAAAAAAATCATGGGTCGGTTGAAATGTATCATCATCTAATTAATAATAACAGAAAAAGTTTTTGCCTTAAGCCTATTGAAATAACCGAAAAACAAAGTAACAAACTATCAAGAAGTGTAGAAACAGAAGCCGATCTTATGCCATTGGCATATGCATCACTATTAACAGCGCAAGATCATGAAGAAGCAGCAAAAATGTTTGGAGAAAGCGATAGAGAAAAACATTCATCGTCAGCAAAAAGATTGAAAAGGGCTACTGTTATTAGAAAAATAAAAGAGGCGGAATGCAGGTATAACAATCCACTTGGCTATGCTTTCTTTAAATTTGCTTCTTATATTCAGCATGTATATTATACTGCATATGCATTAGCAGGTATGATTGTTATGGACAAAATAATTAGCTATTATGTCAAAAAATCTTCAGACGAATTATTTGAAAAATTATTGAGGGAGGTGCGACGAGTCCAATAACTTAACTAGACAAATTAATTCTGTGTAGCAAATGCTTGATCATGCAATTGTTTTGCTTGTTCATACTGATACTTTAAATACTCTTGGTAATAGTAGCCATCAACCAAATCATGTACTCCGAACGTAAGAAGGGTAGCAGCTCCGCACGCAACTGCAATATCTGTTTCTTTAGATAATACAAGATGACTAATAGCTAAACCCATTCCTACAAACCAGAACCCTTTAAGCATTTTTTCTGGATTGATAGCTCCTTGATTTATATTCATTTTTTGTTGTGCTATATCTAATTTAGCTTGAGAAAAATCAGAAAGTTTTTTTTTGTAAGTATTAAAATTTTGTGCACCCGTATAAAGTCCGTGAAAGTTAGAATAGTCGCGCTTATTGATCGCTTGCATCATAAAAGGAGCAAGTGATTTTTCTTCTTGCGTGGCATTAATACTTGTTGTCATCGCGAAAGCAAGGACAATAAAAATCATAAACAATTTATTCATAAAACATCCTTGAAAATTATTAGTTATTATTGTTTTTATCATGAAAATACTATCATTAATGATGCATATTACCATTTCTATTATTATCTTTGCGCTTTTTTTTACAATAATTGCGTGATTATGAAAATAAGTAGAAAAAATGTATTTTGCGATAAGATTTTATCGGTTATTACGGGTAGGTTCAAAGTTAGTAACATTGTTTGTATTACGCTCCTTTTTTAATTACAGTTGACAAATAAGAAAATGTATGGTTTCATAGAATTAGTAGTTTTTAGTTTTCTTGAGGAGAACCCTATGGAAAATAGGTATTATATGAAAGATCGGCATGCTCCTAAGCCAGTCTTTACTTTTTCTCTATCTATGGCAACAACCCGTTGCGCCTCTCTGATCCCAGCTTTGTGGGAAAATTCTTGCTGGCCTTGCGCCTAACACCATTTTTTTTATTTTACATAGCTGTTTTTTAATACTTTTGAATAATGTATTTATGTAATTGATCTGAGTTTGTGTTGTTTTAGCACTCACCTAGTAATACTGATGCAAAAAATCAGTAATTCAGACAATTTTAGCAAGGATAATCATGAATAAGATATTGTTTTTAATTTGTTTAATACCTTTTTTTAGTGGCAATCTCAGCGCGATGGATAGTGGATTAGAAGCAAAACTAACTATTATTGATCATAATGAAGATGTATCAATTGGCACATCCATTGGCAATAGACCATCGAGCATTTCTGTTTTTGGTGCAACGCCACGTTTTTCTGCTTTTGAGCAGTATATGCATTGTTTGCAAGAACATTGTCAAAAACTTGCAGATCATAGCAATAAGCCTATTACGGCCAATAATATTAATAAAGTACTTAAGGGTGTAGAAAAGCGTGTAAAAACTCATATTGCATCGCTTGAAAGTTGTCCCTGGCTTACAAAAATTTAACGAATATATTGGTGATTCTTCCAATCCGGCACTATTTAAACTTTTTTTTGATGCCGGTTTTGATTATACAACACTTCAAGAAAATGTACGCATTCTGCTCAAAACAGCGGATCAAAAAACAGAAAATACTGTAGATAACCAATCAAGATATCTTGTACATATGTTTATGCCAAGTTATTGTGCTGATATGCGCCATCTAAAAGATACCCTGCAACCATCGGTTTTTCATACATTTCTTAAAGAATCGGCATTGTTTTACAAGCGATTATATGAAGAACAGGCTAAAAATTATCCTTTAGATATTCGTATTGTTATTCCAAAATTAGAATATTTTACGAATATGATTGAGCAGGATAATCCACCGAGCAAACTGAGTGCTAATATTGATGTACTGCATAAAGAATTAACGCAGCAGTTAGATTCTAGCCATAATTATATACTTATGGATCAAGATGCTGATGATTTAAAGCCGATGATTCTTGCCTTGCAGGAAAAAGGGATTCAGGCAACGGGGGCGAGTTTACCCATTACCAATAGCAAAGGGTATCCGACTAAAAAATTCAATCCGTACATTGTGCAGCCTGATAGTACCTATACCTATCAAACTTCTCCGCTATTCAACCAGCACCTTGTTGATCATGTTCATGCACAATATAAGGAGAAGGCCTGTGAATAAAGTAATGCCGATTGTGGCCTTGAGTACGATACTGATCGGTGGATTTTTAGCAATAATGGTGTACACAACTAGCATGCATCGTCAACAGGTGCATGCATACGTGGGCGATTATTTTGTTATTCCTTCCGAGAGCAAACATATTGCTTTGCTTGGTTGTACTCCTCATCCAACTGAGTACATAAAAAAGAATAATAATAGTAGGCAACTTTTACACACTATTAAACTTGCTGATTTTTTAGATATTGATTATGTGCGGGATTCTTTTAAAAAAACATTCTCACTATGCAAAGAGCATGATGTTGATCATCTGGTGATCGCGTATTTGCCCATCTATTATAGTGGTATGCGGAAATTACTCGGTGAACATTTTGTTGATGGATGCAGAATTTTTTTCAAACGCATCATACAAGAGATTATTGCCATCATTGAGCAATCGATTGTTGATACTGAATTTACGGGTGACGTAACTCTTATCATTCCTCCCGATTATCAACTTGCGCGTGTGCCACAAGAAATTTCTGGCATTGATGAACGCATACGCTATTTAATTAAACAGTTTCCGGTATTAAAAAATATTTCGGGCTCATCGCTCGAAACAATTACCATCATCAATAACAGAGCTTCTCGCGAAGATGACCGATTAATAGATTATTTGCAGTACGAATACCTCTATGAAAAACGTATTGCATTTAAAAAATCTGATACGGGCAAGGAGCGTTTTCATGCTGAAAAAATAACCGACAATACGTTAGTTTTAAAGGAACACATATGAAACGAATAGGCATTATAATTACCTTATTATGCACTCTGGGAGTGCTTCTTGGATTTTTTATTTTAAATCAGAAAAATGTAGTGCGCAAATCTAATAATGAGGATATTGCTCCCTGTGACGCAATTTCTGCTACAACCTATCGTGTTGCTATTTTGCTTCCGGTATCACATCCGGCACTCGAGGAAATTCAGCAGGGATTTATTGATGAACTGTCAAAACAAGTAGCTATTTCTTATGATATCTATAATGGTAACGGTGATCGTATTTTGATGCGCTCACAAGCAGATCAAACCATACAAAAAAACTATGATTTGGTGTGCGCTATAACAACGCCGGTATCACTTATTTGTAAGGAGGTTTTTTCTCAACGAAAAAGTTCTATTCCGGTAGTGTGTTGTGCCGTATCTGAAAATCCGGTTGAAATTGGATTAGTTGAAAGTCTTGAACATTCTGGCAATAATGTTGTTGTAGTGAGTGATCATTATGATTTTGACCAACAACTTAACGTACTCTTGAGGTTGCATCCAACTAAAACATTGATAGTTCCCTATTATCCTTCTCCAGGCTTGGAAAAGCAAACTGAACAACTTAGAATCGTGTGCGAAAAATTTGGCATTGCATTAATTACCACTAAAATTTACGCGACCCACGAATTGTTTACCAGAGTAGATGCATTATTATCAGCGCATAATAACGATGCGGTCATTATGGTTCTCAAAGACAATCTTGTTGTTTCCGGTATTGAAGCATTAGTGGCGTTAGCACGAAGAAAACATACACCATTATATGTTTCAGATCTGAACTCAGTTGATAAAGGTGCTGTTTTAGGCTTTGGTGTGTTTGAATATGAAATAGGTGTTGCAGCTGCACAAAAAGCTATATATATTTTACGAGATCATAAACAACCATCAGAAATTCCAAGCAATTTCATACATGATTTTAGAGTTAAAATTAATATTAGCGAAATGAGTGCTCAACGTTTTATACTTGATCAAACAGTACTCTTTCTATTGAAATCAACCTTATTTGCAGGAGAACAGTAATGCTGAATATTTTGTGTACTTTTTTAGAACAAGTGTGTATCTATATGCCACTTATATTGGGTTCCTATTGTGCATTTTCGGTGTTAAAAGTGCCATTTTTGGCGATAGAATCTTCGTATGTTTTTGGTGGATTGATGGGAAGTTTGGTGTTACTACTCAACCTAGGTCCATTTTTTGGACTTGTTTTTTCGAGTAGTGCGGCGCTATTAGGGGGTGCTTTTGTTGGATTAGTTACCTGCATAGTAAGATACTATGCGCATATTTCATTTTTATTGGCAAGTATTATTAGTTTGGGACTATTTCACGGCATTAATCAAATGATTATACATGGTACCCATGTTTCCTTATCTACGGTGGATGGCATTTTATCGCTGATTCCGAGCGTGCAGGGATATCCTCAATTAGCAACGCTGATAATCGTTGCTCTCATAATTACCAGTATGTTTTTCTGCTTTAGCAGGTCTGCCCTTGGTCTGAGTTGTAGTATATACGGCAATAACCCCGATTTTTTTACACACTATAATATCTCTTCTTATTTTGTTCAATTTGCTTGCATTGTTGTGAGCAGTTCACTTGCAGGTATTTCGGGATTTTTAAATGCCGGCGTGAATGGATTTGCCGATATCTCAATGGGCTTTGGCATTAACTTATTCTGTATTACGATGATTATTTTAGGAAAAGCTTTTACCAAGGTTAAATATGGCATAATGATTCCGATTTTCGGTATTGTTAGTTACTTTATTCTGCAACAGGTGCTTTTGCAAATACATTTTGATTCTCGTTATTTTATTATGGTACAAGCATGCATAGTATTTGTGCTCCTAGTTCTTACGCAAATATTTACCAAAGGAAAAAAATATGAACAGGGTTTATAACAATAATATGAGTACTATTTCAGTGAACGTTTCGTTTGCCTTCGAAGGTGATACATTATTTTTCAAGGATTTGAGCTGTGATTTTACTACCGATGCCATCATGTTTATTATGGGAAGAAATGGTATAGGCAAATCAACCTTTTTGCGTATTTTGCAAGGTGAATTATATGATGGAGAGTATATTCAAGGATCAATAAAACTTAATGAAGTTATCTATAATCTTGCAGATAAAAATACTCAATTATTATTGAAAACGACCAGTCGATTAGTGCATCAAAATTATAATACGATGCTCGCGACTGATTTTTCTGTTGCAAATAATCTATCAGTAGCGCAGTTGCCTTATTATCCATCGCTAACTGCTTTGTCTACTACGTTCAAATATGCTGATATGCTGCAAGAAGTTGGCATAACGCCGAATAACCAGGTTGCAGCATTATCTGGTGGGCAACGGCAGATTTTGGCAATTGTTATGGCATTGCAAAAACCAATTACGTTGTTATTGTTGGATGAGCCGACCGCGGCGCTTGATGAAAAAAATGCGCAGATGGTGATGAATTTTTTAACAAAATTAACGCAGTTGCATCAGATTACTATTATTTGTATCACCCATGATAAAGAATTAATTCATACCTATGCGCAACATTATTTTTATGAAATAGTAAAAAATAGTAACGGTGAACGTTTCATGGAAAAGAGATTAAAAAATAATGAGTAAAGCAATTGTCGCTTTACTCATTATTTTAACGTTATCGATTGCCAACCCGTGGTTGAGTTAATCTACCAATGTCTTTGTTAATCGATTGCAATTGGTAAAAATTATTTATTAAGTGATTTTGGTAATTATACCCACGATATACATTAAGTAATCCGTCGGCAACAAGAGCTGATGGCCCCGCCCAGGCTGCAGCCTGCAAACATATTTTTGCGGTAGCATAGCTTGATTGTATTACTGATGAAAAACTATTTTCTAGGGCTGCGTTATTTCTGGGAAAAAAATCTGGTGACATTCCTTTATATACAAAATAGCCGGTAGCTAAACCAAATCCTAAGCCAAAGATGCCTTTAATCATTTTACTTTTATATATTGCTCCATTATTCAAAGATTGTTCATGATCTGCGGCTAACAATTTGCTACAGGCAAGGATAGAAAGTTGTATTTTTTTAGGACCGGAAAGACTATTATTTTTATTTGCATAAAGTCCGTTAAATGTAGCGTAATCGGCCTTACGTATGGTATGTGCAAGAGCAGATACTAATGCTTTTTTTTGGTCTTGTTGCATTGCACGAGCACCTGTTATGATCATAAAAAAAGAAGTAAAAGAAATCATAAAAAATTTATTCATTAAAAATATCCCCGAATATTGTTAGGTTTTTATTATTGTTTGAATCGTGACCACCAATTAAACATTGGGAACCGTATCATCAACGAGTCTGATTTCAATTCTTTCAATCGATTTGCCCGGATGTTTTCTTTTAAGCGTTACAAATCCAACTTCGGCGGTTGATCTAACATGAGTGCCGCCGCAGGGTACTTGCGCAAAGCCGTCAATTTTCCAAAAACGCCTTTGATTTTCAATATCAGAATAACCGGTTTGAATCGGCTTGTTGCTTGTGATGATTTCATTATATTCAGCTACTATAGTTTCAAAAAGCGGTGTAATGTTGGTGTTTGCTATAAAATCTATTCTCGATTTAGTTTCAGCAATGTGCGCACCAATTTTTTCAAATCCAAATTTTTTGGTTACAATTTCAAGAATTAATTCAGCAGCAAAATGCAACCTCATCAATCTATATCTGCGTGGCCAATCAATGGTCATGATAACTTCATCACCTATTGAAAGATTATGCCCTTCCGGCAACGTGTAATAAATAAGATTACCTTCACGTACTGAGTCAAGGATCGGCAGGCCATTAATGTAGGCTTTATCACTTTCTTGGCCGCCTGCAAAAGAGTAGGCTATGGTTTCTTCAAATAACAGTTTATTGCCATCAACTGATGCAACCGTAGTGGTTAAGATATGTTGATAAGGATTATCCCAAAAAACTTTTCTCATGGCATGTTCCAATACGATATTAATCATTAGTACTGCTACATTGTTTTTTCTTAATAATACTTATATACTATAACTATATTTTAACCTATTTCAGGGTATTATTCTATGGCTAATACTACAAAAAACTCTGCGCAACGCGTTCAAAAAACTTTGCAAACATTACATCTCATGCGATGCGAGAATGTTTTGGCCTAACAGGCACACCATTCTCGGTTCTTTCATTATTCCCTAAATATTTAGTAGTATTCTTTTTAATTATCTGTTTTCACTTTTTTTGCATGAGATTATTTCTATGATTTTTATCAGTTTTTTACCGATTTTATTATTCGTTGTTATTTATGTAGGTACCGGTATTTATTTTTCTCTGTTAGGAGTTAATAACGCCTTTTATCAACTTTCTCCAACGGTTGCTATTATTCCGGCCATTGCATTAGGATGGCTCCTCGATGGCGGCACCAAAGACCAAAAATTACATAGATTTCTGGAAGGGGTTAGGCATCCCGATATTATTACCATGTGTATCATTTTTTTATTGGCGGGCGCATTTAGTTCCGTTACCACTTCAATTGGCAGCGTTAGCTCTACCGTAAACGTAGCGTTATCCTGTATTTCACCACAGTTTTTATTAATTGGCATTTTTTTAACGGCAGCATTTATTTCAATCTCAATAGGCACCTCCATGGGCACCATTGCCACGGTTGCTCCTATTGCAGCAGGCCTTGCAAGTCAGGGTGCATTTTCGGTAATTAACGGCATAGCTACCGTTGTTGGTGGTGCTATGTTTGGCGATAATTTATCAATTATTTCAGATACAACCATTGCTGCAGTTATGTCACAAGAAGCAGATATGAAAGCAAAATTGCGCATCAACGCGCTTGTTGCCGGCATTGCCTCAATTATTACCATTGCCGTTTTGTTTTTTGTACAAGATGCCAATGTGGCACTTGGGTTTAAAGATTACGCATTGCTTTTAGTTACACCGTATATAGTTCTTATGGCATTAGCCTTACTAGGGGTGAATGTTTTTATTACCTTATTGTTGTCGCTGGTATTTGCATGGTTTATAGGATATGTGCATCACGGATACACCTTATTTGCCTTTAGTAATGATATCGTTAAAGGTTTTGCAAGCATGCATGAAATAATGGTTCTTTCATTAATGGTTGGTGGTCTTTCTGGCCTTGCCGGCAAAAGTACTCAAGAGCTCACCCAGAGTTTGAGTAGATGGATTTCTAAAACCGGTGGCAGTAAAAAGACGGCACAATTAATAATAGCAGCGATTGTTTCAGGATTTGATATACTGCTTGCAAATAATACCGTAGCAATTATTTTTAGTGGAGAAATTGCGCGTGATATTGCAAAACGTTATCATATTCCTCCCCACTACAGTGCTGCATGGCTTGATATTTTTTCATGTGTTTTTCAAGGGATTATTCCTTACGGTGCGCAAGTTTTGCTAGCAAGTACCATTGCGGGGGTTTCGCCATTACATATTATGCCGCATGTCTATTATTGTTATATTCTTGGCATGGTATCCATTATATACATATCAACTAAACGATTGCGTTAAAAAAAAGTCTGCATTATCTAAGACGATTTTTTATTGCATTTTACAACCTTTTCTTAGTTCAACCGTAGATATGTTGTTTCAAATTGAATTTTTTTGATACACTACTATGGTGAAGTAAAAAAAAGGGATTAGTAATGAATATTAACAAATGGCTCATCGTACTTTTAATAGTGGCTCCCATCAATACTATAATTAATGCATTACCTTATCAATATCGCCGAATTATCATTATCGAAGGCAATACTATTGTTAAAATTATAGATCTTATTTCGGATTTTCATGAGCCTATACATGAATTCGTTAGAAAAGCATCAAGAAAACGGAAGCGATATCTTGCCGTTGATGAGCAAAGTGCTTTTACTACATCAGAAAGAACGTTATTAATTACGTTAAGAAAACTTGCTGAGCAAAAAAATCCTATAGAACTATTATGGGAAGAGCCAGTTGGCTGGGAAGCTTCTGATGTTCCGAGCGATCTGGTTTCATTTAATTGGCTTGCGTATGGCCTTAAGTTAAAAAATGAATTTGATGTAACCAAGCTCACATCAATAGTATATAATAATGGGGATACGTATCGTCATTATGGATCGGATATTTATTTGCCGCACTTGGTGCCATTTCCTGGCAAAGCTCTTTCTGATCGGATATTAAATATTCCGGCTACGAATTACCTTGCCATCATCGTTGAATTACTCAATCCCAAGATCTCTAAAGCTGAACAAGATTTTGAGAATGTTAAAAAATATGAGTTTAAACAGTATTATGGGGCATTGCATGCATTATGGGATACCTGTATGCATGAAAATAATGCCATTGTATAGGTATGTAAATGATATAATAAATCATGATCCAGCTATGACCCTGCGTGAATTTAGAACCATTATCAGGATGGAATATAGACAAGCCGAATTGGAAGCATTGCTATGGAAATTTATGGAAAAAGTTACTGATCTGGAGTTGCTCGTTAAATTATTTGCATCACCGTACAATCATACTATTATTTGTGCAGGAGGTACCCATTGTACCGCTGTGAAAAATTTTTTAGTGGATCAATTTGGAGGTCAAGCGATTATTAGTCTTGGTACTACAACCGATTCTGTTTGCTTTGATGTAAAAGGACAAGGAATAGAATTTTCTCCCGCCTTGATAGCAAGAACGTGGGGATATTTAGCGGAAGATCCATATAAAACATTCAGACGTTTTAAATCACGTGGCCGACCGATCATTAATCTTGCTAGCGATGAGCTATGGAATGAATTTATTGCATTGCGTGATGCTCTCGTCGCCCTACCATCGGCGTTGTACGAGCGCTTAGCTGAAGATCAAAAAATAAAAAAACAATTAGTGAATTTTTATGCAAAAGGGTCCAAGACTTTTATTGACTTTATTAATGTGCGTGATGAATTCAGGAAAACCTTACTTTACTATGCCGTAGAAAAAAATTTAGTTGAAACGACGGAGTTTTTGTTACAACATAACGCCCGAGTAAATATTCAAGATCTTGATTTGAATACACCCTTGCATTATGCCGAACAACACTCAATACCTAAAATTATCGAGTTGCTTCTTGCTCATGGAGCAAGAACTGACATAGAGAATTTGGAAGATGAAACGAGTATTGAGCAGGCTGAAGAAAAGGGTAACGATGTATTTCTTCTTAGTGTGAAGCGTTATAAAAAAACAAAAAAAAGATAATAAATTTTTGGGGCTTGATTAGAAAAAAAATTATTTTTCCTATCAAAAAAGAGTAAAAAAAGGATTTGATCATGTTCAATAAATGGTTCATCGTACTTTTAATAGTAGCTCCCATCAATACTATAATTAATGGGCTTCCTTTTAACTATGAACGAATTGTTATTGCCGATGGTAATACTATCATCAAAACAGTAGATCTTATATCGGATTGGCATGTTCCCGTACATGAATTCGTTAAAAAACCATCAAGAAAACGGAAGCGATATCTTGCCGTTGATGAGCAAAGTGCTTTTACTACATCAGAAAGAACGTTATTAATCACGTTACGAAAATTAGCTGCACAAAAAAATCCTATAGAACTATTATGGGAGGAACCGGTTGGCCGGTCAGATTCTAATCTTCTGAGTGATCCGGTTTCATTTAATTGGCTTGTATATAGCCTTAGATTAAAAAAAGAATTTGCCCCAAGTAACCATGCATCGGTAGTATATAATAATGGAGATACTTATCGCAATGGTGCTCCTAATATCGATTTGACACACTTAATGTTAATGAGGGGAGTAGTGCTTCCTGATAAAATATTGGATATTTCAGCGCAACGTTACCTTGCTATTATAGCTCAATTAGCCGATCCTAAAACCTCTAAGGCGGAACAGGACCTTGAGAACGTTAAAAAAAATGGGTTTAAACAGTATTATGGGGCATTACGTAGATTATGGAATATGTGTATGCAGGGAACAATAATGCCATTCTATAGGTATGTAGATGAAATAATAGATCGTGATCGGTCTCGGTCTATGACCTTGCGTGAATTTAGAGACATTATCAGAACGGAATGTAGACAAACTGAATTGGATACACTGTTGTGGGAATTTATGGAAAAAGTTGCTGACATGGAGTTTCTCATTAAATTATTCGCATCCCCCTCTAATCACACCATTGTTTATGCAGGAGGCACTCATTGCGCTAACGTAAAAAAAATTTTAGTGAATCAATTTGCAGGAAAAGAACTAGTTAGTCTTGGTACTGCAAATGATTCGGTTGTTTTTAATATACAAGGCCGAGGAATAGCATTGTACCCAATACTGATAGCAAGAACATGGACATATTTAGCAGAAGATCCATCCAAAACGTTCAGACGATTTAAATCACGCGGCCGGCCGATTATCAATCTTGCTAGCGATGAGCTATGGAATGAATTTATTACGTTGTTTACTACTCTTGAGGATCTTGGCTTTTCACGTTCTGAACGCATCGATGAAGATCAAAAAATAAAAGAGGAATTAGTAAATTTTTATGCAAAGGCATCCAAAACCTTTATTGACTTTATTAATGTGCGTGATGAAGTAAGAAAAACATTGCTCTATTATGCGGTAGAAAAAAATTTAGTTGAAACGACGGATTTTTTGTTACAACATAACGCCCGAGTAAATATTCAAGATCTTGATTTGAACACCCCTTTGCATTATGCAGAACAATATGCAATACCTAAAATTATCGACTTGCTGCTTGCCCATGGAGCAAGAACTGATATCAAAAATTTTAACGATAAAACAAGTATTGAGCAAGCTGAAGATCGAGACAATGATGTATTCGTTCTTAGTGCAATGCATTACAACAAAACAAAAAAGGCACGGTCCCATTAATTTCACAAGGTCTTTAACCTTTAATGCAAAAATTTTCTAATAAAGCTTTAAAAAAATAGTAACTATTTTTTATTATTATGAGAGAGAATGTGTTGTGTTAGTAAACTTTTTTATTTTACAATAAATCGTTATTGCTATACTCTTAAATAATATTACTCTTTTTGTATATATAATTAGTGGGTTAACCTTATCATGAAAAAATTATTTCTCAGTGTGTGGCTTATTGTGGCCAATGTAACAGTAGCATCTGATTCATCTTCCATAGAAGATATGTTATTGAGAGAAAAGATAGTACAAGATTATCATGAAAAAGATATTTCTTTTCGCATGAAACATTTTATGCGCAGACATCCATTGCTTGCCAAGGGGATTGCTGTAGCAACGACCGCTGCTATGATAATTGGGCTTGACTATGCTTTTAATGAAGGCAAAGGCATGCATTGGCTAGTTGATCGAACAAGAACCTTGTATGACCGCATGTTCATCATTCACTACGAAGAAGCAATAGAAAAAATTATGCTTCATAAGAATCTCACTGTCGATGAGTGTACTATTTTGTCTTCTATCAAAAATTTGGATGATCATAGTGGACGTATTCTTTATTGGGTTAACGATGAAAAGCCAATTTTGACGCAAGAACAATTTGATACGCATCAGGATAAAGATTTTTTTATGGCATTAGCTGACACAGGACTAATAGCAATACAGCCTGTAGCGGATGATACGATTGTATTAAATAGTGTTGATAGGGTTGCTGAAATTATACATAAATATATTTTTCATAACAATTACCGTGAACAGAATAGAATTACTGTGTTTGTTAAGAGTCTTCTTGGTCAAGTAATATAATATTTTTTTGAAGGGTCATTTAATATACTAAGATAAGTTTTCTAGGGTGTTTGCGCATCTGATGAAATAGTTAAAAAAATCTTCACTTCCACCTTGTTCCGTCCAGCATGCACTTAAAACAGCTTGTACGAATGTCCAATCACGTAAACGGTGTTGTTCAAAGCCGAAAATGTTACTGAACGTGGCAATTCTGTTGTTGATTATTGCCGCTACATTAGATTGTTCAAGTAAATCCGGAATAGGATTCATAATAAATCTACCAACTTCATATTCTAACGGCCCAATGACACCTTTAGGGTCAATGGCAATCCATTCTTGACCACGTTGTAAAATATTTTCATGATGTAAATCCCCGTGCAATAGATACAATTTTTGTTTTAAAGCCAATAATGTTGCAGATAATTGTTGAGCTTTTGTTAAAAGATGCGCAGGAATTTTTTTACTCTTAGTGGTATGTAATACATCGAGCCATTGATTAATGGTTGGAAAACTATGCGCGTGTGCCATAAGATTTTTTGTGTGTAATTTTTGTACGAGTTGTGCAGCAATGCTAATGGCTTGAGAATCATGTTCGGGAAACAGCGTTCTAAGAGTTGTTCCTGGTTTTATATACTCCAATAAAAGTCCTCGTGTATCCGGATCATAATCCAGTAATGTTACACAACCATTTCCATTAAAAAGTTTTAATGCTTCCGGTTCACGAGTATTGGCTATTAAAATTTTTACTACAACATCGGTTTTGTACTGTGCGCTATAGGCAACCGCAACATAATTATTGTTACATTGAACTGGCACTAATGGTCTTATATTAGTTAAATGCCATCGAGCAGAAAGAGATGTTAGTATATCGGGTATATTTTGTTTTACATACATAGATAGCCTATAATTTTTTAGTGCGCTAAAAGTAATGAATGAATACTATTACTTTTAGCAACCGCAGTTATAGTAATTTCAAAAAAGTAGTGCAATTGCCATGCTTGAGTATCCTTGGCCTGATTACTGTTTGCTATATCCCAAGGAGGGTAGACGCGCAAAGCTCGTTTGCCTCCCGTGCCTTTGTGTGAAAAAATATCTTTTTTGTGCAAAACAGTTTTGGGAAAAACAAATTGACCCAAACGATCTTCTTTCCGAACGCTTATAATAACTAAATCTACTGGGTCTGCGGTATCATATGGCGCAATAATTCCGGTGTCGAGTCGTTTCCAAAGCGTAACAAACTGTCCAACTTTTGTTGGGGTTATTTTTGCTACTCTAAAGGCAATGTGTCGATTATTAATTTCAAAGGTACAGGCACCATACTCAGTACTTTCTTTTTCTTGAATTATATTGGTGCATAACAATCCACATGATTCATAATATTGTTGCGCTACAAGAAGATCTAGATGAATTGGTGAACATGAGTTATTTTTTAGCATTAATTAGTTGATCGATGCTCGTATTTAATTCTTGTTCGATATTTTTAGCGGTTAAATTCCCTTTTTGATCAAAAGCTTTCCATGCACTTGGAATAGTGATCGTAGCAGAAACCGGTGTCATTTTTAATGCACGTGCAACTTGTTGTAACTGTGCGATAGCTGAACTGCCGCCGGATGGCCCACCCGAATATCCTACAAAGGTTACCGGTTTATTATTCCATTCTTTATACAAACTATCTAATGCATTTTTTAATACGCCTGGATAACCGGAATTATATTCTGGTGTTACTATAATGAATGCATCGGCTCTTTTTATTGTATCAGACCATTTTTTTATTAATGGATCGCCAATGGTTTCTCGTGAAGCAGGAGCAACCTCGTCATTAAAAAAAGGAAGATTATAATCTTTTAAATCAATAATTTCAGTAATGATGTCAGTTCTTTTATCAGCCATGTTTTTGATGGCGGTTCCTATTTTGTCGGAGGTTCGACCTTGCCGTGTGCTACCAAGAATAATATGGATAGTAGGTTTTTTCATGACTGCTTTTTCATTATTGTTAGGTTGATCGGTTTCAGACTGTTTGTTGTTGCAACCGGATAGCATCAACAGATTAGTGATAAGTACAAATATACTGGTTCTATGAAATTTATTCATTAGTACATCCTATGGTAGTTTCCGAAAAAAGTTTATATTTTTTCAAGTTTATTAAAACTTAGATAAGATTTCAATTAAAGTAAAAAGAGGATCGCAATTACGATCCTCTTTTTTTTGTTCTACATAGTTACATTAAAAAAAATCAGGAGCATCTTTTTCTTGATTCTTAGATTCTTTGTATTGTGCATGGCATTGTTCTTGTAATGTTTCTAAAACATGTAATAAGTCTGCCATTTCTTGTGTAGATTCTTCCGGAGAAAGATCGAGTTGTTCACATAAAAGCCTAGAATAAAGTTGAAAATACCTGTACGGATGATCAAGAAAACTCTTATTCCAACAATCGGATGAACATTGTGCATCAATTGCTATTAGGCGACGTTGTTCAGCATTATGTTTTGAATTTTGACATGTTTTTTGAACGTGTTCTTTTGGAAGATAATTTTTAGCGCAATAAAGGAATGTTCTTATTTTATCACAATATGTATTTTTCTTATTGGTGAAGCTACAAGCATTTCTTATTTTTGATGTTTCTGGCAACTGTGAAAATTGTTCATCTACTTTTTGAATTTCTTGAATGATTGCCGGTATATCATTTGGTTCTGCAGGAGTCGAACTTTCTTCTGCATACATTATTAACGTTGTTGCCAGAGACAACAATAACATTTGTTTTTTCATAAAAATCCCTTTGTATTAAATACTTTAGTTACACGCACATGATTCCTAGTATAGATAATAAATCAAATTTAGCAAAAATAGGTCGAGAAAAATAGGGATGATTGGGTGCTTTAAATATACTTACTACCTTCTTTGATGCTCAAGTAAGAAAGATTATTTTTATTGGTTTCTATAAAGGTAGCGACATGCGCGGGATTAGTTTTTGAGTATTCTCGTAACGCCCATCCTATAGCTTTTCGTATAAAAAATTCTTTCTCATGCATGGTTGCTGAGCAATACATAAACAATCTTTTGTAATCAGTATTTTTTTTGTATCGTAACTGATAGATCAACGCAGTTCTTCGTGCCCACATATATTCATCACGTATCCAAAAATCCAAGGTGGATTTTAATAATGGATAGCGGGCAACGAGTGGCCCGATTAAATTTGCTGCAATAGTATCTACCGTATCCCACCATGATTTTGTTCGAATCATCGTTTCAAATAATGGAAACATATTTGGTGTCCATAACCGGTGAAATTTTTGAGCAATATTACAAGCAAGATAATGATATTCACGTTCATGTTTTTGCCACAACTGCGTTACGACTTCTATTAATTCCTCTTCATGTTTAATGGGAAATTGTTTGAGCAGATCTTGTTGTACTTTGAGCAGAACTGGTTTTTGTATACCGATAAAATCAAAGTTGTTTTTGAGGTATTTACGTTGTACGGCAGCAAGCTCTTTATTGCTTAGGGGTAAGAGAAGTTTTTCCAATTGGAGAAATACAGTTGTCATGATTAATTCGTTGTCTAAAGTAATATTTTTCTGGCCTATTTTTTTCATGTTAAAATTTCATAGCATCACGTTCAATACCATGAGTATTTATTATATCCGTTTTCTTTTTCTCGTAACGTCTTTTAAGGTGCTGTCCAGAGTTTCCAGATATTGTAGCGTCGTTGTACGATTATTTGCTCTGGCTAATTGATGTAACTTGGTAGTATCAAGCGCAATTTTTTTCTCATTTATAAGATATTTTAGTAATTTTAATTGTCCATAGCGTACCGCTATATCAATGAGGGTATATTGATTTTTATCGTCCACGATGGTTGATTCAATAAATTCCTTATTTAACTTAAAGCATCCATCAAAGCACATGATTGTTTTGATAAACCAGCCATTTTTGGTATATTTTGCATCGCCTGGTTTTAAAATGTTAATGCAGTATATAAGACGTTCTTGCGGGTCATCTATGGATCGGCATGCGCTGATAATCTTTTCTACAAATGTCGTCGGGTGATCAGATTTTTGTGTTACGTTCGGGTCAATTGCATTGTTATCCTCTAATGTAATGTTTCGAGCTTTCCTGGCGGTTTTATTTTGACTCAAGCTCACTAAAGCATTTACGGCGGAAGCATTATCTTTGTACTTTTGCATTGTTTCGCTAAATGCTAAATATTTTCGAGCTTGTTCCCCTTTTAAAAGTGAGTCATCTGATACAACAAGGTAATTGCTTGGCTTATTTCCATCGCCATCTTCAATGAGAGGGTTAAATTTATATCGTTTAATCAATAATTTAATTAAACATGCTGATCTTAGTTGCCCAGCTACATGGAGTAATGTTTGATTTTTATTAAAGCGAACCATGCCAACAATATTTTTGTCGTTAAGGTCGTTTATAATTTTTGTAATTTTTCCCCCAGCGGATCCTGCATGAACATAACTACGGTTTGATACAATATCCTCAACCGCCTTTCTGAAATTATCGATAGCGATTTCATTATTCGATTCTTTAGTAGGATCGTTTGGGTTGCCAATCAAACATTGCCAGTTCATCAGTAAGATTTGTGTCACGAGCATAGAGTGGAGTGACTTGGATGATAGTGTGTAACTTTTCATAATGATATTTTCTGCGTTAAAGAGATAATAAAAATAAGTTTGCTATAGTAAACGGAAAGAATAATACAATAAAAATTTGTATATTAAAAGGTTATTTTTTTGATAACTACGTAGATATATTTTTTTGAAAATATGTTGAGTACTAAAAAAGATATGGCACAATATGTGGTGGCAAAAATATAATTACTACTATTCTAAAAGAACAAAAAAGTATTGATAGAGAAACTCGACCAATAATTACTATTGGTTGTCAATAGGCGGCTGTATTGGATTGCATTCGTCAACGTGATCAAGATCCCATTGTTTACAATAGCAACGATAACCGCGAGGATCATCAGCAACAAAAACTGGTTTGTCATCAGGTTTTTTATCGCGGGGCCCACATTTGCGTGAACAATAACATTGGCACGAATTCTTTAAATCCTGGCATTGCTGTTTGTTTTTGCAAATACTCATGTAACTAGCATCGAGTAGGTCGCATGATAGTAGGAATAAAAACATATAAACAGAATATTTCACGTGCATAGCTTTTTCCCCTTTTTAAGGCTTATATTGCACAATTAGTAATACAAATTTAATAATAGCATAAAAAAGAGAGTAAAATCAATAAAAAAAGGGCTTTATTAAGGCAAATTTTGGCTCTTTGGGAAATTAAAAAAAGCCAAACACGCTTGAATATTTTTATGGTAAAGAGTAAAGTACTAGGAATTCATAGTATTGTTATATTAAGCAGGAGAGTTGTTGTATGAAAAAGATAATTATTATTTCATTGCTTCTTATTACTCCATGTATTGTAAAAAGCATGGAAGAAAATATTAGCAAAAAAAGTTTAGATATTCATACTACGGATATTCTTGGTAGGACGCCTTTACATCTTGTACCAATATTATCAGGTGTTGACGATTCAGAATTGGTATCTTTTGATGTAAATCAAGCCTCCGATGCCGCTTGGTTAATTATACATGGCCTTAGTGTTAATGTTAAAGATAAGGCCGATAAAACGCCGTTAGATTATGCGCAAGAAACTAAAGAAAAACTACCTAAAGTACATGAAGTTCTGCAAGCAGGCAAAGTTAAGGAAGAATTTGAACAAAAATATAAGCCCGATCCAAATGGGATATATAGTTCGGTTTATATGCAGGAAGTTTATCCAAAGGGAGAAGTTGATGCATGGTGTAATGCAATGGTAGTGATTGCCAAAAATTTACGGTCACAAGAATGATACATCATCCTATAAGATATTCGGAACCCCTCGACTCTAAATCGAGGGTTTTGTTTTGCAAAACTACTTATATTCCGACAAGTTGTTATTTGAGCACAACGTTATATACATATTTATTTTTATGGTGCGCGCCTTGTTCTACCATAGGAGATTTGTCATGCTCGTATGCAAGTGTAGAAGGCAGCGGTAAATTAGAATCCTTATTGTGTTGAATATACTCAATCTGAGCTTTAAAATCCTGATTGACTTCACCAAGAGCAGTTATTATTCGTTGATTAAGTGTTTCTGGATCCATTCCAAGATCATCAAGCGATACATTTTTTTTAAGTTCAATCCAAAATTCAAGTTGTTGATCAAGATTTTTGTTTTCAAATTTATTATAGGCATAACGATTTATCTTTTGATATAAACCGGGTATTTTCACCAGTGCGCGCTCAAGGTCATCATACATTAGATTAGCGCCATTGAACGTTAGTGCATCATCTCCGCGACCGTATAAACATAAAATAGGTAAATTAGTTTGTGGTTCTAGCTGATAGCCGTATTTTTTAAGAAGATTTTTAACGGTACTTATTTTGAGCCTTTTTCCTTTATCGCCAAGATCATAACGCATACGTGGGGATACTCGTGTTTCATCAAGGTCAGTAAATAATAAAGTACCATCCTGTGTTTCTTCTATATAATCAAGCAACGGATTGAAATGGAAAAAGAGTGGCGTACCCTCAAGAGACCCTAACAGTTCTTTTTTAAATGCAGAGTTTTCCTTACAGAGCAGTTGTAGTTTTTGTTCGAACTCTGTTTGTTGCCCAATATTAATACGTAGATCACTTGCTCCGTATGAAGAATATACTTGTTTAATGCCACTCTTTATAATACTGTTGTATACATTTTCAGACATTGCCTCACCGCCAACCACTATCGTAATATCGTACTTCTTCAAATCAAAAGGTGCACTTTCTACAAATTTTTTCATGTGTGGTGGGTACCCTGCTATCACGTAGCGATGTTCTGGACCGATATCTTTGAGGGTATCATATAATTTATCGATGTCGGGACCAAGCGATACTATCAACTGATTGCCCGTAAGTGCGTACGCAGAGGTCATGCCCGTTGCCCATGGGCCCAATGCAAACATGTTACAAAAAATATACGGTTTGTTACCCAATGCTACTTTACTTGCTATGTTAATCCATGATTTTACATTTTCCATTTCTTGATGACCGCGTATCCATTTAGTGGGTTTTCCGCTGGTACCGGTAGAAGTATCAATTTGTCCTTGCAGAGGAAATTTGCCCCAAAGCAATGTTTGGGCAATATCATATTTCTTAATATAATTTTCTTTGCTCATTACCGGTATAGCATCAAGCGAATCCGGCAGGCCATGGGGACAGTTATTGTTAATAAAATCTTTATAGGCGGGAACCGCATTATAGGTATGCCAAAATATTTTTTTTGCTTTCAATTGCGAAAGAAAAAAGAGCATGCTTTCAGGTGTACGAGAAAAAAGAGAGGGAAACCGCAGTGAAATACCGGAAAGTGCATATGCCACTTTGGCAGCTGGAATATCGCGTGAACGCCATAAGGTATTGCCAGAACCAAAAGGTTTTGGATAAGAATACGCATAAGCATTTCCTATCAAAAACAGTAGTACAATGCTCTTTATTTTACTTTTTTCATATAATTTCATGCTTTTTAACCCCCATAAACAGCTGATTTACTATTTAAAATAATAAATAATTGAATAATATATTGTAATTATGCCTAACTTTACATAAAAAGCAACGGCCTACTAAGAATTAAAAAAACCAATAGGCTTGATTGTTTGTAATGAGAATAGTAAAGTGCCCAATAATGTATGTTAGGTTATATTAAGGGAATTATTGTATGAAAAAAATAATTATTATTTCATTGTTTCTGATTCCATGTATTGTGAAAAGTATGGAGGAAGATATAAGCAATAAAATTGGAGATATTCATATTGGGAATCCTCCCGATTGGCAACCTTTAGACCCCATCTTAGTATTAGATGCCAACGATCCATATGATTTAGGTCGAGCTTATCGCGCGGCTTTTTTAATTTTTTGCAACAATAGCGTTAAGGCTCGGGATCAGCATGGCAAAACTCCTTTAGATTATGCGGAAAAAACTAAAGACAAGCTGCCCACTTGCATACGGTTGTGCAAGCAGGTAAAGTTAAAGAAGAATTTGAAGAAAAATGTCAACCTGGTGAAAATATTGATGATTATACGCAGAAGCTTCGTGAAAGGGAAGGTGATCCACACGTTGATGCATACCGTAAGGCAGCGCATACAATTCTTCACTATCTTGGTATGAAGAACTAGGATGATCAATTAGCTGATTAATAAATCTAGTCCATGCTAAAAAAATATTTTCATCGTGGCTATTTTTTGATACTATGCATTGAGTGTATGTAGGCATATCTATATTGTAGGAGACTCATGAAGAACGCTATTTTTTTATTAGTAGTATGCGCAAATTTTTTACCTCTTGCAGTATGTGGTGTAATAACAAAGCTTAGCGTTGAGCGCATACAAGAAATAGCAACTAAACTTACAGAATTTCACGTACCTACTTATTCGCAAAATGATCCAAAACCAGACGTGTCAACGTTACAGCTAGGTGATGATAAACTACTGATTGCTAAAACGAATTTATCTGATTCTTGCCGTTATTATTCTTTCCAAACTAACGATGACGTTAATAAGATTGTGGGAGGGGTTGCGCTTTTTGGTTCGCTTGTGGAAGTGGTTGTTGATGGTAGTTGGAATGTATCTTGGTATTATGTGCAACGAGATGATATACCTTCAATGGAGAAGTTAGCAATTAAATAACGTTAAAATATATTAATCTTGTATAATCTCATTTTCCGAAGTAACCGATTGTCCCGCCTGCTATTTTTTAGTACTATGCACTGAGTTACACAAAGGTATCTACATTTTAGGAGACTTATGAAGAATGTTATTTTTTTATTAGTACTATGCATAAGTTCTTTACCTCTGACTATACTTGGTGGAATAAAAAAGCTTAATACTGCAAAAATAGAACAAATAGCAACTAAACTTACAGAATTTCACGTACCTACTTATTCGCAAAATGATCCAAAACCTGACGTGTCAACACTAGGCAATGATAAATTATTGATCGCTAAAGTTGATTTATTGAATAACGTTGACGGTTATTATTCTGTCCAAACCAACAATGACGTTACTAAACTTGTGCAGGCGGTGGAGCAAACGGGTAGTTTTAATGTATCTTGGTACTATGTAAAACAAGAAGATATGATTAAAAACTAAAAATTGAACATTTTAAAGAATAAATCTACCAAAAAAATTTCCTTAATTTTTTTTTAGCTTCATTATCAACCTTTTCATTTTACAAACCATTATTTCTGATTTTTTAGTTAACCGTTTTCAGTTATCAAAGGTGCGCACTATACTAATATAATAGTATTGCCATTTATGCGGTATTTACTGTATAATAATAACTACTAGAAATAATAGATAAAAAATAGGAAGTGTGGCAATGGGCATCAGAAAATTTCTTCTTATCATTGTGTTAATGAGCACAAATCTCAGTTATTCCATGAATATTACTCAATTGAGTGAACCAATTGTGGAATGCGTTACCACGAGTGCACAAAATGTAAGTACTCTTGCACTCACTCACGGTCCGGCCGTTATTAACTTTGGTATTTATAATGTTATTAGTAAACTAAATAAACCGACGCTGGTTATTTTTGGTATGGAAGCTGCTGTAGTATTAACGCTTGATTGTCAAAGCAATTCTTTACGTTGTTTATCATCATTTATTACCATCGATAGTTTGCAAGCAGTTACGTATTTGGCATTAGAAAATATTGGGTCCGGTGTTACGTATGCAGTGGGTGAAGAAGTTGCACAACAAGCAATTGCGTTGGCTCGCGGTAATGAATCACGAGAACTTGCACAAACGGTGCTTACTACCTTAGCCGCTGCGGGTATGGGTTTTTATGCATGGAGCATGGATCCCTCAGCAAATCAGGCAATGTTGTTATCGATGTGTTCTGCGGTGGTGTTAACGTCACTGACGGCAGCGAGTGATCAACCAACTCTTAAAAATATACAACAAAATATTGTAGATTCATTACGCGGCGTTGGTACTATTGGAAAAATTATTGGTGTGGCAACGATTGCCGCCGGTACTGCAGCCATTGCGTATCAAAAAAGTTCTTCGGAGGCACTATTAAATGCGGTGGTGAAGTTAACGAGTAAAGTAACAGATCCCGGAACATTAGCTTCAGCACAAACTATGATCCGTGCAAATTATAGTTGGATCGAAGGCTACCGTTGGACAAAAAATGCATTTAAGAAATGGTTGTATTAATAGATTTCTATCGGTTCTACTTTATCTTATTTTTGTTTTTTAGGGGCCAATGAAATTTTTATTGAATACCCTAACGCATCAGCAATTCTCGATAATTTAGCAACCGAGGTTCTGGTATAGCCCCCTTTTTCTAAACGAGCAATAGCCGGCTGTTGAAGCTTGAGTCTTTGCGCTAATTTCCGATTGTGAGTAACGCGCCTTTTTTCTGGCTTCAATAAATTTTTGTATGAGTTCAAATTCTGACTACAGTAATTCATACTCAGTCTTAAACTCTTTATCCTGCATAGCTGTTTTTTTAAATGTTTCAAAATCAGATCTTTTAGCCATTGTCTTTTACCTCCAGCATTCTCTTTTTTGCCAATTCAATTTCTCCAAAAGGAGTTTTTTGTGTTTTCTTTATAAATCCGTTAAGAATTATAATAACTTGTCCTTTTATCATACAAAAAAATGCTCGTCCAATACCTTCATCACTCTTTGCTCTAATCTCAAAAAGACCATGTCCTAATGGTTTGATATGGGGGTATGCCAACTTCATTTGGACCAACTTTTTTAATGAGTTCAATTATGCGCACAAATTTAGCTTTAATACGGGCAGGCCAATCTTGAATAATGTCCATAACTTTATTATCATAAAATTCTATTTTCCAGCCCATAAAATCTCACTTTAAAAGTGTGCAAAAAGTACTATAAAATATAACAAATATATTATAATAAATTAATGTAAAAAATTTGTTCTTATTATCGTGTGAGCAGGATAATAAATTTAATGAAAGCTTTGAGTTCATCAAAAAATTTGATTATAGTTACTGAAATGAACTATCTTCAGCAAATAATAAACTAGGTAGAGGTAAAAGGAGTGTCCATGAAAAAAATTATAGGAATCGTATTGTTTTCAACAACCCTGTGTGTTGCTATGGATAATAATAACGTTGAACAACTGATTGAAAAAAAATCAGATCCACTGGAAGTTATCAGAGGAACTTTAGTCATTCAAACGCTTGAGGGAATTAGATATTCACCATTTGCTCAGAAAGGTATTAAAAAAGCACTTAATATGGAAATGAAGGCATCAGATCCACTGGTCAGTATACGTGCATTTGAGGGAGATGGTTCTTCGAAAAGCCCTCTTTACTTGCCAGGGTTTGCGGAGTTTCCTGAAATGTTACCATTGAGTAAGTTACGTGACAAAAAAGATGGTGGCGAACTGACTTTTATATTGGCCAAGCAAAAAGAGAAGCAAATTATTCTGACCTGTAATCAAAAAATTCAGAAGAAGTCAGCTGTTGAAGAGTCATTAGCATATTGCAAAACAAGCTGTATACCACCACATACTCATCTATATGGGGCTGACAGTTTTGAAGCGCAATTGGCATATTGTATAACAGTCTTTAAAAAGAAGCCAAATTTTCATCTATTCGATGAAGAAGACCTCGTTGCACAAGGAATTATTGTAAAGTGTGGCGAAGGATATCAACACGGTCCTAATGGCTATAAATTTGATTAAAGAAGCTTTTCAAGAAAGTTTTTTCACAGCATTTAATCTTCAAAAAAAAGAGCGGCTCTCAAAGATATTCTTATTATCCGTGTAAGTTCGTAGATAAAAAATTTAATAAAATCTTTGAGCTCCGCATAAAAATCGATTATACTTCTGAGCGCGTTGGATTAAGTACATGATAAATATACCTACATTTAATAAGGAGTATACATGAAAAAAATTATAGGAATCGTATTGTTTGCAACAACCATGTGCGTTGCCATGGATAATAATAATGTTGGGCAATCGGTTGAAAAAAAATCAGATCCACTGGAAGTTATCACGGGAGTTTTAGTTATTCATCCTCATGATATTTTCTACTCGCCATTAGTTCAAAAAGATATTCAAAAAGTGATTGATTTAGAGATGCAGGCAGCTGATCCGCTTGTCAGTGTGCGTGCATTTAAGGGACAAGGTTATTCAAGAAATCTTCTTTATTTGCCTGGGCTTATAGAGTTTCCCGAAGTATTACCATTGAGTACATTACGTGGAAAAAAAGATGGTGATCAACTAACTTTTATATTGGCCAAACAAAAAGAGAAACAAATTATTCTAACCTGTAACCAGAAAATTCAGAACCAGTGTGGTACTTTTGAAGGACAATTAGAATGTTGTGTAAGGAGCTTTAAAAATAAGCCAGAAATTAATTTATTTTATGAAGAAGATGATAAGGCACTTATTGAACAAGGAATTATTGTAAAGACTGACACAGGATATCAACACGGTAAAAACGGTTATAAGTTTGATTGAAAAAATAATTTTAGAATGAGAATCCAAGACCGGTTCTTAGATCAAATCCACCAACGTCTGCTTTTGCATGGCGTTGTGATTGTCGCGGAAACAGATAGCGAAATGCGCTGGTAAAATCAAGGCGGCACCAAACGGGATAATGTAAACCAATTTCAACTTCGCCAACGCCTCTACATTGTTGCACGCGTCCAAGATAACTGTGCTCTCTAATCCAGGTAAATCCACCGCCGAGTGAAGCATACAGTTGCAATCCGCTGCAGAAATCGATCATCTTGCGCACATAAAAAGTAACCGGTATCTCCTGTAAAAAGGTGTGTCTTTTGAAAAATGTTGTTCGTCCTGGTGCTAGCCAATAACTTATTTTTCCACCAATTCCCCATGATTGCCAAGGATAATAACAAATGTCAGCCGTTAATACATTGCCCATACCGCGACCATATACTTTTTTAAAATTATGGTCACTGTGTTTAAAAACATATCCGGCAGAAAGTGCACCGGTAAAACACGATCGCATTGTTGCAGTATCACACCATGTATGGGTCGATAACATCAGTGATATAAAAAAAATAAGAATTATAATTTTCTTCATAGGTTACTACTTTTTTTCATTACCATTATTTAAGCCACATTCTCTCGAGAATATTAAGAACCGTTACCGTATTAGAAGTATAATTAGAAACATACGCGAATTTACCATTTGAGGATATTGCAATGTTCGCGGGAGATTCCCCAACAGCAATTATGGGAGGAATTACGGTATTGGTTTCAATATCAATAATATTAACCGTTCCTTGGCCGGCGGTTAAATTAGTAAATCCAGAACCGGCATACAACGTATTATAATTAGTTACGTAGGCGTAACGGCCATCTGGTGTTATGGCGATACCGGATGGTTGTATGCCAACGTTAATAGCTGCAATTATGGTATTACTTGTTAAATTTACAACACTTATGCTGGTACCAAAAGGTGCAAAATTGTTGCTACCAAAATTAGTTACATACGCATACTTGCCATTGGGTGTTATCGCGATGGCAAATGGCCCAGAAAAACCCGGGATGGTATTAACTACGGTATTAGTACTTGTTTGTATAACGCTGATGGTGCCACTGACAGGATTTCCTGTAACGTAATTAATAACATAAACGAATGCCCCATCGGGCGATATTGCTAATCCGGCGGGAGCGAGGCCGACGGTAATTGGTGGGCCAACAATAGTATTGGTAGTTAAATTAACCACACGTACGGTTGTTCCATTACCGCTACCAAGGCCACCGGGGCCGCCATAATTATTAACGTATGCGGTGTTGCCATTGGGCGTTATAACCATACCCGATGGGCCATCGAAACCAGGTATTATGCCGCTGACGGTATTAGTTGGTATATCAATAATAGTTATGGTTGTGCTATTGCTATTGGTTACATAAGCCTTTGTTCCGGCCTTATTAATGGTTACCGTATATGGTTCATTAAAACTCGCATCATTGATAGTTTGTTGTAAGGTGTTGTCCATGAGATTTAATACGCTAACGTTATCCTGCCCTGCAATGCTATAATTATTATTGTTTGCAACATAGGCAAAACGATTATCGGGAGTAATACCAATCCCAGCCGGCGTTACGCCGACATTAATAGTTGCAACAACATGATCGGACGAAACCGCATGGATAGGTGCTGACATTACTAAGAATAAAAAGCTTAAAAAAGAATATCTCTGCAATTTTTTTATCATCACAATCTACTCTGAAAAAAATATTACGACAACTACTCGTTGCTATTGTAAAAAATCATTTTTGAGAATGTCAACAGAGCCACAAAAACCACAAGTTATGACAGCAGATTAACCTCGGATACAAAAAAGGCCTTGAACGTATTGTCTCCGTTTAATTTTTTCTCGGTTTCCTCATGGCCTTATATATGTAAGGTAATAATAATTTTCTCATATCTTCGGTGCGTGCCCAATCAAAAACGGAAGTTCCTGAGAGATTGCTCTGCAAAGGATTTGCTCCTTTGTTTAAGAGCAACATTGTTATACTTTTATCTCCCGAAGAAACAGCTTCCATAAGTGGTGTATTTCCATAAGGAGCATCGGTGATATTGACGATGGCACCATGATTAAGTAAAAATTTAGTCATTTCAAATGATTGATTTTCTACAGCATAATATAATGCTGTATGTCCAGAAGCATCTTGTGCATTGATTAAATCTACATAAGCAGCACGTGCCTCTGATAAAATGGGGTTTAACATTTGCTGTTGTTCTTTGAATGTTAATTGTCTCATTTGCTGCATTACGTCAAAAAATCTTCCTATGGTACTGTTATAGATTACATGATCATACTTTCCTTTTGCTTTATATTTTGACAATATTAATTGAGGAGATTCTTTTAAAAGCCTACAAAAATCAGGTAATAACGTTGCATTATAAAGACCAGGAGCTCTAACAATACCACAACGCATAACGAGTTGAAATTTATATTCATCCAGGCCATAGGTATTACGTTCATCCATCAACATATTTACCACACCATCACAATGTTCTCCTCCTGCATATATAATAACATGTTTTGTAGATCCAAATAATTTTAAGAGCAATTCATAATCGGTCATAACTGCAATAATTTTATCATTAAAATCTTTATTAAATTCTTTGTATATAGGTAATCGAATAAATTCATTGAGTGTCATGTCTTCATCGTTTGCTATATATTTTTCATAAAAGGGTTTTAAAGTGTTTTCTACATAATGATTCCATATAGTAGTTAATTTTAATTTTAGTGCAGGATCTTGTATTTTTTGTAAATCCTTATCCGCTTCACCTCTGAGCGGTGGTTGTCGAAAGGTATCTTTGATAAACAAACCAATCATCCCGAGACTGATTTGTTCAATATCATTTGGATCCATGAATTCTTTATATACTAATGGAGTCCACGCCCTACTATTAAAGCGATAGGAATCTGCTGGTGCAAAAATGATATTTTTTCGTTGATCTTCTGCAAACTCTTTAACGAATTTTGCTTCAATATCTTGCATAAAGACTCCCGAAGGAGCAGCTGCAAATAGTACCCTATTTCCTTCCCACAATAAAGTGATAGGCTCCGTTTCTTTTTTTTGTGCTATTTCACGTAATGTATGTAGTAAAGTTCGCTCTACGGAAGTGAAAATTCCTCGTTCATCTGATGACAATAACGTTATAGGTATGCCTCGTGACGGTTTGCTTACTTTTTGTTCAATGTTCTGATGACGATCACAAATTAAATCGACTACTTTTATAATTTCTCTATCTTTTTCCTGTATTAATCGGTAAAAAGCATATGGGTAAGCATATAAAAAGGATGGCAATGTACAATACAAAAAACTGCCTACATATAAAAGATATTTCGTAGTCATAATACTTTCTCTTCCTTAAATAATCTTATAATATAATTATATTATAAAAAATTTTTCTTATTAATATCAATATTAATTACAAAAATAATAAATTATGGCTATTTAAATTCAGTAGTTTAAGAAAATAAGAAACATTAAATGCTGATATATTGCTGTTTTGCATGACCATCTAATATTTTTTCATACATTCTAATCGCAGGCATTTTTTAAGATTATTTTTGTCTCACATATGATTATCGGACGGATACGTAGCCGCCGGGAACACCAGATTTAGAGAAAACTACTTGCCACAATTGTATCGTTCGTGCTCGAAATAACCCGGCACATGACAACAAGTAATATTTCCACATGCGATAAAAACGATCACTATAAGTAGATTTTAAGTCAACCCAGTTTTTTTCAAAATTTGCATGCCAGGCCATTAATGTTTTATCATAATCAGCCCCAAAATTATGCCAATCTTCCATAACAAAAATGCCTTGGCTGGCTTGTGCAATTTGTTCTATTGAAGGAAGCATGCCATTTGCAAAAATATATTTATTAAGCCAAGGATCTCCATGTGTTTGCGAATTATTACCACCAATAGTATGTAATAATAATAGACCCATGATCCTTTAATACTTTTTGGGCAATATTCATAAAGGTTGCATAATTTTTATATCCCACATGTTCAAACATGCCGATGCTAACAATGCGATCAAAGCGTTCATCGATATCGCGATAATCTTGTAAACGTATTTCAACTGGATAGCCCTTTGTTATGTTGCGGGCGTACTCGGCTTGCTCTTTAGAAATGGTGACACCAACAACTTCAACACCATAGTTTTTTGCTGCATATAATGCAAATCCTCCCCAGCCACATCCAATATCCAGAACTTTCATGCCCGGCTTGAGATATAATTTTTTACAAATTAGTTCACACTTATCTTCTTGTGCTTTATCTAACGTATCGGCATTTTTCCAGTAAGCGCACGAATACAACATATTTTTATCAAGCATACGCGTGAACAAATCATTGCCAATATCATAATGTTGCTCACCTACTTGGAAGGCGCGTGATGATGATTGTAAATTTGTGAGCTTTGCTTTTACATAGAGCACAAGAGAATGAATGTTTTTGTACGTTCGATTATAGATATCGGAGCGGGTGATATGATAAAAAAATTGATCAAGCGATAAGCAATCCCACCAGCCATTCATATATGATTCGCCGAGTGCCAATGATCCATTACTGAGAATGTTAGAATAAATTTGGTCATTATGTATCATGACATCATAAGGTTCATTGCCATTGATAGTAATACCTGCTCGCGACAATACGTTTTGCGCAAATAGTTTACTATCTTCGTGAAGAAATGGTGCTACAACAAAAAAATATATTATACCAATTACTAAGAACGAGAAAAATACGATATTTTTTTTCATTATTACCCCTCAATACTATTTATAAAATATTATTCAAAAAATCATGCGGCCATGTAAATAATTAACTAACTGGGGCATCAAAAATTAACTAGGTAACCATGAATAGGGTTAACAATTACATAACTATTAAGATGCTTGCTTTTTATTTTTTATGCTACGGAATCTATGGATTAGCAAAAGAGTGAAAACCTCCGGGAGAATTCGACTATTTTTAATGGTATACCTCATTGATGAGCTTTAGGTACTCTTGAAAACTAGGTAATCCCACCACGCTCCTGCGATAGTCTAAACTATTCGGATCTTCTATTTCATATGGCACCCACTTGCCATCTTTTACGGTTCCTTGTGTGCCATACCTTTGAGGCCTTTTTTCATTTTTAGCTACCCGATCGTGAAGATAGGCAAAATTTGTAGGGCTAGTTTCTTGTGATGGGTATAATTTTTCTAATCTATGTAATGCTTCTTTTTGAAATTCTGGATCATGATCTGCATGCTGAACTAAAAGCCATGCATGTCCATCTGCTTCTTTTCCAAATTCAGGAATCGTTATCCAATAATAGTAGTTTAAAATTTCTTTTAAAGTTTTCGTATGTTCTCGATCTATTTTTTTTATTTCATTCCATAAAGATTCATCAACTGTTGACTGAGCATGGGCTACCTTTGCTCTTAAAGCCTGATCGATGCTTACCATCTTAGAAAGCACAGTCTTAATGTAATTTTTGTCACTTAAACTGTTTTCATTTTTTCGATAACAGTTTGTTAGAAATATGCATACTAAGGGAATGATTGAAAAAATACATAGTAGAATAATTTTGTTTTTCATAATCTCCTATTATTAAACGTTACTTTTTATAATTTATTGTATTAATTTCATATAGAGCAAGAAGTGTTAAACGTTGCTGTTTTTATGATAATCTAACTTTTTTTTAATGCAAAATATCGTTGGCCATCAAAGGGATGAGTATTCCAGATGTATTAGTGGGACCATGTTGTTCTTAAAAAATTGAAACGGGACTAATATGGTATATTTTAGAACTTTGTAGAATATCATTACAGTGTGATTACTCAATTTCTTTGATTGCTTTTTTAAAAAGAATGGCAATCTCTTTTTCATTTAAGTGTGAAGCTGCTGTATCTAATGACAATTGATATAAATCAAGATTATCATCTAACTCGAAACCATTTTGATAAAGAAAGTCTAGAGTAGTAAGCAATCCTGTTCGTTTATTTCCATCTATAAATGGATTATTTTTTATTATATGGAAAAAATAAGCAGCCGCTAAATTAGAAATTTGATGTTCCTCATCATTACCATATTTAATAATCATCCAAGGATGGTTAATAGCTGATTCGAGTAATCTTTGATCATGAATACCAAGTCGTCCACCAAATCTGTTAATAACCATGTCATGAATTCTTATAACATCTGAAGAACTCATAAAAATAACAAAAAAATATGGCCTCATGTTTTAGCAAGTTTTTTTAGAACAGAATCATATTTATCCATTAAATTGTTGGTAAGGTCGTTAAGGCTAGTTTGTTTTTTTTTAGCAGTACGCAATTTTTTGTTTTTAGGTTTAATAATAAGCATGTCATCCATCACAATCATCTCTATATCTGTTTCCTGATTAATACCGAGAGACTCTGCAATGGCTTTGTCAATTTCAATTGACAGGTTATTCTTACTTTTTGTTATTTTTTTTATCATAATTCTCCCATTATTCTCATTAAATGTTACTTTTTTTATAGTTTATTGTATTAATTTCATGTAGGGCAAGAATTTAACCATAGTATCTACATATTTCATACAGCAAAATTCATCTAATTAAGTTTATACTCTCAAACGGGATATTGTTCGGTGAAAAAGTTATCTGCGCCGCACAAAAATTTATTTTTTATGCAGTTTTATCATTGGCCGTGCCAGCTGAAGCCTTGGCGAAAGCTGGCGTTCCATACAGCGACTATGTTAGAACTATTGAGATTTTCTTTCATTAAGAGCTTCTACAATAATATTAAAAAGCTCAGGCTTGCGTCTGCGGGTATCGCGGGCAAACATATAAGCTTCTTCGAGGATATCGTATTTTATCCTAGCGCTCTCAACCATAAGAGCTTTCACCATCTCAGTATGGCCTTGAAGTACAGAACCCAAAAAAAATTCTTTGAAGAAGCTGTCTGCAGTAGCTCCGTTAGCTATAAGCATTTTCACAATGTCAACGTGGTTTTTGTCCGCATGAAAAAACGCTGTACAACGGTACCTATCCGCAGCGCTAATATCAGCCCCTGCATCTATGAGAATTTTGACAATGTCAGAATAACCTTTTTGTGCAGCCCTCATAAGAGCAGTCATATCCTCATTATCTCTAGCTTCAAGACCTACGCCCGCGGCAATGAAAGTTTCAACCTTTTTAAGATCGCCATTTTTCACGGCATTTATAAGTTTATCCTCCGGACTTCCTTTAGCAGCTAGGTTTTCGACTTCAGTAGCTGATCGGATGTCTTCGGCAGTGGGGCCTGTAGGGTTCCACGTCCAAGAATCAGCTGAAAAACTGACGCCAACTTCTAGAAATAGTCCCACAACCATAAAGCCCGTTATAAAAAATATTTTTTTCATGGATTATCCTTAATTTGAAAGTTAATTTCTATAAATCAGCATACCAAATTGAGAATTATAAACAATTAGCTCTGGGTTACACATGGCTTCGTTATACATTCCCAATAAATAATGTTTTTGAAAAAATTGATCCGACTACGTTCTTCGTAAACTCAGAACTACTTGGGACAGTCTTATTTAAAGATATTTTTTCTTCATTAGATAAACTGGCCGTGCCAGCTGAAGCCTTGGCGAAAGCTGGCGTCCCTAAGGGGATTTGAACCCCTGTTTTCGCCGTGAAAGGGCGACGTCCTGGACCGGGCTAGACGATAGGGACTAAAAAATATGGTGAGCCGCGTTGGATTCGAACCAACGACCCACAGCTTAAAAGGCTGTTGCTCTACCGACTGAGCTAGCGGCTCACAAAAATTTAGGCATTATTTCAAAATAAGACTTTTACATAGTATAAACTACGAGCTTTTTTGTCAAGAAAAAGAGGAATTTTGATCGCATTGCATAAAATAAAAAAAATTACTTAAAAAATAGAGTAACTTTTTAACATTAAAAAAACCTTATATATTTCTTATTAGAATTAATGTAAAATTAATTTGCTAATATAGCAATAAATAAGAAGCCCAAAAATATCCATCAACGTTGCTAAAAAAGGCCCTGCGGCATATGCAGGATCAATATTGAAGCGTTTAAGTAGTAACGGAATACCGCTTCCCAAGATAACGGAAAGCAAAACGATAAAAAATAATGATGTGCTTACGGCAAAACTTCCCCATAATTCTCCATAGGTTACATAAACGCGAATAAAGGAAACAATCCCTAGCACAAGAGCAATCATGATCGCCATCAATAATTCTCTGCGCAAAAAACGATGGACATTTCCTGAGTGAATGGTGCCCGAAGCCATTCCTTGAATTACAACGGCTGATGTTTGGCTACTTGAATTACCACCGGTGCTCGTAAGCATGGTAATGAAATAAAGAAGAAATCCAAATAAGGTAGTTTCATAACTTTTGATAATCATACTTGATAGCGATTGTGCTAATAATAAAATAATTAAAATATAGCTGCGCTCGTAAAAAATGCGTAAGAATGACGTTTCAAAATACGGATATTTAATTGGCGTCATTGCCGAGATACGATAGACATCTTCACTAGCTTCTTGTTCGATAATATCAACCAAGGTGTTGCTGGCAATAACACCCAAAAAATAATTATTTTCTCCCACAACTGGCACGGTCATTAGGCCATAGTGGATCATTTTTTTTGCGACTTCTTCACGATCTTCGGTGGCTGGCACAATCAGTTCATTTTTGCGCAAAAATGAAGAAAGGCGTGTTTTGGGATGCTTAAGAACAAGATCTTCCAATTGAATGTGACCAACTACAATATTATTTTGATCGGTAACGTAAATTTGGTGATGCAAATCGCGGCGCGGTTGTAAGCGTTGTAAAATTTGAATACTTTTTTCTACCGCAAAATCTTGTATGAGTGTTAAAACATCAGTATCCATAATCCCACCGGCAGATTCAGGATTAAAGTTCAATAATAAGAGAACTTTCTGCCTATCTTGGGTACTGAGTAACGTTAAATATTTTTTTAATTCTTGATCGGAAAGAATATCAAATAAATCAGTCAGTTCATCAATAGGAGTTTTGGCTAATATGGCGGCTTTTTGTTGGTCATCCAAGAGCGAGAGAGTAAAAACCTTCATCGAATCAGATAGTTCACTAAAAACCTCTAGGCGGAGATCTTCGGGTAATTTTTTAAAGAGTTGTTCAGCATGATCTTTATCAAGGATGGCAAGCAACTGGGCAATGTCTGCTGGGTGGAGTTCAAGACATTTTTTCCACCATATTACACCATCTGGAGTAGTTTGATTGAGCAATTCATCAATATGGTCCTGCAGTTCATGTAATAACATATCTGAGTCCATGGCGTACTCCTTTTGATCAGATGACCGTTAGTTTAAAGAAATCCATAGTTATTTAGGTTTACAAGGCCTTAGAACTATACAATATTATCTAAGTAATTGTTATACCTATTTTTTTCATAATAATTGATTAAATCGATATTGTCCATTTGACTTTAAGGCAATATCCTTTATTCTCATAACTATAAGATAAATTGGCCATCTTATTTCAGATAAAAAACTATATTTTTAGTGTTAATACTTACTAAAGCAGTACAAATAAAAGGAAATAAAAGTCAATGGTAGCATACACTATTCATTCACTGCAGGTGCCACAAGAAGAATTATCAATGCGAATTGATAGTTTTATTGCAAAAAAACTGCCGCTGTATTCACGAAGTTTTTTAAAAAAAATCATTGAACAGGAACTTGTTGTTGTTAATGATAAATTAGTAAAATCAAGTACGATAATAAAGCCTCATGATCTGATCACAATACGTGTTCCGCAATGGTATCCCGCATCAAAGTATACTGCTGAAGAAATTAAGATTTTAGATAGCTTTAACGTAAAAATAATCTTTGAGCATGCTGAATTCTTAATTATATCAAAACCTGCGGGGCTCATAACCCACAAGCCATCGCTAACCAGCAAAGAACTTACCTTGGTAGATTGGCTTATGCACTACGGTGTATCAATTGAATCCATTGGATGTGATTATAGACCGGGAATTGTGCATAGGTTAGATAAAAATACTTCCGGCTTGATGATTATTCCAACTACTAATAATGCTCATGCAACGTTAAGTGATATGTTTAAAGAACGGCTTATTACCAAAACGTATCATGCTGTGGTTGTAGGTAATCCTGAGCCAACAGGAACTATAACGTTGCCTATTGGGCGCGATGTGATTACGCGTTCGAAAATGGCTTGTAATGGATCGGGGAGAACGGCAATTACGCATTATGAGGTTGAAGAATCATTTAATAATTCTTCATTACTGCGGTTGCGCCCAGTCACCGGTAGAACTCATCAAATTCGCGTGCATTGTGCGGCTATGGGGAACCCTTTACTAGGAGATGCCTTATACGGAACTGGTTCACGATTAATTAATCGCCATGCATTGCATGCATCATCTCTTTCATTTACTTTCCAAAATAAATCCTACGAGTTTAAAGAAGAATTTCCTGAGGATTTTCGCAATCTTATTGCGCATTTAAAACAGCTATAATAGTTGTTCAAAAATCTTAACAAAAATTGCTTGCTTTTTTTACCAAAGATCAATAGTCTGAAGCCAGGCTAAGAAGGAATTGTAGTAATGAAGCCATTATAGTAATTTCTCTTATTATCGTAGTTTTTTTCTGACTTTTTTACTTAGTTTTAATTCTTGTTGTTGTACAAGCTTTTTTTTGTTTGGCCGGACTTTTAAGCAGGTTTTGTTTAGGTAGTGGTATATTAAATACTTTTTCTGTTAATGCCTTATTAAGTGCAGCGGCAGGCGCGGGCATTTCTCTAACCGTCCTTTTGAGAAGTCGTTCAAATTGTTGTTCATAGGCGGTAATTAATGATCGATCATTAAAAATATTCAAATTTTCCTGATTTTTCGTGTAGCCAGAAACAGTCATGTTTGCAGATCCAGTAACAAGTAGTGGTTCATTGGTTAAATTTTTACCAAAGATAAAAAATTTATGGTGCATAATAGAAAAAGGGACTACATACCAACGAATCTCGATACCTGCTTGTAGCAAGGCATTAATTTTATTGTACTTATCAAAAAAGGCACTTTGATCGGTGACAATTCTAACGGGAATTCCGCGTTTATGTGCATCAATTAATGCTTGGGCAATATCTTTATCATTAAGGCGAAATTGAGCTGCAGAAATACTTTTTTGTTCACTAATAATGAGTCCCAAGAGAATAGGTTTTACTCGAATATCGGGAATGAATAAAGGTACTCTTATTTTTTTCCCAACGCCTAAAAATTCTTTGGCAACGTTGACCGGATTTTCTTTGGTGGTTTTTGCAGAGCTAAATGAAAAAATTAACAGTAACAAGGTGTAACAAAGGAGCGAAATATCAAAGTAGCGCAATAATCCATATTTCATGCTTTTTCCTCGTAACAAAGTAATAGTATTATTATTGTTAATGAATATGAATGTACATTTATTTCATAGGTATTAACAAATCACTGCGCCAATCGTACTAAAACTTCCACCGTATTTCAACCTCTCCTCCTAAATCTCCACGTTCATCTTTAATGCCACGGAGGCTAATGTCATCAGAAAGATCGTATTCTACTTCAAATTTTGTATCTTCCGGCAAACTAAAGTTTTTTTGAATAACACCATGTAGTTGATCATTGACATCAATTTCTATTGCTCCTCTAAAACCTCCTCTGCCACTTTGATCGGTAAAACTAGGGACAATGCGAATATGCCGTAGTGGCGCTAATAAATTTTTAAAATAGGTTTCTAATTTTGATGATGATTGTTCCGGTCCAAACATAATATTTTGCACGTTCTGCATAATGAGCGTAGGCATTACTAAAGCAAATGATCCTTTTTCAGAACCTGCTAAGAGAAGCGTAAGAATTTGTTCTTCAGTTAATGGTGGTGCTGATTCCAATATTATATGAGGATGATGCAATGAGCCTGATGCACGCAACGTTATATGATATTTTTTTATTTTGCCTTTTGCTGTTAATTCAAGGACAGGGTCATTCAATTGATTCGGCAAGAAATATAAAATGCCTTGCGTAATGTATAATGACTTATACGGAAATCCTAAACTTCCCATAGATAAAATAATATTACCGGATACGTGAGGATTATTAATTGATCCTTTAACGGTGAGTGCTACTATTGCATCAGTCTCTAAAAATGATGTTTTTATATGAATAGGTTTTTTGGTTTCAATAATCAAATTACATTCTGTATTAAGAGGATAGCGTACAAAAGAATTTCCTACTGCTTGAGCAAAATATCGTTGCATGAGAGGAGAAAAAATATTTTTTTTCAGTTGTCCTCTATCAATAAGTAACTTTCCTTTGATGGAAAAAATATTTTGTTTATGCATAATGATAGTTCCTGATGTCCAGGAAAATAATTCTTTTTCTATATTCAGAAATAATTGTTGAACTACCAATGGTATATGCATAAACGTAATACCGGATGTGTCAAAGTCGATGCGAGCGCGCTTGCAGGTAATATTACCTTTATGAAAAGTAATCATGGCATCATTGAGTAGCATAGTGCGTGCAGAGGTATTAATGAGAAAATTACCCATGATAGAGCGAATAAAATTATAGGTTGGTGATACCTGAATATTACCTTCTTGTAATGATAGTGTTCCTGCAATATTACGATTATTATCAACATTAGCATTAATATGAAAAGTTCCTTGTCCTAACGTATCAATTTCAAAAAAATTACTCATACAGGAGCGAATTAATGCGTAGGTAATATCCGCGACAATAGCATATTGATGATCCATGGATGCATTGATAAGAGTATTGCCCTTCTCATCGTAGTATGAAAGTTTTTCAAGGGTCATGGTCGGCATATGAAAGGTTGCATGATAGTTTTTTTCATTAATATTACCATTAAGTAGTATACGATCATCTTCAATCCACAATTTACCTTGGATAGATAAAATAGTATCAATTTTAGTATGGCTGATAGTGCCTGCATATGTTCCATAAAAAACGCCAGCAGAATCATAAGAAAAACTTATTCTAAAATCATGAGGCTTAATAATCCAATATTCAGTGCTGGGAAGTTTAATAGTATCAGTGTTATAAAGATCACATCTTCCTTGCATTGTTTGTTGATTGAAATGGAACACCGCCTCTAAATGGCCACTATCTTGTGAATCATGCATAATAGTGCTATTCCATACGCCATTAGTACTATTAATGTGAGTTGTGATAGTTCCCAGTGGATAATTTAAATAACCTGCATTAGAAATAACTATTGAACCATCGCAATCATCGTTATTCGTTTGTAAGGAAAAATCGGCTGTTCCATCAACCGTGTGTTCCGGAAATAAAGCAATTATGTTATTGATAACATTAAGTGGAATGTGTCCTTGCACTTTACGCTGTATATGGTTAGCTGCATTATTAACATCAATATCAATAAAATATGAACGATCTTTTGCTTCAAGACTTAATTTTCCTTGATTGCCTGCAAATCGTCCTAAAATATGTAATTCTTGCGACGAAGGTAATAATCGATCAAGAATGCACCGGCCATCAACCATAATATTCATCAATGCACGATCAGTTTTTGTTGTTTGTTTTTCGAAACTGATCGTTGCATTAAAAGAATGTAATAGTTGATTTAGATTATGTTCTATGGTGCCATCTATCAGATATAAAGCAGCTTTAAAACGTTCGGGCATGGCGCTGATTTGGCTCGAGAAAACAAAATAACCTCTTATCTTATTATGAGGTTCAATTATTTCTAAGGTTCCTTTGCGAACTATTAAGCCTTTTAAGGTTATCGGTAAACCAATAGCCCCTTCGATCATTTTTTTTAGGTGATTAAATATGAGTAGAGAATTATCGCGCAATTCAGAAAATGCATCGACCTGTTGAAGGGTAATTTCTAATCCAACTTTACGATTGAGAATAAGGGATAACCAAGAAAAATTTACCTTAATGGATTGTGCTTTCCAATGCCATGATGTGCCATCGGGAGCAACAATTTCTATACGTTCACCCTCAAGTTCCGCAGAAAAAAAATTAATATGTTTTAACGTTGCCTGTGCTACGCAGTCAAATGATTGTTCGAACATTTTCTTTAATTTTTCTTGGCAAACACCACGAACGAAATGATCATTTTGCAAAAGATATAATGAAAAAAGTAAGCCTGCCAATACAGCCAAAGTGATGCGGGCAATGATGCCACCATTCATGATATGGGTACCCACCTTTGATCGTATTTATAGATGCGTAAATAGTTAATATCATCAACGGGACACGTGAGTACGTACATATACTTTTTATTACAATCAACAAGATACATTGATCCTGCTGAAATAGTTCCATCCGGATAACATATTATTTTGTTATTAACAAACGTAATAGCTGTTTTCAGGGGCATGGTCGGGTTTGATGGCGGTCCATAACTATGGGGTAAAAAGCCAAATTGAACCCATGAGGATAATGGTTCATTACTATCGGTAATATTATATGCATGATGGGTGCTATCAAGGGTAATAATCTGCTGCCGATTGCCGGCTATGGCTTTTTGATGCGTATACATAATGATCATGCGCATTTTTTCAAGTTCTGAGCGAAGCATATAATGATGGATAAAAGAAAGTCGTGGCAACGAAATACTAACTAATAATGCTACGAGCGCTAGGATTATAATGATTGTAATTAACGAAAAACCATTTTTTTCACGTTGTTGCTCATTCATCAACTAATTCTTCCTCAGATGCAGCAACACGCACCACTTCCTGTATTGTTGTCAAACCGTCTTTAATTTTTCTGATACCATCTTGAATAAGTAAGGTCATTCCCTCGGCAACAGCTTGCTTGCGGATGACTGACATATTAGCGCGTTCCATGGTTAGTTTAGCAATGGCATTGGTTATTTCCATAATTTCAAAAACTGCCATACGCCCTTTATATCCGGTCATATTGCACTCTTCACAACCAACTGGTTTAAAAAAAGTTATCTGATCAGCTTCATGTTTAGTCAGGCCAATACTTTGTATTTGTTCAAGGGATGGTTTATATTCAACTTTACACAAAGGACACAATTTTCTTACCAATCGCTGTGCTAAAATTGCCACTACCGATGAAGAAATTAAGAAAGGTTCTATGCCCATATCGATTAAGCGTGTAATGGTTGCGGGAGCATTATTGGTATGAATAGTACTGAGCACTAGGTGGCCGGTAAGTGCTGCTTGTATAGCAATTTGTGCCGTTTCTTCGTCACGCGTTTCACCGATCATGATAATATCCGGATCTTGTCGCAAAATTGAACGTAATGCAGCGGCAAAAGTAAGCCCTATGTTTTCCTTCACTTGCACTTGGCCAATGCCAGGCATTTGATATTCAACCGGATCTTCAACGGTAACAATATTAACTTCTGATGAGTTTAATTCAGTCAATATTGAATACAAAGTAGATGTTTTACCTGAACCGGTAGGACCAGAAACAAAAATGATACCGTTGGGTCGAGCGATACTTTTTTCAATAACCGCATAATCTCGTTGACTAAATCCGAGGTCTTTAAGTTTTGAAAATGTTCTCGTTTTATCAAGTAAACGCATTACAACCCGTTCTCCGAAAACAACCGGCAATACCGAAACACGAATGTCGATTGCTTTATCAGCAACTTTAATTTCGATACGACCATCCTGCGTTTTTCTTTTTTCAGCTATATTTAAATCCGCCATAATTTTAACGCGTGAAGTCAGTGCTGCTTGTAATCTTTTTGGGGGATTAAAGGCATTGTACATAATACCATCGATGCGATAGCGAACTCGTACTTCTTTTTCAAAAGGTTCAATATGTATATCGGAGGCGCCGCGCTTAACGGCTTGCACTAAAATATGGTTAACCAATTTTATGATGGGTGCTTCGCTTGCCATGGTTAAAATATCTTTTTCTTCTATCTCACCAAAGCTAACTTCTGGTAATCCTTTTTCTTCCTCAAGCTCTTCAATCATCTGCTTGGCGCCTTCAAGGGGATAATAGCGATTGATAGCATCAAGAATGGTATCGCTTGTTGATACGGCAATTACTGCATTGCCACCGAGCAGCATGGTTAACTCATCAAGGGGTTGAAAATTATGAGGATTTGCCGTGATAAGGGTTAATTGATCACTAATCATCACAGGAATAACCACATTGGCACGTAAAAATTTAAGAGGAATTTGTGCCAATAGATTAGGGTCAGCCATTTTTTCAGTTATTTTATTAATATATTCAACACCAATCAATGTGGCATATGCCTTTGCTATAGATTCAGATGAAGAGAAATTATGTTCGCGCAAGCAATCTTGTAAACTCTGCCCGGTTTGCTGTTTTACTTGATAACATATAGTTAGTTGTTGCTTAGTGATAACACCTTCATCAACAAGAATTTCTCCAATATCTTTCTTTTTCATGGTGTCAAAACTCCATGGTAACACTGACCAAAATATTTTTTATTCTCAACATAACATAGTTATGGAGAGGTTGATAGCGATTCAAACTTACTTGATGACCTTATTGGTATATGATAGTATAAATAATAATGAAATATCTAAAAACCATCTATAAGATTTATGCCTATGATTTTTTTCAAATTTTTATCGCTGCTTATTGTTGTCATTACTATCATGGTTCGTACTGAATGTTCATCGTATACCATTCAAACACCATCGGGGCAACAACAAAAAACTATGAAAAAAAAGCAAATGCACCAAGAGCGAAAGTCTGACCGACAAGAGCGTAAGGCTGCGCGCGATGAGCGGAGAAAAAAACAACAAAATAAACAACGCGAGCAGTACCAAAAAACGAGTTTATTAAAGAAATCACCTAAACAAATGAATGATGATGAATTGCAAACCGCTCAGAAATATGCTCTCGATCATAAATTATACGATAATGCATCTAAAATAATTGAGCGGGCGATTTTTGTGAAAGGAAGTGAGCATCAAGGAAATCAAGATGAAGAAGTGCGCATATTGCGCCTTGAGTTAGCTGATATACATTTTGAAAAAGGGGATTTCACGCGAGCGGACAATCTATACGATGAGTATCTTACGCTGTATCCTGGTTGCGATAAAGAACAAGCAGAATATGTACAGTATAAAAAAATTTTATGCCGTTTTTACGCCTGTTTAAAACCAGATGTTGATCAAAGTAAAACAAGGAGAACCATTGAAATAACCCTATCATATTTAAATAAGGAGAATGGGTACGCTAAATATATTGATGAAGTTCAAAAAATTCAAAATACCTGCTTTGATCATCTCTTTACTCATGAAGCAAATATTCTTACCTTTTATAGTAAACAAGGGCAAAAAGCAGAAGCGCGCTTGCGTGACTTAAAAAAAGAGTTTCAGCCGGTAATGAGCCAATTTGAACATCGCATTATAGAGTTGGAGATTGCACTTGCCCAAATAGAAGGTGATGCTCCATTAGTAACTGCAAAACGGGAAGAACTTACTGCTAAATTTCCTACCTATGCTACGGCGGTAGCTGAATATAAAGCAAAAAAAAGTCATGTTGACCGATTCTAATATACGTACAACCATTGGTTCCCAGGGTGAGTACTATGTTTCTACATGGTTGCAGCAGGAACATTTTACGATTTTAGAACGAAATTATCGCAAAAAATATGGTGAAATTGATCTTATAGCAATACGTAGTAATGTGCTTATTTTTGTTGAGGTAAAGACCCGTACTGCCAATTACTTTAATCTATCTACGGTTGTTACGCTTTCAAAACAAAAAAAAATAATTTTGACGGCAAAGCAGTATATAGCGCATCATCACTACGATACTATGGTGTACCGTTTTGACCTTGCATTATTAGAAGGTTCTCCCGGCAATTATAATTTAACCTATATTCCTAATGCTTTTGTTCCTGCAAGCGAAGAATAGTTATGAAACAATCGGCACTCATACATAGAACTGTCACGGGCTTAGTATGCGGAAGTTTTTTCTTTGCCGTTTTATTGTTATTGCCAGCCTATGTTTTTTCATTATTGTTAGTGGCCATTGCAGCCATTATTCTTGTTGTTGAGTGGCCGCGGCTGTGCCCGCGCTCGTTAGTGTGGGCAAGCATATTAACCATTGGATATATTATGGTTCCATTTTCGCTTCTTATGGTAATGAATCAAACTCCTTTAGATCGTCAGCCCCTTATGCTGCTTTTTATTATAGTTTTTAGCCATGATACGGGCGCATATCTGATTGGGTCGTGGTGCGGTAAGCATCGCATGGCGCCAACTATTAGCCCCAAAAAAACATGGGAAGGTTTTTGCGGTGGGTTTTTAGCGACGTTGATAGTCCTTTTTGTCACTACATCGGTAGGCACTATAGCAATAGGGTGGTGGCAACTGCCTTTTGTGGGGTTGGTCATTACCACCGCGGCAACCTTAGGCGATTTATTAGAATCATGGCTTAAACGAAAAGCCGGTATTAAAGATGCTGGAACACTTTTACGTGGTCACGGCGGCTTACTCGATCGTTTCGATAGTATTTTGTTAACGACACCCCTGTTTTATCTGATGAGAATATGGTTTAGATAGCCTATGTTCTGCCTCCCCCCAGTTGACAAGAAGATCAAATAATTTATAGTAGAGAATATAATAGTTATTATCCCTTTACATCACTCTATATAGATGGAGATATTTATGAATTATGTACGTTTTATAACTGCCGCAACGTTGGTTAGCCTTGCATGTGTTCAATTACCTGCACAAGCAGAAGGTGAAAAAACTGTTCTAGAAGAAGTACTATCAGAAGCAAAATTAGAAAAAATTAATCAACACGAGACACCAGTCCAAACTGTTTTTAATGAATTTGAAGAAAATTTTCGTAAATGTGATGGGAAAGAGTTTTCTCGTAAAGTTAGTGAACTCGAATTTCCTGAAGCCCCTACACAGCAATCTTTCAGTGAACAGCCAGCAAGTATGTTTAGTAAAGAACAGTATGAAGCGTTCGTAAGCACAGTAAAAGAATTATACACAGAAAGTATGAATCAGGGACAAGCATTGTATCAACAAGGTGCGGATTTTGTTGGTTCATTACGCAAAGAATTTGGCGAAAAATTTACCCAATTAACCAAAGATAATCCGGACTATTATTTAGCTGCAAAAGGTGTTGTTGGTTACGTTGTTATTGGTGGCATCTGCTATGCAATTTACAAGACAGGATTGGTCCAAGCAATAATAAAAAAATCACCGTTGCGATTGCGTTCAACATTAGCGGTGACAGCGGGTCTCATTGGTGCAGCAGCACTAGTGGCCGCAATTAATCCTGAATTTGCAACTAAGGTAATTTCTAACGCACCAGCATTTACAACCAAGTTAGCTTCTGATGCTTTAGCCTCATTATCAAAAGTTGGTAGCGATCTTATGCAAAAATTACCTACCATAACGGTAGATGTTAATGGGCTGACGAAGCGTTTAATGGGCGCTTTTTCTTTCACCCAAGAATAATTTTAGAGTTTTTTACGTATAAATGGAGGTTATATTTATATGAATTATGTACGTTTTCTAGCCGGTGTAATGCTTCTTAGTGTTGCATCTGCGCAATTATCTATTAAAGCAGCAGAAGAAAATCCTGCAGTGATTACTCAGGTTGAAGATACTGCAGTTTCTGAAAATACTACTCAAATAGTTGTAGAGGATACCCAGGTAGCGCCTGCTGAAGTTGATTCAACAGTAGTAGTTCCTGCAAGCCAATCTATTGGTGAACAATTGGCAAATATGGTTAGCGTGGAACAGCGTGAAGCTTTTGTAAAAAAAATGCAAAAATTTGGCGAAAATTTCGCAGAGTTCGTAGACACTCATCCAATGTTTACATTGGTTACTGGAATTATTTTAGCAAAAAAAATTACTGGCGTTGAATTAAACGGTAGGGCTAATACATTACTACTACAAGCTGCGATGTATGATTTATTCCTTGCTATGACAAAAGTGCCTCCTTTTGCACCATTGTCTCGTTTCATACCAGCATGCCTTATTATTAGTAGTTTATAATGCCAGGTGGCTACAAAGATTTAGATATATACACAAATGGAGGTTATATGAATTATGTACGTTTTATGGCCGGTGTAATGCTTCTTAGTGTTGCATCTACGCAATTATCTATCAAGGCAGCTGAAGAAAATCCTGCAGTGATTATTCAGGTTGAAGAGGCTGTAGTTTCTGATGCAAATACGACTCAAGCAGTTGTACAGGATACAAAGGTAGCGCCTGCTGAAGTTGATTCAACAGTAGTAGTTCCTGCAAGCCAGTCTATTGGTGAACAACTAGCAAATATGGTTAGCGCTGAACAGCGTGAAGCTTTTGTAAAAAAAATGCAGGAATTATATGCACAAGGTGTCAATAAAGGAAAAGCATTATATAAACAAGGCGCGAATTCCACTATTACCTTGCTGGATAATATCGGCTTACAGTACAAACAATTTATAGACAAGCATCCCGATGCATTGCCTTTTTTTGTTGCTGGATTTGTTGCAAAATGTATTGATACCTATGGTCTATTTGTAAATTCTTGTTTATCTCTCGGATTGATCGGATTGATTGTTAATGATTGTGTGCGTGGTTATTAATATTTTGTTATATGACGTTTTATTCAGTTATTTTTTATTAATTATAACGGAGGTTATTTTATGAATTATGTACGTTTTATAGCTCGTGTAATGCTCGTGAGTATTGCATGCGCACAATTACCAGTTCAGGCGGATTGGCTTGCTTCGGTAAATGCAGATCTAGGAAATCTTTCAGTAGAACAGGAATCCTTAGTTCCTGTTAACAATACCGTTGCAACAGCTGTTACAAACGTTGCTAAAGTTGTTAATGAAGCTTCTAATGTAGCGCAATCAACTGTAACTGAAGAGTTACCAAAAATAAGTGCTGCGCAACAAGCAAATCTTGTAGCGAAGGTACAAGAAATATTTAAACAAAGCACGGATTTTGTTGTTGGATTAAGCAAAGAATTTGGTAGCAAGTTTACGCAATTAACCAAAGATCATGCCTATTTTTACTTAGCAGCACAAGGCGTTGTTGGTTTTGTTGTAGTTGGTGGTGTTTGCTACGCAATCTATAAAACAGGTTTAATGAACAAATGTTCAAAAGTTATGAGCAACTATATACAGAAGATTCAGCAATCAGTAACAATCAGTAATCCAAAATTAGTTATTGGAACTGGTGCATTAGCTACAACAACTTCTGGTATAGCGTTGTTGGATTATTGCAAACCTGAACTACTAGGAACAATAGCTTCTCATGGCAAAACATTAGTATCAAATGTTGGTAGTTGGATTGCGCAACAAGCTGGTGCCGTTGCTGGAAAATTACCTGCGTTACCTACGATGCAAAGCATAGTGCCAAACTCAAAAATAGTATATGGCGTTGGTGCGTTAGCTGCAGTTGGAGCATTAGGTGCTCTTGCTTATAAATACAGAGCTAAAGCTTTAGAAAATAAGGACAAGGAACAGAATCGCCTTGTTAATGAGGCTATCAGCGAGTTAGGGCTAGATTAATAAACTATATTCTATAGATTACATAAAGAGAGCGTGATTAATATCTGCTCTCTTTATTTTTTTAAATGCGTAATCACGTCCCGTTGAGCAATTCGCTCTTCCTGCCCCGTAATCATATTTTTTAGTACTACGGTGCCGGCAGCTTGCTCTTCTGAACCAATAAGTATGACATGCTGCGCACCCATTTTATTGGCTTTTCGCATCATACTTTTTAATGAACCATCTAATAAAACATCCGTTGCAACATTGTTGGCATGTAATTCATCAGCAAGCAGTAAAGCCAACGTATGCTGCGGATTTTCTAAAGGAATAATAACCGCTAATGCAGGCGGTTGTGGCATGTTTAGCTTGTCTTTGTGCGGTTCAAGTAATAACATTAATCGTTCAATGCCGAGAGCCGCCCCTAATGATGGATACGTGGTTTTGCTACCAAGAACATCGGCTAAATGGTCATAGCGTCCGCCGCTGCAAAATGCATTTTGTGCGCCAAGGGCTCCACTGACAAATTCAAACACGGTTTTATCATAGTAATCAAGGCCGCGTACGAGCGTTGGCAAATAGGTATATGAAACAGATAATGCTTCAAGTTGTTCTTTGAGCTGACGCCATTCTTGTGCGCATTGCGTGCATAGATTATCAGCAATATGCGGAGCTTTTCGATACTGCTCTTGGCACATTGGATTTTTGCAATCAAATACGCGCATAATATTTTTTTCTTTACGCTCGGTACAATTGGCACAAATTGATTGGCCAATGCTAGTCAAAAAGGTGTGTAATTTATTTTTAAATTGAGCGCGATCTTCGGGGCATCCTAAAAAGTTGATGGTTAATGCAAAAGTGTCCAAGGAGAGTGTTTGCTGAAAAAACCGGTCAAGCATCGTAACCAGCAGTGCATCGTTGGTGATCGTGGGGGCATCAATAATCTCAACGTTAATTTGATGGAATTGCCTGAAACGGCCTTTTTGGGGGCGTTCATGGCGGAACATTGGCCCGATTGAAAATACTTTCCATGGTGTTAATAGTTGGCCGTGATGCTCTAAAAAACAACGCATGGTTGATGCCGTAGCTTCAGGGCGCAAACATATTTGTTCATCGCCGGATGCTAGTACGGTAAACATTTCCTTACTTACCACATCAGTATGAAGGCCCAACGAGCGTTTGAACAATTCTGTGGGTTCTAAAATGGGGGTAGAAATTTCAGTGTGATGGTAATTTTGAAGATGTTTGCGGGCTGCTTGGGTAATAAAATCAAAAAGGCTCATATCCAAAAAATCTTGTGTGCCACGAATTGTATTCATCATAAAAAACCTTTGTGTCGCTCATATAAAAAACATCTAAAATATCAGTTTATCAAATACGATTGAAAAAGTTGATTATATTTTTACCTAATCAATTGACTTATTTGCTACACGCATGCTACAACAACACCATAGCCTAAAAAAACATTATTAAGAATAAAGGAGATGCATATGCAATGAGATATTTTAAATTACATGAATCATTCGAAATTATTAAAGGAGAAAAAATTTAAAAAAAACATTGACTATGTAATTCCAAAATTGTTAGAACTCAACTAAGCGCGATGAAAATAGAAGATGTTTAATAGTCTCAAAAAAGGAGTTCCTAATGAGAAAAAATTTAATTATACCGGTACTTTTGCTTGTTGCGGCTTCAACGGCATTAGCCAATGATGCAACCGATCATACTTTTTATTCGATCCGGCCACAATTTCAATCCGGTATGCCAGAACGTGTAACGATGTTCCGTGATGCACCGTTAGCCGCTGAAAATGGTTGGGGTGGTGCCATGCAATTTGTACCCTTTGGCGGAAGATCAACGAATGCCAAAAAATTAGCACGTTACTTCATGTATGGTGGCAAGGACGCGCTCTTTGTCCAAAGTACGGTTGGGGGTGACCTCAGTGATAATAATTTAGCGCGTGATATTAACCCGCTTAATTTTGGTGTTAATTATTTCATCTCGCCAGAGGTTTTGGGTAATTATACCAGTACCTTAATCTTTAGACCGCAAGAAACCGTGTATGGTTTTGGGTTTGATTATAAACAATATATAGGTCATTGCGGTTGTGAAAAGCAATGGTGGTTTGAGATTTCATTCCCGATTGTGCATGTACGTAATGATATGCGTATTACAGAATCAGGATTAACAACAACGGGTCTTCCAGGAGCTGCTCCTTTTAATGCGGTGAGCGTCACCCAATCATTCTCAAATATAAATCGCCTTCAATTTGGTAGAATTGATGGTGCAAAACACAGAACCGGTGTAGCTGATATTGAAATTAAATTGGGTTATGATTATGCCAATGAAGAATGCTATCATGCCGATGGTTATATTGGTGTTGTAATTCCTACTGGTAATAAGCCAAGAGGTATATACGTGTTTGAACCAATGGTTGGTAATAACCATCACGTAGGTGTTATGTTTGGCGGTTCATTTGGATTACAAATTTGGGAATGCGGTGACAGAAGTATTAATTTAGAATTTGAAACCAATAGTCGTTATCTCTTCCGCAACACTCAAGTTCGTTCCTTTGACTTACGATATCGTCCATGGTCTCGTTATTGCTTGGCCTATGCTAATGCAACTAATGCAGCTGAAGGAATAGCCTTTGCAACACAGCTTATCAATCTTTTAACGCAAAAAGTAAACGTTAAACCGCGTTTTACCAGAGACTTTAATGCAGCGTTGGTATATGAAAGCTGTGGATTCCAAGGGGAACTTGGTTATAACTTCTGGGCACGTCAAGGTGAAAAAGTTACCCTCAAGAGACCATTTGTTCCAGGTCCTGCCGTTCTTGATTTATCAACTGATGGTGTAGATATTAATCGCCTCAGCAATATTGGTAATGATAATGCGGGTGCAGGCACTGCTTATACAACGGCAACTGCAATACGCGCAGAAGATCTTGACCTTGATTCAGCAGCTCATCCAGCTACGATTTCTCATATTATTTATGGTTCCATGGGATATCGTTGGGAAGATATGTGCTGGCCACTATTTGTTGGCTTAGGCGGTTCTTATGAATTTGATTCATTGAACACCTCACTTGAACGTTGGAATATCTGGGGTAAAATTGGCGTTTCATTCTAGTAACGGGAGAAGAATTGTATGAAACAAATAGTTAAAATCATAGCAGCGTTAAGCATTTTGCTTAGTGCTGGATTAATAGAGGCGCAGTACAGTGCTAGGGATCAGGAATGGCTTAATATAAGCAAGATGTCTCAAGCATCCGGTGGGCCGAAAGCAACAAGAATTAAAGCTGAACGAGCATGGGCTAAACAATATGGATATGCTACTTTTAATGATTATAGACCAGTCACTCAACCAGTACCGGTAGGTCCTATTCCGGTTAAACCACCCGTGGGGCATAAAGCAGCTATTGAATCTGTACCAGGATATGATTATTTAGAGTCCTTCAAGGGTTATGATCTGGCTGCACATGCTGATCAGTGGGATGATATAATAAACACCTATGAGAACCATTTGTTACCTGCTGAACAATCAGGCCAATATACTGCAATACCAAACGAGATTACGGCTATCTACAACGATGCCAAAGGATTAAAACAAGGGAAAGGCAACGTGCCGCCGCCACCCCCTGCTCGTGGGAAGATTGAGGACACTCAGATGTATAAGGGTTTAACAAAGCTAGCGCAGATGGCGATAAACACTACAACTCCTATGAATACTATTAATGATATTATTAGTAAGTATGAGCAGTTGGAAGATTTATTGGACAAAGGATATAAAGGAAATATTCACCAATTTGATGGTTTATATGCAACAGCTAAGGCATTAGCCAAGGGTCCAGCGCCAAAACCACCAGTTGTTAAACCAGATATTAATAATATTAAGCAGTTAAATAATGCTGCAGCTAAACAATTTTCTGAGGTTGCTAAGAGCATAGAAGGTTCTATGATTTCTGCAGCTGAAGCGAATGAATTGGCCGCAACGTGGGGTTTCACTAATTTTTCTCAATGGAAGTCGCTTGGTGAGCACATAGCAGTCAACGTTAAATAAAACTTACATTATTAATTATGAGGGGTTCACATGAACCCCTCATTTTTTTTGAGTAAGTAACATTTGATTTCCAAGATATTGCTCTGCTTATGATAACGGTATATGCTGATGGCATACAAAGGAGTTTATTATGTCAGAAGCAATTCTTGTTACCGGTGGAGCAGGGTATATCGGATCACATTCCGCATTCTTGTTAGCGCAACACCAGTATCGCGTCATTGTGCTTGATTCATTTGTTCACCATCAGTATTTTAATCCTCCATGGGCAACGGTTATTAAAGGAGATATTGCCGACAAAAATCTTTTGGCTACTATTTTTACTACGTATCAGATTAAAGCCGTTATGCATTTTGCAGGATCAATAGAAGTAGGTCAATCAGTAAAAACGCCATTGTTATTTTATGATAATAATGTCAGTAAAACGTTGGTATTATTAGAAACAATGCTTGAACATGAGATTACTACTTTTATTTTTTCTTCAAGTTGTGCGGTGTACGGTGTTCCTGAGCAGATGCCGATACTTGAGGAGCATCCTTGTAAACCCATTAATCCTTACGGAACCAGTAAATCTGTTATAGAGTCGGTATTGCGGGATTGTTACAATGCCTACGGATTACGCTCAGTATCATTACGATACTTTAATGCAGCGGGAGCATTACCTTCAGAGCATTTAGGTGAGCAACATAAACCGGAAACCCATATTATTCCTTTGTTGTTACGCGCAATGCGAGATCACACACCGTTCGTTATGTATGGTAATGATTATCCAACCAAAGATGGCACGGCGGTGCGTGATTATGTACATGTACTTGATATTGCCGATGCGCATGTAAAAGCGTTAGAGCATCTTAAGCAGGGATATCCTTCCGATCATTTCAATTTAGGAACCGGCCATGGGTTTTCGGTGCGGGAAATGATTAAAACCGTTGAACAATTGTGTAACGTTCCTATAAAAACAGTAATAAGTAAGGCAAGAGCGGGTGATCCGGCTATACTGATTGCTGATTCGAGCAAAGCGCAGGCAATTTTACGATGGAAACCGCGCTATTCAACCTTAGAATATATGATCAAATCCGCCTATTGCTATGAAAATTTATGGTATCATCGCAGAGATCTTGAGCATTATCTATAAAAAAAATTATCTTGAATTATTCAACTATTTTGCCTATTATTTTTCAATTGTAAAAAAATATTGAAATTACAGAGTGCTATAGAGTATTATAAATACTAAGTATAGTGAATAATGCTGTTTTGTGATTAAAAATACTTAAAAATTAAGGAGTTATTATGTGTTGCAAAAAAAATGAGGGATTTGCAGGGTTACATTCCCATATTGAGCATCTTCAATTAGAGATGGCCTTAGGGTGTATTAATAAAAAACTTTGTCGCATAGAAAAATTACTCAAATGCCATGCAAATCTTGAATTAGAAGAGCATGAACATGAAGGACATGACAATGATCACGAGGAGCATGAAGAACATGGTCATGGTCAGTGTAACTATTGCCGATAATTATTAAAGTGTTTATTTCTTATTTCATACAACACTTTTTATATTTTTTGCCTGATCCGCAGGTGCAAGGATCGTTTCTGCCGACAACATCTGCTGATCGAGAAGCGGTTTTTGATGAAGTAGTTGTTTGATCAGCTGTATCGGGTGTACCAATCAAATTAAGGTGCGCCAATTCGCGCTCACGTTTTTGTTCTAACTCTTGTTGATTAAAATGTTCTACATTGAGATGAAAAATATGATGCGTAATATCAAATCTAACTTGTTTCATCATTTCTTGGAACATATCAAATGCTTCGCGCTTGTATTCGATAAGAGGATTTTTTTGTCCCCAACCGCGTAAACCTATGCCCTCTTTTAAATGATCAAGATTTAACATATGTTGCTTCCAGCCTTGATCGATAGTTTCAAGCATGAGCCATTTTTCTGCCTGACGAAGTGTTTCATTATGTTGCTTTTGATTGCGATACAAATCATACGTAAGTAGTAAGAAATCAATGATCTCTTTTTCTAATGCATCAACGTTTTTCTTAGTAAATCCTTTTTGCTCAAGTTTTGTTTGCTCAATACCGGTCAAGGTATGTAATGCGTGCAATACGTGATCAAAACCTTCTTGCGTTACTGACCGTTTGATAAAAAATTCTCCCATGAGATCTTCTGCGGTTACTACAAGCATATCTCGCACTAAGCCAAAAATTTCATCAGAACCTTCCAATATTGAACGGCGATAGCGATAAATAACAATGCGTTGTTGATTTACTACATCATCATATTCAAGTAAATGTTTTCGTAACTCAAAATTATGTTTTTCCACACGTTCTTGTGAGCGTTCGATAGTTTTTGAAATAAATCGTGATTCAATTTGTTCGTCTTCAGTCATGCCCACGCGTTGCATATTTTTCTTAATACTGTCGCCAGCGAAAATGCGAATAAGATCATCTTCCAACGAGATGTAGAAACGCGATTCACCAGGATCACCTTGCCGACCAGAGCGCCCACGCAATTGGTTGTCGATGCGACGACTTTCGTGCCGTTCAGTACCCAGAATATATAACCCCCCAGCCTGTACTGATTGGCTCGTTAATTTAATATCAGTTCCTCGGCCAGCCATATTGGTTGCAATAGTTACGTGGCCCGGCTCACCTGCATGTGCAACGATTTCTGCTTCGCGTTGATGTTGTTTTGCATTAAGAACTTCATGCGGAACGCCATTGCTGAGTAATATATCGCTCAATAACTCTGATGTTTCGATTGCGATAGTACCAATCAATACCGGTTGATTTTTTTTGTAACGCTCTTTTACATCTTGTACGATGGCTTTGTATTTTGCATTTTTAGTTAAGAAAATAAGATCAGGTTTGTCATCTCTGATCATTGATTTATTAGTTGGTATAGTAATAACATCGAGTCCATAAATTTTGTGGAATTCTTCTGCCTCGGTTATTGCCGTACCGGTCATGCCAGCCAATTTTTTATATAATCTAAAATAATTTTGCAACGTAATAGAAGCAAGGGTCTGACTTTCACGTTCAATTTTTACACCTTCTTTTGCTTCTAAGGCTTGATGCAAACCATCGCTGTAGCGGCGACCGGGCAAAATGCGACCTGTAAATTCATCAACAATTAATAGTTGATCATCTTTTACTACATAATCAACGTCGCGTTTAAACAGGGTATACGCGCGCAAAGCTTGTGTAACATGATGCAAAAGATTGAGCTGTTTAATATCATAAAGATTTTCAATATTGAGCGCTGCTTCAACTTTATCAATACCTGATTCAGTTAATTGCACTGAGCGTGCTTTTTCATCAACTTCAAAATCTTGGCCTTTAGTAAGGCGAGGAATAATGCGATTAACTTCACTATATAAATTACTAGAACGATCTGCCGAACCAGAAATAATAAGCGGTGTTCGCGCTTCATCAATTAAAATTGAGTCAACCTCATCAACAATCGCATAATGTAATGGACGTTGTACATAATCTTCTAACCTAAATTTCATGTTATCGCGCAGATAATCAAAACCTAGTTCATTATTGGTAGCATAAATAATATCGCATGCATACGCTTTTTTACGGTCATGATCATCCATTGAGTTTTGAATAACACCTACCGTTAATCCAAGGCGTTCAAATATTGGCCCCATCCATGCCGCATCACGGCGTGCTAAATAATCATTAACCGTTACAAGATGGGCGCCTTTCCCTTCAAGAGCATTTAAATAGAGTGCCAATGTGGAGGTTAAGGTTTTTCCTTCACCGGTTTTCATTTCTGCAATTTTTCCTTGATGCAGAACGATACCACCGATCAGCTGTACGTCAAAATGGCGTTGCCCCAAAACTCTTTTTGCTGTTTCTCGCACTACGGCGAATGCTTCGGGCAGAATTTCATCGAGCGTCATTCCTTGGCTTAATTGCTCACGAAAGGTGGTTGTTTTTGCGGTTAACTGCTCATCAGTTAGTTCATTCATGATTGGTTCTAAACTATTAATTTTGGCAACCAGGCCATCCAATCGTCTCAACTGACGAGCATTATTAGTTCCTAATATGATTGATAATATGCGTGCTATCATAACGATCCTATATACTTGAATAAGCGCTTATTATTTTATTGCAAACAAACTCTTGGCAATAAAATTGTCATAATATATTGATTTCTATTTATATACCATCACTTTAGCATAGATAATGAGACTGCTCAACACAAGGATAATTACTTTAACGCAACAATAGTTATTTGTCGATTTCCGGAAGAGTCTTTTTGTCGTCGGTACGAGCAAAATAAATTATTTTCAATGGTACACACATTGTATGCCATAACCGCCGTCTGCTTGATAATTCCTTTAGCTTCTAATTGTAATTTATTGAATAAGGGAAGATCAAAATAATCAGTGCCTTTATGAGAAACAAGTACCGTATCTTTACAGGAAAAAGCATCAAGTGCTTCTTGCACATCAACTCCCACCTGATAACAACATACTTTGGCAGAAGGTCCAAAAAAAGTGCGTACAGATTCGGGCTGAGTACCAAATATCGTTTGCATGCGTTGTAAAGCTTTATAAGCAATTCCTTTAATTGATCCTCGCCATCCAGCATGAATTAATGCAACAATATGATTTCGTTTATCGTATAATATTATGGGAAGACAATCAGCGGTCACAATTGCCAGGCCAATATGTGCAACGTTAGTTATTAAAAAATCACCTTCGTAAACAAACGGTTGCATAGTTTCAGCTTGATCTTGGGAAGTAATACAAAAACCATCAGCACTGTGAATTTGATGCAAAAAAACAAGTTTTTTTAAAGGCATAAAGGTATCTAAGCTGGATTTTTTATTAATATCATCTAACAAAAAATCCATACTAACTGCCCGATAATCGCGGGGGTTAAATGCAGTACGGGCATCACCAAATGCTATTGTTAATAACTGTTCTGTATGAATAACCATGCATGTTCATTATAAAATTAAGATGTTTCAGCAAAAAATGATTTATTTTAGCAGCATAACATAAAAAACTATATTCTGATATTTATTCAAATAAAATTTTACACTAGAATATTTATTTTTTTTACTAAAAACACCTTGATTATTTCTAATTTTTTATAGTATTTTTTTGAACAGAGAATTATATGAAGCTGTTTGTAATAAGGAGAGTAATAATGAAAAAACGTACTATTTACTTGCAATTAGTGGTAATGGGTATGCTCGTTGCTAGTCATATGAATTATGCCATTGCTCAAGATTGTTCGGAAAATACACAAGCGATGTGCGTGGATGGATGCAAACGTGAACATATTGTTGTTCAACCAATAAGTCTTTTACCATTATTGCAAGAAATTGTCATACACCAATCAGCGCAGCCCGATGACAATGAATCACTTAATAGTATTTTTGCGTGCATGGAACGCTTAGAGCATGGTTATACCAATCTACATCTAGATGAATTAATTAAGGCCATGCCCATATTATTGAGTTACACGACAAGTTCGCATCGTTGGTTTTGGTCCGCGCCGGCAACCAATAACGATAGCGTTGACCTTACCGAAGTTTTACGTTTGTTAAGCATTATTCGTAATCGCATAGGTAATGTTTTTCAAGATCCATCTGCGCTCACGATATTGGGTACCTTGGGCAACCCACTCGAATTAGGTTCTAATGAAAATATTATTCGGCAATTGTTACGTATTCAAGGTGAGTGTAGCGAAACGCGAGCAATGATAGATGCTTTAAAAGAGAGCGTAATTGCCTGTTGCGCTCAATTAGCTGATCAAATAATAACCAACAATAATGCCCTTGATGCGTTGGCCACACTGGTTACAGATGGATTCCAAAGCACCTTTACCACATTAACCACCTATTCTGATACCACTAATATTGCAGTTAATGCGCCTTCTACTATTATTGTTAACGATACTGAGCACAGTGCGACCATGCCTAAAAAGGATAGGGGTATATTGAGCCTGATCACCAATTGGTAAAGGCTAAAAGACCTATTTTATTGCGAAACTGAATCAAATTTTAAATTTTGCGTTATATTTTTGCTACAATAACGATAATTCTTGATAGGTATATACGCTGATGGTTATTGACAATTATTCTCCTTATGATAGATTTTTCTTTGCTGTATAAGCGGGAATAGCTTAGCGGTAGAGCGTTGCCTTGCCAAGGCAAAGGTCGCGGGTTCGAATCCCGTTTCCCGCTCCAATATTATACGGTAGCTATCATTGTAACGTAGTCTCATGATACATTTTTGTAACCGCAGTTTATTGTACATTTTAGAAAAATAGTAACAAAATTTTGATATATGCGGTGTTTATTATTCTAAAAATAGGACTATGATATTTTTTCACCAGAAGGTTTAATCGATGAAATCAATAATGCAGGAAGCATCATCAATAACAAAGGCTATAGAAAAGGCCTGGATTAGTGCAGGGAAACCTAAAGAATTTTCCGTGAAAGTTTTTGAAGAACCAAAAAGAAATTTTATTGGTATGGTAGTTCAATCAGCGAAAATTGGTATTTTTTTCAATGAGCAGCATGTTTCTCATGAACCGAGCGAACATTATCGCCCTAAAGAAAGAATAATGCCAAAAAAGCAACAGCAACCCGTTCATCAACCAAAAAAATATGAACAAAATAAAAATGTAGTGAAAAGAGAAGAATTTACGCAAGGTTTGGTATGGGCTCCTGAAATGGTTGATAAAGCCTGCCAATGGATGAAGGGCGCTTTATCAGCAATGAATTTATCTACCATGACCTTTGTTCCTTCTGCTGATCAGTATACCCTTACGCTTACGTTCAATGGTTCTTTGGTCAACGATCGCGAACTTGAAAAACAGTTATTTAAAAATTTTTCATTTTTGATGCTTCAATCATTAAAACGTACTTTCAAACGTCCATTACGTGGATTTAAAATTTCTTAATTAGAGGATTATGATTCTTAGTCGCGACGAAGAACCGATTATTGCCCAATGTACACCGCAAGGAAGTGGTGCAATAGCTTTATTAAGATTATCGGGAGTAACTGCTTTACAGGTTGCAACGTCATTAAGCATATTGCGCAATCAACAAAAACTGTCTGAGCAAAAAACGCATACCATTCATGTTGGATCAGTAATTGATGAACGTGGAGTGTCTATTGATCAGGTTATGTTTCTGGTAATGCATGCACCAAAAACTTTTACCGGACAAGATACGGTAGAAATTACCTGCCATAATAATCCATTCGTTATAGAACAAATTATTCAGCGTGCTGTAGCGTGTGGTGCGCGAATTGCGCACAACGGTGAATTTAGCAAGCGAGCATTTTTGAATAACAAAATTGATTTAATGCAAGCGGAAGCAATTAATGAATTTATCCATGCATCGCATCAGGTTTCCTTAAAACAATCATTATCGCAAATGAATGGTAGTTTTTCTCAATGGGTTGTGCAATTGGAGAAGACGTTAATTACGTGTTTGGCATTGTCAGAAGCAAGTTTTGAATTTATTGATGAGGCAATGGAGTTTGGCACTACTATTCGTGAACATATTACGAATGTTTTAGAAAAAATTGTTATGCTTAAAAAAACATTTGATCAACAAAAACAAGTCCGGCAAGGAGTTCGTATTGCATTACTTGGCTCAGTGAATGCTGGAAAATCATCTCTTTTTAATGCATTACTTAATCAAAAACGTTCTATTGTTACGGCTATTGCTGGCACAACACGTGATTCAATTGAAGCTGGTTTGTATAGAAATGGGTTATATTGGACGCTCATTGATACCGCCGGTTTGCGAGAAACTGATGACGTTATCGAAAAAGAAGGAATACAGCGTTCAGAACAAGAAGCCCAGTTAGCCGATATTATGATATTAGTATATGATAATGCTCGCGCTATGCATGACCATGAACGTGCTCTATATCTAAAATTACTTGAGCAATACGCTCAAAAAACTATTGTGGTTGCTAACAAATCAGATTTGCCTGCATATTCACAGAATCCTTATTTTGCAACCGATTCAATCGTGTATGTTTCTTGTCATGATAAACAGAGTATAGAACTTTTGATTGGTGTTATTGAGGATAAAATTTCAGTTTTATGTACTGCATTAACTTCTCCATTTTTACTTAATAAGCGACATTTTACGTTATTGATAAAATTGGAACAAAAACTCAGTGAAATAATGCCAATGTTGCAAGGAACTATTTCTTATGAACTTCTTTCATATCATATAAAAGATGCTCTTGAATGTTTAACGGAGCTTACCGGAAAAACAATTAGTGAGCAGGGTATGGATGCCGTTTTTAGAGAATTTTGCGTAGGAAAATAAATTTTTTATTAACGCATTTTTAAGGTCATTAAGGTAAGAAGGCACAAAATAAAAGAGATAATACAAAAACGAATGGTTATCTTTGATTCTTGCCAACCTAATAATTCAAAATGGTGATGAATAGGTGCCATTTTGAACATGCGTTTTCCCAAATATTTGTATGAAAAAACTTGAATAATTACTGAGAGCGCCTCAATGACAAAAAGCCCTCCAGCAATAGGTAATAATAATTCTTGTTTTGTCATAAGTGCCATAAGAGCAAGGCTTGTCCCTAACGCTAACGACCCAACATCTCCCATAAAAATTTGTGCAGGATAGGTGTTGTACCACAAAAAACCAATTGATGCTCCTACTAACGCCGAACCAATAACTGATAATTCTGCACTGTGCGCAAATGGAATATGCAAGTATGAGGCAATACCATAGTGACCGGCTGCATAGGCAATGATGGAAAATGTAGCAAAATTTGGAATGAGTGATCCAATCGCAAGGCCATCAAGGCCATCAGTTAAATTCACGGCATTGCTGGTGCCAACCAATAAAAACATCCCCCACGGAATAAAAAATAATCCGATATCCGGATTGAGCCATTTAAAAAATGGTATCGATACGGTAGTTGAAAAATGCAATGCGTATACTATCATGCTCATAATAAAAAGGGCGCATATGCATTGCAAAAATAATTTATTGCGAGCAGAAATTCCTTTTTTATAGTTAATTTTATTCCAATCATCCCAGCCACCAATGGCACCAAAGCTAAGTAATGATGCTAAAAAAATCCAGAGTTCTTTTTTGGTGAGATTGCACCACAATAAGCAGGTGCATATAACTACACATAAAATAAATACACCACCCATGGTAGGCATGTCATCTTTCATGCGATGAGATTCTGGCGTCCATGCGCGTGCTTTTGCACGAAAAAATTGTTTTGAAAATTCAATAAATTTTTCGCCCCACAAAAAAGAAAATATGAGCGATGTTAATAACGCTGCTAAAGAACGAAAACTAACGTAATGAATAATATTACCCACTGATATATATGGTCTTAATGCCATTGCGATGTGATATAACATAAAATCCTAAAAAATAGTGCAAAAAAATTAGGTGTAGAATATCAATCTATAATTTTTTTCCTGATTGGTAGCCTTATGATAAAAGATTGTATCCCATTTTTTAGAATTTAAATACCGTGCCCTGAAAAAAGATATTCAGGTGGAAGATTACGATCTTTTTTCAGGTAATGATTGTTAGTATATTGTTGTTGACGCATGACAGCGTAATAGTGATGAGCTTTTGTTTGATCATGCAGAAAAAATTTATAGGCATAGACTAAATAAAAATATATGCGCCAATCATCATTATTAAAACAGGAAGGAAGACTTTTTTCAAGGAGCGTTGTTGCTAAATTTGCATCAGAATATTCAATTAATAAACGAATCGCTGCATATCGATAGACAATATTATAATGCGGATCAAGATCGGTAATGTTGTCGGCAGTGTGAAAAATATATTCAGCATTTATATCATCGTGCAATTGCAGCAAACACCAATAAAAATCAGCGGCGATGGTTTTAAAACCACAGTACCAAGCGGTTGGTATTTTTATCACATGTTTGGCGGCACTAACATTGGTTGCATAGATGGTGAGGATCGTATTAAACATTATACTGGTGCCGTAACAAAGAACAACAAAACATGCACAATAATATCGATTCATTTATTTAAATCATCACGAACTAAGGTAATATTATTATAGTGATTTACCGTTAATAGATAAGCAATGCCATCATTATTAAGGTTCTGTGCTGCGGCAGCAAGAAATGTTGTGGTATCAGCTTTTTTTGTTCAGTTGTGAGGATGAAGCACCCAATTTACCAGTAAAATAATGTAGACCTTCTTGGCCTTGTGCAAATCCGTAGGTATAATAAAAACGCTCATTCTACCACCGCCGGAATATCCTTCCGGTTGCCAACCAACCCCATCTTTGCCATTCAAAACCGTTGTGTAGTGGCCGTGTTCTGCCCAATAAGATTTTTCTGCCACATATGAAGAACCTAAACTCATATAGGCTTGGTTCGTTTTGCTTTTGCTAAAAATCGAATAAAGTTTGGTATTGAAATCATGGAAAGAAAAGCAATAATGGAAATAACAATCATTAATTCAATTAACGTAAATCCATTATTCTTGTGTCCAACCTTATTCATTATTTCCCCCTAACCCTTATTTTCTTTTTCAAGTTAAGCACTAATATGCTAATAAAATCAAGAGTTTTTTATGAGGTATTAGAGATATATGAATGGTAATTTACAATCTCTTGCGTGATTTTATGGAGTAGAAAAATAATTAAGATGTAAATAATTAACATTACGATGATTCTCTGGTGATTGTATAATATTTCGATTTTTTCACATAGACTGTTTGTAATTTTTGTGTAAAATTATAAAACAATATAAAGCAGATAAAGTCTAACGTTGATTTCTTTGCGAAATATTTATTATCATTGCTATTTTAGTAAGCATAGAAAGTTCTATAATTTAATTATGAAAACAATAACTTTTATTATCAATATCGTAAGTAAGAGAAAAAATTTATTTTTTGTTAATATATTAATGCTTTTATTATCGGCGTTTTTCACGGGGAATGAATCAAGGTGTTTTGTGTATTAAAAATATAGAAAAAATTCCCCTTTTGCATAATTCATTTACAGAGCATCTACAAGATTTCTATTGTTTGCCTTTGATAAAAAAAAATCAAAAAAATACTACTGCAAAAAAGATAGTACTTAATTGTTCAAATAACTCAATTATTGTCTCTGTTGATCAAATAAAACGATGTAAAACGTTAAAAAATATGTTGAAAGATTGCCGCGCTCCTATTTCAATTGATCTTCCATTGGATGGTCAAGCTATTGATATACTGTTAAAAGGTATGCAGGAAATATCAATATGTGATCAATTAACTAATCAAGAAATTAAAGCAACGTTTCATGCTGCAGATTATTTGGAAGCTCCTGTAAAACTAAGACAAAAGCTCGCGGCATTATATGAAAAGAAAATATTACAACCGTGGGAAAAAGAAAGCCTAACTCATGACGAGAAGGAAGCGATACATAAAATTCGCATTAAATTGGTAGGACAAGAAAGATCAGTAAATACACTGTTGTTAGAAAGCAAAATGATATATTTCCAAACAATAGATGGAATAGATAGAATAGATTTGAGCAATCAAATGCTTGAATCACTTGATGGAATAGAAAGATTGCAATTCCCTAGAGACTCAGTAAAGTTTGTATCTCTGGAGAATAACAAGTTGAAAAAACTAGACGAAGCGATTATTATAAAAAACTTTCCTAATATTAGGGAAATAAATGCATCTCGTAATAATATTAAAGAAAGTATATCCGTTAGTTGCCAGGATCTTAGGCATACTCTGACCATCAACTTAGGGTATAATAGAATTGGAAGAGAAGATATCGCAGAATACATAATGGATAATGGTCGTTTGCTAGGACCCTGGATTCGTAGAACGTCTTTGTGTCGATCTAATTATGATGATGTTGATTAGTGTTCGCTGAATAACGCATAAGAACTGTATTTACTCAATTATTAATTGTATATTTTTAAACTCCCATTTTGTAGACAAATTAACCCATTATACTCTAATTGCATATTATTTCATAAAAAGATCAAGAGGTGGGTATTTCAACAGATTTTTCTATTAAAAATCATAAAATTGGGTGGAAAATATCAAAAAAGTGCCATTTTTCTTTTTTTGAAAAATATGCTATTATTACATTAAATAATAATTTTCAATGGAAAATATAAAAAATAAGTAGCTAACTCAAGTGAGCGTATATGGATATCAAAAAGCATAAAAAAAGAGCCTATCCGTAAGGCAACAGAGTGGATTACGGTTACCGGTGCTCGAGAGCATAATTTAAAAAATATTACGTTTCGATACCTAAAAATAAGCTAACGGTTATTACGGGGCCATCGGGATCGGGTAAAAGCTCATTTGGCCTTGATATTCTATTTACTGAGGGTAAACGGCGTTATATGGAATCACTTTCTTCCTATGCGCGCCAATTTTTTGGTATTGCCAAAAAGCCTGATTTTGATCGTATTGAAGGTTTTTGCCCAGCTATTGCTATTGAACAAAAAACCGTTGGTTCTAATCCCCGATCAACCGTAGGGACGATTACTGAAATTTATGATTATTTACGGGTTTTATTTGCTCGCATTGGTAGTGCCGCATTGCCCAGATTGTACCATAGACTATTAAACCGGAATCTCCTGATAATATTACTGCATATGTTGTGAACACTTTTGCAAGAAGTACCATTACTATTGCGGCGCCGTTGGATAGAAAAAAAGGGTGAATTTATTAATGATTTATTAGATTTTTACAAAAGGGTTATTATCGGTTTATTATTGATGGTGTTGCCTATCGATTTGCATCTGAAGATGAAATCAAACAACTTAAATTAGCAAAACCTATAAACATTCCATTGATCTTTTGATTGATTATCTTGAAATTGATCATCGATGAACGTGCACGGGTGCATGAGGCCGTTGAAAAGTGCATTTGCTCTTGGCCAGTGGCTTTTGTAAAGTTATTGTAGGAGATAAAGAACATTTGTATTCATCACAACCGTATGTGTTTAGAATGTGCTATCATCGTTTCCTGAACTTGAACCGCGATTTTTTTCATTTAATTCTCCCATTGGTGCCTGTAAAGAATGTCATGGATTAGGTATTATTCATGAATGGCCTTGGAACCGGATGATGATCAGAGCATGGAAAGCCAAATATCCAGATTTTTTTGGTATACATATGCGCAGGAAAAAACCTGTCACAGTTGCTATGGTAAACGGTTAAATAAACATGCATTAGCGGTTACCGTTGGTGGAAAAAATATTTATTGAATTGGGTGATCTTTCTATTAAAGATGCGTTACAATTTTTTATACATTTTGAACTTACTGAAACTGAACATGCAATTGCTGATAGATTGTTAAAAGAAATTATTAATCGGTTACAATTTTTGAATAATGTTGGGTTTCATATTTATCATTAAATCGTATCAGCACGAACACTTTCTGGTGGCGAAGGACAACGTATTCGTTTGCAACGCAAATTGGATCATGCATTAAGTGGTGTTTTGTATATTCTTGATGAACCGAGTATTGGATTGCATCAACGAGATAATGATCGGTTGATTGAAACGCTTAAAAGCATTACGTGATCAAGGTAATACGGTTGTTGTTGTTGAACATGATATTGATACGATGCGCCAAGCAGATTATCTTATTGATATGGGCCCTGCGGCCGGTATTTTTGGTGGCACTATTACTGCTTATGGTAACTCCTGAGCAAGTTGGTAAAATAAAAATTCGTTAACTGGTGCTTATTTAGCAGGCAAGCGCTATATTGCAATTCCTAAAAAATGCGCAAGCCATCAGAATTTTATGACATTATCTGATGCTTCAAAAAATAATTTAAAAAATGTAACGGTTACATTTCCATTAGGTGTTTTGTGTGGTGTTTCTGGTGTTTCTGGTTCAGGTAAAAGTACTCTTAGTTATGTAGATGAATTGGTGCCGGCATTGCAAGCGCGACTTATCAGGTATCGCGTGGTAAGGCGATTACAGAGTATGCAAGATATTGCAGGGGTAGAACAGCTTGAGAATATGGTGGTGATTGATCAATCTCCTATTGGAAGAACGCCTCGTTCAAATCCTGCAACGTATTTGGGTATTTTTGATGAAATTAGAAAATTATTTGCTGCATTGCCAGAAAGTAATGCGCGAGGCTATAAAGTTGGACGATTTAGTTTTAATGTTGCCAGAAGGACGTTGTTTTGAATGTAATGGAGATGGTTCTATTACAGTTTCTATGCATTTTTTACCTGATGTTGTTATGGTGTGTAAAAGCTGCAAAGGGCAACGCTATAATCAGGAAACATTAGAAATTACCTATAAAGGTAAAAATATTGCCGAAATTCTTGATATGACGGCTTTTGAAGCGGTTAGTTTTTTTGCGGCGCATAAACATATTGCTAAACGGTTGGAGCTTATTTGTGATGTTGGGCTTGATTATATAAAACTTGGTCAACCATCAACTACGCTATCTGGTGGCGAAGCGCAACGTATTAAATTGGTTGATGAATTGGCAAAACGGGGCAACAAAACATTATATATTCTTGATGAACCGACAACAGGATTACATACAAATGATATTGAAAAATTGCTTAAGGTTCTCAATCGCTTGATCGAAAAAGGCAATTCTATGATTGTTATTGAACATAATATTGATGTGCTTAAAACTGCTGATTATATTATTGATTTTGGCCCAGAAGGCGGTGATGGCGGAGGTTCCATTATTGTTTATGGTACACCCGAAACCATTGTTAAACATTCTGGCAGTCATACCGGAAAATACCTTGCTAACAATCTTAAATGAGCATCATAACGCAATAGGTGTTGTTTAAATTGCAAATGTAGAATTTGTTAATGCTATCTGAGTGATTGGATTATTTACCGTTATTATGGCATAATAATAACTGCACCATTTATCGTAATAATGCGAAATATTATTTTTTACCATCAAAGGGGTTACGTTGGTTGATTTAAAAAGAATGTATACTCGAATATCATTAATAGTTCTGATGCTGAGCCATTCAATCTCAGTACTCTCTATAGCTGATACAGAAACAGTTCCTGCATTACAACGAATTAATTTAACAACCGTAGAGCATTGTAAAGAAAAAGTCGCTGCAGATTTGAAGCGCAATTCATATGTCAGAGTGGGCATTGTTGCTAGTATGATTGTTGGGGGTGGCGTTGGTATTTATGCACTTTTTGGCGATGGAAAAGCACCGAGTCCTTTAGTGCCAATTACTGCGGAAGAAATTAGTAGAGCTGAAACTGAATCAATGATTAAGCATATTTATTCTTGTATGAAGGATCAAGGTTGTTCTGCTAATTCTAGTTGGTTAAAACGATGGGGAAATCGATTAGGGGGACAGTTCGTATTAGCTCTGTTAGGTGCCATCGCTAATGTAACTCTTCAACCATTTATAAAATATTTTAAAGTGTTTAATACTTGTGTTGACAACGTGGTAGGTTCTGTTTTTCATGATGCTGATTTTACATGGTTTACTACACAACGCAGCACCCTATGGCCCTTGATTGATGATATTGAATATCAAGCAGCAGCAATTAAAGAACAAATTAACAAAGCATCAGCTGATTCTGGGGTGCGTACTAAAAAAGATTATACCTATTATCGAATTACAACCAGTAACACCTGGGCTCTTTGCGTACATCAATTAGAATCCATTTTGGGCTTTATGCAATTGAAATCGGAATCTTTCAGTGCGGTTTCTCGTTTGCATGCCGATCATGCCAAGGCAATTGCTAACAAGATACTTATTCTTGCTGATAATTGCAGTATTGATATAGCCTATGCATTAATGAAAGAGCCGCATACGGTATACGATATTTTTCATGAATTCAGAGTCTCGCTTGAGCATGAATTTAATCGTTTTGTGCAGTGTGAGCAAGTACTCATTTTTTCATAAAGAGTACCATTTTTTATTAACATGAATACCCATACTTTTTTGTTAATAATTCTCTAATAAGAGTATTGATACAGCCCTGCTGTTCTTTTAGAGTAAATTCTACAAGACCTTGTAATAACGATATTTGTTCAGCGGTATAATTAAAATTGAAGGTGTTGCAATAATCAGATTCAATACATCGTTCAGGATCAAACAGTGTCGAATAATGATCATTTTTTATGCGTGGAAAATAAACAATAATAGGTTTTGAATAATCTTGTTCATCTTTAAAAATACTAACTACTCTTTCATGAATATGTTCATAATCAATAGTGGGTAAAGCAATTCCTTTACGCTGAGCGTATTCTACTGCTCTGCGTAATTCAGGGGCACCGGTTACTGATACAGAACTATCATAAATAATAATCATATCAAGCATGCGTGTTTTTCTTAAGAGTGGGGGTAATGGGATATTAAAATCGATACCAGCATCAACTAAGGAAATAGTTTTATCATCAGCGAGGGGACTTTCAGGATGTTGATAACTAAAATTTGCAAATATGGAGGGAAAAAAACGCATATCACCAATTGACGAATGCACAATATATTGTATGCATGTTTTTAATGGCTTCCAAAAAAAAGGCTCTATTTCAGTTTTAACGGCAGAAATTGTTTCTGCGCTCAACCGAATAATATCTTTCAAATTTACATGGAATGCAGAACCAAAAAGACCTAAAAAATATGCTAACGTTTGTTCGGGCGCGTTATTGCAGGAAACTCCTTTGAAAAACATTCTACCAAAAGCCCAGGTTGGTATATACGATTTTAAATATGAACTACCCACTTCAAATGGTGTTATTTCCATCCACTCATAAGGATGAGTATTGGCTTTAATGGTTGTATAAATAGGTAATGGAACCATGCCAGTGTAAACATTTTTATGGGATTCGGTTAACGTTATTTCAAAAGGATTTGTACACGTTGTCCCGAGTAAAGTTTTTGCCAATATGTTACCAAAAATATCAATACATGAAACAGATTGATGAGCGAGCAGTTTATTGATCAAATTTTTAACGATCTTTTTTATTGCATGATGTTCAGAGATACTGGTGACGTTTTTTGCAATACGATTATTGAGCATACGAGAAAAATTATTAACAGAATTTTCTGACGCAATCCACGGAGCTATCGCCCAGGTTGATCCGGAAAGTGTTGCTATGTATGATATTGCATTGAGCAAGCCACTACGTTCTGCTTGCATAAGAAAACCTAAGCTCATAAGCATTGATCGAAATCCACCGCCACTAAAACATAACGCTATTTTTGGAATGCGATCTTCAGATAATGATAGTGATAGCATTTGTTCAATTGATTTTTTTACTATGAGCAATCGTTTTTTTTGGTATATTTTTTCTTCTTGTGAAATATCATCTATGGGAGAATATCTGACTTGGGCTATTTCGTGGTCGCAGAAATGACGAAATTGTAAAGCTTGCGGTGCGTTGGACAAATTATTTAATTGTTGTTGTAAATCAGTTAATTCGTTACCAAATAGAGAAGATGCTATCGTTAATACTACTATTTTTTTCATTCTGTTTAATTCAATTATTGCGCTATTGCGATAATCAATTATGCTTTATTAATACATGATTAAAAATATTTTCTATTATTCTCCCATTGAACATTATGCATTGATGAAAGTATACTTATGAACGATGCCAAGAATGCAACAATAACACCATTGATAAAACAGTATCTAGCAATAAAAGAGCAATACCCCGATACATTAGTGTTATTTCAAGTCGGTGATTTTTACGAACTTTTTTTTGACGATGCAAAAAAAGCGGCAGCATTTTTAGGCATTACATTAACAAGCACGAAGCAAAAATGAATGATGATCCAATTCCGTTGTGTGGAGTTCCTGTACATGCATTGGATTATTATCTTGATTAAATTAGTGCAAGGTGGTTTTAATGTTGCGATTTGCGATCAGCTTAGAAGAGCCAAAACCCGGTAAGGTGGTGGAGCGCGGTGTCACGCAAGTATTAACTCCTGGAACATTGACTGATCCAAACTCCTTGACGAAAAATCTGCATCATATCTATTTTCATTTTTTCCCGCAGCAAATCAATGGGGATTGTTATTTGGCGAGCTTATTAACTGCACAAATTTTTGTAACTATAGTTCCTGCGATGCTTGAAAAAGCTGTTAGAATCAGAATTGATACGATTTTTTCCCGATGAAATTATATTCCAGATATCAAATGGGTAAACATGTTTCAGCACATATTTCTAAACATTGGTTATTTCACAACGTTAATAGTAAAATCCTGATGATCAACTCATGCATGCTCATGGCTGGATCAGTTTAATCCTGAGCACGTAATCACATTTAAGTAAGAATCATCTGCGATCAAGCAGTCTATAATTTTTATGCTACATGAAAAAAACGCAAGAATGCTGCATTAGAACAATTCAACATATTCATTTTTATGAGCCAGATGATTTTCTTATTCTTGATGCTGCAACGCAAAGCAATTTGGAATTGTTAAAAATAATCAGGATGGCAGGCGCAACAATACGCTTGTTTGCAGTTTTGGATGGCTCAGTCAACACCAATGGGTTCGCGTATGATTAAAAAATGGATTTGCGTCCCTTGTCAAAGAAGATGCAATCGTTCAACGGCAAGATGTGTTATCGAACATTTTAGTGCATGATAGTTGCAATGTAGCGCAACAATTCTTTTGCTATTCCTGCTTTGGGATATTGAACGTGTTATTGGTAGAATTGCATTGCGGCGTGCAACATTAATGATTTTTTTGCTACTTAAAGCGCGTTACACTATTCCGCACTATTAAACAACTGATCTGCACAGCGCATGTAATAATCCTTTATCACATGCATTGTTACGCATGTGGCGATTTTTCATCATTGAGTAATCTTTTACGCGCGCCTTGAATGATGATGCAAGTAACGAATGGATTATTAAGCAAGGTTTTGATCAGAGCTTGATTGCATGCGAGATTTGATCGAAAATAGTACATGCAATATTTTGAATTTGAGCAGCAAGAGCAAAAAATAACGGGCATTTATTCGCTTAAAATTCGATATAATCAAGTGCATGGCTATTATATTGAAGTTACAAAACCTAATCTGCATTTGATTCCTGATCGATTATCTTCGTCATCAAACATTGTTGGTACGGAACGGTTTACTACTCAGAGCTTAAAGCAGCTTGAGCATGAAATTCATGATGCTCGAACAGAAGATGACGCACTTGAAGAAGAGATTTATCGAACGTGTTAAATATGAAGTTGAGATCTATCATTGCCCATTGCGTAAATTGGCGCATGCGCTTGCCCATCTTGATGCTTTACTTGCGGCCTTGCATGTATTGCCTATGATCAACAGTATGTGCGGCCAACTTTTAATGAAGATCATGATATTACTATCATCAGGGTCGTCATCCAGTTGTTGAACGCAGTGTTCGCGCACAATTTATTCCCAATGATACGCAACTTGACGATGAGCAGTCTTTATGGATTATTACCGGCCCAAATATGGGTGGTAAATCTACCTATTTGCGGCAAGTTGCGTTGATTACGCATTATGGCACATATGGGTTCATTTGTGCCAGCACAAGCAGCAGCATATTGTCGATTATTGATCGTATTTTTACCCGAATTGGCGCAGGCGATAATGTGGCCGAAGGCAAAAGTACCTTTTTGGTTGAAATGGAAGAAACGGCATCTATTTGCACTCAAGCAACAAAAATAGTTTGGTTATTCTTGGATGAAGTGGGACGGGGTACGAGCACCTTTGATGGGCTTGCAATCGCACAGGCAGTGGTTGAATATATTTATACGCAGTATTAAAGCGCGCTGTCTTTTTGCGACGCATTATCATGAATTGACTGCCTTTGTGAAACGTTTTCCGGCATAAAACCTATTTTGCTGCTAGCTCTAAAACTGATCAAGGCGATTGTACTTATTGCATAAAATTGTGCCAGGCATTGCTGACGGAAGCTTTGGTATCGAAATCGCCAAACAAGCACATTTACCATTACCGGTTATAGAACGAGCGCAAGAAGTATTGTTATACTTAAAAGAACATGCAAAAACAATCGGAACGGAATCGTCAGACGTTCAAGAATTATTTACCACAAATGCTCGATTACAAGAAAAAATAAAAAATCTTGAAGCAGATAACCGCATCATTACAACTATTGCTATCGGCACTCGATACTATTGATTATGACAATCTTTCACCCAAAAAAGCATTCGATGTGCTATGGACCTTTAAACAGAATACCCTAAAGGAACATTAATCTAAATTTGTGTTACCAGACTCTGATTGGGTATCGTTATTTGAAATTTGTTGTGAAATAATTGTTTGCAGTAATCCCTTAGCATTATCAAAGAAAATCTGGTTAGTTCTTTTCCATTCATTAGGTTTGTGTAAAAAACCAGTTGATTCTATCGTTGACGCTGCTAATGCTATATCTTTTAAAAGTCCCTGTGCGTCACTAGAAAGCGATAATTGAGTACTAATTTTACGTACTTCATCAGAAGCTGTCTTTCCATTAAATTGCGTAGCTTGTGCTTTATATCGATCGATGGCTTTAAGAAGTTTGCTACTATCTGATTGCGTTAACTCCATATGATGAATTTTTGCTAATAATGTTTGCTCAGCGGCAACAGCTTTTTCTTTCTGTTCGTTACGAATTCTTTCCGCTTCTTCTTGCGTATAAACATTTTGATCGGCAACAAGGTACGGTGTTATACAAAAAACACACAGCCATCCTAGGGTAAATAATTTTTTCTTCACGGTATTCCTTTTTCATTTTTGTAAAAGCTATCTATGTACTAGAATACCATAATTATTTGCATAATTGCAATATTTTACACAAGCTTAAAAACAGGAGTTTTTATGAATATTCCGTGCTTTTTAGCACATTATTTGAGCAGCCAAGAAAGGATATGCGCGATACATTCTTTGTATCGTTCCCAATTTTTGATGTATTTCGTAGTGCGATGATGAAAGTTCAATAATATCTGCTTGAAAATCATCTGCGTAAGTAGCAGGAATAGAGGTGTGATATTTTTGTAATGCATAAACCCAATATAGTAAAAGGCCCTGAGCTTGGAAATTCATACATTGATCAGTAGTATTATGTTTATTGAGAATGCGCTCCATTTTTAACAAGATGGCATGAATAGTCTTGTACATATCCTTGCTTGGTTTGTTGTACATAGTTTGGCCAATTTTATAAAGAGCATTTATGCATAAAGCGGCGGGTATTATTGCAAATAATTGTAAGGTTAATTCCAAGTTGTCGACCCTATGAAATATGTTATTGAGTTTCATATTAGTCTTATTTGAAAGAATAAAAGCTCGTTGTACTTTAAGAAATAAAATACTAAGAAGCGTTCCCTCTTGACCCACCAACTTAGAATACCAAGATGGACTTAATATGTTTGATGCTGCATTATTAGCTTGCTTGGCATATGATGGTTCAAATAAGCTGTAATTTCCCTCCGATGCTGCTTTTTGAGATTTTTGCTCAATTTCTTCTTCTGAAAGATTAGGTTGTCCTTTGCGTAATAAATCTTTGTATATTGCCGCAAATCCCTCTTGGTCATGAGCAATTATTGCTTCATTAACAGCCCGTTCGTGATCGAGATCTTCTTTTGATAATGCATTGTTATTTGAAAAAATTAGATTATATATACGTTTGAAGGGGCCAAAAAGATAATTTCTATAAAAATTAGGTATGGCTGCTTGTACCGTTTCTTGTAATTTATTGCATTCTTCTTGGTGGTGATACCAATATAATCCTGCTGCGCCAATAGCTAATGCGCCAAGAGTATAATCAAGCCAATAATGTTGCAAGTGAGATGGTTTTTTTACCTCTGCGAGCGCAACGAGCCTATCTTTTTTATACGTAGCGATGCGGCTCCAATTAGTAAGAAACATAATATGTAATTGTTTATGAGAAATCAGTTCAGTTGAAGAATCTTGATTAATTGTTGAATGTTTTAAACAATCGCTAATAATAATTGCTGTTTTTTGAATATTTTGATCGACATCTTGATCGGTTTGCACGTAAGAAAATTGTTGCAAATGATAATATAAGGCACCCAGGTAATGGGTTGCTGTCTCAATTTCTTGTTCCAATGTTTTGCGTAGCTGTTCATTATTCTGAGATTCTTCTTTTTTGGTCCACCCTAAAGGGCCTTGGGCGGTTATTTTTCTGATAGGTTTAATATTAATTTTTTCCCAGTACTGTTGGTACATAAGAAGATTATTAAGAACCATCAAAAGGTCCATGCACAATGATTCTGCTTGATGAATAGCTATTAACGCTAAAACGAGAAGTTCAGTTTGTTCATATAATTTTTCATCAAGTGCGGTTTTAGGGGAAGTTTGTGCTTGATAGGTGTGAATAGCTTGCAAAAAAGTACTCAAGCGTTCGGGGTTTTTTTTATCACTAATTCCCTCTAAAATGTAATTGATTCTTGAGGCGTGAATGCTTGAATTTTTGCTTTCAGCATAAAGAGTTTTATAGAGCGTTTCAAAAAAAGGATATTGCTTATTTTGTTCAAGAGGTAATGCTAGTCCATACCGTGCGAAGAGCAATGAAATAATGATGGAAAGGGTTTTTTTGCTAAACATACTTTTTAAATACCTTAAAAATATAGCAACAAATCAAAAACATACTATATTAATGTAACAAATATTTTAAAAGTTGCTAGTAGAAAAAATAAAATATGCATTTCCCCTAGACAAAATTGAAGGTTTTGGTACCATAAATTAAAATATAGTTATTTTGATAGACAAAGGATCCATCAATGGAAAACAAAAAAACAGCAGTAGCTCCCGCTCCAGAAACCCAGGAAGAGCATAATGACACTATTATGTCTTTTGATCGTTATGCCATTATTCAAACAGGCGGCAAGCAATACCAGGCTATAGAAGGTAAAACTATCGCTATTGAAAAAATAGAGGGTGAAGTAGGGGATAAAATTGAATTTAATGAGGTATTATTCCGTAAAGAAGGTGCTGATAGCATGGAAATAGGGAAACCTTTTTTGGCTAAATCAGTTGCTGCATCTATCGTAAAGCAAATGCGTGGACCTAAAGTGATTATTTTTAAGTTTAAACGACGCAAGAAATCACGGGTTAAAAAGGGTCATCGTCAAGAAATGACTATTGTTAGAATTGAGTCAATTTAAAAAAATATAAGCAAAATTCCTTCGATTTTAAGCAAAAAATAAGTGTATGATTGTCCATTATACGCTTTTATATGCTTTTTATACCAAATTTTTTGGGTTATTTAGAATATTTCCCCGTCAAAATTTTCTCGTTAATAGTGGGTGGGCTTGTTGTTGTTTAGGGATAATTTTTTAAACTGATTTCTCATTGTATTATTTTACGGGGATTTTTTATGCCAAGTAGATTGATTATTTTGGCATATTGTGATACAATTAAAAATAAAAATATAATTAAATATTTATAAATATGAAAAACTGCATTATGAAAAAAATGCTCAAGCCATTATTATCTATAATTTTCCTGTTTTTTACAGCGTATGCATATTCGTCAAATATTGTTTATATATTTGCTCATGGCTTAGGAGCAACGCAAAAACAGGCAGATCTTTTTGCTGCTTTGGCCTCTGGGCCTATAATTTCTTTTGATTTTCCAGATGCAAAAGGCACCGATCAATATGATTCAAATCTTGTTAATTTAGGGCAAAAAATTGATATGGAGGCGTTGCATGGTGCCTATCAAAGGGCAATGATGCAATTCCCGGGATACGATGTTGTTTTTATAGGGCTTTCTCGTGGTTCTGCAACTATACTCAATTACATGGCGCATTATAAGCCAAAGAATGTTAAAGCATTAATACTTGAATCGCCTTTTGACACCTTGGTTAATTTAGTTGAACATCTTATGAATCGCTTTCATCTTGGTTTTTTACCTACTTCTGTAGGGATTAAAATAGCGCAATTTCACTTTAAGGCCGTTGACCCCTTAGGTATTTTTCCTGCAGAGAGTATTAATGAAATTGCTCACGATATCCCCATTATATTTATTCATGCTCAAAATGATCAGGTTGTGCCGATTAAAAGTTCCCGTAATTTATATTGCCAATTGGTTAAAAATGGGCATGGCGATGTGTATTTATGTGAATTTGCTGATGGATTACACGGTAAGTTGATGATTGGTACTTATGTACAAGAATATATTAACGGTGTTCATGCCTGGTTAAAAAAATATCATTTGCCGCATAATGAACAGGCTGCCCAGCAAGGAAATTCTTTACTATCGAACTATCAACCCACCATCGAAGAAGTAGCATTGCGCCCAGAAATTTGTGCACAAAAAAAGGTTCCAGCGGTTCCTTATGGTAAGTTTTCTACGGTTGCATCAATAGTTTTAGGCCCGTATCTTTTCATTGCCAATCTCATTAAGTTAATATTTGTATAAAAATAGGTATCCGCGAAAAAAGTCATTCTACTGCAATGTATTGTAGGTAATGAGCTTATTATGAAAGTATTATTGGTAAGAGGGATGTAGTAAATACATCCCTCTTTTTGTTTTTATCAAAACAATTAATCCATGTCTGAGTCTTCAGATTCCATGCCAGACTTAGATTCCGCAGCGCCAGCGCCTTTTTGTTTTCGCTCAAGTTGTAAAATGTTACTAGCTAACCTATTAATCGCGTCAGCTTGTTCTTTTGAGTTTTTTACAATAGCGTTAACTTGTTCTTGTAATTTAGCAAGACGATCTGCATCTGCTGAGAACAGTGAGCCTGTGGTTAACATAAGTCCTGTAAGATATAATATATTCTTTTTATTCATTGTTTTTCCTTTTTTTTATTTATTACATACCCAGTGCGTTGACTCTTTCATCAAGCTTTTGAAGAGCCTTCGTTTTTTGATTTTCTAAACCATCAGTAAGTGCGTCTATGGCCTTTTGAAGATCATTTACATTGTTATCTATAAACGAAGTTTGTTGATCTTCCGGTAAACTTTCATAGTCACTAGAACTTACTACCTGTATTTCAGGTATGCTAGCAGTCCACCATGGGTTATAATCATTATATCCCCAATACCACCAAGGACTATACAGCCAGAATGGACTTCCCCACCACCAGCCGAAACCGAGACCTAAACCTAAACCGAGACCACCCCAGCCCCAACCGTTGTTCCACCAGTTATTGCCCCATCCATGATGGCCGTTCCAGTGATTGTTAAAGTTATGTAAATTTTGCTTATTGTGTGCAAGGTTTCTGTTTGCTGCGTGAGTTCCTCTACCACCTCTGCCTAAAGCACCCGCGTGAGTTCCTCTAGCGCCAGTTCCACGCCCTATATTTCGTACTGCAGCGTTTGATCTGTTAACACGAGCTGCCGTGGTTCTTCCGGTTGCACCGGTACGTGAAACTCTGGAAGCACTAGTATGCGAAACGCTACGGGTTCCTGCGCCACCACTTCGTGCAACACCTGAACTTCTGTAGCCTCCGCCACGTGAAACGCCACCGCCACTATAGCCACCTCGGCCGCCGCCTCCGCCGCCGTGGAAACCTCCGCCCCCACCGCCGTGACCACCGCCACCGCCATGGCCGCCTCCGCCGCCCCCACGAGAAAACATATCAGTTACTGGAATAGCCAGTAACACTATATAAAAAATAAGATGTTTTTTTGATATCATTATTTTTCCTTTTTTAGTTGTTTGTAAAATTACGAATACGCTTTTGGTTTATGTGAGTTTTTTTATGTGCTTTATGCATAATTAAAATAAATATTAATTAATTTAATATATTTATAATTATAATTATTTTACTATTTGAACTATATAAAATGCAAGAGTTATCTTAAAAAACTTTAGATTTAAAGGGAAAAATGACATTTTTGATGAAAAATGTAAAAATTTGTTAATTTTTTAACGAAATATGCAGTTATTGTAGCGTAATATAAATTCCTTCGGCTAACGTATTTTTTAACGCATAATAATCATGAGCATAGGCTGTATTTAGGTGTGTTAATGGTTGCAAACCCTTATTTGTTTTTACCAAAGGGTCAACGCCTCTAAATTTAGGATGAATACAATAATCATAGTGTGCGGTCGCGTTAGTTATTACAAAATTATTTTTGCACGTTGCGATAGTGGCACGTAGTTGTTGTAGTTCAACATCATTACTTAATTGTAAACGTTCCCAGATTATTGCATCAGTAGAAAAATGAATATCATTGAGCGTTATGATATGAATATCCAATGCTCGTTGCAACGCTTGTGCTCCCCAATGATTAATAAGCCAATCAAACGGCGCAGCAAAGACATTTTCGGTTAATGCGAGAGAAATTCGCCCAAGTTTTTCTGCTTGTACAGGATCAGTAAAAAACCATTGTCCATGTTCAAAAAAAAGTGTGTCGAGTAAGGTGTCGATTTCTTCTTTGGTGATATAGTTTTCTAAAAAACCACCATGTATATTATATTCAATGCGGTCAGCGCATAAATACGGCAAATCTTGCTCCAAACATTTGTAGAGACATTTTTTATTAATAATTTCATCAAATGATATGTTGTGTTTGGCTAAAATCGCCGGAACTTCCGTTTGTTCCAGCAACCAGTGATGAATATCATCTTGATATGAGGTTACTAAAGATTTATGTTTAAAAAGAAACTCAGCAATATGAGAAAAAACAGTATGAGAAGCATCATGCAAAAGGCCTGCAATTTGTTCTTCAAGATTTGCCCCATAGCGACGCAATAATGCTAATACGCCAATGCTATGCTCATACCGTGAATAAGGTTGGGTACAACCTGCATAATAGCGCATCCCATACTGATGAATATTTTTTAATCGTTGCATGGTAGGACATTCCAGGAGTTCTTGTAATACCGGCTCAGTAATAGCAAAATTTCCAAAAAGTGTGGTAATGGTAGGCGTAATTATTGGTTGTTCTTGTGCAACTATAGAGAAAAACGTTATGATAGAAAAAGTAGATAACAATACATATTTCATTGGGTATTCCTTTTCTTAATATTGTTAATTAATTATTGCAAATTATGTAGAATTGGCAAACACTAATTATATGCATTATATTTCATAATTGATTAATTAAATCGTAAGGAGTTTATTATGCAACTATTTTTAGATACTTCTCATATTGACTCTATAAAAAAATGGTCATTTATGATTGATGGTATTACTACAAATCCTTCAAATTTAAGTAAAGAAGGCGGTGATTCAACTGCAATTGCTTCCGAAATTTGTACTATCATGAAAGATCGTGACGTTAGTATTGAAGTTACTGAAACGGATCCTGCGGCGGTATATAAACAAGCTCATGCCATAGCAAAATTAGCAAGCAACGTTGTGGTAAAAATTCCTTGCTCCCAACAATATTATGAAATTATCAGTAAACTGGTTAATGAAAACATTGCAATCAATATAACCTTAGTTTTTACGCTCATTCAAGGTCTTTTTATGGCTAAACTAGGCGTAAAATATATTTCTCCTTTTGTTGGGCGCTGGGATGATATTGACGTAGAAGGATCCGATACTCTTTTTCAATTACGGGATATGATTGATGCCTATGGCTATTCAACAAAAATACTTGCAGCTTCGCTGCGCCACCCACGCCATTTACATACCGCGATTATGGCATGTGCGGATGTTGCTACCGTACCCGTTTCTTTGTTAGAAAAAGCTACGGAACATCCGCTTACCGATCAAGGAATTACCTTGTTCAATGCTGATTGGAAAAAACTGGGCAATCAATCATTTCCAAGCAAAAAATAAGATCACATTATCTATGTATAGTTCCGGACAATCATTAACCGTATTACTCATTACTAACAATTATCGCCCGTATTCAGGAGGCGTTGTTAGCTCACTGGATGTATTATGTGCGGAACTAAAAAAAAAGGGGCATCGACCAGTTATTGTTACGCTGGATTTTCTTGGCTGTGAGCAACCTGTTGAGCAGGATGTCATACGCATTCCTTCACTATTGCGTTTTAAATATAAAGGGAATTATATGGCAATTCCGTTGCGGGCCAAAAAAAAATTGCAACGGCTTATTGAATTATTGAATCCAACTATTATTCATGTGCATCACCCATTCCTATTGGGTATATCAGCTTTGCGCGTAGCCCGCTCCTATAATATTCCGATATTGTTTACGTATCATACTCGTTATGAAGCGTATTTACATTATGTTCCATTACCTCGTTTTATGAGTTACCTCTTGCTTGAACGTCGTTTAAGATATTTTTGTAAAGCGGTTGATATGCTCATTTTCCCCAGTTCATTTTTGACAAAGCAATTGCAAGATAAAGGTATTTCGGGCGTGCATGCAATTATTCCAAGCGCTATTAATGAGCAATTTTTTATACAACAAAAAACAAAATCCTTGTTACATAAAACAACTTATAATTTGTTAAGTGTGAGCCGCTTTACCAAAGAAAAAAATATTCCTTTTTTATTACGTGTTATGAGCATGCTTGACCCGGATTATTATACGCTACACCTTGTTGGCTATGGCAGTGAATGTGAAGCATTACAGCATTATGCTTATAGTGAGCTTAAGTTGTCTGCCAAGCAGGTAATGTTTAGTGTAAAGCCATCAAAAGATAAACTCATAGAATTGTATAACAATGCAGATATGTTTCTTTTTGCCTCGCAATCGGAAACGCAAGGCATCGTTCTTGCCGAAGCGATGGCATGTGGGTTGCCTATCATAGCTCTTAACGCACCTGCGCAACAAGAATCCATAGTAGATGGTGTTAATGGTTTTTTAGTACATTCTGAACATGAAATGAAAATGACTATCGAATTATTAGTTTCTGATGCACATCTTTATAATGCCACGAGCCAAAAAGCATCTGAAATGAGTCGCACTTATCATCCCGAAGCATTTGTTCACGCGGTAATTACGGCGTATCAAGCTCTTGCGAAATAATATCCGTTAACGTTTTATTGTCGCAAATTTCTAATCCGAACGTACATTAAGATAATAAATTTGTTTTTTACTAAAAAAACTATATTCTATACTGCCGTTGTTATGGTACATATAGAAAATAGAAGGAGTTGATTGTTATCATGAAGGTTAAAGTAATCATTTTTTTATTAATGGTAATGGTATTCAGAGTAACTAATGGGGCGAAATCTACTTATAAGATTCACAACTTTTCAGGATCTGAATTCACGGTACATTTTAAATTTAAGCAAAAGCGTAAGTTTACGTTTGAAAAAAAGCGTATTCCATCACAACAGAGCTTAAGTATAACCGGGAATGATAATGAGGCAATATATCTTAATGCAAATGGGGATCATAATGTGCCCTTAACGCCTGAAAGTCATTATTTAATTTATCAATTTAAGGGTTATCCGATCGAAACATTCAATATAAGTAATGCTCAATATGAAAGGCTTTTATATCTTCAAGATAGAGATGCGCTTGAGCAAAATAGAGATGTGCTTCAGCAGATATTGGACAGTTAGATTAATAACGAGTTATCTTACTTCAAAATAATGTTTCAGATAATTTTGATTCTTATTACTAATATCTTGTCCATAAAATATTGTGGAGAAAAAATTATAGCAAAGCTTGTATTATTTTACACCATTATGATACTAATCAAATCAAAGTAAAGTATATAAAATAAGGGAGTTTTGTATGACAAATTTTAATATAACTAAATTATCTGATGAACAAAAAGGTTTTGGTGCTCTCATCTTGGGAACTCTCATGCTCCTTCACGTTCTTAATATTTTGCAATTAAATTGGATTGTGGTATTTATCTCAATCACGTTAATCATATACGGCCTTATAAAAACGCGCATCAGCGTAAAAATAATGCACTTTATTAAAAAACAAGAAAGACAACAAAAGAAACATTAATACGGTTTCTGGTACTATTCTTTGCTCAAAATAATTCTTGTAGGAATTGCAATTTTGATACCATGTTCTGTTAATGATTTAACCAGCGCAAAACGGATATCACTGGCAATATCCCATTTACGTGGAATATTAACATCACTAATAAAACCACGCACCTTAAACACAAAACCGTATTCACCAAAATCGTGCAAACGAATGATAGGCCGCGGGCTTTTTAAGATATCAAGGCTTTGATCGAGTACTTGAGCAACTAATGATTTTACTTGCACTGGGTCAACCGTGTAAGGAACCGTAAATTCAATATCATCAAAGGCAACAAAGTTACGAGCATAGTTCCAATTGTTTATCGGTCGATTTAACAGCATCGAGTTTGGCAAAATAATGGTATAACTATCTTTGCGGCGCAAAATAACGGAACGAGGTGTAATTTTTCTTACCACACCTTGATTTTCTTCATCTAACAGAATGTAATCGCCTATTTGAACAGGTCGTTGTACCAAAATGATAAAATAAGAAATAAAGTCACCAATTGGTTCTTTAACAATATACCCAATACTACCTATAACAACACCGATAGCAAGAAGTAATGTTCCCAGACCTCCCCACTGAAAACCAAGATAAATGGCAATAACAATAATGAGATAACGAGTAATGCTTACTACGGTATTCTGAACGCCAAGATCAACCGGTAATAAATCAAATATAAAACGCAATATGTAACGGTTAACTATTATTGCAAAAATAAATCCGCCTAAAATAAATGCGATAATGATAAAAAACTTGAGTGGTGTAAACCAAATTACCTGGCCGGTATTTTTATCAAAGCCCGTATCAAATAAAGGGAAATATGACATTTGTGCAATATCATGAAGTGAAATTGGTACATTCCAGATCTTAGTAGCAATAAAAATACCTACTAACGTAAAGATAATAAAAAGAGTAATAACAAAGAGACCATACCCTGTTTTTGCATACGCAAATCGTTTATGCATTACTTCTTCATCAGTATCGAAAAATATTTTTACTGACATGCGTTTGAAATATAAATGCATGGTAAAAAATATTTTAAGTAAGATGAGAGATCCTACGACGCCCCATAGTATATAGGATACGAGATTACCATAGCCACCAACATAAGGATCACTTATGATCATAATGCCGATAATGGAAATCAACAGGAGATAATAATACGTATCAACGTACGGCGAAATCCACATCCAGAAACCGCTACGGTTAGCAATGAGCGATAATACCTCTTCTTTTCCTATGGAGAAAATAATGAGGGTTCTTAAAAAGATTGAGTACATTGCTAATAAAATAGTGGGCAATTCAGATTTATGTAGGGTGACCAGAATAAATGCTTCTCTGAAGAACAAAATAACAATGGTAACATAAGCAAAAAGAGAAAACACAATAACAAATCTACGCTCAAAATGCTTACCAAATAAAATCATGCGATGTTTTTCATTGAACTGAATTAAAAAGCGTATAAACATGGTTGATAAGTATAATAAATACGGAATTGATATCAGATAAAACATGATGCGGGGGAAGAGTTCAGAGATCATTTCGGTATAGATTACTGCAAATAAAACAAGCCATATAAAAAATGAAACAAAATGGGCATGTAAAAAAGAACAAATTGCGCTTAAAACTTTACTCGATAACGATAGAATCCTATTTCTGAATTTAAGGGCGAGAAAATAATCTTGTAAATTTGCCAACCATAACCGTAGTAATACAAAAAGTAGTATCAAGATAAGTAGTATACAAAGGTAGATAATGATGCGTGTCGGCGTTTGCACTATTGATGTTAACCATAGTATGGTATTGCTGGTGCTCATATTCATAATATAAAGGGCACCTAACTGCTCAACGTCAACCATAAAGTAAATAATATCCGGAATGATATTTTTAACGCCTTGCCATGAAATTGCATATTCCGAACGTTGCCAGATACTCTTTGTTTCGAGTTCATTTAAAATAAAACTTAATTCTTTAATAGTTTCATCAAAAGTCGCAATTAAGCTCGAATAGGCTTCGATTAATTTACTGTTGTTTTCTATTTGTTCAGCAATAATTTTTTCAGATTCATGTAAACGGATGCTTAACGTTGCATAGCGCGTTGGATATTTTTTAAAGAGCTGTTCTTTTTCAGTGTCTACTTCTTGGATAAAGTTTCTAAGATTGATAAGTTCTTTATTTTGAATAGCGAGCAATGCGGTTGAAGCGTTTCGTTTATCTTGAAAAAGAATTGATTCCCTGTTGGCTTCTTCATAAGCTTCTTTAAATCTTTTTATCTCACCCAAAATTTCATTATTACTTTTAAATTTGCGTTGTTTTATTTTGTACCAGGTATTTAAGATATTGGCATTAATTTCTTCACGATTGAAATTTATTTCTTCTAATTCAATTTTGGCCCGTAAATAATCTATTTTTCTATCAAGCAATTGGATTTGTGCATTTTTATACCCCATTTCACCCAACGTGCTATAGGAATCAATAGTTTTTGTATCGAGGGTCCATGCGGTTACATCATGTCCTGCCGTAATACCATAGCGTTTAACAAGATACTCAAGTTCCTTTTTTAATTTTTCACGCTGTGCCGAAAGAGTTTTTATTTCAGCATAACGAGTGTCTTTGATTGCTAGTGATTCTTGTTTTCGTTTATCAAGTTTTTCACGAGCTTGCATAACTTCAGATTCAGCAACACGAAGTCCTGATTTTGCTTTATCAAGGTTTTCTTTAAGTATTTTTAATTTTTCTTGTTCTACGAAAATCTTGGTATTGATTAAGGCAAGCCTGCGATTAATTTCTTGTACTTTTAATGCAGCAAGTTGTTTTTCATAATTGGCTAATTTACTTTCTAAATCAAGTAGTTCTCCACGTTGATGGAAATTAAATTCTGTGCCGGTTTCTTGTTGCGCGGTAGCAGCCTTGCTACTGAATTCTTCTTGTGCCTTTTTAGCGTCCTGAGATTCTTTAATGGCAGTAGTAAGCTTTTTCTTTCGGTTATCAAGTTCAACAAGAGCATCAGTTTTTTGTGCCTGCATTTGACTAAGGGTGTCTTCTTGATACAACACCTTGCGATTCGCATTTTTAACAAAATCAAATGTATAGTATGAACGGGGCTCAAGCGTAAGCGAAGTAAATCCAGGGTCCTTTTTATAATCTTCTAATAATTTTATATGCTGTTCTATCGTACTTACATTTTCTTTAACTAAAAACTGAATATTAAATAAGGTTTGATTGATTTCATTAAGAATGGATTGCTTTTTGTTTAAAAAATCAACCATTTTAAGGTCGGTTTCAGAAATTTTTATCTGATTTTTAATATCATTGTTTTCTCTGGTTGTTTGATCCAGATGTTTTTGAACTATTTTAAGTTGCTCTTGACTTGCTGTTTGTAGGGTAGCGAACTCACTTTTTAAGTGATTGAGTTGTTCTTCATGTTCATTGCGGCCTAACACAAATAATGTCTTTGCAGAATCAAAAATAGTGCTGCAAAAATTAGTGGTTTGAAAAAAAAGTAAAATATGTATGAAAAAAAATCTTGTTTTATTCATGGTTAATATCGCCTTGTCCGACAATTATTGTTTTGAAGTGACTTTTTTGTGGATGTTCCTTTATGCAACTAAATAACCATTGTTCGAGTGCTTTATGTTCAACTATAGTAAGATTATCATCTATATGTTCAAAAGATCCATAGAGTAATTGATTCATTGCTGCACTTTGCAATTGTTGATCCTGAGGATACATTCCTAAGTAAATAAAAAATCTCATTAAAAATATTTTTTTGTATAAAGTATATTCTATTTTGTGTACAGAACTCAATAAAAAATATACCAAATTAAATAATTCTTGCGCTGCGCAGTTTTCAGGAAGAAAATAATAACACAGTTCAAGAATATGATGTAAAAAAACAATATTATGCTGCGCTAATGCAAAGGGGGCATGCACAATATCAATTGCTTCTAGTTCATAGGCCGTAATCCGTTCTGTTGCATAATATTCAATAAAAAAACCTGCACTTAAACGCTCAAAAGCATTAGGATTATAAGCAATAGCAGTAATTTTCCCCCTTGCATAATCAAAAAGAGAAATTTTTTGTTTTTTGGGTAGATATGTTTTTAAAATTATTCCCTGTTGTTTATGCATAGTTCAGATTTTGCCATAATAGTAACTATAAAAATTCTTTGCATTTAGTGTAACGAACCACGTTGAACATATCCAGTAAAAAATAGTAAAAACTATTGCTATTTTATTGTTTCAAGCTGTATAATAATAGTAGATATAAAATTATATTAAAATTTATTATAAAATAATTTAATTCTATAGTAGCGATAAAAAGTATTAGGAGATTTTGGTATGAATAAGATAGTAAGAATAATGACTTTTGCAATGCTGGGATTATTGCTGAGTAGCAATCAGATAGTATTGGCTCAGATAAAGAACCAAGATTTATTAAAGGAAATTGATAATTTTTTCAATTCATTGTCAGGTGTTTCTGTTTATTGCGGTGTTCGATTGCCCACTAATATGCATAATAATGATGCAATTGCTAGTTATAGTAATTTAAAATATCTGCAGGCAGAAGGGGCTGGAGTGATGGCGATGCTAGGCAAAGCAAAAGAATGTAGAGTATTTTTAGATGATAAGGCAAACGCAAAAATGAGTGAGCAAGAAAAATCAGTATTAATGAAAATTAATGATTTTTTTATGTCGTTGCAAAAGCAGGGAAAAGTAACGTTAGTGTCTCAAGTGGGCACACAGATACCTGGTGGAGATCCGGTTGCCCATTATAACAATTCAAGTTACGTTAAAGGATCAACGTCAATTGGAAGTGCGCGAGAAGAAGTTTTAGTATTCGCGAAGCCTTAAGGTGACATTGGCAATAATCTTGTTGTTTATGCATTTTTAATGTGCCTCAGGAATAGGATAGTTGTTGATGTGTTATAAAAAAAGGAATTTTGTATGAATAAGATAGTAAGAATAATAACTTTTTCAATGCTAGGGTTATTGCTGAGTAGCAATCAGATAGTATTGGCTCAAACTAAGGTAAAGAATCAAGATTTATTAATGGAGATTGATAAATTCTTTAAATCATTAGTTACTCCAGAACAAAGTGTATCATTTGATCAATTTGGTAACCCAGTTGATAAATTTGGCAAGCCACTTAAAAAAGCTGACATTACCATTAATTGTGGCAAAAATCCTAGTGTATCATTTGATCAACTTGGTAATCCAATTGAAAAGAATGTCTCAATGGGCAACTTAATTGCCCGTTACGATAATCCAAATTATAAACCAGTTCAATTTGGTAATGTAAGTACAGATGAATTTGGTAACCCATTTGAAAAAGAATGTAAAGTATTTTTTAATGCTAGCAACGTAAAAATGAGTGGGCAAGAAAAGGCAGTATTAATGAAAATTAATGATTTTTTTATGTCGTTGCAAAAGCAGGGAAAAGTAACGCTAGTGTCCCAAGTGGGCACACAGATACCTAGTGGAGATCCAGTTGCCCGTTATAATAATCCAAATTACGTCAAAGGATCAACATTAATCGGCAATGCTCGAGAAGAAATTTTAGTATTCGCGACCCCTAAAAATATCAAATAAATACACGTTATCCCAATTCATGCACCAATGAAGAAATAATGCCTATTTTACGCCTTTATTAATGGTTGTAGGAATATCCCAGAAAAAATAGTAAAAAATTGTTGCTATTTAATTATTTCAAACTGTATAATTATTATTAGATATATTTAATTTAAGCAATATTGGTATTAAATTAAATACATAATAGTAAGGAAATGTTATAGGTAAACTATATTAATTTTTTCTAAAAAGGAGTTTTTATGAAAAATCTATTAAAAATAATGACTTTTGCCATGTTAGGATTATTGGTGAGCAATAATCAGATAGCATTGGCAGATCAAGGATCTACGTTAAATAAATCGTTATTGATGGAAATTGATAACTTCTTCGAGTCTTTATCTGAAGGAAATAAAAATATTGTCACCGTTGACTGTCATGGCGGCAGTGTTCTGCAAAAAGGCAAGGCAATTGCTGTCTTTGAAAATCCTGATTATACCGGAGCGATAGGATCAGCAGAAAACTGTAAGGTATTCTTTACCGGTAGTACCAATATAGGTCGATCTCAACAAACAAGTAACGTTGTTGTATTGAACAAGCCAAAAATAAGCAGAGAAGAACAAAGTATATTAAATCAAATTAATGCATTTTTCATGAAATTACAAAAGCAAGGAAAAGTAACCTTAGTGACTCAAGGTGGTGTACAAAAACCTAATGAAGAGCCAATTGCGCGTTATAATAACCCAAATAAGAGCGGAAAAGCAGGACTTACTGGTGGTGGTTTAGCAGAAGTTGAAGTATATGCAACCCCTTTCCATACAAGCGGACTTATTGGAACAGAAGGTAAGCCAGTAAAATTACGTAAATCTAATTCTAATAATTACATGAGTAAATTTTTCACCAACACTACTCCTTATAGAAGTATGTCACAACCTTCAGCCAGTGCTAATAGCTAATAGTTAATAGAAAAGCTGCTCTTATTATTCAAGGGCAGCTTTATTTGTTTTTTAAAAGAGCAGTGAAAAATTGGATAGACAAGATACATTTGTTAAAAAAGGAAAATACTATGCGTTATACACTATTAATAACTCTTAGTTTTTTGATGATGGCATCAGTAACGTATGCACAAAAAACAGAAAATATGAGTAACATTATTACGCAACGTGCAAAAAGCATGATTAAGGAAGAGGTTAAAACTTTTATGGGTGAAGCTTTAAGTAAAGGTTATTCTAATCAAAAAATTGATGATTTCTTCACTAACCTTGTTAGCAAGCATTCGGATATCGTTGCAAAAACATGCGAAGAAAATGTAATTCCTCGTGGCGCTGAAATTATTACTAAATATAACAATCCGGTTAATTTAGAAGGTCTACCTGGATTCAGTAAATACTGTACGGTTTATTTTAGACCCAACGTTTAAAAGCTAAAATAAATAGGTAAAAAATAATAGGTCTTGCGCTAATTGATAAATCCCATATTTTTTAAAAAAGCGCGTTCATTTGGCTTTCTTCCTAAAAATGATTCCAAAAGATTTTCTGGATCATCACTGCCACCTTTACTCAGTATTTTTTCTTTGTATTTGGTGCCAATAACAGGATTTAATAAGCCTTCTTTTTTTATGTGAGCAAATAAATCATGGGCAAAAACTAATGCCCATAAATAACCATAATATCCCGCTCCATAGCCCATCAAATGGCCAAATGATGCGGTGTGATGGTCTTCAGAATCAAATAAATCATGCATGCGAATGCGTTCGTATAATTTTTTGGACATAGTATCGATGGATTCTATATTATTAGGCATAAAAGAATAGAGTGAAAGTGAACTAAAATATAATTGCCGCGTTAACCATGAACCGGTGCTAAAATGTTTTAAAGCAATAATTTTTTCTATAAGTTGATCAGGCAACGATTGTCCCGTTTTATAGTGGCTGCTGGTTTTTCTTAATATTTCAGGATCCCATAACCATTGTTCGAGCATCTGCGATGGCATTTCTACAAAATCAGTTTTTACATTGGTACCGGAACAAGAGGCCAATTCAGTTGAACCTAAAATTGCATGTAATGCATGGCCAAATTCATGAAAGAAGGTCCTTACATCTTCAAGAGGAAGTAACGATGGTTTATCATCGCTTGGTTTAGGAAAATTGGCCAACACCACCGCTAGAGAAGGTTTCATGGTGGCATTTTCTTTTAATGCGGGAATTACGGTCATTTGGCAAGCATGAGTAAATTTGTTAGGGCGAGGAAATAGATCAAGTAACAAATAACCGAGTATAGTATTATCTGTTGTGCGTACTTGAATGAGGCGCACCTGTTCATCCCACAAACCTTGTATTGGTAATTGATCAAATTCAATAGCGAAAAATGAGGTATATATCGATAATAGAGCTTTTACCGTATGTTCCATAGGAAAATAATTTGCTATTTCTCTATTATCAATATCGAAATGCTTTTTTTTGTAGTATGCATTAATATAATCTTTATCCCACGGATTAATTTTTTTATTGGCAGCAATGGTTATTGAAGGCGGAAGATCTTGCAATAATTGTTCAATTTCTTGTTTTTCTTTGTAAGCGGCTTTTTTAATGAGGCTATTTAAAAATGTTATTACTCGCTCTGGGGATTCTGCCATTTCTGTATCAATATTGTAATGCGCATAACTAGAAAAACCTAGCAACGTTGCAAGGTCATGACGTTTTGCAATGATTTTTTGGAGTAATTCATAATTGGTAGGATGAGCTCGATTACTAAATTGCCTAAAAAGATTTTTACGTACCGATTGATTGTCGGCATGTTGCATAACCATAAAATAGGTTGGATAGTCGGTGCCAAGAATATAAAGACCATTATCAGTCCGTTTTAATTGTGCGATAAAATCAGCATCGAGGCCTTGCAATTCTTCCAAGGTTGCCGTAATTGATCGTTGATCAGTACTAATATTACGTTCAAATTCCACGGCCAATGTTGCAAGTTCTTTTTTTAATTTTTTTATACGAGTGCGTTGCTGCTCTGGCAAATGAAGACCATTGCGTTGCCCATTATGTAGTATTTTTCTGAGTGCATAGTCTTGTTCTTGTGTTAATGATGAACTATCATCAACGAGAGTATCTGCATATGATTTAACAGCATTATAAAGATCTATATTTTGTTCAAACGTATCAATAGCATATTCTTCAAGAGAAATTAATGCTTGATGTGCGGTATTCCGAATTTGTTCATCATTACTTACATAGGCTAACACCGCGATGCTACTTGAAGGGACTGAAAAATTAAATGCTTTAGCTTGATCAAGTCTGCGCACGGTATTATCAAAAGTGCGTTGATTATCAGGAATTGCTAAAATATTATTAATTTCGGCCGTCGTTTGTTTTTTTATCCAATGAACAAGGTCATTAATATCTTGGGGATTTTTAGGAAATAATTCCGGAATCATACTATGAGGTTCAGTGAGACTATAATTCATGCTATACGCCTTTTGCTTAGTGAAGGTAAGATAATAGATACAAAAAATTAACACAAGTATACTGGCAGTTCCAAAAAAATATTTTTTTTCCATAACACTCTTTTTTAATTATTGCGTTTTTTTATTATTTTTATCATGGTGATAAAGAACATTGTATAAAAAAAAGAGGAATGTTATGAAGTATATTTTTTTAGTATATATAATACTACCGATTTTAACTATGATACCCAATATTAAGGGAATGGAGTATAGGGATGATGAGTATTTTGTCACAGGTAAGCCGCATACTAATGCTAGGGGGAAAAAAGTTGATCCCGATGTTATCGATTTTAACATAATAACACCAAAGGCTCGCAATGTTATTCTTAAAAAAGTGGCAACACTTCATACTCCTGCAAAAAAAAGTGCCTTTGCGCATGACATAGATGGATTTAAAATTTGTTTTGATAAACTTTCTGATGAAATGAAACAAGAAATTGTAACGTTAGAATTTTCTGCTGGTATGCGGCATCATTTTCATAGTTCAGAGGTTCATAGTATCTATTAAGAAAGATTTTACTTCTATTTTGTAGGCATTTCATTTTTTTTTAGGGTAAGCCATTGCTCACGTAATGCGATTGCTTGTTCGAAATCAAGATTTTCTGCAGCTTTTTGCATCTCTTTTTCTAGATTTGCTAATTGTTGAGCAAGAGGCAACGATGATTTTTTAGCCTCTTTTTTACTACTTTTTTTCTTTGAAGCAAGTGCAATGGAAGCTTGTAATGATGAAATGGTTTTACCAACTTCGCGCTTAACGCTTTCTGGTGTAATATTATGGGCTTCGTTATAAGCCTGTTGAATACTGCGACGCCGTTTTGATTCATCAAGCGCTGCTTGCATCGATTTAGTAATTTTATCTCCGTATAATAATACACGCGATTCAGTGTTTCGTGCGGCTCGGCCCATAATCTGAATTAATGAACGTTTGTCACGTAAAAAACTTTCTACATCAGCATCCATAATGGCCACAAGTGCAACTTCTGGTAAATCAATTCCTTCTCGCAATAAATTGACACCAACCAAACAATCAAAAACACCCAGCCGTAATTTATGTAAAATTTCACTTCGTTCAGGTGTTTTAATTTCGCTATGCAGATAACACACTTTAATATGGTGTTCTTCAAGATAGGTTGCCAATTGTTCTGCTAATTTTTTTGTCATTACCATTACTAATGATCGAAATCCTTTTTCTTTGGTCGCTTTAATTTGTTCAATTAAATGATTCATTTGATTATTGCGCGGATGAATTTCTATTACCGGATCAACCAGACCCGTTGGCCGTATAAGTTGTTCAACGACTAAATCAGAATTGCGTAATTCATAATCACCCGGCGTGGCTGAAACAAAAAGAACGTCATTAAAATAACGTTCAATTTCTGAAAATTGTAATGGTCTATTATCAAATGCCGAAGGAAGCCGAAAACCAAAATCAATTAATGCTTGTTTGCGTGAGCGATCCCCTGCATACATGCCACGTAATTGCGGAACTGCAATATGCGATTCATCAATAATCAATAAAAAATCTTCAGGAAAGAAATCAAATAAACAAAATGGAGCTTGTCCTGGCAAACGTCCATCAAAATGCGTAGAATAATTTTCAATCCCTGAGCAATAGCCAACTTCCTGTAACATTTCAAGATCGTGCGTTACGCGCTGACGAATTCGTTCTTCATAGATCGGTTTTGATAATTTTGGTGCCCATTCTTCCATTTCAGTTTTTATACTGCTTATTGCCGAATTTTTTTTGTCTTGGGTGGTTACAAAATGTTTTGCTGGAAAAATAATGGTATTATCAAGAGGCATCAGCACGGTATTATTATGTTTATCAACCCATGAAAGGGTTTCTATCATATCACCAAACAGTTCGATGCGTAATTTTTCTTTTTGGTATGGCAATTGAACTTCAATGGTATTACCGAGTACCTGGAAGGTACCCGAACTTTTATCAAGATCATTTCGTTTATATTGAATAAATTGTAACTGTTTAATAAGATCAGCTCGTTTTATTGTTTGCCCAACCGAAAGAGGAAAAGCAAGTTCACGATAATCAGAAGGATTACCAAGTGAGTAAATGCAAGAAACTGAGGTAATAATAATGGTGTCCTGACGATTAATTAATGAAGCAGTAGCTTCAACGCGTAACCGTTCAATTTCACTATTAACTTTTGTTTCTTTGGCTACATAAATATCTTGTGCCGGCAAATACGATTCTGGCTGATAATAATCATAATAGCTGACAAAATAACATACCTTGTTTTCGGGGAAAAATAATGAAAACTCTTCATAGAGTTGTGCCGCCAATGTTTTATTGGGGGCAAGCACCAAGCACCGGTTTATTTTGATTAGCAATAACATTAGCCATAGTGAAGGTTTTACCTGAACCGGTAACCCCAATAAGGGTTGATCGGCCCGGGCGGCCTTTGGTTAATTGCTCAATGGCATTCGGTTGACTGCCAGATGGTAAAAAGGGTGAGTGGAGTTTAAAGGTCTTCTTCATACACAGAGTATAACATATTTAATACTAATTGAAAAGGGGCCTGCTGACCATATGCAATCAACAAGCCCTTACTTCCATAAAAATGATAATTTTTAGCAAAACTTACTTTTTAGTTACGCTGCATTTGGTAATATATTTTTTTGTTGCAATATTTTTTGTTCTTGTTCTTTTGCAAAAGATATAAAATCTTTAAGAAATGTTTTTTCTTTTTGTAACTGCCTAACATCTCCAGAATTTTCTAAAGTAGCGATAAAACTACCCATAAATAATGGCAGAAGTACTATAGCAGCAAGGCCCAATAGAATTTCATCGTTTTGGTGGCTATTACAGAATTTTGCTAAACATGTAAGGAATCCAATGCCTGAAGTTAGTGCTATTGGCCCAGCAATTGCTACTGAGTTTATAGCGTTGCATAGTTTATTAGAAATCTTAGTTTTCTGTTCTTTGAGAATAGAAGATAGTTCTTGCTGATACTCTGATGCATTTGATAGTGTTGCTAATTTTTTTAAATCTTCTTGCAAGTATTTCTTTAATAATATAGTTGATGCCTCTTTATGTAGCCATTTATTGCGACTTAAATCATGCCATTTTTGCATTAATCCTACCAAACTGCGCCATTCTTGATTTGCAAAATCGTTAGCTGAGTAGGTAGCAGTGGTTGCTAAGCTACTGATACAGAGTGCGGATAATAACAATTTTTTCATAGATAACATCCATTTGTAATAGTTTTAAAATTGCATACATGTTAACAATATAATTTAAAATTATCAGTTATTATTGGTTTGTCAATAAATTATACTATTTTTTGGAGCATATTTTTTTTCAGGTTTTTTAAGATTTTTTATTGGCGGATAGATTGTCTTTAATTAATGTGCTAGTAACGTTACGCTTATTATTGGAAAAGGAGATTCTATGAAAGAACATATCAATCAAGCCCACTTAAAAGCATTAACAACCTGTATAGATATTTGTGAAGAATGTATCGATAGCTGTCAACGTATTGTAGACTTGTGCACCATCAGTAATGATTCTGATTGTTCTGAACAAGTTGGTATAGGTGTCAGTATTGCATCACAATGTATCGATGCGTGCCATGAATGTATTAAACAATGTACTGAACATATGAAAACCTGTTCAAATAAACGTTGCCAAGAAGCATGCAATGAATGCATTATGAAATGTGAAGCATGCATCATAGAATGCCGCGAAATGATTAAAGAATGTAAGGGTGGCGATGAAGAATGCATTGATAACTGTGTAGACCTCATTCAAATTTGTACCGAATGCGCTCAAGCATGTGAGCAATGTAAACAGATAGCGGATTCTCTGTAAGCATCATGAACATACATCGCTTGTTTTTTTATTGTGTGTTAGTAGGCATAACACAGCTTTATACTTCATTACAGGCAACGGCGCCAGGTTTTCTGTTGGAGGAAGCATTAACGCAATTATTACCTCCTGACCCAAATAAGCCATGGAGTATCGAGCAAAACTTTGAATATATAAAGCAACATGACACGATTTTTGGCGGGCTTGAAACAAAAGTTTCTCGTAGGGTTACGGAAAAATTAAGTATACAAACTATTGTACCATTCTGGGTTATTAATACGCTACCACCCAATTTGTCTACAATCGGTATTAGTGATATTCTTATTCGAATAAAATATTTAACGGTCAAAATGGAGCGTTTTCTAGTTTTTACTAAATTGGGCGTTACTTTTCCCTCGGGAAGTATTAAACACGTGCCCGTTACCGGTGCCGGTTCTTATGGATTTTTTGGAGAATTATCAGGAAGCAACGTTTCTCCCGATTGGTATGTAGGGTATCGTTTTTATATGCTTCTTTTTTCAAGAGCAGCACATAAATTTAAATTAGGGAATAACTTTTTATATGAAATAGCTTCAGGAAGAGTTATTAAATTTAAACAAGATTCAAAATCAACCCTTTATTTTATTATGCAACTGACCTTCTATGATTTCTTACCAAACAGGGTCGCTGGCATTGATCTTCCTAATACCGGTAGCTTTGTTGCTTTTTTGGGCCCCTTAATTGCATGGACTCGCGATGATTTCTTATTGCAAGGCCTGCTTCAATTGCCCATAGGACAATATTTAAATGGCAATCAACAACCATACGATTTACGAGCAGTTCTGGATTTCCAAATTAGATTTTGATTTACAAGTAAGGACTTGTTAAATTATTTCGATCCAGAAACTCTAATAATGCATGATCTTCTCTTTGCTGCGCTGTTGTAAAAACAATAGCTGGTATTAGTTCGGCTTGAGAATTTTGAAATACAAGAAAATTTGAATCTTTAAATTCGTTAATTTCATCTATTAATTGCTGTCGTGTTTGAATAATGGCAACCTCTTCTCCTGCTTGTACGTAGGAAATAGAAGAGGTAAATATTTCGATTTCTATCGTCGATGGTGCAATTTCATTTTCTGTTTCTTCCATGCCATAGGAATATGCGCAATTAATTATGAGTAAAAAAAGTATTTTTTTTGAAAATTCCATGATAATTCCCCTGAACATGTAGAAGTTAATAAATTTTACTGGGCCAGTATACCTTTTGTTGTATAAAGATCAATGTGAATATTCATAATAATGAGTACTATTTTTCAGTATCTATGAGACCTTTTGTGTTTAGAAAATATAATAATTTAGTATCATGATTTTGTTTTGCTTTTGTAATAACAGCAGGCAGATTTAGATGCATTAGTACATGTTTGAATATAGTGGGTTGTAAGAGTTCAAGTTCATTGATGTCATTCATTATTCGTTTTCTATTAACTTTATCTGGCATCATGCTAGTTACATAGGAATTAAAATTAAAACATGTCCCTAGTTGTAATGCATGTTGTCGTGCAACTTTTTTTCTGTGATCAGTAAACTGATTTTCTTCCATACTATAAGCGTACATGCGATTAATAATTAATGACAAAAAACAGTTAAGGTTTATTAATTTTTTTGTCATGTACGTTTATTCCCAGCTCTTCTAATTGTTTGCGCAACTGATCTGCGCGTGCCCAATCTTTTACTACGCGTGCGGCTTCTCGTTGATCAAGTAACGTTTGAATTTCCGGTGTGATAGCAACCTGTTTTTCCGGTAGTGGTTGTAGCGACAAGCCAAGTACGGTATTCAAAAAGTATTGTAGTGCACCTATAGTTTTTTCGTCATGAGGTGCTTTGTGTATATAGGTAAAAAGCACGCCAAACATGCCCGGTGTATTTAAATCGTCTTGCAGAAACTCAAGCATTTCTTTAATAACCGGCATGGTAATCAATTCGTCCTGTGAATATGTTTTGTTGCAGGTGTGTGGTGCGAAAAATAAGCATAATTTTTGATATGTTTTTTGTGCTACGGCAAGATCTTCAAAAGAAAAATCTAACGGTGAGCGGTAATGATGACTTAAATAATAAAAACGAAGTACCATTGGATCAACATCACGAAAAACCTCACGCAACGTAAAAAAATTACCTAGAGATTTTGACATTTTCTCTTTATTAATGCGCACAAAAGCACAATGCATCCATAAATGTACGAACGGTTTGCCGGTTAACCCTTCCGATTGTGCAATTTCATTTTCATGATGAGGGAATATAAGATCCATACCTCCTCCATGCATATCGACTTGATCTCCTAAGTAACGTTTTGCTAGCGCAGAACATTCAATGTGCCAGCCCGGTCTTCCGTATCCCCACGGACTTTTCCAAAAAGTACCTTCGGGCTCACTTTTCCACAACGCAAAATCGAGAGGGTCTTTTTTTGCTTCATTTATTTCTACTCGTTGCCCGGCACGAAGTTGTTCAAGGTGCTGTTTAGATAATTTTCCATAATCTGGAAATTGCTCTATACTAAAATAAATGTCACCATTAACACGATAGGCTTTACCGGTTTGCAATAATCCAGTTATGAATGTGATAATTTCCGGGATATGTTCTGTCACTAATGGCTCATAGGTAGGAGTAAGGCAATGTAAAGCTGCTAGATCTTCATGAAATGCATCAATAAAATGACGAGCTATTTCATGATAACGAGCTTGGTTGCCGAATTGTTCTTCCGCTTTTTTTAATAATTTATCATCGATGTCCGTAAAATTGCGGCAGTAGATTACGTGATAACCGAGAAAAACCAAAAGGCGATAAAGAAGATCAAACATGACATATACCCGACCGTGTCCTATATGTGGATAATCATAAGGAGTAATGCCGCACACGTATAAGGTAATGGTTTTATTTTTGAGTGGAATAACCGATTGTTTTTTTCCAGTTAATGTATTAATAATTTTCAACATGAAACATTCCTAATGTGCTATGAAATAATAAATTACATATGTAAAAAAAATATATTATATATATTAAAGATAGTAAAAAAAATTGGCTTCTCTGGTCAATTTTTAAAAAAAAGGTATCCTAAATTCTTAACTTTATTACATGAACCAAAAAAAATGAAACATTACAGCTTTATAAAGTTAGGAGCGCATTACATGATATCAGCGCAGTCAAGAATAGTCTATTGCTTGCGATTTTTTTTAATTGTTTTGATGGTTAGCGTATATCCACTAGATTTGATGTATGCTCAAATTCTTGCAGATCCAGCGAATGCACAAGATTTTGATGATACTGAGGGTATTGATACTCAAGAAGATGATGTGGATGGTGATCAATCAGAACAAGAAGAAGATGATGATCGTGAACTTGAAGAAGTTATTGAACCGATAAAAACACCAAAAACTATTAAGAATATTATTATAGAAGGGGTAAATCATATCCCGCTTGAAGCGGTTATGCGTAAAATTCCTTACAAGGTTGGGGAGGTTTTTGATAAGCAAAAAACCAACGCACTCATCAAAAATATATATAGTTTGGGATATTTCAAGCATGTTAGAGTTCTTGGGCAAACTATTGATGCAGATACCATGAATCTTATTGTTGTGGTTCAAGAAAAGAAATTTATCGAAGGCGTTGTTTTTAAAGGTAATGTTCATTTAACTGAAAAAGACATAAAAAAGAAAGTTAATTTTTCTCAACTATCCGCAGTTGATGAAGAAGACCTTGCCAAATATGTAGCGATTCTTAAAAAAATGTATCGTGATAAAGATTATCATAATGTGCAGATTCAAGCATCGTTACAAACGGATGATAATAAAGCGACGGTTGTTTTTGATATTAAAGAAAATCACAAATCACTCGTGAAACGGGTTTTTTTTACTGGCAATTCCTATTTTACGAGCAAAAAGCTACGTAGTCTTATCTTTACTCGTGAAGATTGGTTGCTCGGTTTTTTAGATAGAGCAGGAAGCTATCAACCAGATGCTATTGAAGGTGATAGGCATACTATTGAAAACTATTATCAAAGTAATGGATTTTTAAATGCTCACGTTATTGATGTAAACATAGATATGGATGCTAAACGTGAGCGGGTAAATGTTACCTTCTCTATTCAAGAAGGAGAGCAATATACCATAAGTTCTATCAAGGTTCCTGGTAATGAGCTTATCTCTGAGGATATTTTATTAGCACAACTTCCTGTTAGAGTTGGTGATTTATATTCGAAAGAAAAAATCAGAGAATCAATGGAAGTTTTACGATTATTGTGGGGTGAATATGGGTATATTAATGCCGATATTGAACCATCAATTCAACCTGACGATGATAATAAAACAGTGGCAATCGGTTTCTATAGCGAATTAGGATCAAAAGTATATTTGGACAGAATTAATATTATTGGTAATGAAAAGACCTATGATAGAGTGATTCGTCGCCAACTTACTCTCAAAGAAGGTGGTTTATTAACAACGCAGGCAATGGATGAATCAAAAAATCGCGTAGAATTGCTTGGTTATTTTGATACACGCAATGGTGTCAATTGGAAAATTAATCGTATTGATAAAAATAAAGCAACGTTGGATTTGATTGTTAAAGAAGTAAAAACTGGCAGATTAGAGTGGCAACTCGGTTTTAATGGTTCTCCTGAAGATTTCTCTTCTCCCATGAAGTCATTGAGTTTAAAAATGGGGGCTAGTGATACCAATTTATTTGGACGTGGTATTCAATTTAATTTAAATGGGGAAATTTCCAAGGAAGAACGTAATATACTCTTTAACCTTACTGATCCATGGTTGTTTGATCGTCCTATCAGTGCCGGTGTTGATGTTTTCTCTCGCCGTTCACTGTATGATGAATTTAACTTTCTTGAAAAGAATGAGATTCATGAAGAAATTACGGGTGGTTCGATAAATATAGGTTTTCTTTCACAAAAATTATTAGATTCCCTTGCAGGATTTAAATTGGGGTTTGAAGGGGTGACCTATAAAAATCTTCCAAAAGTATCAGATCAGGCATTAACACCGGAAGAACGTATTGAATTACAAGAAATATTAAATAAGAGATTTGCCAGCGGTAACTTTATTTGGTTTGGTGGACAACTATCAAAAGATGTTCGCAACCATCCGTTGCATCCAAGCCGTGGATACCAATGGTTTGGCCAAACCAAGATAGCATTTACTAATGGTAATGAACGAAGAGAATTTGGATTCTTTAAACTAGATCTTGATGCAAGTTGGTATTCACCACTTATTGGAGAGCGTGATTTAGTATTCTGTTTACATGGACACTTAGGTTTAGTGGTTCCGTTTAAAAATCGCACCATCCCATTCCGCGAACTATATAATGTTGGTGGTCCTGCAAGTGTCAGAGGATTTTTATTTGGTGAAATTGGTCCTAATTTGGTTAGCCCTCTTAATCCAGGCAAAAGAAATATTCTGGGCGCTCAAAAAGCATTTTGGCTTAATGCTGAATTGTCCTTCCCGATTTCGCGTGATTTTTCTATGAAGGGTGCTCTTTTTTATGATGGTGGTGCCGGTTGGGATACGCCAGATGCCGATGAAATTGCTAAAATTAGATTAAGAAATAATTCGTTTAGCTATCGGCATGCTATAGGTTTTGGTGTTAGATTGCTCAGGCCAACTCCTATGAAAGTTGATTGGGGTTTCAAGCTTGATCCACGCAGAGGCGAAAATAGAAGCGAAATTCATTTTAGTGCCTATCACGAATTCTAATTAGTGCTGAACCATAAATTATTGATGATAGTATTATCAATATGATAGCAATATTATATTGAATATAAAAAAGACCTATTATCAAAAAAAGGGGAATGTATGAGTTGGTTTTTGTTAGCACCACTACTTATTTTTTGTTACATGACAGTCTTATTTATTATTGCCCAATATAAACGGGATAACAGTATAGCTGACGTTGGATGGGGTATAGGGTTTATCATTCTTGCACTTAGTTCATTAATAATTTCCAACAATTTTTACGGGCGTAGTATAGGGGTTACCCTATTGGTACTATTATGGGGAATTCGTATTTCGTATTACCTTCTTATGCGGAATTATAAGCATGGTGAAGATCCACGTTATCGTACGTGGCGTGCTAAATGGGGTCAGTATGCACGGTTCAAAGCTTTTGTATTTATTTTTATGCTGCAAGGTTTTTTAATCATAGTTATTTCGTATCCAGTGTTATTAATAAATACGAGCGTGCCGGTGCCATTAAGGTGGTTTGATAGTATTGGTTTTTTACTATGGATGAGCGGTTTTTTGATTGAAACAATAGCTGATTATCAATTGCGCCAATTTTTGGGGCATCGGCGTGATCAAGAAATGGTTATGAAAACTGGATTATGGCGATTTACACGCCACCCGAATTATTTTGGTGAAAGTAGTATGTGGTGGGGCATATTTTTACTTGCATTACCAGTTCCTTTTGGGTTTACAACCATTATAAGCCCATTGTTATTAACCTATTTGTTGCTGTTTGTATCCGGTATTCCTTTAGCAGAAAAAACATTTGAAAGAAGTATTGCATATCAACAATACAAAAAAGAAACCAATGCATTTTTCCCATGGTTTCCACGCGCATCATAGGCAAAAAAAAGCCAGGATATTTTCCTGGCTTAATTATTATGCGAGAGAAGTAGTTATTTTTTTTCGTAAATCATCTTTACTCATGTAACCAACTTCTTTGGCCTTTATTTCATTATTTTTGATAAAGACAAAGGTTGGAATTGAAGTAATGCCAAATTGAATGGCTAATTCTCGTGATTCATCTACATTTAATTTAGCAAATCTATACTGAGATCCCAATTCTTTTTCTAATTCTTCAAATGTTGGCATCATTTGATTACATGGTCCGCACCAGGTGGCAAAAACATCTAAAACAATCGGTAATGTTGACTTAACGATTTCTTTATCGTAGTTATCTTTGGTAATTAAGACAGGCATTGCGTATTCCTTGTTAAAAAAATGTACATAGTTCTTTAAAAACTATATACAAAAATAAAAAATTGGGAAAGATCCAATTAGTCTAATTCAGAAAGTTTGTTAGATTTTTTTTCATCATGTTCTCTATGGCCCTTTATTATAAGGTAATCTACGGCTTCAAAAGAAAGCTCTTTTTGAATAATCCCCGCATCGCTTAGTTGATCACAATATAATTTTCTGCGTTTTTCAATAATATACGAGCTTTTCGTTTTTACGCTATCATTATAGGTAACTTCAATTTCTATATATTCCCGTTTATTTAACGTATATGTTTTAGGGACATCACCTTTATAAGGAACAGAAATTTGATATATTTCTTCCAGATCAATACGGGTGGTATTGGTATCAGGATTCATGGTTGGGCGCGGGGGAACCTTATAAAAAGGAACTTGTTTATAAAGTCCTGAAATAGTAATATTTTCTACGTTATAGGTATTGCCGCTTTGGTCTTTGAGCTCACCAAAAAAATTTACGTTTGGTTTTTCGTGTCCTGTTGAAGATTGTTGTGAACTAAATTGCGCTAACAATAAACTTGATAGTACATACATATACGCACCATATAATTTTTTTTTACCGGTCATTTTGTATCTCCTTAAGCAATTATAGTTTTCTCTTACTGTACTTAACTATAAGTAAAAAGTGCAAGTATCATGGCATCAGGCCTTTACTATTGCATAGTACAGATTTTTTTCGTATTATAAAGGATGAAATCTTTCTCATTATTAATTGGTAAAGGAGTTTTTATGTATTACAACAACAATTATTCAGCCAGTGGTACGGCCTCATCATTCATGTATAAAGTATACGGATGGATGGCGGCAGGATTAGCAATAACCGCGGGAACTGCATTTTACGTGTACACCAATACCGCATTATTTAATGCTATTTTTAAACATTTTTATATTATTATTGGCCTTTTTATTGCACAACTCGCACTCGTTATTGCATTATCAGGTTTTGTAATGCGCATGAGCACTGCAGCAGCAACAATGGCATTTATAGCATACTCAGTGTTAACGGGCGTTACACTTTCATCAATTTTTTATGCCTATACCTCTTCCTCCATTTATCTCGCTTTTGCGGTAACTGCTGGAATGTTTGGTTCTATGGCAATCTACGGTTATGTAACAAAAGATGATTTAACCGGCGTTGGTTCGATAGCGCGTATGGGATTATTTGGTATCATCATTGCATTATTGGTTAATTTATTTGTTAAAAGTGCCGCTGCCGATTATATTATTTCGCTGATTGGTGTTGGCGTTTTTACCTTACTAACAGCGTACGATAGTCAAAAAATAAAACAACTTGGTTCTGCGTTGGTTGGCCAAGGTGAAGTCGTTAATAAAGTCGCCATTGTAGGTGCATTAACGCTCTATCTTGATTTTATTAACTTATTCTTATTTTTATTACGTGTTATGGGTAAAAATAGACAAGAGTAACTACTATTTTATTGCTAGTATTCAAGGGTGCATCGAATCAGTGCACCCTTTTTTGATTCAATAGTTAGCAAAAAAAATTAATATTTGACAAACAGAACAAAAATAATTACATTTATAATGATAATATTTCAATGTGCTTAACTATAAGGAGTTAACAAATGGGTAGCACAACCAATTTTTATCATTTTAGGCAACTGCTAGCAGATCAACTGACAGCATTAACAACTTTTTCTATTTTTTCTTCTTCTTTTTCTCTTTCAAAACGTTACCTCAAACGTTTTCCCAAACGAAAACAGTAATTACTGTTTATTTTCTACTACTTATTTCCCTTTTTTAGTAAATAAACAAAATAATATTTTTTAGTGCATAAATTGTAATGTTATACATTAGTTTTTTGTGCCCCTCTATATTTATTTTTTTATATTATTAATTTAATTGATTTATATATTTAATTTTTTTGGATTTAACATGGCTCATAATTATAGAATTCCCTTTTTTAAGGGACACGGATGTTTTAGTGCATCAAATACTTATTATAATGCAATCTCACCGTTCTTTAGGACAAATCACACTCTTAGTAAAGATAATATCACCTGTATTTCTATTGAGAAGATTAACCGAGCAAGCACAGGGGGAGACTTAAATGATAACTAATTCATGGATTGTTGTAGTTCCTCCATTATTGGTATTGTTATCTGTTTTGATAACACGACGTATGATTGTATCTTTTCTGATTGGCATTATTAGCAGTGCTTTTATAGCAAAAAATGGTAATTTATCCTTGTCCATGCACCTGATTGTAGAGCGATTGGCAGAAAGCAGTGGTTTAAGTAAACTTTATTCTTTGCATGCGATTTGGACCAATTGGAATCTCAGTATTTTCATTTTTTTGATATCATTGGGAATTTTGATTGTTTTATTACAACAATCGGGAAGTACACAGGCATTTATTAAACTTGCGCAAAAAAAAGTTAAAAATCAGAAATCTGCTGAAATAACATCGCTCCTGCTTTCGTTAATTTTTTTTATTGATGATTATTTTTCTGCTTTAACGGTTGGCTCTATTATGAGACCGCTTGCTCATTTATATGGATTAAACTCGGTTAAATTAGCATTTTTAGTAACGGCCATGGCAGAACCAATTGCTATTCTCTCGCCATTATCAAGTTGGGTTGGTGAAATAGTTGGCCAACTTAAACAGGTTGGGATAGGCGTATTAGATTCAAGGGCACTTATACATGCAGATCCTTTTTATGTATTTTTGATGTCGATTCCCTTTATTTTTTATGCAATATTTATGATCATAAGTACATGGTATATTGTTCTACGCGGCATTTCATATGGCCCTATGGCGTATTATGATAATCAAAAGAATCCCACAAGCGTTCACGTATTTACATCTGATGAAAAGCAATCAGCATCACTTATTGATTTTGTATTTCCAATTTTTTTTCTCATTAGCAGTGTATTTATTATGCTTTTGATAACGGGAGATATCAGTTGGTTTGGTGGTATGCATACTTTCTCAGAAGCCATAAAAAATGGTTCTATTCAACAGGCATTTTTAGTAGGTGGTCTGAGCAGTGTAATAGTTAGTTTTTTATTTTTCTTAGCACGTAATAAAATTACACTAAAAATGATAGGGCCAATGATGTGGCAAGGTATTCAATTAATGATTCCATCATTATTAATGCTTGTTCATGTATGGGCACTTAGTATGCTTTTAAAGCAAGATTTACAAACTGGTTCTTATATTGCATCTATGTTTTCTTCTTTTGTAAATACAATATTTTTTCCAGCAGGTTGTTTTATTGTTGCCACCCTCATTGCCTGGATGATTGGGTCGGCATGGGGTACCATAGGACTTATGTTTCCAATCGTTATACCAATGCTTAAAACTATCATAGCGATACCGGAAGGAGCATCGCTCGATGCTGTTCCCTTACTATTACCAATCATAGGGGCAACTCTTTCTGGCTGCGTTATGGGGACACATATTTCATTAATCTCAGATAATCCCATTATGGCATCAGCCAGTTGTGGCGCAGAACACTTTGAACTTATAAAATCTATGATTTGGTATGTAGTGCCGGTCGGTATTGCGACAGCGTTGAGTTATTGTGTTTTTGGAATAAGTTTTACAGCATGTGGTTTTTTCAAATCTTTATTACTATCATTATTTTTGGGGATTTTTACGGTAATAATAATATTTGAGCTTATACAATATTATTGGTTAAGGTTGGGGAATAAGAAAATAAAACAATAAAAAACTTTTTTAATATTAGAAATACAGTTACACAAGTAATATTACCATGTAACTGTATTTCTAATTACGTTTTCTATTCTTGCACAACAAAATTAATTAAACGGTCAGGGACAAAAATAATCTTATGTATTTTTTTTCCCGTAATCCATTTTTCAATCAGCTTTTCTGCTTTTTCTTGTATTATTTTTTGCGATGTTTTTGTTGGCACACTACATTCGGCGCGCATTTTTCCATTAACTTGAATAATAATGGTTGCCTCATCACGCGCTGCTAATACTGGATCAAATAACGGCCACGAACATTGATCTAATGAAATAGAAAAAAGTTGTTCAAGGGCTTCGCTTGTCATGCAAGGGATCATACATGAAAGTGCAACGAGAAGATCTTTCATTGTTTTTTTACTTAATTTCATCTGCTGGGCTGTTGCATCATTTAACCATTCCATGCATGCGGAAATAGCGGTATTTGGTTTAAAATGATCGATGCGTTCTTGATATTCTTTTAAGAAATAATGAAAACGTTTTGTTACCGCATGCTCTTCTTGCTGGCCTTCAAGTAACATAGTTGCCGGATCAGTAATATAATGCCCAAAAACGATTGGTAAAACGTTTAATTCCTTCAAGGCCACTATCTTGCCATTCACAATCAAGTTCCGGTGGTCCCATAAATAAAATATACATGCGCAAAGCATCTGATCCATACTGTTGAACCATGTCATCAGGATTAACAACGTTACCTTTTGATTTTGACATTTTTTCAACATGACCAGATTTTTCAGAATATTTAGTTACCATGCCTTGATTAAATAGTTGGGTAAATGGTTCGTCAAATGGTAAATAACCAAGATCATATAATACTTTTACGTAAAAACGTGCATATAATAAATGCAAAATTGCATGTTCAATGCCACCAACATATAAGATCAACCGGAAACCAATATTTCATATCCTTTCATCAAATGGTTTATCTTTTAAGATGTGGATTTGGATACCGTAAAAAATACCAACATGATCCAGCCCATTGCGGCATGGTGTTTGTTTCTCGCTTTGCAGGTCCATTACATTCAGGGCATGTAACATTTACCCATTCAGTAATGGCAGCAAGTGGCGATTCGCCCGTTCCGGTTGGTTGATATTGTTCAACTTCTGGAAGTTCTACCGGAAGTTGATCTTCGGGAACTGGAACAATGCCACAGTGTGGACAATGAATTAATGGAATTGGTTCTCCCCAATAACGTTGGCGAGAAAATATCCAATCACGAAGTTTGTAATGTTATCTTTTTGTACAGCAAACCCTTTATTGACACAATAATCAATAATATCTTTTCGAACATCTGCCTGCATGTCGATCTTTAAATTCGCGGCTCAGATAAAATGCCATGTTGCTTATCGGTGTAACATATTTCAAATGTTTCCACTTTTTTACGTAATTCTGGATCTTCCGGAAATAATACAGCTTTTAAGAGGAATATTATATTTTTTTGCAAATTCAAAATCACGTTCATCATGAGCAGAACATTTTACAATACCAGTTCCATAATCTGCAAGTGCAAAACTTGCAACCCAGATTGGTAAATCGCCATTTCCTAACAGGATCAACAATATAACGTCCGGTAAAAATGCCCTCTAAAGGTTCAGTTTCGCTGCATTTCGGATCATTACGTTTTTGATATGACGATTCTTACAAAATGCCAATAATTTCATCTTTGTTAGGGATACCTTTAAGTAATTCAGGTAAGTAATGGATGATCCGGCGCTATAACAACAAAAGTATCTGCCATAAAAGCTTCAAAGTGTGCAGAAAATGTTTCAATGGTTAAATTCGAATCTTTTACGTGGAGCAGAAAAAATTAAGTCCTTCGCTTTTGCCAATCCAATTGCGTTGCATCGTTTTAACTTTTTCTGGCCATTCAAGCGTATCAAGGCCTTCAAGTAATTTTTCTGCATAATCGGTAATTTTAAGCATCCATTGTCGGATTTCTTTTTGTATCAACAGTTGTGCCGCATCGTTCGCATCCACCATTAATAACTTCTTCATTTGCAAGGCCTGTTAAGCAAGATGGACACCAATTGATGGGCATTTGTGCTTCGTACGCAAGTCCCGCTTTAAACATTTTCAAAAAAATCCATTGTGTCCATTTATAATAATGTCGGATCGGTGGTATTTACTTCTTTTGACCAATCATAGATTGCGGCAACTTCGTTTAAGTTGTTTTTTAAAATGAGCAATATTTTCGCGCAGTACCTATTGCAGGATGAATCCCTTTTTTGATTGCATCATTTTCTGCTGGTAATCCGAAAGCATCCCATCCCATAGGATGCAATACGTTATAACCTTGAAGCCATTTGATACGCGCATAAATATCAGAAAGTACATAGCCGCGCCAATGGCCAACATGCAATCCTGATCCGGAAGGATAAGGAAACATATCAAGACAATAATATTTTTTACCATCGCCCGTTGACCGAGTAGTTCCGACCGGATACTGTTGCCAGATATCTTGCCACTTTTTTTCTATGTTTTTAACATCATAATTCATTGATAATCCTCTAAATGCTAAAACTATGTGTCTAAAAATCGATTATTAGTATAACGAAAATATGATTTTTTGGCTATGTACCTAGGTTGCAATAGATTATGTAAGAGAAGATGTTGTATATATTTAATTACGTTGAAATAGAAAACAAGTAAAAAAACATGAATATTAACGTACTTAATAATGTGACATTTAATTAAGTATTTGCTAAGCTTCTGTGCGCAATAATCTTTTGCAGAAATTAATAGTGTGGATCATTTTAAAAAAATGATTTAAAAATATTGGGTACAGTAGGGGGAACCATGAAAAAAAAATTAATAATTATAGGATTGATTGTTTTTTTTAATACTATGTATGGTATGGAAAACAATGCAATAACTACACGCGGCAAGCGTAAGGCAAAAGTATTGGAGAAACCGATTGTGATGCCAAATATTTACAAACTTGCAGAAATATTGACGGCAGGAGAAGATTCTGGCCCTCATTTGAATCCGATCAAGGTTGAAAATAGAGGCCAGATTGTGATTAAGGATGCCAAAGGTTATTGCGAGAATTGTTATCTCTTTGCGGGGAATAAGAAAGTGTGTAACAAGAAATTTCAGGATCATACCTGTAACGAAATACAGTCTAGGAAAGCATGCGAAAGTTGCAATGCGCTAATTTCTGCGCCAAATAAATTTTATTTACTTGAAAAATTTGTTAAACATTGTATCAATTGTAGTGATTATTTGACCTGTGTTGAACAGATTTTTGTCCAAGCGAATATCTCTTGGCATTTCAATAATTTACATAATTATACTTTGAGTCGTTATACGAATGATATATATGATAGAAATAACGTATCTTATATACATACATGCAGAAAATGTAATAATGTATCTGAGGCATATGAGGACTTGCAGCTTGCAGAAGGGTATAAAAGGCTGCATGAAGAGAAGTATCGCGAGTTATCGAGGCATCAATTTTTATTAAAATTGGAAGAAGCGGCTAATGCTCCAGGCTCATTAGATCAGTCGCAGAAAGCATTATTTGATTTCAACAAAGCTATAGATGATACAAATAATTCTGTAAAGTATATATACCATTGCAATCGAGATGTTTTTGGTCAAGCGTGTTCTTTTATGATTAAAGGCACTCGAGAAGAAATAGAATTAGCCAAACAAGAACATGAAGAATGTCATAGAGGGATTGATCAATGCCGGAGCGATGTAACAGAATCTAACGAGATTGTAGAAGTTGGCAGCGCTTCAATAGTAAGAGGGATAAAAACAGGAGATGCCATGTGCATAAAAAATATCATTCATCTAGATTAGTTCGAATGTGCAATGAGTTTTTACTTTTTGTTTTTCCAAATGAGATACCCTTGAATAAAATCCATAAGATCACCATCTAATACCAATTCTGGCTGAGGAGATTCTATATCGGTACGGTGATCTTTTACCATTTTGTACGGATGTAGTACATATGATCTTATTTGCGAGCCCCATTCAATTTTTTTCTTTTCAATAGAGGATGATTTTGCAAGTTCTTCTTCTTTTTGTTTAGCTACGAGCTTTGCTTTGAGCATTTTCATAGCTGTTTCGCGGTTTTGTATTTGTGAACGTTCATTTTGACATTGCACTACAACGCCGGAAGGTAAGTGCGTAATGCGTACGGCAGATTCAGTTTTATTAACATGTTGTCCGCCAGCGCCACCAGCCCTATAGGTGTCAATGCGCAAATCTTTAGGGTCAATAGCTATTTCTACTTCAGGAACTTCAGGCGTTACTGTAACAGCAGCAAAAGAGGTATGGCGCCTTTTATTAGCATCAAATGGTGAAATGCGCACGAGTCTATGAATTCCTTGCTCTGACTTAAGTAGCCCGTAAGCATGTTTGCCTTTAATAAAAAGCGTAGCTGATTTGATGCCAGCCGCTTCTCCCGATTGATAATCGACTACTTCGGCCGAAAAACCTTCTCGCTCACAAAATCGTGTATACATGCGCAAAAGCATGCTTGCCCAGTCTTGGGATTCTGTTCCGCCAGCGCCAGAGTTAATGCTAAAAAAACAGTTGGAAGCATCTTCGGGGTCGGAAAGCATTAAATTTACCTTAAAAGTATTAATTTTTTTTATTAAGGAATAAATATCCTGGCGTAAAACTTCAAGCTCTTTTTCATTCTGTGCAAAAAGGTCGATGAGCTCATTTAAATCTTTGTATTGATTGATAATTTCATAATACTGTTCGCGTTGTGTTCGTATTTTTTGTAATGTTTTTAAGATTTGGGGGTCAGGATTTTGCCAAAAAGATTCTTGATTGCTTAACGTTTGTAATTGTTGAAATTCTGATTCTAACTTACTATTAGTCCAGTAGGCCGTTATGGTTGTTAAATCAGGCTCCATACCTTTGAGCTTATCTTTTAATTCATCAATCAACATAGGTTACCTTTGGGTGTTAAATAGTTGAGTCTTTACATAAAGAATAGCAAATACCTCGTGGTTGTCATAGAAATAGCCAAAAAGATGCTAATCTAGGTATGCTTTTGTCAAAAAGTGTATTATTTGCTATATTAAATCTTGTTTGTAAGTAGCTATTAACTATTATGAGATTATGAAAACACAGGGTAGGTTATTTATAGTTAGTTCATCTTCGGGGGCGGGTAAAAGTAGTTTGGTAGATGCATTATTACACAGGATAAATAATGTTAATGTACTATCTCGCGTTATTACGTATACTTCAAAAGAACCCCGTAAAGGCGAGCGCCCGGGGTTAGATTATCATTTTATTTCTTCCAGAGAGTTTGAAGAAAACATTCAAAATGGCTTTTTTCTTGAATGGAGTGGGAGGTATGGGCATTACTACGGTTCTCCTTTTTCTATAATTACTGAGTTAAAAGCAGGTAAATCGTTAATACTTATTGTCGATTCTCTGGGGGCGCGTAATATTGGCCGCATTATAAGTAATACCGTCTTAATATGGATAGATATTCCATCAATATTAATCCTTGAAGAGCGGCTAAGGATGAGAAACACAGAAACAGAAGAGCAAATTATTAAAAGATTGGTTTTAGCTCAACAAGAATTAGAACCAGAACATACTAATTTTTTTCATTATAAGATTGTAAATGATGTTTTTGAAAAGGCTCTTCAGGAGATAGAATTGATAGTTTTTAAAGCATTAAAAAAAATAGATTGAGTAAAATATTTTTTTTCAAAAACTTTTTTTTAAAAAAAAAGTGTTGACTTATGATATAATGCATGTATAATTTTTTTTGTATTTAAGTTTTGAAGTTGTTCAAAATGCTTATCGAAAAAGTTTGATTTCTTTGAAATTCACGGAGAAACCCAAAAAATTGCTTACAAGTTTTGCGATAACTTTCTACACTATAAATTTGTGGTGGAGAGTTTGATCCTGGCTCAGAATAAACGCTGGCGGCGTGCCTAACACATGCAAGTCGAGCGAGAAAACTTCTTCGGAAGTTAGTAAAGCGGCGAACGGGTGAGTAACGCGTGGGAATCTACCTTTCAGTGAAGAATACCCTCGAGAAATCGAGGTTAATACTGCATACGTCCCCTCGGGGAGAAAGGTGGCCTCTTTGCTGTCGCTGAAAGATGAGCCTGCGTACTATTAGCTAGTTGGTAGGGTAATGGCCTACCAAGGCAATGATGGTTAGTCGGCCTGAGAGGGTGTACGACCACACTGGAACTTAGACACGGTCCAGACTCCTACGGGAGGCAGCAGTGAGGAATCTTGCGCAATGGGCGAAAGCCTGACGCAGCGACGCCGCGTGGAGGATGAAGGTCTTAGGATTGTAAACTCCTGTTAAGTGGGAAGAAATCCTTATTTCTAATACAGATAAGGTATGACGGTACCATTAGAGAAAGCACTGGCTAATCTCGTGCCAGCAGCCGCGGTAATACGAGGGGTGCAAGCGTTATTCGGAATTATTGGGCGTAAAGGGTGCGTAGACGGTGTATTAAGTCAACTGTTAAATTCCCCGGCCTAACTGGGGGCAAGCGGTAGAAACTGATATGCTAGAGGGTGGAAGAGAGAAGTGGAATTCTCGGAGTAGCGGTAAAATGCGTAGATCTCGAGAGGAACACCGATGGCGAAGGCAGCTTCTTGGTCCATACCTGACGTTGAGGCACGAAAGCGTGGGGAGCAAACAGGATTAGATACCCTGGTAGTCCACGCTGTAAACGATGATCACTAGACGTTAGTTCTGCTTTGCGGAATTAGTGTCGTAGCTAACGCGTTAAGTGATCCGCCTGGGGATTACGGTCGCAAGACTAAAACTCAAAGGAATTGACGGGGGCTCGCACAAGCGGTGGAACATGTGGTTTAATTCGACACTACGCGAGGAACCTTACCTAGGCTTGACATGTTTTTGACAGTCGTAGAAATACGATCTTTTCAGCTTCGGTTGAAACAATTACACAGGTGCTGCATGGCTGTCGTCAGCTCGTGTCGTGAGATGTTTGGTTAAGTCCTCTAACGAGCGCAACTCCTGCTATCAGTTGCTACTTCTTCGGAAGGCACTCTGATGGGACTGCCTGGGAAACCAGGAGGAAGGTGGGAATGACGTCAAGTCCTCATGGCCCTTATGCCTAGGGCAACACACGTGTTACAATGGTCGGTACAAAGGGCTGCAAACTCGTAAGGGCAAGCTAATCCCATAAAGCTGATCTAAGTTCAGATTGAGATCTGCAACTCGATCTCATGAAGTTGAAATCGCTAGTAATCGCGTATCAGAACGACGCGGTGAATACGTTCTCGGGCCTTGTACACACCGCCCGTCACACCACGAAAGCTGTTTGTACCCAAAAACGTTTTAGCCAACCCGAAAGGGAGGCGAGCGTCTAAGGTATGAGGAGTGATTGGGGTGAAGTCGTAACAAGGTAGCTGTAGGAGAACCTGCGGCTGGATCACCTCCTTTCGAGGGAGATAAAATAATCTATCTGTAGAATTTTCTTACGTTAGTTATATACTTTGGTGTGCAATAATGGTTATCGCAAAACTTGTAAGCTTACTCTATGACCTAATGAACGGGCCTATAGCTCAGGTGGTTAGAGCGCCCTGCTGATAACGGGGAGGTCAGTCGTTCAACTCGACTTAGGCCCACCATGATCTAAATTATTAGATATGAAATTGGTGGGGTAAGTACGAAAAACAATATGAGCATACAAACCACCTGGTTTCAGACAAGATGGTGCCCAAAAATTATTTGGGGGTGTAGCTCAGTTGGTAGAGCGTCCGTTTTGCACGCGGAAGGTCAGCGGTTCGAATCCGCTCACCTCCACCATAAAATGTTGATTTTTCGTCATAGTTTGTTACTATTGGATCTCTGTGAAATAAAAAATTCTTGTGTTCTTTGAAATATATGGTCTAAATCTCTGCAAATTCGCAACAGAAATTTTTTAACTATTTTAAAAAGTCGTTAAAATTTGTGATTAATTTTTAAGGGCAATTGGTGGATGCCTTGGCATTAGGAGGCGATGAAGGAGGCGGAAGGCTGCCATAAGCTTCGGGGAGTTGTCAATCAAGCTATGATCCGAAGATTTCCGAATGGGGAAACCCATCTTGAAAAACTCAAGATACTTTTATCCGAATATATAAGATAAAAGAGTGAACGGCATGAACTGAAACATCTAAGTAGTGCCAGGAAAAGAAAACAAAGTGATTCCCTTAGTAGTGGTGAGCGAACTGGGAAGAGCCTAAACCTATATCATGTAATAACCTGTATGTGTTGTGATATAGGGGTTGTGGAAAGTAAGCGT
>CAVUUR010000006.1:0-37500 GCA_963744715.1 uncultured bacterium | reverse complement strand
CGGATAAGGTCCAACCGCCTATAGAAATTAATACCTTGAGACTCGAGTATTTTTTCTTTAAATCATTCAGTTGTTTAAAATTGCCACCGTCTTTTTGCGTGTCTGCCCATTCGTCAAATAAGGTAACGGTACCATCTTTATTAGGTTTAGCGAATGCATAATTTATATGGGTAATTTTAGATGCATCGAGCGATGATGGACTAATAGCAGGAGTCCTGTAGACTGCCCAAGCGGGATAATAACCTATAAATTTTTTTTGCGCAGCTACTGTCGGTAATGCTAGCAAGGTGAATACGAGTAATAGTAATGTAGTGCGCATAAATACTCCCTTTTTAACAAAAATATTAAATCTGCATATTTAACTCCTTTTTATTGTAACAATACTATAACGCTATATTCTATAGTTTTGATAATTTGTAATAAAATTTGAGTGATACAAAAACTATTGCCATAGATGGCTTGTAAAACTGTTTTTTTATAAAAAAGATAGGCTTGTATTATTATTTTTGCTTTTTTAGATAAAACATTATCATGCCAAACATAATAATGCCTAAAAATAAAAATAAATAGTAGGTCTCGGAATTAATAAAATTGTGGATACAAGTTCCGAGCAAAAGACAGCAACTGCCTAATGCGAGCCACGCAATTAAGTTTTTATATGAGTGATGGAGTAAAGAAATAACACTTAAACTATAGGCTATAGTACAGCCGAAAACGCTTATTTGTTGTAATGCAATTTGATTACCGTAGGTTAGTAATAAATAACCAGCGCAAATAATGGTTTCAACAATGACACAGGCAAAAGGAACATTATAGGTATTTAATTTTTTTAAAAATGATGAACCAAAAACATACGTATTTTGCGCAAGAATATGTAAATTCCATGCATTACTCAATAAAATACCGTAACTAGCACCAAGCGCTGATGATGCGCTGGCTATGTATAATAAATACAATAAATGAGTATGAAAAACAGTTTTTTGTGCAAAAAGTGTGGTAAATAAGGTGGGGAAAATATCAAGGAACGTTTGTTGTTTCATTAATGAGGTACCGATAGCAATAAAGATAGTTAGTTGATATATAATGGTTATCAATATAACTAACGCATAGGAATATAGAATTGCTTTAGGAGCATTGTGTCGCGCATCTTTAATAGTGCTGCTTAATGAACACGCAGCTTCAAATCCAACAAAAGCGTATAATACTAAAGGTATGGTTGATGGAATACCAGACCATAATAAGGTTTCCGGAGGTATTGACCATCTGCTAAACAAATATATACAACTCAAAATTGCAAAAATAATTGGTGTAATTTTGAGTATTATGAACACATAGGTAATTCGAGTCCCTGTTCTTAAATTAAATTGATTCAGCCATAGAAAAAAAAGTAAAATTACCAGATCAATAATCAAGGTACTGACTGAATTTAAGGGAACTATTATTGTTTTCAATACCGTTGAAAAAATGTGAATTAATAGTGCGGCAGATGATAACTTTGCTACAAAATAGGTCCAAGCACTCAAAAAACCAGCCCACGGTGCAATGTCTACGGCAGCATACGTATAAAAACCACCCGCAGGATGTCGTTGTACAATAGCGGCAATGGAAAAAATAAGAGGCAGCATTATTATACTAACGATAAGATAGCTAAAAAAACCTAAAGACCCAGCTCTTTTGGCCACGTTAACGGTATTTATCAGTACGCCAGTGCCAAACATAACGTTAATATTAATGAGTATTGCATCCCATAACGAAAGTTGGTTTAATTTTGCCATAATGTCCCTTTTACTTGTTTACTATAACAAGTATTATATAGCCTTATTTGATAAATTACTATTCGATACTATGTTCGATAATACCGTTATGATAGAAATAATCGCTGTAATCTGATACATTGTAATATTGTAATATTTTAATAACCCCTGCTTTAAGAGATGTATTATGCTTTTTACTATTGATCCTCATATTATACGTGAATATCCAGACGTAACGATTGGTGTTGTTGTTGCTCATGGTATTTCTAATAAAGGAGACAATCAGGAAGCCTATGCATTATTGCAAAAAACTATAAAAAAATTACAAGAAGAATTATCTCTTGAGCAGCTTATGCAACATCCTTATATCAAAGCATGGCAAAATGTGTATAAGCAATCGGGTGTTAATCCAAAAAAATATCTTTCTTCTATAGAAAACTTGGCTACGAGGGTATTAAAAAATCAAACGTTACGTTCCGTTAATCCGCTTGTAGATCTTTATAATGTTATTTCTTTAAAATATTTATTGCCGTTGGATGGTGAAGATCTGGATACGATTGTTGGCGATATCCTGCTTACTAAAGCTGGGCAAGAAAAGCCCGTACAATTATTAGGGCAAAAAGGTCTTTATAATCCTGTTCAAGGGGAAATCATCTATAAAGATGAGCAAGGCATACTGTGTGCATGTTGGAATTGGCGTGAAGCAGATCGTACCAAGCTTACTGCTGATACCCAAAATGCATTTTTAGTTATCGATGGTGTAGCACCAGTTACATCAGAATTGATACATGATGCCGTTACTGAATTAGCGAATCTTATAAAATCTCACTGCGGTGGATCGGTAACACTAGCGGTTGTTAACAAACAAAACCCCAGCATTATTATTAAGAATGCGGATGGTTATGTTCCTCTAGCTCACCCAGGAAAATTTTCGGGTAAGGTATGGCCGATTTATGAAATGGGTAAAGCAGAGCAAACATTAATACCACTATCCGGTGAATCAAAAATTCGTTTTGAAAAAGTTGAAACTATGCGTAAGCATGGCATCGAGCCATGGCCTCCAACAAAAGAAGTGTATGACACTGCTGCACAAGTAATAAATCAGTTTGAGCAACATGATCAGCAACAAAGTTATGCGTTAGCCGGTAGATTACTTTCCATTAGGCTTCATGGTAAAGCGGCATTCGTTAACCTTCAAGATAGTACGGGACGTTTACAGTTATACATACGTCAGGATTCATTAGGTGATGACGTATTTGATCAGTTCAAAGATTATATTGATATTGGTGATATTGTATGGGTGACCGGCTCTCCGTTTCGCACAAAAACCGGAGAAATTACGCTTGATGTGAGTCAAATTAGTTTACTCAGCAAATGTTTACATCCGTTACCAGAAAAATTTCATGGATTGACGGATATTGAAATTCGCTATCGCCAGCGTTATCTTGATATAATAACTAATACTGAAAGTAGAGAAAAATTCATAAAAAGAACGCAGATTATTCGCTCATTGCGTGCGTATTTAGATAGCCATAATTTTTTAGAAGTAGAAACGCCTATGTTGCATCCGATCGCAGGTGGTGCTGCTGCACGCCCATTTATTACGCATCATAATGCATTAAGTTCAGATTTTTATTTGCGCATTGCTCCTGAATTATATTTAAAGCGACTTGTTGTTGGTGGCTTTGATCGTGTGTATGAGATTAATCGCAATTTTAGAAATGAGGGGGTTTCGACAAGACATAATCCTGAATTTACGATGGCAGAATTTTATATGGCTTATCACGATTATCATTTTATTATGAACTTTGTGGAAACGTTATTACGCACTATCGCGCAAGAAGTATGCGGTACATTGCAGTTACCATTTGGAGCACACATGCTTGATTTTAGTGTTCCTTTTAAAAAAATAAGTGTTTTCGATGCGGTTGTTCAATATGGCAGGATTGATGCAAAAGATCTCACGCAAGAGCATATTGATGGTGTTTTACATAAGCAGAATATCACTATGCCAAAAGGACAAACATCATTACATCAAAAAATTTACGCATTATTTGAAAAAATTGTAGAACCACATCTTATTCAACCAACATTTATTACGGAGTATCCACTCGAGATATCTCCATTATCAAAACGTGATCCGAAAAATCCTGCGGTTGCTGCTCGGTATGAATTATTTATCGCAGGTCTTGAAATAAGTAATGGATTTAATGAATTGAATGATCCATTTGATCAAGCTGAGCGTTTTAAACAACAAGTAGAAGCACACAAAGCAGGTGATCCGGAAGCTCATCAATTTGATGCTGATTATATTATGGCTCTTGAATATGGATTGCCACCAACAGTGGGTGTGGGCATTGGCATTGATCGATTGGTTATGTTATTGACCAATACCGTATCGATTAAAGATGTAATATTATTTCCTACGCTCAAAAAAGTATAATATATAGCACTATTATTTACTGTAATGTATCAACCAATCTGTTTATCTATATTCTAAGTTTTGCAACACGTTAGAATATTTGTTTTTGGCATAATATCCCTTTCGAATAAGATTTTATTTTCAAAATAGATGTAAAAAAAAGTATGTTGAACAATAAATAATTTTTTATTAAAAACAATAATCAAAAAAGGATAAATTGCGGCTGAGCAATGTATGTAGTTATTTTTAAAAAAAACTATATACTTCCAATGAAAAAATAGAGCGATACTGCATTCAAAAAAATGGGAAGGAAATAAAAAAAATTACACGATAGTTTTTCATTAACATTGTGAAAATTAGATTATAGTGAGGCTACTGATGAAAAAAATTATACTATGGTTATTATTATGGTCATTGCAAATGTTTGGCATGTTCGACGAGATGAATGATGGGAATTTGGATATAAATTCGTTGCTTGATCAATCCGGAAATTTTGAAGAAGTTCCAGGAATAAATAGCGGTACCTTATCAAAAGTTGACGACGCTGCTTCTACTGCCGATCAAAACGTGCGATGTGTTCTTCCTGGGTGTCATTGGAAAGCAGGCACAACAAACTCAGAAATAATAGTGGTATTGCAAAATCATTTATGGCAAGATCATTACCCGTTAATGCAACAACAAGAAGTTCCGCAACAGGCAAAAGCAGTACAAGAATTGCAAGAATTGGTAGGTTCTCCCAAAAAAAGAAAGCCAGAACCCATGACCGATCAAGCTGCAGGTGCGATTGGCCAATTGCTACAATATTCCAATCTTGGTTATCATGAAAAAATATCATTACTGCGTCTAGTCCAGTCCAAAAGTACCGATAGTATAACTAAAAGTAGTGGCATTTCATAAAACGAACGATGGCGTTATGCTTCTGCAATAAATCCTTGTATGGGTATTGCATGAGAACAATCTATATGAACATCATTGATGGGTTGATGATTAACTAAAAGATAGATTGCTCGTAAGGTATCTTGATTTTCGCGTATTGTTTTTAAGAGACTTTCAACCCATAGTAATTTTTCGAAGGTTGATAAATCTTTGCTAAAGGGGGTCTTGTCAAAAGAAAGGTAGGCTTCCTGCCCCGTAGGCGATAAACAAACTGATTGTAATGTAACTCTTTTTTGCATTAATTGTTCTTCATCAATAAAGGCTAACCAAGATCTGACAATAAAATCAATGCATACAACCGTATCTTCCGCCCATAAAATATCTTTTTGTTCTTTATGCCAGCTAGTATCATGACGAACATAGAGAGAAATTTGTTTTTTTTGCAAAATAATTGAATTAGTACATTCTAAAGAAGAAGAAAATGGAGAGCGAATAATAATAAGATTTTGATGATAGCCTAGCAAAAGCATGCCGCACAAAAACATACTGAGGGTAAGCGATCCATAAAGATAATTCACGGTAGGGATATCCCCTTAATAAGTGGTTCTAAGCTTTTAATAATCGGATTTATGTACTGTTTCCAATCATTTCTATTTTTTAAACTTGCTTCTATTGCAATAGCTGGAGCATGGATGCCCATCAATGGTTTAAAGGGAATACCAAATGGACCATACGTTTCAAATTCTTTATTATATGGTTCTTTTTTCAATTCTTTTGTAATGGTTGTTGCCCACTCTTGTGTTTTAATACTATGCGCACGATGTGCTTGATCATAGGGAATAAATAATTGGTTTGTTGGCATAGACCAATAATCGGTTGGTGTTGTTATAAAATGGTATAAAAAAACTTTATTTTTTTGATGTTGTTCTGCGTAAAAATGGATACTAATATAAAGGTCTACTGATAGTCGATTTGCAAAATGAGCATTTTGTAAAGGATCAACAGCTTCTCCCGGAAATCGAGTTATAATAACACGAATTTCAGGATATTGGGTCTCAAGGGCTTTTTTTAAATATTCTACATATTGAAAGGTGAGCCCTCGTTCGAAACAGTCATCAATGGTTCTACCAGCATAGTTTGCATCTCCTGCGGGATTAAGCATAATAAGAAAACTCTTGCGTTGGTTTTTAAATGATAATGCAGATCTTGTTACTATAGCTATGAGTGCAATGAAAAAATATTTTTTTAGCGACATGTTATATTATCAGTTAAAAATTCCTGTAGAAATGTTTTTCTTATAATATTTTTATTATTTTTGATTGCAATAGCAATGGCCTTTGGTTGACCAATAAAAATACATAATTTTTTTGCACGTGTTATTGCAGTATAAATAAGATTTCGTTGTAATAACATGAAATGTTGCATGAATAGGGGAATAATAGCAATATCATATTCTGACCCCTGGCTTTTATGAATAGAAATAGCATAAGCTAATACTAACTCGTCAAGTTCATCAAAGGGATAGGTAGTAGGCCGATCAAAAAAATTAACCTGCAGAGTTTGTTGTTCTTGATCAATAGATTCTATAGTGCCAATGTCACCATTAAAAACAAGTTTGTCATAATTATTCCTGATTTGCATCACCTTATCTCCTTGTTTAAATACGCGTCCTACGTGCATAACCGTTTCTTTATGATCCGGATTAATAATGGTCTGTAAATCTTGATTAAGTTTAATGGTACCAACGATCCCACGATTCATAGGAACAAGGACAATTGAATCATTAGTAGAAATTCCCATTTCTATAAATCGTTTTTTATACAGATAATTAAGATGGCTAGCGACATTTTCCGGTTTCTCCTCTTTAATAAAAATAAAATCTTTTTTGGTATCAGGCAAGGATGAAACAGGAAATTCTCCTTGATTAATTCGGTGAGCATTCACAATAATTAAACTATTTTGTGCTTGCCGAAAAATATGAGTTAGGCGAATGCTTGGAATTTTTTTGCTCATAATTAAATCATGCAATATATTACCAGCACCTACTGATGGTAATTGATCAGTATCACCAATGAGTACGAGGTGAGATTTTAGCGGCAAAGCTTTTAACAAAGCATATGCCAAAAAAGTGTCAATCATTGAGGCTTCATCAATAATGAGAAAATCAAGCTTGAGCGCATTTTGTTCATTGTGGGAAAAGCTCATTGTGCTAACATTAAAATCTAAAAGTCGATGAATAGTTAACGCATAACGCCCTGTTCCCTCCATAATTCTTTTTGCGGCTCTTCCGGTCGGCGCGGCTAAACGGTATTGCAAATTATGTTTATCCAATACGGTTAATAATTTTTTGATTAAGGTTGTTTTTCCAGTGCCCGGACCGCCGGTGATAATAGTTACTTTTGATTGTAAGCAGGTCAAAATAGCATGTTGTTGATCCTCATTGAGCGTCATCATTTGATCATTATCACGTAAGGACATATAAACTTCTTGAAGATTAAAATGATGATCGGAAGGATATTCAAGCAATTGTTGGATTTTTTTAGCAATTCCTTTCTCTGACCAGTAATACGAGGATAATGTTATAAAATGTTCATTATTATGAGTAATGAGCTTGATTAAATCTTGTTCATATAATTCATGCAAAGCCGTTTTTATGGCGGATTCATGTTCCTGTTGGTTGAGTTCCAATAGTTCAAGGATAGTTGTCTTGAGTTCAGAAACTTCACAATACAGATGGCCATTGGTTGTTGCCGTAGTAATTACATAAATAATACCGGCTTTAATGCGAGGTATGGAATGTTTATGGAATCCCAAGTTTTGCGCTATTGCATCCGCCGTTTTAAAACCTATCCCCCAAATATCTTCAGTTAATCGGTAAGGATTTTCCATAAGTAAAGCAATGGCTTGCTGCCCGTATTTCTTGTAAATTTTAACCGCATACGTTGGTGAAATTCCTTTATCTTGTAAAAAAATCATAATAGATGAAATTTCTTTTTGATCTTTCCATGCTGTTATAATTTGCTCGAGTTGCTTTTGCCCAATACCATTAACTTCCTGTAAGCGCTCTGGACTTTTTTCAATGATTGCTATTGCATCCATACCAAATCGGGCAACTATTTTTTCAGCAAAACCTTTTCCGATACCTTTGATCATTCCTGATCCTAAATATTTTTGAAGCCCTGTCAGCGTCGTTGGTAACGTCGAAGAACAGGCAGTTGCCTGGAACTGCCTGCCAAATTTTGTATGCATCACCCAACTACCTTGAAAGGTTACTTGTTGCCCAGGGTTAATATTTGCTAATGTAGCGGTAACAATAACAGAATTATTGGCACTAACTTTTACGAGCATAACTGAAAAGCCAGTATTAGCATCTTGATACAAGAACCGGTCCACAGTTCCATTAAGTTCTTCTTGTTCGTTCATGCTAATAACTCAATTAATTATTTTTTTTTATGCTGTTCTACTAATGCTAGATATTGCTTCCAACCTTTAGGACAACTTTGAATGAGATCTTGAATAAAACTTACTAAGTCAGAACAGAATTGATTAAGTTTTTCGAAAGAATCGATACCTTCTCGAAACATATCGATTTCAGTGCCTTCTTTTTGCCTGCTCCAATTTAAGATAAAACTTTTTGTACGTTCGTGTAATTGAGCCCATTCTTCCATAAGCGTAATGGTAATTGCTTTAGATCCGCGCGCTTGCGTAATGAATGGCTGCATTATTGCAACAAAATCATCAATCGCCATTTTTAATGAGCTTTTTAGGGCAGCTCTTAAATGTTCTTTTTCTGCAATAGCAATAGTAGCAGTTTCTAATGAATGCTCACATTGCATTAATGAGTAAACCGAATGTTCTTCACCTTTTAAAATATATTTACCAATTCGTTCTCCATTAAGCGGATTAACAATACCATATTGAAATTTATCAACTTCTTTAAGAATATGAATTAATCTCGCAATGCCCGGTCCATTAAGCCCATGGGGTAAACCATCAACCATAACAATTGATTTGTGTTCAAGTGGTGGTTTAATTTCCGAAGTTTCTGTTGCGGTTGCTCGCTGAGCAAATAATACTGCAATAACAAAAGCGAAAAATAATTTTTTTGAATTGTTAGCATATGATTGTTTCATACTATTTTTTTCCTATAATCTTTATTTTCTTAAAATAACAATGCAAAACGGAAAGCCATGGTAAAGTCTCTACCTATACCCGATCTAATAAAAGTCCTGTCTCCATAAAAAGATAGGCACCAATCATGTTTATCTCCTTCTTTAGCATAATTGATTGATCCAAAAATTTTATTTTGTATGGCACTTGATCTCACCGCGATGTCAGTCCTCAACTGAGAACGTTCTTCTGGTGTTGTACTAATCTTACCTAATTTTTCTTGTTGTTGCCACCATAAATCATACCCAAGCATTAAGTTCCAATATGGTGACATTTGTCCGATGAGAGCGGTACTGAATTTAAAAATAAATCCGGGAAAAACTACCGTATTGAATACTTTGGGGAAAAGAGTATTAATGAGTTGCTGTTGCAAAAAGAGAAGATCAGCTTCACAATTGTCCGGATTTGGTGGGTTAAAACGAGCATCAAACTCCGCCAGATTTTTTTTCTTTAAAAAAAATCGTTTTTCTAGTGCTGGTAAAAGATATTCAAGGGTTGATCGAGCTCTAAATTGTAATTTGGAAGTAACGGCTAAAGCACCATCAGTATAAAGGCCTACGCCGATATGGCCATTATTGCCTAATCCGCTTTCAAGAAGATTTGATGATAATTTATCGAGCGCAGCTAACAAAAAATCTGCTGTAAGTATTTCTGCTTGGGCTGGATTTTGTATAGGAGTTTCGGCAACTAAGTTAAGAATCTCAATTAAATCAAAAGGAGGAACAACGTTATTTTTTTCAAAATGATTTCCTATCAATCCTTTGGCTAGAGGAAATGCTGTCGGCAGGGTAGACTCGAATCCAATAAAAAGTTGTGAAAATCGTTCATCTATAGCAAGATATCCGGCATTAAATCGGGTATCACCTAGTCCAAATTTGTCAGATATTAAATGTTTTCGTGCAAAAGCAGTAATGTCAGCATCGTTAGGTGAATCATTAAAAATATTTTCACTTTCTATAGCCCTGCGTTCTTCTTGCGTTAGATGAAAATTTCGCTCAAGGTAGATGAGAGGAACGCGCACATTGAATAACCAACGATTTCTCCAGCCTGCACCACCAAAAAGAACAGCGGCCCGGCGTTCTTGAATTTTAATGTTACCTAATAAAGATAGTAACTTAACAACGTTTACGCCAAAAGCCAGCTCATCAATTTTATTAAGTAAATTTAAATTATCAAAAGCAAGGTATGAACTAAGCGTAGTGCCATCGCGGGTGTAATTAGCTTTTGTTGTTTGATTGTAAAAGAAACTGATATAAGGTTCCCAGCGTTCTGGCTGGCAGATTAAAAAATATGATCCTGGATAATCAATAGGAAAATTGCGATCATTGATGCCGCCAGTATGTTTATACACATCTTCTTTTAAAATATTTTGCGCCTCGATAACCGTTTCTTCCGGAATATCCGGATCGCACGTACGCGTTAAAAAATGTAGAGCTTCTTCCGGAGTATATAAAGTAAGTTTTTGAACTTCCTCCGTGAAAAAAACACTATCATCGGTATTTTTTAGCCAGTCTGGAAGCTCATGTATATTAGCTGTTAGATTATCAAATAATAATAGGGCTATAATACCTAATACTATTTTTTTTAATGGTACCATAATTATCATATTACTTTTTACTGTTAATACTATGTTATTCAAATGATTATTTATCAACAATTTAACCTTATGCACTAATTGTTATCTACAAATAGATTGATAGATAGTAATTTATTATATGTTTTGCTTACAATTATGCGAATGGTATTCACCATAACATAATTTTTTTTGCAACGCAAAAAGGCTCTTACATTAGCTTTTTTTTCTCAATATATTAACCTTTATAAAGTAAGTAAATGTATATATTTTTATAAGGACAGCATATGGCAATCGCAGCATTCAAGGAAAAAGCTTCCTGTTTATCGCTGGAAGGTAATATTGGAGCAGGTAAGTCTACATTTTTAGCTATGCTTGAACAAGAGTTTACTATTCAAGCAGTTTTTGAACCGCATGAAAAATGGCAATCGGTTGGCGGTACTGAAAATTTATTAGATAAATTTTATCAGAGCCCTACTCGTTGGGCATATACGTTTCAATCATATGCATTTATTACAAGAATTATTGAGCAAGAAACCTATGCCAGAAAAAGCAAATTTCCTATCCAAATTCTCGAGCGTTCAATTTATTCTGATCGGTATTGTTTTGCAAAAAATTGTTTTGAACAAGGGTTTATGAATACGTTGGAATGGAAGTTATATAAAGAATGGTTTTCATGGTTAACTGATCTAAGTACCGTAATGCCAACTGCTTTTATCTATTTGCGAACTAATCCTGATGTATGCTATGAGCGTATACTGAAACGAAATCGATTTGAAGAATCATCAATTTCATTAGACTATTTACATTCTATTCATAAAAAACATGAACAATGGTTGATTGAAAAAAATGATATAGATATAAAACTTAATGATGTTCCGGTATTAATTCTGGAATGTAATGAAGATTTTGAAAATAATAATGAACAATGGCTGCGTCATTATACTCAAATACAAAATTTTTTTAAGAATAATCTGGGTTATCAACAATCTTTAGCAAAAAAGCCATTTCTATCCTTGTAAGCTTTATTAAAAATTGATTACACTAAGAAATAATAAATTAGATCTAAAATGTTCTTTTATAGAAAGGTTACATATATGGACGGTGTTTTTATTGCAAAAGCGGCGGCTTTTATTGGGGCTGCACTTGCTATGGGGATTGGTAGTATTGCACCAGCATATGGTCAAGGACTTGTTGGATCTAAAGCATGTGAAAATATTGGCAAATATCCGCAAAGTGCTAGTGATATTAGAAATACCATGATGATTGCAATGGGTATGATAGAAACATCAGCTATCTATGCATTGTTAGTTGCGGGTGCTTTAATTTGGTTTAGTTAATATACATTTCAATATTTGTTTTGATTATTATGTTTATTAATGCGACATTACTATTGCAAATGGTTCATTTCGGTTTGGCCTATTATCTTCTTGATCGATTTTTGTTACATAATGTTGTTACCCAGATACAACAAGAACAAAAAAAACATGCGGAACTGCTCGCTGATATAGAAGCAAAGAAAAAAAAATTAAAGGATCAAGAACTGCACAAAAAAACATTGTGGGATGCGTTACGTAATATGTTTATGGGTTATACACCAGACAATACGTTTGTATTTTATAAACAAAAAGAATTACCTAAAAAAAATATTCAAGAAATATCGGTCACTAAAAAAAATCAAGAACATTATATAAAAGATCTTGAATCATTTTTATATAACAAGGTTAAAAATGTTTGTTAATATCGTTTCTGTTGTTTTTAAACTTCTCAATTGTGCATTGCTTTTTTCTCTTGTATATATTGTTTTTAAATCGTATTTTGTTTCTTCAATTAAAGAAAAAGTGCAAGAAAAAATTAACTCATTAAAAGAGTTAAACAATAATCAACTAACTATTGAGCAAGAACAGGATCGTATAGAACAAGAAATATATGATCAAGAACAAGAAGGTAAGCGCTTGCTTGCTCTTTTGCAACTATGGCAAGGTTCAGTACAACGGGTACAAGAAAAAGATGAGCAACAAAAAAGTATTCAAGAGATTAAAAATAGCGATCGCGCATTAGTACAGGAACATTATAAACAAATTCGTAAACTTGAATTAGATATTATTCCAGAAATAGTGCAGCGTACGCGTACAAGACTCACAGAAGAGTTTCAAGATGAGCAACAAGGTACACAGTTTCTTAATGCATTAATTGAGCGTCTACAAAAGAGTCATATATGAACAGAGAAGAACTATATTTGGCACGGTTGTATGCAACAGCCTTTATGAATACCATACATAATAATCTCTCATCGCAAGAATATGATCGCATAGAACGAGCATCTAATTTTTTGCGCACGCATACTAATTATCTTTTTATTTTTAAACTACCATTAAATTTTAATGTATTTAAGAAGCGCGTTTTACATGACTTTTTGCAGCAATTTGATCTTGCTCTTTTGTTACATCGTTTAACTGATGTGCTTGTACATAGTCAACGTCTTTTCTTACTACGAGGTGTACTAGTATATATAGAAAAACTATATAAAGATCATAACCATATAGTAAACTTAAAAATTACCAGCTCGCATCAGCTCAAGGATAAGCAGATAACGAGTTTAAAAAAAATTTTTGAAATTAAAAATAATGCAACCAATGTTGTTGATTATACTATTGATAAGCGATTAATTGCGGGTATTCGTATGCAAAGTAATACGTTATTATGGGAACATTCCATTGCAAAACAATTACGAACGATAGAAAAGGACCTTTATTATGGAGATTAAAAGTTCAGATCTTATTTCCTTATTTGAAAAATCATTAACTGATGTCTCCAAAGAAAATTTTAATGAAATTGGGCTTGTTATTCAGGTAAGTGATACGATATGCCGCGTGCATGGTTTAAAAAAGGCAATGCTCGGAGAATTAGTGGAATTTGAGGGTGGTAATCAGGGTATCATTCTTAACCTTGATGAAGATTATGTTTCTATTTTTTTATTTGATATTTCAATTCCTGTAGCAGAATTAGAAGTAGTAAAAAGAACTGAAGGAGCATTTAAAGTTCCGGTTGGTATGAATTTAGTGGGAAGAGTTATTAGTGCTCAGGGAAATCCGCTTGATGGGTTAGGTCCCCTTGATTATGAAACAAAAAAACCGGTGGAAGTTTCAGCGCCCGGCATTATAGAACGTTCATTAGTAAATGAATCATTAGAAACGGGTATTATTGCTATTGACGCGCTCGTTCCTATCGGGAAAGGGCAACGCGAACTTATTATTGGTAATCGCAATACGGGTAAAACAGCGATAGTTGTTGACACCATTTTGCATCAACGTGATAAAAATGTTTTTTGTATTTATGTTTCAATTGGCCAACGTCAAGCGAATCTTGCGCGTCTTGTGCGTACGTTACAAGAAAATGGAGCGCTTGAATATACGGTTATTGTGAGTGCCGATTCAAGTGACACCGTTCTCAAGCAATATTTGGCTCCCTATGTTGGATGCGCTATCGGTGAATATTTTATGGATAATGGCCATGATGCACTCATTGTCTATGACGATTTGAGTAATCATGCTATTTCGTATCGAGAAATGTCATTATTATTACGACGCGCACCGGGGCGTGAAGCGTATCCGGGCGATGTGTTTTATTTACATTCTCGCTTACTAGAACGTGCCGGTAAATTAGCATCTGGCGGTTCACTAACGGCATTGCCAATGGTGCAAATTCAGAGTGATGATATTACTGCATACATTCCAACTAACTTAATTTCTATCACTGATGGACAAATATTTTTAGATACACAATTATTCAATCAGGGAATTAGGCCTGCCGTTAACGTTGAACTTTCAGTTTCACGCGTTGGCGGTGCTGCGCAAACTAAAGCAATAAAAAAAATGACGCGTGCATTGCGGCTTGAACTGGCACAGTATCATGAATTGTTAGATTTTGCACAATTTGGAACGGAACTTGACCCTATAGCTCAAAAAAAATTACATCGTGGTTCTATAGCGGTTGAACTGTTAAAACAACCACAATTTGTGGGCTATTCATTTGTTGATCAAGTGCTGATGCTTTTTTTACTGAAAGAAAATTTTTTAGATACTATTGCACTTACGCAAGTATTATCATACGCGCAGCAATTTATTAGTTACGTTAAATCAATTTATCCAGATATTTACGCGACAATATTAACCACCACCGATATTTCTGATCAGATTCAAAAGAGCTTGCTGGGCATTGCCCAAGAGTTTAATAAGGTATTTGTTCCGCGAGAAGAATAACTATTAGAGATGTCTCCGACGTTAATACTTTGAGATTTTTTATTTTTTACGTATACTATTTTGTATCTCAATTGCTTTTTAGTGCCCGTAGCTCAGCTGGATAGAGCAACGGATTTCTAATCCGTAGGTCGCAGGTTCGAATCCTGCCGGGCACACCAGCTTTCGCTAAAGCTTCAGCTGGCACGCCAGTTTTTTTAAGGAGTTGGCATACATTGAAAAGTTAATATTCTGTTCATAAAGCGAAAGCTGTCCGCCGAAGCCTTGGCGTAGGAGGACTATAGGCAGGCCAGTCAATAAAAAACATCTATGTATTACGTGTATATTATTCAATCTATAAATAATTTAAAGCAAATATATGTCGGCTGTACGGAAGATTTAGACAAGCGCTTGTCTAATCATAATAGTGGCACTACGGCACATACTGAAAAATATAAACCTTGGAAATTAGTTGTTTATATTGCCTTTGAAGAAAAATCTAAAGCCTATGAATTTGAGGAGTATTTAAAATCGGGTTCAGGCAGAGCATTTAGAGACAAAAGGCTTATATAGTCTTGGGTATTAGCTTTCGCTAAAGCTTCAGCTGGCACGCCAGTTTTTTTAAGGGGTTGGCATACATTGAAAAGTTAATATTTTGCTCATAAAGCGAAAGCTGTCCGCCGAAGCCTTGGCGTAGGAGGATTGTATCAACCATAGCAATAAAAAAAATGGACCAAACTTATTTGGTGCATAGTATATACAAATTTTAATAAGAACCTATCCCTGAAACTCATAATTTATTAATAATTAAGAATAAGAATATGTTTTTAGTCAATGTGGATGCTCACCGTTTTAACAATAAGCATCCACATTAAAAAAATTAATGTTCTACGACGAAATAGGTAGACTGTTTTTGTAACTCACCTGCTTGTTGAGTTATGTATTCCAAGTCAATCCAATTGGGCAACTTACCTATATATTGCCTAAATCCCCAATCTTGATAACGTAAAATAGCTTGTTGATTAGTTGATCTTGTATGAAGAAAAATTCGCTTAACATCGGGGCGCACTATAAAAATTGAACTCATAAGCAATTTTTCCAAACCACGGTCATGCTCAGAAGGCATAACACCGAGTAATGCGGCTTTAATATTGTTTTGCCCAAACTCTGGTGTAATTAAAAACTGAATAACACCTACATGTTTCCCGGTCTTTTGATCGGTTGCCAATACAAAGATGCTTATATCCTGATCATCAGTATGCTTAGCCCAATCGATTGTTGCAAAGAATTGTTCTACGATATCTTTGGTTTTTTCTTCAAAAAATTGCCAATCAACGTTATTAAGATCCTGCTCTAACAAAGGCGCTAGCGATTTAAGCATAAAATCATGCGCAACATCTTCAGGCTTTTTGCGAGCAAAATCAACTTCAACTTCTGTATACGCTGGAATCAAGATTCCACTCAGACTTTTTATTTTTTCCGAAAGCCTTTCTGTTTTCCCAACTATTTCTTCCGACTCTAAAATAATTATATTGCCACGTATATCTTGTGCCGAAAAGGTTGCATTTTTTTTCATGAGCATTAATTCCTTCAGAAGGATTTACCTGTGCATAGAGATGTAGCCTCATATAATGAGGCAAAAAACTACCACATTTAATATATCGATTACTTTAGAATTTAAGGATACTGAACATTCACACAAGCCAACGTGTGATTAAACAGTATCTACTTTTTTTTATAATTAATTTAGAAGATAAAAGAAAAAGCTTTCATAACGGCCCCGCACATTGGTAAAGGGGATAAAAAATAATAATAGTTTATATACTATCAAAAAATTTCTTTTTATGCAAAAAAATAGTTGAATGTCGGTAGGCTTAGTTATGTGAGTTAGACACAACATACAATGGTTGTAGGTTAGTTCCTTTAAGATTGATTTCATTAGAATAAAAATCATCTGTTTTATCCGCACGTTCGGCAACTTTATCAACCTTATCCATGCTATAAACAGTAATGCTTGAAAGTAAAAGTGATAACGATACCATAAACCTCATACGCATTTTATTCTCCTTTTGTAGCAAATTAACTTGTACATGATTTTGTTATTATTGTAGCAAGAAAGTCAACCCTTTATTTATATGCATTAATCTGTCCACTCGTATATCTTCTTGCCAGAATCTTCTATCTTATTTATTGCGTGAATAATTACTGCTCATTATAGTTATATTATGCAAAAAAATGGGGATATTTCTTATAAGCATTTTTTCAATCAATAAGAGGATTGTGATGTTCAAAAAAGTTATTGGTCTGGCGGTAGGATGTATAGCAGCAAGTTTATGGTATGTTTCACCAATATTAAAACAGTTTCCTCAACCGACAGGTACTTATTCCGTTGGTACTCAATCATTATACGTTATTGATGAACACAGAAATGATCCCTATGCTTCTGGTAACAAAGAACGAATAGTGGAAGTACGCATGTGGTATCCAACATCGGTTAAAACTGGAGAACCATATCCTTATTTGGGTAGCAAGATGGCTGTTTTTCAAAAAATGTTTGCTGATCTTTATCACATTCCACATTGGTTTAGTTCATTGTTATGGCGCAATGTTGCAACACATGCATATAGCAATGCTCCCGTAGCATCAACGCTTAATGCCTATCCGGTTATTCTTTTTTCTCATGGACTATTAGGTTTACCAAGTGAGATGTATACGGCAATCATCGAAAATGTAGTAAGTCATGGTTATGTGGTTGTTGGTATAAATCACCCTTATTTTAATATCATGACACAATATCCCGATGGTGGTATTGCGAGTTCTCATGATTTGAGTGTGCAATTTCAAATGATGTCACCGCAAGAACAGCATGAATTTCAAAGTAAAGCGATTGATACTTATAAGGTTGATATGGCATTGGTAATTGATCAATTAGAAGTCCTTAATCAAAATACTCAAAGCATTTTTTATCATCGTCTTGATCTTCATAGAATCGGTGTAATGGGTCATTCTGCTGGCGGCACTGCTGCAATAGAGTTTTGTCGCAGTGATAATCGTTGCAAGGCAGCAGTCGATCTTGATGGATGGTACGATCATATCATTGGCCATGAACCGCTTAAAAAGCCATTACTTTTGATGTTTGGTGCAAAGAGTGTGGAAGTGTCAGAACCAATGCCTGAATATTTAAAAAGAAAAGGAATAACACGCGAACAGTATTTTGAGAGAGAGCAAAACATTGCTAATCATAGAAAGGAGCTTTGTAAAGAGCCTCTTTGCTCAATGATAATAATTCCGGGCGCGACGCACGATGATTTTGGTGATGGGATACTCATTAAATGGCCTCTTCGTGCATGGCACGCAGCAGATTCGTATAAAACGCTGACCATAATCAATACCCACATTATTAAATTTCTTGGCGCTCATCTGAAATAATTCCAGTGCGAAACACAAGAATCTGAACAGAAATAACCTGCAATAGTTCTGGAATCAAAAACGACTTGTATTAAAGTTAAAAATTCTATAAATTGATTTTTCATAAAAAACTCCTAAATTTAACTGTGTTAAAAAAAACTAGGTGAAGCTTACTAAAAAGATATACTTCACGGCAAGATTTGGTTTTGCTGAAATAACATATAAAAAACCAAGGCTCGTGGGTTTCACGAGCCTCTCTCATGAGCGTTATTTCTGATTTACTTTGTATTTTCACTGAGTACTTCCAGCCGTTGCCAAGGCTATGGCGGACATCCTTTTTTGGGCTTACAGGCCGAATGCATTTCCCAGAGTATTCAATGCCATTTGGACCAGCGCCTGCGCATTGCCATTCAGCGACCCGGTTGCGGAACCTACAGGACCAGTGCCCTCGTTGGTGCCCTGAACGACCCACTGCGGACCGGAGAAAATGACGACGGTGACGCCATTATCCACGCCGCCGGTTGTTCCGCTACTAGGGATGCCAAGCATGTTTGCCGCAGCAACCGAGGCTTCACCCAGTTCGCGTGAATCATTCTGCGAGGTAGTCTGTTGATTGCCAGTCTGTGTATCACCGAACACTGAGCCGATAACAGCGCCATTGTAGAAGATCAAAGCGAATTGAAGGCCAGTGATATTGTGTTCCGGATAGAAGAAATGCGGGCACGGGGAGATTTTGTCCCAGCAGTCATCACCCAACACGTAGAAAGCAACGTGATGTGCTCCCAATTGGGCGCCGCTACTGTCTTGCCATGTAGTCTGGTTCTGGTGGTCCGGATCTGGATCTGGATCGCTTCCATCAGTGTCGATGGCCATACTAGAAGTGTAGGCGAAGACGCCAGAGCTTACTTGGTAGACATTCACATTCATCGCCCGAGTCATCGTATTTATGTGGGGCAATTGGTTTACTTGAACCGAAGAAGTCATGTGCTGTTGAACGGCCGCAAGTATTTGTTGAGCTGTATAATTTCCTGAGGAAGGCGCAGTCTTGACAGAAAGAGCAGAACTCTGTGCAGAAGTACCGACGGAATTCACAGCTGCCACCGTAAATATATATGTCGTGTTGGCTGTTAAACCGTTAATGACTGCAGTATTTGTAGAAACCGTTGTTACCATAACGCCATTTTGGTAAACGTTATAGGTTACCGAACAGCCTGGAGCAACGTTGACTGGATTCCAAGACAAATTCACACTTGTGCTCGTCTGACTTGGGCAAGCAAGACCTGTCGGAACATCAGGAGCTGTTGTGCAAGATACGGACGTTGACTTAAAGGTAGCGCTAATAGAATGATTTGCTTGAACATTTGAGAAGGTGTAAGAACCAATGGCTCCTTGATCTGAACCATCCACAATAACACTTGCGATCGCAAAGCCTGTTGCAGGAGTAATAGTGAACGACTGGCTATTACCTTGCGCAATTGAAATATTACCTGAAGGGCTGATTGAACCATTAGCTCCAGCGCTAGCAGTAATTGCAAATGAGGTGACAGACCCTGTGCTTCCAGTTACCTGAACTTCCTTTACAATCCAATGGTAAGAGGTGTCTGTCGTACGAACCTGTCCCACAATTCGTGCGCCCAAGATACCGCTAATCCCGCCGATAGGTCCTGAAAATGTATAGGTTTTTCCTCCAGCTGCTTTTGAATATGGATAGGAAGGGTTAATGACCCAATTGGAGTTGGTCCAGGTTGAACCGTTGGTTGTGAACTGAAGCATACAATTGGCTGTAAGGAAGCCATCTCCTTCACTCGTCACCGAACCATTGATAAAATCAACAGCGGTGATAGTTACAGGACTTGACCAAATAATGCCTGCCGCTTCCCACGCGCCGACTTTTTCTCCGTCAGGTTGTAAGTCGACATCTTTCGTCAGGTTGTTATCATTTAACCCGGGTTGAGCAACGCGTCCACTATTTGCAGTGGATGAGGTCATCTTGGACCAGCCGTAAGCTGTTCCATTGAGCGCAATATTACCTTGGCTAACTCGTGCCTTCTGTAAGGAAGATGATGCTTTCTCTTCTTCATCGTTACCCTTCCGGAAATTCGCACATAACGTTAAGCCATAGAGACGCTTTAGAATAAGTTCCTCTGAATGAAATATCTGAGGAATTGAATTTGCATCCAGTCCATGTTGACTACTCAAACATGTTACCATGATTGACCATAACAATATGGGCTTTACATTCATCTAATTCTCCTAGTTAGAGCTCTATTAATGTAAGTTATCGAAATACGGGTACAAAGCGTGAGAAAATAAATTCTCCAGATTGAAGCTTTATGTTACATTATCTAAACACAAGAACAAAGTGCAATAATTATTTTTTCTTGCTTAAAAAGTATGCGTATTTCCAACTTCAATCGTATAAACTTCTAATGGGTCATTAATTAAAGAAACCGATGACAACTTCACAAAGTGTATTATCTCAACACAGCAATACATCTCCTTGTTCAATCTTATGGGCAGCTCTCCATGCATTATCTGAAACTCGATAAAAAACTGTTGCGCATACGTGCACGCAATGTCAGGAGCATTGCATTGCTTAAATATGAGTTCTTTATATATGGCGAGGGTTAGGACGTAACCGATATGTTGACAGGATTGCTATATTCCTGACATAGCTCATCAAAAAGCACAGACAAGAAAACATAAGCAGGCGTTGAAAATAGAAAAAAATAGTGAGATCAAAAAATATATATTATTGAAAGATTAAAGGATAAATGCTTGAAGTGGTGTGCGTCTGGTATTCATATTAATTATTTTCTCATTTTGATTGCCTGACAAAGTCGTCGCTTAAGTTTTCACAGATGTGCCGCACAAGCTAAATCTAGTAATGTCGGCTATTCTTCTAGTGGTTGATGAATCTACGTTTGATTATTGAAAACAGTTATTCTTGAATGAACCAGCTATTTTATGAGATGTAGATACATAGGTCCATTTTTAATTGCTAGCTCAATACTTTCGTCCCAAAGTTCTCTGATTTCTGTATCAACAATATAACCGTTTTTATCTACCGTCATACGATCAATTAGTTGTTGCACCTCTTGCGAAAACCCAACGCGACAATAAAGTTGTAAGAACTCTTTTGTTATCGCATAAGCCCGAGATACTGTAATGAGCATGTTCTCATGATAATTAGGTATAATTACTTTAGCGCTGTCTAGCCAATCTTCTTCAAATGCAGCATCTGCAGGCTTACCATCACTCAACAACATTAAGCAACTGGAAATGCCGCCTAAATCGTCTGTCAATGTTTTCCAATAATATCGATCCAAGAAATACTGCATAGCCGCAAATGCTTGTAGCTTTGTTAACATACTATTCTTTTACTAGTTGTAGGTATTGCCTCGAGCCCTCCGGTTCACTCAATACTTTATCAACACATTTTGTCCATAATGTTTTTATTTTTTGATCAGCAATTTCACCATCCTTAGCATATTGTATATCCTTTAATAATGATTGGATATTATCAGATGAACTATTTCTGTAGTAACGTTTTAAAAATATATTCATTGTATCAAATGCTTGTATTGGTGTTATGTATTTTTGGCCTTTAAGAGAAGTAATCCAATCTTCCCATATTGCTTGGTCAGCTGTTTGCCCATCTTCTAAAAATTGCATACAACTTAAAAGCGCTCCAATACTGTCTGATGATGTTCTCTTAAAATAGATCTCTAAAAATTTTGTCATAGCATTAAATGCTTGAAGGGGTGTGAGCCTGGTATTCATAATGTTCATTTTCTCATTTTTGGCAATTGACAAAGTCCTGTCTCAGAGTTAAATATTTTGGGGACGTCATTAATTCCACCATTTCTAATTATGCAATTTCTAACGGCAGCCCAAAGTTGTTTGCCATTAGCTGTTATTTGAGCATACCATTCCGTTCCATGCTTATCTAGACCAAGAAAATTTTTTACATTTGAAGCAAGAGCGATAAGTAAGTTCCTATTTTCTGGTGTATCTATCATATGTCCCGGCCTATCTTCAAATATATGTGATTCATCATCCTTGCCAATTTCAACTTTTTTTGATTTATTTTTGTCATTGTTTTTATCATCATTGCCATTATCATCTTCTTGGTCTGTCGGTGGTTCAGGCTCAGGGTCACCACCATTACTTTCAGCTGATTTTTCCCCATGTTCTGATTGCTTATCTTCGGCTTTTTGAGCTTCTATTTTTTGTGCATTATGAACTTGTTCTTGCAAAGCAATAGGATTTTGAGAAGGAGTAGTAGAATTAGTAGGAGTGATGGGATACGCTTTATTATGTTCATGTTTTAAGGGAGAATCGTTGTGCAGTATTTGATAGAGTATTATAGAAATTGCGGCTGCTGCCACAACGGTTCCTCCAATAATTCCACTTATTGGATTTGTAAGAGATGCAATTGTTGCAATAGCGGCGATAGAACCAAGACTGGCAGTATCAGAATTGTGGACTACGATATCAGAAGATGTTATGCAAAAATGATGGTGTTCAACAGTAATCGCATAGATAAGAACTGGTAAAGCTATATTTTCTACATGTTTCACTGAACAGCAATTGATAGTATTTGTGCATACATAGTCGCCCGGTTTTATATCTTCAGCATTGACCCATATTTTTTCCTGTGGTAGATAAATTTTTTGATGTCTTTATCGTATCCAATGATGAAATCACGTACGTTAAGGTCTTGGATATTTTTGTAACCATCTATTGTTTTAACCGGAGTATTTGCAAGCAAACCCTCTTGAGATGATTTAGCAACCTTCGATGACGCAAAAGTAATATAATGAGGTGATATATTGGTATAGTTAAATAATGTTAAAAATAGGCAAAAAAATACGTTATACATAGTGCTCAACGTTACTCCTTCTCGTTACGAAATTTCTATACTTATTGTAGCGCAATGAGAAACGAGAGCAATAATACGTCATGTAAGGTATCAGATTTAGCTAAGACAGAACGAATAACGTCAAAGCGTTGCCCAATTAATTTCTGGTATATGATGCTTTTTTAAAAATTCATTTGCTTTAGAAAAATGATGGCATCCTAAAAAACCCTGTACTGACAATGGTGATGGATGCGCTGCCTTTAAAACTAAGTGCCTGGCCGGATCTAAGTGCAAGTGTAAATGTTGAATTTTTTTTTGTGCGTATGCTCCCCATAACATTAAAACGGTGGGGTGGTTGCGTTTCAGTAATTGCTCAATAATGGCATCAGTAAAAATTTCCCAACCCTTTCCTGCGTGACTCGCAGGCTGTCCTTCCTCAACCGTTAAAATAGCATTAAGTAATAATACTCCCTGCTTTGCCCAGCCGTTTAAGGTACCACCGGTAGGAATCGCCATATGAATATCATTATGCAACTCTTTAAAGATATTGCGCAAAGAGGGCGGCACAGGGACTCCGGGTGGCACGCTGAAACTTAATCCATGAGCTTGGCCAGGACCATGATACGGATCTTGTCCAACAATAACAACGCTCACTTCATTAAATGGTGTTGCCCGTAATGCAACAAATATATTTTGTTTTGCCGGATATATCGTTGCACCGGCTTTTTCGCGCTCTTGTAAATAGTGCACAAGTACATCGATTTCGGGCCTGCTGCAAACATCTTCTAATGGTTTTTTCCACGAAGCAGGTAATGCGGCAAAGAATTGTTGTTGTCGTGACGTCATGGTTTTCATAATACAGTTATTTTTCCGTGATTTACGTTGCTTGTCAAAATATGATTTTTCTAAATTAATCGTTGCTAAGAATATAACGCATTAATTATGTTAGACGATTTTTAAAGGCAGCTATAAGCAGCCGTTCCTATTATAGTTCCAGTAGTAATTGTACTATAGTACCACATTTTTTTTATTCTATTTCTTTTTTCATGTTGTTGTTGTAGCCAATTGAGAGAATCTTTATCTAAGTAATCTTTAGCAGAAAAGTAAAATCGATCTGCTGGATCCGTTACTCTCTCAGGAGTAAACACCATTTGTACTTTATTCCAGTAAAATTCTTTTAATGAAGAAGGCATGGTATCACGGTCGGTATCAATGATAGTGATTCCTTTATCTGTTACTAGATAATTATCGCGATGCATATCAGAAACGAGTTCGTTTTCTACTAAATGATTCATTTGTTGTACCGGTTTAAGTGTTAATATGCTATTTTCTACCGATTTACCTAAAGCTTCCTTGGCAATAACCAGATAATTTTCCTTTGATAATTGTTGGGGCATGCCAGGAACATGATACAAATATTTTTCAGCGATTGAAAGGCAATCCAATTTATCTTTTTTTATAGTTTTTTTCAATTTTTCTGCATTAAAGAAACGTGCTATATCATATTTGATATAATAATCAGGAAGCCAAGACTTTTTACAAAAATTGCGATAATGTTTCTTAGGATTATTCCATTCACTTAAAAGCTCTTTAAGTTCATCAGTATGTTGATTTAGTATATTCTCAACGTTTGTAGGCAATTGAGGCAATGAATCCATGCTATAAAGTGATGAATTGCAGAGGAATAGCATTGTTAAGAATATTGAAAATATTTTCATAAAATAGTCTCCTAAATAGTTTAGGCCCCAATAATTTTTAAACCCCGGTGAGGCTGAATTTAAAAATACCATAAAATGCCTTAATTTAATGGCTTTTTATAATTAATTATTACTAATAGAATATATTATAAAGATGATTTTGTCAAGACGGGTTTTTTTGTGCAATTATCTCAGAAATAGTTAAGAGTATAAGGATATTTTAACAGATTTTTGCAGAGTGCAGGGTATTAATTCTATATGCCTGTTAGATAACCTGATAATTAGGGTGGTGCCAGCTGAAGCTTCAGCTGGCATGCCATTTTAATGAACTGTATACATGATAAGTTAAGGTTATTAGCATAACGCAAAAGCTGTTCGCCGAAGCCTTGCCGTAGGGGGATTGGGTCAGCAATAGAAAGCACCTACTGACAATTTTTCCATCAAATTATTAACCTAGATATTTTTCAATATTTTCTTTAAGTTCCTTCTGCGCCATTTCGCCTATTATTCTTCCTACTTCTTTCTTATTTTTTATAACAATAAACGTAGGAAGGGCGGTAATATTAAATTGCTCGGTGAGATCGGGTAACTCATCAACGTCAAACTCGGCAAATATATATTTTTTACCGAGTTCTTTTTCAAGCTTTTCAAAAATTGGTTTCATGTTAGCGCAGTGCGGGCACCAGGTTGCAGATGCTTTTATAATAATTGGTTGAGTGGATTCTTTGATGGTATTTTCTGTGAGTTGTGTAATCATTCAACATCTCCTCGTTAAGATCTTGCCTCTCAAATTTTTTTTATTAATTACATTAACTAGCACTCTCAACAAAATGCAATAAATCTCTTGCTTGGATGATATTTTTTTTCTATAGTGCCAAATAATTAATGTGAAAAAAATGAAATCATAATTGCGAAGCTTTGTGTCACTAAAGGATTTTTATTATGAGTAATCCATCATCCAAGCAAATCCTAGATCCTATTATCCAGAAATTTGTAGATGCTCTCGCCAAACAAGGTGGTAAACCACTGTACACATTATCCGCCAAAGATGCACGTAACGTACTTGAGCAGGCGCAAGCAGGTCCTGTTGCAACGTTGCCGGCAGATATTGAAGATCGCACAATCTCAGAAGGTTCAAGTGGGCCTGTTAACATTCGTATTATTCGCCCAAAGGGAAACACGAGCAGTTTGCCCGTAATTATTTTTATGCATGGCGGTGGTTGGGTACTTGGTAGTAAAGCAACGCATGATCGGTTAGTTCGTGAAATTGCTAACGGAGCGCAAGCTGCCGTGGTGTTTGTTGATTATACACTAGCACCTGAAGGCCAATATCCTTTAGCGCATGAACAAGGATATGCTGCTGCTAAATGGGTGGAAGAACACGGTAAAGAATGTAACCTTGATAGTTCCCGCATGGCTATTGTGGGTGATAGCGTGGGCGGGTTGATGGCAACGGCAATAGCAATGATGGCGCACGAGCGTGGTGGCCCTAAATTTATGTTTCAACTACTATTTTATCCGGTTACCGACGCACGTTTTGATACGCCTTCATATGAGCAATTTGCGCAGGGGCCATGGCTTACAAAACCCGCAATGGAATGGTTTTGGGATAATTACGTACCTAATAAAGCAGATCGGGCAAAGCCATTAGCTTCGCCGTTAAAAGCTTCTTTAGACCAACTTAAAGATTTACCGCCGGCTTTAATTTTTACTAATGAAAGTGACGTACTGCGTGATGAAGGTGAGGCGTATGCACATAAACTTATGCAAGCAGGGGTGCCGGTTGTAGCAATTCGTTCGATTGGCGTGATTCATGATTGCGTAATGCTTAATGCAATAACACAAACTCCGGCCGTCCGTTCAGCAATTGCTCAGGCAAATCGAGCGCTTGCCGATGTTTTTGCAAAAAAAGAGAAATAAATCTTGAAGTATTTAACTGTATGACAAAACACCTAAACTGCCATAAAAATTACCATAATGAAATGACACAAAATATTTAAAACCAATACCAACATCAATAAGAGTTACCTTGTGCAGTTTCAAAAATTAATTGATTTTAAATTGATTAAAACTAAACTTTGGTGCATAAGTTGGGGGTTATAGACTCTGCGGTTTCTTATCCGTAAGTAATTTTTTTTTGAAGCAGGTTTTTTTGAAATTTTCTGTTACATGCATAGGGAAAAAAAGCTTACTCAATGAATTAGGAATTAGTTGTTATGGCTAAGTTAAGAAAAAAAATAATGAATATAGAACAAGAAATAAATGAATCAGTTCATCTAACTGACTATGATCCTCAATGGCCCATTTTTTTCAATGATGAAAAAAGACGACTCGAAAGAATATTTGGAAAAAATATTATAGCTATTGAACATTTTGGTAGCACAGCAATCCCAGGCCTCAAGGCAAAGCCAATTATTGATATTCTTATTGGCCTGCCCAGCTTATCACTAAGCGACAAATATATTCAAGAGCTTACTAAGCTAGGATATACAGGTTTTGGTGAAGCGGGTGTACCAGGTCGTTTATATTTTATAAAGCGATCGCCTTTGATTAGTTATAACTTGGCAATTACCAACTATAATAGCAACATTTGGAAAGATAATATTATATTACGAGATTATTTAAAAACACATCCCGAAGATGCAAATCAGTATGCTCAGTTTAAAGAAAATGTTATTAGTTCAGGGGTAGGTACCCTTTTGGAGTATTCAAAGCTTAAACACGACTTTGTACAAACTTTGTTGGGTAAGGCACGTATCTGGGCAAAAAATAGTTCCAGTTTTAATTGATTAATTAAAATTGATAGCCTAATCCAGCACCAAATCGACACCCATTTAAATTTGCTTTGTGTGATTGCGTTATAGCATTAAAGTGATGTTTAAAGCTGATGTTTACAAATGAGTACTCAAAAAAAATATTAATAACAAAACATTGTGGCAAATCAAAATAAGCTCCCATTTTTCCAATACCGCCACACCCCCATTTAGTGCGTTTTGGTATAACAAATGGTGAGTGATCTCGCGTATGTACTTGTGTTGGCAAAACGCCTAAACCGGCATAAAAATTACCATAGCGAAATGGCACGAAATATTTAAAACCGACTGCGACATCAATAAGCGTTACCGTAGTGCGATTGTGAAAATTAATTGATCTTCCTTTTGTGCTTAAAAAATCGGCACTTGCAAAACCATACCAATCGTTGTGAATTGCAAAGGTTACTTCGGGTCCGAATATAGCGGCATTGTGATAAATTTTATTAAATACGTTACCGGTTGGTAAAAAGTAAGCGCCTTTAAATTCTAAAAGAAACGGATAACTATGCAGTGATGGGGAAATCAGAGCAATGATTACCATGAAAATAAATGTTCTATAGATACGTAACATATAGGTTCCCCCTAAATATCGATTACATGTGCTTACATATTGGATTTTGCCTCATGTGAATATACTATTGCAATGATGTAATTCAATAGTGCAAAATTGTGGCGTCAATGTTACAACAACTGGTTGAGAAACATCACCCATTTGATCTACGGCAACAATAAAATAGGTATAAGTTACATCGAATTGGCGATTATGATCTTCAAAAATTAGTGGTTGCGTTGCTGGAATAGTTGCTATTAAATCAGTAAGTCCGGGATCACGATAAATACGATAACTTACGGCAGTTGGTCCGCCAATCGGAGCGCTCCATGTTAGTATATTTACTACATCAGTTTGTGTTAAAAAAATATTGCATAGGGTGAATCCTTTAACTGAAGACGGTTGATTAGGTGAAGGTACAATTGCCAGACTATAGGGATGAAAAAAAGTACTGAGGGGGTCATTCACAACTCCCGTTACATTATTAGTAAGGGTAGAAATAATACTTACGGTGAATGGTGAAGCATTAGTGTTAGGTACGTACACCGTTTTACCATCGGGTGTAATGGCTAGAAAAAAAATTTCATTAAAATTAGGATCGCCAACGTTTGCGGTTGTTGTATTGGTGGTAAGGTTAATAATAGTTACCATGTTATTATTATCAACTACGTAAGCGGTTTTGCCATCAGGTGTAATGGCAATGCCGTTCGATTGATTTAAAAAATGACCAGGATCATTCACAATTCCTGTTATGGTATTGGTTGCAACGTCAAGAATACCTATAGTGCTATTATTAAAATTGCTTACGTAGACCGTGTTGCCATCAGGGGTAACTGCAAGAGGAAATGGAGCATCTAACGTATGGCCAGGATCATTAACGAGCCCGGTTGTCATGTTGGTTATGGTATTAACAATGCTAATGGTGTTATTATTAAAATTTGAAACATACAGGGTGTTATCGATAGCCACGGAAAAATCATTGGCATCAAAGGTATGGCCAGGATCATTTACAATTCCCGTTATGATATTAGTTGCTGTATCAATAATACTGATCGTATTGTTACCGCGGTTCATAGCATATACTTGACTACCATCAGGTTTCATAGTCAATGAAATAATATTATTCAACGTTAGGCCAGGATCGCTTACAAGGCCCGTTGCGGTATTAGTAGAAAGATTAACGATGCTTACGGTGTTATTGTTATTTGCTACGTAGGCAGTTGTTCCATCGGGGGTAATGACAATATAAAAAATTTCATTAAAAGTGTGGCCAGGATCATTTACCGTTCCAATTACGGTATTGGAAGTTGAATTAAAATAACTAATGGTATCAATATTAGTAATGTAAACGATATTTGCATGCAGAGGAGTTAATGCAGTCAGAAGACTGAGTACGTACATAACTTTTTTCATGCAATATTCCTTTAACGGGTTAGATTTTTGAGATGGAAATACTTTCTATGCACTATATAGCAAAGTTTTTGATGTATGCTAGAGATCCACAAAAAATTCTCATAGTTTGTATTATGCACGAGTAGTATTTTTATTCACGAACAAGACATGTTTTATGAAACTTAAATAAGCTATTATTGATGTTTTACATAAAGCAATATTTTTTTTAATTCCAAAAAATAGTTCTTTTATTTTTGTTCTGTACGGATGATCTAAACGATATTCGGCTTCTTTTGCTTTGAGAATAAGAGTGGCCCACAAGAGCCTTTTTTGCACGGGTGGATGAATAGGATCTACTAAATCTTCAGGAGGGATATTTTTTCTTTCTTCAAAAGCAAACTGCCAGTATAGGTAAGCACATTTAGCAAATGCTCCATTGCCATAGGCAGCATGCTCACGGTCTGCTTCTGATTCATGTGCCCGGCACAATTTATTGAGATCATTAATGTCTCCGTCTAAAGATCTTCCAGTACTAATCTCATAATACAGTGCATGTAATCCGCTAAGGATGAAATTTTGATGAGTCCCCATTAATCTTTCTTTTATATAGTGCCAAATATTATTATCTATTTCGTAGTGTTTTTTCTTTATATGCATAAATTCATGCTGCAATATAGCTATTTGCCTACTTATAAATGATATATCAAAACAAAATTTTGCAGGATAATAATTTGGATGTATCACGAGACTGCTGCCAGTATCATTTGATTTTGCTCCATTACATTCGCCATAACAAACATTAATATTACCCTGCATATTCATTATTTGAGCATTTGCCTCAACTAACATTTTTACATACCAAGGAATATTAGGAGCAAAGGTGAAATGTAATGGAGGAAGGGATTTATTTTCTAAAGAATTTATAGTTTTTTGTATTTCTTGAAGTTCATGGGCATTAAATAATTTTCTTAATGCTTTACGTTTTTTTTCTTCATTTATTTTTTTAATGCATTCATAAGGAGAGGTATTATTATTGCGCATTTCTTGTACAAATTCTTCCCATGCTTTGGTGTTTTCTATAGGTATGCTTTTCCAGTGCTTAGTAGAAAAAACAGATTCATAATCATGTTCTAAAGCATATAATTGCAATGATAGTAATAATACGGATAAAAAAAGTATAGCAAGGTATTTTACGCTAGTAGCATACACAATATTTATCTTATTCACTTGTTTTTTATTTACGTTATAGTTGTACCTTAGATACTATGCGCCAACTGTTTAATTGCTTCGATAATTCCTTGAATTATAACGGTGCTCGCAATCGTTTTTCCAATACTTTCCCACCATGCAGCAATAGTCTTTTGTGAGAATTCTGATGCTTGTTTAGCAGATTCTGCTTGCAAATCTACAATTGTTTTACGATAGGAATCAATGAGAACGTTATAACCTTGCATAAGATTGTTATTGTCATTGGACATTTTATATATTGCGAAACTACAAATGCTTGCTGTTGTGCCGCAAATAAGTGTGGGATAAATATAGGTCATGGCAGTTGATCCTTGATTCTCCATGAGCTTTTCTGTGTCCTTTGCATATTTTGCTTTCAAATCAGCAATAATTTTTTCATATTGTTGTTGAAAATTGTTTATTGCCGGACCTAGGTCTTGAATTACTTGTGCTGTACTCTTTTTAACTGTTTGCGCAAAAATCTTGCGGGTTAATATTGCTTCTTTAGCACCATTTTCATCTAACGTTATTGTCGTTCTTTCTAACATTTTATCTGTTATTGTTTCAATAAATCCATTCAATTCTTGATCAGTATCATTTGCTGTTTTTTGTGCTAAATATATGGCAGCATCATCGGTAATGAAGTATTGTTTTGTGCTGATAAGTTCTTTTATTGTTTTGATTCGTTCAATATTAAATTGTACTGCTTGCTTTGTTTCTTCGCTCATGATTGGTAGGTCGTTATCACTATTATAATCTGCCGGTGTATTGAATGTATTTGTTGCATTTGGAATATAAATGTTTCTTTGGGGTAATAAACCTGGGTTGCGCTGTAATTGATCTATTACATTCTGAACTGATATGGATGGTACATTATTTTTTGTAACTATTTCTTTATGATCATTGGTAGTAGGTATAACAGTTTTTTCCATACCTCGTAGATGAAGCGTTATCAACAATGATGCAATAACAAAAAAATTAAATACAGCCATGCATGACTCCGGTAATGGTGTTGTACGTTTTTATGAAGATACATGGTACTGATAAAAAAAATTTTTACAACAAGTTTAATTTCTTAAAATGCACTACTGGGCGCTTATTACAAAATAAAACAATGCATGTAATGTAAAATGGTTTATTGGCAATAATAAGAAGGTTATATTGCAGTATTGAAAATATAAAAAACTTTTTAAAAGTTGATGCTCAATGACCCCCATGTGGTAATAAGCCGCTTATTGCCAGAAACTTTTGGCGTAGGCTCAAAACCATATGATAACGCAACGCCAACCATGCAATTTTTTTTACCCATTAAAAAACGGTATTTATAAATGCCATAAAAACTATTACGAATGTAATTGGTTTTTTTCACGGCATCATCAAAGGCTGGAGATATTTGTGCATTAAAAAAAAATGACGCGTCATAACCAGCTTCCATACTGTGTTTTTCTTTCTTACTATGTAAAGCAATAAATAAATCGGCTAAGTTGCCAACGCCATAATTAAACCGTTCCAATTGGGCATTAACGGGAATAACTACTTTTCTGGGGAAAAAATGTATAAGGCGTCCAGCATATCGCAGAAGATGGTTTCTATTACTGGTATAAGCAAATGAACCGTCTATTTGAGCACCAAGTGCATAGTGCCCGTATCCAAATTGAACAAATTGTAGGCTTGTATCTTTATGAGTGGGAAATCCTAATAACCCAGAAAAAGTGAGGCGTGTCCTATCTGATATTTTAGGGCTGTACCCGCCTGAAAAAAGTAGATCATCGGTTTGGGTGCGGCTAAAGTGTACACCATTAGTGTTGGAACCAACTCTTCCTACGGCGCCATCGACACGTAGGAAAAATGATGGAGGAGCATATACGAGCGTGAATAATCCGCCACCGCAATGATGCGTGACCCCATTATATTTTTTACGAAAGGTGCCAAACAAGGTCACGGTACCTAATGATGGTTTCGATGTGGGTTCAAGATAAAATTTTTTAGAGGTTTCAGCTACGCGCAAGTTGTATACAATTGATATACTACCCTCCGTGGATAACACTACACAACAACAGAGAAAATAGTTAATTTTTTTCATGGTCATTTGCTGCACTTATATGGTTAACATCATGGTAGTGTAACCCATATGAGCAATGCCGACATGAGTAATAGCGGCAGAACAATAATCAGAAATCCTAATTGGGAACTTTTATAGTTTTTTGCAATAATTAAGGTAGTGCGTATTTTTTTATAATCGATGGATGAGAGAACAATGAGTACACATCCCCATAAAATGAGAGTTTCTCCAATAATGTGTGCAATAAATGTATGCAATTCACTTTTAAAACTAATGACTCTCATAATGGCAAGTCCACCGGCCATAGCTGCAAGTGCTGTTCTAAGCCACGCAGAAAAAGTGCGTTCTGCGGCTAATAACGTTCGTTCTTCTGCTAATAAATTAGAACTTTTTTCATAATTCATGCTTCACCCTTAGCTTACTGGGAAAAATAGCTTTTTATGCAGTGTATATCAAAATTTTTTGGTTATGCTAGAGATGTATAATTTTTTAGTACTGCCAACAATCGTACATTAACATGCACATTATAAAAAAATTGCTCAAATACGAGTGTTTGTTATTATATGGATAATTATACGATATAAACTTATAGGATTTTACATGCATTTTCTTACACGTAAAAAAATATTGTTGCTCATTATGTTATCATTTTTTTCTGGATCGATAGTTCATGCAAAGGGGATCTATCGTTTGTTTGATAAACTAGGCGGAATAACTGATTGGTTTTTGACTCGTGGTAAGCTGAGCGAAAAACATGACCTTTTCCCTCTTGCCCTGGTAGGCACGGCGCTCAACCTGATCGCGCGCGGGCCGGCGCAACCGAGGCCCCGGCGCGGAGTCAACCGGGCGAGGTCAGGGGGGACAAAGGCGGGCTCGGCCATTGTATTGATGTTTCACGTGAAACATGAAGCAGAATCAATAGGTTGGAATTTTGCCTCGGATCGCAGCGTACAGTTTTTGCGACCGTTCGCAGGTGATGGGCGGCGTCTCGGGAGCGCTGCTTGCGCCGGCCGGGGCGTCTGCGTTCAATCGGCCTCGCCTCAGACCCTGCGAGCCAGGAAGCAACCGACCAGGAGGAAACCGAAATGTACGACATGAAGAACCTCGCCGCGCTCAAGACCATGGACAAGGTGGCCGAGACCGGGATGAAGGCGTTCTGGGCATTCGACAAGGCCGCCTTCGCACCCGGCGCGCTCGACGTGAAGACGAAGCAGATGATGGCGCTCGCGGTCGCGCTCACGACCCAGTGCCCCTATTGCATCGAGATCCACACAGGCCGAGGCGCGCAAGGCGGGTGCGAGCGATGCCGAGCTTGCGGAGACGGCAGTGGTGGCGGCGGCGATGCGCGCCGGGGCCGCGATCACCCACGCGACGCACATGTTCCGGACCGGCGGGTAGGGCTCGGCGAAGATCGGGTCGTTCATCCACGCCGATAGCGGGCCAGAACCCCGCCTGACCGATCGCGGACAACGATCCCGCACGAATGAGAGCCGCCGCGCCGGATCGGCGTAGTACGTCGTGAGCCGCGCATGCGATTGCGGGCTCGGACGACCCTATTATTGGACATAGCGGTGCGGCGACGCCTAATTCAATCGGACTTCGGGTCATGGCGGCAACGAGGCCAAGAGTTGGGCCTAGCCGTCGGCAAAGGAAGGGCTATCAGGATGTGACCCCGCGCGAACTCCAGGGATCATCAACAAGGGCCGACTGCGACGTCTTCGTCATCGGCGGTGGTCCCGCCGGTTCGACAATCGCCGCGCTGCTCGCGGAGCGCGGGCATCGGGTGATCCTTGCGGAGAAGGATCGGCATCCCCGGTTCCACATCGGCGAGTCGCTTTTGCCACACAATTTGCCGCTGTTCGACCGCCTCGGCGTGCGCCAGGAGATCGAATGGACATCGATGCCCAAGCACGGCATCGAATTCGTCCTCCCCTATCACGGCAAGAGCGTTACCTACTATTTCGCACGCGCCCTGGACCGCCGCTTCCCTATTCCTTCCAGGTGCGGCGGTCCACCTTCGACCACGTCCTCTGAAGAACGCCGCGGCCAAGGGGGCCGAAGTCATCAAGGCTGCCGCATCATTCGGTCGCCTTTCCGAGGGCGCCGTCCGCGGATCGATGGGCGCGACGGCGAGGGCGCGAGCGCCGCTGGACCGCGGCCTTCGTTGTCGATGCCTCGGGCCGCGATACGCTGCTGGCAGCACAGCTTGGCCTCAAGGAACGCAATCGCCGGAACAACAGTGCGGCGATCTTCGCCATTTCACGGGCGCGCGGCGCCTGCCGGGAAGGCCCAAGGCAATCTCAGCGTCGTCTGCTTCGACATGGCTGGTTCTGTTCATCCCGCTCGCCGACGGCGCAACGAGTGTCGGCGCCGTCTGCCCGGCCGCTTTTTTCAAGAACCGCGGCACCGATCTCGCTTCCTTCTTCATGAGCGTCATCGCCTCGTGCCCAATCGCGAGCCGTCTCACGGATGCGCGGCTCGCCGCCCGTCACGGCGACCGGCAACTATTTGTATGGCTCGAAGCGGGCGAGCGGCGAGAAGTCGATCCCGATCGGCGACGCCTGCGATTCATCGACCCGGTCTTCTCCTCGGGCGTGTATCTCGCGATACGATGGCGTTTCGTGGCGCCGAGCGGTCGAGACCTGCCTCGGCAACCCGCGCCGGGCACCGCGTGCGCTCAAGCGCTACGATGCCGCGGCGCGGGGCGCGCCCGGCCCGATCATCTGGTTCATTTACCGCATCCGCGAGCCGGCCATGCGCAACCTCTTCATGTCGCCGCGCAACTGGTTCCGAATCGAGGAGGCGATTCTGGCACTGCTTGCCGGCGAGCTTGGCGGCGGGTGGACGATCCGCTCGCGCCTCCTGATGCTTCAGACGATCTATTACATCACGAACCTGGCGCGCCTGCCGCACCGTCTTCGCGCGCCGGGCAACGTGAATTCCGCAACCAGGGCTGCCGCCGGGTAGGTTGCGAGCCGTACAGGGGCAGCGCGCGGGCGGCGCGGCAGAAACCCATCTCGTCCGGCTCCCGAGCTACAACACCGGCCCAAAGTTGTTTGAGACGGTTGCCGAGGCGCGGCGCCAATGGCGGCCGATATGGGTCGTGATCGACGGAAGCACGGCGGCACGGGCGAGGCGCTGGCGGAGGTCAGCCGGCATGACGCGGAGCTCGCGTGCTCTTTCGCGAGCGGAGCCGTGGCAAGGGCGCCGCCGTGCTCGACGGGCTGCGCGTGGCCAAAGCGGACGGTTTCAGCCATGTCCTGGTCATGGATGCTGATGGCCAGCACCCCGCCGCGTCGATCCCTGCGTTCACGGATGTCGCGCCGGCATCCCGACGCGATGGTCCTCGCGTGCCCGTCTTCAATCGGGATGTGCTGCTTCTGCGCGTCGTCGGCCGGCGTCTCTCGAACGCGCTGGCAGGGTCGAGACAAGAGGCGCGATCGGCGACTCCTGCTCGGCTTTCGGGTCTATCCGCTGACCGCACTGCTGGCCGTGATGAGCCAGGCCCGCGCGATGCGCGGCTATGATTTCGAGCCGAGGCCGCCGTTCGCCTTTGCTGGCAGGGCGTGGCGCGATCAACCTGCCCGCGCCGCCGGGAGCGTTGCGCTATTTCACCGCGCGCGAAGATGGGATATCGCATTTCCACTACGCCCGGGATAACGTGATCCTCGCCGCGATGCACGCCCGCCTCGTCGGCGGAGTGTCTTGCGCGCCGGATCAGATCATCCCGCCATTGATGGAAATCAGCTGGCCCGAGATATAGCCGGCCCGGTCGGAAGTGAGGAACGCGACAAGATCGGCCACTTCCTCGGGCCGGCCGGCACGCTTCATCGGCACGAGCCGCTCGATCGTTTCCTGCGGAAACGCCTCGGCGATCATCGGGGAGGCGATAATTCCGGGGCTAAGAGTGTTCACCGTGACCCCGCGGCTGGCGGGACTCGAGTGCCAACGCGCGCGTCGCGCCGGTGAAGGCCGGCCTTCGCCGCCGCATAGTTCACCTGCCCGCAATTCCCGGCGATGGCGGCGACGGAAGAGGATGTTGACGATCCGACCCCATTTGGTGCGGATCATCGGCATCAGCAGCTTCTGAGTGACGTTGAAGAATCCATTGAGCGAAACGTCGATCACGCGGGACCACTGGTCGGGCCGCATCCCGGGCATCACCGCGTCGTCGTGAATGCCCGCGTTGTTCACCACGATCTGGATGGGCCCGGCCTCGAGCAGCCGGTCGATCGCACGGCCGTCATCGGCAGGATCGGCGACATCGAATTGCACGATTTCGGCCGAACCGCCGTGCCCGACGATCTCCGCCACGATCTCCCCGGCCCGGCCGGCGTTGCGGTGCGCGTGCCGCGAGAAGTAATGGCCCTCCGCCGCCAGGGCTCGCGCGATCGCCGCACCGATCGTGCCGCTCCCGCCCGTGACCAGCGCCCGGATCATCGAGCCGCCGCGAA
>CAVUUR010000005.1:0-10836 GCA_963744715.1 uncultured bacterium | reverse complement strand
ATGAATAGCCAACAATATACAACCACCCACTTAAAAAACCTGCTGTTCTATTAAGCCCCTCTTTTGCATATGAATACATACCTCCTGCACCGGGAAGCATACGCGTTAGTTCAGCTATACATAGAACAATGGGAAGAAAAATTATGCCCACAAGCGGCCACGCCAAAAAAGAAGCATTGCCTGCTATGGTTGCTATTTTGTCCAGGACCAATTAAAATCCCCGTACCAACCATAATATTAATAGTCATTAAAATAGCAGTAAATAATGATATTTTATGGGGTTGTATGATTACACTGTCGGTTATTATAGCATCTGATTTCATTAAGATATCCCGTGAATTGCTTGTTTGAAATTTTTGTTACTAAAAAAGGTTGTTACCTTCCCGAGTATAATAAAAAAACAACAATATGATAACCCCCAAATATAACTTAATAAAAAAAATTACTTTATAAGCGTTCGATAATGCTCTTCGCTATAATCCCAATTGAGCACATGCCACCAAGAAGCAATATAATCAATCCGACGGTTTTGATATTTTAAATAATAGGCATGTTCCCACACATCCAAACCAATTACGGGTAATAATCCTTCCGTGATGGGTGCATCTTGATTGGGTGTTGTATGTATCAGTAACCGTTGATTTTTATCTAAACAAAGCCATGCCCATCCACTACCAAAAACAGTTTTAGCCGCATTATTAAATTGCTCTTGAAAAGCTGAAAATTTGCCAAAATTTTTATTAATAGCCTCTCCTAAAGTTCCTTTGGGTTCCCCGCCTCCATTTTTTTCATTAACAACCAAAACATCGTATGATTATAATTGCCGCCTCCATTATTCTCACGGCAGTACGAATATCTTCGGGCACCGATTTGAGATTAGTTAATAACTCAGTTAAAGGCTTATCGCTTAATGTCGGGTGTTTTTCCAATGCTTTATTTAAATTATCAATATACGCCTGATGATGTTTTAAATAATGAATCTCCATAGTTTTAGCATCTATATAAGGTTCCAAAGCATCATAGAATAGAAATGGAGGAAGTGTATAATTCATAGTAATATTCCCTTGTTATGAAAGATAAAATATTGTATCACCGGAACGTGCCATATGCAATTGTTCTCGAGCAAATTTTTCATGTAAAAATAGATTGTTTTTCCATGCATTAATCTGATAGCCAAGGTCTGTAACCTCGTCTTGCAATTGCTTAACCTGCGTATTTGACATATTGTTTTCTTCTTGTAATTTCAACATTCTATAGATACCCTGAGGTCCAAAAAAATAAAAAAAAGCAGTACAAATTCGCTGTAAAAAAAGAATTTGAGTATACTGCGTTTACCAATATTCATTACATCTCCCCGTTAAATATAAGTATCTTGATTAATATCACTGTGTTTTACCATGAATACTACCTGTTCGACACTTTTTTCCGATAATTCATCAACAAACGCAACCGAACGATGCCGACCTCCGGTACAACCAAAGCAACGGTAACAAAAAAACGACCATCACCATAAGCTTTTTTAATTGAATAGGTAAAAAAATCAACCAATTTTTCCCAATATTCTTGTACCGCCACATGCTCAAACAAATAGTGCTTAACAACCTTCTGAGTACCATCTAAATGTTTCAATGCGGGAACAAAATAAGGGTTAGGCAATGACCTAATGTCATATACGAAATTACAATTTTGTGGTACTCCATATTTGAAACCAAATGAAATTAAATGAACAACCAGCGCATTGGAATCATTGTTTACAAAAAATATATACCCCCTTAAGCTGATTGGTTGTTAATTGATCGGTATCAATAATAAAATCCGCCTGGCTACCAGTGGTTGTAATAATGACACTTCATGCGCAATAGCTTCCTCTAGGGGTATATGACTACCCAAAGGATGAGCTCTTCGGGTTTCCTGAAACCGTTTGCTTAAAATTGCGGGAGTTGCTGCCAAAAAAAAAATTTTAATAGTCAGTGTTGTCAAATTTTCGCCTGATTTATTTTTTGAATAAGAAATTCGATAGTTCCTCCCCGAATATCTAAACCCAGTGCAACTTTTTGGTGATGTCCATGATTTTGCTCAATCGATTGAAAAAAAGGCATTAATAATTCTCCCGGCAAATTATCAACGCATAAAAAACCATTATCCTCTAATGCCCTCAATACGGTACTTTTCCCTGCTCCTGAATAACCAGTAATAATAATAATCTCAGATTGATGCTTTTTCTAACCTTTATGTTCAGCTAAAAATGTATGATCTCCCATAAAGATCCTTTAATAGTTTTTATACTATATTTTATACATAATATCAAAAAAAGATCAAGAATTAAGCTCTTTTCTAATTCCTTCACATATTAACTTAAAAACACTATTATGAAACCCCTTTTATTAAGTAAGATAATAAAAACTTCTATAAAAAAAGGAGATTGTAATGAAAAAGATGTATTATATTGAGTATCAATAATCTTATCTTTCATTTGCTATGAAAATTATGCAGCTGATTAGCATTGATAATAAAGAAATGTTCGAAAAATCAATTTATGAATGGTCAAAAACGATGGCTGAAACTTTTCATCTTGTCCAATCCAAATATTATCAACATGTCGATCCCAAAAAACCAATGCTGAATGCCATTAATTGCCTTTGTTAAAACTCTCGACCCCATTCTTGTCTTATGGATGCGATTGCCTTTGAAAAAGTTAGTAATTTGGGAGAATTTTGTGGCATCGGTATTATTATTGACAATACTAAGGAACCGGAGGATGAATTTTTTCGCATTATTGATACTATGCCCGGTAGCCAGCAGATTTAGTGGAGTGAAAAGTGATGACAAAATTGTTGAAATCGACGATGAGCCATACTAAAGGAATGTCTTTAGATGAAGCGGTTTTAAAATTAAAAGGAGAGCGAAACACCATCGTGCATATTAAAGTTCTACGCAATGACACATTACGCCTTTTATCATTTGATATTACACGCGATGTTATCAAAGAACAAAATGCACTTTGTTTTTACTTTAAAGATCATGATATTTATTATCTTTCTCTTAACCTGTTTACTGAAAATTCGGTATCGACAAATTGAACAATTATTACAAAAAATTCAAACAAAGAATCTAAAGCTCTTATTTTAGATCTTCGTAATAATTCTGGTGGATATTTGAATGCTGTTATTGATATCGCCGGACTTTTTCTCAAAAAAGGTTCGCCCATTGTAATAAATAAAGACAAAAATAATACGGTTATTGATCGTTATCTTACCACACGCAACCCCCGTTACTAATAATAAAATACCACTTTTTATTTTGGTCAATAATTATACTGCATCCGCCGCGGAAATATTGGCAGGTTGTTACAAGGTATCCTAATCAAGGGCAATTATCTGCTTTTGTTGTTGGCAGCAAAACTTTCGGCAAAGGATCTATGCAAGAAGTTATTCCGGTTAGCAACGATTGCGCCATTAAATTAACCATTGCTTTATATGCCTTACCTAATAATACCCTTATCCAAGGGATCGGCGTGATTCCCGATTTTTCTCTTGAACAACGATATCCACCATCTCAAGAAATGTACATGGTTTAATAATTTTTTGGAAGAGAAAGCAATTTAAAAAATGCTATTCAACTGGATAAAAAAGAAATCAAAAAAAACATTAAAAAAGACCAATCCCAAACAGAAAAAACATGGTATGAAAAAAAACAAGAACTTATTGCTTCCGATTATATGATTTTAAGCACCATTCGGTTGTTTGAAATGCTCGATCTTGGTAAAAAAGCATATCCAGCATAAAACCAAAACACGCGCCGATATTATTGCATTTTTAAATAAAACCTATAATCCTCAAGATACGAGTGCACTCGAAGAGATTAAGATATAAGCAAAAAAGTTAACCGGCGCGCTCGCATGCGCTATTTAAGATTTTAACCTGCAAACAAATTCTTCCCAATAGCTTGTTTGTTTCTTAGGTTTTTCAGGTATTGGAATTTCAAGCTCGTCTAATCGGATAGGCCTTGCTATTGATTTTAAATCTTGATACATAAGAATCTCATTTTTACTACAGTGCATACTATTACCCAATACCCAAAAAGGATTCCCTGATTCTGCTTGATGGCTTAAAGAAATTGTATTGCATTTATTTTCTTTGAAATCCCATATCAATACGTTGGTGATGTCTGTGAAATATCTATCTGAATATTCAGCTATTACATATTTATCAAAAACAGTAATCATCTTGTTACAATGAAAATTTTTATATTTATCGATAGCGTGCGGCTCTCGATGATCTGTTATCCATTTTTTTACATTCCATACTTTAATTTTTTCATTATTCTGCGCTGCAAGATAGTTATCTGATAGAGAAAAAGTAAAATTAGAATATTGCTCCTTATCAAGTAAACAAGAAGAATTATTCGACACATCATAAACCATACTATAACCGTAATCATTATATACCCAATATTTGGGGCTGAGTTTTAGGCAATGCGCAAGAGAATCAACAAGCGATTGAGATTTACAACTCAGTATGTAATCATCAAATACCGCATCAGCATAGTTCAATTTTTTTAGACCCTCTGTAGTTAGAATCACAATGCAATCATCTTGTGCAGAAAATTTAACCTTCAGCACTTGATCTGGCATACGAATTTCTCGAATTTTTTTAATACCTGATAATGTTGTGATATCCCATACAGCAACATGATCTTTATGAGCACTGGCAACTTTTTTACCATCATGAGAAATAGTGCATGCACTAATGCTTGCTCCCGTATCAAGAGACTGTAAATCATTATCTCTTATATCCTTCAGATAAAGACATGGCCCCATACGGGCATATAAAAAGCGTTTTCCCAATGCATCGAATTTTAAGGATCCACCTCTATCAAGCATTTTCACTTCTTTAATTACCTTGCCCGTAGTATCATCAGATATTTGCATAATGTCGCCCACTTCTCCATCATCTGGACGAGATGTCATGACTGTATACATACTATGGCCAAACCATACCTTAGTAGAGAAAGATGCTAAATTCCGAGTAACAGGTATTTTTCTTTTTGTTATAATTTTATCAGCACACTGTGAATCTTTTGAAATTGCTTGGATTCTTATATGTGGTGCATAATGGGCTAATTCTTTTAGTAATTCAGGAAGATTCCGTAAATTTTCTGGTAATTTGCCTGTAGATAATTCTTGCCGCAACAGCTCGATCCCTTGATCACTGGATACGCGCTCAGCAAATGCTTTAATATAAATTTTTTGAATATGTGGCATATCTAAAAAATGTGTAGCTTCAACAAGTTTTATAACATCATCAAAAGGTTGCTCCTGAACTTCGTTGATAATAGCCTTTTTTGCCACCGATTTTTTTTGAACATATTCATATTGTGATATATTTACTAGAATATCTGAAAAAACCTCTGTCGAAATGGGAATGTTAGGAAAAACTTGTGGAGCAACTTGCATTAAATTAGGCTCGGCCATATCAACATAACGATCCTTGAACGTTTTTGAATAGCGTTGTAATGCAGTTAATTGATTGTTATTAAGATTAATCTTTCCATTAGAGGTAAGTTGCACTCCTTGCTGTTGATGATTACCGTCCATAGCAGCAGCAAACAATGGCATTCCCATAAGAAATATCATCAATATTATCACGTACACCATAAAAAACTCTCACTTCTATCGAAAAAACTACACCCTATAAAAAAACAGCTACATAGTATCATACATTAGCAAGAAAAACAACGGCAATATACATTAGTATATTAAGAATATATTGATAAAATTTGTTTTATAAAATTTCAATATGAATATTTTAATCATTATTTTGTGCCGAGCAGACTACAAAACTCACATTCAGCCCCCAAATTATTGACAAAATAAAGCGGAAATAATAGATTAAAATTAATGAATAGTTTTTCGTTCTTACGTTAAAATTACCTTTTTTTTGGATCATGGATAAAAAAAATCGTTACCGACTTAATCTATCATTGGTTACCGTTTCGGCATTTTTATTTATTTTTTTTCTGAGCTCACACTATAAACCTCATAAAAAAAATAATACTATAAAAATTTTATGTCAGGCCGATCAATCACTATAGTGGCATAAGCTTAAAGTCAAGTAACGAAGAGCACAGGTCAAACCTCATTAAAAGATCATCACGGGTGTGTCCACCCAAATTAATAACACCATAACGATAACTTTTACCATCTTGTAAAAAGTTCGATAGTTTTTTACCTTGCGTGGCGCACACTTCAATTCTTACATCGGGAAAACGTGCCATCACTTTATTAATTGATTCAGAAGATGGGACTTTCGCAACGTAATGATCACTAAATATACGTAACAAGAAACTTGCCGCTATGGCAAAGGTTCCTCTTCGGTGTAGTAACTCAGGTTTTTTCCCTACCGCCAAATCAAGTAAGATCTCGTAGGTGTTCATACCATCAACGCGTTCAAACAAATCTGCAAATTGAGAACACATGCGAGGATTTATTTCAATAATATTAATGGTATCAAGATCAGCGTTATACATAAATTCAATATTAAAAAGGCCGTTATCAAAGCCTATGCCTGTCATAACATGTTCTGCTATATGTATCATTCTCTCTTGCACTGATGAAGATAACGAAGATGGATATTCAAAACGAGAAAAGCTTATCGTCCCGGGAAACATAATAGAATCAATAATACCAATACAATATACTTGCCCTTGATACACAAAGCCTTCAAGCGTCGCTTGTTGTCCGCGTAAGCAGGATTCCAGTAAAACGTGCCCTGCATGATGATCATAAGTAGAATATGCCTTCATTAACGCATTAAATGGTTCTAAAAATGCTTCAAATTGGGGCGGCGATTGTAAATATGCTCGTAACTCCTCCTTGTTACAAAGCTCTTGCGCATTAATAGAAAAATAAGCTTTAACCGGCTTTGCAAACACAGGAAAATCTAATGATAATCCATCAATATCACAAGCTTTAGGATCTATTAACGTAAATAATGGTACGGCTTGGGGAGCATATCGTTTTTGATCGAGGCGAGAATAGTATTTATGTTGGCACCCTATTACTACTTTAGGTGCAGGGCCCGGCAAGCCCAAACGATGTGCTATAATACTGCTGATAAGGCTCCCCGGGTAATCTCCGGAGCTGGCTACCCCATCGATATGTTCATTTTGATAGAGATCGCACACCATATCGATAGTATTAACAATATCCTTTTGATTGGATGCTTTTCTCGCATCATCGTAAAGAATTTCTTCTACCCAATCAGTTGTATGATTATCAAAAATAACCGAATATTGCCCACCAAGAAGATGCCCCGAAAGTTCACGTTTATCGCGCATATATGGTGAAACTACTAACACCTTCTTCATGCTAAACTCCTTTTTTTTGCTTCTCCTATTCAACCGTAACCGATTTCGCTAAATTACGTGGTTTATCAATAGGACATCCTAACACTTTCGCAATATGATAAACGAAAAATTGCATCAATCCAGTCATAGCCAATGGCCCCAATAATGGATGAACCTTAGGTATACTAAATACACAATCGGCTATCGAAGATAGCTCATCCTGCCCTTCAAAAGCAAATACAATTAAATGTCCATTGCGAGCTTTTACTTGCTGTGCATTAGATAGTAATTTTTGATAAATAAGAGGGTCAAGCGTTGAAAAAAGTACAACTGGCGTATCATCACTCAACAAGGCTATCGGACCATGCTTCAATTCTCCCGCCGGATAACATTGAGCAAAAATGTATGATACTTCTTTAAGTTTTAATGCAGCCTCCATGGCGAACGGATAACTAATATGTCTGCCCAAAAAAATAAATTTTTCAAATTGTGCGTAATATGGTGCTAGGTGATTAATAATATCTAATCTATATTTTTCGATACTATTTTCTAACGTTTCAGCGGCAATATGAAGATCATTATAGGCATTATACAACGCATCATGATCAATAATTCCCTTCTGAAAAGCTATCGCATGTGCCATACAGTATAGTGCAGCTAATTGTGTTGAGAATGCCTTAGTTGAAGCTACTGAAACTTCCTGCCCTGCATGGGTAAGGAAAAAACTATGAGCTTCACGCACGATAGAACTTAATGCCACATTAGTTAATGCAAGGGTTTGAACGTTCATTGAATTTAATAATCGAACCACTTCTAAGGTATCTGCTGTTTCACCAGATTGAGAAATAGCAATATATAAGGTATCCGGCTTATTAAAAACAGACATATAACGAAATTCAGAGGCCAAAACAACGCTCGTTGGTACCTGAGCAATATATTCAAAATAAAATTGCGCAATGCGTGCTGCATGCCATGATGAACCGCATCCAATAAGCGTTATTGATTGAAGCCGCTTAATAGTATCAATACTGATATTACATTGCTTCCAAAACGCCTGTACATCTTCTATGTTTAAATTTCTTACCGTAGAATAAATTGCATTTTTTTGCTCAAAAATTTCTTTAAGCATGTAATGCTCATAACCATGTTTATCGTCATCGTACCAAACAATGGGAATATCTTGTATAGGCAATAACAACCGCTTACCTGAAAAATCATATAATTCTATATCATTTTGACGAACAAGAGCAAAACTTCCATCCGGTAAAAAAACGATTTTATTGGTTAATCCAGCAAATGCCAATAAATCAGAAGCAATAAACATTTCACCATTACCTATACCAATACACAATGGCGATCCTTTACGAACGACAATGATATCGTCCGGAAACTGTTCCGTTATTGCAGCAAGTGCATATGCCCCCTGTAATTGATTAACAACTTCGGTGATAACCTCAACGATTGATTGTTTATTTTGGGAAAAAGATTTTTCTAATAAATGAGCTACAACTTCCGTATCCGTTTCTGATTGAAAAAAATGCCCATCATTTTTAGATTTTTTTTCAGATTGTTATAATTTTCAATGATACCATTATGAATTACAGAAATTTTTTTCTGACAATCAACCTGAGGATGTGTGTTTGCCTGAGAAATAGCACCATGGGTTGACCATCGAGTATGACCAATACCAATGTATCCATCGATAGGCTTCTCATCAAGCTCATGAATAAGATTCTTAAGGTAACCAGGAGTTTTATGGCATAAAAGCGTTTTATTGTGAGCATCTAAGCAGGCAAAGCCTGCAGAATCATATCCACGGTATTCTAACCGCGAAAGACCCTCTAATGATGTACGATTTGCTAAGATTTTTCCCAACATAGCCAACAACACCACACATACCCACTACCTTTTATTGCTTCATTTCCGGTATAACCAAAATAACGATTAACGTTTTACGAATTGGAATCCGCGACGTGCTGCCTTACGACCATATTTCTTACGTTCTTTTACACGAGAATCCACCGTAAGAAGACCATGTTGGCGCAACGTTAAACGAAGCGTTTCATCCAAAGAAAGGAGCGCCCTGGCTATCCCTAATTGAACCGCACCTGCTTGCCCAGAACGACCGCCTCCATGTACATAAACGTCAATATCGTAATTAGCTGACATAGGGGCTACATTGCACGATTTTATTGCCGCACGACGAGTTGTATCAGTATCGAAATATGAGGTATATTCCTTATCATTTACGTTAAGCTTACCTTTTCCTCTGCGTACCCAAACACGGGCTACGGAAGCTTTTCTTCGGCCAACACCATGAGCAACTGGTACCTTTGACTTATTAGATGTCTTTGATGGGCTTTCTTTTTTCTGTATTTCCATAAATTGTTATAGTCCTTAGTGTTGAAATAACATTAACTTAATTAGATACTACCTAATTATTAAAAATTGTCAAAAAATGTCATTATCTTGGAGCCGATGATCGGATTCGAACCGACGACCTATTGATTACGAATCAATTGCTCTACCAGCTGAGCTACATCGGCATACGTCAGTAGTATAATGCTTAGCATATTTTTTGCAAAAATCATTATAAATGTTCTTGCTTACGGTCTTCCAAGACTTCTTGGCACACCAAGCATCTTGTTGCATTTGGTGAAGGCTTAATCGTTTTTCAGAAATAACCTGCCCACAATCGATGCAGTTGCCATACGTACCATTATCAATCATCTTAATGGCCTGCAATATCATATTTAGCTCTTGCATTTCAGTATCTTGCAACGAAATTCTTAACGTTTCTAAGAAAAGTGATTGTGCGTGATCACCGATATCTTGTATTTGATCAGGCCCAGCTACTTTGGTACTAGAAAGTTCAGAAATCTCCTCTTCCAACTCTTTTTTCCGCTCAAGGAGCTTTTTCCTTACGTCATCAAATTTTTTGTCATGATTAGTTTTTTTTGCTTCATTCATCGCAACTTCCTTTTTTGTTTAAAAAATTGTTTTAATAAATTAACCGATTCTTGTTCACCCACACCTTTTCTTACTTGAATAATGCCTTCTTTATATAGCGGAACTTTGCCCTGCTTGTCAAGATGATGTCCAAATAATATTGCAGTCGCCCCATATACAATCCCCTCCAATCTACTTAAAAGAATTAATCCCATACACATAACACACGGTTCAAGGGTAACATATATCCCCTAATATCCATTTAGCCTCCAATCTCCATTTTTTTTGCATGCCTTATTAATGGCAATAATTTCGGCATGCGCTCCTTGATAACCATACTTTTCTACTTGACTATAACCCACGACCAATAATAATTCCTTGCTTATTAACCACAATAGCGCCAACAGGAACCTCGCCGTAATCAAATGCTTTTTTCGCTTGAATAATCGCCAAGTCGCATAAAATGACTATCGTCCTGGTTATTACTATCATTCATCAGAAAATCTTTAATTTAATTTTTTACGTGGCAAATACTATACG
>CAVUUR010000004.1:0-65237 GCA_963744715.1 uncultured bacterium | reverse complement strand
ATCTTTAAGATTATTTTCAAAAATCCCTATATTTTATCACATCTTTAATGCCAATCCAAGGTAATCAAAAACAATTTTTTTTGAAATATCATATTTACATGTATAGGTCAAAAAAATACGTTATAAAATCATTAAAGCCTATTGTTTACGTATTTATTACGCTATAATCTTTATGTGTTGGCCCTATAAGTAAAAACAAAAAAAACGAATCACCTTCATGAAAAAAATAATGTTTTCCTCACTCTATATAGTATCATGCTACAAAGTTATATTAGCTTTTTTGAGGCACGAGGAGCTCTCAAAGCTCCCGCTAACGCGCAAGAAACGATGATACATCTTGAAAATAATATAACGCTTCCTATCAGCTTAGAAACAGCAACATGGTTACGCAATCATGCTACTGTTCTACAGGAGATGAAAAAAAATTTAGGCGATAATAATGCTGCTGAGATACATTTACCCAGCGTGACTTCTGAACAATGTTTGACATTAGATAAGCTTATCAAAGATAAGTATGATGTGCCTTTTCTAAAATTATGTAAAAAACCAACTATTAAAAAGCTTATTGACGTTTTACGCGTTGCCGATTTTCTTGAAATTACTGAACTACAAAAATCGGTTGTTGCTGAGGTTGCCTCCCGTTATTATATATATCCTTCTTTGGCAAAACGGCATACCAGCAACAAGCTCCCTGCCAAATATGCGCCTTGCTTTACTACTACGATTGAAACTGCCGTGGCACAAAAAAATTTTTGAATTATCACAAAAAAATGTTTTGACCGATAATAACATACAATGTTTAGAGATAGTGAGCGAAGGGGCTTCAGCAATACAACTTACCAAAGATAAAAAGTGTGTCATAGGAAAAGTAGAAAAAGAAAAGGGCGAATCTGATGTATGTGTATGGGATTCTTCAACTGGGCAATTATTGCAATCCTCAGCACATTTTAGGCGCTGAGAAAAGTCTTCCAATAGTAAGGGGAAATGCGCCAGAAATTTTGACGTGGGGTGGTAATACCGTGAGGTGTATTAGTGAGAATCGACAGGGAAGTGTAATAAAGGAGTGGGAAAGAAATAAGCAGTACAGTTATCCCATACCTGGTGGAGAGTGGGCCTACAACTTTATCCCGTTCTTGCGGTCCCAAACGATGTTGTAGTGATTGATCGAGATAAAATTTTTTTTGTAACGGTGGAGACCGATCAAAAAGGAGTTAATCAAGAAAAAATTCGTAAGGTAGATGTTAATGATCGAGATGATAGTTATCATGTTACATTTGGAAATTATCCTTGTATAACTAATGAGGGTACATTTCTTATTTTTAAATATAGATTAGGTATCAAAAAAATGAACCTTGCTAACGATGCTATAGAATGTTTTAATTTTATAGATAGGCAAGATCCTAATCAGGAAGTTTCGTCTATTGCATTAACACCCGATAATTCTAAAATTATTGTAGGAACGTGTGAAAGCACGTGTAAAACTGGTGTCAAAAATTCTCGATTTCGAATCCCGTGCTATCATTAACACCATTGCTGTTAACACCGATGCATATTGTGATGCAAGTAATGATTACCAGGGAGAGGATTGGCCCTATGAATATATTTCTTCAATCGTTCCTTCACCTGATGGCACTAAAATTATTGTTTCGTCAAAGAAGATGAAAACAAGAATAATTGATCTTAATACCGGAACCTTGCTCCAAGAATTTGGTAGTGGAGCTGTAGTAGGTATTACACTGATACTACAAAGATCATTATTAAGAATCCACTGGCAATATACGGTAACCCAATACATGAGAGCATTGCTGCGTGCTTGCAACGTCCACAGTCTTTACATAATATTCTTAAAATACAGGGCTCAAAAAGCAAAGAGGATCTGTATTTTGTAAGCAAAGAGGAAGATTCCATTCTACAAGCAAAGAACAGCTTCATTCTACGTTTTCTCGTATTATTAATTATATCCTAACGCGAGTTAACGCTTTTAAATTTGAACCTTATGCTCAAAAAATACTTATGCTGCTGGCTAATTTTTATTACCGATAGGATCTATCGATACGACTCACGTATGATATTCTAAAAAAATTTTTCCATAGATTTTGCAACAAACTATTTTTATTGATTTTTGTAGGGCAATCCAAATATACCAGTTAGGTGAAGCACTACATTATTATAAAAAAAAGGGAGTTTTTATGAATGGTATCGTAGATACAGAAGTAAGTTTCGTATCCAGAACTCAGTTAAAAGAAAATTGGGGTTGGTTCTTAGCCTTGGGTATTGGTCTTGTAATATTGGGAACATTAGCGATCATCTATTCTTTTACCAGTACCATTTTTTCGGTGGTATATCTTGGCTTTTTATTAATCATTATTGGATTATTCGAGGGGGTCCAATCATTTAAGTTAAGTTTATGGAGCAGTTTTTTTCTCCATATGTTTTTAGGTGTATTATACTGTGTAGCTGGACTTTTTATTGTATTGTATCCAACCATTAATGCCGTCAATATAACGCTTTTATTGGCACTATTTTTTATTGTAACGGGGATAGCAAAAATTATTTTTCTGGGCAAAGAAAGTACCGCATAAAGGATGGCTAGCCTTGAACGGGGTTTTAACCTTAATTCTTGGCATACTTATTTGGCAGCAATGGCCTTCTTCTGGTTTGTGGGTAATTGGTACGTTAGTAGGAATTGATGTGTTATTTACGGGATGGACATTAATAATGTTGTCCTGTGTAGCAAAAAAATTAACCAACAGATAAAATCTGAACAAAATTTTATAATTTAGCTAATAAAGAAAAAAAACCCGGCAACTGTTACCGAAGTAACGCCGGGTTTTTTGGGAATTTATCGGCTACCCCAGCCACCACCACCGCCATTGCTGCGTGGTCCACGGCTACGGTCTCCACCGCCGCCACCGAAACGGCTTCCACCGGTTCTTGGACGAGCTTCAGGTGGGCGAGCTTCGTTGACTTTGATGTTTTTTCCATCAACAACTTGGCCATTGAGCTTGTTCATTGCTTCTTGAGCAGCTTCTGATGAAGCCATTTCAACAAAAGCAAAGCCTTTTGCCATATTGGTGAATTTATCTTTAATAATCTTAATTGATTTGACTTCTCCGAATTGTTCAAAGAGATCTCTCAATTTTTCTTCAGTTACACTACTTGAAAGGTTTCCAACGTACATATTCATTATTTGTATCTATTCATTAATAAAAAAATTAATAATCTATTCCAGTAACTATTTTTTCTTAGCATTACCTTTCTTCATAAAACTTTTATTTTCAAACACCAGTAAAACACATAGCATAAGATGCTTTTTTTAGTAAATGTCTTGCTATGATGTTAACTATTATACCTTTAATGGCTCACATTATCAAGACATACTAGTATATTTTTTTTATATTCAAATATGATTAATTTAATTTTTATGATTATCTTGCAAAGCATAATGTTATTACGTTATGGTTTTTTCAAAGAATAGTATCAAATAAGGAGTTGGTGTGAGAAAATTACATGGTATTGTATTATTAATAATGTTACATCATGTTACATTGTTTGCATTAGACCCTGCGTTACAAAATATTATTGATAGAATAGATTCGGTTAACAAACAAGCCGAAGATATGATTCTTTCATCCTCGCAACAATTGTATAGCTCACTCAATAAAGCGTATTCTGATAGTAACAATCTGTCCGCTCAAGACCAAACGTCGATAACTACTAATTTAAAGGACGTTGAATCGGTGATTGAAAAAGCGATAGCAGATGAACGGGCATTCATTGCTACGCGTAATGACCAGACAAAAAAAATTATAAAGACGGTTACTGCCGGTGTTGATCAAAAATCAATAACGGTGAGTGCCGGACAACAAACATTATTGATAGAACTTACCGCACTGCAAGCAGCAATAAAAGATAGTGCAACAACCTTGATGAAGACGGTTGAGCCAAAATTACTTGCTCTGCAAGAATCTATTAAACAAAAAATGCAATCGAAAAAAGAGCAAGAGGCAAATACTCAAGTAGAGAAAGAACGACAGGTGCAAGAAAAAAATCATGCATTGTTTCAGGGGCTTGCAAAAGTTTTGCCACTGCTCAATGAAGCAAATAAAGAGGCACGGGAAGTTATTGTTACCTATTTTAGCTCGGGTATTCTTGATCAACAAGCAATGGGCACCATCACTCAAAAATATCAGAAAGTAATGAATCAATTGTATGCGGTATATAATCAAAGCCAGGTAGTAGTTGATTTTGATGATCGATCAAGTCTCGTTACTTCGGCTATGAAAAAATTAGTGGATTTATATGGCAATGATATTGCTCTTTCAATAAAAAAGGGAGAAGCGCTCAGTAAAAAAGATAAACGCGCATATTATCAAATTTTTTATGAGCTGGCACAACGCTTACAGGGTAGTGGAGCAAATAAATCATCGCCGCTCGCTAATGGGTATCTTGGCGCAGTTACAACGTTTGCTAATAATTTTTTTACTAAAAATAAGGAAAACGTTGTATTTTTTTATCAAAACAAAAAAAAAGAAATGACCCTTAATCCGTATATAAAAGTTTTGCAGGATCTCGTTACCAGTAGCAGTTATCCCACTGCGCAAGATCTTTTCTTACGCCGATAGTTATTATAAAGAAATAGCAACCGATATTCCTTTATTGGAAGAACAACCAGCAACAATAGTAGAAAATCTTATTAATACTAACATGGGAGTTTTATTGAGTGCACAAGCACAAAAATTATTAACTACGATGCCCAAAACTCCTAACAATCAAGCGTCAGTCAAAAATGTTATAGAGGTATATAATCAAGTAGCTCAATATTTTAAAAAAGCTCATGATGATGCTTCGTATCAGCATTTTAGTATGGTTTCAGATTCATTACAAAAAGCATTAACGACCCGTGATCAGGCAAAAAAATCTGAAGAAGCGGGTGATATCGATCAAGCATTGGCGTTGTATCAGAAAACATATATTTTCTTTGCACAAGCTGGCGATGGTGTTAATGCCGAACAAATTAATAATGCGTTGCAGCAATTGCAAGCAAACCAAAGTATACATCAAGCACATCAATTATTTACGACATTTTTAACTACCTATAAAGCCCCAATGCAAAATTATTTTGCAACAATGAGTACGTATAATATTGAACCATCAGTTAGTTCATTTGAAAACCTTATAGCGGCATTACTTGATACCATTAAAAAATCTATTACAGCCTATGCAGTGGCCAAACAAAGTTATCAAGAGCTTGGTAATAATACTAATGACCTTACCATCGTTCTTTCTTTTTTAGATAATGCAATGCAAGGATTCACCTTTCTTGAACAAGGAGATCAAATTGCGCGGGGAGGAACCAACGAAGGCTTAAATACAGCACAGACCTATTATGCTCAAGCGGAACTGGTATTTAAAAAAGCAGATACTCTCTATAAGCAAAATAAGATTATAGAATCTTTTGTTTCTGGATATCCGGCTCAACTGGAAAATGCAGAACTTAAAAAATTAATAACGGGCAATCAGGAATGGAATTACGTGACCATGCTGCAGCGGCATAGTGCAAAAGTTTATATTGAAACAGCAGCGACGCTGAATAATAGTTCATTAGCTCTTCAATATTATATTGCTGCAGATAGTGCTCGCAGCGGGTATTTGTCGACACAGGTCGATCAATTTTTAACAGGAACCATTAAAAGTATTGGGCAAGTAACTAAGCCGGGGGATATGCTTACGCAAGAAGCAGAAAGTAAAGAAAAACAAGTTCTGAAATTGGATCATGATGCATGGTTGCCGGATACAAAAATACAAGAATATTCGAGCGTTGCTAATACTGCCTGGCATGATCTGCTCAGGACGTATGCTGTGGGATTGCGTCTTTCTGTAACGGGGTTTGATGTTGGTTATAACCGTGTAATTTCTGAATATGCGCAAGCATATGAGCAAAATGTTCCCGAGAAATACTATCCATCGTTAGGCTCTGCACTTATTTATTATCGATCATATCTATTTAATGAACAAAAAAAAGATAGCGAACATCAAGCTATGATTGTAAAAAAAATTGATGAGTTGTTACATTCATATTTTTCCATTGCCCAAGATGCATTAAAACAAAGTGCGAACGTAGATTTAGTAACATCGGGCACTGATAATCAAGCACATATTGTTGCATGGATGAATAAATTTGATCAAGCACTAACAGAACAACAAGGCATATTAAATGAATATGGTATAACTGATCCATCGTTGGAATTTCTGAAAAAAAATATCGATACTAAAAATAATACTATTACGTATGATGCTGCACTGCCTGGCCAGCAGGTGAAATATTCCATTACCATTCCTAATCCGGATGCTACGTATGCAGCACTGTATCTTGCATTAGCCAATACGTATTTTAATCAAAAAAAATATGACAAGGCGTATGAAGCATATGCGTTAGCGAAAAAATATTTTGATGCTACCAATAATAGTAAAGAGAGTAAACGGGCACAAGATCGTTATGATTTATCGTATACCCGCGCATTGGTTGATGCGTATCGTAATCTTATTATTCCTGGGCAAAAAGAAACACATGGCATTGCGATGATACCAGTGGGTACGTTATCAGTTCCTGAACGGTATGAATTATATAATTATGTACAAGAAATACCTTCCTATATTCCGATCACGCTTAACTTACAAACATTAGCTCACGATCAATCGCAACAGGCAGCCAAAGCTATACAAGATGCGCTGATTACCTATGCCTTTTTATTGTACGTTGATAATGAGTTGAAAGATCACGGCATTGCCTATCAAGATGTTTTTGATGGTTATGAACTGCGTGAGCATCCTAACGTTAGCTCCGATCAACTGCCATTAATTTTAACGTTTGTGAATAATGCTTCTCGTTTTAGGCAGAACCTTAAAGACCGTATTGCGAGCAATCAATCATCCTTGCATCTGGAAGCAAGAAATGATTCGTATGGCAAGCCAACCTTTTTTTTAGCAGAAAGCTATAAACCAATTCCGGTACTTCCATTGCCAACGGTCGCTACAACACATATGGCATATAGTAGATTTCCTAATGTTATCCTGTATTATCGATCAGCACAAAATCTATCTGATCCGCATAAAGATGTTATTCAGTTAGGAGGTAAATCTTTTGTTTCGGGAAATGATCAAGCCGTTGTTACCGATATGATGAGCAAATCTGCGCAAGCATTTCTTTCTGCCGCTGATGTATACAAAAAAAGAATAGATTTTTTATTTAATGGTGGGGATGTTTTTGCCATCGATCCGTTAATGAGCGTTGATGAATTATCAACGCTCACCTTAAAACGAGCATCGATCGAAGCCTTAAAGAAGATCTCCAAAAGTGATATGTCGGTACAATTATCAGGTTACACGCCGTTATATGATTTTCTAAAGATGTATGCCAATGATATTGTGGCAACCTATTATGGTGAAAGCTCATCATTATATGAACAACTGCAAGATACACAAAAAAATACTCAGGTACAAAATGCATTGTCCGACTTATATACGCTACTAGGTGATGCCTCTCAACTATTTTTAGTAGGGGACCCGCGCGCCGTTGATTATTTTTGGGGAAGCAATGGTGTATATGGGGGCATTCTTTATGAAATAAAAGATGATTATATAAAGGCGATTGGGTATGCGGGTAAAGCATCAAAAAATATTAACGTACTTTTGGATAAAGCAGCCCAATTGTTTACCAATGCAGGTACTATTTTAGTTAATCAAAAAAATTATTTTGCAGCCATTTTGTATTATGCAATGGCGCTTGGTGCTTATAAAGCTACGCAACCTCGCGATGAGCAAAAAATTGCGCAAGCAGCCGTTAACTGGTTGGGTGCTTATTATAAAGGTTCTACAGAACTCATTGCTCAGTACCAAGAAGCACAAAAATCACAACTAACTATTACCTTAAGTACGGGAGAGCAGGAAAAGATATCGTTTGATCAGCTTTTAATTAATGGACAATTTGGCGACTCAGCCGAACAAGAAGCCTACCAAAAATATAAAAATATGTTACTCGATAGTATTATTTATTATAGTGGATGTTCTAGTGCAGCAAACGGTCTGATAGATAAATCCAAAAACACACCGGATATTTCCAAGCAAGCACTAGACTTAATAAGTAGTTATACCCAGAAAAAACAACTATCGTTGGATAGTTTAAAAGATGTTAATCAGTGGATGGCCAGACCAGATTTTAAACAAACGGTGCTCGATATGTTTGACCTGTGTAGTGAAAAAATTTTATCGGCTGATTCCAAAGCACAAACGGTAGGGTATACCGTGCTTAGTGAATGGACCAATAAATTATTTTTTGCTTTTGGTCTTGTGTATATGCATAATTACTTGGGTGGTAAACAACCGCAGGATCAATACACTGGGTTTATGCAAGCTATTAAAGACGAAGAACAAGCAATCATTGCGCCAGCCGACCAATGGATTCATTAACGTATACTTATTTTGTACCTGCTATTAACATATCATGAAAGAATTTCGCTTCTTCTGCGGGATTAGATGCTTCAGTAATTGCTTTACCAATAATGATCCCATCAGGGTTAATAGTTTTAATTTTATCAACAAGTTCTCGTGTTATTCTTCCGGCTATAAAAATGGGTAAGGTAGTATTTCCCTTTACCATTTCCCATTTATCCAGGAATAATAAAGAATCATCTTCATAAGGTTTATGAAAAAGGAGAGCATTAACGCCTAAACTTTTAGCTTCTAATGCTGATTGTCCAAGTGAACAGGCATCGAGTAAATCAAGCATTACACTTTTGTTTAGATCATGAGCGGTTGTACATACCGAATGAATTACATCCTTGCTCGTTCCAGCCATAACCGTTACCCAATCTGCCCCAGCTTGAACAATAGTGGTTACCGCCTGCTTGCCACGATCGACAATCTTTATATCAGCTAAAATAATTTTATCGGGAAACGTTTCGCGAAATTTTTCAATTGCTTTAACGCCATGCTGATAAATGAGAAGTGATCCAACTTCTAATACAGAAGCATAGGGAGCAACGTTAACTGCTATGGCCACCGCTTTATCTAAGTCGGTTAGGTCAAATGCAATTTGTAATTTCATATAATCCTTTCTTCAAATATCTCTATTATTTTGACTAGTATACCATGATTTAATTTATTTTAAAAAAAAATCATAGTAAGCATTACCGATACTAGTAAGAATATTATTGGTTCAATTGATCCGAGTAGTACGTATCTGATTTCTTTATTAATTCCTTTGTTAGTGGACCAAAAAATTGCCTAACATTAAGTATCCACAAGGCTGGAGAAATACGGTTAAGGTTCTTTTTTGCATATATATCAGGTAAAATAAAGTTTTCAGTTTCATAAGTACGTGATTTTCCCTGATATATATAGAGGTCCTTTGGTTTTGCAAATATTACAATAGTATCAAGTTGTATTCGATTGTTGGATGGTAATGGTATGGATGCAGTTTCCCAGTAAAAATGTTTGGTTTTAGGATCTTGCTTAAGTTCTATAGAATATAGTTCAGTTGCTATTATTGGATTTATTTCCCAGTGATGAATTGTGTTGCCAATCATAATAATGGGGATTATTTTTTCTGTTATTAACAGTTTAAAGGTACCTTTCTGTTGTTTCCGGGGAAATACGGATTGTCCGTATAAATCCGAAAAGGTAACGTATCCCCAATAGGTAGAAAATATACCTTGGCAGGCGTGGGAACTAAGATAATGGTTTTTTAATATCTTTGCAGATAATTTTCCTGGTTTTGAAAGCATAGAGTTTAGTTTATTCTGATCTATTTTTTTTTCAACCGGATATGGACGAATAAAGAATGTTATGATAGCAGAATATGAAGGAAAGTCTATACCAAGAGATATGATGAGGGTACATAGAAAAAGTAATCGCTGCATATAAAATTTCCTACTGTTTGAAATACCATTATATGCCGGGTATTATTTATATAATATCAAACATTATATAAATAAAGCTATGGTTTAAGGTGTATTGTGATTAATGAACAATCTATAAGAATGAATAATGAGTTATTTGACCTTTTTGTTAAAGAAGAAACATTGTCAAAACAGCAAGCGGAACAATTTTATACCTATTGCACACTCCTTTTAGAATATAATAAACAGGTTAATTTAACCGCCATTACTGATTTTACCGAGGTTATATGGTATCATTTTCAAGATTCAATTAAAATAAGAGATTATGTTGATTTTAGCGCCATTACTATGATTGTTGATGTTGGTACCGGAGGAGGGTTTCCCGGTATACCGCTCAAGGTTATGTTCCCCCATCTAACGGTTATTTTGATTGAAGTTAATAGTAAAAAAATAGCTTTTTTAGAAATGGTAATAAAGGCACTAAACCTTACCGGCATTAGTATTTGTTCGTTAGATTGGCGCACTTTTTTAAGAAAAACAACCTATCCGGTAGATATGGTTGTTGCGCGAGCATCATTAGCTCCTGCGGAATTGATTAAAATGTTTAAGCCTGGGTGTTATTATCATAATGCTACGTTGGTGTACTGGGGATCAAAACAGTGGAAATTGGCTGAACAAGAGAAGCCTATTTTTTGACCGGGAAGTTGTATATACCGTTGGCGTTAAGCAGAGAAAATTTATTTTTTTTAAAAAAAGAGAGTAATAATCAGAAAATTCATTGTTGGTTTTCCGCGAACTCTTTATACTAAGAGTAATTCTTAGTGGGAATAAGGAGAAGTAGATATGGAACCTATTTTGATAAAAATTGAAAATACAAAGAAGCCAATTAATCAGCAGGAGACCTCGGTGGTTAAAAAAAAATTGATACAGCGTTATATAGAAGGGATTACTAATTCATACCATGGAGAGAAGTATCAGCACTTTTTGCGGTATTTCTTCCCTGAATTTATCACCGCTATTATTACTGTATGCCTTAGTTCCTCTTATCGATGCTACGTTGGATTGCCAATCTAAAATCAACCTCTACTGTATGCTACCGTAGGGGTCACCAATACTCTTATTCATTTTATTATCAAGGCGGCGGAAGGTTTTTCTGTAGGAACTATTATTTTTGCTGGTAATATAATGGACTTGAAGAATACAAAGAAGTTGGCAGGTCCGTTACACTTCATTTTGGGTTACCTCCATGTTGGCTTTTTTTCTCAAGTTGTCCTATATCTGGGGGCTTATTGGATTTACTGGTTTTATGGGGTACCAGAAAAAATGATTTACGTTGGGGATTCCGTTTTTGCGTTTAAGGCAATTGGAATTTTTTTTATGTTTATATATTTTGCATTTATCGGATTTTTACGCGGTATAAAAAACCACGAATTCCGATGCATATTTTTGTTGTTGGCAGCATGTATTTATATTTTTTGATTATGGGTTTATTTTTGGCAATTTGGATTTCCTGCAATGGGTTTAAAGGTTCGGCATTGGCTTGAGTGATTCAATATGTGCTTATGTTTTTTTGTCATTTGGCTATATGTATCTTTGATAAAGATAATCAGTAAATATGGCATAGCTTTTTTCTGTCAATTACCAGACTTGGCTCGTATTAAAAGATCTCTTTAAACTTAAGTTGGCCGGTAGTTCTTGATAAAGCAACTTTGGCATTGGCCTATATTTGGCTTAGTTATATGATTAATCCGATGGGTAAATATGCGATTGCTAGCTTTAGCGCTATTAAAGATTTGGAACGATTTGCATTTTTAGCCGGCAATGGCTTTTGCTCAAGATTATTACCTTTTTGGTGAGTAACGTTATGGTGTAGTCATAATTGGATGGGTATTAAAACTAATATTAAAAAATAATTGTTTTTGGCTTCAATTTTTGTCTTTTCTATTTTAATTATTCTTTTCTTTTTGGCCAGACTTTTTTATTAAGTTTTTTGATCAAAAAAGATATTTACTGACTTTTGCCGCAACGAGTTTTCCCATTATTAGTATTATTAGTATTTTTTGATTTGTTACAATTAATTTTATCTGGTGCTTTGCGTGGTGCGGCAGATGTTAAAATTGTTATGTGGACGCGTAGGTATTTGTTTGGTATATTTTTGCCATGTTTCATTATTTTTACCAATTTGCCTATCTGAAAATCTGATGTTAAATTTTTATTGTATATGGCTCTTTTTATTTAGGTAATGGATTGATGAGTATTGTTTATATCCATCGATTCCGCGGTGAAATGGAAAACATAAATCGATTTAAGCTAAAGGATATATACTATGGCAAATATTACACGAGAAGAAGTACTAAAAATTGCGCAGATCTCTCAAGATTGCGATTCATGAAGATGAAATAGATGCTTCGTTATTGAAACAATTGCAGATGTATTAAGCTATGCAGCTCGCGTTAAAGAAATTGCTGCACAAGCGAAGTGCCCGCTTCGAGCAAAATGTTAATGTTTTGCGAGAAGATAGTATCATAAGAACCAGATTCTGAACTCGATTATTGCATTAGCGCCGGAAAGTGAAGACCATTTTTTTGTGGTTCCAAAAATTTTAGAAAATAAAAATAAAGGCTTATTATGAAACATTTAGCATTTGCATCGCATTAAATCAATTAAAGAAAAAATTCGAAAATAAAGAAATCTCTGCTCAAGAGCTCATCAAATTTTTTATTGATCGATTTAAAAAACATGATGATGATCTTGGATCAGCATTAGAAATTTTTGATGCTGAATCAATTTTGCAAAAAAGTTCTACTCAGGGGCCATTAGCAGGAATTCCGGGACTTATTAAAGATAATATTTGCCAAGAAGATCGATTGCTTCCTGTGCTCAAAAATTTTAGAAAACTATCGATGCGACCTTATGATGCAACCGCAATTGCGCGGTTAAAAAAAGCGGGAGCACCATTATTGGGGCGTGCTAATATGGATGAATTTGCGATGGGCAGTTCAACTGAAACATCTGCATATAAAAAACAGCAAATCCGTGGGATACTCTCGGGTTCCTGGTGGATCAAGTGGTGGTTCAGCGCTGCCGTTGCAGCAGGATTAGTTCCTTGGGCACTTGGTTCAGAAACGGTGGTTCTGTCCGTCAGCCGGCTGCGTTTTGTGGTATTGTTGGTTTAAAGCCTACCTATGGATTAGTTTCACGGTATGGATTAGTTGCCTATGCTTCTTCGTTGGATCAAATTGGATATTGCTACTCGTACAGTGCATGATAATGCCGTTGTTTTAAGTCGTAATTGCCGGTAATGATGCGCATGATTCTTCCACTTTGGCCGTTACGCAAAAAGATTATAGCCAAGAATTTAACTGGCAAATTAAAACCGGGGTTAAAAATTGGTGTTATTGACAATGCACTTAATGCTGAAGGCATTGATACGGAAGATACTACCAAGCAATTGAAGACAGCAATTAAGCAATTAGAAAAATTAGGTGCTAACATACAACGAATTACCTTGCCGGCGCTTGATTATAGTGCTGCGGTATATTTTATTTTGAGTCGGGCAGAAGCGGCATCCAATCTTGCGCGTTTTGATGGTGTGCGTTATGGTATGCGTGATAAAAAAGCTACTACGCTTGCTGATATGTATGCCAATACGCGTCATGATGGTTTTGGGCAAGAAGTTAAAGCACGCATTATGATCGGTAATTATGTGTTTCCGTAGGTCATGCAGGTGAATTTTATAATAATGCGAAAAAAGTACAACAATTAATGCGTTATGAATTTGCAACAAGCATTTAAAGAAGTTGATCTGTTAATTGCGCCGACGCATCCTGCGCCTGCTTTTAAATTTGGTGCGTTTGATAACAATAAATTGCAAATGGATTTACAGGATTATTTCACCTGTGCGATGAATATTACGGGTATTCCCGCGATATCAATTCCTTGTGGATTTACTACCGATAAGTTGCCAATTGGTTTTCAAATTATTGGGCCACATTTAGCAGAAGAGTTGATTTATCAAACAGCACATGCGTATGAACAATCTACGCCGTGGCATACTATGCATCCGGAAATGTTTCAATAGTGGATTTATTTTTTTTCTGTTTCTTTAGATTTTTCTGTAGCTTCTTTAAGTGATTGTAATACTTCTTCATGGTATTGACGAATGTCAAATATTTCCTCTTGTGCTTGCTGATAGGTGTTTGTAATCCCTTTTGCCTTTTCTAGAAATTTATTGAAGTATTCAGATATGTTTGTAGAAAGTCGTTGTAAGCCTTCTTGATAAGATGTTCTTTTTTGTTCAATATAATAATATGCGTCTGCGAATGGCTTAGAGGAATTATTATATAATAATTGCACATTGCTCTTAAAATTCTTTTTGTCTTGAATTATTTTCAATACGGTATTATAGAAATCTGATTTTTTTTCATCCTCTATGAAACTTGCTAATTTTTTGAGGGCTTCACGTTCGTTGATTAGTGCAATATTGGCATTAAAAAAATCATTTTCAGCTTTTATAAGTTGTTTGGCTTTATACGTGGGTATGTATTTCAATGTAGAGATATCGTGCTTGGTTATTTTTTGAATTGCTTCCAAAGCCATTATATCGTTCTGTATTGCTACATGAAGATCACTATATCCGGTATTTTTTTGTTCTGTTAGACATTTATAGATTGGGCACGTTCGATCATGCGAAAAATGTTTTGTAGTGCTGGCATCTAAGAGGCTTGTATTTGTTCAAGTAAGTTTTTTTTATTCTGTTCAAGGCGCGCGATGGCATTATGCAATGCATAATTATAGCAACCATAACTAACTGCACCGAGAGTAATGGCGGCAGCGGCCACTTTTTTATAATTGGTATCAAGGGTAAAAAATGCCTGTTGCGTAGTGCTGATTACAAGGATTGTTGCAATAAGACTTTGTAGTATGTTTTTTTGGGCTAAAGACATCATAGTAATAATTCCTTGATTTAATAAAATATTTTATTCTTTTCTCGAATTAAGATTTCAGTTTTATGTAAAGAAGTTTTTTACTGATTGATATAGTACATATCCCAGTGCGCAACTGCTGGTAAACCCACCAAAGCCAAGATTAATTTTTTTGAACCATGTGTTGATAAACTTTCTTTTATTTTGTGCGACTTGTTCAGATTTTTTTTCATCGTATATTTTTTTTGCTGCTGCTACGGCATCTTGATCTTTTGGCTTAATGTGCAAAGTAAGAAGGTCCTTTAAGGGTAAATTTCGTACATTATCTAGGTATTCCAGATAGAGATTATCAAGATCTTTAAGATCTATATGGTAGACATTATTTTGTGCTGAAGCTACTAATATTTTATTGTCATTGTTTAGTGCAAGTGAATGTATTTTTTCATAAATTTCACAGAACAACGTATAATAAGGTTGGTTATTAGTAAGATGCAGTAAAAGGATCAATGAAATATCGTAGGTATCATAATTGGAAGCTATCATAAAAAATTGTTTTTGGTCGATAGTCAATGGTAGTATAGCATCGGCTCGTATATCACCCTCTATTATTTTTTTGGGTTCTTGTGTATTCCAGTTGATGTTTGATAGATCATAAAGATAGAGACCATGTGGCTGCCGTTCCTTTTCTATTGGAATTGCTAGATATTTATCATCCGAGCTCCAAACCAACTTGTCTAGAAGAAATGAAGGATATTCCCATAATTTTGATTTATTTTTTTTCAAAACAATAGCAAGGTTTTCTGTATTGTAGCTCCTATAAAGCTCTTGTGCCATTTGTTTGTTCTTAAATGGCAAGAAATATTCCTCAAGAGATGGTACTGATCGAAGTTTGTATGCACTATAAATATTTTCTGTCGTTTTAGTTTGAATATTAGAAATAGGTATTGTTGTCGACAGGGCTTTCGGCGTAGGCACTAACGTGGAGTGGATATAATGCAAGATATCTTTAATGCTGGTAATATAACTAGGTATTTTTGTCTGATGAGGGTTGAGTATAGGCGGTAGTATAGAATAGAAAGTGCATAATATATCTTTCCGTATAATACGTTCCAAATCAGCGCTTAAATAGGCAGGGTTTTCTTTTAGTTTTGTTACGAGTGCACTGGAATACTGTTTACGGTATAACACATTTTTTAACGTATCATTATCATCACCAAGGTAGTGTGTTGCTTTTATAATATTAATTAGACTAGGGAGCAAAGTCTCTTCAGGTACTTTGTCGGGATACATATATGGCAGTGTATCTGGATTTTGAATAAATTTATACCAATCATTAAACTCCTCCGAATTCAAGTATGGTATTTTTATAGTTTCAGTGGGCTGAACGTCCTCAAGCATATGCTTGAGAGTTGTGGAGTTATCCATTAAAAGACTCCTTGAAACCTGGTGCATCGTTTTTTGATCGGAGCATTCTACGCTTATAGCCCAATGATTATTAGGATTTTCCATACTATACAGTATCATCGTCGCACAACACAAAATAATAATGAAAAATTTGGTAAATATACTATTCATGTTGTTAAAACAATTTTTTTAGCTAGTTAAGTAATTAGGATAATACTCTTGAATATTTCTATAATACATTAAATAGCAAAACTCGTTAATAAAATTTATCGATTTAAGTAACTTGAGCTTGTTGTACTGTCTTAATTTTATGATAATTTGTTATACTAAATCATTGGAAGTTCCTTTTGTTCACTATTTTCAGTTGATTGAAAGGTAAAGAAATGTGTATAAGAAAGGTGTTTTTTTGCGTACTATGTATGAGCATGCAGATTTTTTATACTTTTTCTTCTATCGAACAACATCAAACTATTACGGCTGATACAAAAAAAGAAACTTCCCATAACATTTTTTATCGTAGTATGAATGAAGTTGGTATTGCCATAAAAGATTTTGCTTGGTTGCATCGTAATTTATTGAGTGTAGATTCTGCAAAAATTTTAACGGCGTTTACGCCACTCTATTTGATAACGCGGGCCGCTGATGATCCGGTACAACAGTTTTTTTATGATCCATTGCATCATAAAAATATTAACCAAATGCCACGCAAGTTTTCTAAAGGAATCGAAAAAACGGTTTCAGTTATAGTTTTTTCCGGTGCAGGGCTTGCTCTTTTTGTTCCTGATAAACGATTACGAACAACGAGTCGCTTATTTGCGTTGGGATTATTTTCCGGGCTTGTGCTCAAAGATGTGGCAAAAATAGCAAAAACTAATGCCAATTTACGGCCATGGCATGAACAATTTAGTTCAGTACAACGGTCACATGGCGGGTTTCCTTCGGGGCATATGTTTGAAATGGTTTTTATGACGATGACATACGGTTTAGAATATGGGTTAAAGGCATGGATTCCTTTAGGATTATGTTCAACGGCTATGGCAATTGTTAGTGTTACGGCTAACCGGCATTATGCTTCACAAGTAGTTGCCGGCACTGCATTGGGTGTTGTATATGGCATGGCCGCACATAAACGCGTCGCTGCATTCTTGCGTGCCGATGAATGTACTATTGATATTACTACTGATAAATCAGGTAACCCTGCAATCAGCGTTACATATAATTTTTAATACCCAGTTAATTTTGAATTTTTTTAGTATCATGATAGCATCAGATTATTACCTGTTAACAAAAAAATATGCGTTGATATCTGGTAGCCTTACTCTATGAGATTTGTATGAAATTTTTTTACACACGTTCTTGTTATCATCTTATACCAAGCATGGGCCATCAGGGAGCATCATCGGTACAGCGTTTTATTGACGGAGAATTATCAGTAACCATTGATGAAGATGTTGCCGGGCAAGAAGTGTGGGTTATTGCATCTACGCCGTCATCAGAATCTATTATTGAATTATTATTATTACTCGATGTGCTGCAAAGAATGCAAGCCAACGTTAATCTGCTCTTAACCTATTGTGGTTATGCGCGGCAAGATTCTGTGCGATCGGGCCATGCATTTGGTGCGCAGGTATTTTTTAACTGTTTACAACGGTATGCATTGCAAAAAACAATTATTCTTCATATTCATAACCGCTCATTAGAACAACTTTTTCCATTTGATTCATTAGTGCCGGTAGATTTTTTTTGTACGTATGCGCAACAGGTTGATTATATCGTGGCGCCTGATAACGGCGCTTGGTACTTAGCTACTACCATCAGTGCACTAACGGAAAAACCGATGATTGTAATGAATAAAATCAGATCGGGCCAACACATACAGTACTTAGAATATTCGGGGAATGTTGAAGGTAAAAAAGTTTTGATCGTAGATGATATGATAGCAACGGGAGAAACCATCATGCATGCGGCCATGCGTTTAAAAGAAGATGGTGCCGACGCAATATATGTTGCGGCTACGCATGGTATTTTTTGTGGAGATGCTCTTAAAATAGTACGACAAACTAGTATAGAAAAAATATACGTTACCAATTCATTAGTACAACGTCAGCAACATCCGCTTATTGAAGTTGTTGATATCGGACCTACGTTATTAAAGTCGATTATTCTTTCCAATTAAATATTTTTTTCTTATATCTAGAATAAGATAATTATTAGTATGCTGAAACGTATACCAAGCGGTGTAGTATTGAAGCGAGATACGTATGCAGAAAAAATATAGTATTCGAGTAATAGCTATTATTGTACTGAGCCTTTTATCAGCGAGTGTACTTCCACGATCAACGCAAAAATATACACAACAACAATGTGCAAAAAAAACAACGAAAAAAAAGGATGCATGTATGACGGAGCATACTTTTTGGGTGAAATTATTGTTGATGCATTACGATTACAGCGAAATTTATTTACACTCGATTCGGCAAAAATACTTACGGCAATTACACCATTTTATCTGACAACGCGTATGATGGATGAAGATATACAATCCAATTTTTATGATTGTGCTGCACACAAAAATATTCATCAATTTCCTAAAGCGTGCCATCACATTGCTCAAAAAGGTATAGGGGTGCCGATGGTTGCGCTTTCAAGTTTGGCATTATTTGCTAAAGATGAAGATTTGCGGCTTACCGCCAGAATTTTTGCAATAGGATTACCGTTTGTGCAATCGGGAAAAGATTTAATTAAAAAAATAGATACAAAAGCGTGTTTACGGCCGTGGCATGAAGAATTCAATCACAAACATCGCTCGTTGGGCGGTTTTCCCTCCGGCCACATGGCAAACGTTACGTATATGACTGCATTATTTGGTATGCGCCATGGTTGGAAATTTGGTGTTCCATTGGGATGTTTTGCAGCATTCGTTTTTGCAGATTTTCTCAATTGCAATCGTCATTATTTTTCACAACTTGTTGCGGGTGCTGGCTTAGGGTTATTGTACGCGTTTGCTGCCAATAAAGTTGTTGAAAAAAAATTATCAGAGCGCCTTGAGATTGCAATGGTTTCTACCGAGCGTGGTGACCCAGGAATCAAGATGGTCTATCATTTTTAATTACGCGGTGCGGTTATTTTTTGAATATCCATGAATACAGTGCAGAACATGAAGAATAGGTTGCATAAAGGGCACCTAAGCCGAATGCTACTTTTGTCGCCTGAACTAATCGGTGTTGAGGAGTAATTTTTTCAGTTGTTGTGCCATTATCATTATAAATAAGCTCTTTTTTGAGATAAAAAAGGAATGGAGAAATAAAAAAGTCATATTCTTCTACCTTTTTTATAGTATCTATTATTGAATGAGGTTTTATAAGGTCGGGGTGATATGGAACAGATTTTATATCGGCAGGACCGGTATATTCAGTTTCAAGATCCTTATTATTATCATAACAATAGGTAAGGGTTTTTATGGGCCTTGTTCCGTAGAATATATATGAAATATATGCGGAAGTTGGTTTTATTGGTTTTTGTTTTGCATCGATCAAAGCATCAAAACATTCTTGTTGGTTTTTGTTCCATCGGTTATTTATAGTAAGCTCAAATAAATTTTGATTATTATTATTATAAAATATTACTGAATTTGATAGGACGCGATAGTATGATGAACCCTTGGTATGACGCTTATCCCTGTCAGAAGGTCTTCTTTCATAATCCATTATCGTTTGATCGAACAAAGCATCATAATGTTGTTGTTGTTCTTTGTCTAGTTCATTAACATCATATAGATGTTGATTATTAAGATAAAATGCTACTAAGGAGTTATTGGATGGGATGCCGTGTGTTGAACTTTGGGTAAAACGCATATCCTCGGCAAAAGATCTTTCATTCATGGAATGAATTATGGCTTGATGTGATATTATGAAGATGAAAAATAACGTTATTTTTTTCATGTAATAAACCTTATTCCATTTTTATTAATTATTAGTATCTATAATAATGTATCATATTAATCTTATTTGTCGATTACCGGCTTAATAACATTGATTTGTGCTACTTGAGTTGCAAAAATAAGTTTACTATCTGGATGCAGGTTGAATATTTGTATTAATAAGTAGATTTCTGCAGGGGATATTAATTTTATAATCACATAGCATTATTGATACCTATTATATTGCTGTTTTAGCTGTTTTTTACTATAAAAATCATTGACTATTTGTATTGTTTTTTTCTATACTAATTAATAAAGAATAGTGATAACATTAAGGAGTAAATAATGAAGGCATACAAAAATCTATGGGGATTACTTATGATATTTTTTGCTGGTTGTCAGATAATGGCTCAAACAACACAACAAGTGTCTAAGAAACCAACACGTTCAGGCAGGCAATCAGTACAATTTGGTCATAGAGGTGAAGCACCTGGAACGCAAACGATTGCAGATGTTATACTTGCTACGCCGAATTTACAAAAATTTGCTGCACTACTAAAAAAACACAATGTATTACAAGAACTTCAAGGTAAAGGACCGTTTACCATATTTGCACCTATGGATGGAGCATTTAACGAAGACGTTATGTATACGTTAAATAATTTAAGTGATCAAGAAGTAACCAACATATTAAAACATCATATAGCCAAAGGTATTTATACTTTTGATAGCATGCCTAATGAAGTAGAAACTCTAGCTAACGATACTTTGAATACATCAATAGTTACTGTATGGAAACATGATGTAAAAGCAAAAAATGGTATTGTTCATGTTATTAATGCAGTTTTAATTCCATTTCAAAGTTTTAAATAAAAACGATTAGAAAAGCAGATAGTATGCAGACAATAACAGGAGAATAAAAATGAACATAGGTAAAAAAATTATCGGATTACTTATGATATTTTTTGCTGGTTGTCAGATAATGGCTCAAACAACACAACAAGTGTCTAAGAAACCAACACGTTCAGGCAGGCAATCAGTACAATTTGGTCATAAAGGTGAAGCACCTGCAACGCAAACGATTGCAGATGTTATACTTGCTACACCAAATTTAAAAACATTTGCTGGATTACTAAAAAAACACAATGTATTACAAGAACTTCAAGGTAAAGGACCGTTTACCATATTTGCACCTATCGATGAAGCATTTAACGAAGACGTTATGTATACGTTAAATAATTTAAGTGATCAAGAAGTAACCCACATATTAAAACATCATATTGTTAAAGGGATATATCCTGCGGATAAATTTAAAAAAGTTTATAGCCAAGCTACAATATACGAACTTCCAGGAGTAACAACGTTGGCTGGTGATACGTTGGATAATGAGGGGTTTAGTAGTCTCGAACAAGCTGATAAAACAAAAAATGGTATTGTTTATACTATAAACTCAGTTTTAATTCCATTTCAAAGTTTTAAATAAGCAATTAGCTATCATATATGGTCGGGAAAATATGAAAACATACAAAAAAATGCTTGGATTAGGAATGATAGTTTTTGCTGGTTGTCAGTTAATGGCTCAATCTCAGTCAGAGCAAACTATAGCTGATGTTATTCTTGCTGCACCTAATTTACGAACATTTGCTGCATTACTAAAAAAACACAATCTTCTAGAAAAACTTAATAAGGAAGGCCCTTTTACCGTATTCGCGCCTGTCGATGGGGCATTTTATACGTATACCTTAAAGTATTTACCTGATTGGACGGTAGCCAGAATATTAAAACATCATATTGTTAAGGGTGCTTATACTACTGAAAATATTCCTGATGAGGCACAAACTTTAGCTCATGATACTTTTTACACATATGTTGTTATACATGGCGCAAAAAAGAAAGTAGATTTTGATTTCGGCGAAACTAATATAAAAGCAAAAAATGGATTTGTTAATATTACACATCGTATTTTACCTCCAGATTTCCTCCGAAGTTTTAAATAAAATAAATTAATTCCTCCATTTATTATAGGAAAAGAGGTTTTTTATACCTCTTTTCTTTGTTTTTCTACCAATGTTATACGGCAATGATGCAGACCAATTCATTACCTGCTATACTTGCTCATAACTATTTTCTAAAGAAGGATTATTGTTGTGAACATACGCATTGTTATACTTGGTATGGCCATGAGCATTCTTTGTGGTATTACATTTTTTAATCGATCTATTATTTCATCATCAACCAAAATTATTGAACAAAGTTTTTCCTGTGTATTATATCCGTTTCTGAAATTGCAACGCGGTATTACTGATTCATGTAAGAATGTTTTTCAACGAAGAAAAACTGCACAAGAATTGGAAGAAGCGCTTGAGCGCGTAAGTGCTGAGCGACAAGAATTATTATCGCAAGTAGTTATGTTGCAAGCGTCGCAACGATTTGCGCAAGAAAATGCTGAATTGTTTGCCTTTAAAAAACGATATCAGGAAAAATTACATTGTTTATCGCAAGTTCTGGTGCGCCATATTTCTGATACCGGACATTTCTTTTTAGTTGATGCAGGTTCTTGGCAAGGAATTGCGGTTGATATGATAGCCGTATACAAAAATTGTTTATTGGGTCGCGTCAGCGAAGTGTATCCATATTACAGCAAAATTGTTCTCATTACCGATAGCAGTTGTAAAATTGCTGCTTACTCTCCGGCAACACAAGCATGCGGTATTCATGAAGGGGTCAATCAAGATACGATGATGTTAATGAATTATGTTAATCATTTACAGCAAATAAAAAAACATGATTTGATTCTTTCCAGTGGTGAAGGATTAGTATTTCCGCGCGGCTTTGCATTAGGTACCGTGCAATATGCAGAAGTTGATGGCGTTCACTATGCAGTTCGCTTAGCGCCCCTTATTGACATTCATACTATCAACTATTGTTACTTAATGAAAAAATGAATTGCTGTTGTTCAACTAAAGGCAACAAATAAGTAATACGGTCAGCTAGCTTGGATGACCAGAAAAAAATTGGTTATGGATGAAAAAATTTTAACAAATTTGATCATACAAAATTGCTTACATATTTATCTAACAATTGAGAAAAATTGTATTCTCTCCATTCAGCGGAAGAGAATTACAAGGACTTGCTTTTTGCTGTATCTTGCAATCCCCCACTCTATAAATTTAACAACCGAATGTGGTTTTTTTGCTAAAATTCATTATGCTTGATTGAAAAATATAAAAAACTACTAAAATTAGGTATTTTTTATTATTTTATTTCATATTGACAATTATTTTATACTTGGTAATCTATTACTAATAAGTCAATACGAAACATAGGTTTTAGCTATAAACAAGGAATAGTCAAATATGAAAACAAAAAAGCTTAATTTTCTAACCACTGTCATTTTTTTCTGTGCAGGTATAGTAATCATACCATCACTTACCTCTTTATATGGTATGGATAAGAATACTAGTATGGCCCTACAATATACCAATAAATTTCCTATACTGGCCAATCCTTATCAAAAACAGCAACAAAATGCCTACGCTCCTATAAATAAACCTATTATTAAGCAAGTAGCTCGGATACTAACCCTTAATTGCGAAGGAAAATCGCTTTCTGTTGATAAAGAAACCATAAAACAGTTCAAAACACTAAAAAACATGCTCGCCGATTGCCAAGCAATACCCGATTATACAACCATTAATTCAATTGATCTTCCCCTGAATGGAAGAGCTGTTGATACGTTACTACAAGGTATGAATGGACATATACCATTTGATAAACTCACCGGCTCAGAAGTAAAAAACCTATTTAATGCCGCTGATTATTTAGAAGCTCCTTACAAAACTCGAAAAGTTCTTGCAGATTTATATGAACAGAAAGTGTTAAAACCACTCGAAGAAAACATCAACCATGACCACAATACGTTATTACGAACGCATAAAAACCAGGATTCATCATATTTAGCAAATTTACATGCACAACATATAGCACCTCGAGAAGAAGAACTTAAGCGTATGCGCGTTAAATTGTCGGGACAAAAAAGATCGGTAAATACGATGCTTTTGGAAAACAATTTTCCACTAACTATAGAAGGAATAAACCTTAGTAATCAAATGCTTAAATCACTTGATGGAATAGAAAAATTAACTTCTAAACAAGTAAAATTCATATCCCTCCGTAACAATAAACTGAAGGAATTAAGACTTGCTCTTATAAAAAAACATTTTCCTAATATCATCGCATTACAAGCATCACATAACAAGATTGAAAAACTTAAAACAAGCGATGTCGATGCCCTATGTGATAATTTACATCTTGATTTGAGCGATAACAATCTCAAACACATTGAACCCTGTAGCCGATGGAATGCGCCAGAAAATGTACATATAGATCTCAATAATTACGGATTGGACGTACACCAAAATAATCTAACAACTGATGCGCTTGAATCTCTTAACGATACCCTTAGTCCCTCATTATATCAACGAAAAAAAACTGATATGGCACAAGCAATTCGCACAGCGAGCCAACGTTACAATAATGCTATTTCTTATGTTGGTCAGGCTGGGGTTGCTGCTCTGCCGGGCATATTTATGGGATTATGTAGGGAAAGTTTCTATAACCCAATAATACACCTTGCGGGGTCATACGTAATAGACGAGCCACTGACGGCAATATATAGTCGCTTACCTCAAGCTTTACGCAGCTCCGGCATGGCGATGTTATTTCATGGTTTATCTACGTGTGGTTATACAAAATTATATGCGGGCCTTGGCTCTCTTTATAATTATGCTCCCTATTTATATGCGAATAAACCACTCGCTTACAAAGCTCTAAAAACTGCATTGATACCGGTCGAGTTGTGCTATAGACTTGAATTAAAAATGTTAGAAAATCCCAAAATAGTTCTTGGTGCTGCCGTAACCGCATATGGCATAGGTCAAGGGTTACATTTGGCTAGTCAACGTGTTACGAAACCCTTCAAGCCTTCTACTATAAAAAGCGAGAATGGCAAAGCAACCTCTACTACAAAAAATAGTATGGATGCTCTTGATTAATAAATTATGGGGCGTAGTTTACTATGCCCTTAATGAATGATCCTAGTAAACTCGTTGCTTCTTGATTAGTTACACCTGATTGATCAAAAAACATACTAAACAAGCCACCTTTTTGTGGTGGATAAATCCATTCAATTTTTTCTTCAATAATGCCTAATTCTTTAATTTTCTTAATGGCGTTAGAGCGGGAACCTATTTCATCAATTAAGCCAATGGTTAATGCCTGACGGCCGGTGAATATTTTGCCGTTTGCCCATTCTTTCACTTGTGTTAAAGAAATGCGAGAGCGGTGCCGCGCTACATGTTCAATAAAATTTTGATAACTATCTTGTACCAAGGTTTGCAAGTAAGCAGTTTGTTCGGGCGTGGCATCATCAGAAAATGGGTCGGTTACTGCTTTGTAATCTCCTGCTTTAATAACCTGATAATGAATTTTAAACTGCTCAATAAACTCTTTCAATTTAAATTGGTACGGTATTTGTGTGCCAATGTTGCCAATAAATCCGGATGGCGGCGCAATAATGTAATCAGTAACGGCGGCGATATAATAGGCACCGGAAGTACAAATATTTTCACATAAGGTAATAATCGGTTTAGGAAATTCTTTTTTTAACCATTCAAGTTCATTAGCAATTGCTTCAGCAGAGCCGGCGGCACTTCCTGGTGATTCTATGCGCAGTAAAATAGCTTTTATATCCGGATTTTTAAAAAATTTTCTCAAATGTTTGGTGTAATAGCTAGAATCATAAATAGCACCATTAATGGGTAAATAGGCAACTTTAGTTTGCGGTTCTAAAAAATCCAGGTATTGTTTTTTTATACCTTTTATTAAAAGGGGGGCTATTTGAAGAAATAACAGGAGAAAAAAAGCATTTTTCAAATAATCAGTAAACGTTGCCATAGAACTACCCTCACACAAAGAATATACTTTTAGGTCAGTATAAATAAAAAAGTATCCACTAAAAAGTAATTCGTAGTTTTTTATTTTTGACTTTTGAAACTCTTTTTATATACAATGCTAAACTTAGTAAAAGATTTGGGGATATCCGCATTGTTCTGCTTGTGACCATACTACAAGGAAAATATATGAATAAAATACTGCTCATACCAATGTTGTTTATCACACAACCGTTATATTCAATGGATATGCAACTGAGCAAAACATTGGAGAGTGATAATAAAATTTTACAACCACAATGTAACGTTTCCACGTTACAACAATTGTGTATAAAAAAGATACCAGAAGTCATTGAAAAGTATCTTAAGCAAAAATCTCGTAATAGAATTATAAAGTGGGAGAATAAGCGAACAAAAGAAAAGATTAAAACTTTTGTTCAAGATATTCCAGTAAATTTTATTTCAGAGATAATAAAATATAATCAGATCAATCCGGAATTAATAGGTTGTTATTCATTGCGTGCAGTTAATGCTAATCATACCCGTTTTTTTATTCAAGAAGAAAAATCTATCTTAATGAAAGATGAGAAAGATACATTGATATCGGTTTTACCAACAGAAAATCATGGATTTACTATAGCATTATCGCCTAATGAAAGGTATATGGCAGTTACTTGTGGTGAGTGCGTAAAAGTCTATGATATTACTTCTAATAAATTTATAGAAATTAAATCTCATAAAGGAAATTTTGAGTCGTCATCATTTTTGAATGATATTGAATTGATTATTGCTGGTTATCATGTTATACAAAAGTGGAAGTTTCTAGAGAACGAAGAACCAGATAATTTCATTACTGCTATGGTATATGGAATGAATAAGATCTGTTCGGTGAATAATAAAGTTGCTTTTATTAACGATTTCAATGAACAAGATATAACCATAGCAAATGACCTAGGTGTCATTGAAAAAAAATTAAAAGGACATGCGGGAAGTATACATTATTTATCTTTTAATCCGGTAACTCAGTACTTGGCATCCGCTGCCGATGATGATACCGTGCGAATATGGGATATTAAAAAGAATAAAAAAAATGCATGTAAAGCCGTACTTAAACATACTTGTGACTTTGACTCTATGTGCTTTAACCCATCGGGCAGAAAAATTGTTACAGGAACTAATAGGTATGATCATACCGTGTATGTTTGGGATATAGATTCACAAGCAATAATAATGAAACATGTCTTCAAAGATGATTTTCCTATAACATTTATTTCATGGGTAGATAAGTCTGTTATTGCCCAGGATGGACATGGATTTGTTTATAGATGGAAATCAGACTCTATAGATTTAAATAATCTGCTTACCGCCATTGCCGAAGAATCAAAAAAAGAAGAAAAGAAAAAGATTACTCATGAATAAACTTCTCATAATACTATGTATCACACAACCATTATGTTCAATGGATATGCAACTGCGTAAAGCATTGCAAGAAATCAATCAAAACGTTCAACAACAGAAACTATGTAGCGGCTCTTCACAACGTATTACTATTGAAAAAGAACCGGAACTGCTTGATTCTTTATGTGATTTGCGCGCTGTTAATCATAATCACACGCGTTTTTTAACAAAAAAAAGTATTGCAGAAGGGGAATTGTTATCTATACACGATGATGAAAAAAATATACTGGCATCTATACGAGCCAAAGATTATATATATCATGTGGCATTATCGCCCAATGCTGCATACGTGGCATTGGGATATTATGATCATCTCAAGGTCTACGATATTACTAAGAATAAACCTCAAGAGATTGCACATAGTAACAATAATAGCAATGGTAACGGATATTCATTATTATTTTTGCATGATAAGGAATTGCTTATTGCAGATTATGCGGGTATACAAAAGTGGAAATTCTCGCAAGAGAAAAAACCTACTGATTTTATTAAACATGAGGGATCAAAGAAGAAGTTATGCACCATAAACGATACGATCATTTTCACTAATTTTTGTGGCAAAGAAAAACCTATTATAAAAATAACAAATTATAAGGGACTGATTAAAAAAAAGTTGAGCGGGCATACAAAAAATATAGATCAATTATTATCTCACGCAGCAACTCATTGCTTTGCATCAGTATCCGAATATGAGCGTACGGTGCGTATTTGGGATATAAAAAAGGATGTCGAAAATTCATGTGTAGCGGTGATAGAGACTCCTTATGAGGTTGATTCAGCAGCATTTAGCCCTTGTGGCAACTATATTGCTATCGGATCGAGCAAAGATTATCATTCGATATATGTTTGGGGAATGGATTCACAACCAATAATAAAATATACCTTTAACAATGATTTCCCCATTACTTTTCTTTCATGGGCGGGTTATATTATCGCTCAAAACGGTCTGGGTAGTGTGTATAGATTGAACTTAGATTGTTCCGATTTGAATAATACACTAAAAGATACTGCCCAAGAGTTTAATAATAAGGACAAGAAAGCCATTTTGTAAAGAGGGCCGATAGGCGTATCGCTCATGAAATGAGTGTATGATTGGTACCATTATAAAAATAAAGTATCCACTAAAAAGTAATTTGTGGTTTTATTTTTGACTTTTAAGATCTTTTTATTTACAATTTCTAAAGTCTAGGTTTGATTTTGGGGCGGTTAGCTCAGTTGGTAGAGCATCAGTCTTACAAACTGGGGGTCGCAGGTTCGAATCCTGCACCGCCCACCATTAAAAAAAATGTTCCGCGGTAGCTCAGTCGGTAGAGCAAACGACTGTTAATCGTTGGGTCGCTGGTTCGAGTCCAGCCCGCGGAGCCAGATCTATGGAGCTGTAGCTCAGTTGGTTAGAGCGTCCGCCTGTCACGCGGAAGGTCGCGAGTTCGAGTCTCGTCAGCTCCGCCAGTCTTCGCTTATCCGTGCCTTCGGCTCGGCAAGCTAAGTCTGGCGGCCGCCACACCGTTAAATTAATAACCAGGTTTTATGAAAAAGTTATTGTGCTATATAAAAATGGTATGTGTGAGAGTATTATATTTTACCTATCTTTTTTGTGCGATTGTCGGTCCGGTGCTTATTGTCAAACACTGGGACGAAGTTGTGTATAATGTGCAAAATTTAAAGAAAACATTTCTGCAAAAAATCTCAAATTATTAATATGATCATAATTGGCAAACATTTCGTGTGATGATACATAATTAATAAGGAATTTGTTATTTTACACTGACAAAAATCTTGACCTCAGTGAAAACGAGGTATTAAATTTCAGGAAAAAAGGAAAGGTCAAGAATGAAATTCAATAATCGTGATACTGCTGTTGTTGTAATCGATCCACAAAATGATTTTCTAAGCGAGAAGGGCACGAGTTGGGGCTTGGTTGGTGCCAGCGTCATCAAGAACGGTATTATCGGGAACATAGAGCGGCTTTTCAAGTCCGCGAAAGCGAATGACTATGAGGTGCTCATCTCACCCCATTATTTCTATCCCACCGATCATGGCTGGAAGATCAATGGCCCGCTCGAAGCTGTAGAGTTGAGAACGCATACCTTCGCGCGGATCGGGCCACTAGATCTGACGGGGTTTACCAATTCAGGCGCAGACTGGCTAGATCGTTTCAAGCCGTACATCCAAGATGGCAAGACAATTGTTGTTAGCCCACACAAGGTGTTTGGCCCGCAGACCAATGACTTAGTTTTGCAGCTACGCAAGAGAGGGATCAGCAAGATCATTCTGGGCGGGATGTTGGCAAACATGTGCGTCGAATCCCATCTGCGTGAGTTCCTTGAGCAAGGTTTCGAAGTTGCCGTTGTAAAGGATGCGATTGCTGGGCCTAGCCATCCGGAATGGGGCGATGGCTACGAGGCGGCGCTTATCAACTATCGATATCTGGCGCACGCGGTACTATCGACCGACGAGGCAGTCGCGCACATGGCATAATCTCACGCCAGTCTTCGCTTATCCGGGCCCTCTGGCTCGGCAAGCTACGTCTGGCTAGCGCCACATAAATAACAATGACTCGTGAAATTCCACGCTGCGTTAAGAGCATTATAGTGGGTATTTTGCTGATTGTATCATTCGAGGAGCTATTGGAGCCGAGCGATAGTATGCTTAGCACTATAATCATGTTGGATGTCACTCATTGCCTGTTTCATTTGAACCAAACGTAAATACATAGCAGGTAACGCCGGCAGGAATTGTTAATGTAAGCGTATGCCTACCATATGCATCTTGTAAATTAAGCACACTATACATGCGAGGTTCATGCACTAGAATTTGCCCACGTTGATTCATGTCCGCCGTGTAAAACTGAGATGGAAGAGGGTTGCCATCAAGTTGAACGTTAATCAGCGATTGTTTGTTTGCTTGCATGACAAGATAGACCCGTGTAGCAATAAAATTAAGTTCTAGCACGCAATCATCCGTTTTAGCTTCTATAGAATCGGCATGTACGAGCCACGTACCTTTTAAGCCTACCCGATCAGATAATAACGGTTTTGTGTAACTATATTCATACGGTTCATTATTTTTTAATGAAATTTCTTTGGTATAACTAAAACCTCGTGCATAACCCAAATAGGTTTCTGGCGTAATTGCGGTACGCGCAACATTCTTTTCAATTTCTGGTAATGGTTCAAGACCCAACAAATGGCGTATGGCATTTTCTGTTTCTAGATAGGAACCCTCACCAAAATGTTTTTCTACCACATAACCTTGTTGATTAACTAAATAATGAGCTGGCCAATACGAATTATTATAATTTTGCCATGTTTTATATTCATTATCGACTGCTACTGGATAGGTTAAACCGAAACGATGCAAAGCATTTTTAATATTGTCTATATTTTTTTCGAATTCAAATTCAGGAGTGTGAACACCAACAATTACAAAACCCTTATCCTTGTACGTTGCATACCAAGATTTAAGATAAGGAAATGTTCGAACGCAATTAATGCAACTATAGGTCCAAAAATCGACAAGTACCACTTTTCCTTCGAGATCATGCATCGTTAGTGGAGGAGAATTAAGCCATTGATCAATGCCAACAAATTCGGGAGCCTTTGGAGTACTATTCTCGCTTGTAAATAAAAAAGCTTTATTTTTTTGAGGTGCCAATTTTTCTAACTCCTTTTGTATGGGTAATTTTTTTTCTAGCTCTACGTTTGGAAAATAACGTACGGTTAACTGCTGTAACCAAATATCTACATGAAACAAAATTGCAAGTGCGCTACCAATCATAAGAATGCCAAAAAATTTGCGTATTAGTTCAGAGTATCCAGAGAGATAGTGGATAGAATCAATAATTTTATTACCAAAGTATGCAATAAAAAACATAGGCAAAGCAGCACCGATACTATATGCCAATGTGACGTAGACAACATCTAGTGTTATTTGATTGGATGCTACTAATGTTGTTATCGACCCCAAAATTGGGCCCGCACAAGGAGCCCATATGAGTCCTAAGGCAACACCAAGCACAAAACCGCTACCAAATCCCTGTTGAATCTGAGCGGATTGATCTCTAAGCGAACCACCAATACGCGTTAAAAAAGCCGTTTTTGCAGTAAACCACTGCTCAAGTTTTGGAAATAACAGTGTGCATCCAAAAAATATAATAACTACAAGTGCAATGTAGCGTAAAAAATTAGGTGATATGCCCGTTGCGTGCACGAGAGCGGTTAATGATAAGGTGAAAAAAGAAAAACTAAATATTACACCTAGAATAATACCATATGGTTTTTTGCGATCTTGATCAATGCCGCCTGCCAATAAGATAGGCAATATTGGTAAAATACAAGGTGATAATACCGTGATTAATCCAGCTAGGGCTGCAAAAAACAATAACAACGACATATCCTTTTTTTAAGGGTACTGATTTTGTGATGAAAGTAACACAATGTAACAATGAGTTTCAAGATTGAGATTGTCCGTACAAATATTTTGATAAAAAACAAATACAGCCCGCGTTCCGAAACTCGATCATGAGCCAAAATAAATGGTTAAGCAAGAATTTTTTTAGCACCTCTTAAACTCCTGGCATCCATAAATTCTAATCTGCAAACCTCTACGGTATGCCATAACAAAATATTGTAATAGAATCCTTTATATGATAATTATCAATCGGACTGTTTTAATGTTTCTTAGATGGTATTGAATGAGGAATTTGCGGCATCCCAATAAAACTTAAATATAGCCAGGTTAAAAGCCAGGCTATTTAGTTGGGAATTATTAATCTTAGACGAAATTTACATCAGCAATAAAAGTAGAAGAGTAGAATTTGAAGAAAAAAAAAGCAGTTGAATAAGAGTAGATAGCGCTTGTAGCGAAATGTACATAAAGAGTTGACTTTCATAATAACTCTTCCTTAACTTGGAAAAGTTGAAGTAGTAATTTTTAAATGTGTATGTGAAAAAAATATGCAACAAAATTTTTTTTTGCTTTGTGTACGATCATTTATCATAAGCTTATACGCTATTACCAGCCATTGTTCTCTGCAACAGTGCAATACATTTGACACCTGTGTTGCGATCCCTTGCCACAAGACGGGTGGTAGTGATCGCTCTTTTGGTAAAAGTTTTTTTTCTATTCGCCCTCAAGATTCAAATTCCGCGCTGAGAGTTACTAAAATTGCACATGAAGAGCATGCCTATGATTACTGGTGGGGCTTGGATTGTAGTGTAGGAGTTCAACATACTTTTTTCGATAAAAAAAATCTGCTTGCAAAATGGTTTTTATTCAATGGATGCAACACTATTTCGATAGGTACTCCAAACGGCTCACAAACATTTGATGTTGATGGAGGGCAATTTGGTTTAATGACGGAAGATGGTGCACCGGGTATCATTGGCACACTTTCTTTAAACCCGAGTATACGAAATACCATTGTAACGTTTAATACCTGGTTTGATCTTGAATCCTGGATATGTGGTCTTTGGTCGCGAATCTATTTGACTTTAGCAAATACAAGGACAAATCTTGGCATGCATTGCCGCACCATTGATCTTGCACAATCGGGAACATATCCACCGGGAGCCTACACCACAACATGTAATACAGCTCCTCTTGCATACACCTCTATTTGCGCAGCCTTTGTGGGGGATCAAGCATTTGGTGCAATACCAGCATTATACTATGGAAAATTTTATACCGATTCAAAAGAAAAAACCGCTCTAGCAAGCATTCGATTTGACTTAAACTATGATATTGTAAGATCCCCTGATGGATTTTTTAATTGGGGTGGTTGTGTTATAATACCCACAGGAAATAAGCCACATGGACGTTATTTGCTTGAACCAATCGTCGGTGCAAATCGATCATGGCAGATAGGTACCACATTGCTTGGACTGTATACTTTTTTAGATAATTCAGAAAACAAAGCTCTTGATTTGTATTTTGATGCCACACTCACATATCTATTGAAATCCAAACAAACGCGTGTTTTTTCATTGCAACGCAATGGCGCAGGTAGTCAGTACATGCTGCTGAAAGTGTTTGACATGAACAATGGCGTAGTTCAAGCAGGTGAGCGTGTAGCCAATATTTTCGCAGGGAAAGCCAATATAGGTGGCAATGTCATGTTCGATAGTTCACTGTTGTTACATTATAAACATTGCAACGGGGTATCACTTGATGTTGGATACAACTATTGGGCTCGCAGCAGAGAACATATTGGCAAGACCGTCTGTTTAAAAAACTTTACTAAAAACACTTATGGAATAAAAGGTGATTTACCTTTATCAATCACTGATACATTTTCAGATTTGTGCATCGGAGATTTAACAACAGCAAGCAATGCAACTATAGGAAATCCAGGATCACCTGATAACTCCACGCAAGTGCTTGACGTCTGTGATATCGATTTTACTACGCCACTGCATCCTTTTGCATGTTCTAATAAAATATTTGCCGCTCTTGGTTATTCTTATTCCTTTTGTGAGTGCGACAGTTTAGACATAGATTTTTTTGTTGAAGGAGAAGTTGAATTTGGTCAACGTTGGAAAGCTCTCAACCAATGGGCGATCTCTATAAATGTTGCCATTTCAGTATAAACATTGAAACTTTAAAACACGGGTCATGTCATGAAGCACAGCACATATATTATTTCATTGATTGTATTATTAGCGCATATGCATTGCTTGTCAGCAGATGGCGCTGAGAAAGCAATTTTAGAAAAAAAAACGGAAACATCAGAATCAGACAATCGAGTAATAACGCGATTTACACCAGTTTCTATACCAAATACTGTTGTATTTAATAATGTTCTTATCCAGTCAAACGAATTTATTGAAGGCAGTGTGACTGTAGGTGGTTCAGAAGTTATAAACGGCGATCTTGTTGTTGATGGCACAATAATATCAGGTGGTAGTAATATAGTTGTAGGTCCCTCTTCCTCTACTATAAATGCGGTGGCACGATATGCAGATAATACCGGCAAGGTCATTAAAGATTCTTCAGTATTAGTTGATGATTCTGGTAACATTACTATTGAAGGTATCACCAAAAATGGCAATACGGTAAGCTGGCCTAACATAGTAGGAGCAGTCAATACATTTTTGGGAAGTGATGGTGCAGGAAATTTAATTTATGCAACACCAGCAGGTAGTGGCAATGTGGAAACAATGACACTATTTTCTGCTGATAATCGAATCATCAGAACAGATACGCCCAGTGGGTCAACGAGTATACAGGAATCGGGGATTACACTTGATGATTCTGATAATATCACGAATGTTAACGCTCTGACAGCCAATATAATCAATGCAACTACTCTTTCTGCTACAACTCTCACAGGAAATCTTACGGGTAATGTAAGCGGCAATGTTACTGGTAATGTAAGTGGGGATGTAACAGGTAACGTAACCGGAAATGTAACTGGAAATCTGTCTGGCAATGCAACAACGGCAACAACAGCGACTAATTTTACTGGCTCACTGAGTGGTGACGTGACCGGTACACAAAGTGCAACGGTGGTGAGCCTTGTTGGTGGGCAGACTGCTGCAAATGTTGCTTCAGCAACGGTTGCTACAAATGCTGCAACAGCTTCTAACACTGCTAATACTATTGTAAAACGTGATGGCTCAGGAAATTTTTCTGCGGGTACCATTACCGCAAATTTAATTGGTGCAGCATCACTGAATGTGCTCAAAGCTGGTGATGCTATGACAGGTCCTCTTGCGATGGCTGCGCAATCACCAATACAATGGCAGGATGCGACAAGTAGTGGATATGTTGGACTACGTGCACCAACGTCAGTACCCAGCAGTTATACGGTCGATTTGCCGGGAACAGCGCCAACCGTTGGGCAATTTTTACAAGCATCTTCCTCCTCTGCTACGCAGTGGGCAACGATCGGTGGAACACCTTCTGCGACTAAAACATATTACGTTGATTTGAATGGTAATGATAGTAACGATGGTTCAATAAGCTCACCATTCAGAACAGTGAGCCATGCAGTGGTAGTAGCCAATTCTGTTGCGAGCTCGGCAAATCCTGTCGTTATTCAAGTTGGGGCAGGTATCTTTGTTGAAAACAATTCGGGCGGACCAATTACGATTACCGCTAATGGTATCAGTATTGTCGGAAGTTCTACAATAAGTACCATAATAACACCATCGACTGCTTCTATTGATTTATTTCATTGTACAACGGCAAGCACTCAATTTATTAGTTTTACGCTCTCAGGTTCGCCCTCATCGACAGCAAGTGCTATTTCGGTGGTGACTGATACGATGGGAGTGGGTGAGTTTCAATTATTAATCATTAATCAATTTCAAACGGGTTTGAATACTAGCAGTACGACAGGGATACCAATCATATTATGTGATAGTGTTCAATTTTTAAATAATAGTACTGGACTTTCTACTACTAATATCCGAAGCATAGTCAGAAATTCAGCGTTTAGCGGTGCTACCACTGGCAGTACTCCCGCAAATACTGGCATGATCGTTAATGGATCAAAATCACTCGTATCGACATTAAGTACTTTATTCACGCTCGTACAAACGGGCATATCGGTTGTTGGCGGTGCAAATCTTCTATTAGTAGGGAGTAATTTTGTCTCGGGCACTAATAGTATTATTGTCTCTGGCGCAAGTAAAACGGATATAACCGGATGTAATTTTGTAACTAATAATGCAAGTTCAATCAATGTAAGCGGATCTAATGCAGGAACTGTTATAGTGGTTACTGGATCGAGTTTTCAATGTGCTACTGCAGGTATTGCGCAAGGTGTCGCATTGCAATCTACAACAGGCGCTACTATGCGCGCCGATTCTTGTTCAATTGATGGTGCAATTATTGCGATTTCGTGTGGTGCAACGGGAGACACCAATACTACTTCCATCAATGCAAATTCTGTTTCGATATCAAATTGTACAACCGATGTAGTGCAAGTGGGAAGTTCTGCACTTAATTTTGTCGGTGGTACGTTTTCAACAAATAAAGTTACCATTGCAAATCCTACCAATGTAAGTTTTTCTGGATTTGATATAGCAACGCTTCCTGCAAGTCTTTCTATTGGCAATACGACTGATACTAGACAAGTCTTGTATCAAGTGATCAGCAGTACAGGAACAGTACCAAATCTTACCTATGAACCGAATTATTACGGCGCTAAAGGAACGATTTATGAGAACCCTACCAGTGATCCAACGTGCAATGGTACTCAAGCAACGAATAATGATGCTTCTTACTTTGTCGTGACGCAAGATCGTACAAAACAAGCAGGCATTACGCTTATTTCTGATACCGTTAATGCTGGGAACTCTGACAATGTTCGTGGATGGAGTATTAACAAAGTAGGTACTTCGGCAGATTTAAATTTTAACTACAGTAATAACGATACGTCGGGACAGGCTGCACGTGGATCAAACGCGGTGATGGTACTCAATGGTTTTGATAATCAGGTAGAATTTCCTACAGCAACTAACACGCCATTGCCAACTAACATGCAAGCGAAACTTGTTTGGGCTGGTGACACCGATTTATATCGCGCTTCAGCTGGAACATTACAGACTGATGGTAATTTAATCGTAGCAGGTTTGACTGCCAATAGAGCGCTTACGACCAATGCAAGTGATCAATTAACTTCAAGTGTTACGACCGACACCGAATTAGGATTTTTATCAGGGACTACTTCTTCGGTACAAACGCAGCTTAATGGTAAAGTTTCTAAAGCTGGTGATACTATGACCGGTGCATTGCAACTGCCTGCAGGAACTGCGAGCACTCCATCATTAAATTTTACCGGAAGTCCAACGACCGGATTTTCTGCAGCTACTGCAGACACACTCTCAATGAGCACTGCGGGATCCGAGCGCATGAAAATCTCATCGACAGGTGTTGTCACTATTGATGGATTAAATAGTGCAGGGGTAGTACATACTGATCCTTCTGGTGCTTTATCAACTTCACTTATTGTCGATGCTGATGTGAGTGCATCCGCTGCCATTACTGACTCAAAATTGGCTACCATTGCTACTGCTGGCAAAGTTGCCAATTCTGCCACAACTGCAACAAGTGCCAATACGCCAAGTTCGATCGTTGCACGTGATAGTTCAGGAAATTTTTCTGCAGGAACAATTACTGCAAATTTGTCCGGTTCTGCCAGTTCAGCCACTAATTTTACCGGTTCATTAGTTGGTGATGTGACGGGCACACAAAGTGCAACCGTGGTCAGTTTTGTGGGCGGTCAGACTGCGGCAAATGTTTCTTCGGCAACGGTTGCTGCAAATGCTGCAACAAGTACGGACACAGCTTCTACGATCGTCAAACGAGACGCTTCCGGTAATTTTGCAGCGGGCACCATTGCTGCAAATCTTACTGGAGCAGCATCCTTAAATGTTTTGAAAGCTGGTGATACTATGACTGGTGCTCTACAACTGCCTGCTGGAGCAGTAAGCACTCCGTCATTAAATTTCACGGGAAGTCCAACGACTGGATTTTCTGCAGCTACTGCCGATACATTATCGATGAGTACTGCCGGCTCTGAGCGCATGAACATTTCAGCAACAGGTATTGTTACCATTGATGGATTAAATAGTGCAGGTGTAGTGCATACGGATCCCTCTGGTGCTTTATCAACTTCACTTATTGTCGATGCTGATGTGAGTGCATCTGCTGCCATTACTGATACCAAATTAGCTACCATTTCCACTGTTGGCAAAGTGGCCAATTCTGCCACAACTGCAACAAGTGCCAATACGCCAAGTTCGATCGTTGCACGTGATGCATCAGGAAATTTTTCTGCAAATAATATTACTGCAAATCTAACTGGTAATATCTCCGGTTCTGCCAGTTCAGCCACCAATTTCACCGGTTCATTGAGTGGTGATGTGACGGGTACACAAAGTGCAACGGTTGTTTCTACCGTTGGCGGTCAGACTGCTACAAATATTGCATCAGCAACGGTTGCTGCAAATGCTGCAACAAGTACGGACACAGCTTCTACGATCGTTAAACGTGATGCTTCCGGTAATTTTTCTGCAAATAATATTACTGCAAATCTTACTGGTAATGTGACTGGGAACCTTTCCGGTAATGCCACGAGTGCAACTTCGGCCACAACTGCTACAAACTTTACAGGATCATTAGTTGGTGATGTGACGGGTACGCAAAGTGCAACCGTGGTCAGTCTTGTGGGCGGTCAGACTGCGACAAATGTTGCTTCGGCAACGGTTGCTGCAAATGCTGCAACAAGTACGGACACAGCTTCTACGATCGTCAAACGAGACGCTTCCGGTAATTTTGCAGCGGGCACCATTGCTGCAAATCTTACTGGAGCAGCATCCTTAAATGTTTTGAAAGCTGGTGATACTATGACCGGTGCTCTACAACTGCCTGCTGGAGCAGTAAGCACTCCGTCATTAAATTTCACGGGAAGTCCAGCGACTGGTTTTTCTGCAGCTACTGCAGACACACTCTCAATGAGCACTGCAGGATCTGAGCGCATGAACATTTCAGCAACAGGTATTGTTACCATTGATGGATTAAATAGTGCAGGTGTAGTGCATACGGATCCTTCTGGTGCTTTATCAACTTCACTTATTGTCGATGCTGATGTGAGTGCATCTGCTGCCATTACTGATACCAAATTAGCTACCATTTCCACTGTTGGCAAAGTTGCCAATTCTGCCACAACTGCAACGGATGTAAATACGCCAAGTGCGATCGTTGCACGTGATAGTTCAGGAAATTTTTCTGCAAATAATATTACTGCAAATCTAACTGGTAATATCTCCGGGTCTGCCAGTTCATCCACCAATTTCACCGGTTCATTGAGTGGTGATGTGACGGGTACACAAAGTGCAACGGTTGTTTCTACCGTTGGCGGTCAGACTGCTACAAATATTGCATCAGCGACGGTTGCTGCAAATGCTTCAACAAGTACGAACACAGCTTCTACTATCGTCCAGCGTGATGCATCAGGTAATTTTGCAGCGGGTACCATTACTGCAAATCTTACTGGTAATGTACTGGGAACCTTTCCGGTAATGCCACGAGTGCAACTTCGGCCACAACTGCCACCAATTTTACCGGATCATTAGTTGGTGATGTGATTGGCGCGCAAAGTGCAACGGTTGTCAATACTGTTGGTGGTCAAAGTGCAACAGATGTTGCTTCAGCAACGGTTGCTGCAAATGCTGCAACTGCAAATAATACTGCAAGCACTATTGTACGCAGAGACGCTTCGGGAAATTTTTCTGCGGGCACAATAACTGCAAGTCTTACTGGTGATGTTACGGGTGATGTGACGGGAATCTGTTTGGTAATGCGACGACAGCAACTTCTGCAACAAGTGCCACAACGGCTACCAATTTTACTGGTTCATTATCGGGTGATGTGACTGGCACACAAAGTGCAACGGTTGTCTCTACCGTTGGTGGTCAGACTGCGGCAAATGTCGCTTCGGCAACGGTTGCTGCAAATGCTGCAACAAGTACTAATACACCTTCTACGATTGTAGCGCGTGATTCTTTCGGGAATTTTAGCACCAACATGATTTTAATCAGTGGTAGTGTCACTAACCCTAATGATGTGGCAACAAAATCATATGTAGACAATGCAGTTGCCACGGGCTTTACGGTCCACAGTCCTGCTGTTGTTGTTTCTCTGACCAATATTACCTTAACTGGATTACAGACAATCGATGGTGTTACACTTATAAGCAATGCCCGTGTCTTATTAGTCGGTCAAACAAATCCAGTACAAAATGGTCTTTGGCTCGCCCAAGCTGGCAGCTGGACACGTCCAACTGATTTTGCTTCAGGCACTGAGGCTGGTACTGCCTATGTACTTATTGAATCTGGAACTATCAATGCAGGTACAAGTTGGGTTTGTAATACGCCAACAGCTATTATTGATACTGATCCGATTACTTTTGCACAATTTTCTATGCAAGACCAAACAACTGCTGCAAATGTTGGCGGTCAAGTCGGTCAGATCTTTCGAGATAAAACGGGTAATACGATTAACTTGAAAACTATTGGTGCCGGTGATTCTCATATACTTATTACGAACAACACTGATAATATTATCCTTGCAACTGATGCAACAAGTGCCAATACGCCAAGTACCATTGTTGCTCGTGATGGCTCCGGAAATTTTTCTGCAAATACCATCACTGCAAGCTTGATTGGTGCGGCGTCATTGAATGTGCTCAAAACTGGTGATACTATGACGGGTAATCTTGCTCTGGCCTCACAATCAGCAATACGCTGGCAAGACGCGACAAATAGTGGATATGTTGGATTGCGTGCCCCAACGTCAGTACCAAGCAGTTATACGGTTGATTTGCCTGCGACAGCTCCAATTATTGGGCAATTTCTACAAGCATCTTCCGCTTCCGCTACACAGTGGGCAACGGTTGGTGGAACACCTTCTGTGAGTAAAACATATTATGTTGATTTGAATGGCAACGATAGTAACGATGGTTCATTCAGTGCCCCATTTAGAACTGTGAGCCAAGCTGTGTCAGTAGCCAATACTGTTGCAAGTTTTGCTAATCCTATAGCTATCCAAATTGGTGCAGGTATCTTTATTGAAAACAATTCAGGTGGCCCAATTACTATTACCGCTGATGGTATTAACATTGTGGGAAGCTCAATATCAGGCACTATTGTAATACCACAAGATTTATCGATTGATTTATTCAGTTGTACCACTGCTAATATATTATTTAGTCAATTTGGAATACAAGCAGGTGGGATTGGTTCAACAGCAAATGGAATTTCCATAATAAGTAGTTCGCCAGGGATAGGTCGCTTTGAATCGCTTGATATTCGCCAATTCCAAACGGGAATTAATATATCAGCAACTACGGCAGCTCAGCTTGCTCTTGAAAATATACAAGCACTTGCTAATGGAACTGGTATAGCAATTAACAATGCTTCTGCTGCTCTGAAAAATTCAATTATTGTGGGCTCTTTAACTGGCTCACCGGTAAATACGGGAATTAGTGTTATAGGCAGTGCCGCTGGCATGGCTGTTGAGGGCGTAGTATTTGGTACCATGGACACTGGTGCATCCATAACGGGAGGTGCAACGGTAGAATTTATTTCTGGTAGTTGGGGCAGTTGTAATAATGGTATCGTGATTTCTGGGAGCAGTGCGGCAACTATTGTTGGTTATAATTTTGCAAATAATTTTACAAATACCGTTAATATACAAGCATCGGGTGCTGGCACTACCATAGCAATTACTGGATGCAGCTTCCAATGTGCCACTGCAGGTGTTGCGCAAGGAACCGCATTACAAGCAACAACGGGCGCTACTATACGCGCCGATTCTTGTTCAATTGATGGTGCGGTTACCGCTATTGCTTGTGGTGCAACAGGAGATACAAGCAGTACCTCTATTTTTGCTGATTCTGTTTCGATATCAAATTGTACGACTGATGTCGTGCAAGTTGGTAGTTCTACGTTACATTTTTTAGGTGGCGTCTTTTCAGTCGATGATATAAGTATTGCTAACCCTACAAACGTGAGTTTTGCAGCATTTGATGAAGCTACGCTACCAGCACATCTTGCAATCGGTAACACAACTGATACTCAGCAATCTCTCTATGAAGTACTCAACGCTACGGGAACAGTACCGACTCTTACCTATGAGCCGAATTATTATGGAGCTAAGGGAACGATCTATGAAAATCCTACTAATGATCCAACATGTAATGGTACGCAGGCAACAAATAATGATGCTTCTTATTTTGTCGTGACGCAAGATCGTACAAAACAAGCAGGCATTACGCTTATTTCTGATACGGGTAATGTGGGGATGCCCGATAATGTTCGTGGATGGAGTATTAACAAAGTAGGTACTTCGGCAGATTTAAATTTTAACTACAGTAATAACGATACGTCGGGACAGGCTGCACGTGGATCAAACGCGGTGATGGTACTCAATGGTTTTGATAATCAGGTAGAATTTCCTACAGCAACTAACACGCCATTGCCAACTAACATGCAAGCGAAACTTGTTTGGGCTGGTGACACCGATTTATATCGCGCTTCAGCTGGAACATTACAGACTGATGGTAATTTAATCGTAGCAGGTTTGACTGCCAATAGAGCGCTTACGACCAATGCAAGTGATCAATTAACTTCAAGTGTTACGACCGACACCGAATTAGGATTTTTATCAGGGACTACTTCTTCGGTACAAACGCAGCTTAATGGTAAAGTTTCTAAAGCTGGTGATACTATGACCGGTGCATTGCAACTGCCTGCAGGAACTGCGAGCACTCCATCATTAAATTTTACCGGAAGTCCAACGACCTGATTTTCTGCAGCTACTGCAGACACACTCTCAATGAGCACTGCAGGATCTGAGCGTATGAAAATCTCATCGGCAGGTGTTGTTACTATTGATGGATTAAATAGTGCAGGGGTTGTGCATACTGATGCTTCAGGTAATTTATCTACTTCACTCATTGTCAACGCCGATGTGAGTGCATCCGCTGCCATTACTGACTCAAAATTGGCTACCATTTCCACTGCTGGCAAAGTGGCCAATTCTGCCACAACTGCAACAAGTGCCAATACGCCAAGTTCGATCGTTGCACGTGATGCATCAGGTAATTTTTCTGCAGGAACAATTACTGCAAATTTGTCCGGTTCTGCCAGTTCAGCCACTAATTTTACCGGTTCATTGAGTGGTGATGTGACGGGTACGCAAAGTGCAACGGTTGTTAGTACTGTTGGCGGTCAGACTGCGGCAAATGTTTCTTCGGCAACGGTTGCTGCAAATGCTGCAACAAGTACGGACACAGCTTCTACGATCGTCAAACGAGACGCTTCCGGTAATTTTGCGGCGGGTACCATTGCTGCAAATCTTACTGGCAATGTGACTGGGAATCTTTCAGGCAATGCAACGAGCGCAACTTCGGCCACAACTGCTACAAATTTTACCGGTTCATTATCGGGTGATGTGACTGGCACACAAAGTGCAACAGTGGTCTCTACCGTCGGTGGTCAAACTGCTTCAAATGTTGCTTCAGCAACGGTTGCTGCAAATGCTGCAACAAGTACGAATACGGCTTCTACGATCGTCAAACGAGACGCTTCCGGTAATTTTTCTACTGGCACCATAACTGCAAGCTTAACTGGAGCAGCATCCTTAAATGTTTTGAAAGCTGGTGATGTGATGACCGGTTCATTACAACTTCCTGCTGGAGCAGTGAGCATTCCATCATTAAATTTCACCGGAAGTCCAACGACCGGTTTTTCTGCAGCTACTGCGGACACATTATCGATGAGTACTGCCGGCTCTGAGCGTATGAAAATCTCATCAGCAGGCGTTGTCACTATTGATGGATTAAATAGTGCAGGGGTTGTGCATACTGATGCTTCAGGTAACTTATCTACCTCACTCATTGTCAACGCCGATGTGAGCGCATCCGCTGCCATTACTGATTCAAAATTAGCTACCATTGCTACTGCTGGCAAAGTTGCCAATTCTGCCACAACTGCAACAAGTGCCAATACGCCAAGTTCGATCGTTGCACGTGATAGTTCAGGAAATTTTTCTGCAGGAACAATTACTGCAAATTTGTCCGGTTCTGCCAGTTCAGCCACTAATTTTACCGGTTCATTAGTTGGTGATGTGACGGGTACGCAAAGTGCAACGGTTGTTAGTACTGTTGGCGGTCAGACTGCGGCAAATGTTGCTTTGGCAACGGTTGCTGCAAATGCTGCAACAAGTACGAATACGGCTTCTACGATCGTCAAACGAGATGCTTCCGGTAATTTTTCTACTGGCACCATAACTGCAAGCTTAATTGGAGCAGCATCCTTAAATGTTTTGAAAGCTGGTGATACTATGACTGGTGCTCTACAACTGCCTGCTGGAGCAGTGAGCACTCCATCATTAAATTTCACCGGAAGTCCAACGACCGGTTTTTCTGCAGCTACTGCGGACACATTATCGATGAGTACTGCCGGCTCTGAGCGTATGAAAATCTCATCAGCAGGCGTTGTCACTATTGATGGATTAAATAGTGCAGGGGTTGTGCATACTGATGCTTCAGGTAACTTATCTACCTCACTCATTGTCAACGCCGATGTGAGTGCATCTGCTGCCATTACTGATTCAAAATTGGCTACCATTGTCACTGCTGGCAAAGTGGCCAATTCTGCCACGACTGCAACAAGTACTAATACAGCAAGTGCCATTGTTGCACGTGATGCATCAGGTAATTTTTCTGCAGGAACAATTACTGCAAATTTGTCCGGTTCTGCCAGTTCAGCAACTAATTTTACCGGTTCATTAGTTGGTGATGTTACGGGTACGCAAAGTGCAACGGTCGTTAGTACTGTTGGCGGTCAAACTGCGGCAAATGTTGCTTTGGCAACGGTTGCTGCAAATGCTGCAACAAATACCAATACGCCTTCTACGATCGTTAAACGGGATGCATCAGGTAATTTTGCAGCGGGTACCATTACCGCAAATCTTACTGGTAATGTGACTGGGAACCTTTCCGGTAATGCCACAAGTGCAACGTCGGCAACAACGGCTACTAACTTTACCGGATCATTAGTTGGTGATGTGACTGGCACACAAAGTGCAACCGTGGTCTCTACCGTCGGTGGTCAAACTGCTTCAAACGTTGCCTCAGCAACGGTTGCTGCAAATGCTGCGACTGCAAATAATACTGCAAGCACGATTGTACGAAGAGACGCCTCGGGCAATTTTTCCGCTGGCACAATAACTGCAAGCTTAACTGGAGCAGCATCCTTAAATGTTTTGAAAGCTGGTGATACTATGACCGGTGCACTGCAACTGCCTGCTGGAGCAGTGAGCACCCCGTCATTAAATTTCACCGGAAGTACAAAGACCGGTTTTTCTGCAGCTACGACTGATACACTTTCGATAAGCACTGCGGGCGCTGAGCGTATGAAAATCTCATCAGCAGGTGTTGTCACTATTGATGGATTAAATAGTGCAGGGGTTGTGCATACTGATGCTTCAGGTAATTTATCTACTTCACTCATTGTCAACGCCGATGTGAGTGCATCCGCTGCCATTACTGATTCAAAATTGGCTACCCTTGTTACTGCTGGCAAAGTGTCCAATTCTGCCACAACTGCAACGAATGCCAATACCCCAAGTGCCATCGTTGCACGTGATGCTTCAGGAAATTTCTCTGCAGGTACTATTACAGCAGCTTTGGTTGGTGCAGCATCTCTGAATGTGCTTAAAGCGGGTGATACCATGACTGGTACTTTAGTATTACCTGCGGGGACAACAGCAAGTCCTTCATTACAATTTACTGGTAGTACTAATACAGGTATTACTGCGCAGACTGCCAATACCTTATCATTTGATACAAATGGGGTTGAACAGATGAATATTAGCACGATTGCAATCAATGCGATCGCAGCGTTAGCGGTAAAAAACATTTATGCAAGTCAAGCAACACAAACATTTGCAGTAACAGCGAATAATCAGACAGTAACCGTTACCAGTGGTATCTCATTGCTATTATTAACTACTACGGCAACTAGAACAGGATTAACTATTAATTTTCCACCAAGTCCTATTGATGGCCAGATTTTTACGGTCATGTTGGGGACAACAAATAGTATAACCTTTACTGCTTTGAATGGTGGAACTGGCGGTGCAACAATTGTGAGTCCTTTTACCGGATTAAATGCTGGCGCCGCTCCTACTGCAACAGCAAATGGTAACGCAGTCACCTATATGTATGTTTCTTCAGTGAACTCTTGGTTTCGGTATTCACGCGGATGATAATGCACGTAGTTTAAAAATAATATGAGATAGTCAAATTATTTTTGCCAAGATTCAAGCGCTTCAGGAATAGTTTAGCAAGTTTCAAAAAACTCTATTTGATGCAAAGGCTTGAAACTCATAATTCAGTTGATTCGATTTACACTGCAAAATAACTTTCTTGATACGGTATAAAAATTCTAAGAAATAGTGTTTATAGAACTATAGAGGCAATCTCTCTAATCCCATAACAAATTATTGTAATAGAGTCGTTGCATATGATAATTATCAATCGGAGTGTTTTAATGTTTCTGAGATGATATTGAATTAATTTCCATTGAGCGGAGAAAAGAATATGAAGATACTTATGGTACTGACATCCCACGATCAACTGGGAAATACTGGTCGCAAGACCGGCTTCTGGCTTGAGGAATTCGCGGCCCCTTATTATGTATTCCGTGACGCTGGCGTTGAGCTGACGTTGGCCTCACCTAAGGGCGGTCAACCACCGATTGACCCCAAGAGTGATCTGCCAGAAAGTCAGACTCCGGCAATGACGCGATTCAAGCAGGATCAGGCGGCGCAAAAGGCACTTTCTGGAACGGTCAAACTGGCCGATGTGAATGCGAAAGATTTTGACGCGGTGTTCTATGTCGGCGGGCACGGCCCAATGTGGGATCTTGTTGACAATGCGCATTCAATTGCTTTGATCGAGTCGTTCTACAATGCTGACAAGCCGGTTGCTGCAGTTTGTCATGCGCCCGGTGTACTTCATCGTGTAACCTATAAGGGAGCACCAATTGTGAAGGGCAAGCGCGTGACCGGTTTTACTAACGGTGAAGAGGAAGCTGTTCACCTGACCAAGGTTGTGCCATTTCTTGTCGAAGATGAGTTGAAGAGACTGGGTGGTCTCTATGAGAAGGCAGCTGATTGGAAGAGTTTTGTGGTCGTTGATGGTCGCCTGGTTACCGGGCAGAATCCTGCATCATCGGCAGCCGCAGCGCAGGCACTTCTGAAGCTACTTTCCGGGAAATCCGCTTAGTTATGCACTGAAAAAAAATATTGAGAAGAAGGTGTTTGAACGCATTGCGCATTTGTCCCCTTTAGTTGAACAACGGGAATCTCAGTTCAAAAATTGAAGAAGCCAATTAATAATATTAATAACGAAAATTATTTTTTGTCTCTAAAAATAACCACAAATTTTTAACCAAAAAGATCTCATTGCGTTAAGCGATTCGTTATTTATACTGATCCTTGTATTAGTTAGCTGTAAAACGGGGAAATGTTGTTATGCGCAAAATAGCGTTCATTATTATTTTTATTAGTGCATCACCAGCATATGCAATGGATTTAACGCACTGCTTCAACACACCATTAGAACCTACTCAGGAAGTTTCAGAACAAAAAATATTTAAGGTTGCCTCACTTCGAAAATTGTGTATAAAAAAGATACCGAGCGTTATCGAAAAATACCTTAAACAGGAATCTTCTGATGGAATTAATTGGCAGGATGAGCAAACAAAAGAGAAGGTTAAAACCTTTATTAAAGATATTCCGTCAGATTTGATTGCAAAGATAATAAAGTATAATAAACAACCGATTAATATTGCGCAAAAACCACTGTTAAGAACGGTGTTAGCTAATCTCTGTACTGTTAATAATGATCATACTCGTTTTTTGATTAAAGAAGAACAATCCATATCTGTAAAAAATAGAAGCAACGGAGTCATAGCATCCATTCCAACAATTAATACGGTATTTCATGTAGCATTATCACCGGATGGAGAACATGTAGCGATACGATATCCTGATTGCATAACCATGTATGATAGTGTATCAACTAAAGAAATTGCAACGCTAGAAACCAAAAAAATACATGAAGACGTAGAGCGGTTTACCTTATTTTTAAACAATTCTGCATTGCTTATTCCTACTTATGCGAGTATAAAAAAATGGGAATTTAAAAAGGGGACAGAAATTCGTGATCTTATTGTTCACAACGGAATTGAAAAACTATTATGTTTAGCGGGGAGAAAAATTATTTTTACCAACTTTTGCAGTAAAAACCAGCCAGTTATAAAGATAGTAACTCACTCAGGTGCCATTGAAAAAAAATTAAAAGGGCATACAGGAAATATAAATTATCTATCTTTTAATGTACACACTCACTGTTTGGCGTCGGCATCTGAAGATCGCAGCGTGCGAATATGGGATATAAAAAAAATAGCAGATGATGCATGTATCGTGGAATTTAAACATCCTTATGTAGTGGACTCAGTAGGCTTTAGCCCCTATGGCAGTAAGGTTATTACCGGCATGACAAGAGATGATCATGCCGTATATATTTGGGAGAAGCCAAAGGGATCTCGCTCACGAAAAATAATTTCAACGGCAAAAATTAAATACATTTTTAAGGATAACTGTCGCATTACCTTTGTTTCATGGGCAAAGAGTTGCATAATTACTAAAGACGCCTGTGGCAGAGTGTATACATGGTCTTCAGATTTAAATGCCATCCTTGAATCTATTCGTGATGTTAATCAATAACATCGCAATGCACTACACGTGAATATAGTTGACTTGTGTAAAAAATAAAATTAAATTTTTATATAACAAATAAGGCAATTAACTAAATTATTTACCATTAGAAATTGCAAACAAATATTCTTTAAAACAGTGTAGGAACAATCTCTCATGAATAAAAAAATAATAGTAATTGTTTTGTCTGCCATTATGCAATCAGTATATTCAATGGATGACAGTCAGCTTGCTTTACCATCTGAACAAAATCTTAAAGAACCAACAGCTATACGTTCTTTATTCGGATTTCTTGCCGTTAGTCCCGATAGCAGTTCTTTTATTATCTCAAAAAATAAATCGTTGTGTATTAAAGATAAAAGCAGTAAGAAAAAGCAAATCGCCTTTTTACCCGAGGATCCTATACGTGCTGTAGCATTATCACCCAATGCAAAATATGTGGCACTCCGTTGTGCCGATTATATAAAAATCTTTGACAGTGAGTCTAATAAAGAAGTTGCAAAAATTACACAATATATGGACGGAACTCCGTTATTATTTTTGAATAATCAAGAATTACTTATTGCTGAGCTTGATGGCATAAAGAAATTGAAATTTTTGGAAGAACAACAATCTACTGACTTTATTACCCATTATGGTGCGGACAAAATAATCTGCTTGGTGGATAATGCAATCGTTTTTACTAATTTTTCTAATGAAAGTAAGCCTGTTATAAAAATAGCCGATAGTACCGGTATTATTACAAAAAGATTGAAGGTGCATAAAGGGGGTAATGTGCATTGTTTGTCTTCTCATGCGGCAACTCATCGTGTGGCATCCGCTTGTGCAGATCACAGCGTACGAATATGGAATATTAAGAAAGATGAAATCGACGCATGTGTAGCAAAACTTATACATTCCAATAACGTTATGTCAGTTGCATTTAACCTTTCCGGCAACAATGTTATTACAGGAACTGATGAAGCTGAAGTAATGGTTTGGGATATTCCTGCGCAAATGGAATTATCAAAAAAAATAGTTTTAAAAAACCCAACGATGAAATATGTTTTCGAACAAAGTTCACCTATCACCTTCCTTTCATGGGCGGGGAATTCTATTGTTGCTCAAAACAAAGTGGGCAATGTATATGAATTTCAGGTTTAAATACCCATATTGCTAATAACTCGATAAATAATGATGTTTTTGCAGAGAGTATGCTAGTCAATAGAGATCATTTTTTTATCCTTGAATGTTGGTTAGCGGTTTGATAGTCTATTTTTTAAACTCTTTTCAAATTTTTATCGTTTCGGGTGAGTAGAATGAATGCAATGACAGTTCGTGAAATGAAATTAAGGTCACTATGGTATGTGCTTAAAATTACCTATGGCCTGATGTTTATTGTGGTTGGTATCGATAAATTTTTTAATATTCTTGAACATTGGGAAAAATATATTAGCCCTTTGTTACTGCCATATTTGCCAATTTCTGTAATGCATTTTATGTACATGCTTGGCATTTTTGAAATTATTATTGGGTTCATGATACTAACTAAAGCAACCAGGCTCGGCGCGTATCTTGCATTGATTCTTCAATTATGTATAGTGATTGATTTAATTTCCATGGGTTATGGTTTATATTATGATGATGCCGTACGCGATTTTGTTATTGCTGTAGGTGCGTACTCCTTAGTGCGATTAACAGAAATAATACATAGTGATCGTTAAAAAAGAAAATATACATAATTTTTCTCAAGGAGAGGGCTTGTACATAAAAAAATTAATTTTTTTATGTGTTATTTTTTTTACTCTATTCGCCGATGAAAAAACAGAAGGAGAAAAGGAACAATTAAAAGAGGGAAATCTAGCGTTACCGGAATCACAACAACCCGGGCCACTTGTTGGTTTTGGTCAAAACATCGTTGAGAAGCATGATTTTTTGGTATTTATGTTTCCGGATTCTTTAATTGGTAGGCGTAAAAGTTTTACTGAAGTTGCACCAAGTATTTTGTATGGGATTAGAGACAATCTTTCAATTTTTATTGAATGGCCTATTGCAATAGATTTTCGTATGAAAAATCAACATTCATCTGGTATACAAGATCTTCTGGTGCAATTAGAATACGCACCATACAACCGTGAAGGAAAAACCTCAACCAAGCAAATAACTACGGTAACTTCACTGATATTACCCTTTGGTTCTGACAGGAAAATTCCGCCTACCGGATTTGGGTCCATAGCTTTTTTTCTGGGTACTACTGCAAGTTATACGGGAATTGATTGGTTTTTTTATATGTCACCCGCAGTTCTTTTACCAACGAAAAATAAACATCATACAAAATTTGGCAATATGCTTCTTTATCAGGCCGGTATTGGTAAAAATATCGCCTATTCATCAAATGAATGGATCTTTATGTGGATGGTTGAATTTAGTGGTTTGTTACGCCAAAGAGATAAAATTAATGGCGTTATTGATCCAAATTCTGGTGGCAATGGCATTTTAATTTGTCCATCACTCTGGTTTTCAACGCAACACTTTATAGGACAAGGAACCGTAGCAGTAAATGTATACCAACATCTTTTTGGTAACCAAACAAAGGATAAGATTTTTATTGCTTTTAATCTTGGATGGAAGTTTTGAGAAATATTCAATAATTGATTGGCAATATAGAAAAAAATTAATCTTTTTCTAGTATGTTCATCTGTTTGGTAGTTGTAACTTGTGTTTTTTACTATAGAATCAACGAAAAAATTTTCTTTCATTTATACGTAACATTTTCTAAGGAGATTATATGAACATTAAGAGAATAGTATTGCTATTAAATCTAGTTGTATTAGATTCAATACATGCCATGGAAGCAGAAAAACAACAGAGGACTAATAAAGAACAAGACAACAGCCGCACATTGGTACTGGAAAAAACTACAATACAAGCTGATAATAATCGTTGCTCTATTATCGTTACCCAAGAAGAATTTGATAGAATTAAAAAATTTCTTAAGGCCTCCCGTTTGGGTAATGCAGGTGAACAAAAAACTACCGAAGCGCCACAGTGTCAACGGTAATAAATTTGAATTTATTTAAAGAGGCTCGTAAAAATTTATCTTTAAATTATTTGATATTCAAATATTAGTCTTTAAATAAGTGTTGGAAATAGGCATCAGGATTATCCAAAAAGCGTTTGGTAATCTGATAATGCATGGTGTCAGTATAGGCAATTTTTTCAAGAACGCCTGAGTCACAAGAATAAATGGTCGCATGCGGGTATGCCAAGAGTAGTGGTGAGTGTGTTGCAATAATAAATTGCGTGTTGCCATTGTTGCACAGTTCATTGATAATAACCAATAATGATAGTTGACGTTGTGGTGAAAGTGCGGCTTCAGGTTCATCAAATATAAAAAATCCGCCGGTGCCTAAACGGTGTTTGAAAAATGCCAGAAAACTCTCGCCGTGTGATTGTTCATGCAGTGATTTCCCTCCATAATAGGGATATAAATCAGGTCCTAAATAATCGATATAATTAGCAACGTTAAAAAAGCTTTCTGCCCTAAAAAAATAGCCATGGCGTGGTTTCATGCGCCAAGAAAGTGTGAGTTGTTCGGCCAAATGTTGTGCGGCTACGTATGTTTTTTCTTGGGATGTTTTGAAATTAATATTTTTGCTGCCACCCTCTGGCCCGAAACCGATTTGATGAGCGAGCGCTTCAAGAATAGTTGATTTACCACTTCCGTTTTCACCAACAAAAAAAGTTACGTTCGTCGGAAATTCGATATCCTTATCTTTCAAATTTTTTATTATAGGTAAACAAAAAGGATATTGATTAAAATCAATGGCATCAGCAAAATTGACTTTAACCTTATCGAGCATCGGTCCGTCTATAGTGATATTTGAATTTTTGTATAATCTTTTCATGCCGTGTTTCTTTTTTCAACGCATATGTTGTCACAAAAACATTACACGTGTGATGCAAATCTTTCAATTAACAACATTTCTAACTATTCAGGAGGTAAAAGGGTTAATGGAAAATTTGGTCCCTTAGTATAAACAGAGGCTGCGTCACCAGCACAATTCGAAGTTCTCCTTACTAAGCCTTTTGTTTCTAGATATGCAAAGTTTTTTATAAAATTATGATCTGCGCCATTGAACGTAAAACTATTTTTTTTAAATTTCCGATTGAGATCCTTTAAATTGTTGAGTATAGTCTGCTTTTTTACATATATATGCACAGGACTGCATAAGATTTTTTCTAGTAAACTTCTTGGCACAATTATGTATTGAGCAGAACCATTCATAATATTATGCAAGCATGATAGAGGAACGTCAGGTATACCTTTCCAGCTTAGTTCTTCAAAGGGAATTAATAATCTAATAAGCGGATCATTGTAAGGTATCGTGAGGTATTCTTTTTGCCAATATTCTAGATCTTCTTGAGTCATGGGAGATATGCGCATATTGTTGATATTGGCAACATAAGCGTTTCGTTCGTCTATTATGATTTTTTCTTTCAAAAGCCATAAGCCTGCAAGGCCTATTGACGTTGCGAAAAATATTTTTGCATAAGATACACCTTCTTGCTTGAATAATGCAGGGCAGATACCAGCGATACGCGCAAAGCTCTTTTGGCCTATTATTTTTGAAAATGGTTCATATAAATTAGAAATCATGCCCTGTGAACTATTCCATACCAGAAACATACATAGTGAAAGTTTTGTAATAAAATTCATAGGTTGTTTTTCCGCATATAATGTATTAATATTATACAATTGTATCATTAGTATAGTTTAATTAAAATTATAAAATATGGCTATTTTAAAGTCATTTTCTGATAGTTATAAAAAAATGAATCTCAATGGGGTCATATTTTTAAATATGCCCGTGCAGTAACAATGCTCATTATTTTGGTTTAGGAGATAACTTCTTGATAGCCAAGACTTGGCTGTAGATTTTTTTTGCTGAGTAATGTACCCAGTTTCTGGGCCAAAAATAGTATATTTTTCACAAATATCATGCGCTAATGTAGGTGGTGCAAAAATTTTACTCTAAGTAATTTCTTGCTATACTCATTTTTGATTTTATCACAAAATAATGTAGTTTTTGATTCTTTCAGAAAGGAATTACTTAGTATGAATATACTGAATCTGGCTTTTATAGCAGGTATTTCTACTTTTCAGGTAGTTGATTTAACGCACATAATTGATGAAAATGTTTGTGTATGGGATGGTAGTTGTGGATTTTCATCAGAATTAACAGGGGATTATAATAACGGAGGATTTCGTGGACAAAAATTTACTATGCGATCTTGTCTTGGAACACATTTAGATTCTCCTGCACATTGTTATGAAGGATCGGCGGATTGTGCCAGTATGAACATAGAAAATAGTGTGGTGCCTGCATACGTTATTGATGTAACCTCAAAAGCAGATGAAAATTATGCTATCTGCGTTGATGATGTGCAACAATTTGAACATTCTTATGGAACAATCAAAAAAGGCTCCTTGGTTTTTTTTGCAACAGGTTGGTCAAAACGCTGGAATAATCCAATTGCTTTTCGGAATGAAAAAAATGGAATTCCGCGTTGTCCTTTCGTGTCTCAAGAAGTTGCAAAACTTCTTTTAGAACGTGACGTTGTTGGCATCGGTATCGATACATTTTCACCAGACCAATTTACGGGCGATGCGCCAGTGCATAAACTTTTACTGGGCGCTGGAAAATATATTATTGAAAATGTAGCTAATCTTGAAAGCATGCCGCCTACTAATGCGTATGTTATTGCATTACCTCTTAAGATCAATGGTGCCGTAGAATCTCCTATCCGTTTAATTGGTTTATTGCCAAAATAGAATTTGAATTTCATGCTCTGAAGTTTTTGACAAAAACGACATTGCAATGCTATATCGGTCAAAAATTAGTCAATCTTGAGAAGGAATCAAGTGCTTTGTCGACGTCAGTCCGGGAAAATTAGCCCTTTTTGTATCAATTCTTGCGCAGTTTGTTTCCAATTTTGATGAAGAATACTGGTAATACCGTATTTTTGTGCAGCAGCAACATTTGTTGAACTATCATCAACAAAAAAAGTTTTGGTAATATCGCATTTTAAGCTTTTAATCATGTAGTCAAAGGCCCTGAGGTCAGGTTTTATGAAACCTATCTGAGCAGGAATAACAATATCATCACTGTTGCATAATCTAAAAAGTTCTTGAAATTTATCTTTGATTAAAACAAATGATTCAGGATCCCAATTTGATAGAAAAAGTATTCTTATACCATTTCTTTTACATTTTTTTACAAATTCAAAGCCATCTTGATTTAATTGGGTCAGCATTACTAGTTTTTCAGGCAATAATATTAATTCTGAACCATGTTTGATAAGATTTCGTTCTTGTTTATTTTTAAAGAAGAAATCAAATTCATTGGTATCAATAGTTTCTTTAATTTTTTGCACAATTTCATGGCCAGAAATATTGCCAATAATCCAATCTCTTTTACAATCTTTATTGAAAATAAGATTTGCAAATTCAAACATTCGATTAAAAATTCGGGGCGGTTTGTTATGTATTAATTCAATATCTAAGTCAGCAGGAAGGGCGTGCAATAAATTAATTTCAGCTTCATGTAATAAGACGCCGCCTAAATCAAATATTATCATTTTTTTTATTAATGTTTGTAGTTTGTTACCTTGTTTGCCAATACGGTTATCGTTAAAGATTCTTTTGGCTCTGAAGTTTCTGCAGTTTGGCCGATGGTTGTGTTAAAGGCAATAGTTGCTGGTTTTCCGTACGCTACATTAAGTGCGGGAGATGCTAGTTGCTCATAATAGCCCTGTGCATTCTTAAAGAATATCCCATATTCAATAAAAGTTTCTTGTTCTTGTTCAGTAATCATTCTGATTTCAAGATGCATCGTATCATCATCTATCGTTACTGGTGTATTAACATCTACTTGAATTTCTATGGTTCGTTCATAATGCTGAAGTCCCCGATCGAGTTGAACTGTGGTGTTCAAATGTACTCGCGCTAGCGCAAAGGGACAAATGAGTAACAAGCAAAAGCTCAATAACTTGGATGAAATCATACATTTCCCTTAACAAAATACATTGATAAAAAGTTGGCTGTAGCATAGCAAAACGAGACTTTGAAATCAACGTTAGTTGAAGTAGATTTTTTTTAAGTTAATTGATTTTGCTCGATCAATTAACTTGTCAAATATATAATATAAACTATAATAAATTGATATATAGTATATAAAAAAATTTTATAATAATTAGCAAAGAGCGCTGAAGGTTAAAAAATGTATAAAAAAATGAATTTAGGATTACTTGCTGTATTAGTAATGTTGCGTTCAACCATACTTATGCCAGTTGAGACTAACGATTTTAATAATTGGAGGAAACTTTTTTCAGAAGATTCACATAGAAAGCATATTTTAGCGGGTATGGTTGCCGTATGTGGAATTGGAGTTCACTATGGAAAATATTACCAATCCAAACCAATATCTGTAGCAGATGATAAAAATTTTGTGCAAGCAGCGCAAAATGGTGATACTGAAACATTAAAAATTTTGCTTGATAGTGGTGTCCAAATAAATAATTGTTATAATAACCATAATGCACTCACTATTGCTGTGGAAAATAATCATATTCAGACCGCACAACTATTGCTTGATCGTGGCGCTAAGGTCAATTCGTTTAATGAAGCAGGAAAGGCTGCATTACATTATGCGCATGATCTTAACATGGTAAAACTTTTATTGATCAATGGTGCTGACGTAAATCTGAAAAACAACTATGATAATACCCCTTTACACTCAGTTGCATTTCCTGGTAAGCACCCTACTGAACAAGATAGAATTCCTGGAGAATTAATTAGGTATGGTGCAGATTTATTTATAAAAAATGAAGAAGGAAATACGCCTGCTCATAAGATTATATCTGCGTACGGCAATTTTTCTCGATACACGGCTCGCTACATGCAAGAATTCAAGATGACTCGTCAGGAATGGATGCAAAATTCAACATACGCAGCACAAATGTTTTTGTATTATGCCATGAGCAAAGCTTCGTTGTCAAAAATCTTGAGCGTAAAAAATGATCAAGGAAAAACTCCTGCGCAAATGATTGAAAATAATGGAAATCAAGATTTGGTAAAATTTTTAAAAGAGTGTAAAAAGGAAAAGCCGGAAGCTATTAAAACATTGATTGATATTGGCAGCGCAGATGATTTTGAAGCATTTAAAAATGCTCATACTCCCAATATGCCAACGAGCTTAAGACACCGTGAGTTAACCGGGCAAAAATTTTTAACCAAATCTAGTCATTTTTAATACTTATGATATTTTGATCTTATAATTTTATATTTAGAAACGTAATATCCATTATTTTTTACCTTAAAGGATTATAACGATGCAACTTAATGTACGTAAGGAAAATACTTATTTTGTTATTTTGAGTGCGATTAGTCTTTTCTTCTATGGTGGTATCGTGTATGCATTAGTGAGCGGCCTTTTTCGCGTGGTAGCTTTTTATGGCATTATTTTTTTGCTAGCAAGGACATTATTTTCACTGTTGTTTGTGGGTTATTTACGAGGCAATGCAATTAAAATACATGAAAGACAGTTTTCCACCGTATTTGATATTGTAAAAAGCCAATCGAAAAAATTAGGTTTAAAGAAAATTCCTGATGTGTACGTTTTGCATGGGCATGGCATGCTTAATGCTTTTGCAACAAGAGCTGTCGGAAGAGATTTTGTGGTGTTATATGCTGATGTATTAGAAGTTGCTTATCAAGAAGGTGTCGATACACTTTCGTTCATTATCGGCCACGAATTGGGGCATATAAAACGGCATCTTGGCTTTTTTAAATCATTTCTTACCTTGCCAGCATCTTTTATTCCATTGTTAGGGTCAGCTTATTCGCGTGCACGCGAATACACCTCTGATGCTATTGGTTATAATTTATGCCCTCAAGGTGCTGTAAAAGGTATAGTGCTTCTTGCTGCCGGTAAACATTTATATAAAAAAGTAGATGTAGCAGAATTAATTTTTAATACAGAACCCGGTTTTTTGATTGGGTTTGCTGAACTTTTTTCTACGCATCCTGCTATGGTGAATCGCCTAGCTAACATTAATGAATTAGATCAGGCGCATTTCATGGCAGCGAGTCCATTTATAAGCCCTGCTGTGAATATTAAAGAAGTAGAGACGCAGCAATAAATTACCTATAAAAGTTTTTTTTGTTGTAAGATAAAGTGTTACTTTTTACTGAAAAATCCAGAAAAACTTAACCAAGAGTTTTTTTTCTTCTGTTCTTTTCCTTGTTTCACCAAAGCTTTTATTTCAGGTGTTGGTATATGCAGGATTCGTTTACCTATTTGTTCAGAGGTTAATGGTGTATTACGGGGGGCTAGGATATGTTCCATGCGTTGCAGAATAGTATGATGTTCGTTATCCTGCAACAATTGGGCGCTTTGATCGGTGTGATTATACACGCACGCAAGTAATGTTCCTTGGTGATTAAACAATACGGTATTTAAACGGTAATGATCAAAGTCATTGTCTAGAATAGATAATGCTTTATTTTTTTCCAAATCAATGGGTTGATCTTTTTTAACTTCATCAAGATCGGTATACGTAATATGAGAGCCATTATTATCCCAATATGCGATTGCCAAATCGCCGTGTACCGATAAACTACAACCAATAATATTCTTTTTATTATTTATTATGTTGTTGGCGAGTATCGTGCCGTAGGTTGTTGATGGGCCGTTTAAAAAAATGCAGGTAGTTGGCTGGCGATTTTTCATAGAATTATAACTATAATAGCTGATCTTTGCACTGATATTTAAGCGATATGGCCATGCGTCTTCAATAATGTAACCAACTTCACTAATGTAAGGTTTATTATTTTTTAAGGTATAAAAATAAATGGGAGTTTTTTTACCAGAAAATCCATATTTTCTCTGCTCGGACCACGAAGTTCTTGGATCGTAGGTGGCCCGTTGGGATTGTAGCGTTTTATTGTTATTGAATTGTGCGGCTATCGTCCTAAATTGCTCCTTGGTGTCTACAATATCCCACATATAAGAAATAATTAAATGTTGTACATCTTGGGGTAGTAGGACAAGAGGAAACGGTTCTTGTTCTTTAGATTTTTCATCTGTTGTAACCAATTGCGCTACTACCAATGATTGTTGTAAGAAACATAATAGTGCTATAAGAGAGAAAACTATTTTCTTATGCATAGAATATCCTTGCAAAACATTATTTTTTCACCAAAAAGAAAAATCTAACCAGGATGTTTTTTTGTCTTCTTTTTTTTCTGAAGCTTTTTTTTCTCTTACTAGATCCTGTGCACCGGCAATCGGCAGTATCATGCGTTTGCATAGTTGAGCAAGAGTTAGTGGTTCTTTATTGGAGATTGACATACATCCGAAGACTTGTCCCATTGTTTGTTGGCGGGACTGAGGAACATGATGAACACAGGCAAGTAACGTTCCTTGTCGGTTAAATAACATGGTATTTAAATATAGATTAAGGTGCGAAAAATCTAATGTATTCTTGTCTTTATCTAAATCAATTGGCTTTCTTTTTTTTACTTCAGTAAGATTTGAAAAAGTAATATTAAAAAAATGATCGTTGTTATCTAACCATGCTATTGCAAGATCATCATGTACCGATAAGCTACATCCAAGAATCGTAGGTTTTTTTTTGTGTTTATCATAGGTAATTACTGTTTGATAAATTCCTGATGGGCTATCTAAAAAAATGCGGATACTTGTACTTGGATCATAAAAACTATAGTACCAAGTGCCATTCAAAATAGATTTTTGTGCACGTGCAATAATACAACCAACTTCAATAATCGAGGGGCTATTATCTTTGAGCGTATAAAAATTAATGGGTATTTTGTTACCATGAAAACCATATTTGATACATTCATCTTGCGAAGTTTCTTGTTTGATGTAATCAAATAAATTACCGGTAATCAATTTTAATGACGTTGGTTTAGTCTTATCATATTCTAATATTATTCTTTGAAATTCATCCTTGCTATCGCCAACGGCCTCCATATAAGAAATGATTACATTTTGCATGTCTTGGGGTAGTAGGGCAAGCGGAAACGATTCTTGTTCTTTAGATTTTTCATTCGTTGTAACCAATAGTGCCACTACCGATGATTGTTGTAAGAAACATAATAGTACTACGAGAGAGAAAACTATTTTCTTATGCATTGAATATCCTTACAAAGCATTATTTTTTACCAAAAAGTAAATCTAACCAGGAACTTTTTTTCTTTTCCTTTTGTTGCTTGGCCAAAGCATTTTTTTCTCTTACTAAATCTTGTGCGCCAGCAATTGGCAGTATCATGCGTTTGCATATTTGAGCGGGAGTTAGGGTTGTATTGTTATTGGGGGTTGGAATATAGTTAATATCTTTTTCATTATGACAAGCCAGATTATTAGAAATAGATGTGAGTAACGTTCCTTGTCGATTAAACAAAATTGTATTTAACGTATCACCGTTACTTGTACTAGAATGAGCTAGAACCTTATTCGTACCTAGATCAATAGGTTTGCCTTGTTTAACTTCAGTCAGCTTTGAAAAAGTAACATACGAGGAATCATCTTTATCCTCCCATGCTATTGCAAGGTCGCCATGTACGGATAAACTGCATGCAAGTATGGTAGGATTCTCGTTTTGCCCATTTGTAATTGACGTTGTATAGATTCCTGATGGACCATCTAAGAAAATGCGAGTAGTTTCTACATGGCTTTCCAAATAGCTGTAACCATTCAACGAAGATGGTACTGCACGTTCAATAATACAACCAACGTTAATAATAGAAGAATTATTGTCTTTGCCGGTATAAAAATTAATGGGGATTTTTTCGCCATGAAAACCATATTTTTTACCTTCAGCTCGAGAGGTTACTGGATTGTAGGTGGTCAATTGTGATTGTATAGTTTTATTTTTATTGTGTTTTAATGCTATTTGTTTGAATTCATCTGGGCTATCGCCAACGGCCCACATATAAGAAGTAATTAAATTTTGCAGATCTTTGGGTAGTAGGGCAAGAGGAAATGGTTGTTGTTCTTTAGATTTTTCATCTGTTGTAACCAATTGCGCAACTACTGATGATTGTTGTAAGAAACATAATAGTATTACAAAAGAAAAGATTATTTTATTCACCGATTACTCCTTTATGTTACTTGTGAAAGATTGCGCTTAGCATAGCTATATTTGGCATGCTAGGCAAGGCATTAAGATTTAAATTCTGTGCATATCATGTGGGTCAAACGGGGGAACATTAAAGCACAATACGCGTACCGGAAATTGATCAGCAGATTTCAGATGATGAACGCTGCCAGGATTAATAATTACGGTTTGGCCCGGTGTTAATACCGTTGTTTGATTATCCTTTTCAAGAGCAAGATTTCCGTGAACAACAATAAAAATTTCCTTTGATAGAGCATGGTAATGTTTTGGCGAATCATAGATTTCCAATAATGCAGCACTCGCTACACGATCGGTAATGAGTTCATAAGCGACATACGTTCCGTGATTAATTTTTGTTTTGAAATAGATCGGATCCATGGGAGGTAGCACTGATCTTGTAGCGGGTAACCACGGCGTTTGAAATGCTGATTGAATATCGTCAAAAACATCATCCGGGTACAAAAATCCTGGCATGCCAACATTAAAACAATTAATTGTTCCTTCGGGATGTAAGGAATGTACGACTCCTGGATTAATGCACGCCAAATCTCCCGGTTTTAATACGTGCGTTATAGTATCCATGGTAACCCGTAACGTTCCTTTAATCATGATAATCATATGTTGCTGCAATTTATGATAATGTTGTGCAACGGGGTATGATAGCTCAAATAATTCTAATTTCCAACCTTGATTGGCTTGTATAGGAATTATTGGATGAATAGTTACATATTGATTTATTTGATGTGCCGGTATTGTAAATGGAATCATGAGAACCTCGTTTTTTTTGTATGGTAATTAACTACGTAAAAATATTTTTTTTAAACAAGCATTCTTACTAAAAAAAATGTAACTTTTTTCTGGTCAAGAATTGTAAGTAGAGTATTATAATGCAATATAAAAAAATAGCCGAGTATTTTTTTGTGAACGTTGTGTATTTTTTTAGAATATCGCTGTGCATTAAAAAATAGTTGGTGATGCATTACGTATGAAATTATTAGAAAGTTTATAGTATAAGGAACATTAATGAAACAATTATGGTTATTGCTCTGTTTTTTGATACCCAATTATGTGCAATCGGTACCAAAAAAAAATTATGCGCGTACGTATCAAACTATTGCAAAACAGATTAAAAAAATTATAGATACTAATCCTCATCTGCATATTGGTTGCGAAATATATTCATTAAAAAATCGCCACATCGTTTATGCACACCATGAGCGGCATTTATTTGCTCCAGCTAGCAATATTACGTTATTTTTAGCAATACTCGCGTTAGGAGTGCTTGGCCAAGATTATAGATTTGAAACGTTGTTAGTCACTGATGGAACGGTAGACAAAAACGTTATTGATGGAAATCTCTATATTAAAGGGTCAGGTGATCCATCATTAAAAAGTGCCGATATTGAACGTTTATTTAAATCGCTAAGCCACGATGGAATTACTACTATTACGGGTGATCTATGTATCGATCAAGAAGATTTTGATCATGAATGTTTCGCGCCAGGATCATTGCTTGATAATATAGGTGCACCGTGGAACAGCCCGGTTAGTTCATTGATGATAGATAGGAAACCATGTGGATTGTGTATGATGCCTACTATTCCCTTTATGGAGAATGATTCATTGCACGATATGTTTTTTGATGGCGGCAATTTTTTTGAATCAGTATTGCAGAAATATGGTATCGAATTACGTGGTAAAGTTTCATGCCTGCGCTCTCCAGAAAAGTATAGCACGATCAATACCCATTATTCTGAAAGTATTTCTTTACTAGTAAGCCATATGCTTAAAGAATCAGATAATTTATATGCGGATTGTTTGTTTAAAAAAATAGGTACGCATTGTTATGGTTTTCCTGGTACGTGGGCAAAAGGAGTTGATGCCATGATGGATTTTTTACCATCGTTGCGTGATAAAACTATGGGTGATTTAATTATCAATGATGGATCAGGAAGGTCACGTTACAATTTAATTTCACCGCATCATATTATTTCCTTGTTAACGTGGGCGTATGAACAACCATATTTTTTTCTTTTTCACGATAGTTTGGCGTGTGCAGGCATTGATGGAACCCTGAAAAATCGTATGGAGAATTTAGCATTGCATGTTAAAGCTAAAACAGGATCTCTGGCTGGTATTTCAAGCTTATCCGGTTATGTAGAAACGGAACAGGATATGTTTGCATTTTCAATTTTAATTAATGGGTATGTATCAGAATCGATTTATAATCCACCCTGTAAAACTGAAATTGAGGATGCTATTTGCCAGATTTTGGCTACGGCTTAAAAAAAAATAAAAGGAGATAAAAACAGATGAAATTTATACACTATGTACATTGTTTGTTTAGCTTGCTGTATTTTTTTAACGGTAATGCGGCATATCTTTTTGAGCATTGCAAAGAGCTCGATTCTGCTATCGCTTATATGAGCTTTGCAGATCTTCCAACACCGATCGATAGATGTCATACCTTAGGAAATGTGCTAGGGTATCACAACATTTTCATTAAGCGTGATGATTTGACCGGGTTCGATGGTTTATACGGCGGCAATAAAGTTCGCAAATTAGAATTTCTTTTGGCGGATGCGCTGCAACAAGGAGCAAAAAAAATCGTAACGTTCGGTTGCGTTGGCACCAACCATGGACTAGCGACCGCTTGTTATGCGCGGCAATTAGGACTTGATTGTTTGCTTATGTTAAAACATCAACCAAACTCACCGGTTGTCAGACAGAATTTGTTGTTGGATCATTATTTTAATGCGGAAATTCAGATTTTTGCCAATAATGAAATAAGAAATAGTGCGCTCAATAACGTATTAGCCAATAACAAGGATATATATTTTTTCCCCACCGGAGGATCAGTCCCTTTAGGAGTTTTGGGATACGTTAATGCCGCCTTTGAATTAAAAAAACAAATTCAACACGGTGTTATGCCGGAGCCTGATTTTATTTATTTGCCTATTGGCAGTTGTGGTACCACGGCCGGTTTATTGTTGGGATTTGCATTGGCGGATATACGTTCAACTATCGTTGCCATCTCTGTTGAACCTGAAAGTACCGTAGATGGTTTTTTTAAACGCACACAAGAATTATTTTTTGAAACTAACAAACTTCTTAATTCTTGCTCGCGCTCAATTCCGTTACTTGCATTTCCCGATGAGCAATTAATGATCAATAAAGATTTTTGCGGAACAGAGTATGGTGGGTGGATGAGCAATGTTGATGATGCTGCACAATTCATGCGTAAAACAGAGCATATTAATTTAGAAGGAACCTATTCGGCTAAAGCGTTTGCGGCGATACTTGCCGATATTGAAAATAACGTGCGGACAAAGGATGAAGTACTATTATTCTGGAATACGTATTGTGGGTTAGATTTTTCACATCTAACCAGTACTGTTGACTACAAACAATTGCCTGCTGAAGTGCACAACTATTTTGACGATGGACAATAAAGGTTAATGAAGGAAAAGTTATGATCATGTTGCTCATGGGAATATTTTTGATGGTTAGTAATGTTACTAGTTGCTTTGATAGATATCTTCTATTCAAAAAATTTGAGCCAGTTGTACTTCCTTCTTATAATATTGGGATTATTATTATTCCTAGCATGCAACCCGGCGGCATAACAATATGTTGTCATGGTTATGGTGGCAATAATCAGATAGCAAATATGCTCGCTTCACATGATGTGTTATCTGGCACCTTGGTTGGTTTCAATTTTCCTGATTATGATCTTGCTACGAGAGCATATGATTATCGTACGAGTTCATTTGGCACCATTGATGAAATTATGCCATTACTTTTTATTGTAAAATGTTTTGTTGTTTATGATGAAGTACCATCAATAAATCTTTACGGCTTTTCCGCTGGCGGCGGCGCAATTATTAACATGCTTGCACTCCTTAACCTGAAATGCTGTGAAACCGAATTGAAAAAATATGGCATTACTGATGAAGATAGAAAAATGATTATTGCTGCTCTTGAAAAAGGCCATATTATTCTTGATTGTCCGTTAAAATCTATCGATGAAATTATGGCATTTCGTGGCGCTACTGATGAATTGGTTACTCTTGCAGAACGCTATACGCGTAATGGCATGAATCCTATCGATAACATTAATAATATACAGGGTTTGAAACTTAATATCGTGTTGCATTTTCAGGCTCACGATGAAATTCTTAGCAATCGTGATGAT
>CAVUUR010000003.1:0-45797 GCA_963744715.1 uncultured bacterium | reverse complement strand
TGTTTGGGAGGCGAGATACCGCCCAAGCGCCCATCCCAGATGGCACAATTGTGGAGACCAACTTATGCAGCTGTGATTGATAGCAGTGGGGGAAATCAATTCTATTGTTGTTTGACATGTAGTCCTCCTGCCTCCTAGATGGCAGGATGAATGCAGGCTTTGGGTTAAACGTGGGATGCAGTAAACTGGCATGGCCCAGTAAAAAAAACCAAGGCAGCACTGTCTATAGGCGTATGCGCTTTGCCAAAAATCCTTATTTTTGATTTTTTTCTTTTGGTTCCGTCACGACCAGGAGTTACTAAGAACAAGGGATTCAACACGAGCAGATGTTTGGACATTTTGAAACACTTGGGTTGGTTCTGAGATTTTCGAACGGGTTCCTGTCTCTTCCTGGCTGGCAAATGCGTGTTCCCCGCCACATGGTCTGGTCCCACCAGCACTTCTGTCCTCGAATTCGCCTTTGTCAGTGCGGCCGGCTAAACTACAATTTAGACACGCGGGGATCTGCTGAGTAACCCAACCCTGGCTGTGCAAGACGCGTGCCCTTTTAATCCTGTTATGACGATGGTCAGTGCGGTCTAAGTAGATTCAGTCGGCGGCAATACTTAATTCTGAGTGATGTCCTTGATAATGTATGTAGCACAATTTGTTGCTGTGCTTCTGGCCCATTGTAGCTGAGCTGATGTGGAAATGCGCTCTGTGGCCAAGTACACACTTTTCAATTTGTGTACTTGGCTCAACTGTGGCTAAATTAATGTAGCCAGGGTACATACTTTTTGGCCCGGGCATATGCTCCAGCGCTTAGTGAGTGGCACCTGGGACATAACGGATTAGCGATCGACGATGGTTTGTTAGATTTTATGGCGGCCACAGGGTACGTTGCCATTGTTTGTGCGACCTACAATACGCAAGTAAGGCAAAGGATTTTAAACATCAAATCCTATTGTGCAAGGTACCTTCTACCCTTTGATGCAAAAACTTGAATCGGCGTGATTGATTTTGATGCAGGTCGGGACTGAGGTGGAGTCAAGCGAGCCACGCGACAGCTATTGGAGCCTGTGCCGTTTGTGATGGAGATTGCGATGTTTTTCTCATGGGCGCGTTTTCATTCCCCAACATGCTTGGGCTACGTAGATAGTAGAAGTACTTTTTCCACGGCCTGCGACAGTTCTCTGACAACCATGTAGCTAGGGGGGACTGTAGGAATCCAGGTAATCCAGTAGCAGCCTTCCCTAAAAGTGAAGGGAGGCACTGTCATGATTAAAAATAACTCAAAAATTGTGCATTTGAACGTAAATTTGGCCTTTGGGACGTTTTGAATTCTAAGACGCCTTCGTGGTTTGCCATAATATTACTAGATACTGCCTAGAGCTTTGGTGGATAATAGGGGATCCAGCCCCAACACTTGATAAGTGCATGCTACCGTATATAGTCCCCTTCTGAGCCCGTAGTATTTCTTAAGCATCGATGGAAAATGTAGGGGAATCAACAGGGCAGCGTTTTGGAATTGTGAATGTGTGTAAGTATTGTGCATATTTCCCATCTACGTACACTCGAAACTGGACCACTTATGTCTCCTTGAGATTTGGGACGCATGACCACAAGTGTTAAGAGTTGCCTAAATTGTTGACGCTGTTACCAACTGATGCAAAACCAGTTCTTCAGGAGTAATGATTGCATTTTGCCCATTACATTTTTTTGCACCTTTGCATGAAGAGAAAAGCATACATCAATATGTGTACATAGTCACTACGCTCTATGTTTAGGTGATAAATCCAAGTTGCCAAAGTAACGCAATAATGCTGGCAACTTGGGTAGATAAGTGTATGGAATTTTTAGCCGCTGCTATTGTGGTTTCACAGAAATTTACTTTAAAATTATACACCCTAGTTATACTCGGAGCGTAACGTTAATATTTTCATATTAAAAAAAAATGCGACCACCAATGAACAAAAGAACAGTTTTTTATATAGACGTCAAACCAGAAAAGGTGGGTTTGAAGTATTATTTTGCATCTTTGTCGAACAGAACAGATAGTCATGCCCCTTCGTCTCCAGCCCTGCTGTAGGTGTTCGTTGAAGAAGATGGAGATTGGTCGTGGACAACATGAAATCAGGTCCTCGTCCGAAAAGAATTCAAAGGAAAGTCCAGTTACACGACCGCATCAAATGGGGTGATATGACAGCCCTTCAGCAATTGGAGTTCCTTCAACGAAAGAACAAAGCTTATAAATAAGAGCAAAGTAGCCTCATCCAATATATCTCAAGTAGCCCCATCCATATACTAGTCGGTCTCTGCCGTGGTAGCCTTTATCGTCTTCTCCACCCCCTCCAATTCCTTTGCCCCAAAGCCTCTCTTCTGGGAGACACCCCCTGGGCCGCCATTCTGACTGCTGCTGTGCCCAGGGCTTAGCATCATTGAGATTGTGTCTGCCGGCATGAAGCATACTTGATGTTATCCCTAGCAAATGACATTTTCGTGATGTGAGCTGAAACAAGTGACCGGCAGCATAGCCACGATGTGGCGTTATAATTGTAAACTAAAAACTCATCTATTTTTTGCCTGGAATCTTGTTTCCAAGCTCCTGACTGATTACTGTCAACCTATAACGAACGACTAAACAATGCATGGTGATAATGAACGAAGTGCACCCCTGGGGTCCCTAACAAGCTATTTTTGTCTAACTGGCCCCAACTATAAGGTGAAATTAAGTGACTATAGCGGCAGTCTTTGAATGTGAAAACATGATCAATTTTTACGTCGTATTTGGCAAGGCCTATTCTTTTTTCTTATAGCGCTGTTTTATCAATTTTGTTCAGGTCTCACAGCCGAGGCATAGGTTCCTGACCCGCATGTGTATTTTTTTGCCTGTGTTGCACAGCAATCCTATCCAACGCTGTGTGTGTTTGCATGTACAGTGTCCTTCTTCCAATGGGTGCCTGGCTTGTATATTAAATTATTAGGTGTCATCAGCAAGTGTGTCCACCGCATATTGAGTGCACAGGATTACAACACCCTTCCCGTTGGTTGATTACATTTTCAATGCACAAGTAATAACAGTGAAGCAGACTCAAGGACCATGCTGGATAGTATCTCAAGTACCTCAACGCTCAGGGAAGTGACCCAAGTGGTATGGCCCTCAGGAAAAAGCCTGCTCATCCACATGGTAGTGTGACCCAAGTACCTCAAACCCTCAGACCAAGTTGAAGTCACAAACTCTCAAAAAGACAACTTGCATGTTACACATTTATTCAATAAAAGAACACAATAAGTCTATTATCACCCTATTATCATACTATTATCATCCTATAATCAAGACAGATGACGTCATCACCAGGGGTAAATAATAGAGCAACCCCATTAGCCCTACATAAATCGTCTTTAAGTGGGTAATAAAGCCGTGCCAAACCGTTTGCGAACCAAGACCAGCGTCTAAAACCCACTTAAAGAAAGAATTTAGACCTCTCTAAAACCACCAGAATGATCACACCTACGGCAAAACGCCTGTGAAAACCCACTTAAAGATTTAGTTCCGCCAGAAATCGTGCGCGCCGCAAAGCCATCTGCCACCTTCACGCACCTTCCCGCACCTTCCCGCACCTCCACGCACCTTCCCGCACCTTCCCGTAACCAACCATGCCATGCGCAACCATGCGCCAAACCACGCCATGCTCCCCACGAACCCGCAATCGACAAATTCCCAACTTTTCCACAATCCCACTTTAAGAATGCGTGGGTCTCACTCGGATTTCATTTTTACTTCCGTATTTCTTTTTAGAGTTGCTATATTTTTTGCCCAGACTGACCAGACACACCCATCGGGCAGAGCCAGAAACGAGCCCGGGGACATCCACACACCATCTCCGCCACGCCACACCAAACCACGCCATGCCACGTTTCCCAGATGTTCATCTCGCCTTCCCAAGGCGTGGGTGAGTCACGTGTAGGATACGTGGGTGTTTGGAGTCCACGTTGGGGTGTGCACCGGACGGAACAAAGGGCAGGGCCGAAATTGGGGGAAGTTGGCGTTGGCGTGTTCAGGTTGCACTGGGTTTGAAGGGACTTAAAGAGGGCGTGTGTTAAAATCACACACATTTTTCCATCCCATACATCATATGCGCACTGAATATTTTCACAGCAATACAATTGTTGACGTGAGTGTAGGCACTGTGGAAACTATCACGTGCAGGCCTCTCCGCCAATGTTTCAACTGTTCAGGGAAAAACAACCTGTTTATATTTCACGAGCTCCCAGACGATACACCATACACGTGTGTTGCGTGTTGTATGGAATGGTTCCATGCCGAACACCAATTGCCCGTGTGGACTGCCACCGTGCCTCTTGCGCAGTATTGTACATAAAAAATCCAACAGAACCTCTCGACGCCATATGATGGGGGCTATGAACAAGAATACTACAACCATCCAGCGGTTTTGGAGGCACACGTTTTTTTCCTCAGGCACGGGTCATTCAGCGCTGTTGGAGAACCTGTATCAGCAATCCACGTTATTTGGTGTGCAAGCAAGAGACTGCTCAGGAGAATTGCTGAGATGGCGTGTTAAAATAGGTAGGATTTTTTTGGTTTCTCATAGTATAATGGCAACACTTAAACTGACGTATCTGGGGCAATCAGGAGCTGTCGAAACGGTGTTGTACCGAGGAGTATGACGATGTTATGAAAGCGTATGAGAAAATAAAAAGGATGCTTACAGATGCAGATGACCCTAAGATACATATTGACGGGGACAAGGTGTATGGATTATACAAAGTTCACAAGACAAACAACCCCATCGTTCCTGTACGTGTATGCGCAGTTATACCTCACGAATTGTATCTGGAGGTCAGGATATAATGAACACAGCGTCCATAAAATTATGATGGGACAGTGCAGATATTCAACAAAGCGTACAGTTCGAGTCATGAGGCGAATGAAAAATTCAACAAAATGCTCACTGATGAAGACGACCAAAATCAACGTGGATGGGGACTTGGTAGTATGGGATGATAGCGTGTATGTTTTTGGAACTGGTGTGTGTTAAAATTGTAGGATTTTTTGGTTGCGTGATGATACCAATGCGCAAAGGTGAAAAACATACGCTCGAGACACGGCAGAAAATGTCCGCTGCTAAAAAGGGACGTGGAAATGGCCGTCTGGGAACGCATCAGACGGAGGCCACCGAAAATACGCCAAAAGTTGATAGGACGGCCGAAATATCGGTTGGGTACACATACTCCAGAAGCACGGGCCGCAATTTCCAAGGCAAAGACGGGGACAAGGCACACCGATGAGAGTCACCGGACAGTCCGCTTAGCACGCCATACGTGGGTAAGATCGCTGTCCGTCCAACACAATCCCCGAGCCTGTTGATGACGGGTATGCAGAGCCCGTTTATTGGGATGATGAATAAATACTTGCGATACTTCTATAATGCTCTATAAAGGCAACTGTTTTGATGTGCTGCCAATGCTTGATGAGAAGAGCATGGATTTCATCGTGGTTGACCTGCCGTATGGGTGTACGAGTTGTAAATGGGATATACCTATCGACTTGGAAAAGATGTGGGCGGAATTGAAACGGGTGTGCAAAGACACGTGCTGCTATGTTTGGCAACTTTAAGTTGGGGGTGATGCTGACAAACTCGAACCCTTCGTGGTATAGATACGATTTAGTATGGCGTAAGCAAAAACCCACAGGCTTTCTAAATGCCAACAAAATGCCGCTACGGATTCATGAACATGTGTACATTTTCTACAAGACGCCCACGACCTATAACCCACAAACTCGTCAGTGGGCATCCTCCAAGGCCGGAGAGGAAATCTGTTACGACTATTCGATCTGACCTATATTCACGAAAGTTAAAATGTTGATACGGGAAACTTTGAACACGTCATCCTACTACTATCATAGAGTTTAATAGACCTCCTGAAAGGGGGAGGTTGCATGGGACCCAAAAACCAGTAGACATGTTGGAATGGATTGTCAAGACCTATTCCAACGAAGGCGAAACTGTATTGGATTTCACAATGGGGTCGGGCTCAACGGGAGAAGCGTCTTTCAACACAAAGAGAGAATTTGTGGTATTGAAATGAACGATAGCTACTTCAACGTTGCTGAGTTGAGGGGCTTACACACGTTCAAATGTGATTTTTTTTTTACGTACCATACAATATACAATGGAACACATCAACTTTACAAGTGGTTATGATAAAACGGAAATCAAAATTGTGCTTATCTTAAAGCAACAGGAAATTGTATGCCACAAGGAGAAATACGACCACATCTTGATAGCCTTTGAGAAAATTAAAACCATCTTGGGGACTTTGGGATATATCACACCAGAACAGGTCTCTAAAACCACCAACGACCTCGCAGAATTGGTTGTGGGAAAACTTGGCTAGTCCGTTTGTGTCTGCACCTCGACCCCTTTTTTCTTCGGGGTGCTCGGGGCTTTTTGGGTCTCACTGGCTTCTCCTCCACGTCTTGCAGTCTGTGCAACTCTCCTTCCAAATATTCGATGTCCTCCTCGATACTGGCTTTATCCTTTTCCAACACGTGTATCTCGTTGTGGATAGCCTCGATGTCATCATGCAGGCGCTTACGGTAGGCAGAAGCACTCTGGGGATATTTCTCGGCAAACGCTGTTTGAACCGCCTCTGCCATCTTCATACCAATCAATTCGTCCTTGCACTCTTCACCCATGTCTGGAAAGGTCTCCAGCAGGTAATCAATTGCCTCGTGAAATTTGCCGTAGCGTTTCAACCCATGTATCTTGTCCCGTAGTAGATAGTCCATTGTGTTATATCATCTCCATGACATAAAACTTGCGCAATATCGCAATATACTATGTCATTGATTGGCTCAATTTTTTCTTTCAATTTTAAAGGTTTCACGTGCTGTCGTAACGTTCAAACGGCAGATGACGGGTACGGACACATTTACGAAAATGCTAAAAATAATAACATAATTATCCTACCTGTCAAGGGGGGGATGGTTCTTAAGAGTTTATACCCGATAGGTAACCATGTGGAGGGATGGAATTATGCATGTATCGGCAAGGATAAAACGGTCCGTAATAGCCCATTTCACAGATATGAACTTTGCAGGGAGCGAAAACTTGCTCAACAAAAAGACCACAGATAAGATGCCCAAGCGTATAGAGAACCTCCTGTCGCCCATCTGGGACAAGACGCTCAGTGGGAAAGCGCTACAATTGTATATGGTCTTTCAGGGGAAAGCGTACTTGCTTAATTCCTATCCTTCAACGAGTTACAAGAGACAATAGGGGCAATGGTTTTCATTCGAAACTTTAATAATATTACAGAGGATGACGAGACTATGCGATTGTCTGTTGATGGATATTTGTCCGTTCCATCCGCTGCCAACGCCTCAGTGTCTCGCAAATCTTTAGACGATTTACAGGGCAAGATCAACAACTGCCAAACGGACCGATGTACCACCCTCACACTTGAGCAGCATCCTTGAGAATCCCTCGTATAAAAATCTACCCGTATAGTAGATGCGAGTGCTGCAGAGAAACTTTGTGTATTTCAACTCACACGACACTATCACTATGAACAGCAACCCCTCGTATTTTCGTATGTTGCTTGAGCCCACGTCATTCCAATTGAACAACCCAAATGTGTATTTCCGTATCTGGGTGAACAATATCGTCTTGATAAATGATTGGACACTCAATGCCGCCTGTAATGTGCTTGTCAAAGATGGGGTGGTCATCAACTTGCAGCAGGGGAAACCGACCATCGAGGACATTATCACAGACTTGAGCACGTATGGTGTCGTGTGCACGTAGAGTGAGAGCAATTTCCTTGTGTTCCATACAGACACTTCTATGCCTTGGATTTTACAAGCACCAACTCGTGTGCGTCTCTCCTGGGGTTTGTCCAGGGGCAGACCTATACAATCACCGAGGGGTTCATGCCACCCTCGGACAATCTTATTGGCGCAGCACGATGTCATCAACGTGATTAGTAATCTTCCAACGTCGCACTATGAAGTCATCCGTGGAGATACGACGCACTCGCAGATTTTGTGCCAGATTGCAAACCTTGCACAACCCTATGAGACGCTCAATTTTACCGACCCAACTGGGGAGTATGCTGTCATTGATAGGCAGAGGAGAAACCTACAGAGTCTGGACTTCTCCCTCACAAATGCATCCAGCACACCACTCACGCTCAATTCGTACTGGTACTGCAGCGTCGCCGTAGAGACCGTGCAAGATATGGAGGTGGATATTCTCGCTGCCTTGGAGACGTTGAACCAAACTTTTTTACAGTGTATTGCACTGGAGCGGCGCAAAGCGATTATGGAAAGTCTTAAGAAATCCGAAAAGAAGTGCAAGGCTAAAAAATAATAATGTCCATGGATAGTATAGCAACAATGTTTGACTCTGTAAAACACGTGGTACATGAGACAGCCAAACTCGCACAACTCGGTAGCGATATTGCAAGCAAATACCAGCAAGTCACCAAGAGACCCGGGGCGACCCTCCAGATTACCTCGGGGCGCTAAAATCCCGAAAGGCCGAAAAAAAAAATAATCTGTTAATACTACATAGCACCCAATGTCGATTCCAGTTATCTATGATACCGCGGTAAAGGTTGATTTGAATTCATGGCCTTTTACCGTAGTAACGGAAAATGAACTTCAGCTTCATCCGTTATCAATTGTTTTCGCTACTGGCGGAATCCCCAAAAAATTAATGGTTCCCGGCGTCGATCAATACTGGGGAAAAGGAATAGGCATTTGCACCATTTGCGATGCCCCCTTTAATAAAGGGCAAGATGTTGCTGTTGTTGGTGGCGGTGACACCAGCGCCGAACGCGCATTGCAATTATCTGCCTATGCAAAAAGTGTTTTAATGATTGTACGAGAATCTGAGCTTGATGCTATTGCAACGGTACAAAAATATTTAAAATCGGCTGAAAATATAAAAATTTTATACAATACTGAAATAGTAAGCATTGAAGGAAACAACAAAACGGTAACCAAGATTGACATTATCAATAATAAAACGGGTGAAAAATCAACCATCCCTCTTAATGCCGTCTATTTTGCCATTGGTTATCATCCCAATTCTGATTTGGTTAATTCGGTGATAAAAACTGATAAAGATGGCTATATTGTCGTGCAATGCAACACACAACGAACCATAATACCGGGATTTTACGCTGCTGGTATAGTTTCTGTTGCAGATAAACCGTATGGAAAATCTGGTGTCGCAGCAGGAAGCGGCATAAAGGCCGCCATGGATGTTATTACATTTCTTGAAAACGTAGGCCTCAACCCCGATAACGCCAAACAATTAGAGCCAAAATTCTTCCATGTTCAAAAAACTGAAACATCAAACATTAAGACCATAAAATCTCTTAGTGAACTTCAAAAGATTCTTCAAACTGCCGATGGCAAATTTGTACTTCTTTATATGCATGCTCCAATGTGCCCGAGTTGTAGGTCTATGCAACCGATTGTACAAGCATTAGCCAACCAACATGCAGATACTCATATTACGTTACAAGCAGAACATGACGATGCGTTAGAAATTATTGAACATTTTAATATTGCGCGCGTTCCCTATTTCTTACTCTTTAAGAACGGTAAAATTATATGGCAAGATGCTCCCGCAACTAAGAAACAACTTATTGAAGCGCTTCAGCGTTCAAGCCAAGAAGATGATACTGTCCCTGGTGATCAGTGACTTACGTTACCCAAGCTTATCGATTAAATCAGTAATGTCTTCCCTACTTACACCAAGTTCAGGTAAATAGCACACCGTTTCCAAAATTCCTTTGTGTAAATTTTCAAACCTATTCAGTAAAGTACACAGTTCTTCTTTGGTTGCATTTTGATTAATTAATAAATTTGCCAATCGTATAACATTTTCAGAGGGATTAATGTTGGCAGCAGATGCATTATCATTTTTAAGAATTATTTCATGCGATTGGCAATATTTTTCATCTTCTGTTTCCGAGTCAAAATTGAGTAATTTTTCAATTGCTCCACTTCGTGTAGTTGCAACTTTTTTTCCCGCTTTATCCATTGCTTGTGCATACGAAAAAAATGTTACACATAATAATAAAGGAACATACATCGGCCCACCTCTTGTATTAAAAACCCTAAATATAAAGCAACCTAAGGTAATTGTAGTATTGAGACTTTCATGCTATCAACAATTTTTATGTTAATCGGTATATAGCTTTCTATCTCATGTAAAAAAATTCTGCATAAATATACAAAATATTTTTTTTATGGTAATTCTTACAAATAAGATTTGTACCGCTCTATCGAAAGAATTTGCCGTAATGATTACGTGGCTTGAAGGAACTATTAAGCAGATTGATGAACACAGCATTACCATCCAACAAAATGGTATAGGATTTGGTGTTTACATTCCTAATGCCTACGCGCTACAGGTTGGGCAAACCATTGCTCTTCATATACACCTGCATTGGAATCAAGAACAAGGCCCGACGTTGTTTGGTTTTCGTTCGGAGAATGAAAAAACAGTTTTTTTGCTGATTATAAGTTGCCCGGGCATAGGGCCTAAAATTGCATTATCTATTTTAGCCAACATAACTATTGAAAATTTTTTAATAGCAGTGCAAACCAATAGCATTGCAACACTCACCGCAATCAATGGCATCGGCACAAAAAAAGCAGAGCAAATGATCGTTCAACTGCGAGATAAAGTTAGTAAACTCATTACAATCATGGCAATCGATCAACATCAACAACTTAGTTATTGGAAAGAACTTTCTGACGTTCTCATTTCTCTCAATTATTCTCGTCAAGAAGTGGCTCAAGCTCTCAGTACGTTAAAAACCGACAAACAAATTCCTGAATCATTTGATCAAGCATTACGAAAAGCATTATCATTTCTAGCAAAAAGAAAGTAACTACTGATGGATCTACTCCTATTTTTTACCCATCTTAATTATTATTTAGCCTTACCATCAGCATTATTACTTTTTGTGGTGGCAGTATGGCTCACCATTTATCTAAAATGTATTCAATTGAGAGCGTTGCCACGTTTTTTTTCATTAATAAGGTATGGCGTACAAGGTAAAAATAGTAATAGTGCAGCCATTAATCCGTTTTATGCACTTTTTACTGCCATGTCCACTTCCATTGGCATAGGAACCATTGTGGGGCCATCAGTTGCTATCCTTACCGGCGGGCCCGGCGCATTATGTTGGTTATTATTTTATACTTTTTTTGGTTCTGTAACTAAATTTGCGGAAGTAACTTTTGCCGTACACTTTAGAAAAGAAAAAAATGGATTTTTGGTGGGTGGGCCAATGCAATATTTAGCTACGATAGTTCCCTGGCTGGGAACGTGGTACGCTGCAACAACTATGTTTTTATTTGCAGGATGGTCCGGATTGCAAGCAAACGTTATTGCAGAAATGCTTTCGGTAGAATATTTGCCTACCTGGTGCACTGGATTATTATTGGCATTATTCGTATTTATTATGTTACAAGGTGGCGCGGAGCGCATTGGTTTTTTTAACAGTCGATTAGTACCAATCATGTTTACCCTTTATGTCAGCGCAGGATTACTTATTGTGTTACAATATCGCACCTTATTGTATGACACCTTTGCTCTTATGATAACATCAATTTTTTCTCCCATGGCCCCCATTGGCGGTTTCTTAGGATCATCAATAATGGCCGCTTTTTGTTCCGGAATTTATAAGGGAGCATTTATTACTGAAGCAGGAATGGGCACCGCATCAATTCCCCATGCTATTGCAAACGTGCAAAAACCAACTGATCAAGGAATTTTGGCAATGATGTCCGTATTTGTTGATACTTTTTTGTGCCTTTTATCCGGATTACTGATACTCATAACCGGTGCATGGAAAACTGAATGCGTAAGCAATGCCTTAATGTATCAAGTTTTTCAACAACATTTTCCGGTTGTGGGCAGACCGATTTTAATTTTTTCTATTACCATGTTCGTAATAGGAACTATTCTTGGCAACAGTTTTAATGGCCGACAAAGTTTTGCTACTATTACGCATGATCGTTGGCTATTATGGTATTATCTCTTTGTCTGTTGCACTATTTTTTTTGGTGCCATCAGTAACGTTCCTTTAGTGTGGGCTATTATGGAAGTTATGCTTCCATTGGTAGCAATTCCAAATGTACTGGGCATTGTGTATTTATCACTGTGCCACAAAAAAATTCTTACTACCTAGAGCCTTGATCACAAGATGGATCAAGTATATCAATTATTTTTTTTGAATTTATCAGAATAATAGTTAACAAGTTCTTTGCAAATATCTTTTTTTATTACCCACACATAATCATAGCTTTTATCTTGGAATACCATAGGTTCCGACTGTTTGCATTCATCGATAGTTCCCTCTGCATCAACTTCCATTCCGTGTTCTTGTAATTTTTTTTCTACACACAACATTAACACACTACGATTTCTACTACATTTTGGACTTGGAACGTACTCATTCATACTATATAGATCCATACCATGCATACTTACATATAATGAAATTAAACAAACATATTTCATATCAATACTTTCATTGAAAACAAGAAACTTTTTTATGCTAACAATGAATTGTACTATAACGCCACTATCGAGAATGTAAAGGATGCCTACATACTATAAGAATGGTATAAAACAATAAGAGCGGCTGTTACACCGCTCTTATATTATTATTTATTGTTAATTAACAAAATCTATTCAGCTTTCGATTTCAAGTTTTTCTGCACATTCACCAAGCCCGTGTAAATCGATCTTCTCGCTCATCATTTTGTTTGTAGCATTATTTTGCAAAACTGCACATCCAAAAGCAGTTGTAACGCCACCAGCATTTAATGCTGCTTTTTCCCATGAAATATTCTTAAAGCCATCTTGATACATATATGCAACAGGCGCAGCTAATAAAACGAGGCCAGTAGCAAAAAAAAGGCCTGTCGCTATCTTGCTTTTAGTCATCTGATTATCATAGGCACACAATTCTTTTTTCTTATTAATATCAGTTATTAATCTTTGTTTATCGGCTTGCTGTAATTTTTTACTCAATTCAAACTTTTCGCCTGAGTTTTTTTTAAGTATATCCTCAAGGGCGTCTCGATCATTTGTAATTATAGGATTCACCAAACCTGATATACCCCAACTACGCCAATTGCTGGATTTATTTTTTAGAAAATTATTGCCGAATGCTGAATCAAACCCCACTCCAGTACCCGCTTGCATAAAAGCAGCGGAATTAACTGCGACTAGCAACAAAAGTTTTTTCATAAAAAACCTTTCATAAAATGTGATGTAAGTAAAACAACAATCATTTGCATTATTGCTACTCTTCTTTTTGCATCATACAAGGTAGATGTTTTTGACAACAAAGGCAAGAAGAAAAATTAAAACAATAAGAGCGGCCATCCTTGACCGCTCTTATGATCATTTACTTTTTATAAAAATAAAATTTAATCCAATACGTCCAGAGGTATTTCGTTCACAATGCCCTTTATTTTCTGTATCTCATTCTTGCGGCCATTGATATGCCTTGTAATACTACCATAATTCAATCCTGCAGCAACACCAAAAAGGGTACCGGCAAGTGCTGGTTTTTGCCATGCAATATTTTTAATATCATTAAATGAAACACTTGGTGTTCCATTGTTATAAATTACATAAGCAACGGGAGCAGTTACTGCCGCAATCCCAGCTAATGCGCATAACCATGTTATGCGATTACTTATTTTTGCCTGACTAGTGCAATAGCCTTCAATAGCATCGAGATCGTTATTTAAAATACTCCTTTCTCCAAGGCTTAGAGTAGCTTTGGGAGCATTAGGATGGCCAAACATGTTACCTTGAGTCAAATCTAGTGCGGGTGCACTATCTAAAGTTGTTAAAATATGCCGCTTAAGATCCCCTTGTGCTTCCTCACTTGCAAGATGAAACATGGGCTTATGTGCCCATAATCCACAACTATTCCATCGAGGAAACGTATTGTTTTTTACAATATCATTACCAAAATCTGTTCCCAATGTCAAGTTGATTGTGCCCATTCCTTGCACAAAACCATTATACGAGGTAAGCGCAATGACCAATAATAGAAGTTTTTTCATAAAACACCTTTTACAGATAAATTTAATAAATTCTTAATAACATTATCAATTTAATTACTAATAGTAAGAATAGAATAAAAAGCTACGCTTGTCAAATGCCTTTTTTCATCTACACACCTGTCTTATTTGGGTGTTTTTATACTAAATAATGATAAGAAATACTGTGGAAAAGCCTAGCAGTAGTAACTGTTGAAAGAATTAGCCATTAATGAGCATCGTTGATACTTGTTCTTGATAATTATTTGAACGTATATGCAGATGTTCTTTAAAACCATATTCGATAATTAGGTCAATAAAATCCATGGGTTTTAATCCAATTTCTGCCGCTTGATGAAAAATACAGGTTGCTGGTGTTAATCCCGGCAGTGTATTAATTTCAATAATAATAATTCGTTCTTTATTGGTAGGGCTTTGTTCAGCTGATTGATAAAAGCAATCAATGCGTGCATAGCCTTTGCAATTAACGATGGCATACACCGATTCGATAGTTTTTTGAATTAACGTAATAGTTTGTGGTGGCAATAATGCTGGTGTTTGATTTTCTCCAGCACCTGGTAAAAACTTTTCTTCAATAGAAAGTATGGCACCTTGTACCATTACTTGGCTTGGCGGCAATGCAACCGGATTCTCATTACCAAGCACACCAACCGTCAATTCCGTGCCCCGTATACATTCTTCAATCAACGCATACTGTTTTTTTTCAAGCACAAATTTTTGCAAAATCGGAAGAACTTCTGCTTTATCCATTACTTTATGTACCAGCACACTGCAGCCATCATCATGCGGTTTAATAATAATAGGAAAAATAAAAGTATCCTCTATTTGATTTAATAATTCGGTTGGATTATGCAACTCTTGCAAGTTAACAAGCATATTTGCAGGAACATCAAAACCGTTCATTGCGAGTAACGAATTTGTTTTATATTTATCCATGCACAATGCACTGGTCAACACTGATGAACCGTTATAAGGAAGGTTAAGCATTTCTAACATTCCTTGCACGCAACCATTTTCTCCTTGGCCACCATGTAATGCAATAAAAACGAAATCAGCAATAGTTGGTAGATCGCTCCATTTAATTTGCATTTCATTCGTTATTTCTTGTTCAATCACACTCGTGGAACTTGATAATAGTATTCGTTCATCAATGCGAAATAACTGTAATGAATCGGTAACAAAAATAGCTATCGGTTCATATTTATGCGGTGATAATTTATAGAGCACATTTCTGCCTGATTCTAATGATATTTCTTTTTCATTAGAAGAGCCTCCCAATAACACGGCAACGCGAATTTTTCCTGCACTCTTTTGTTCTTGTGTATCAAAATCTTTTTCTATCATAGGTGTCATGCCATAATAATGTAATTCCGTTTGGATAAGATAATTAATTAACGCAGTATGGTTCATCCCAATCTGAGCAGCCTGTTTAAATAAAAAACTTGCGGGTGCTGCACCAGCAAAACTATTGGGATCAATAATAATAATATCTCCGCCGTCGGTTAAAAATCCATCAATGCGCCCAAGATTGGTGAACTCTAAACAATGCATAACCTTAACACACGTTTCTTGAATTCGTTCAATATCTTGTTGTAAACAACGCGCCGGCGTAATTTGTAATGATTTTCCGGGCATATATTTTTGGTCATAATCAAAAAAACCGATACTTTCATCCGCAATAATTTCAGTGGGTGGTAATGGCAATAAGGTATTGGTGCGATAATCAGTTAATACAATGCACGAAAATTCCATTCCTTTAATTTTTTCTTCAATTAGTACCTTACGCGGTCTTATTGCACCTTCATAGCAGGCGCGCATCAATGCCAGATATAATTCATCACAGTTAGCAGCAATTGATACTCCCAAACTTGAGCCTTCATTGCCTGGTTTTACTATGCAGGGAAATGTAATTTTATTATCGTGCATACGTTCAAGGATGAGAGCAATATTATCTTCTTCAATATCAACAGGATTCACCACTACATAGTTGGGCACGTTAATGGTATGCATCCGCATGAATTTTTTTTGCATAATTTTATCCATACCCAATGCACTAGCAAAAACTTTTGAACCTACGTATGGAATTTTTAAAAGCTCAAAAATGCCTTGCACCGTTCCATCTTCTGCATATTGCCCATGCATAGCAATATACACACAATCAATTAAATTTTTTAGATCATCCCACATAATCTGCTGCGCTTGGCAAACAAGACGCTGCTCAAAATCACTTGTTTTTCCACGATGCAAAAATGACCATGGCAACACAAAAAGATTTCCATCAGTGGTTTGATACAATGGAATAATAGCATAACGCATTGTATCAAGATGATCGCACACCGTTCTGCCAGAATTAAACGATACTTCTCGCTCTCCTGATTTTCCTCCCATTAAAACACCAATACGTATTTTGTGCATACTCATCAGCTTTCTTTTTTTATCCCGAGATATTGATTATTTCATAGCAATCGCACGATGTCATTCTTTTTTATGTAAAAGGATACTATGAATTTTGGTAAGATAATAGAGAACCTTAGAACTTAATTCATATGCCAATACAAGGAATTGTTTATGAAAAGTGAATTTAATTTATTATGGATTGATTTGGAAATGACCGGATTAGATGTGCGCAACGATTTTATTCTTGAAATTGCTTCTATTGTTACTGATGCGCAACTAACTATTCTTGCAGAAGGGCCTAACCTCGTTATTCATCAACCGGATTCTGTATTAGAATCAATGAATGATTGGTGTAAAAAACAACATAACCTTTCTGGGCTCACCGATGCCGTAAAAGCATCAACAACAACATTAACTGATGCCCAGCAGGAGACGCTTACGTTTATCAAACAATATTTTCCACCGGGAACAGCGCGATTATGTGGCAATAGCATTTGGCAAGATCGCTTATTTTTATCGGAGCACATGCCTACTCTTACTTCATTTATCAATTACCGGCTCATTGATGTTAGTTCGATTAAGGAAATAATAAAACGCTGGTATCCAGAAAGTCCTTACATCGATTTCCCTAAAACGGACACACACCGCGCTTTGATTGATATTCGTGAATCGATAGAAGAATTAAAAAACTATCGAACGCATTTTTTTATACCGTAACAACTCATTTATGACAATGGATTTGGTGTGAATGCAGTACTACTTGTGTATGATCGACGCGTGCTTGCTACAAAAAGATTAATAAGTTCTTGTATACTCGCACCTTTAAGATAGATTTTTCTGCTGTAGCTATTTTTAATTTTGTGCACCAACGGCCTTGCTGGGCCCAAAATGGTAATGTGATATTTCAAAAGGCTGCATTGCTCAACCAATGAAGCGCATAAATGTTTTGCATCCGCTTCTACAACTGATTCGTCATTATATTTTAATTCAACTTCAACCAATCGCATAACCGGCGGATATCCCACAGCAGTACGCGCTTCAATTTCTTGATTGTAAAAAGAAACATAATCAATTTCATGAATATAATCGAAAATAGCATGATCCATCATCATTTGAACAATCACTTCACTGCCTGGAAGTTGCCTTCCTGCGCGACCGGCAACTTGAATTAATTGTTGTAACGTTGTTTCAGAAGCATTAAAAAGTGGGAAATGCAAATTTAAATCTGCCCATATAATACCTACCAACGTCACGCGAGGAAAATGGTACCCCTTAGTAATAGTTTGTGTACCAATTAAAATATCAAGCTTACCTTGTTCAAAATCATGTATGGTTGCCTGCCACATTTTTTTGTTAATCGTCGCATCCAAATCGGCACGGCCAATACGCGCATGAGGAAATATTTTTTGCAATATAGTTACGAGCTGCTGCGTACCGATTCCTTTTTTTAAAAATTCTTTTTGATCAACCTTGCATGCAGGACAATGTGATGCTTGTTGCATAGAAAGCCCACAATAATGGCACATGAGCATATTGTGATCATGAAGCGTTAAACTTACCGAGCAATTACTGCACGAAAAAACAAAGTTACACTGCTTGCATTGAACAAAAAAACTAAATCCGCGCCTATTTAAAAACAATATTGTTTGTTGGCCAACGGCTAACCTATGTTCTATAGATTGTTCTAATTTTTTACTTATCCAGAAATTTTTTCGTTTAGTAGCATTATCAAGCTGCACCATCGTAACTTTTGGAAATTGACCCGCAAAACGTTGTTTGAGTTGAAAAAAGTGCCATCCTTTTTTTTTGACATTATACAACGATGAAATAGATGGTGTTGCCGAACCCAAAAGAATGGGAATCTTATTGTGCTGCGCGCGCCATAATGCAGCTTCTTTGCTATTGATGCGCGGATATTTTTTTTCTTGAAATCCTGTATCATGCTCTTCATCAACGATAATTAACCCCAAATTACTTATTGGCAATAAAACAGGTAAGTGGACTCCCACGATGAGAACCGGTGAATTTTGTAAGAGCCTTTGCCATAATAATCGCTTTTCTTTAACACTGGTTGCGCTATGAAAACCAAAAATTTCTATGCTTGATGGTAGTTGCTGTTTGAGTAACTGCGTAAATTGTACCGCTAATGAAACTTCTGGCAGTAATAACAATACGGTTTTATCAAGCATTTGTGCATGTTCGATCAGCTTTTTATAAATTTCTGTTTTTCCTGAACCGGTAACACCATGCAAAAGTGTAGGAACATAGGTATTAGAGCCAATCGTTGGCATCAAAAAATCTACAACCTGCTGTTGCTCTCCGGTCAATTGAATGGTGGACGTCGGTTGTTGATACTCTTGCTGCGATGTTACAATGTCCGTTTGTTCTTGTATGAGAAATTGTCTGATTCTTTTGAATAATTGCACATTGGAAAGCTGATAATAATAAGAAAGAGAATCAATAAATTTTTTATAACAAGGGTCACTCGGCAACGGTTGCCATGAGTGTGCTTCTTTAATAACAAAAGAAACATTCGGTTTTTCTGCGCAAACACGTTGCACCATTGCGGCAATTATTTTTTTGCGCAACGGCACCGTTACTAAACAACCAACAAAATCAACCGCGGGCCAGGTCGCAGGAACTTTATACCAGAGAAGCTCAGAAAAGCCATGCAATAATTGAACTTGAATAAACATAATCCCCCACTCGATAGAACCTACTATGTATTAGTTTATCGTTACTTATAGATTTTTATAGGGATCTTTAAAATCTTTTATGATTCAGTTAAAAAAATAATCATGACCAATCGATTGATCGTTCAAAGCGGATGCGTATATACTTTATTATAAGTTTGATTCTTAATGCCACCAAAAAAGAGGGAGCACATGGTCAAGACTCAAAAATCATTATTGGTTGCCATCGATTTTACCAAACCATGGTGGCATCTTCTCCTGGCTCAAAAATGGTTGGTTATTATAGTAATGATCCAAGAAATTTTAACCAACGTTTTTGAAACGCTTATCCCTATTTTGGTAGCTGCCGCTTTTTCGCACCAACGATATGATTATTTTATCTATTTTGCTGGCGCCTGGTTGGTTGTGATTATTCTTCAGGATGTTATTAGAAAAATAAATGCACGCCTTGAATTGCGCTGCGTTCATAGTGTTCACTTTAATGCTCATCAGCATTTGTTAACGGTTGACCCGTTGTATCATGCTCACAAAGATAGTGGTGCTATTTTAAGTAAAATCGATCGATGCGCTCGTAGTTATGAAACACTCATCGATGCCGTTATTATTGATCTTTTTGGTTACATAGCCGGTATTATTACTGCCATTATTTCATTAATGCAGGAAAGTTTCCTGTTATCATTACTCTTATGTTTTTTGTTAGTATGCATTAGCATAATCAATATAAAACTAGCAAAAATATTTATTATTCCATTAGAACTTAATCTTATTAAAACCGATGATGCAGTAAAAAGCATTAGCCAAGAAAATCTATCACAAATTAATTTTATTCGTTCTTATTTCTCAAGTAACGAAATTAATAATCTATTGCACACAAAAGATAACGATATTATTTATCAAGAACAACGGTTGCGCAATGCAAATATCACCATGTGGACCAGCATAAAAGTAATGTATCTACTAACCGTATTTATTCTTGGTAGTTATTTATTACATGCAATATATACCAATGAATTAACTATTGTGACCAGTATTTCGTTAATGATTATGTATATTCAGGGGACTTATGGCATTATCAGTCTTGAACGCCCCGTGCGCGTTGCGTTGCGATCATTAACGCGCATTAAAGATCTTTATCATTTTATTCCAAGTTTTGGCAAACAAACATTTCCGGTGTTAACACAAACATCGGCTGTTCCGTTGCCAATGCAACAAAAAGATACAATTTCTGTACATGCCAACAATATTTCATTTTGGTATAACCATCATATTCATATTTTTGATAACCATTCGTTACTTTTAAACATCCCACAAAAACAGCCGCTAAAATTATATGGCATTATTGGCCCCTCCGGCATAGGAAAAAGTACCTTATTAGGAATTATTGGCGGCCAACTGCATCCTAAAAAAGGAAACGTTGTTATTAACGATATTGATATTTATACCGTTGATGATATTACTCGAAGGTCACTGATTGCATTGCAAGGTCAAACAGCAACCAGTTTCCGGGGAACCTTAAAACATAATCTTTTGTTTGGGTTACCGCCACAGGAACAAGTGTACCCGGATGAGTATTTAATAAATGTTTTAGCACGTGTTGGGTTATGGAGCATGTTTAAAACGAAACAAGGATTAGCAAGTAAAGTTGGTGAAGGCGGATTAACTTTATCCGGCGGGCAGCGCCAACGCCTCAATTTTGCAAGTCTTTATTTGCGTGCTAATTATTATAAACCACCACTTATTTTAATTGATGAACCTACCAGCAGCTTGGATGAAGTCAGCGAACAAGCAATTACCGCCATGATGCTTGAATTAGCACATAGCGCACTCACGATGGTAATTGCGCATCGGCTAAAAACAATTCAACAGGCATTAGGTATTCTTGATTTTTCTTTAGTACATCAACAAAAACAGCTTACCTTTTACTCGCAACAAGAATTAGCAAATGTTTCTGCATATTATCAACAATTAATAACCGGCACGGTTTCATTGGAATAAACAAGGAGAATAGATGAATAAAAATAGTATATTACTTGCCATCATTATTGGTTTTGCAAATCTTACACATCCAATGGAAGAAACGCCCCTAAATAGCTCACTTATGGATAGTCAAAATGACTGGAAATTTATCCCATCGGAATCAAGTACCAAACTCATTGGAGCATACTCAGACACATTGGGTGTCTACGATACACAATCAGGAAAATTTTTACCGCAAGTACAAGTATTGCCTACTATTGTTCATGATCAAGGGCATGTGGTTACATTACCCGCTGAAAATCAGTCGACAGTTATCTCGCAACAAAGCCCGACATCTCAACGATTCTCAAGTTCATCATTACAAATCCAGGAACTTCCAGTAGGAGAATTTATCTATGATCGTGGTTATTTAGGAAATTTATTTGATCTGCCAGGTTGCAATGCCAAATCGCTCGACTCACTCAAGCAGCAGTATGAGTCATGGAATGATGATGTTAAAAAAAAGACAATACAACAAAATGAATACGATAAACAATTTCTTAATTTTGCATTAAAAAGCTTTGGAGAAGGCGTCTTCGTTGATGCTTTTGAGTGCTTTAACAGAAGTCAAATTAACAGGATAGATCTTGATTTAGGGCTGGCGCTTGAAGGTGCTTATAAAGCCTATTTAAAAAAGAAAATTGCTGATTATAAGAAAGGTACATCGCATGAAGATCTCGATGCTTTGAAAAGATTTGTTATTGAACAAGAAGTAAAAAAAGAACTGGCAAATAATACTTCACTATTTTTTGGACCAATAAAGGATCAAGTCAAAGTTGAAATGATACAGCGTCTCACGAATGGAACTATTTATGGAGTGGCACTTAATAATCCCGAAAATCAAAAAGAATACAATCGCCACATGCGAAAATTCAATAAAACAGGTCGTGTTGGTCTACTTGTTATAAGCACCATTTTTGTTGGATGGGGTATGGTTACGAAAATTCTTTTAACTAAAAAAAGTACATAATATGAATAAAAATATTATATCAATTGCTATCATTATTGTTTGTGCAAACTCTATCTATGCTATGGAAGATAGTCAACTGAATGACCTGAATCGCTCAACAATGAGTCCTGACTGGAAGGTTGTATCAATAGAGTCGGCAATAGAGTCGGGAAATTTCTCATCACCAACAAAAGCCTCGCAACTCAAAGTATTTCCTGAGATTGCTCGTGATGGCGGTTATCTGGGTGCAGTATTAGACGCATCGCCTACTACTAATAATAAATCATTAGAATACATCAAGGCAAAATATGGAATATGGAATAATGAAATTGCGCAAAAAAAAATCTCACGAACAGAGTATGATGAACAACTGATTGCATTAACAATGGAATGTATCGAAACAGGTGTTTTAGTCGGTGCCTTTGAAAAATTTAAAAAACTAGAAGAAATGACAATCTCCATTAATCAACGCCCGGTATTATATGACCTCTATCAAATATATCTAAGAAAACAACTATCAGATTATACTGAGCGAAAAGCAGTAGTTCCTAAAGATTTTGATGGTTTAAAATCATTATTTATCGATGAAGAATTAAGTAAAGAATTAGCAGATTACAATTCATCGTTTTTTGGGCCATTAAAAGACAAAATCCGATTCGAAACAGCCCAACATCTTATGAATGAGGAATTTAGTGAAGTTCCCTTTGAAGATACTGAAAAGCAAAAAGCATTTAATAAGGTCATTAATGATAAAATACAACAAGTAACAAGAGCCCGCACTGCCATTCTTTTAGGTGTAAGTTTATTTGGTTTTGCATGTGGTAGTGTGGTTACGAAAATTCTTTTAACTAAAAAATCTACATAAATTGACTAAGAAAACATTTTTGGTGGAGGCGATGGGAATCGAACCCATGTCCGCACTATAAAGTACTTAAAACGCTACATGCTTAGTCTTCGAATATATTCATACTCTTCCTCGAAAACAGTGATCATGAATATGAATCAGGGTAGTGCTACGTTTCTTATACAACCCTAAGAGATCTAAAAGAACCGTCCTATCTTTTGTACTACGAGTCAGTTCAACCAATAGGCAGGTTTTGCTGACAAGAAATCAAAAATAATTACGCAAAAGCAACTGCGCCTTGTCCTGTGAAAGCAGAAACACGGTTAGCTAAAGTAGCTACAGCGTTCTCTATTCTTGATCCAACACTATTAGTGTTTGCATTTCTTGTTTTGACTGCTTTTTTACAAGTTCTCAGCCGAAACTTGGCATGCTTCTTGAGTATTATATACTACGTCGAAGCCTTGGCGCCCCCAAAAATGTCAAAGATTACGTATAAATTCGTATTTATATTCATTTCAGATTGTAACAAATTAGCAAGATAATGTCAATCAGCTTTTGTAAAAATTATGCAAACAATAGGGTATCTTAATTTTTTAATCATGCCGCTTTAAAGCACGCACAGTTTCTCGCTTAATGTCACGCTCTTTAATTTCTTGTTTTCGATCAGCAGCTTTTTTATGTTTACAAAGTCCAAGGTCTACTTTTACAAGGTTTTTTTCATTCAAATAAATTTTGAGAGGAATAATAGTTATCCCCTTTCTAGAAATATCACCGATCAACTGCATCAACTCTCGTTTATGAACCAAAAGTTTTCTGCTCTTGGTCGCATCATCTTTTTTTTGATACGCTCGAGCATACGGAGTAATATTACAATTAATCAAAAACAATTCTCCCTGATGAACATTTGCATAAGCCCCATTTAAAGAAATATGCCCTGCGCGCACTGATTTAACTTCATCGCCCGTAAGGACAATGCCCGCTTCTAAATGTTCTAAAACAGTATATTCATGAAAAGCTTTTTTATTTTGTGCAATAATTTTCATCTAAATACCATGCGTAGGTAATGATTTTTCTTTCATCAGTAAGGTAAATATTTTTTTCATAACCGGATAAAGGACTATACTTACTATAATACCTAATAGATTACCGCCGATCAAAAATGACCATAAACAGGGCTTTGAAAGATGTAGAGTATTCTGTATAAAATTCTCTATCCAACACATCCAGGATGGATTAGATAATTCCATTTTTCCTACTGAATGCACCATCCAATAACCAAATACATAATCGATGACATAGATTGGTACCGCAGTCCATGGATTATTAATACCGCAGGAAGCGGCAAAAGTAACCGGAATATTTAATTTAAAGAGCCATCCAAAAATAAAAACCATTACCGTATGCAAAAAAATAAAGGGGGAAAATGCAATATAACTACCAATGCAAAACGACAATGCTAAGGTACTAGGAGACAATTCCTGATAGGCCATAGATTGAAAAAACTGTCGGATATTATAAAGTATCAGCATTCAGTGACTAAATTGCTTAAAATTTTGAAAAAGATTTTTATTTGCGCTACGTTATACTAGTATAAACTAAGTATTCAAAATAAAAACAATTATTACAATAGGCAAGCCATGAAGATAATTCCATACGTGATAATAATTTCTCTTTTTGGCATATTTCCTCTATCCCATGCCAAAAACGAACGATCAGCTATAAAAAACAGTACTCTATTTGGATCTTTATACAGCCCTAAAGGAATACACTATTTAGCAGGATTACCTATTGTATACAAAGGGTGTGAATATGAAATTATGGTTCAATCTGATGCCGACACAAAAAAGGCTGATTTTGAATTATACGATGATGAAAAACCAACGCAATTACATATTATTATTACTGAATACTTAAAAACTCCTTCGGAGAATAATGTTGAACACTTGCAAACATCACCTGATCATTCCTACAGAATTTTTAGATTAACACGATATTCATTAATTGAAACTGATATACAAAGCCAAGACTTTAATAGCATTAAACCGCGACCATTAACCGATTTGAAAGATTCATGGGACATCGAAGAGCTTGATAATAGCAAATCAGGCATTACTATCCCTGATAATGCCCTTATTCTTTTTATGCCGGTCGAACTTGTGGATCGCCTCGAAACGGTAGTTTGGCTTAGCAATAATACCAGTGTAAAATTACCAATTATTATACTTAAAGACACGCTTACTCTTGCTACACTACGAGATGTTTCAGCAAAGATGAAATTAGCATTTTTAGATTTTAAATTTTTACACAAAAAGCCGCTTAAAGCCTTCGTACCTTATACGAATAATCATATTCTTTCTATGCCATTTACGCCACGCGGTTATAACTGCTAATACGGTAACTATGGCATTAACAATATTAGGTATTGAAAGTTCATGTGATGAAACGGCTGCTGCAGTATATTCTACAAAAGATGGCATTCTTTCAAATATAATTTTCTCACAAATTGATTTACATAAACAATATGGCGGCGTTATACCAGAACTTGCATCGCAATCTCATTTAGAAAAAATGAATGGTATTGTTTCGCAAGCTTTAGATAAAGCTGGTATGAATTTATCTGATATTAATGTTGTTGCCGTTACTAACAAGCCTGGGCTTGCAGGATCATTACTCATAGGAGTTTGTTTTGCTAAAGCAATGGCATGGGCAGCTCAGAAAAAAATTATAGGTATAAATCATCTTGAAGGGCATATTTTTTCATCTTTTTTAGAACATTCAGTACCATTCCCGCATCTATGCTTAACTGCTTCGGGAGGACACACTGCTTTATATTTGGTGCATGATTTTGGTGTATTTGAATTGTTAGGACAAACATTAGATGATGCGGCTGGGGAAGCCTTTGATAAAATAGCAAAAGTTTTAGGGTTATCATATCCTGGAGGACCTGTTATTGAACGTTACGCCCAAGCTGTTAATTTCGTTGATTTTTGCCATTATCCACGTGTAACACACAAAACCTTTGATTTCAGTTTTTCCGGACTTAAAACAGCCGTTTTATATGATTTAGTTGATAAAAATTTGTATTCTATGGCAACTAAACAACTTTCCCATACGATAACTGAATTGGATAAACAACACGTTTCCAGTTCTTTATTGGTATGTATCAATGATATTTTTAAAGCAAAAATCGCGTTGGCGCTCAAAAAATATCCTACTATCAAAGCAGTGACTTTTGTTGGGGGCGTCGCCTGCAACAAATTTATTAAGCAACAAATGCGTGATTTTTGCACGGATAGTAATATCCAGTTTTTTACACCTTCAGCACAATATTGCACTGACAATGCCGCTATGATAGCTTTCGTCGGCTCTTATAAAGCCAAACAAGGCCTTTTTGCCGACTATACCTTAGATATTTTTATGCTATTTTTTTATGTAGCTCTTCTTTTAATCGAGTAACGTGTGGCATCTGGAAATTTGCGTTTTTAAGATTTCTCGCTTCAACATAGGCACCAATACCAAAAACCACCCCTAAACCAACCGACAATGATCTATGGGGCAAATAACGAAATTGACTTAATGCAGTACTGCCTAAAATTGTAGTATTAAATGCTGAAAGCAAACTTGTAGCATTTCCTTGCTCTACGTTTTCATTATCATTATCGTTTATTCCAAGAGAATAGGCATTATAAGCTTGTTTTGCCGCTCCACCTAGAAAAAGTCCTGCACCTACTGCTAAGGTGGGACCAACGCTAAAAGGGTTAAAACGGGCCGTTCTTATCGCTTCTTTACCCATAAAAAAGGCATTTTTACCTAAATAACCGCTAGAAAAAATTGCCGATCCCATAAGACCATAATTGGCTGCATTTGAAAGTATTTCACGGTATGTTTCAGCCTGTAGCGCAACAGTAGTTATTCCTAGAACGGATAGTAATGCTATTTTTTTAAAAATCATAGTAAACCTCTTTGAACTCATTAATTACTTATTTAACCTAGTAAAACCATTATATATTCTATTTGAATATATGTCAATTGGGTCCAAAAAAAGGATAAAGTGGTAATCTTGATAACTTATTTAGTTACCATTAGAGCTATCGTTTTTAGATTCACCACTCTTTTTTTGAATAGATTCAAAAAATTCTTCATTTGTTTTATGTTTTTTCATCTTATCGATAAGAAATTCCATACCTTCTACGGTATTCATGGTTGATAAGAATTTATGCAATACCCATGATTTATTAAGCTCATCTTCGGGAAGCAATAATTCTTCACGACGAGTACCAGAAACAAGCAGATCAAAGGCAGGAAACACACGTCGATTAGAAAGTTTACGACTCAAATGCATTTCCATATTACCAGTACCTTTAAATTCTTCATAAATTACTTCATCCATACGCGAACCAGTTTCGATCAGTGCAGTTGCAATAATAGTTAATGAACCACCTTCTTCGGTATTACGCGCAGCACCAAAAAATCGTTTTGGTCGTTGCAAAGCATTAGCATCAATACCACCAGTTAATACTTTTCCTGAAGCAGGAGCAGTTGTGTTATATGCACGTGCAAGACGAGTAATAGAATCAAGCAAAATAACCACATCTTTGCCAACTTCAACTAATCGTTTTGCTTTTTCAAGAACAATTTCTGCAACTTGCACATGACGCTCAGCTGATTCATCAAAAGTAGAGCTGATAACTTCAGCATTTTTGCCCTTAATTGATACGCCGCATATCAGCAACTTCTTCAGGACGTTCATCAACTAAGCAATATAATCAAATAAACTTCAGGATGATTTGCAATAATAGCTTTGTGCAATTTCTTTTAAAAGTACCGTTTTACCAGCTTTAGGCGGAGCAACAATTAAACCACGTTGCCCTTTACCAATAGGAGTAAAAATATCCATTATACGGGTTGAAATAAAACGCAGGATCATATTCCAAGATTAAATTTTTTATCCGGATGCAATGGCGTAAGACGATCAAAAATTAAGTCGATCACCTAACGTTGCATGGATCTTGACATAATTAACTTTATTAACTTTTAATAAGAGCAAAATATTTTTCACCATCTTTTGGCTTTCGAATAACACCAGTTACAGTATCACCAGTTCGTAAATTAAAACGTCGAATTTGAGATGGGGAAACATAAATATCATCTGGTCCTGAAACATAATCAAATTTCGCTGATCGTAAAAATCCAAAGCCATCTGGCAATTTTTCTAAGACCCCTTCAACTTCAATTTCTTTATCAGGATTTTCTTGTAATTCAAGAATTTTTTTAATCAATTCTTCTTTATTCATTAAACTAGCGCCAATAATGCCTAGCCTGCGAGCCTGATGATTTAAATCAATAAGGCTAATATGTCGCAATTCATCTAAGGTCATATCAATAAATCTCCTTACTAATAACCTTATAGTAGTTAGCAATTATTAAAAAATTAAACATCTCTTAACCGCGAATAACTTTCACATGAAAAATAAAAAAGTAACAAAAACATACGTAATGATAGTTTTTACACAAACAACGTACAGACTTCAATAAAGAATAATCTTTATAGTACGTTTATAACATTGAGCAACTAATTAACAATGAAATGCTTTTTACTTCTGTTCTTTATTATATAGCAATAACATAACAGGGCTTGCAATATAAATGGAAGAATATGTACCAAATACTATTCCTATAAATAATGCCAATGATAAATCTCGTAAAGCTTCTCCCCCTAAGAGAATAAGTGCCATTACCACTAATCCTGTTGATGCACTGGTTAATATAGTTCTTCGTAATGTTTGATTAAGACTTATATTAACAACCTGGTCTGTAGATACACCACGCATTGATTTTAAATTTTCACGAATTCGCGAAAAAATAACAATGGTATCGTTAACTGAATATCCCAGAACTGCCATTATTGCACCAATCACATTCATGGAAATTTCTTTATCGAATAATAAGAAAAACAACAAAATTACAATGGCATCGTGGAAAAGAGCTACAATAGCACCACTTGCATAGGCAAAAGACCAAAAGCGCCAAGCGATATACATCAACATTAATATAAGACCCAACACCACTGCTTTAATTGAATTCCAACTTAAAGCCGCGCCATCCCTTCCCCGATGCTATCAACTTGCAATATAGTAATTGATAGATCAGGAATTTGTTGCATAATAATAGTTTTAATACGTTCAGCTAATGCTGTTGTATCATGTGAAAAATCTTTAATTCTGACCAACACTTCGTTGTTGGCAAATTCTCGCGTACTCGCGCCACTCCAACCATTAGCAGCAAGAATATCAAGCAATTGATTACTGCTTACTTTTTTGTTAAATCCGAATAAAAGTTGAGTTCCGCCCGTAAATTCAACGCTGTAGGTAAATGCGTGTCCGTAGGTTATCTTTTTGTAGGTATATAATCCTACAAACAAAAGCATAATGCTGAGCGAAAAAAGACCACATATCCATCGATACTTAAGAAAATCAATCATGTAACTCTCCACACGATATCATATTGAGTTCATTTATTAACAAGACTTATGCAGAAGGTTATAACAAGATTTTTGCAAGAAAGCAAACTGTACCTTAAATTCTGCATTACGAAGGACGAGGAATAATAGAAATATGCTTACGTCCCTTAGTTCCATAATGGAATTTAACAATTCCTGGAGCTTTTGCATATAAGGTATGATCAGTTCCCATACCTACATGTTTACCCGCATGAAAACAGGTTCCACGTTGACGCACAAGGATTTCTCCACCATGTACCACGTGACCATCAAATAATTTTACGCCAAGTCGCTTACTATGACTATCGCGACCATTCTGGGTGGAACCACCCGATTTACTAGTTGCCATCGCTTATTATCCTTAACAGTTCATGTTATTTTTTGATAGTAAATAGAAATGAGAAAAAGTCATTTTCTGTCTTTTAGTTGCTATTTAGTATTACTAAGATTTGTTACAAAGTCAAGGCACCATTCATGCTCCTTGATTGTCGGCATATGAATGCGCTTCCATTCTGCCAATGAAATCTCAAAATGGGGCTGCGCCAGGGTAAATAATGCCATCGCATAACGACGAATTTCATACTGAGCACCGGCATCAAGTCTCAACCGCAAAAAATGCATCAGAGAATGCAGATTGCAGGTAAAAATAAACTCGGTATAGGTACAAACAGGCAATACGCAGCGAGCTTGTTCACGGCATACACCTTGCGCTAAAAGAGATTCATAGGTTTTAACACTACTTTCTATGCTTTTTTTATATTCTTCGTACAATGCCGGATCTTCAAAGGCACCAACTGAGCTTTGCTTATTAACAACGTCTTGCTTGCGCCACATTTTTGGTATATAAAATTCAAGAGGAGCCTTAACAAACCTATAGCTAATTTCATTATAGGAGTTCATACGATGTCGCATCCATTGGCGCGCTATAAAAATAGGTAATTTTATACGAAATGAAAGCTGATTATGCTCAAACGGGCTTGTATGATTATATTCCATTAAAAAAGCAATAAGCTGCTTATCCCGCTCACTTACTGTTTTTGATACTTTACCATATGAAACCCGGGCAGCATTAACAATGTCCAAATCACTACCAGAAACGCGAATGAGCTCAACGGTGCTTATACCATCACCTAATGGATCAACCGCATGCTCAATATGGCCTGTTGCAAAAGATATATTTTTAGTATTTTGTTCCATAAAAACCCTTTAGTAAAATCATGTGTACTTTCAAGATATCATGTGATTACACAACTGTAAAAGAGTTCCTATCATTTGACAAAGGGTCAAAAATATGTGATTCTATAGATAATTATAGTAGTTTTATAATTAATTATATTTTTCTATTATAAAATTTTAATTAAAAAGATTAACAAAAAAAGAGTAGTTCGTTAATAATAAAGCAAGGTGAATACCATGAAAAAATATACAGCATATCTAACATTTTTAATAAGTATCGTTGTGCCAACTGCGCAACAAGCAATGTATATTCCTGAAGCGATAATACAAAATCCTTCTTGCTGGTTCCCGTCTGCTACAACTCCCCTTTTGTATACACCAATACCCACTGTTTCTGCCGCACTTGGTAATTCATTTAAAAATATCATAAATGGCCATAAAACTTCGTTAGGCATAGCCGCTTTAACCGGATTTGCCGCTGCCGCTGCATACAAATTTGCTTCAGGATGGTTCCCTAACAAAAAAAACGTAAACCTAACAGGATTGAATACATTATGTCAGCCAAGCTATGAGAACAAACCTTATGTTTACACTCGACAAAATGCGCAAGCATCTATGAAAGAAATAGCTATAAATAAATGCTTAAAAAAACATTATAAAGAAGTTGAATATAATGATTCGTTTGAACAAGAACAAAAAGAATATCAACAACAAGAAGTGCAGCGCTTATTGGAATACAATGCTCAACGTCAAAAAGATAAAGATCTCGCAGACTTCGCAGACTTCGAGACACTATTAAAAACTTCACTTAAGCAGCATGATGATACTATTGCCTTACATAGAGAATTAAAAATAATGGAAGAGATAATAGAAAAAAAACAACGAAAAAATCTTTCTTCGCAGGAAACTCTTCAGAATAATATTTCTCTGCAAAAACAAGTAGAAGATTTAAAAGAACAATTGCAAGAAAAGCAAGATCTTTCAACCGATCTAGTCCTTGCATTAAATCAAGATCCGCAAACAATAGCTGAAAAAGAAAATGAAATAAAGCAATTGCGGGAGATAATATCAGAGCACAAAGAAATAAAGCAATTACTATCGGAAAAAGTTTCCACACTTGAAGAATACTTCAATGAAGATCAACAAACGATTACTAAACAGCAAGAAAAAATTGAACAATTAGAAGAACAGTTATTATTGATGCAAAGAAATCAATTCGAAAGATCTGCGCGACAACCTATGGTTGCAGATAATTATCACAATATTGATCAACAACTTGAAATTATAAAACAAAAGGTGACTTTAGCTCGAGATTTCGCGTCTAATGGAAATCATGAAAAACAGATCGGCGGGCTCCGCCATATACTAAAAAGCACAAAAGACTTCGATCAAAAAGTTCAACGTTTCTTTACGCAATACAAGATAACGAATTCGTAAAACAATCTTGAAATAATATAAATGCAAATACAATAGCGCATGTAATAATGGGCGTTGCATCTATACTACTTTAGACAAATGCTGATAAAATTTGATAAAGCAAAGGTCAACCGCGTCCCAAAAATAGATCGAAACGTATCCCCCAAAATATATGAGCGGTATGGCGAAAAAAATTCATCAAAATTGATTTCTTTATCAAGTAATGCCATAGCGCTATAATTCCCCAATGCAGCAGCCCACGGCAAACCGGTAGCTGCGGTAACATAATAAATGCTCGGAATATTTTTATCACGCCCCGCAATCGGCACAACATCTTTACTGATACCAATTAATCCTGGCCACATGTATTCAAAATTAACAGCTATCGTTGGAAATTTTTTCTTAAAATAATGTATTAATTGCTTAGCCATTCTTGTGGCATTATGTTTTTCAACCGTATCATAGCTCGTTAGTACATTGCCACCGCCCAATAACAACCGATTATCTCCGGTAAGGCGAAAATACGTATAAATCAAATCCGTATCCCACATCATAAAATTTTTTTCGGGAAACATATCGCGCACTTGTTTGTCGGATAACGGGGCAGAAATCATTAAAAACGTTTGAACGTGATACACTTTTGACGCTAATGCATCTAGATCTGGCATAAAGCGATCAACGCACACAATAGTATAATCAGCCTTAACTGATCCACTAAAGGTATCAACGCCTCCTTCATATAATTTAAGAGCCGGCGTATCTTCATAGATTGTTACACCAGAATCAATTAAAACTTCTTTCATTGCTTGGCAATAACGATACGTATTAATGCCAAACGTACCAGAATAGTGGATGCCGCCGTAATAGGCAGATGATCCTAATATTCTTGGCAATGTTTCTTGAGAATATAATGTACTTGGATACCCCAATTGTTGACGTACGTCATATTCTTGTTGCGGCCCATACTTAAATCCTCGGTGAGAATTGGCCACTACCAACGTATCTTCTTCCACATAATCACATGCGATAGAAAAATTTTTAATATTATCTTTAATAAGGTGGACACCAGAAAGTCCAAATTTCCAAATTTGATCAGCGCGCTCTGCGCCGTAATAGCGTATAAAATGATTCAGATTAATTTCTGAGTCTGGCGTTATAAATCCTGAGCTTTTACCGCTCGCACCAGATCCGCAATAATTTTTTTCAAGCAACACAACCGATAATCCTCTTTTGCGAAAACTTTGTGCTGCAGTTAATCCTGCCATGCCACCGCCAATAATCACTACATCAGTTTTAATTGATGTTCGTAGTGGCGCAGACAGCTTATTTTCTAAACACCAGAATACTTGATCGTTGGGTTTAAGAATTTTCATAACCTATTCTTCTAGTAATTATTAAAAAAAATTTCTTCCTTAACATCAGTCAACCAAGCAAGAGCAATAGCTCCTATTGCTATAACAGCGTCACGAACCGCAATATCAAAATAAATACCAAATAAAAGCAAATTAACAATAATAATACCAAGCCATGCCGCCAGTGCGTATGCGCCGGCGCGAGTCCATCGAGTAAGAATCATCAATCCAAGAGTTATTTCAATAAGAGCTGCAACAAAAACTGTATGTACAATAGAAATAGGAAAAAATGCCGCTATCAGAGGATTAACATAGTTATCCCATTGCGTGATAAGATTAAAAAATTTATCAACGCCAGCCACGATAAAAACCAATCCATACGTAATTTTTAACAACCACCATGCATGTATAAATTTTTTATAAGTATTGGTAGCAATGTTCATTAACTACTCCTAAGAATAAATATAATACCGCACTATAGTAATACCTGTCCTAATAGTACGTATTGATTATTCCAAAAGTCTATATATTGAAGTAGTAATACTTTTATTTATTTTTTAATAACTGAAAGCACATGTACCATTACAGAAAATATGATACAAATCCAACCGATCCAAAATGGTAAGAAACTATTACCCATAATATGATGTTGTAAAACTATTGCTAAACCAAAACCAGCAGCAGCGTGCGCCGTGTTGCCAAGTAATACATGCCTAGAAAAATATGACATAGAACGTTGATAATAAGTATTGAAATTCATAAGGGTCTCCTTTTTTAAGTTTTTCTAGTATTGAGCATAGAACAGCCTTACAAAAAAAAGCAATAATATAAGCCATTATTGTAATTACAATAAAGATTGTTAAACTATATCTTGTCATAAATATTTTAGATATCTATTCTGAATTTTATCTTCATGATTATCATGTACATAATAATAAGGTAATTATATGGAAGCCGAATCGCTCTCAAGTAACGTTATTGATTCGATTAAAGAAACTTCTTTGCATTTTCAACAATTAAAAAATGAAATTAGTACGGTTATTGTCGGCAATGAGCAAGCAATTAATTTTAGTATTATTGCCCTGCTGTGCGAAGGCCACCTACTTCTTGAAGGTGTTCCAGGAGTTGCAAAAACAACCACCATAAAAACTATTAGCCAGGCACTCGGTTTATTTTTTAAAAGAATTCAATTTACTCCCGATTTATTACCTGCTGATTTAATCGGAACGTTAATTTTTAATCCAAAAACTCAAGAGTTTGAAACTAAAAAAGGGCCTATTTTTGCCAATTTTATTCTCGCGGATGAAATTAATAGAACCCCAGCAAAAGTCCAAGCAGCGCTCCTTGAAGCGATGCAAGAAAAACAAGTTACTATTGGATCTGAAACGTTTGCATTAGAAAAACCTTTTATTGTTTTTGCTACACAGAATCCAATTGAACAAGAAGGTACCTATCGCCTTCCCGAAGCACAAGTTGATCGTTTTATGTTCAAATTAATTATTGAATATTTAACCATGAATCAGGAACGTGAAATTTTATTAAAAACAAATCGATCGCATACTATTAAACAGATTTTTTCAAGAGATGAGCTCCTAGCAGCGCAAGAGCTTGTGAAAAAAATATATATTGATGAAAAAATTATTGATTATATTGTTAATATTGTATTTGCAACGAGAACACCTGGATTATATAATCTTTCTAATTTAACTTCTTTAATTAGTTATGGAGTCTCTCCGCGCGCAACGTTAGCGCTATATTCAGCTAGTCAGGCATATGCTTTACTAAAGGGTAGACATTTTGTAATACCTGATGATGTAAAATTTGTAGCTCCTGCCATTATGCGCCATAGAATTTCATTAACCTATGAAGCCGAAGCAGATGCGATCAAACCTGATGAAGTAGTAAAAACTATATTAACAACAATACCGGCACCGTAGAAAAAAAGATGTTAAATTTTCTCTATTTTTTATTTCTACATACGTATCAAGAGATCGATAAAAAGATTCCGCTTGACAAATCAAAGAGAGCAAGAGTATTGTTTGAAGGTAGTCGTAAAAAAGGGGCATTATGAAACATCCTTGGTGGCTTGTAAATAGTGTGCTGCTCATAATTTTTATAATCGTCCTTATTTTTATTTTTTTTGCTCAGCAAAAAATTCCTGTACGCGTTTCCTTTGAACCTTCCGAAGTTAAACCTCTGAAAAAAGAATTACCTAAAATTGATTTAAGTAAAATTTACACTAATGATCTTTTTGATACCTATCAATCACCAGTGATACCATCGGGTCAAGAAGCAGAACTTATTAAATCGGTACCAAAGCCACCAAAACCAGAAGAAGGAAGGTTGCCCGTTAGACAGCCACCACATTTCTTGGAGCCATTACAAATTAATTTAAAAGGTATCATTGTGGGCAATGACGAATCACTCGATATAGCCATTATTGAAAATACCAAAGAAGCACTATCAAAAAATTATAAAATTGGTGATAAAATTGAAGATGCCCAATTAATGCGTATTTTCAAAAATAAAATTCTCCTAGTTCGTTCTAATGGACAGCAAGAAACGCTCTATGTCAACCCTCATGATGCAGAAATGGAGCAATTATTATCACCGCTCAATAACTGGAGTACTATTATTCAAAAAGATTCTGATAATGTGTACAAAATAGACCCTGATCTCTTTATCGAACGAGTAAAAAATCTTGCACAATTTATTGATATGCTTAATTTAACTACGGTTTATCAACGAGGGCTTAGTATTGGATGCCGCGTAGGGAAAATGCAAACGGGCTCTCCTGGTATTGCCCTAGGATTAATGCCCGGTGATATTATTGAACAAATTAATGGTATATCAGCAGCCGAAACACAAACGCGATTTGAGATCTATAAAACAATTATGGATATGAATATTGGTGATACCATTGCGGTAAAATTACGCCGAAAAAACACCCCACTTACTATTACCTATCAATTAGAAAAATTAGAGCAACCACAAAAAGCGCCGGTAGTAAACATACAACAACCGGAGCAGCCTGCCCAAGAAGCTCAACCTACAGAAACTGATATTAATGAAATAAAAGTTGCATTGGCACAACAGAAAAATCATTTTGCGCCAACAATGCATGAATTACATAAAAAAGAAAAACAAGCTATGATTACTAATAGGAAAAAAATAAACAGTACAAAAAACATGCTTGTACGTAATGTTCAACCAGACTAATATGGGTAATTCTATGAATAGTAAACGCGTTTTTTTTCTTTTACTGAGCATAGCTTCATTGCTATTTTACCCAACGTTTGCGGCAAACACAGAAAAAGATACTCTAGATTTTGATGAAAAGTTTTTAACCGAACCTTTGCCGCATCCGCATCCTTCGGATCATTTTCAAAAAGATGAATCATCAAATTATGAAAATAAAATTCCTGACAAAGATTTTCTATCAACAAAAACGGTAACCGAAGAAAGAAATATACGGCCAGTAACCGCCACTGATGATCAAAATGACATGGTCGAAATTAATTTTGACAATACCGATATACAAAATTTATTACTATGGGTTTCCGATATTTTTGCCGTTACTTTTCTTACGGATGATGCCATTAATCCATTGCCACAGGGTGGGAAGTCCGTTACCGGAAAAATAACTTTTAAAACACACAGTCCATTAACCAAAAAACAAACATGGGATCTTTTTCTTACGTTTCTTGATGTCTTTGGCTTAAGCCTTGTGCAAGGTTCAATGTCCAATTTTTATAAAGTAGTCTCGACAGATCCTAATGCGCCACGTTCGGCAAACAGATCGCCATTGCCATCATTTATCAATGTATCTTGGCAAGAATTACCGGATAACGAACAAAAAATTCGATACGCGTATTATGTAAAAAATAGTAGTTTAGCCACTATTCAAAGTCTTGTTGATGCATTCAGAAGCCCCACCTCTTCTTTAAAATCATTGCAAGACCTCAATGCTTTTATTCTTATCGACAAATCCTTCAATATTCGTTCTATCATGCAACTGGTGGAAGAACTTGATGGATCTAGTTTACCCGAAGTAATGTCGGTACTAAAACTAAAATATGCTGATGCTGAAGATGTAAAAGCATTTTACGAAAATTTAACCAAAACAGAAGATACCAGAGGATTGGCAGCGCGATTATTAGGAACAAAAAAATTACCAACATCAGTTTATTTTCCTGATAATTTACGATTGTTTGCAGAACGTAGAACTAATACGCTCATTATTCTAGGCACTCAAGAAGGTATTGATAAAATAGAAAAATTTATTATCAATTACGTGGATACAGAATTAAAAACTCCTTATTCCCCACTCTACATTTATGAATTGCAATACACAAAAGCTGAGGACATCGCCACCATCTTAACGAATGTCACTAAATTTGCTCCGGAGTCACCAGCCTCACAAAGTGGAGGCGTACGCGATGGTGATAAATATTTAAGACCAATGAGTTTTCAGGCTGAACCATCGGGCAATCGCTTGCTTATCAATGCTGAAAAAGAAGATTATTTAAAAGTTCTTGAAGTGATTAAGCAATTGGATGTAAAACAACCGCAAGTAGCAATCGAGGTGCTCATCGTTAACGTTCTTTCAAATGATGATCGTGAACTGGGTATACAATTTCGCAATAAAAATCCTCGTAATGCAGATAACGTTAATTTTCAAACTTCGGGGTTACCATTACTTGGCGGTGTTCCAGCATCCCCTCTTGTTAATCCTACTACCGGCAGTTTAGTGGCTAATCTAATACAGTTAGCCCAGAACCAAAGCCCTGGTGCAGCGTTATTAACAATATCCGATATGGCAAATGGTGTATGGGGAATTTTCAAAGTATTGGAATCGCTCGTTCATACTGACCTTATTTTGAATCCATTTTTAGTAACGACCAATAACTATACTGCCCAAGTTTCCATGGGTGAAACACGTCGTGTTCTGACTGGACAAGTGCAATCACAATTAACATCAAATACCTTTGGCGATATTTCGGCGAATTTAACCGTCAATATTACCCCTTTGATTAACAATGAAGGGAATATTAACCTTACCATTAATATCAGTATCGATGCTTTTACAAGTGCAACTGATCCTACAAGTCCAACGAAAAATACAAAAACCATTAAAACTATCGCGAACGTTGGTAATAAACAAGTACTCGCATTGGGCGGCTTATTACAAACTAATGAAGTTGACCAAACAAACAAAGTTCCCGTTTTAGGAGATGTTCCAATCTTTGGTTGGTTGTTTAAAAATAAAACCAAAATAAAATCAAAAGATAATTTATTAGTCTTTATTTCGCCACGCATCGTTGAGCCGAAGCTTGAAGGCGGTCTTGATGGTTATTCACGTGAAAAGGCAGAATTTTCTAAACAAACAATGAAAGAAATGCGCTGCCAGAGTGAAAAGCGGGATATTATTCATCGTTGGTTTTTTAGAGATTATCCTAATGAAAACGTTGAACAGGTGGATAATTTTGTTAATAAAAAATATCAAGCAGAACATCATGATATACGTGAGTCAGTATTCTACAAAAACAATTCAAGTTGTATACCGGAAGATGATGTGACGTATTGTAGTTTCGGCCAACGTAACCCCGATCAGGTAATACAGCATCCTGAAATTACCGTGAAAGGCGCTGAATCAACATCGCCACCTGATAACATTCCTGACACTATTAAAGAAGAACCACGTGCAAAAACAGACTTAATAGCGCAGGAAAAACCAATAATAAAAACAAAAAGAATGAAAAAACAACAACGTTCATTAACTGAATTCGTACCGGATAAAATGGCAGGGGTTGCCGCATGATAGCAGATATTTTTCTTCCTGAAAAAATTGGTTCTTATTATCTCTTGGCAAAACGAATTGTAGGTTTTGATATTAATAAAACCCATATATATGCCACACAGCTCTTTTTTTCCGGAAATGCTATCGTTGCAGAAAAATTTTTACAAGAACCAATCGATACCGATGCCTCTATTCCTTACGCACAAAGAGTAAGTAATACGCTCAAAAAATTATCTACACAATTAGATAACGTTGATGAAATACGAACATCAATTTCGAGTTCAATTGCTTTGTTCAAAGAATTAACGCTACCATTCACCGATCGCGATAGCATTGAATTGGTATTAAATTTTGAATTAGAACCACTATTACCTTTTTCCCTTGCTAATGCTTTTATAAACTTTATTATTACTAAAAAAAATCCGGAAGCAAAACAGACAACGGTTCTTGTAGCTGCTGTGCAGAAAAATTACGTTATTGAGCAAATCAATTATTTTACAACTGCTGGTTTGAAGCCAACGGCGGTAACGGTTGATATGTTTGATGTGTATGGTTTATATAAGGCAATCCCAAGCTATTCTCAGAAAAAAAATGGTGTTGTACTTATTGATATTTCCCTTTACACAACAACACTCGCATATATTATTGATGGACAACTGAAGCTCATTCGCACACTGTCCAAAGGCACGGCGCAGGTAGCAAAAATTATTGGGCAAGAACTTAGTATTCCTAACGGGGATGCACTTGAACAAGTTATACGATTTGGGCTTGAAAATAATGATAATCCCAATTACACAAAAGCTGCACATAAAGCTTATATAAACTTTTTTCAAGAAATTCAGTTCACACTTCAATCTTTTATATCTCAATTAGGAACAGAATACACCATTACTGAAATTTTTTTACTTGGTAATGGTGCTGAGATTAATCAATTACCAACGAGTATGACCGAAATTCTTGGTATTCCCTGTCTTTTATTTGATAGTAATGAGCTTTTAAAGTATCATGTTTTATCATTAAAAAATATTCAACGAATACCACATTCGCATTATATTAGCTTAAGTACTGCCTTTAAAAATCCTCAAACAGAAGACTTTAATCTGGCAGATAAAGAGTTACGCTCTTCATCGGTAGCAGTGATGAACTGGCAATTATTAACCTCGCTAGTGCTTACCATGGTCATTCTTATTGTTTTAGGTATTAATACTTTTATGCAAACAAAAAAATTTGAACACGTTGTCACGAGCATGGAACGTGAAATCATCGTATCATTGCAAGAACGGCAACTAACTGATGCTAAAAATTTAACGCAAGCGCTTGATGATGCGCAGGAAAAGGTTAGCAAAGAGGAAGAAATATGGTTTGCATTTTCACGGCAAAGTCGCTTTTCGTTTCTTAAAGCGCTACAAGAATTGAGCACCTCCATTGATAAAAAAGCTACAGGTCTCAACCTAAAAAAATTAATTATTACTGCAAACACTATAACGCTGGAGGGAGAAGTTAAAGGGTTTCAGGAATTAAAAATTCTAGAGCGAGAATTGCGTGAGTCTAATTTATTTATAGCGGTGCCACCATTACAAGAATTAACCTTTAGTGAAAAATTATTATTAAAGAAAAATGGGGAACATGCATAATGCAGATATTAACAACAATCCAAGAAAAACTGCAGTCTCTTGATGAAAGAAAATTTAAATTATATGTAGCTATCTATTTTGCAATTCTTTTCTCGATAGCTGGCATTATTGTTTATCGTTATTACAGCCAAGTATCGACCTTAAAGAAAAGAATTGTATTTATTAATAATAAACGCAGTGATTTAAAACAACTGCTTGAACGCTATGACATTGTAAAAAAACAACAGGCAGAAGTTGATGCATTATTATCAAAAGATAAAGATTTTGTAATTGGCGGTTATTTTAATACTACCGTTACAAAATTAGGTATTGCGCAAAACAAGACACGAGAACCAGAAACTTCTTCCGAAGATCTTGATAATGGATATACCGAACGAAAATTATATGCAAGTTTCTCGAATCTTACCATGCAAAAACTGGCTGAATTATTAGATACCATTGAACAAAGTGAACGAATTTATACAAAGGAAATTGAGATATACAAACCAAATCACAGCCCTACCATTAATGTTAATGTTCTTATTGCTACTATTGAACCTAAAATAGAAACCCCGGTGTTGGAGGAGTAACGCATGAATACTAGCTTCTTTGTACTCCTTTTTTTTAGCATGTTTATGTCAACATGCAAGGCCGCCGATGCCAATGATAGTAATAAACCGGATACGGTTATTACTTCTGAAGAAAATAATACCACAGTACAAAATAACAATAAAAAATTATCTAAACGCCAAGAACGAAAAAATCGTACGAAAAAAACTTTTACCTTTAATGTAGCCAATAAACCTTTGGTCGATTTGATCAATGAATTGGCCGGGGAAAAGCAGCTCAATATTATATTACCACAAGGTGCACAGGCTATAACCGCAAAGGTAACGTATCAACTTAAGGAAAAATTTACTGTCGATGAAGCATGGAGTCGGTTATTAAATATCATAGCTCTCCTTAATTATACTATTCGTCCTGAAGCTGGAAACATGCTTTCTATAGTAAAAAATGATGGGCCTAATTTAGCGCGAGAACCATTTAGATTATTTATTGATGCCCCGCTTGAATCATTACCAGCTACTCAAGAGGTTATTAAAACAATATTTTATCTTGCTAATTTAAGTATCAAAGTAAGCGGTAATGACATTCTTCTGTTATTAAAAGATATGTTATCACCAAGTGCTGATATTAAAATTGATATCAAAACAAATGCCATTATATTAACCGATAAATCGGTCAATATAAAAAGTGTTATGAAGATTATTCACGAGCTTGATCAAGGTGGCATTAGAGATAGTATTGAGGTTCTGCCACTCTACTATGCATCAGCACAAGTAATTGATGATTTGTTTAATAAACAACTACTTACGCCAAACCAAGCTGTATTAGCCGGCCAAGGATCATCGTCACCATTATTTTTCCCAAAAAATACCAAGATTCTTGCGCTTGATCGCACTAACTCTTTGGTTATCATGGGCACGCCACATGGTATTGACACGGTAAAAGATTTTATCGTTAAATATATTGATCGACCGTTAGAATCGGGCAAATCAATCTTGCATGTATATGAATTAAAATATTTAAATGCACAACAATTTGCACCTATTTTACAACAAATTGTTACACCTGGATTAGGACAACAAACACAAACAACTGGTAAAGTAGCGGGTAATGTTCAACAATATTTTAAAGATGTTATTGTACAAGCAGAATTGACCAGAAGAACAGAACTTATCCAGCCAACGCAACCAGGCGGAACGCCAACCGGTAGTGCACAACCTATTTCTGAAGGAACACAACTTGGTGGCAATAGGCTCATTGTTGCTGCGCGTAAAAAAGATTGGCTTCGTATTAAAAAACTTATTGAAGATTTGGATAAACCACAACCTCAAGTTGCCTTAGAAGTTCTTATTGTGGATCTAACAGCAGAAAAAGATAAAACAGTTGCTAGCCAAATTAGAGATAAAACAGGAATGAAAGATAGTTTATCACCACATGTTGATTTCCAAGTGGCAAATATAGGGCAGCCGATAATAAGAACGGGAACCAATGCTGCTGACCAATTTGGCAACCCAATAGTTGGCTTTACGCCTAATGGCCTTATGGCAAATCTTTTACAATTTTTTCCTGATGGTGTAACTAACCTTGCTAATAATACAACGCCCGGTTCTTTCCTGGTTTCAATAAATGATGGCGTTACTGGCGTGTGGGGATTATTTCAAATTTTAAATCAATTTATTAATACCACAATTCTCGCACAGCCTTTTGTCGTAACGGCAAACCATCAACAAACAACACTGACAATCCAAGAAGAGCGATTGTTGCCGGGTGATGCTGATACCAGTAATACTGCTGTCGGTATTAAATTTGAAACGGTTGTTGCCGGCTTAACCGTTGATATTTTACCCCATATTAGTTTGACTAATAACGTTAATTTACAAATTACGGTTAATTTAAATCAATTTGACAGCAACACCAGTAATAATAGAAATACCCGTGTCGTACAAACCAGTGCCAACGTTGGTAATGGTCAAATATTAGCAATCGGAGGATTAACGAGACACAATAACAGTATTACCGTATCGCAAGTCCCACTATTGGGTAGCATTCCTATTATAGGGTGGCTCTTTAAGGGGGAACAAAAAGTTGTAATTAAAAATAATCTCATGATTTTAATTTGCCCAACGATCATTGAACCGCGTCTGCAAGGTGGTACCGACTGCTATACCGAGAAAAAATTAGATTACGCACAAGGGGATTTGGATGATCATCTTAATTTTGAAAATTTGCGCGATCCAATAACGCGTTGGTTCTTTAAGCCTCAACCGAATTTTGGATACGATGTCATTAAAGATTACAGACATTATGCAGAACATAAAGAGGATGAAAAAACTGATTATTATTTCAATGCTGTCCGGCCAAATATAAGAAAGGCTTTAGCTTATGATGATCAATCATCCACTGATGCAGAAAATATTCGGCAATTGGTTATGAATGAAGAAAATCCTTTATTAAACGTTAATCAAAGAGAAAGCTAATTGATCTTCAATATTGAGTAATCGATTATATTTCGCTAACCGCTCACCATGACAACATGATCCCGCTTTGATTTGTCCCGCGCTGACGCCTACCGCAAGATCAGCAATAAAGGTATCATTAGTTTCGCCTGATCTATGTGAGATTACAGTATTCAATCCATATTGCTGACATAACTGAATAGCTTGCAATGTTTCAGTTATCGTACCAATTTGATTAGGTTTTATTAATGCAGAATTTGCAGCATTTAATTCTATGCCATGCCATATACGTATTGGATCAGTAGCAAAAAGATCGTCTCCTATTAATTGCACCTCTTGCCCTATCAATTCCATTAATGCAGACCATCCTTCCCAATCATTTTCGCTCAGCGGATCCTCTAACGAATAAATAGGATAATTATTAATAAGATCTGCATACCATTCTATTAATTGATTCGTTTCTACATAGTTCCATGCGAATCGTAGCGATGGGTAGCTTCATTAAAAAATTGTGATGCTGCAACATCCAGGGCTAGTTTGTAGTTATAATCAGGACTTAGTGCTTCTATAACTTCCATCAGCACATCAAGTGCCTTCATATCATCAGAAAAATTTGGTGCAAAACTTCCTTCATCGGCAGTGAAGATACTACCATTTTCTTTTTGAAGAGAAACCGTTTTAGGTATGAAAAAAAATAACACCTTGTTCCATCGCCTGACGAAAATTATTTGCCCCAATGGGAACAATAAGAAATTCTTGAATACGCATATTATTACGTGCATGCGAGCCACCACTGATCATATTCAATATAGGAAATGGAAGCGTAACCGTTTGCGCTCCACATAGTTGTGCAATAAATTCATACAACTCACATTGCTCAATAAATGCCTGTGCTCGAATAAGTGCAATACTTACTGCCAGCATTGTATTTGCACCTAATTTACTTTTATTATCGGTGCCATCTAACTCAATTATTTCTTGATCCATTTCAATAATATTAGGTTCTCTATTACGTAATACGGGAGCAATAACAGTCTCCAATTGTTCAATAGCTTTTAAGACACCTCTACCCTCTAAATGCTTGCCACCATCACGTAATTCATATGCTTCATAAGAACCTTTTGAAAGACCTGAAGGTATTGATGCTGATATCGATATACCATGTTCCAAAAATACATTACATTCAAGTGTAGGAAAACCACGAGAATCAAAAATTTCTCTACCTTTAATGTTTGTTATTTTCATAACATCCTTCACACAAAGTAAAAACTTAGCAATCAAAAATGACGTGTACTTATCATAAAATATTTTTTCAATAATATGCTACTCGGTAACATCTGAGTATCTTAGAAAATAAGCTTCAATTACAAAAAAGAGAGAGATATTTTTATATCTACTACTACTTTTTTGATATCTTTATCTAATAATAGAAAACTAAAGTATGTTAAATACCAAGACAATATATTTGATATATAGCAAAGCTTATGGGCGAATATACTGTTGTACTAGCAATGTTCACATAACCGCCAACATAATGAAGCTACTGCTGACAGTGAGCAAATTGATGGTAATGACGTTGATACCGCGCCAGAGCAAGTCCATGGGCCAGTTATATCTATCAGTTGTACAGATTGGCGTAGTGCCTTGAAAAGTTTCAACGAGGCCCTTGGGTTGTGCTGTACCCGAAAGAGTGTTCCCCGATAAAACAAGTATTGTTGGTAGCAACGAATTTGAATTTTGATAACGAGCAAGAGATATAACATCGTTAGTACTAGGGGGAGTTATTGTTGTTCCCGCCGCAAGGATAAATCCATTTTGTTTGAAGAGCACCAGCATCACCCGAAAGGCAAACGTTGCTGATGGAAAGCTAGTAAGTACATAACCATTATGTTAAAATGTTGCT
>CAVUUR010000002.1:0-178705 GCA_963744715.1 uncultured bacterium | reverse complement strand
GTTTTACTACTGTTGGCATGGTTCATCGGGTTCGGGTTGCACGACTGGCGGAACCTTTGCAGGCCCCGTGCCACCCGCCCGCCCCGATTGCTGCTTCGTGGGGTCGAGCCGGCGGCACCGTTACCACCCCGGGAAACCGAGGTCAGTCATGGTGGAGCCCCGCAACCAACGGGAATCCACTAACGGAATTTCAACGATCCCAAAGCGCCGGGGCCGGCGCAAGCGAAATTTTGGCCATCAGGGGATCACGCCGAGCGCAAGTACAATTCGGTTATCCCGTTGCATCCTGGGATCTTCTGAATCTTCTCAAGGATGGCGGCCCGATTGAGGAAGAGCTCATTGCGCACGACAGGATGGGAAACCAGGACCAGAAGGCGGCGGCCGTGCTCGATGCGGGCGGCGTGGGAGTAGGAGGCGTTGGCCGGTCCAACCAATTCCGCCCAACCCTGGCGGACCGCGTCATCGGGGGCTGACCGGCCTATCTGATGTTTGACCCGGAGTTCTTCCATGACGGCGGCCATTTCTTTCGTCGGCCGCCGGCGCATTTTCGGCGGGTCGTTTGGATGACCCCACGAACTCCCCGATCAGGTTTTCACCTGCCTGCCAAAGCTGTGCAACCGGTCGGGCATCAGGCCTTCTCCATGTCCCGCCATCTCCGGTCGTTCAACGTGGGCGCGGCGGCGGCGTTCGGGTTCATGGCTGCTTTGTCAAGGGGATGCCGCCCGCACCGGAGAGTCAAATCGGCTCGCGCCTTCGCTCAGACTCGTAGAGCCTGGTGTACCGGATGAGGGTGCCGAAGGCCGTCCCGCAGGCGATGTAAAAGCCGGATATCCGTCGAGAGAATCCGCAGCGCAAGATGTAGGCGCGGAAGAAACGCCAGAACGGCCGGATAGTCGCCTTGCCAAGCAGGAATCGTCCGCCCTTCTCCCGCTGCTGACGGATGAACAGGTCCGCAAATGGATTAATCTTCGCGACGTGACTCGAAACGGTCGGAAAGGAATAGTGATGGAGATCGCCCTTCAGCGTTGCCGCCGGGCCCTCGCAGACGATCTTTTCGTGCACGTGGGCATCACCGCCCCAGCGAGCCCTGTCCCTGCGGACCAGCCGCAGGCTGTAGTCCGGATACCAGTCGCCATGGGTGATCCATCGGTCGATGTACGGACTTTGCGCGGAAAGCGCGCGCCGGCGAAACGGCCGTGGTCGGACCTTGCGAAGAAGGCCTGGATGTCGGCCCGAAGGGCCGCGGATACCTCCTCGTCGGCGTCGAGGCAGAGGGCCCAGGGCTGCGATGCGAGTCCGAGCGCCGCATTCTTCGTGTCCCGGAATCCCTGCCACGGGATCACTTGCACGCGGGCGCCGGCTTCGCGGCCTATTGACGCGCTGCCATCCGTCGTCTCGTTCAGGGCGAGGACAATCTCCGCAACCCAGCCCTTCACGCTGGCCAGGCATCGCGGCACATTCGCCGCCTCGTTGCGGGATGATGATGCAAGATGCTGAGCGAAGCGTTACAAAAAAAAAAAAAAAATTGCTCGACGCAATCAAAAGAATCATGAGCATACGGAATTGCTTCAGCGTCAGCAACCTGCAAATCATGCGCGCGTAAATTATCAAGCATGAGCCGTTGCATGGTATTATCAATGGCTTCCTGAGTAAGATCAATACCATACGCTTGCGCACCTGCGCGAACCCATTGAGTAAAATCAGTGCCAGCGCCTACGCCAACTTCAAGCACTTTTTTCCCATAAAATCTCGTAAATTGTGCAAAAGAAAAAATTTCCGGTTCAATAGTATAACGATAATCTTCTATTTCTTGAAAATAGGTGCGCGAAAATTTTTCTCCCTTGGTGCATTCAGTACCACAGCTTGCTTTATCCCAGTAAATTTTAACTTCTTGCTTCAAATGTTCAGTGTTCATGCTATCTCCTTCGATAGAATATTATTAATAGAATAATGTATTTTTATGGTTATTTTTATGAAATTTAATATGTAAAATTATCTCTTTTTTTAACTCTTTTCTTATACTATTTTTTGTTATGAAACACAATTTTGATATGCAACTAGTGCTATGTTTTACCCGGCCTTTATCTCTTTTTAAATTGATGTTAGAGTAATTTTAATTATAAGGAGGCGTAGCATTTTTATGTTACAAAAAATTTATGTACCGTTCATTAATAATATTGATCTTATTAGAAATCTCTTTATCTCTTCAAGTGGCGGGATATTAATAAAAATAATACCCTATCTTATTACTCCTTCGATGCTAAAAATATTATCTGCTGATAATTACGGTATTCTTGCGCTATTAAATAGCTTTATTGCTTTAACGGTTATTTTTATAGGATTAGGGTTAAGGCAGGCTCTTTATTTTGATTTTTTTCAGCATTCTCGAGAAAAAAAGATAGAAAGGATAAATAATATATTAATTATTTATCTGGTGATCGCGGTGCCATTGATTATATTTAGCCTTGTTAATATTTCTTTGTTAAAAAAATATATATTTTTAGAAGCAATTTCAAATGCCAGTATCGTTATCACTTTATTAATATCTTTTTTATATTTTTTTATTGAACTTTTTTTCCAAATTCTAACCTGGGAAGGAAAAATATTTTTAACGACGGTAATGCAAGTTTTTACAGCATTATGTATAACGAGTTTTAACCTTATATTTGTACTATTTTGTAATTTCAACATTGATGGTATTATGCTTTCTTATTTATTAACTAACGTAATAGTGTTTCTGTGTGGTTTGTATTATTATTACAAAAAATCGTGCATATACCATCTAGATATTAAAAATATTAATAAACACGCTAAATATTATCTGAAAACCGGATTGCCTTTTATACCAAGTATGCTTTTTGGATGGATACTTTCCTCAAGTAATCGATGGATTTTGGCTGCATACTGTTCTCTTGCTAGTGTAGGTATTCTATTCTCTTGCTGATAATTTTGGGCAGCTTTATCAAACTATTATTATAATACCTATTAGTACGGTTTATTTACCTTTTTTATTAAAAAAATTCGAAGAACATAGCGATACTATCGAAGTAATTTATTATTGGAATAAAAGAAATATGTATAGGGTGATTATTGGTTTTTTTGTTATTACTATACTGGGTTATATGTTGTGCAAGCCCCTTTTACTTTTTATCATACCGAGTAAATATCATGAAGCATTTAATTACGTGCTCTATATTCTGATGGGCTATATTTTTTGGACGGGAACTTATTTTAACCTTGGGCTTATCATTTTTTTAAAGAAAGTATATTTTCACGCCTTTTCGTTATTAATTCCTTCTTGTTTAAATGCGCTATTGAATATATTATTAATCCCTTCATTTAAAATTTATGGCTGTGTTACAGGTTCCTTATTGTCATATTTTTTTTATTTTATTATAACGGCATTGTACAATCATTATTTAATTACTACCTATTTAATGCAACGAGATAGAAAAAACAATCTTTCAAAGCATGATGCAGAAAATTATTATGATGTACATCAGCAAGTGCCAACGCAAGAGCAATGTACTTAAAGAGGAAGATTGAAATGGATATAAGAAAAATAATATCAATATTTTTACGAGTAAATTTCTTTTCAAGAAACAATACTATTAAAAAAGTCTTTTCGAAGGTATATAAGCAGAAAACATGGGGAGATATTGAAACGATATCTGGTCCAGGATCAACATTAAAAGAAACTACAGTCATAAGAAAAGTATTACCAGAATTATTAAAACAATTTGATATTACTAGTTTCCTTGATGCACCGTGTGGTGATTTTAATTGGATACAGCAAGTAGATTTTGGTAATTGCGTATATATTGGTGTAGATATAGTAGAATCTATGATAGAAGCGAATAAAAAAAAACGGTCATAATCGACGAGAATTTACATGTATTGATATAATTAATGATGAATTACCATCGGTGGATCTTATCTTTTGTAGAGATTATTTAGTTCATTTGTCATTTGTTGATATCAAAAAAACACTAATAAATATGAAAAAATCTGGTGCAGAATTTCTCTTAACAACAACCTTTCCCCAAACTTCCTTAAATAGAGATACAAAAAGTCCTATGTGGCGTTCATTAAATTTAGAACATGATCCTTTTAATTTCCCAAAACCACTAATGCTTATTAATGAGCAATGTGCTCACGACCCTGGGTATCCAGATAAGAGCCTTGGCCTGTGGCGGTTAGAAGATATAGTGTTATAGCGCTACTATTATTTTTGTGTTCAAAACATATTAGAACCAATAATACTTTTAAATTTCCAGGATTTTTTCTAACGTTGTATATACTTTAGCAAGAAAATCTTGTTTGTTGCCTTGTTTAAATAAAATAGTTTTTTCTGGTCGATTGCAAATATCACTTGCTATAGCAGGAATGTTAAAATAACATGCCTCTGCAACACTTATCCCATAACTATCGCTTATCGTGGGGCGCACAAAAATTGTGGACTTTTTTATAAGCGGCCAAAATTCTTTTTGTTCAAAAAAAATATATATATTATCTTCAATGCCTAGCAATGTAATTCTTTCAATCATCAGCTTAAAGAAAGATTCATCGCCTATATTGACCAAAGCAAAAACTAATCCGACTTTCGGGTATTTTGTTTTAAGTTCATGTACCAAATCGATACACCAGGAAAATCCATATAAATCTTGGTTGTTTATCAAAGACAGTTGATAAGCATTGCCACTTATTATTGGATAATGATTTTGTAAAAATATTGATAATGAATCAGAATACGTTGTAACAATATCAGATTCTTCATCTTTATTAGGTGCTAAAAATGAGGATTCAATTGAAACATTATCGAGTATCCTAATGTTATTATTATAATAACTTTGATACGTAATTTCACCAATAAGAACTTGTTGATCTACTAACCGCAATAAAATATTAAATATTTTTTTAAATAAAATATTTTTTTTATATAAATATCGACAGTCATGATCTACTAGAACCAACGTAAAGCGGTTTGTTATTTTGCCTACAATAATTATAAAAAATTCTATAATAGAATACATCGTATAAGGCGTATGATAATAAACTCGATCAAAGTTACCTTGTAATAAAAAAATAAGTAAATGATAGCAATATACAAGAAAGAATTGAGAGCGCTTTGTTGTATCAAAATAACTGATTGTATTGTTCTGTTTTAGTAACTTTGCGCCAACTCTTTTTATGTGAATTGAGATGCCGCCCAAAGGTGGTGGATAAGGGCCCAATATTGCAATTTTTTTATTCACTATTGAATCTGAATATGTATGTTCATGAATCATAATGAGCCTCCTATTGGCAGAAAAAATGTTCTATTGCTTGTACATGTGCTGTCCAGGAATAGTAGTTACATATTTTTTTTCGTGCATTATAACCTATCAATGTTTGTTTTTGCTGATCAAGATTAGTGAGCATAAGCGCTGCTTGCACGAACGCATCTTTATCATGAGGATCAACTAATATTCCAACCGTATTATCAGGAATGTCATAAGCCTGTGTAGGGTTGGTAATTTTGTATGCAGGTGCTAGCACTTGTGACAATTGTTCTAAATCGGACGCAATAATTGGTTTTGCTAAACTCATGTACTCAAATAATTTTGTAGGCGACCCAAAAAAACGGCTTCCATCTGGATTAGGTTGTGTTGGTGATAAAAAAATATCACAAGCAGCAAGATACGATTTTGCTTGATCATGGGCAATGATTCCCGTATACGTAACATGCTTTTCGTTAATGCCATGCGTTATTAATTCTTTTTTTAATGGTTCTAATAACGGGCCATCTCCTATGAGTAAAAAATGTACGTTATTTTGTATGGGGATAAGTTGTTTAATGAGGTAACCAAGAATATTAATGCCGTGCCAGATTGAAAAAGTTCCAATGAACCCAAAAATACATTGTTGTTCAATATTTAATTGTGCACGGATTGCATGGCGCTCCTTACCTAATGAGTTAGGGTCAAATAACGCAGGATCAACACCATTGGGATTGATTAATAATTTTTTATGAGTGATGCCGCGATTTATTAATTCATCATATAAAGCTTCGGAAACAACCACGATGCTATCTGCATGATTGAGATTTATATATTCCATAAGGTTAACTAACCATCGCAAAGAGAACCTCTTTTTTTTTGACCAATGATCAAGAACCCATACTTCAGAACCATTATATTCAAGGATAAGAGGAATTTTTTTAAGTTTACTGATAATAACGCCAACAATATTTAAAATGCTGTGGCGCTGATATATGAAATCAATCGGTTTTTTTCTTAAAAATAGTAGAATTTGTATGGTAAAAAATACGTTTGAAATTAAACAATTTATTTTCCATAGCAAAAAAGAAAAAATGCGAGGGACCGATAATTCCAGTAATACTATATGTTGTTCGCGGAGAATTTTTAGCATAATTGATGATGCGCAGAGTATTTCATGCTCACGTGCTCTAAAACCATTAATAATGCCAAGGGTATGGCTTACCGAGCCACCGGCAATAAGTTCTTGATTAAAAATTTCAGTCCGCAGATACAATATTTTTTTTTTCTTCATATGATCGTACACGCTAATACATTTTGCAGTGCCCATAATTGCACAGAATATTCACTACTACTTTCCTGATTTTTAATAAATAATCGATTAACCTCATCGAAATTAATATATGCTCCCCAATCTTTTCTTTTTGTTTGCATCAAATCATTAAAATATGGTTTAAAATACGTGCCATGTTTAAACCAGCGCATAGTTGGAGCAGCAAATCCAACTTTTTTACGATATACAACTTCTTCAGGCAACATTTTTTCAGCAATTTTTTTTAAAATATATTTAGTTACTCCTTTGTTATATTTTAATGATGTTGGCATCATTAATGCACATTCAACGAGTTTATGGTCAAGAAAGGGGACTCTTCCTTCGATCGATGTTGCCATGCCCATTTTATCGACACGCATTAATAATAATTCAGGCAAGCGCTGTTTTAATTCAAGGTAGATCATGGAGGTTAAAAAATCGGATTGCGGGAATTCTTTTTTTACTTTTTTTAAATGATACTGAACAAGTGCATAACTATCAGCATGTTGTCCAAACGTTGGATATATTTGCTCTAGGATTGGATCGTGGGAATCCGTTTGTTGATTATACACAATATTTTTTTTCCACAATTCAGAAAAAGCAGTTGCTCCAGACCAGAATAAATGCTTGCCATCGGCCCAATTTTTAATCATATCAAGGCGATTCATTTTTGCAGGGAAGAGCTGCGTTGCCGCATAATATAATCCTTTACGCATAAATTCTGGGATGTATTTTTGTGATGGATTCCAGTAGCGGTAATAGGTATTGAGATAGCGAACATAGCTTTCATAACCACAAAAAAGCTCATCTGACCCTTCCCCAACGAGCACAACGGTAACGCCATTATCTTTTAATAATTTAGAAACGTAATACAAGGGAATACAAACACAATCCGCTAACGGCTCATCTTGATGGTAGACCATTGATTCAAAAAAATTGAAGGCATCTTTTTCAGTAATAACAATTTCATGATGATCGGTGCCAAATTTGTTAGCAATCATGCGCGCCCATTGCACTTCGCTATATTCAGGGCCGTCAGCAAAAGAAATATTAAATGTTTTAACATTATCAGTCATTGCGGCCATACACGCAACGATAAGACTTGAATCAATGCCTCCTGATAAAAATGCACCTAATGGAACGTCAGTCATCAATCGTTTTTTTACCGCTTGTTGCAATAGTAACAAAATTTGTTGTTCATAAAAAAATTCTGTTTTTTCTTGTGGCATGCTGTTATGCCATTCTTGTGCAGCGTTTAATGGATTATACCATTCAACAAAACTAATATTTTTTTTCGCATCTAATTTTAAATAGAAACCTGCCGGTAATTTATAAATATTTTTATAAAGGGTAAGTGGCGCAGGTGTTACTAAAAAAGTTAAATAATGATGTAGCGCCTGCTCATTAAGATTACGCGTAATCCATGGGAGAGGCCACAGCGCCTTGATTTCTGATGCGAAACTCAACATGCCCGACTGCGTAGAAAAATAAAGTGGTTTTACGCCAATGCGATCACGAATTAAATAGGTTTCATTTTTTTTAAGATCAATAATTACGATAGCAAAATCGCCTTCAAGATGATCAAGCATGGAAATTCCCCAATGCTTGTATGCATACAGAATAGTTTCAGTGTCTGATCGTGATTTAAATTGATAATATTGTTCTAATTGTGCGCGAATGCTTAAATGATTGTAAATTTCTCCATTACAACAGACAATGATAGTTTGTTCTGAATCGGTCATAGGTTGGAATCCTGCGGGCGTAAGATCAACAATACTTAGCCGACGATGCACAAGGCCGCTTTGTTTATCGGGTGAAATCCATAAACGATAACCATCTGGACCGCGATGCACCATAGTATGCTGCATTTTTTCAAGCAATGCTGGATCGGCAGAAAATGATTGATTTGAGCAATTTATGTATCCCGCAATACCACACATGTTTTCCTCCCTGCTTTCATTACTGCATCTTCTCAGTTGACTATGCCATAGTTCAGCACAACATAATATAATCAAAATTTTTGAGCAATAGTGATGTTAAGCAAAAGCAAATAATACGTAGAGAATTTACTTTGTTTTTTTTGTAAAAATGTTATATTTTTTATATTCAGATAAAAAAATAATACCGGAGAACTTATGCTTTCATATACGAAATTATATATATTAAATTTACTATTGATTAATATGGCTACTGCTCTTTATTGCCAGGAATACCAAAAACCGATAATCGTCATTGATCGATCGGTGTTATCAAATAAGCCGTATAAACTGCTGATAGGTTTGCAGGCAGTTAAAGAGGGCACAAGAATTTTATGGAATCATTCAGAAATGCTCCTGAGCGTTGTACATATTGTCAAAAAGGGCATGGCTTTAGCGGAAAAAATTTCTGGCATGGGAAACCTTGTATATGCTCTTTCAAAAGAATTAGAACAAGAGGGGTATGAAAGATTGTCTCAAGAAGAAAAAGAGATGATTATTAATATTGTTCTTTCATCAAAAAAACCGAATCAAAAAGCTTTTGATATTATACAGGAATTAATAAAGAAAAATTTTGTTATTATTGTTTCTACCAATCAAGATACTGATGAATTTGCCATGTATAGAAATAGTATGATACATGATCATGCACTATCTATTGAAGCGATCGCAAAGGGAGGAATGGTTAGTACGCCAATCAAGCATTTGCAAAAAAAACAAACAGGTGCACAAGATTATTATGAAATAGAAAATAATTTGCTTGTTGCTGCACATGCAAATCCTAGTGAATCATTTTTTGTTGCCCTGAGAGCCCTTGCCAACAAGCATGCAGAAAATGCGCCAATATATATGGTGTGTAATTACAAAACCAGTGCGCTTGAAGAAGAAGCAAAAGTAATGGGTGAAAAATTTGGCATATTCATATTTGAGTCCGTTGAGCAATTGAGAAAAATGTTATTATAAAGATATAAATTTTCGTAGCAAAGAAGGGCGGAGTTAGTTCCGCCCTTCTTTTGCGTTTAATGTGCATAAAAAATGTTTAATCTATACCTGCTACGAGGTTACTAAATTGAGTATAATCAATGGGTGTTAATGATGATTGACCGATTACCAGTTCTTCTATAATAAATTGAAGACGAAGGAACTCATAGCTTTTAGGGTGTAAGTGATATGCTGCTGGAGCGCTATCAAGAACGACAAATTGAATTTTGTTTTTTGATTTTATAATAGCAAGAGCAAAATAATGCCCTCGTCCATCTTTAGCGGTATCACCAGTTCCAAAAACAATACAGTATACAAAGTTATCTTGTTTTAATCCTTCGTGGACTTTATTTTTAATTTTTTCAACGTATGCAGCATTATAGGTGCTTTTTTCATCAAAGAAAGTTTCTTTCAAGTCATTTCTGGTCTTATTGTTTAATGTTAATGCGTTTTCTATAACCCCAGTATAATTTTCTTGATTTGTTGTTTCTATGTATCGTTGAAATTGTTCAGCGGTTGGCCATTGCTGAAGATGAAAGCTTGTGATAAATTTCTTGGCTTCATTTTCATTCAGTAAGTTTTCTAATATCTCAACTTTGCCCATGTAGGCATATTCGACAATTGTTTTGGCATCATACAAAGATACTACAGAGCAGATGGCAGGGTCGATTATCCCAAGCTCCTTGGCCAGTTTAAATTGATCTACTACATTAAGTTGAAAAAGTAATATAGGCTCAAGTCCTGATGATTTAATTGGTTTAATCGCTTCTATTCGACAAGGAATTGGTTGAGTAATAATTTGTTGAGCATTCATAGCAGGTAGTTCTGCATATTCTCTATATTTTTCTAAAGAAGCAGTAGGGCATAATTGTAATTTTTTCAATTCGCTTTCTGCAGGCAATGCATAGACTTTCTTACTTGATTGTTGGTCAAAATCATCTAAGATTTTTTTCACAATAGGCTCATATTTTTTTGATTGTGCAAGAATTTCATAGCGGATTGCTGCCGAACCAAGATTGTTTAGTTGATCACTTGGGAGCTCTTCTAATTTTTTTAAATTGTTTAAATACGGAGCAAGCAGTTCTTCGAGTTTTTGAGCCTCTGTTTTTTGAGTAGGGCCTTTGTAAAGATGGTTTATTGTTGTCTGCAAAGTAGTAAGTTGTTGTTGTAACTGTTGCAAGCCCGTGGTTATTTGATCCATAGCAAAAACATCAGATGATAATGCTAGCACGGTTATCAAAAATATATTATTTTTCATACACGTTCCTTTTTTATATTTTTTATTTAAAGTATAAAAAAATAAAATATGAAAAAGCGATAGTAATTAAATATTAAAAGTATAAGGATTAATAATGCGTAGATTCATTATGGCATATCTCACGGTTATGGCTGGCACTCTGTGTACCAATGAAGTTTTCGAGAAACTAGATTTGAAAATGATCGAGAATAATTCGTTGATATGTGTAGGGCTAGATCCTGATATTAGTAAGATTCCATTATCAATTATGAATACCAATCAAGAATTAGAAGATAAAATATATTTATTTTTGATACAAATAATAGATATTACAGCGCCGTATGTATGTTCTTTTAAGCTACAAAAAGCTTTTTATGATCAGTTTAGTTCAGGACATATGTTACTAAAAAAGACGGTCAGCTATATTCATGAAAATTATTGTGATATCCCTATCATTATTGATTGTAAAATTGGAGACATCGATAATACAATGAAGGCTTATATTGACCTTTTTTTTAATAATATTAAGGCCGATGCAATTACTATTAATCCATACATGGGCGATGATGTTTTAGAGCCATTTATCCAAGATAAGAAAAAAGTGGGTATCGTTTTGATTAAAACAAGCAACGCAAATGCTAAAATTGTCCAGGAACTTATTTTGACTGATGGAAAAAAATTATGGGAAGAAATATTACGATGCACCGTGCATCGATGGAATAAAAATAAAAATTTAATGGTGGTTTTATCGAGTAATGCTGATGGTTCTGATTACGCATTAATTCGTCAACAAATTCCCCAAAATATGCCAATTTTACTCGTCGGGATAGGCGTTCAAGGCGGTGATCCAATGGCTATAAAAGAATTACTTAATAATGATAAAAGGGGGGTTATTGTCAATTCGTCCAGAAGTATTCTATATCCATATGATCCGACTGATGAGCAATGGAAGGCTGCAGTATTGAAAGCTGTCATCGCATTAAGGGATTCATTAAATAATATTAGACACGGCAACTGATATTTATTTAGTTTTCGAAAGATTTAAATTCTATTGATTTATAAGTTTTTCTAATAGTAGTGGAAAAGTACCTTATTTGCTTTTTATTTCAGTTTGATATAATATGTATTAAATGGCTTGCTTATCTATAATTATATTATTTATCAAATGTGTATTATTTGGAGGTTTATATGAAATTTAAATTCAGTATGCTTTTTATGGCATTATCCTTATTTATATCAGTTATGCCTATGGATCACGATAACAAATTGCCAGGACTAAAAGATGCCCATTTGGAAGTGAATGGTCTGTTAAGGTTTAGAGCCGTTATGGAGGCCTTTAAAAATGAATATGAAAAACATGATGTTATGTTAAAAAACCTCGCAGTTAGAAAAAAGATTACAGAAATGTTGGTGTTTAGAGATGAAAAGACAGGGGCAACGCGGGTTGTTCAAGCTTTTATTCCTAGTAAGTCGCCTGACGCTATAGTTTTTAGATTAAAATATCCTCATGTGTTTGCGAGTAGTCTTATGGATATTGAGCAGTTAATGAACGATGACTTTATTAACAGACAACACTCTAATGAACAAGCTACCAAAGAAGCTCTTGCAAGTGCTAATGAAGAACTTCATCATTTGGGAGAATTTTTACAATCATGTAAAAATGAAAAGAAAATTGACAAAGAATGGAATGAAAGTTTTAGTAATTTTAAGGAGGAATATGAAAAATACAGGACGGAAAAACCGGCATATGCTCAACATTCACAGGGAAATATTTTTGATCGAATAGCGCCTTATACTATGGTTCCTAAGGCAGGTGTATTATGGGATACTTATACATCGGCTATGAGAGGCGAATTTGCAGAAAAAGGAGGTCTTAATGAATTGACAACCACTGAAAGTGATGAGGCATTTTATAAGGGTCGCGAAGAGCTAGCAAAATATTATGCAGGACGTAAGCAAGAGTATGAGTCGCTGTATAAGAATAAGCTTGCAGCTATTATGCAAGGTATAAAAATAACGAAAAGCGGTAAGCAATATCGTAATTATCTAGCACCATCAAATATTGCTTTACCGGAATCTTTATATGTGGGTGAAGAAAAGGCTGCTAATGAGTGGATTACCGACATTGTAAAACCAAAAACGAAAAAAATAGGGAAAGCGCAACCTAAAAAAGCTGCCCCAAAAAAAGAGCCGTTTCCGCTTGCCAAGCAAAGTAATCCAGAAAAAGAAGAAATAGAAGTTCTATCAGAAGTTAAGGTATTAAAATCAGTGGGTAATATTTCTGGTATTGAAGAAACTGAATATTACGTTAAGATTCAGGATCCAAAGAATGCTATGGATGTAATGGTTTATAAAGTTCGAGCGCCACTTAAAGACAAGATAAAGCTTAATTATACACCGTACATACAGGAATTGCTTTCAGATAATCCAGAGAAAGTATTACGTGGCGAAGAGCGATACCAAGCTATTTTTGATGAGCAGGATGAAGATACCATTAAACGAATCAAGCGATTCAAATGTTTTACCCGTAAGGCCGATGATTTTATAGGATTGGGTATCAAAGGAACCTTCGTTGATAAAAACGGTAAACAGGTTCCAACGATCACTGCTGTTGGCAGAATGATACCATGGGAAAATCAAGAAAAACCTATTGAAGTAGGACTTGGTTGGGGATTTGATCCTGAAACTAATATTTGTTATCACCGAAGCGCAACTGATCATAACGTTAAAAAGGCAATTGTTGATTTGGCTGAAAAGAATCGTTACGACATCGATTTTCCAGAATTGAGCAAATAATCGTAACAAAGAATTTTATGATTTCAAAGAAATGAAGGGGGCCTGAAGCCTCCTTCTTCTTTTATGTAGCTATAATTCTAGCCCATTAATCGTAGTAATAATCACTTTTTTGCAGTTCTGCAAAAATTACTTTATTCTTCAAGTATACAGAAAATCTGAACATTCTAGAGGCGGGAAATTACTAATGCTTTCAGCAGAAAAAAAAGTAGTTAAAAAGGTTCTTAATAATGGGCTTACATTACTGGTGCGTCCCAATAATGTAGTACCTAAAGTATCTATCCAATTGTGGTACAACGTAGGGTCAAAAGATGAAAAAACAGGTCAAAAAGGAATTGCTCACCTTATTGAACATATGATTTTTAAAGGCACTGAAAAATTATCTGAATCGGACATTAATATGATAACCTACAAACTTTCCGGTTCATGTAATGCTTTTACTTCATATGATTACACCGGGTATCTTTTTGATTTTCCAAGTCATCATTGGTATGAAGCGCTGCCGATTATGGCGGATTGCGTTCGTAATTGTACTTTTAGGCAAGAATTTCTTAACTCTGAGATGAAAGCAGTTATTCAAGAGTTAAAAATGTATCGCGATAATTATGCTTCGAGCCTCATAGAACATATGGTGTCCACCATTTTTGCCGATCATCCGTACCACTATCCAATTATAGGCTTCAAACAAGATTTGTGGAGTGTGCAACGCGAAACGTTAGTTGATTTTTATAAAAAACATTATTTGCCCAATAATGCTACATTGATTGTTGTGGGTGACGTTGATCCGGATGACGCATATAAAAAAACACAGGAACATTTTGGTTTATTGCAAGCTGATGCGGCATACAAAAAAGAAATTTTTTACCATGGCGCAGATTTGCTTGGTACATCAACAACTATGTACCGAGATGTGCAGCAATCAATGGTAATGCTAGCCTACGTTGTTCCTGGTGCACGTAAAAAAATGAATTATGTTTTTGATGTGCTTTCATGGATATTAGGATCTGGCAAAGGGTCGCGTTTGCAACGAATTTTAATCGACGAACTACAATGGGTAACCGAACTGCAAACATTCAGCTACGATCTTTTTGATTACGGAATCTTCTTTATTTATTTTCAACCAAAATCGTCGGTTTCTATCGATACTATCATTGCTCGTATTCATGAAGAATTGGAATTATTGCGTAGCAAGGGAGCTGAATCAGAAGAATTAACCCGTGCCATTAAAAAGACGCAGGTAGATTATCTATGCACACTTGAAAATAATCAAAAGCAGGCGTACGCTATCGGGCAATCTTATTTAGCAACAGGTGATGAAAATTTCTTATTTACCTACCTTCGATTATCCGCATAAAGAACTACCAAAAGCATTGCATGAATTATTAGATACTTATTTTAGGCCTTCGCTCATGCATCAAGGCACAATAATGCCGATTGCACCACAGGACAAAAAGTATTGGAGCATGCTCAAGAAATTTCTGATCAAGAAGATGAGCGCGTATTATCTAATATTACACGCGAAGTGCGGGTTGAGGAGGGCGTTCAGGTACATAAAATCCCTATACAAAAAGCAAAAAATTTTAATTTTCCTAAAGCAACAAAACATGTTTTACCCAACGGATTAACCTTACTCTATTATCACAATCCTAATGTGCCGATGATAGAAACGTTGTTATCATTCAAGGGAAAACATTATTATGATCCGGAGGCCGCACAAGGGCTTATTTCATTTATGAGTGATATGCTCAATGAAGGTACTAAAAAACATACTGCGATCGAACTCGCGCAAGCGATAGAATTATACGGTATGAATCTCGAAACCGCTCCCGGTTATATAACCTTAAATATGTTAAGTAGTGATTTTGAGCGAGGTCTTACCTTGTTACATGAAATTTTAACGGAATCTGTTTTTGATCAAGAAGCAATAGAAAAAGTACGTGATCAAAACATTGCCGATTTAAAAGATTATTGGGATAGTCCAGCGCAATTTGCTTCACAACTAGCGCGCGATCAAGTCTATAAACATCATCCGTATAGTAAAAAAATACATGGTTCTTTAGATAGCATTAATGCCATTACCCGCAAAGATTTAATTTCTTGTTATCAGCAGTACATTACGCCAGATGAAACTATTATGGTTGTCGTTGGCGATTTGCATGGATATGATATTGAGAAGATTATAGAAAAACATCTAGGTTCATGGCAAGGTCCAAAGGTTAACGATTATATATTCCCAGCACTGGTACCATTAAAAGCGCAAGAAATTCCGTATGATATTTCACGTGATCAAACCGTTTTATGCTTCGCGGGACTTTCTATTGAGCGAAAAGATCCTGATTTTGATAAACTACTGCTATTTGATCAAATATTTACTGGCGGCGTTCTTGGTGCTATGAGTTCTCGTCTTTTTCAATTGCGTGAACAATCTGGGTTATTTTATACCATTGGCGGCTCACTGATTAAACATAGCGATAAACAACCCGGTATGGTATTTGTTAAGACCATCGTTTCACGCGATAGGCTACAAGAAGCCGAAAAATCAATAGTGCAAACTATCGATACGGCTGTTGATGTACTAACAGAGGAAGAATTGGAGCAAGCAAAAAATGCCCTTTCAAATAGCTTAATTGATAACTTTGAAGCAAATAAAACTATTGCATCACTTATGTTGTTTTTGGAAGAATTTACATTGCCTATTGATTATCTTGATACACGCGTACGTCAGTTAGAAAAAATAACCGTCGACGAAGTAAAAAAAGCTACGAAAAAAGTTCTACGTAGTGATCAATTGGTACGTATAAAAATTGGAAGAATTTAAAAGAATTACCGAGGAACTGTATGAATAATAGCGTTCATAATAAGTTATTAATTTCATTATTGGTTGTAACGCAACTGTGTTATGCATTGGTGAGTGCTGACGATAAATCTTACGTAATAAAAGAAGTTTTAAGTAATGGTATGACGGTGCTTATTCGTACAACCAATACCATGCAGCGCGTTTCGGTACAGCTCTGGTATGATGTTGGATCAAAGCATGAAGAAACTGGTGAGCATGGGCTTGCGCACTGGCTTGAGCACATGTCATTCAAGGGAACTGAAAAACTTTCTGAAGCAGATATTTTTATGGTTACGAGTAAATTAGCGGGCATAGCTAATGCAACAACAAGTTTTGATTGGACTCGCTATTATATGAATTTACCTACTGATTCTTGGCATGAAGTGCTTCCTATTATGGCTGATTGTATGCAACATTGTACGCTCAAAGAAGATATGCTTAATTCGGAGCTCAAGGTTGTTATACAAGAATTAAAAATGCGTAAGGATAATTATGGAACTTGTATGTATGAAAAATTATTATCCACCGTTTTTGCAGATCATCCATACCACCACCCTATTATTGGTTATAAACACGATTTATATAATCTTTCTCGCGATAAACTTTTTGCATTTTATAAACAACATTATGTACCAAATAATGCAGTGTTAGTGGTTGTTGGCAATGTAGATCCTGAAAAAGCGTTGCTTGAAATCAAAAAACATTTTGAATCTATACCCGCTGATCCTACCTATAAACATAAAGAATTTTATTTAACTAATGATTTAAGCAATCAGACTATTTCGATATATAAAGATATTAAGCAACCAAGAATTTGGCTTGCATTTTCAGTACCAGGTTTAAAAAAAATACAAGACGATAATATTTATGACGTTCTTGAATTATTGTTAACCAGAGGAAAGCAATCACGCTTGCGTAAAAAACTGGTAGATGATCTTAATCTTGTTACGGCACTTAGTAGTTTTAATTTTGGATTATTTGATCATGACCTTTTTTGCATAGAATTTCAGCCCAAAGATAGTAAGGATATTGATACTATTGTTGAACATATTGCTCAAGAAATTAGCACATTAGGTACTACCATCAGCGATGATGAGTTGTTACGTGCTGATAAAATAAGTCAAAAAGATTTTTATAATTTTTTAGAAGATAATTATCAACAAGCAACGGCGATTGGAAAATACTTTTTAGCTACCGGTGATGAAAATTATGTATTTAAAGAAGATGAACAAGATATGGAGAGTTTAAAAAATACACTTAACGATTTTGTTACGAATTATTTTCGTCCAACCTTGATGCATAAAGTTATGATGTTGCCATTACCAGAATCAGAAAAAAAACATTGGCTGAGTATGCAACAATCTTCAGACCAAGAGGATGCTGAAATTTTGGCGGCTAGAGTTCGTGAATCTGAAGTTGAAGAGGGTAAGTATGTGCATACCGTGCCAACGTATGAACCAAGTATTAAGCAGGCGCCAAGACCACAAAAAACTACTCTTGAGAATGGCATAGAAGTATTTTATTATCATAATGCGTCAATACCAACAATAACGCTACTACTGGATTTAAAAGCTGGAGCGAAGTACGATTCTGATACGTTACCAGGTCTTTATAACATGCTCTGCAACTACATGCTTGAGGGAACAGAACATTATACCGGAGAACAATTAGCCCAAGAGCTAGAATCACGAGCAATTTCATTATCGATTTCTCCTGGTTTTATAAAAATGACGATGCTCAAAGAAGATTTGCCAAAAGCACTGGAATTATTGGAAGAAATTGTAAGCAAAGCAACATTTCCTGAAAAATCATGTGAAAAAATTCGTAGCTGGGCGTTAGCACATTATTATCATTTTGTAGATGATCCAACGGCGCAGGCGTGGCAACGCGGGTACGAGGTTTTGTATAAAGGGCATCCACGTGCAAAAAATACTGTTGGCACTGAACAAAGTATTAATGCCATACAGCGGCAAGATGTTATTGATTTCTATAAAAAATATATAACTCCTTATAAAGCAATCATAGCACTTGTTGGTGATATAGAAGCATATAACGTTCCAGAGCAATTACAAAAAACAATAGGGACGTGGCAAGGTCCCCTTGTTCCAGATATTGATTACCCAACACTACAATCTATTAATAAAGAAACTATTGCTCATTCTATGAATCGTGATCAAGTAATTTTAGCATTAGCGGGCTTATCTATTAAGCGAACCGATGATGATTTTGATAAGTTACTTATTTTTGATTACATTTTCGGTCAGGGTTTAAATTCGCGTTTATTCAAACTGCGTGAACAGTCGGGTGCTTTTTATAGTATATCCGGCTCATTAGTCAAAGATGCCGGTAAACAACCAGGAATTGTATACGTTGGGACCATGGTATCAAAAGATCGTGTCGACGAAGCAATTACTATGATTACTAATACTATTGATACCGTCATCGATACTATTACGCAAGAAGAAGTTGATGATGCAAAACGAATGATTTTAAACAATGCATATAATGCGTATACAACCAATAACGCAATGGCAAATACCTTTTTATTTCTAGATTCATATAAGTTGCCAGATAACTATTATGAAAAACGAAGCGAAATGTTAGCAAAAATTACTCTTGATGATGTAAAAATCGCAGCAAGAAAAGTATTATCTTCCGATGCAATGATAACGATAAAAGTTGGAAGAATTGAATCATAATTATTGTAATATTATAAGAAAATATACAGGGTTACATACGTGAATTATCTTTATGCACCGTGGCGCAGCCAATATGTACAAGAAGATACTATAGGCAAAACAGAAGATGTTGGAGAAGATAGGTGTATTTTTTGTACGCAATTTGCAGAACAACATGATGAGCAAAATTTTATTTTACGTCGCTTTACTGCTCATATTGTTATGCTGAATAAATTTCCATACAATGCTGGGCACTTGATGATCATTCCATTACAACATAAACCATCATTGGAAGACTTTTCTGCTCATGAACGGCTTGAGTTAATTGAACTGACTACTATGAGTACTGCGATATTGAAAAAAGTATTAAAAGCAGAAGGTATTAACATTGGTGTTAATTTAGGAAAAAGTGCCGGAGCCGGAATTCCTTCGCATTTGCATGTACATGTATTGCCCCGTTGGCAAGGGGATACCAGTTTTTTGCCATTGTTGGCAAATACTAAACAAATTTCTATTGATTTGGTTACAACGTATGCTCAACTCAAATTGGCGTTTGAACATATATCATTTTCAATGTAAGGATATTGAATGAACGTGAGGGTGAGATTGGCAAGTAATCTTCCGGTTTGGGGTTTGATCAATATGTTGATTAATGTATTGCGCAAGGGTTACTCCAAATTGATTTTTTTGACCAAGAATATTGAGCAGACTTTCTCCATCCTCTAAATTACGCATGGTAACAAACAACTGGAATAATGTTTTATCGTGACATTGAAGCGTTTGCTCAATGGTCAACTGTAAAGGTGTTTTTCCATCGCTATTTTCTATATTAATATCGGCGCCGTTGTCAAGCAACAACGTTATTATTTCTTTCGTAGTTTTATCGTTGTGCTTGTGTAGGTTTACCGCCTGATGCAAAGGGGTATTGCCGTGGATATCTTGATGATTTACATCAGTACGATGCATAATAAGTGATTGTACTAGCACTTTATTATTGTTCATAATAGCATATACTAACGGGGTTCCAGTTTTAGAGAAATTAGGATTTGCATCTTTTTCTAATAATAAATTTGCGCTTTTAACGTCATCATTTTGACATGCCGCTCTTAGTAAATAGGTAGCAAGAGGAGGAGTTAGCTTAAATTGATTTTTTTCCATGGCAGCTAAATTTTTTGCAAAATTATTGGACCGTTTGTTAGTTATTAAGGTAAATAATTGTTTTATTTCCTTAGGTACAACAGTTAATATGGCCGCATCGAGCACCATTTCCTCAATTACGCTAGGAGCATTGTCAATTTGCTGCATTAATCCGTCTAATTCTTCTGATTCTTCCGAAGAAAAAGGTGCATTTTGCTTAGGTTTATTATTTGTAGTGCCTCCGTTAATTGTTTGTTTCTTTTTTTTCTTAGATTTATAAGATTTTTGCGTTGCACTGAGTGATTGATCATTCTGTTTTATTTCTTCAACAGGAATTTCTGCGTCGTTATCTCGCAATAGTTTCATGATCACCACATTGTTATATTTTTTTGCAATCTGATAAGGCGTTTCTCCTTGGTTATTTGGCCTGTTAATAATATTATTTTGAAATAATTGTTCTGGGTTATTATCTTGATCATTATTCGATAATAAAGGCTTTTTAATTTCAGGACTATTTTGTAGTGATTGCGTAGTGTCTTGAATTTGCAATTGTTGCATGAAATACTCAAATTCATGGGCATCAACTTGATCAGGAATTCTTATTGCATCTAATATTATTTTAACAGCAGCAGGGTTTTGATATTGCGCGGCATAATGCAAGAGAGTATTGTGTTGTTCATCTTCTGCTTCCATAGTGCAAGAATCAAGGAGCTCTTGAGGTATGGGTTTATTATTACGTATATGTTCAAATAATGATGTGGTTTGTAATTGAGTGGTTAAAACTTTTTTATAGGCTTCTTTTATTTTTGCATTAAGAACCGTTGCAGTAACAGTATCAAATTTTTTGATGAGGTTATGGCACTGTTGAATAGTTGACTGGTTTCTTTTCAATTGATTCGACGTTAATTGTTCATATTCTAACCGGTATAGCGTTAAGTTCGTTTGTTCAAGTTGATCTGATAAATCTGAATTATTTTTATCATGAGCTAATTTTTTTTGTATTTTGTGTTGTTTTGTTTCTAAAGATTGTTTTAGTAGTTGATATTTTTGCACGCCGCTTACATCATAATCCATAGATAGAATATCGATACTGTTGCTTAGAATTAATAATAGAAATATATATTTTGTCGACATAGGCTTTTTCTTTATTTTTTTGATCGGTACAATTTTAACAATATTTATAATAATTTTTCAAATTATCGATAGTAGGGTAGTGTATTTGCAAAAAATTTCAACTAAAAAAAGATAATATGTAGTCAATTCTTCTCATTTTGAATAAATTTTTTAGAGGCATTTTCAATTACATTTAATAATTCTAAATCGTTATCTGATTGGCTAAACGCTTTCTTTGCCAAAGAAAGCGTTTAGCCCGTCAGTATTTTTTATAGTAGTATCTGCACCGTTGTTAAGAAATAATGAGATCATGTTTTTAGCACAATTATGATCTATATGCTTTCTGGCGTACCAAAATACTACGTGGTGCAAAGGGGTGTTTTTATAACCATCTTTATGCTTTACGTCAGCACCATGATCTATGAGTAATTGTACAAGTTTTTCATTCCCATTCATAATAGGATCCGTGAGCATGGGGACACATGAGATACCTTTAAGATTGATTCCTTTGTTTAACAATAGGGTCGCGCTGTTTGTATCATTATAGAAGCATGCTTCTTTCAGTAAGTAGATAGCGCACATTGGAGATAGATCTTCTATGTTATTTAAGGACTTTGTAAACTGCTTAATTTTTTTACTAGTTATGTAGTTTAGTAATTGAAGTACGTTATCAGGTAATGCAGACATCAATCTATGTGTAATCCGAATTTTTTCAAATATGTTAGGAGCTCCGTTCATTTGTTCCATTAATTCCCTTAATTTTTCTTCCGAAACAGGCATATTTTCGGTGGCTGGTGCGCTTTCATTGGGCTGGGTATTTTTTTTATAATAGTTTTTTTTCTTTTTTTTCTTAGATTTATAAGGTTTTGATGAGTGATTATCCTGTTTTATTTCTTCAACAGGAATTTCCGCTCCATTATTTTTCAATAGTTGCATGATTTGTATATTGTTATATTTCTTTGCAATTTGGTAGGGCGTTTCTCCTTTGTTATTCTTTCTATTAATAATGTTATTTTGAAATAATTGTTCTGCGTTATTATCTTGAATCTGCAATTGTTGCATGAAAGATTCAAATTCCTGGTCAATTAACGTGTCAGGGATTTGTATTGCATCTAATATTATTTTAACAGCAGCAGGGTTTTGATATATCGCGGCATAATGCAAAAGAGTATTGTGTTGTTCATCTTCCGCTTCCATGTTGCAAGAATCAATGAGCTCTTGAGATATAGCTTGATTATTACGTAGCTGTTCAAATAGTAAGGTGCTATTTAATTGAGCGGTTAAAACTTTTTTATATGATGTTATTTTATCCGTTGGATCAAGAATATTCGCAGAAATGAAGTTGGCATTGTTAATAAAGGTTTTCATTTTTTGAATAGTTGCTTGATTTCTTGGTAATTGATATTGAGTTAACTCCCTAAATTCTAATGCTTCTAATTCTAATGTTGTTTGTGCGAGTTGATTTGATAAATCTGAATTATCTTTTTCTAAATCATGAGCCAATTTTTTTTGTATTTTTACCCTTTTGTCTTCTAGGATTGATTTATTTAATTGATATTTTTCTGCAGTGCTTACCCTATAATCCATGGATACGGTATCAAGGCCACCGATCAGAATTAATAAGAGAAATGTATATTTTATTGGCATATTTTTCTTTGCGTAGTAATAAAAATTTAAATACTATCCATAGTTTCTTGAAAAATAATACCTGATAACCTAGAGTATTTTCAAAAAAATTCAACTAAAAATGGGTAAAAGCTACTACTTCATTGATTAGTTACATAAATTGAGTACCCTTATTTATAAATACACTATTTTGTTAGCCAAAGGAATTTTATGAAATCACCCGAAATTCGTAAAAAATTTTTTGATTTTTTTATACAGCATGGTCATGAAAAAGTAGCAAGCTCATCGTTGATTCCAGCGCAAGATCCTACCTTATTATTCGCTAATGCCGGTATGAATCAATTTAAGGATGTTTTTCTTGGCAAAGAAAACACGAAGTTATAAGCGAGCGGTGAGTATTCAAAAATGTATGCGTGCTGGCGGTAAGCATAATGATTTGGATAATGTTGGTTTTACGGAACGGCATTTAACTTTTTTTGAAATGATGGGCAATTTTTCTTTTGGTGATTATTTTAAAAAAGAAGCAATTCAGTTATGCGTGGGATTTTTTAACCAAGGATCTATAAGTTTCAAACCTGAAAGCATGTACGCTACGTGTATTTATAAAGATGATGAAGCATATGATATTTGGCATAAAGAAATTGGCTTACCTACCGACCATATTTATCGGCTTGGGTGAAGCAGATAATTTTTGGCAAATGGGTGATACGGGCCCTTGTGGGCCGTGCTCAGAAATTTACGTCGATCGAGGGTCACAAATATGGATGTGCGGCAATCAAGACTTGTGCTCCGGGTTGCTCGTGTGACCGATTTTTGGAAGTTTGGAATTTGGTTTTTATGCAATATGACCGGCAAGCTGATGGCACGGATAAACCACTAAAACAAACGGTGTTGATACCGGCATGGGTCTTGAACGGCTCGCTTTACTGATTGAAGGTAAAGATTCAGTATTTGAAACTGATTTGTTTGAACACTGTTATGCGGCGTATTGAGCAATTAACAGCATTAAAATATTCCGAACAAAATGCGTCCATTAAAGGAGCATTTAATGTATTGGCTGACCATATACGGGCGTCATGTTTTTTAATTGCCGATGGTGTTAATCCATCAAATGAAGGGCGCGGTTATGTGTTGCGTAAAGTCATTCGAAGAGCTGCGTTATTTGCTCAAAAATTAAGTGAAAAATCTATTTTTCCGGAATTGGCGCCGGCAGTAATCCAAGATATGGGTGGTATTTACCCAGAATTGCAAGAGCATGAAAAAACTATTATTCGTATTTTAAATGCAGAAGTTGAAAAATTTGCAACGAATCTCGTTCAAGGACAACATATTTTTGATCGTTATTGCAAAGAATCTACCGATGGCATTATTAAAGGGGAACAGATATTTAAATTATATGATACCTATGGTTTTCCCCTTGAAATTACGCGCATTATAGCACAAGAGCGCGGCCTTGCGGTAGATATTGATGGTTTTGAGCAGTACATGGAAGAACAGCGCCAACGTTCTGGTAAAAAGGACACCACGCAAGAAATTTCTCTTTCTGAATCGTTAAAAACTGAATTTACTGGTTACGATCATCTTATGACCGAAGCAGTAATTACCGGTCTTTTGCATAATGATCATGAGGTGCGGGAAGTGCCGGCTGGTGTTAGCTGTTGGGTTATTACTAATAAATCACCTTTTTACGTTGAAAAAGGCGGACAAGTAAGTGACCAAGGATGGTTATTAATTAATAAAGAAAAAATTCCTGTACAAGAATTAAAACGCATTGATGGTACTATTGCAGCGCGCATTACCACACATTCGGCAATAAACATCGGACAACCTATTGGTACGATTGTCGATAGAGAAAGTCGCTTAAGTATTATGAAAAATCATACAGCTACTCACTTGCTGCAATCGGCACTTATTGCATTATTGGGCAAACAGGTTCGGCAAGCAGGTTCATTAGTGGCGCCTGATTATTTGCGATTTGATTTTACGTATCATGAACATCTAACTCCTGAACAAATTAAGCAGGTGGAATGTATCGTTAATGAAAAAATTTGGGAAAATATTCCGGTTTCAATTTTTACAACAACCTATAAAAAAGCAATTGAAAAAGGGGTAATGGCTATTTTTGGGGAAAAATATAACCCAGAAGATGTGCGCGTTATTGATATTCCAGGATTTTCCGCAGAATTGTGTGGGGGAACTCACGTACGAGCAACAGGTGATATTGGGTGTTTTAAAATTACTGAAGTTGCTGCACTTTCAGCCGGTCAGCGCCGTATTGTAGCGGTTACGGGCCCTAAAGCTTTAGTATTATTTCAAGATAATTTTACGGTTATTAAGCAGTTGAGCCAAGATTTTAGAGTGCCACATCAAGAAGTTCTGCAAGCTGTTCATAAGCAATCTGAACAATTAAAAATTGTACATGATGATCTCAAACGTCTACACAAAAAGTTAATGGCTTTACATATTCCTCAATGGTTAGATGCTGCGCGTCAAATTAATGGCATGCCATTTGGTTTTGTTCAGCTTGAAGATGCCTCATCTGATCAAATGCGCGAAATTGCACAAGATCTTATTGCTAAAAAACCGGGATTTTATGTTATTTTTACTACTCACGAACAACAAAGTTTGTGCGTAGCATTAGTTTCGCCACTCTATCAAGACCGCGTTAATCTTAAAGAATTTGCAACATGGATAAAACAAACATTTAATCTGCATGGTGGTGGCAAACCAACGATGTTCCAAGGCGGAGGCGCCTTGATTAACGCTGATCAATGTAAGAAAGCAATTGAAGAATGGCTTATGGCGCATTAATTGATAGTGCGAGTAATGTTCTAAAACAAGAGAGCATACGTTTTTTATGATTTTTGTTGTTCAAGAACTTCAACCAGAAGAGCAACGCCATCTTGAATCATCTGCTCGGTTGCGGCTTTATCTTCAGTAAAATTCTGTAAAACGTAGGCGGGTACATCTTCTCTATGTAATGGTCTGGCGATGCCACAAGAAAGGCGGTTAAAGTTTGGGCCAGCATATTGAATGATCGATTTCAGTCCGTTATGCCCTTTAGCGCTACCACCGTACTTGAATTTTAATTTTGCAAAAGGCAATTCAAGTTCATCGTGCACAACCAGTATGGTTGCCGGCGTAATTCCTTGTTTTGATAAAAAGGGGATAACGGCTCCCGATGCATTCATAAATGTTTGTGGTTTGATCAATATTATTGATCGATTATTAACGTGAATGGTGGCCGTTTGCATGGTATCTTGCGTATGCCATGGTGTATGGTAATAATCTGCAAGTGCGTCAAGAATACGAAATCCTATATTATGACGATTGTAATAATATTGTTTGCCGGGATTACCCAAACCAATAATTGCTTTAATAGGTTGTTGCATAGGTGATGAGATTTCAGGCATTGAGTAATCCTTTTTTTGTAAAAAAAATGCAGGCAGTGAATTATTGCCTGCATTTTAGATTTTATGATTCTTTATTCAGCAGTTTTATTTGTAGCTGGTTTAACCATAGGTTTTTCGGAAGGTTTTACCATCTTCTTTTTTTTCTTCTGCATATTTTTTATTGAGTTTAGCAATAATTTTATCACTCAAATCAGTGCCTTCTGCGCCATAAAGGATGCCACCAGCATGAATAATGCAATATTCTCCTTCTTTACCAATTTCATCAGCAGCTTCTTGGATTTTCTTGAATAAATACATTTGAACTTCTTGTTGTACGCGGTTAACGTACTCTTCTAAACTTTTTGCTTTGACTTGTCCTTTTGAGCTCAAATTCATAATTTCTGCTTGTTTTTCTTCTAGCGCGTCTGAGTTTGGTGCCTTACCCATATTTTTCAGCTCAGTTTCTTTTTTGATAATGGTAGTGCGTAATTTTTCTAACTGCTGCTGGCGTGCTTTAATTTCGCCTTCTATGCCTTGCATTTTATCTTTTGTTTCATCAAGATTTTCAAGAACGTACATTGGGTCAACTTTACCAATTTTACACTCTATAGTTTGTTTGGCTAAAGCACAGATTTCTTCTCTTTGCTCAGCTGAAAAGACTGATTTTTTAGTTTCTTCGGCCTTACCGGTTCCTGCTATGAGTATGCAAGAAAGAAGCAACATTTTGTGTGATATATTCATAGTAAACCTTTATTGTTAGATGAATGTAAAAATGCATAACTTTTATAAAAAAGTGTACCCTTTTTTGGATTATCGTCAAATGCATGTTTTTTATAGCATGCGCTGCACAGATTCCCATTCTCGCGTTGTTTGATTAATTAATCGTTCCAACTCTTTGAAGCGATTTTCTATGGCGTTGTATTCTTGCGTGCCGTAAGTAAGTTCTCCAATAGTAGTCATAAGCGTAATGCGTTCTTGTTCTAACTTATCAATTTTTGCTTCGAGCATGTTTGCTTTTTTGCGGAGAGCAAATGATTCTTTTGATGATGTTTTTGGTGTATCGTTGCTCGTTATTTTTTCGGGTTGAGCCTCAGATTTTTTTGTGACACTTGATTGTTGTTTTTGCATACGATATTCTTCGTAGGTTCCTGAATAACTATACATATTGGTTGGCGTTAATTCCAGGATGTGGTTGGCTAATTTTTGAATGAAATCATGATCATGTGAAACGAGAAGAATAGTTCCCTCATATTGCTTTAATGCTTGCAACAATACTTCTTGTGCATAAATATCAAGATGGTTCGTGGGTTCGTCTAATAAGAGAAAGTTAGCTTTTTGTAATAAAACTTTTACCATTGCAACGCGATTTTTTTCACCACCACTTAGCACAGAAATTTTTTTATACACATCATCGCCAGGAAATAAAAATGATCCTAACAACCCGCGCATCGCCCCTTCGGATACGTTTTGACATGCCTGAGAAACTTCCTCTAAAATAGTATTATTTTTATTTAACGCACGCGTTTGATCTTGTTCAAAAAAAGCGGTGGTAACATTATGGCCAAAGGTTACCGTTCCTTGTTGTAACGGATATTTTCCGGTAATGAGATTAAAAAATGTAGTTTTACCCGTCCCATTGGGCGCTAGTAACGCAACTTTTTGGCCGCGTGTGATTTCACATGAAATTGAATTAAATAGTACGCGATCAGGAAGGCGGTATGTAAGATTTTTTACTTCTAAAACAATATTGCCAGAGCGTGTAACTGGTGGAAAAGAGAAGGTCACAGTAGGCAATACCGGCTCAACTTCTATGCGTTCAATTTTTTCAAGTTGTTTGATCATACTTTGAGCCATTTTTGCTTTGCTTGCCGATGCTCTAAAGCGATCAATGGTTGCCTGCTTGCGCGCAATTTCTCGCTGTTGTCGCTCGAAAGAAACTTGTTTGATGGCGCGTTGCTGTTCTTTTTGTTTAACATAATCAGTGAAATTGCCAACGTACAGGGTGCCAGCACCAGATTCAAGTTCAAAAATTCTATCACAACCTTTTTCAAGATAATGGCGATCGTGGCTCACCAGGAGAAAACCAAATGAACCGTGGTTCAAAAATTCGAAAAACCATTCTTTCGTGGACAGATCAAGATGATTGGTTGGTTCATCGAATAAATAAAAATCCGCTTTTTGTAATAATAATTGCGCAAGCACGATGCGCATTTTCCAACCGACGCTGAGAGTACTAACCGGTTGTGAATAATCAGAAAAGCCAAGCCCTTTTAGGATTGTTTCAGCGCGTTTTGTGGCTTCAAATTTATTAAAATAACTCAGTTCATCGGTATTGGTGCTATATTCAGCAAGTAATTGTTCGGTCTGCTCATGGGGCTCTTTTAAGAGCTGCTCAATCTCCGTTTGGCGTTTTTCAAGCTTTATATAATGATCAAAGATACTAAATACTTCATCAAAAATATTTTTTTCAGAGAGAAGTACCATTTCTTGTGGCATATAAGCAATTTTTTTGGCGCCATTAATAAGAATCTTGCCATCATCTGGTTGTATGAGGCCAGCAATAACTTTGAGTAAGGTTGATTTTCCGGCTCCGTTGCGCCCTACAACCCCAATTTTTTGGTCATCACCAAAGGTAACATTAACATCATCGAAAACCGTTTGAGCTCCCCACGCCAGGGAAAGATCGCGAATAACAATCATAGATATAACCCGAAAAATAAGTACTATTGTTCCATTTATCTAGTATGACACAGTTAATTACGGTTGGCAAAAGTAGCCGTTTAATCAAAAAAGGGGTCTTTTATGTGAAAAGGTTGGGTATTTTTTACTCTAATATTGACCAATTGATAATATTTTAAATTTTGTTATTATATATACTAATTATGATACTCGGTACTAAAATTGACAAATAGTGAGGATTTAGAGGATTTATATGTATAGTACAAAATTTAAGGGCATAGTGCTTTCATTAATATTGTGTGCCAGTGTGCAAGTAGAAGCAATGCAATACCTTTCTTTGGCTAAAAGTGCTCTTGCAAAGGGTGGTTATGCACTCGGTTTTAATATTTACACTATTCGTAAATTTTTATCAAAAGAATTGGCTGATAAAGCGGGAATGGATGCCACCAATAATTCTGATGAGTTTATTTTACTAAATGAGGATCCGAATTTTCAGCAAATTATTAATGAATTACTTGATACGTATGCAGATGGCAATAAAGAGATCAAAATATATGGCCCTAAACTTTCTCGTCCGAAAAAGCCGGGGGTAAGGGTTGTTATTAGTAATACAATGCAAGCATTTGCTTTACCGGATCAAAGAATAATAGTTTATGCGGCAATTGAAAAAGCTTTGCAAGATCCGAATAACCCATCGCATCTATTGGCAAAGGCTTTTGTTGGTCATGAAATTGGGCATATTGTTAATAAGCATGTTGAAAAAAAACCTTTTGTTACAATGTTAGCCGGAGGGGTGACTTTTTATGCAGCACATAAAGGTCTGCAAGCATTTATGTTGTGTAATAAAGGTATTTTTTTTAAAACTGCACTTGTTGTTTCGGGTGCGATGTTAGCAAAAAACCTAGTTGATGGATTAATTTCTAATGCCCATTCTCGAAGTATAGAAAGAGAAGCAGATTTTCATCTTATAGGAAAAACAGAAAATCCACTGGTTCTTAAAGCATTAGCCTCTCAGTTTAGAAGTGAGGTAGAGAAATATGGCGAAGAGTCGTTGATGGAAAGAATCTTTGAGACTCATCCAAGCCGTATGGAGCGTATAGACTATCTTGAAAAAGCAGCCAATGAGCTTGAAAACAAAAAAACAACCTCAGTTAATTAACTGAGGTTGTCTATAATTCATAGTAATTGAGAAATCTTACTCGCAATTACAAGCGCCACCGCCATGGTGTTTCTTGTTATGTTCTTCAGATTTTGATTTTTCCCAATTGCTTCCTATTTTACTTTGGTTACGTGATTGATCAGATGAAGTTGATTTTTTATCTCCACCTTGATACCCGTTTTTTGAGCCTTCTTGGTAACCTTGTCCTTTTTTGATATCATCTGCCATGATAATCCCTTTATGTTATAATTGTTAACAATAAAAATTTTTACTATTAATTTATTAGAATCTGTTATACCACGTATTATTTACATCCCATCGAGCCCTATTATTATAATTAGTTGGCCGACGGTTTGTTTCACCTTCCTTATTAAGGAAAAGTGATTGCTTTGAATACATAGTTTCATTACTCTCTTCTACGCTGTGATTGCGATTTGTCGCATTCCTATATTGTGTTGGGGTCATATTTGAATCTCTACTACTTCTACTCGAATTCATTTCACGATTTGCGGTAGTGTAGTTATAAGAGTTCTCGTTGTTGTCTTCATAGCTTGCGCAAACAGGATTAATAAGTCCTATAGAAAATAACGGTATTAGATACACTATTTTTTTCATGTATTTTTTCCTCTAATAAATAAACGTTATTTACCAACCGTCAATATTTTCCATATATTCATAATCTACATATTCCGGTTCTTCATTTCTGAAGTTTCTATCTCTATAATCTCTATCTCTATAGTCTCCCCTGTTAGATCCAAATTCAGGTTCTCCACCAATACCTATGTACAATGCAGAAACTGATTGAATAACAAGTAACGATAATACTGGTATAAGATATAAAATTTTCTTCATAGCTAATCTCCTATCTAATATAAATTATTAATGCAAATGTGCATTTTTCTTATTAATCTTAGCATAGCACAAAAAAAGCCCTAAAATAAAGAGTTTTTTCATGTTTTCTTGATAGGGATTTAAAGTTCTTTTATAGAGTATTTTAGAGTTTATATAGTAGTGTGGTTATAGTTGATTTGGTTCTGGGCTGTCCAGGTATCAATCATGCAAACGGTTGATTCCTGAATAAGGCCCTTTTGTTGTAAGAGGGTGAGCAGTTCTTTAATGGTAAAAAGCACGTGTACGTTATACCCTTTATTCTTCAGGTAGGCAACGCCGCCTTGTTGACGATCAACAATAACTACGATATCACCCACTCTAAGGCCTTCATGTTCCAGTATTTGAATACTTTTTAAAATACTTTCGCCCGAAACAATAACGTCTTCGATGAGTAAGCACCGTTGTCCTTTGTTAAATACGCCCTCTATGGCATTATTTTTTCCATAACCCTTTATCTCTTTTCGCTGCATGATTAAAGGAATGTGGTTGTTTGTTGATAACGTCGTTGCAAGAGGAACAGCTCCGTAAGGGACACCGCAAATAAGATCATACTCTGTTGGATCGATAACAAAATTTAACATTTGCGCAATATGCGATAATAATGATGGATAAGAAATTGTTTTACGAAGATCAATGTAATAAGGGCTAACCGTACTCGATTTAAGAGTAATGGCACCAAACGATAAAATATCAGCATAAAATAATTCAGCGGCAAGATTCTGTTTGTCACAATCACGAGATAATAGTGCATCACAGTACAAATACGATGAAAAAAATGCAACGATAAGTACATTAATCTTGAAATATTTTAACATTATTCGTCCTTATTTTTTTGGTGGTTAAATTGCAGGTAACAGTACGCGAGATTTGAATGCTAGTCAAGAATAAAAAAGAAGGGTAATCTATCGATACCGGTTTTTCTATTTATTAGTAGCATTGAAAGGCATAATGGTGAATATGTTTGATCCAGAAAAAACCATATTTCTTATTGATGGATCTTCATTTTTGTATCGGGGTTATTATAGCCTTCGACCTCTTTATACGCTAGAAGGCGTTCCTGTTCAAGCTGTGTATAGTTTTTGTCGTATGATTAAAAAAATGATGGATACCTATAAACCCCATTACATGGCATTGGTATGGGATAGTAAAGGAAAAACGGTTCGCCACGAATTATATACTGAATATAAGGCAACACGTCAGGAGCCGCCCAGTGATCTTTTTGAGCAAAAAAAACTTATCCAAGATTTTGCCGATTTAATTACATTAAAACAAGTTGCAAAAACGGGTGTTGAGGCCGATGATCTTCTTTTCTCTATTACAAAAGAATTGGCATCATCCGGCATGACTATGGTTCTGGTCACTTCTGATAAAGATATGGGTCAAGCACTTAATGAACATGTGGTAATTTTAGATCCGTTTAAAGATCAAATTATTGATACGCATGTATTTGAAAAAAAAATGGAGTTTCCGGTAAAAAAATTATCCTTTTATTTTTCATTAGTTGGTGATACTTCTGATAATATCCCCGGCGTGCGCGGGATTGGCCCAAAAGGAGCAACTTCATTAGTGCAGCAATTTGATTCATTGGAAGATCTTTATGCTCACATTGATCAGGTACCCAAGGAGCGAATTAGGCAATTATTGATTGACCATAAAAATGAAGCATTTTTAAGTTATAATCTTTTTGAACTTCGTTATTACGCGCTTAATTCCCTAGTAGGCGATTTTACATTTAATGCAGCACATTGGGCGCGGGCCTTGCCGCTCTTTGAAAAACTTCAATTTAAAAGTTTAATAAAAGAAGTTGAAAAGCAATCTCCAGAAAATGCACCGTTGCCTATTGTAAAATTATCTGATGCAAAAGAATATCGTTTTATTGCCATTACAGCTCGCGAAGAACTGCAAGCATTGTGTAATGAGCTGCGAAAAGCAGAAGTTATTGCTATTGATACTGAAACTGATGGTTTAAACCCTCTGCAAAATAAAATGTTAGGTTTCTCCCTATGCATAAAAAAAGGAACTGCCTATTATATTCCTTTTGGACATTCTATAACGCAAAAACAGTTGAGCATCGAAGAAGTTATCGTTGATATTAAACCAATTTTTGCCGATGAAACTATTAAAAAAGTTATGCACCACGCAAATTTTGATTTACTCGTATTTGCGCATCATGGCATTGAAGTTAAGGGGTTAATTTTTGATACTATGATTGCAGCACATCTGGTAACTGAAGATTGGCAACGGATTGGCCTCAAATATCTTTCGGAGTATTATTTGAAAGAACCTATGTTAAGTTACGACGACGTTGTTACTTCGCATGGTTACAAAAACTTTTCATATGTTCCTTTGGACATTGCAACTGAATACGCAGCGGCCGATGCACATCAAACATTTCAATTAATGCCCATTTTGCGTGATGAAATAAACAAAAAACAAATGACCGATTTATATAGTACTATCGAATTGCCTCTCGTTGAAATATTAGTTGCTATAGAGCGGGAAGGAATACATCTTGATACCGTGCAATTAGCTAAAATCGATGAGCATGTAACCAAGGCATTGGGAGTATTGAAGAAAGAAATATTAGGGTTCGTTGGCGTGCATGGTGATATTAATCTTAATTCGCCAAAGCAGCTTGAAACGTTATTATTTGAAAAATTAAATCTTCCTCGTCAAAAAAAGACATCAGGAAAAACTGGTTATTCAACTGATCAAGAAGTGTTAGAAGAGTTGGCAACAATTCATCCGGTACCTGGATTAATTATTAAGTATCGTGAGTTATTCAAACTTAAAAGTACCTACATTGATGCATTGCCAACCTACATTAACCCTGAAACGCATGCTATTCACACCACCTTGAGTCAAACAGCGGTCGCAACGGGGCGACTTGCAAGCTCCAATCCTAATCTGCAAAATATTCCTACGGAGGCTGCGCATTATTCTAATTTACATATTCGTTCGGCATTTAAGCCTGTGCAAGGTTGCCGGTTTCTTTCTGCCGATTATTCACAAATTGAGTTACGTGTTTTGGCACATCTTTCTGGTGACCATAATTTAATCAATGCTTTTTTACGCGGTATTGATATTCATCGAGAAACTGCTTCAAAATTATTTGATATCGCACTTGATGCGGTAACGTATGAACAACGTCAAATTGGTAAGCGCATTAATTTTAGCATTTTGTATGGTTTGACGCCGTATGGACTTTCTAAAGATTTAAAAATTCCATTTAAAGATGCAAAGAGTTATATAGAAAAATATTTTGAACAATACCCCGGTGTTTTATCATGGATGGAAGAAGTTATTGAAGACACAAAAAAGCACGGATACGTAACAACGTTGTGGGGAAGGCGACGTTATATTCCGGGTATTTATGAAAAAAATAGAACATTGTATGATCTTGCACGCCGCATTGCAATTAATACGCGTGCACAAGGCACTGCAGCTGAATTAATGAAATTGGGCATGATCAATATTAATAAGGCACTAAAAGAATATGATCTTGACGCTAAAATGATTTTGCAAATTCATGATGAGCTTTTACTCAATGTTCCAATACATGAACAAGAAAAAACAGCATCATTGGTTAAAAATACTTTAGAACAGGTTGTGCAGTGGACAGTACCTCTTATAGTAACCATTCGCTTTGGTGATAATTGGCAAGAGGTTACAAAATAACCGTTGAATTTTTCTTAAATTATGGAATATTTTTTGGCTGTTAGATATTAATAAAAAAAATGGCGTAATCAATAATAAATTACCTATCATGATCATAGTGTTTATGATAGTCTCTATACTATTGCTATATTTTAACCATAGGCCCTACTATATGGACTCTACGATTTTTCATATTTATGGTCCTTTTGCAGTTCATAGTTATGGATTATGTATTGCTTTGGGATTGCTTTTGTTTGTTTTATTAACGAAACGTGAAATTTTACGTAGCAATCTTGCATCTGAGGAAGTATTTATTTCTACTATTATTTGGGGATGCTTAACCGCCTTTTTTGGTGGACGAGTCCTTTATTTGCTCAATAATTGGGATAGTGTTGGAAGTATTTGGGAAATATTTGAGTTATGGTATGGAGGGCTTTCTATTTTGGGAGCTGTTATTGCGCCACTGGTTGTTATGCCTTTTTATTTAATAAAAAAGAACGTTCCTGTGCTGCCATTTTTTGACGTTATCGCACTACATCTTCCGCTTTGGCAAAGTATAGCGCGGATAGGCTGTTTTTTTGCCGGATGTTGTTACGGTAGAGCAACCTCAGCGGTGTGGGGAGTTTTGCATTATGATGAATCTGGTATTTATCAGTATGTTCATCCAACACAACTTTATAGCGCGGCATTATTGTTTTTAATATTTTTATTGTTATATCATATCGCATACACGAGAGCAACTAAACCTGGTCAATTAACTATGCTGTATTTGATATTGATAAGTATGGAACGATTTGGCATCGATATACTAAGGGGTGATAGACAATTTTTAGATGCAGTGTATATGGTATCGTTAAATCAATTAGTTGCCATTGTTTTATTTCTTAGTGCAATTGGTTGGTTAACTTTTATAACCTATCGTCCTAAGCGCGTATGAATTTATTTACTTTTATCAAAAATCATCTCTCAATTATTAATGTTATCAGTGAGTATGCAACGCTCAAAAAAGCAGGACTTTATTGGAAGGGAGTTTGCCCTTTCCATCATGAAAAAACTGCTTCTTTTACGGTAAGCCCTCACAAAGAAATTTTTTATTGTTTTGGCTGTCATGTGGGCGGTGATGTGATCGCTTTTATTGCTCAGGTAGAGCAATGTTCCCCTTTGCAGGCCGTATATTACTTAGCTGAACGATATAACCTTGAATTGCCCGAAGATTTAAAAAATAGTACCAAAGAAGATTTTAATGGGCAGATGAACCATCGAAAAAGATATTGGACATTATGTAATTATGTTGCCCAATGGTGCCATAAGCAATTATTAAAAAATCCTACAATTTTATCATATTTAAAACAACGAAATATTAATGATGAAATAATAAAAAAGTTTCAATTGGGCTATTTTCCATTGGGGCTCGATGCTATTCAAGACCTTATCAAATATGCTCAACAGCATACTATTCTTTCTCAGGATCTTTTGGAGGCGAATATTATTGTTGAAGGTAAAAAAGTTTTATATTCACCTCTTGCGGATCGCATTATGTTTCCTATTAAAGATCATTTAGGGAGGCTTTGTGGTTTTGGAGGGCGAGTCTATACTCCGCAAGATGAACGCCCAAAATATTATAATTGCAAAGAAAATTCTTATTTTTCCAAAGGATCATTGCTTTTTGGTTTTGACTTAGCTAAAAAACAGATACAAGAAACCGGACATGTTTTTTTAGTGGAAGGATACATAGATTGTTTGGCAATGGTTCAACACGGATTTATTAACACGGTAGCTACCCTCGGTACGGCATGTACTATTGAACAGCTAAAAATCTTAGCTCGCTATGCGCAGGAGCTATACGTTACCTACGATGGTGACGAAGCTGGTAAGAAAGCCATGCTCAGGCTTACGGAACTTTGCTGGCAGGTTAACCTTGATTTAAGGATCGTTCAGCTACCGCCCAAGGAAGATCCGGATTCTTTTTTGAAAAAAGGTGGTAATGTACAACAATTAATTGATCAGGCTCAGGATATTTTTGTGTTTTTTATTGAAAACTTAGGAAAAGGCTTTCTTCACAAAAATCTTAATGAAAAAATGAGTACCATACGTTCACTGCTTGAAGTTGTAGTAAAAGTGGATGATCCGCTTAAAAAAGATATTTTATTACAACGGGCGGCAGCGGCTTTTGATGTTCCCCTCGCTTCACTTACCAAGGAATTGTCAAAAAATGCCTTTTTGAAGCAAAATTATGAGCAAAATAAGCAAATACATGAAAAAACAGGTGAAAATAGTGCAAGTAGTCCAATATCAAATAAAATATTACAAGAAATGACAATATTGGAAAAAAAATTATTTTCTGTTATAATAATAAATATTAATGTGGTAAAAAAAGAGGATGAGGAATATTTATTGGAATATCTTTCTCCTCCCTTGAGAGATTTGCTAAAAAAGTTAACTATGATCAAAGAAGCAGGAAAACCGGTTAATTTTATTGACTTTTTTGATGAATTACAAGAGAATGAAAAACTTTTAATTAGTCATCTTATTTTGGAATGCCAAGAATATGAGGGACTCAGAAAATATTGAGTATTTATTAGTGCAATTTCAAAAAAAGCATTGGAAATCATTTGTTGCTAATACAAAGATAAAGCTTAATAGAGCTCAAGAGTGTACATGATGCGGAAAACATGATAAAAATTTTAAGCCATTTTCAGGAACTTAAACAAAAGTTATTAGGCAAGGGTCTAATATGATAAAAAAATCAAAGAAACTATTCACTGGTCAAATAGGCAAAAAAAATGATTTAAATATACAAAAAGCTGCTACCAATCAGCAAAAAAAACTATAAAAATAGTGAAGCTCAAAGAGCTTGGTGATTCAAAAGATGAAATTTTACAAGTCATTGTTGAAAAAGGAAAAAAAATCGGAGCGCTAAGCTACGAAGAATTATTGAATTTAAGCAGCGATATCAGCTTATCTGATAAAGAAATGCATGAATTATTGCGGCTTCTCGAGCAAGAAGCATTGAATTAATAATGCAAGATGAGCTCGAAGCCGGACTCTTGATGAGTTTTGATAAAGAGGAAGAGATCACTCAAACGATGACTTTAAACGAAACTTGAAATTCTTTGATTTAGATCTTGGAAGAGGAAGAAGAAGAAGAAGAAGCTGAAGAAGAAGAGGATGAAGAAAAACGAGTGATTAAAGAAGCAAGCAGCATCTGCGCATATCGCCGATGGTGTAAAATGTTATTTGCGTGATATTGGTAAAATCCCTCTTCTTAACAAAAAAACAGAAACTGTTATTGCTGATCAAGATTGCAGCAGGTAAACGTGAATCTATCGAAGCAATTTCTCAATTTCCTTTTATTCATAAAGAATTTGTTTCATATTGGTGAAAGACTTACAAAAAATACGATTCCTGCTTAAAGATATTATTCAATTTTCTGAATTTGATGAAGAAAATTTACCTAAAATTGAAGAAGAAAAAGAAGCATTTCTTGGCAACTATTAATAATATTAAAGATCTTATTGATAATGAAGAAAAAATTTATCATAGCTATCGCGGCAAACTTGATACTGAAGCTACAAAAAAAAGAGATGCTTGAATAAGGTCAAAAAAAATAAAGAAGAAATTAGCAAAACCATTCAATCGATTAAAATTTCTAATAAGCTGATTAAAAAACTTGGCAAAACGATTGAAAAATACATTCAATAAAATTGAAGAAGAAAGAGCATTAGCAGATATAAGCAAAGCACAACTAGATGAATATAAAGCTATTAAAAAACCTAATCGAGATGAACTTAAGCAGACTATTGAAGAATTGGAAAGCAATATTCGTGGCTGCCATAAAGCAATTAAAAAAATTGAAGGCGAAATGGGTTTTCCACAAGATAATAATTTTGCAATTATTATGCACAACTTATAGCAGGTCAAAGTAAAGATAAAAAAGCAAAAGATGATCTTGCAAAAGCAAACTTGCGTCTTGTTGTTAATATTGCAAAAAAATATGTTAACCGTGGACTTCACTTTCTTGGATTTGATTCAAGAAGGTAATATCGGTCTTAATGAAAGCGGTTGAAAAATTTGAATTTGAACGTGGATTTAAATTTTCTACCTATGCAACCTGGTGGATTCGTCAAGCAATTACCCGTGCTATTGCCGATCAATCACGTACCATTCGTGTTCCTGTTCATATGGTTGAAACGCTTAATAAAATTAATAAAATTAAACGAACTTTTATGCAAGAACATGGCCGAGAACCTATCTCATGCTGAACTTGCAAAAGAACTTAATCTTGATGAAAAAAAGATCAAAAATATTATCAAGATTTCAAAAGAACCAATTTCACTTGAAACACCAGTTGGTGATAGTGAAGATGCCTTTATTAAAGATTTTATTGAAAATGAAAATGAATTTTCTCCTGCAGATACCGTTGCAAGTAATGATCTTAAAAGAACGTGTTCGTGAAGTGCTCAAAACATTAACGCCACGTGAAGAAAAAGTTATTAAAATGCGTTTTGGTATTGATGTTGCTTCTGAACATACGCTTGAAGAAGTTGGTAAAGATTTTTCGGTTACTCGTGAACGTATTCGTCAAATTGAAGTTAAAGCATTAAGTAAACTTCGTCATCCTTCTACGAAGCAAAAAATTCAATCGTTTTTTGAAAAAGAATTTGATATGATGCCAGGGGATTCAGTTGAATAACAATAATGCTATGAGGAAATTTTAAAACATATGGAACCAGACCAGTTTTATTATCATTTATTATACGGCGAGATGATCGGATTTTTTTTTCATTATTTGCGTGCGCATTATTTTCATTTTTGGAAACAAGTATAACAGCATTGCGTCTTTTTAAATTAAAAGAGTTAGCTAGTACTACATCACGATATCAAGCTCTTTTTAATACCTTAGAACAAAATCCACATCAAGTGCTTATTACCATCTTGATTGCGAATAGTATTGCTAATGTTACTGCAGCCGCACTTATAACCAATATTATGGAAAATGTTTTTGCTCGATTTACAATTTTCCGGTGGCTTAGGATTTTCACTCGGTATTGGTATTGCAACGACCACGATTTTGATTTTTGGAGAAATTATTCCTAAAAATATAGCAAAAATCCATGGGGAAAAATTGTTTAAATCAACGCTCTGGATTACTAATATTATTTTTTATGTCTTCTATCCATTGGTAACACTTTTAATAAAATTTTCAACATTCGCTTATTGCATTGATGGGTGGCGCTACAGAGCCGAGTGAGTCGGTAACTTCAGAACATGAAATTCGATTCCTGATTGATTATATTAATGAAAAAGGCTCATGGAACGGGAAAAAACTGAAATGTTACAAAGTATTTTTAAGCTGGGTAGTAAACCTGTTAAAGAAATTATGGTTCCTGCTATTGATATTATAATGCTCAATGCCGATACTCCATCTAAAAGACGCTCTCAGCGTTTTTTCAAAATATCAATTTTCACGTTTGCCGGTATATCAAGATAACAGTGATAATATTATTGGCATGGTACATCAAAAAGATATTTTCGTATTATATCTAAAGAAAAAGAAAAATCACTTAAAGAGTTGGTTCGCCCCATTTCGTTTGTACCTGAAAGTATGAAAATCAATCAACTATTACGTGAATTTAGAAACCAACATAAACATATTGCTATTGTTCTCAATGAGTACGGCATTGTTACCGGCCTTGTTACGCTTGAAGACGTTCTTGAAGAAATTGTAGGGGAAATTAGGGATGAACATGAAGCAATTACAGAAAAAATAACCGCTCTTGGGGAGAATGAATGGCTTGCTGATGGTAGTACCAATCTTGAGATACTATCAAAATTGTTAAACATTGATTTTCAAGTTCATGATATTTTTACGTTGGGTGGTTTTTTAACATCGCACTTGCAGCACTTACCACAAACTGGTGAATCAGTAGAGTACAAATCTTATCTATTCACCATTCAAAAAGCAAGTCAGAAAAGGGTATCTGAAGTTATTATCAGTAAAGAAAAAACAGAGAAGTCTCCCAAATAAATTCTGTGTGGTAGTCATAGATAAAACGAACTCTGTAACGGTTAATTCACTTTTCCTTATCGCTTTAATATCTATAAAATAAGAGCCCCACCCAAATTACAATCGTAGTACAGGCAGAAATACATACCGAGGAAGATGAAATAAGATAACATTTAATGAATCTTCTAGCATCATTTCTTTTTGTAATATAGTTATTTCTCTGTTGCTGAATAGTAGGATCGTGCATTAAGACGGAACATTCCTCAGGATCACTGGTCATAGTCGTTGTTTTGATTATTTTTTCAAATCTAGATTTTTCTGAATTATACCAATCATCGTAAGAAAGAGTAACGGCATCTGGCGAAACTGCCTGCAGCGTATAATCATTTTCGAATTTGGGAGATGATATAAAGTGTAAGGTTGTCTCCTTACAGAAATTACGACATTCTTCTTTTCTGTTTGCATCGCCACGTTTTTTTGCCACTGATAAAATCTTCGCTAGATTATCTTTAGTTAAAGGGTCTTTATAGTACTTGTATTGTGCTATTAAATCTCTGCACTCTTGAGGAAGATTTTTAGAAGGTAAGTTATAGTGCGCACATGCCTCTGAACATAATTGTTCCAATGAAGGGATAAATAATGTTGTCTTATGATGCTGTTGTTCTATTATTTCCATACCAAAGATATTTTCTACAACGAATAAACTAGCTAATATAATGTTTATCATAATTGCCCTATTTATTAATATGCTTGACGATTGATAATCAAAAAAATTATACCATTAAAGAAAAATTAATAGTTATTCTTTATGGGTGAAATTAGTATGAAGCGTAGTATACTTATTTTTTCAATCTCATCGCATTTGCCGTTCATTATCAATGAATAGTATAGCGATAGCTTGTTACGTAATACATGATTGTGTGTACCACTCATGTTTAAAAATCGGCATTGGATTGATTATTACTTGTTATGCAATGAGTTATGTAGTAACCCCCTACATCTTGGGAAATCCATTAAAAATACTTATTAATAGCACTATCGTACCATTTCAACTTTTTATTGGATATTTTGTGCTTTTTTATGTGATACCTTTTTTTGATCGGCAAAGGCAATATCAAATACCAGCATTATTTTTGACCAATCAGGTTTCGCGATCAGATTTTTTTTGGGGGACGGTAGCCGGATTTAGTTTAATATTATTAGGTAGTCTTGTTTTTTTTTATATGAGCGCAATTGTTTTTTTGGCTTATTATACCAGTACCATGATGTGGTTCTTATTACCGGCATTTATTATCATTGCCGTAGAAGGCTTTTTTTTAGTAACGATGAGCATTTTTTTTTCGTTACTTGTTGCGCATCAATTATGTTATGCAATAATAATAGCGCTTTATATAATCTCATACAATAATCATACGTGGTTATTATTTGTGCAGAAAAAATTATCGGGATTATCGTATGCACTAGGATTATTATGTTATTTTATGCTTCCTGATTTTAATATTCTTGATATTAAAAATCAGATTATATATCAACTACCTTGTAATGAATTTTTTTTTGGTGGCATGGTACTATATCTTTTCCTGTTTTGTTTCACTTTTTTATTATTAGGACTAAATTTATTTACCCAAAAATCGATGGTATAAATTTATTGGTGGGCATATTAGGATTTTATTTTTAGAAATACTCTACATACTATCGGTCTAAAAAATTCCCGTTGAATACGTATTTTTATTGTTCTCCATAAAAGATATGTTATGATATTGATACTTTTTTCATTCTGCGATAGCTAAGAAAATTTAAGGGAATTATATGAAAATTAAATTTTTTATTAAGATGCAACTATTAATGTTTTTGTGTTCTTTTTTTGCATCTACTAAAAGTATTGATCCAAGGAAAGAGCTTTTTATTGGTACTCCATGGGAATTTATGGAGGAGGAGTTAATAATAAAAGCAAAAGAATTTCTTGAAAAAAGTACTACTACGTTGTGCAAGGTTTCTTCCAGTGTACTTATTGGTTTGATGACCGGTATAATAATAGAATTATGCTTAGCAAAAATTTTTGCGCAAGAAAATGAGTATTTAAGAAAAGAAAGCAATAGTCCATGGCATCGGGACGAGTGGCATATTAAGGAAACAAACGGTACTATCAACAATACTATCAAACAAGACTTGATAAATGCATTGGACATTTCTACAGAAACAGTGGTTAAAATAAGCGCCATGGTTCTTGCAGCTCTTTTTTCTTATAAAATTATTGGGCATCAACTCAAAAAATATACCGATTACGCGATATTCGAGCAATTTATTAAAGAATGGCCCGATAATAAATATTTAACGCCGAAACGTTTTCATAGGGCTTATGATGCATTATTTGATTTATATAGCAAAGAACTAACATTTGAGAAATTTAAAAAAATAGTTCCTGAAGTTTTATCAAAGACAAGGTTGCTTATTTTTCAACAATTTCCAGAAAAATATCAAAATAGGCTAAAACCACGTGAAGGTGTTATACATTCTTTTGATCACGTTCTTATTTTTGATTTTAAACCCATTATGGGTTGGTTTTCTAAATTATTTGCTCGATGACATAACTGATACATTCTTTAAGTATAAAATGCTTGTAATTATACTATAAAAATCACTATCATTATTATTAATAAAAAATAGATCTATGGTAAAGGGGGGTTCTAGTGAAGTCGTCGTGGAAGGGATCATTATCATTTGGTTTAGTAACAATTCCGGTTGAATTATATTCTGCCGTGCAAGAGCATTCGTTAGGGTTTAAATTACTGCATGCATCATGTCATACACCAATTAACTATGAACGATGGTGTAAGCATTGTAAAAAAGAGGTGCAATGGAATGACATTGTTAAAGGAATTAAATTAAAAAATCAATCATATTTTATTTTGACGCCGGAAGCTATAAAAAAAATTAAACCGGAAACAACGAATGTTATTAACATTCTTGCCTGCGTTGATACAGCAGCACTCGATATCATTTATCTTGATCAGCATTATTATGTTTTACCGGCAAAAGAGGAAGCTGGGAAGGCATACTTTTTATTTATTGCTGCGTTGGCTTCATTACATAAAGTCGCAATCGGACAATTTGTAATGAAAGATAAAGAGCATGTATGCGCAATACAGCCACATCATGATGGATTATTACTCACAACACTGAATTATGCCTATGAAATTAAAGAATCTCCTAAGCCAAGGGTTACGGTTCCTAAAATTGCAAAACAAGAGCTTGCTCTTGCAGAACAATTAATCAAGAAATTATCTAAGAAAAAATTAGATATGAATGCATTTAAAGATACCTTCGCAGAAAAATTGCGTAAAAAATTGCAGACAACCAAAAAAGGTAAAAAAATTCTTGCCCAGCCAAGAAAGAAAAAAATAATTATGCATCCATCATTGGTTGAGTCGTTGCAAGCAAGTTTGTCAAAGCATACGAGTGCAGAACTGCGGAAAAATAGATAATACACTCATCTTGTTTTTTTATAGGGTTCTCTTAATCTGTTGCATTTTGATTGAAGCGAGGTATATAGTAATGAAGAGTATTAAACAACCTTATTGTAAAAGGAGTGTTCATGTCATCGCATTTTATGAGCGTTACGAGCTATTTCCATAGCGTTCATCGTGATTTTTCGTTACATTCAAAGTCAGATTTATTTGCTTTTTTCCCCGCCTCTATTATTTTCCCCCAATCATTTACCATTATTGTCCCGCGTTTTTTCATCTAATTTTAATAATCATTTTTTTGTAGCCACTTTGCATTGATACCAAAAAAATAAAAACTCACCGGTATAGTGGTATTTTTTTGATAGAGGAGAAAAGTATGAAATTTTCAGAAAGTAAAAAAATAATAACAAAGATAGTAATACTGCTTATTGTAGCCCTCATAGAACCGATTGGAACAATGATACATCATAAAAAAGTTGCTTTTTATTATAATAACTTTGTTATGAAATATGGTCCAAGCAATAACATCGAATAGTTGTGATGTTTATTTTTTTGCCAGCCAATAGTGTTTTGATGTAGCATCGAACCATATGGTAGCCTGAATAGTACACGGTGTATTCTTCTCTATTGACTGCCACGTTGCATCATCCATCGTTGTGGTTTTTTGTAAGGTGTTAGCAACATGGATAGGTAAACCGTCATCTAAAACAAAAACATATTTTTTTTCTTCATTTTCGGTAAAACGACCTGAAAAAGAACCTTGTAAAGAAATAAACGTAAAACCTTCAGTTCCAAGAGCATGAATTATTGTCGCCAAAGGGGGTGTTTTATCTTTGTTCCATTGATATTTAAGAATGCCTTGTTCATAAGCTCCCGCAAAGTAAGGATTTTGAATTCCTTTGATCGATTGCAATATAGTTAATGCTGAATGGGCGCATAATTCGCATTCGATACCTTCGACTGATAGTTCAAAGGTGACTAAGGTAATCATTTTTGTATTAGGATTACCTTTTTTTATGACTTGTTTACGTTGTTTATGATTACATCCTGATAATAATAAAATTATAAAAATAATCGTGTAGAATTTGCTGTAAAATAATTGCATATAAAAAAACCGCCATAAAAATTGTTGTTATAGTAATAGTTAAAAAAAGCTTTTTTGCTGTATTCATGATGTCTAAAAATTTTCTTGACAACCAATTGGCTGGCTGTTACGATCATCGATGAACTTTAATAAATTTTTATAATGTCCCTAAACGAACAATACAATCTTACGTATTGTTCACCCCCCCTAACCCTTCAGCTTATTTAAGTTGGAGGGTTTTTATTGATAGTTCTATTATGATTGAATGGAAAGTGTATGCATTTGCCCATGTTTATTTCTTAAAACAACGGTATCATCAAAAATATCTGCAATTTCCCATTCGCCGAGCTTATCGCCTACTGAAACCATTTTTCGTTGATCATTATGAACTATTTCGGCACATTTTTTTTTATTTTGTTCAACCGTTTTTTTGGTGCACTGTGCTGCAGGAACGCTATTAATGGCACTCGATGCAAAGCAAAATGGGTTACGCATTTTGTTAATTTCTTTTGCAGATGCCATAGTGGTGAAGATACCTAGTGCCATTGTTATTATTACTATCATGTTGATGTATTCTCCAATTCAATAAAATCAATTAAACAATGCATTTTTAAAACATCATCGTTTATTTTTTCAACAATCAATTGTTTACATTGTACTAATTGTTGAGCCTTAGAAAGTGATGAAAAAAATAAAAAAATGTTACTAAAATTACCTTTAAGATCATAAGCCATGGTTTTTTTGCTATACCAGTTTTTGTTACTATTTTTAATAGTGCAAGAACCGTCTAAAAAAAGATTGTTTTTGCTTACTTGATTAACAATAAAAATCATACGATCTCGCATAGAACGATGTGTGGAATGTTTAGTAATCAAGTCATTGATAGTTGTAGATAGTAATTGTAATTTTTTTTGGTTGCCCGTATATAATTTTTTTTGTTCTTCTAGTGCATAGCGGTGTTTTGCTAGCTGATTGTTTTTAGTATGTATGCTCGCAGCAGAATTTAATAGCGCGCAATAGAGTGCATGATACCAAAAAAGTACACCGATAGTTAGGATTAATACCGTAAGTCCATAACGTGTTAAAGGCGTATAAGAAAGGCCGAATTGATATAAACGATTATTATGAACAACAAAATACATAGTTTAAGAACCATAAAAAATTGTTAAAAATTTGGCTTTATCCATTGCAATGGATCTACTGGAATATTATTAATACGCATCTCCCAATGTAAATGATATCCACTTGCATAACCGGATTTGCCTAATGTTCCAAGAGGATTACCCCGTTTTATGAAGCTACCGGTATTGATATCAGCAAAATCATCTAAATGAAAGAAGAGTGAAAAAATTCCATAACCATGGTCGAGTACAACGGTATTGCCACTATGAACGTATCTATTTTTAATGATGACTTTACCATTTTGTGGAGCCCATACAACGCTACGTGGAGTATTTAAAATATCAACTGCTTTGTGTACGTAGCGACCTTTTTCTTGCGTAGTACGTATGGTGCCATAATCGGTTGATACACTTAAAATCTCAATCGGCGGATAAAAATTACCATACCATAATTTTTCTGCAGGAGATTGTACGATGCATGCTTCAATCTCTTTTTCTAGATCTTCATTATTGAGTGCACCTAATTCTTTTTCAGATTTTATTTTATCTGCGTTAATATGTAATTGTTGTTTTTTAAAGGGAAATAAAATTATCTGAAATTTTCCTTCAAGATGAAAAACATTGCCAACGTGATCAGTGATCTTTACTGATAAAGGGTATTCATTAGGAGATTCTTCGCAAGAAATGGGAATAAAAGATTCATAGATGCGTGAGTGTTTAGATTCTGCAAAACAGGGATAGGTATTAGATAATGCTATTATATGTGCTTCTTTAATATCTTTATTTACCTGAAATTGTACATGTAGTGTTCTTCCCTGAAATACTTTAAATTCCGATTCTGGTTTTACAAAGATTGCTTGCAATGGTTCATTATCAACTAAAAATGATAGTTCCTTAGTTATTTTATTACTCGCATAGGTCCCATTAACAACTTCTGCCTTAAGAATATGTTTGCCATTGGGTAATGTTTTAGTAGGAATAGTAAAAGGATGTTCAAATGAACGATTGTTTATTTTAAATTTTGTTAATAAGGGGTTGCCGTCAAGCCAAATTGAAATATGAGAAACTTTATAAGAATCGCTGCCGGTGATAGCACATGAAACATCGCCCGCATAAAAATCGTGATTATTAAGACCTTCAAATACGACGGTAGGTAACGTTTTATCAAAAAAATAATGGTATACTTTCCATCCAACAAAATACGTTAAAATAAGCACGAAGGCTATGAAAATAGTTCTGAAGCGAATGTTCATATTAAAATCCACCATCTAATGTAAGCACTATATTATTATCATAACAATTTAATTAATATAACGGTTTTTTATTAGGTAGAAAAGGGAAAAATTCAAAAAACCAACTAAAATCTTGCTATCAAAAAGACTATCTCCGTAAGCTTCTGTCCAATCAGTACCGATTTTTAATTTCTTGGGGATAGAAATATGAAAAAACTTCTTGGTATACTACTTGTAGGCATTAGTGTGCTTTATGCGCAAGATGAATCAACATGTATTCCAGGACAATTATTAAATTCATGCCAATTATTTAATACGTGGAAAAACAGTTTAGGAAAACCTATTCTAGTTACTGCTGCAAATAAATATGATACGCCACTAGGAACGCGAATATGTGCTCGTAAGTTTAATATTAGCTATGCGAGAACTCATGTAAATTTGAGTCATCCAACGGGCCAAAGTCTTTTTCCTTCGGATGGCTCTTTTGCACAACAACTTAATGATTTTTTTAGTAAGATACAAAATAATGATTATTTTTTGGTCTATTTTAGTCGAATACATCTTATTATTTTGCATGAATTGTATTCATACCTAACTAAAATATTCACTTCATTGAATATGACCCATGTTGATTCTATTAGTGAGTATGTAGCTAATGAATCAACGCAAGCATTGAATAAAAAAACATTAATTATTAATCATTTGGTAACACTGATAGAAGCTCAAGTTAATCAATCAATTCTTGCAAGATTTCCAGCATTACCAAAACATATAGCGACCAATGCAGGTTTTACTATGATGAAACATGATTATGGCGCTGACCTTGATTTATTAATTGAGAAACAAGAAAGTTTACTATTAACTGACAGTGCATCACAACAAATAATAACTAATATGCGCAGTACGTATTTAGATATTTTTGGTAGTTATTTAAAATTTTTTAATTCCTATGGGAAAACAGTTGACCAACCGGATGCAACGTATGGATCTCGTTTAATAAAACATGCCTATGATATTCAAAAAATTCTGGAACCGGCAAAGCCAGTAATTAATACATCATCCCGCATAAATGCTGCTACGTTACGCGAAATAAAAATGATTAATCCACCACTGTTTTTTTATGATGATGAATCAATTCGCGCCATAAGAATTATTAGCAACCTTATTAAAGTATTTCCAAGTAATGTGCAAAAGATACCATGGCCTCAAAAAGTAGTTGATGATGCTCGTAATCCGCAACCGATACGCGATAAAAATGGCATTGCCATAACTAATCAACCTGCGGCATATTTTCTTGATCAAGCGGGAGAAAAAACAACGAGCGTGAGTGCAGCAAAACATCTTTTTGTAAATATTCCAACGTTAGAGCATATGTATTCACAAGAACTATTACCTCAGCCAAATTGGCTTAATTCCCCACAGGGAATATTGTTAATGGTGCGCGCGTGTTTAGGAGATTTTTTTGTTTTACTCGATCCTGTTTTCGATGATTATGAAATTTTAGATCCTTGTATCCGCTGCATTATTGCCAATGCAGCTATTAAAGCTAAATTAATGGAAGAAAGTAGCACTACAAAAAAAATATGCGAAGAATGTGAAGATTATATTACTGCATTGCGCAAGCAAATTAAACAAACAACGCCACCTGATACATCATTGCCACCGGATGTAGGAGCGTAATTATGTTCTATGTATTTTTTTTATTTTTTTTTGTTCTTAATCTTCTAGCAGTAGAACAAGATCAAAATTCTGCTGCGCACATTAATACTATGGTAGAACATATTTACGGTAAACAAGGTCTTAATAATCCTCCCGACCAAGTAACGAATATACAACAATTGTTTTTTATGCTTGTAAATGCATCAAACGACGAATTGCATCAGATTGCTTTTGAGGTTATGCAGAATCTTAAAGAGCAACTTGAACAGGTTCAAAATACCATAAAGGAGATTGATCATCGTCAGGAACGGGTTCCGGAAACGTTATTTTATAAAAAATTTCTTTTTGCGCAGCAAATTGAACATCTTTCGTCATATCTTCAATATTTACCGACCAATGAATCAGTGCTGGAACGTTCTGCTAAAACTATTAAAGAATGGTATAGTAGTGTTGCAACTACCATATCATCATTATTTAAGGCTCCTCAAAAACATTCATTGAATACACATGCACAACAAGTTCTTGATTATATCGCATGGGAACGAGAGCATATTTTGCTACATTACAAAAAACTATTACTCTTTTTTGAGCTAAAAAAAGATAAAAAATTTCCTGTATTAATTGATTTTTGGGATAATCCTGAAGTTATTGAAAAAACAAAAAAACGAGCAAAAAAAATTGCACAAACTGAAGTGCAATCAATAGGGTTAATTCTTAGCATGGGATTACAAGCCCTGATTTTAGCGGGAGGCTCTTTAGCAATACAATGGGAAGATGATGCCGATCGTATTGTATATGAACAAGCAACAAAAAAACAAAACGAAATTACTTCAAGCTGGGAAACGTTTCAACAGAAGTTAAAAAAAGATCAAGAAGATATTATAACAAGTATTGAGAATGCTTTTACAGGTTCCCAAAAAATCCTGAGTGATGCTTATAATCAAAATAATGCGCTATTGCAGCAAGAAATTGTTTATATGAATAAATCAATAAACCTAGCGCAACCAATTACACGAGCCTTAGCGGCGCCGATTATTTATGATCAATATTTTGCTCATGCTGCAATGCTGACGCCATCTGATGGTTATCCCTGGTATAATATATATCAGGTAGCTTCTGGGGATTGGGAATTTGATGCTTTGCATAATAGTTTTTATCAATACGGATTAGCACCATTTCCATTACCGCCCCTATGGCAGAAAAAACAAGATCCGAATGCTTCGTTATTTACTGATGATCCGGCAGCTAATAGTATTTTTACTGAATACGCTACAGGTCAATTACGATATACAATCGAAGTAGAGTGCACGCTCATAAATGTTACGTATCCATTTTTTATGGGCGTATTATGTAATCGTGCCCATTGGATATCGGGAGATCCGGAACGGATTTGGCAATATCGCTTATGTGGTCTTTATGGAATAGAAGAAAAAACACAAGGGGGATCTTCTCACACGATAGATTTTGCCTTTGCTCAACAAAAATTATCAAGTTCTACCAAGGAGCATACCGAAGAAATTGTTTCTCCTCTGGAGCAGATTATGAATGACAAAGATACCCGTTTGTTTACGTTACCCGCCCAAGAAGCTATCACGCTGAAGAAAAATCCAGTTACCTATATTATAAAGATAACCACTGGTGCTAATACGGTAGAGTGCTCACTTTCAAAAAAAGAAGAAAATAAGGATGGTACTCAAACAACTGTTGCTCTCTTTAACAAGACCATGGAAAATCTTGATCCGTATGTTTTTATATCAGCAGGAATAGGTTTTATGGCATCTGGGTGTCAGGCATCTTTTACTATTAAGCAACCGACGCAATTACAATATACACAAAAGCAAATAAATTCATTTACTCAGCATTTAATATCGATGCAAAAAACTACCAGTTAACAACTGAATGGATTGTAATGAAGCGATTATTTATTTCCCTGATAATATTTTTATATATACCAATAACAATTATTGCTGAAGAATCACAAAGTAAAAATAATTCTTTGCAGCCAGCAGATGTGCAACAGAGATTTGATGATGTTAAGCATACCGCGCAGGCATTATTTAATCCTGTCTTTGTTAGTACCGGAACTCCAAAATCAAATCCGTATCCAACAACTTCTATTAATGAAAAAGCGGTAGATGCTTTATACGGAAAAGAGGGGTTGCAAGTTGATCCTGAATTGGTGCGATACATTAAAAATTTTTATTTTTACCTTGAATATATTACTAAATTACAAGTAGCTGCGCATATTGCTGGTTATGCGCGACAAAAAAATATTGATGTTACTTCGGTACTTGAAGCTAAATCTTGGAAGGGGCTCATTGATAAAGCAAGTTCTGTTGCTGGTGGATTGCAACAGTTAATCGTAGCAATTAGTAAAGCTGCTCCCGATTGGGATGATGTTAAAGGATCAATTGTTGCTGCATCGTGGAGTGATCTTATAAAAACTTCATTTTGGCAAACTATAGACATTACTCCGGAAATGATTATTGCAAGTCCTTTTTGGCAAGAATATATTCAGTATTCGGTTTTGGATACTTTTAGACAAGATAATGCGTTGCTCAAATCAATTGTAGATATCGAAAAAACAATATTTAGGTTTATTCCCAACATCGAAGTTGCTTATTATCATCCTGATTTTATACAAATTCGTAATTCAGGAGAATTCGCGCGATTGCATTTAATAGTAACGGAACAAGTGCGTGCTCGTTTTATACGACAAAGCATAGCATGGGAACCATTTGTTGATAAAAAAAGCGGTCAAATAGACCTTGTTAAAACCTATTCGGCAGCAATGGAGGTTGAAGCTACCGGTTTATATCAATTAATTTCATTAGCACAAACAACGAGCTTAGGAACATTGGCACAGCAAGCCTTAAACAAAAAATTACCAATAGATGTAGCATTATTAAAAAAACCGCTTCTGCAAGAAAAAATGTTGTGTATAGCTATGCTTAAAAATTTGCAGGCACAAACGTATTATTTGTTTGATGATGCACATATTAAACAAACTATGAGTGTACTTGGTAAAAATAATACCCAACCAGCACCGCATCTATTATTATACCAAAGTGAAGATGCTATTTATCTTGAAGATCTTGCAGCCCTTTTGAAAAATTTTAAAGAGGCAGCTGCGCAAGCTGCTACCTCAAGCGATACAACAACTTCTGCTGGAAAAGGAAATGCAAAGGTCGTTGTACAAGATTTTGGTTCTTGGTTGAGCGGTAGCTGGAACGATATTAAAAAAACAGGGCAGGATATATTACAAGGCATTCAGGATGTGGGCAAAACAGCCCTTGATGAGGCTGAAGCAATAGGAGCAGCCGGTGCCGCAGGAATTATAGGTGCCATAGATCCTCATAAGGGGCAAGAACTTATTGATCTTTCAAAAAAATTACAAGATGAAGTTGCAGCAGATATTAATAGATCAATTACCGATGCTCAAAACGTTATTGATGATACCGCAGCAGTAGCCAAGGATTTTACTAAAGGAGCTGCGAGTATTGTTGGTGAAATATTCGCAAAAATTTCCAGAGATCCAAAATTGGGTAGTGATATAGAAGGGGTGATAGAATCGCTTACTGATGTTGTTATTAATTTTTATGCAAATCAGGGTCATATTGCTGTTTCTGCTGGCGGTGGATTAATTAGATTGGGTACTGATGCCGTTAATTTGGCTTCAACGGTAATTTCAGATTCAATTATTGGGGCTAAAACGGGAGATTGGCAGGCGTTTGGACAAGATATTGTTAATAGTCTGAACAGCTTAGCCTATGATGTCGTAACATCATTATTAAATGTTGCAACTTTTATAGTTCAAAATTTTGTTGATGCATTGAAAGCGCTTATTAAATGTGCCGCTTATTTAGTTAGTATGATAACCGATATTTTAATTGACGTTTCCAAAGGAATTTTCAATGCGCTTGCTGGTATTTTTGATATTTTTGGTTGGCAGGCTGGTGCTAACGCAGTGCAGGATGCAAGTCAATGGATAGCAAATCATCGCAGACTTATTGAGTCGCACGTAACAACCGGTTTGTTAATTGGTGCAGTAATAGCAACTGATGGTGCAGCCTTGCCATTATTAGCCATGACCGTTGGGCCACAAATCTTTCAAGAATATGGGTCATACCAGAATGATGAGCGAGCGGCAGAAAAATTAGCAAAAGAGAAAAAGTTCGTTGCTGACTATCAGGTGTTTGTTAATAATAATAAAATAATTTCTGAGAATGCAAAAAATGCTTGGGCTGATGAATTAACTAAAAAATATGATGCACAAGTTATTAATCAAAAACGAAACATAGGATTTTATCAAAATTTTCTTTCAGACTATGTTTTGAATACCGAAGAACAATTATCATATTATTTGGGACAATATTTATTACCACAGATCACTCCCGATTCAACCGGATTAATTCCTGCAGATGTTGGATCATTATATGGCTTTAAAACCGGAGTACTTAACCTTAACCCATCACAAGGGTTTCCGTTGTACAATAAAGGCCGTAATGCTTTTAGCCAGGAAATTGCAGTATATCCATCATTAGCATTTGGCCAGGAAGATAATAAACAGGTTAGTAGTAAGGCCCCTCGTAAATTCTGGTTCAATCAAAAAGAGACAATAGTTCTTGATAACGCAGTTAGCGAGGTAGAAGTACGATGGCAAGCACTATACGTTCTTAATGAATTTTATATAGGTTTATATTTTGGTGGTATCCCTGTTGATGTTGAAGCCATTAAAAAAACGGGCAAAGCGAACATCAATAGTGCGCACTTGGCTAAAATGGTTGTGTACAAAAAAGAAGAAAAAGATAGTCCTGTCATGCTCAATTTTTATGAGCATGAAGGCTTGGGTTGGCTTAATCCGCCTTTGAAAGGTCCTCAATTTGATGTTGGTACTTGGTATAGAATGAATATGCAACTGCAAGGAACCAAGCTCATAGTACGAGTTTGGAAAGAAGGTGATGAAAAACCCGGAGGCCAAGAAATTGCTGTTTCAGAAACTTCTGGAAAAACAATAGGAATTATTTCTGCGGGGGCTTCCATTGAATATGATGTAGTAACACCTGCATTAGCAATAAAAGAGGTTCCAGCGGTGCGCAAGTCATTGGGTCTGCTCGATGAACAGGAAAGGGAAATAGCGGCGCGAACTAATTTAGCGGCATTAACAAACCCTTCTTTGGGTACTATACCACTGCAAGCAGTTTCTATTGTACAAATTCTTAAGGGACAGTATATTTACACCACGCAAAAAACAGGGTTGCATGGTGCTAATGGACAACCAATGGATGATTACGTTGTTTTAGGAACAAGCTCAATCGATCGTGTTACCAACCAATATACCATACAACATATTGGCAGTTCACCCACTACTTCGCCTAATGCAATGATTAGTTTAATCACGAGTAGAGCATTTGATCAAAATGGATCTTATTTAACTACCTGCGAAAATGTACTTGATGTTTACATAAAGCAATACGGCCCATTAACTGACGATCTTGAAAAGAAATTAGATATGCTACAGAAAAATTATATGAGTACTCTTATGGGGCCTTTTGCATTTGGTGCTATTGAAATTCAACCAACCAGTTCTGATGAAATTAAAAACGGACAATTTATTTATAAAGCAATTTCTCTTGCTCCTGAATTACATGATAAACAAAATAAGCCGGTAAAAGATGCCAAAGGCAATACGCTCTATGATTATTTTGTCGTAGTAACAACTGATGCACGTAATAATGAATTAATTGGCGCTCCTTATGATGCAACGGTATCTCGTATACGAAGTTTGGTCACCGGTAATGAATATGATAAAAAAAGTACAGAACCGGTAGAAAAAGGGCATCGAGCATCGGATTCGCTAAGAATTTATCAGCAAAGTTTTGGGCAATTACCGCCAACATTAGCCCAAGCGATTGATAACTCAACAACCTTCTATGTATCAGTAACGCAAGAAGCACAAAATGCGCCGTCATCAACGCCACTTGCAGCCCCGACGCAAAAAACAACAACGGCAGATACTGGAGAAAAGTCGAATCATTCTAGCACGGTCCTTACCACTACGCCAACCACTCTTGTTCCGGTAGGTCAGCAGCAAAGTATTCAAAAAAGAACAGAAGAGGCGGGTGCCAGTCAAGAAAGCTGGGGCGGCTAAGAACGGCGTTGTTAGATTTATTACAGATTTTGTACTATTTTTTGACTATTATATCATGGTTTCCCCTAAGGCTTTAAGACATTTGTAGCAATTTCTGTCCCTATAATTTGTCTTAACAGCCTTTTGCCCGGCCTGTATTTTCATCTCAAAAGGGTAGTGGCAGTTGACAAATACCTCATTGCAGATATAATTATATTATATAATTGTATTATTTTAAGGCTAAATGGGGATGTTTTATGAATATAAAAAATTTTTCAATTATTATTTTGAGCTTATTAATAGGAATAAGTTCATCTAACGTATTATCGATGTATGGTTATTCTCGTTCACAGGCTAGTTGGCTCAATTTTGATCGATCAACGTTGACTCAAATGGCTATTTGTGGAGGGGTAACGGCTGGGTTAGCAGCTTTCCTTATTTTTGCAATCAGAGAAGAGAAAGCAAGACAAAAAGCTTTAATGGATAAAAAATTCCCAGAAAAAATAGGTATGTACCTGGTAAAAGCAAAAGGTTGCAGAGCATGCGATAGAGTCGAGCCCATAGTTAAAGAGCATCAAAACAGCTATAAAGACCAACTTACAATTAAGATTATTGACGTTGATACAGCTAATCAATTAGGAATACCCTGTCATTCTTATCCAACGGTTGCATACATTAACAATCATAAAATGTTTAAAACGCAATCTGGTGCTAATAAAATAACTTTCCAGAGCACGAAGAGTACTCTTGATGAATTACTGGATATTGCAGCTAAAAATGACTTTGGTGTTTCTTTAGAGAGGCCTGTAGACGTTGCGATTATTGGTGCTGGCCCTGCCGGTTGTTCTGCGGCAAGCTATGCGGCACGAAATAATTTAAAAACAGTATTATTTGGTAAGCAAGCAAAAAGTAGTTTAGCTGGAGTACAATCGGTAAACAATTGGCCTGGGGCTTCTTTAGCTCCATCAGGATCAAGATTATCGTTTGATTTGTACAATCAGGCTATGCAGGCTGGCGCAGATGTGAATGAGGATACTATTGTAAAGATTGATAAAAATACTTTTCCGCTTACATTGATCTCGAAGAATGGTAAGCAATATTTCTCTAAAAGCGTTATTTTGGCAACGGGTAGAAGTCCAGTTAAGCCAACTATTGCAGGAATAGAAAAATATTGGGGCAAAGGTGTAGCCATTTGTGCATTATGCGATGCAGCTTCTTATAAAGGCAAAAAAGTTATTGTCTGGGGCCAACATAATGTGGATGAAACATTGCAACATCTCGGCCAGGTGGCAGAAAGAGTTACCTTGGTAATTCAAGAAAAAGATATAATTAATGGTAGCACAAAAGAGCTGATTGAGCAGTATAATGGGCAACAAAAACATAAAATTGTAGTATTAAAGAACGCTAATATTAAAGAAATTAAGGGAAATGATTCAACTATAACTGATGTAAAAATTAGTAAAAAAATTAATGGGGATAAAGAAGAAGTTGAATTTACATTAGGAGGACGTAATGCAGTTTTTCTAGGTTTAGGCAGTACACCAAACAATGAACTTGCACGTAATCTAGGGCTTGAGCTTGAAGATGGATATGTCAAAACTAACCCTCTTCAAGAAACTTCTACTAAAGGCATTTTCGCTATAGGTGATATTACTCATCATCGATATAAACAAGCATTTTTAGGAGCTTCTCAAGGTATAACCGGAGCTATGAGCGCATTCACATATATTAATAAAAAATAATTCAATATAGATTACATATTCCTGAATTGGTAATATTACCAATTCGTTATTTTACAAATTGAATTTATGCTGGTATGCTAATAGAGATACTTAACTATAGTACATAATACCGGTACACATTATGGATACTACGATACTTACTACATTGCCGTTATTATCGGGCGTTTACCTTTTTAAAGATAGTACTAACGCTATTATTTATGTTGGCAAAGCAAAAGTAATAAAAAAACGCGTCAGTTCATATTTTAAAAAACAGGAACGTGATTGGAAAGTAAAGGCCCTTATTGATGAGTATGCTACTATTGATTATATTGTAACGCATTCAGAAAATGAGGCATTACTATTAGAAGCACAATTAATTAAGCAACATCAACCAAAATTTAATGTGCTGCTCAAAAGTGGCAATCCGTTTGTTTATCTTGTTTTTACGAGTGGAGATTCTGCTTCATTACAATTAGTGCGCAGTAAAAAAACAAAGGGTACTTATTTTGGTCCCTTTTTATATAAAAAACAGGCACGAGCTGTTTATCATTATTTATTAAAGACCTTTAAACTTGAGACATGCAACAAAAAAATTCCGGGTGGTTGTTTACGCTATCATATGAATTTATGTTCAGGCACTTGTATGGAAAATTTTGACCAAAGCAGTTATCAATTTAGGTTAATGTTGGCCATGAATGCATTGCAGGGAAATCACAAAAAATTTCTTAACGATATTAAAGCAGAAATAAAAGCGCTTAATAAACAATTAGATTTTGAAAAATCACAGCACCTGACCTACTATTTACACAATTTAGATACTATTTTTGAAACATTAAAAACTGGATTTTCAGAAAAAAAATATGAACGTGATATTTTTTTAGCAACGACACCGATTCATCACAATCGTGAACCAAATTATGCGTTAGCAGGACAATTGCAAAAATTTCTTAATCTTGAAAAACCAATTATTACCGTTGATTGTTTTGATATTTCTCATTTTCAAAGTAATGCCATTGTAGGTTCTTGCATACGTTTTGCTCATGGTATTCCTGATAAAGATAATTTTAGACGTTTTGCCGTTAAAACAATTGTTGAGCAAAATGATTATGCAGCATTACAAGAAATTGTTGCCCGTCGCTACAAAAATACACCAGTTCCTGATTTAATTGTTATTGATGGTGGAAAAGGTCAGCGTAATGCGATAAAAGCAATTTTACCTGCTGCAATCATTGTAAGTTTAGCAAAGCGCGAAGAGCGATTATTTAGTGACCAAATACCCGAGGGAACCGTGCTTGATATAAAGACTGATATTGGTGCATTTTTTATTGCTTTACGTGATTATGCGCATCATTTTGCTATCAGTTATCATCGCCAAAAAAGAACGAGTAATCTTACTACCTCTCATTAACGACGTGTCAATAACAGTACTTATTCATAAAAAGAGTTTTCATTGTTGATTATTAGTATCATTTATGTTTTTATAAAGATTATTATGCATCGCATGATTATTTCATGAAAATTTTGAAAATAAAATTTTATTAATAGAATTGTACTTATAAGCGAGTTTTTATTGCCATGAATAGTGAAAAATTAACTCATGCAAGTCAAGAATTGATCAATAATGCAGCTTCATTAGCAATGAAGTATCATAATCCGGCACTGTTACCTGTGCATACCGTAGCAGCAGCAATGGATAATGATTTTTGTACTACTTTTTTTGCCATGGTTCAACTACCGCATGAGGAATTGCGTACGTTAGTATACAAAGAAGTTGAAGCATTGCCCCGTGTACAAGGAGCGCAACTAGCACTCGATTATAGCATGCAACAGTTTTTTAATGAATTGAGCAAAGAAGCAGAATCATTGGGTGATGCGTATATAAGTCTTGAACATTTTTTATTATCATGGGCAACAACTACCTATCTTCCGCCATCGTTACAATCTTTTTTTAAACGTGTTGGTTTTACCAAAGAAATTATTCTTTCACACATGCAATCAATGCGAAAAGGAAAAACAGTGCAAGAAAAAAATGCCGAAAAACAATATCAATTATTGGAGAAATACTGTCAGAATGTAACGCAGTTGGCTAAAGACGGCAAACTAGATCCTGTTATTGGTCGTCACGATGAAATTCGACGTGTTATTCAAATTTTATCCAGAAGAACAAAAAATAATCCAGTACTGATTGGTGAGCCTGGCGTGGGCAAAACGGCGATTGTTGAAGGCATTGCACAACGAATTATTAACCATGATGTTCCGGAAAGTTTAAAAAATAAACAGATCTTTGCCTTAGATCTTGGCCTTTTGATTGCTGGTGCAAAATATCAAGGAGAGTTCGAAGAGCGCTTAAAAGGTCTTTTAAAACAAATAGAAGAAAGCGCAGAAAGTATCATTCTTTTCATTGATGAATTACATATGCTTGTTGGTGCTGGGGCTACGGGCGGTGGCATGGATGCTTCCAATTTATTAAAGCCTGCGTTGGCTAGGGGATTATTGCATTGTATCGGAGCAACAACCGTTAAAGAGTATAAAAAATATATAGAAAAAGATGCAGCACTTGAGCGCCGATTTCAAAAAGTTCTTATAGAAGAGCCATCAGTTGAAGATGCTATTTCAATTTTGCGTGGATTAAAAGAACGCTATGAATTGCATCACGGCATTCGTATCAAAGATCAAGCATTGCTTGATGCGGTTATTTTATCTGCCAAAAATATTCCTGATCGTTTTTTACCCGATAAGGCTATTGATTTGGTTGATGAAGCTGCTGCAATGGTTCGCATGTCGATCGATTCTCATCCGGTGCAAATTGACCAACTTGAACGCAAAATTCGGCAATTAGAAATCGAGAAAGTTGCCCTCTTTAAAGAAAAGGAAGATTCAACAGCACAAAAGCGTTTGCATGAGTTAGAAAAAGAATTAGCGGACCTTAAAGAAAAAAATCAATTATTACTCAATCAATGGAAAGCTGAAAAGAACCCACTCGCAGCTATTAATAAAATAAAAGAATCTATAGAACAAGCAAACTATGCATTTCAACAAGCAGAACGTGATGGTGATTTTGCTAAAGCATCCGAAATTAAATACGGCACCTTAGTTAAATTGCAGCAAGAGTTAGCACGTGAGCAAGAAAAGCTAAAAAAATTGCCAACGCATTTAATTAAAGAAGAAGTTGATGAACATGATATTGCCGTTGTTCTTTCCCGTTGGACCGGAATTCCTACCGAAAAACTGGAATCATCAGAAACAAAAAAATTATTGCATATGGATACCATTTTGCAAAAACGTATTATTGGTCAAGATGAAGCAGTAGAAAAAATTTCACATGCTATCCAAGTGCATCGTGCTGGATTAACCGATCCAAAAAAACCAATTGGCTCATTTCTTTTTCTTGGGCCAACCGGTGTGGGCAAAACAGAAGTGGCAAAAGCATTAGCAGATTTTCTGTTTAATGACTCACAACGTTTGATTCGCATCGATATGTCAGAATATATGGAACGCCATGCGGTAGCACGTTTGATTGGCGCGCCTCCCGGCTACGTTGGATATGAAGAAGGTGGGCAATTAACCGAACAAGTGCGCCGACATCCGTATAGCGTTGTTCTTTTTGATGAAATAGAAAAAGCGCATCCTGAAGTGTTTAATATTTTTTTACAAATACTTGATGAGGGGCATTTAACCGATAGTCAAGGAAGAATTGTTTCGTTTAAAAACTGTATTATTATTATGACTTCAAATATTGGTTCAGATATTATTTTACAAGCAGCGACCATTACCGATGAGGTTAAACAAGCAATCGAAAAGTTATTACATAAACAATTTAGACCTGAGTTTTTAAATCGCATTGATGCCATTGCATTTTTTAAGCGACTTACACAAGAAGATGTTGTACGTATTGCACAACTGCAAGTTAATGATCTTGAAAAACGTTTACAAGAAAAAAATATTCAGTTTTCATGTGAAAAATCGGTTATACAAATGTTAGCAGAACGTGGGTATAGCAATGAATTTGGTGCACGACCATTAAAGCGTGTTATTAATCAGTATGTAACGGTGCCCATTTCACATCATTTATTACAATACCCAGAAACTAAAAACATACATCTTGCACTAAAAAATGACACCATCATTATTACGTGAACGCATTAATAGTATTATCAAAAATAAGAGCGTATACTGTAACGCAATCTTGTTATTAAGGAATGTATATGAATCGCGATTATCTTATTATTGCTAATTGGAAAATGTACCTTTCGTATAATCAAGCGGTTAGCTGGATTAAAAAATATGGTAATTCTTTAGCTGAACTCATAAAGAAAACAGCAAAGTTGCGACTTGTTATTTGTCCATCATTTGATAGTTTGGCAACGCTATCAACTCTGATTGATCAATCTACGATTGCTTTGGGTGGGCAGGATTGTTCCGCGTATGATAACGGGCCGTATACCGGTCAAGTATTAGCGGATTCACTAGCGCAATTGGGATGTACGTATTGTATCATAGGGCATGGTGAATTGCGTAGAGAATACCATTACGTCAACCAAGATATTACCAAAAAAATTGAACAATGCATGCGCAATAAACTTATACCGATCGTTTGTGTTGGGGAAAGTGAATATGAGTATCAACAAGGAAAAACGCTCGACGTATTGAAAGATCAGCTTTCTGCAATGAGTGCAGTTACTAAAGATATAGCAAAAGGATATACTATATCTATAGCCTACGAACCGATATGGGCGATTGGTACAGGAATGGTACCGAGTTTAGAGCATCTACGATTGGTATATGATTTTATCGTAGAATATATGCAGGATAAGCCTTTTATCGTTACCTTATTATATGGAGGAAGCGTTAGTGCGGCAACTATTGGTCAGCTGCATCAACTACCCTTGATACGGGGAGTTTTGATAGGAAAAACAAGTACTGATTTTCAAGAGTTAAAAAACATAGTATTATCAATACTATGATTAAGAATAGTCTATATATTTATTATTTACTGCTTTTGGGGTAATTTTATGCTTATTGGTTTGTTAACAACACTGTTCGTTTTTATCTGTCTATTGCTTATTTTGTTAATTTTATTACAAAAGGGTAAAGGCAGTATGGGGCTTGGTAATTTGGGTGGCGGTACTCAGCTTCTTTTTGGTGGTTCAGGCGGCCAAGATCTTTTCCAAAAAGTTACCTGGGTTTTAGGAGCACTTTTTCTTGCTGGCTCTCTTTTTCTCTCTATTATGAAAACCTCATATTATGTAGCGCCAGGTTATTTAGAAGGATATAAAAACAAACAAGAACAACATAACGTCCCTGCTCAGTAAAACATGAGCTCTGGCATGATGTTAGATACGATTAATTTCATAGGTGCATCATTTCTTATTATCTGTTCTCATATGGGACAATTTGCACTCTTTTTGTGGAAAACAATCAAAACGTTATGTACTACGCGATTAAAAGTAAGTAAGGTGATTTTCCAGATGAATGTAATAGGAGTAGATTCGCTCCTTATTGTTATTTTGACCGGATCTTTTGCCGGTGCCGTATTAGCGTTTCAGAGTTACATAGGATTTAAGCGGTTTGGTGGCGGCGAGGAATTAATAGGGCCGCTTGTTGCACAAAGTTTAACCAGAGAGTTAGGCCCGGTGTTAACTGGTCTAATGATTACTGGCAGAGCCGGGTCTGCAATTACTGCCGAAATAGGTAGTATGGCTATTACTGAACAAATTGATGCATTGCGAACCTTATGTATTAACACGTGGCAATATCTTGTCGTTCCACGGATTCTTGCAAGTACCATTATTTTGCCGTTTTTAGCGTTATTTGCCATGATATTTGGTACTATTGGCGGTTATGTAATCGCGGTGCATGTGCTCAATTTAAATGGTGAGCAATATATATCCAGTATCAGAAAATATCTTGAAATGTCTGATATCAATAATGGACTCATAAAATCGAGCGTTTTTGGCTTAATTTTATCATGGGTAGGTTGTTATAAAGGATTTTATACTATGGGTGGTGCGCGTGGCGTTGGTAAGGCTACTACACAAAGCGTTGTCATTGCCTCCATTATGATTTTAATTGCAAATTATTTTTTGACCGCATGGCTATTTTAGGAAATAAGCAATGATCGAAATTATCGATCTTAAAAAGAAATTTAATAAACATTGGGTTACCAAAGGAATTACGCTTACAATTCCTGATAATCAAATGACCTGTATTATTGGGCGTTCTGGTGAAGGTAAATCAGTATTATTGAAACAAATTATTGGTTTAATAAGGCCAACATCCGGCAATATTATTATTGATGGCCAGGATATCACGATATTATCAGATCAAGACGTAGAGAAAGTATATAAAAAATTTGGGTATGTTTTTCAATTTGCAGCACTCCTTGATTCTTTAAATGTATTTGAAAACGTCGGTATTACGCTTCTTGAGCAGGGAATGCCGGAGCAACAGGTTTTGCCTATCGTTAAAGAAAAATTAGCATTGGTAAATTTAACATCAGATATTCTTGCAAAATATCCTTCAGAAATTTCAGGTGGTATGCGAAAACGAGTAGGTCTTGCTCGCACCCTTATTATGAATCCAAAAACCATTTTGTATGATGAACCAACAACGGGCCTTGATCCCATTACTACGAACGTTATTCACGAGCTCATGTATTCTATGCAAAAAAAATTTTCGATGACCTCTATTGTTATTTCTCACAATCTTGAAATTTTTAAGTATGCAGATAACGTTGCACTACTCCATGATGGCCAAATAAAATTTTTTGGCAGTGCAAAAACGATTTGGGAATCTACTAATCCCTATATTTATCAATTTATTAAGGGATTACCCGAAGGCCCTATTAAAACTGAAATTGCAACATTACCAGAAGATTAAGCAACCTAATCAATAGAATTCATTGTAATTATAGGGTAAAAGAGGGGGGTATTTACATTTTCTTAAAATAAGATATTCTATTAGCATAAATAGTTAAAAATATGGGTTACAATATTAAATAGGTAGGTTGCATATGTATTCAATTAAACATAAAGTATTCATACTTTTAGTTTTCTGTTCTGTTTTTATCAATTATTCTTATACAAAAAATAGATTTCTTGATTGGATTTTTAATGATTCATGCGTTATTGCTACCAATGGTTCTACAGTAATTGTAAATGGTAAGGTTATTACAAGTACTGGGAATGGAAAGTTAATTCAAGGTTCTGGCACTATTGTTCAAGATACAAAAAATATACAGGGGGTTGATACCGTTGAGGCACAAGGACCCTTCAAATTATTAATAAAAGAATCGGATACTGAATCAATAGTTATTAAAGCTGATGATAATATTTTACCGATGATAAAAACAAAAATATCGGGTAGGGCATTGATGGTTGATGTTGAAGGTAATTTTTCTACTAAAAATCCTATAAAATGTATTATACATATAAAAAGTTTAAAACAATTAAATATATCTGGTACTATTGAAGCTGAATTAGAAGCAACACGAAATAACGATGTTACCATTAAATCATCAGGAAGTTCCACGGTAGAAGCTTTTGTAAAAGCAAACAATTTGTCCGTGAATGCTTCTGGAAGCACATCAATTTTATTGGAAGGTGAAGTCCATAAACAAAAATTTGATTGTAGTGGTTCGTGTAATTATGATGCAAAAAAATTGTTAAGTGCTATTGCTAAATTGAGAGTTTCTGGCTCCGGTTCCTCAAAGGTTAATGTTTCCGAAGAAATCACCGGTAAAATATCCGGTTCCTCAAAGATTATCTATACGGGAAATCCAAAAGTAGTTGATATAAAAACCTCGGGATCAAGTAATATTCGCAAGGAATAATAACGTTAAATAAAAAAGGACCTATTCTTACAGGTCCTTTTATTTATTGGTATTACTTTTAATACAATTTACTCTTTGGTCATCTCATCTAAAATAGTTATTTGTCGTTGAATATGATTCCAATAGGGAGATTTTTGTAAATCCTGATCGTGCTCAAGTAATTCCTTTAATATCTTACAGTTTTCTGTAACGTCAAATGTTTTATCCCAAGATCGTTTAAAAAGTTTTACAAAACCTTCAATGCCACGGGCAACGTCCCATGCATGTTTTACTTCATTTTTATGAAAAAATTGTTTTGGATTTTCATTGTTTGGTTGTTGTAAATCAGTTTGTCCGAGCGTAAATGTTTTTTCATTAATTAAACCGTTGCCCTTAATATCCCACAGGGGAACGTGTTTAATAAGTGATAACGTATCTTGTAATGTTTTCTTTTGTACATATTGTAGAAATTTTGGATTTGAATACATCCGCACATATTCATCACCAATATCTTCTTGAATAATGATGCTATTTTCATCACAAGCGCCATATTGCACATTATTTTTTCTATCAGGAATTTGAACGAGATAGGTAGGTGGTACTTTAAAGGTTGTTATAGTTTGTTGCTCAATAAAACCTTGCGCGCGTAAATAGCCAACAACTCTGCTTACGGTTTGATACGTATTAATCCTTTTCAATTGATTAGTAAGTTTATTCATTTCCCATCCATGGCCATCACCATGTAGAATATTAATAGCTTTGTGTGTTGGTCCACTTGCTTGCATAAAATAATATTTTTCCCCAATCTTGGGTAATTTAATAACATAGCTTGCTTGACTTAAATTATTATACCCTAGATTTTTTAATGCTTGATTGCCTCGCTCGTAAGAAGTTTGCAAAGCTGAACGGCTTAGTGGAACATTATTTGTTTCTGGAATAAGATTGTGTAACAAATTTTTATGGCTCATTGTCCAAGAACTTATCACACCTTTTAATTGACCGCGCATAACCGGGGCGAGCGTAACAATGTTCATTGGATTTATTACTTTACCTTGATAGCTGTCAATGGAAGTAGGTTGTTGCTCCATTCCTCGCATTATTTGAAAGCTAAGAAGAAATCCGATTATTAAAACATGAAGAGAACGATATTTCATAATGCAATACTCCTTTTTAAATAGTGAAATGTATAAATATGTATTTCATTATCGTCAAAGGGTATTAAATTTGTCAACGAGCGCTTACACAAAGTAATGATTCTTGAAAGTTTCTTGCCTTATAATAAATAAAGGCCTGCGGTTAAACAGGCCCTTATTTATATAATTTTTTAATCTTGCGTATTATTGTTTAATTATAACGTCTAAAATAGCTACTTGATTTTGAATGTGAACTAAATGCGGAGACTGTTGTAAATCTTGATCTTGTTCAATTAATGTTTTTAATGTTTTACAACCTTCTTTAACGTCGCAGGTTTCGCTTGCCTTTTGATAAAGTTTTATAATGCCTGCAATGCCTTCGGCAACGTTCCATTGATGTTTTGATGCATTTTTATTGAAAAAGTTTTTTGGATTTTCATTATTTGGTTGTTCGAGATCACTCTGCCCAAATGTATAGGTTTCTTTATTAATTAAGCCATTGCTATTAATGTCCCACAAAGGAACATGTTTGATAAGCACTAAGAGATCCTTTAGTGTTTCAGGATTTACATCTACTAAAAGACTTGGATTTGAGCGTATTTGTACATAATTATCGCCAATGTCCTTTTGAACAATGATACTGTTTGCATCACAAGCACCACATTCTACAAGATTATTTCTACCGGGAATTTGTGCAAGATACGTTTTTGGTACCTTAAAGGTTGTTATCTTTTGTTGTTCAATAATTTCCTGAGCTCGCAAATAGCCAATAACTCTGCTTACGGTTTGATAGGTATCCATCGTGGTTAAATCACCATCAGCAATCTTCTTTTGGATATCATCCCAATGATATCCATTACCATGCACAATATTGATAGCTTTATTGATTGGGCCGCCTGCTTGTATAAAATATCGCTTGTTACCTACTGCTGGTAATTCTACAATGTAGTTGTTTTTGCTTAAATTAGTGAAGCCCCTGCTTGTTAGCAATTGCTTATTTTGATCAATAGCTTTTTTAATGGTCTCATTTGATACAGGAACATGACTTGTTTCTGGAACGAGCGTATGCAATAAATCTTTATGTTTGTTCGTCCAATTATCTACTACTTGTTGTAAAGATTTTGTCATAACGGGTGCAAGGGTAGTAATGCTGTTTTGATCTATTACCCAGCCCTGATACTTGTTAATAGTAGATTGTGATTGTTCCATTGCCTGTGATGCTTGAAAACACAACAAAAATCCAGCAATTAAATAATGAGAAGAAAGGTATTTCATAAATACTCCTTTAATATTGGAAAAAATAGACAAATATTCATTGTTCTATGACAAAAACCTAAATTTGTCAAGGCGCCTAAGGCTATAGGAAATGTAATAAGTCTTTTGAGCATTAATCAATCATAACTGCTGAAATTTGATGCCTTAAGATCGTTTTCCTCAAAAAAAGTAGACAATTCGAATTTTTATTTTAAAATTAAATACATATAAAAAATAGATAAATGGTAAGGTTATTTACATGATAAAAAAATTATTTCTTTGCTTGCCCGTATGTTTCTACCTGTTTGCTGTGCCAAACCTTCAAGCAATGATCGTTGGCCGAGAACATCCGAAAAGAACAACGCAGGAGTTGCATGCGCTCATGAATTCTTATGCGCAGATACAAACAAAGGTTGAGAGTGTTCCTACAGATATTATATTGCAATGCGCAGATGGTGATATAAAAGTTGACCGCGCCGTGGTTAACCGTTGCAAGACACTTAAGGGTTTTTGCCAAATTCCTCAGCAAGTTTGTTCGGTGCAAGCATTAGATTTAAAATGTGTTTCCCATTCATGCGATACTAAAACAGTAAAAAATCTTGTAGAAATGATAAAAAACGGTAAATCGAGCGAAAAACTTCCTGTTGAACAATTAGAAAAACTTGCTTTGTTGAGTGATGATCTTGCAGCGCCACAATCAATTCGCCAAGAATTATTTGAGCAACTGGTACAAAAAATTGATACAAGAGATCTTAAATACGAGCAATACAAACTTCTCTCGAGCAACAATGTAAGGGGGATATTTCCAGTTAAGTATTCGAATAATGGTTTTATCGTATCAGGTAGAAAAAATTATATTGGATGGTTGTGCCTTTCCGGATTAAATCTTAAATCATTAGAAAGTATTGGCAATGAAGATCAAAATAAATTGCGTGAAGAAAGGCATTATATAGAACAGCGAAGAAAGGCCATAGAAGTAATAGATATTGCGCATAACGAGATTAGAGAGCTTAATATTATTGATTTAAAAGAAGTATTCCCGAAGCTTATGGCAATTGATGCAAATCATAATCGCATAGAAACATTATCAACTAAAGACATTTTATCATTAAAAAGTGGTTCAGAGTTATCACTCAGCAATAATTGCATAAAAAAAATATCCGGTTCAAATTGGCGTTTATTTACTCCTAAAAATTGCCTCATTGATGTAAGTAATAATAATCTTACACAAGATCAAATAGAAAACTTGAAATCTATTTTGGAGCCATCAGTAATACAAAAAAATAATGGTATTATGTTAGATGTTATCATCAATGGAGGTTCATTGGTAGCGGGATCATTTCTTGCAATTAATGGTGTGAACATTGTTAAGAACATTATGGTCGAACGAATAGAAAATCCAGGTGTATTCTTCTTAATAGGTTTATGTGGCCTATGTCCTCTAAGTATGGGTTGTGGGGCACTAACTATAACAACAGTTTTTTCGTTATTAGATAAATTGACGCAAGATATAAGAGTGCCCTTCAAAAATAATTTACTGCTATGCGAGAATCAGGCTGCCTTTGATAAAAAACGAATAGAGCAATTAAAAAAAAGATGGGCACTATTAGCAAAGCAGTATTCTGATCGAGGATTGAGCGATTGTTCAAGAATTGATCATCGTTTAAAAAAAGAATCGAATTTTGGATTGCATGAAGCGGATGATACGCAATTATGCCAAAATATTGCAAATAAATACATAATGCGGGGCAATATCTATAAACAAGAAAAACAGGAAGATGAGTTTCCACGTTATGAACTTATGCCCGATAAGAGCGAAATATTTAAAAGGTTGACAACGTTCTCTGATAAAGAAAATAACTAATTCAAAAAATTGTATCATAGTGGGTTCGTATAGCTGATTACTGACTATACGTAGGAGGGCAAGCGGTCTACTATGATATTTTTTTTGACATTGGTGTTTTAATGTGCTATCACAATAGAACAATATGAGGTTTATTATATAAGGAAATAATGATGAATTATGAAGAAAAAGATCAAAATATCCAAGCGCTTGAAGAATTATGTGAAGCGTTATTACTGCTACGCAATAAGAATGAAATGGTTCGATTTTTGAAGGATCTTTGTACTCCTCAGGAGTTGGTAGCATTAGCAGAACGCTGGCGCGTGTGTCAGTTACTTGAACAAGGTGAATTCTCATATCGGGATATTAGTGCAAAAACTGGCGTGAGCCTTGCCACTATCACCAGAGTTGCACGATTTTTGCATAATGAGCCCCATCGAGGATATAAAATTGTTCTTGATAAAATGAAAGCAAAAAAATGAATATGATAGAAAAATATAAGTATTAGAAAGTTTTTTATGATAAGTAACAATAGTATTTTTATAATAGTAGTAGCCGGCCTGTTATGTAGCTACATAGTAGTTAAAAATGTGCGCGCGCCTCAACGCGATGCACAATCATTGGTTGTTGGCACCGTAGCAGATTATGCACCTTTTGTTAGTGTTAATGCACAAGGGGAATATGAAGGTTTTGATATTGATGTTGCCAACGCTCTTGCCAAAAAAATGGGAAAACAATTGATACTCAACGATCTCGGTTCAATGTCGGCACTGTTTATAGCGTTAGAACAAGGATCTATTGATGCAATTATTTGGGGATTATCAATTACACAAGATCGCATTAAAAAGATTGCTATGATTCGTTATCACGGTGAAATGACGCTTTCCTACCCGTTCTATTTTGGGAAAAAATTCCTGAAGGAATCAAATCTATTAATGATATGAGAGGAATGACGGTCTGTGTTGAGCCGGCATCATCACAAGATGCAGTGTTGAGCAACTATTCTTTTATTGATAAAAAATCTACCGAAAAAATAGATGATGCATTGTTGAATATCCGATATGGCAAAGCGGATGCCGCTTTTGTAGAACCGGCAATTGCAAAAAAATTTAAACAAAAATATCCGGAAATACAAATTCTTGATGTGGCGCTTGCACCCGAAGATCAAGTACAAGGAGTTGGGATTGCACTCAAAAAAGATAATAGTTCTTTGATTGACGAATCAGCAAGCCGTAAATACCTTAAATGCTCTGGAATTATTAAAGAATATGCAGAACGATGGGAGTAAAATGAGCAGTCCTGGCATACATACCAGTTGTTCTTGCGAGGGCAATGACTCTACCGTCACGGATGGGCTGTAAGTAGCACTATAAGCTTATTGATTGGAACCGTTATTGGCATTGTCAGTTGTCGTCATTTCGAATTACCGCACTCAGAGTGGTTATAAAAATATATATCTTTATTGCTAAGGGAATTCCTGCCTATGTACATATTCTTATTGCTTATTTTGTTATTCCCTCCTTACTCGGCATTAATGTCCCTGGATTTGTAGCAGCATGCAGCGCGTTAGCTTTTTGTTCAAGTGGTTATGTAACCGAAATTATTCGTTCTGGTATTAATGCAGTCGAACGTGGGCAATGGGATGCCTGTTAAAGTCTTAGGATATCCTTTGCATGCAACGCTTACGCGCATTATTTTCCTCAAGCAGTTGCAAATATCTTGCCGGCACTATTTGGCGAACTTGAGCAGTTGCTCAAAAGCACTTCGTTACTTGCAACTATTGGTGTTATGGAATTAACCAGGTCGGGCATGAATATTATTTCGCGTGAACTTAATCCATTGCCAGTATACGGTATTATTGCTGGTATTTATTTAATTTTCGGGAACGTTACAAGTTATTGGCCTATACGTTGAAAGGGGGAATGGTAATGGTTATCGTTAATAACATTGCGGTGCACATAAAAAATAAAACAATACTGAACTCAGTTTCCTGCTCTTTAATACCGTCTCGCATAACCATTTTTATTGGCAAAAGTGGTGCTGGTAAAACAACGTTGCTTAAATCGTTAGTTGATTTAATACCCGTAACGGAAGGTCAGATTCTTATTAATGATAAACAATTAAACCAGTTGAACTATAGTCAACGCTCTGAAGAAATTGGTTACGTTTTTCAAGAATTTAATCTCTTTGCTTATTATACGGTATTACAAAATTGTATCGATCCGCTTCTTGTTCATGGAATGTTATATGAGCACGCGCAAGAACGTGCACTTGAAGCGTTGCAAGAACTTGAGATGCACAATTTTATAGAAAAATATCCTGCAGAACTTTCTGGTGGACAACAACAACGAGTGGCGATTGCGCGAGCACTTTGTTTAAAACCAAAAGTTTTATTACTTGATGAGCCGACGGCATCCCTTGATCCTTTCAATACTGATATATTGATTGTTATTTTGCGAAAATTGGCTGCTCAAGGATTGACCATTGGCATTTCAAGTCAAGATATGAATTTTGTACATAAAATTTTTGATCGCGTGTATTACATGCGAGCAGGTACCATTATTGAATTTTGCGATGGTACAAATATGTTGGATCAGTGTCCTGCTATTAACCATTTCCTATCGTAAAATATACATTAATAAGAATCACGCAGAAAATAGGTAAATAAAAACTTTATATCTTCTTCTTTGCTTGCATGGTTTATTTGTTTATTGGGAGCATTATGGTTATGTGTGGCAAGTTCCTCTTTGGTACAGGCAAAAAAATCATCTCTAAAAGTGTGGGTAGGCACTTTCATTTTTTGTTTTTTTTGATCAAAGCACTCAGATTTTGAATTTATTTTTTCATTTTTTTCTATAGCAGCCCAAAGAGAAGAACTAAGCGCTATAAAGAATAATACATATTTTTTCATCTTCATTAATACCTTTTTTTGTTATTACTACAAGATAACTAATTATATTGTAGCGCGTCAAGCATGCTAGGATAACTCAGGAAATAACTGATGTATTTCAATTGCAGCAGATTCTGGCCAGTCAGAACCATGTACTGCATTATTGGTTACATCAGTGCCAAAAAGTGCACGGATAGTTTCAGGATTCGCTTTTTTGGGGTCAGTAGCGCCCATTACATCACGCCATGCTGGAATTACCTTATCTTTTTGTAAAATCATAACGATACTTGGACCCGATGTCATGCTCGTTATCAAATCATTAAAAAACGGACGATCTTTATGTGCTGCATAAAATTTTTGAGCTTGCTGTTGCGTGAAGGTAATTTTTTTTAGTGCAACGATGGTAAATCCATGTTGTTCTATCATGTGAATAATATTACCAGTATTATGTGCTGCAACGGCACCAGGTTTTATAATTGCTACCGTTTTATCTGAGGTACTAATGGGTTTTTTTGATGCGGGTGTATGATGAATCAGATTGCTAAAACGATACCCGCCATAAAAAATACCGAATGCTAAAAAAATTAAAAACCATGTTTTTAAGCGCATATACTACTTCCTTTTTAAAAAAAACGGGCGGTTTTTTTGCCGCCCGTTACATTCATTATAATTCTGGGAAAAATTGCTTTATTTCAATCATTGCGGTTTGAGGTGAATCAGAACCGTGTGTTGAATTTTTTCCTATATCAATGCCAAATAGTTTTCTAATGGTGCCAGGATTTGCTTTTTTAGGATCGGTAGCACCCATTAAATCACGCCATGCTTGTATAGCATTTTCTTTTTCAAGGACCATAACAACTACTGGTCCTGCTGTCATGGTTCCTACCATTTCACCGAAAAAGGGACGTTCTTTGTGAATGTCATAAAATGATTCAACCTGCTTCTTGGTTAAATGCATTTTTTGCATACGAACTATCGAAAAACCGTTTTGTTCTATCAGATCAATAATTTTGCCAGAAATATTTCTGGCAACGGCATCAGGTTTAATAATAGCTAATGTTTTTTCTACCATGCTATTTATCCTTCCTGATTTTCATTATCGGTTGTTTCTTCATCGCTCGTTTTTTGACGCGCAGCATGTTTTTCGAGTTCTATTTGTAGCATAGATTTAGGTCGGCTACCACCACCGCTTTGTTCTTCAGATTTTGTTTTACCAGCGGATTGTTTTTTTGCTGGTTTTTCTTTAGCTGGAGCTGTTTGCTTAGGTGCAGTTTCTTTTTCACGTGTGCGTTGTGGTTGTTCTTCAGCAGGAGCTTCTTTTTCTTTTAAGCTGAGACCAAGTTTATGCTCTTCTTTGCTTACTTTAATAACTCTGAATTGTGCTTTTTGGCCAACTTTAAGAATATCTTCAACTTTTTCTACATTATTGATCAGAAAGTTCAGAAATATGGACAAGTCCTTCAATGCCAGTTGGCAAGTTTAACAAAAGCACCAAAATCAGTGATTTTGGAAACTTCACCTTCAATCAGTTGACCAACTGGATATTTTTGTTCAATATTTTCCCATGGATTTTCGTGTCAGTTGTTTAATGCCCAATGAAATTTTTTTCTTTTGTTTATCGATATCAATAATAACCGCTTCAACTTCATCGCCTTTTTTGATAAATATCAGCTGGATGCTTAATATGTTCAGTCCATGAAAGATCAGAAATATGAACTAAGTCCATCAATGCCTGGCATCAATTGAACAAAGATACCAAAATCAGTAATGTTGCTAATTTTGCCTTTGATTTTTTGGCCAACTTTGAACTTTTCAGCTAACTGATTTCCATGGATTTTTTTCAAGTTGTTTGATGCTGAATGACATGCGGCGATTTTCTTTATCAAAAGAAACAACAATGCTTCGATCTCATCGCCAACTTTGTAATGTTTATGTAAGATCAGTAATACGATCGGTCCATGAAATTTCAGAAATATGCACAAGCCTTCAACGCCTTTTTGCAACTTCAACAAACAAGCCGTAATCGGTGATGCTTGAAATTTTACCTTTAATCGTTAGAGCCAACTTGAATATTTTCAGCAACTTTTTCCCATGGATTTCCAGTCAAGTTGTTTCATGCCCAAGAGATATTTTTTCATTATTTTTATCAAATGAAAGAACTTTAACGGTAATTGTATCACCAATTTTTACTAATTCGCTTGGATGCGCAATGCGGCCCCATGTCATATCAGTGATATGTAACAAGCCATCTACGCCGCCGATATCAATAAATACACCATAGTTGGTGATATTTTTAACGACACCTTGAATAACTTGGCCATCTTGTAAGCGTATCAAGAATCTTCTTGCGAACTTCTGAGCGTTGTTCATTAAGATATTTACGACGAGAAATAATAACGTTGCCACGTTTTTGATTAACTTTGATAATATACGCAGTAATTGTTTGACCAACAAATTGATCAAAATCAGTAACACGTTGTACATCAACTTGAGATCCTGGCAAGAATGCAGGAATACCAATATCAACGCTCAAGCCACCCTTAACTTTATGAGTAACAACACCTTCAACCGGCTTGCCTTCTTCAAATAGTTTCATGATAGCATCCCATGCGCGAGTGCTTTTGCTTTTTCATAAGAAAGTGTTAATTGCCATCGACATTCTCAAGTTCATCAAGAATTACTTCGATTTCTGTTCCTGGGGCAAATTTTTTAATTTCATGTTCAGAAAATTCATAGGCTGGAATTAGGCCATCTGATTTGTAGCCAATATCAACGAGAACGCCATCATTATCAGCTTTAATTACTTTGCCGACAATAATTTTACCTTGTTTTAAGGTGCTTAAGGCGCCTTCATAAAGACTTGCTAACTCTTGTTGTTGCTCTGGATTGAGCGTAAGATGCTGATCATCTATCGACATTGTTTTTATATGGCGAAATTGATGTGCGCGTGTGATTTCTTTTGACATTAATTACCTCTGAAAAGAGAATGGTTTTAGGTTTAACATGTACACTATTTAAAATTTAATGTTTTTATTATATCAATTCATTGTTCAATTGGCAAATTTAAATTCCAACAAAAAAGGCCATGCTTTAATGAGCATGACCCCTTTTTATTATTATATAATTAATGATTAATTGTTGTAAGTAAGCCCTGGACTGTTGTTATGTTGTCCCTGGTTATCGTTTTCATCAACTTCTTCGATTTTTACAGCTGATTCTTGACCGCGTTTAAACCAATTCAAGAACGACGCCAAACGTGAATTATTTTCAGCTTGTTTACTTGCTTTTTGCGAAGCCATATTAGCCGTAATACTTGTTAATTGCTCTACCGTTGCAGTTCGCAATGTTTTGCCTAATTCAGCATCCGCTCTAAGTTGAGAATATTTTGAATAGGCTACTAATGCTGCAGCAGTGAATACTACTGGCACCTGTAGCGCTCAACCATGAATGATTGTTAACCCATTGATATGCTGAATAAGGGTGTACATTAACCTTAAAACTGAACCCTGCATTAGGTCCTTTAAGCCACTCTACAAACCTATTACTTGCTGATATAGTTGTTTCTTCTGCCACTTTATAAGGAATTTTTACTGCCAATAGGGCACATTGGCCTAGATCATTAGCTGTTTGAGAAGCTATTTTTCCTAATTGCTCCTTTAAGGCAGGAACCGCAGATGTTGCTTCCTTGCATTGTTTGTTCAGCAATCTGTTCTTTTGCCTTATTAGCAGCGTGGTCAGCAAGGTAGTCAGCCATGGTATATTTAGCTTGGATACCAGGTTGCTGGATAAGCATCGTAGCTACCATAGCTACAAAGAATAATTTAGATATTTTCATATATCCTCCATTTAATTAAAAAACTAATTTATATCTCTCAGTATAGAGGTATTTTATATATTGTCAATATTGCGATATAAATTTTACTAAATAATTCAATTTAGAAATAATTTGATACTGTTTTTTAGACTACGAACCCTATATTTTTTGGTGTTTTTTGTTAACTTATAGCTATCCTGGCTCTTTTGGCCTTAAAAGTTTGACAAAATGAATTTTTTTGGTAAACTGATAACTATCTTGTTATTTTATTAGATTATGAAATTTATCTTAAATAGGTAATAAGTCGGCATATCGAGGCTATCGTAACCACGTATGAGTACTAAGAGCCAGGGTATGCTTAATGCGTACATTTGTAATATTATATTCTCATACGATGGATACTTTACATGAAATTTACTGATTTCCCCCTCGATCAGGGGCTCATAAAGGCTCTTGATCAATTAAATTATACTGAACCTACCGAAATTCAAGCACGGGCATTACCTTCGCTTCTTACCACCGAAAAAGTTGATTTTCATGGCCAGGCGCAAACTGGTACCGGAAAAACACTTGCTTTTGGATTACCATTATTGCAAAATACTGATAAAACCAAGACTGGGGTACAAGCTCTTGTAGTGGCACCGACTCGTGAATTAGCGGTTCAAATTTATCAAAGTTTAAATGCACTAGCGCACTATAAAAATGTACAGGTTGTTCCTGTTTATGGTGGCGTTCCTTTCGATCGTCAATTTCGCGATCTAAGAAATGCCGATATTGTTATTGGTACACCTGGGCGTTTAAATGATCATTTGCGTCGCAAGACACTTGTTTTAAGCAATCTTAAGACCATTGTTCTTGATGAAGCAGATATTATGTTGGATATGGGTTTTAAACAAGAAATTGATGAAATTTTAAATTTTGCACCCAATAACAGAAATATTTGGCTTTTTTCTGCTACCGTCAAACCGGGTATTAATGACTTATTAAAAACACACATGAAAAATCCTATTTCAGTGAGTGCAAGTAAGAGTCAAGTTGCTAATGCTAATACAAAGCAATTTTATTGTGTTGCGGCAGTTCGTAATCGTTTAGAAGCGCTCTGTCGTTTTATCGATACGTCGGAACAATTTTATGGGTTTATTTTCTGTCAAACAAAAATAGTAACCAGTGAATTAGCTGAACGACTCGCTGCTCGCGGATACCGCGTTAATGCGTTACATGGTGACATGAATCAGGCTCGCCGTAATCAGGTCATTAAAGGATTTAAAAACAAAGAATTTACTATTTTAGTAGCAACTGACGTTGCGGCTAGAGGTATTGACGTTCCTGATATTACGCATGTAATTAACTATGGATTGCCTGATGATCAGGAAAGTTATATTCACCGTATCGGCCGAACTGGCAGAGCTGGTAAACAAGGTGTAGCGATTACGCTGGTTGACCAACGCCAAGTTTATCGTATTCGTTGGTTTGAAAAAAAATATCAAGTCAGCATTGGACTTATTGAAGTTCCTAAGTTTGAAGATATTGTGCAACAACGCATAAAAGAAGCTACTGAGCATCTCAATAAAGCAACGCAACAAGTATCTTCTAATACTAATGAAGCGCATGTGCAAGCATTACGTTCATTAATTAGTTCTTATTCTCAACAAGAATTAAGTAACGTTCTTATTATGATCTTGATTGATAAATTCTTTAAACATATCTTAGATCAAAAAGATGTTTCTTTTGCGCCTGCTCATAAAGAATCATATGAAGGTGGTAACTATGAACGTAGAAGACCGCGCTTTGGCAATAATAACCGTGATTCTTTTGATAGCCGAAGAAGAAAACCATATCAACGCAGACAATGGGTTGATTAAAAGATATTTTCTTTGATTGTTAATAGTTCAAGAAAGATAGTGTGTATAATGGTTGCGCTATGAAGAAAATCATGAGCATTATTGTGCTGTTTATTGGATGTTCAATCAACAGTAATCAAAAAGAAACCTTAGATGCATCAAAGGTGCTCTTCGCATGGGATTTTCATGACGTTATTGTCAAAAAACAACCATGGAGCATGATCACGGCAATAAGTACTTTGATCTGGAATGCTGATAATAAATGGGAATTACTAAAAGTTAGTTTTAATCCTCGTTTTTGGTCTGATATTATTAACAGAAACTCAGATGTTTTAGATGATACTATTGATGATATTATAGAATGCTATCCAGCACTTGCGGCGCATAAAGATGCAATTATCAATCTTGGTAATTTACATGAACCGATACCGGAAACTATTGCATTGATTAAAGCGTTAAAAGATCAAGGATATAAACACTGTCTTGCCTCAAATATCGCAAAAGATTCTTATGCGGTTATGTTAAAAAAATTTCCTGAGTTATTTGCGCTTTTTGATGGTATTTATATTGCATATACCACTAATCAAGAAGGAGTTCCTTACGCCAAAAAAGCAAAGCCTGATGTAGTGTATTATGAAGGTTTGCGGGCGTATTTACATGATTTGGGATTTCCTAACGATGTTGGCATCGTATTTATTGATGATAAAGAAGTTAATGTAAAGGCAGCAGAAATTGCCAATGTTGGTATACAAGCGATTCAATTTCGTTCGACTGAGCAATTACAAAAAGATTTTGAAAAAAAAGGTATTTGTATAACTAGTACTACACTGAGTGCACAAATAGTATAAACCATTAGGGAATTTATTATGAATAAGATATTTTCGTTATATGGCAAAACGTTACTGTGTGCTCTTTTTTTAATAAATGGCGCAACAAGTAAAGCTTCTTTACGATCATATCTCCCTACGCTCCCCGCACAAGAATTGCGGTGGAATTGGAGCTTGATAGATACTAGTTACGAAGCATTATTGCTATCCTTTAAAGAATATTCAGAAGCGTTAGTAATAAAATTCAACACACCATTTAAGTGGGGGGGAGCAAGTTCTGCCTATCAAGTAGAAGGTACTCAAAGTGTTGATGGCAAGCATTGCGAGAATAACTGGACTGCATGGTCTGCCAAACACGGTAGAGTTTCTGCGGGTATTTCATGTGATCATTGGAAGCATTATAAAGAAGATGTGCAGTTGATCAAGCAACTTGGCATGAATGCGTATCGTTTTTCTATTGAGTGGAGTAAAATTCAGCCACAGCCGGGTGTTTTTGATCATAAAGCTATGAAGCATTATATCAGCTTAGTTGATGAATTAATTAAAAATGGCATTGAACCAATTGTGTGTCTCTGGCATCATACGTGGCCAATATGGTTTGACAAAAAAGATGCTTTTGAAAAAGAAGAAAACATTAAAGATTTTGTGGAATACACGTCATACGTTTTTAAGAAATTAAAAGGTAAAGTTCGTACGTGGGTTACCTTTAATGAGCCTGAAGGTTATGCGTTAGAAGGTTATTTCAGAGGTCATTGCCCTCCTGAAAAGAAAAGTTTGCCGTTAGCGGGAAATGTCCTTTTCAATTTCCTTAAAGCACACGTTGAAGTATACAAACTTTTTAAACATATTGACCCTTCAGTTCAAATAGGCTTGATAAAAGTGATGAATCCTATTGAACCGTATCATGCGTATAATCCAATTGAACATCTTGCTGCAAAAGTTTTTGATTATTTATTGAATGATGCAATGCTTGATTTTTTCAAGACAGGAACCTTTGCATGGAAAGTCTTGGGCTATAATATAGTACAAGGCCAGATCGATGATGCACCCAATTGCCTTGATTATATAGGTATCAGCTATTATACCCATACCTTATTAAAACAATCATTTAAAGGCAAAATAGCAACGGGCATTCGCCCTGGGCAACAAGTTTCAGATTCCAATAAAGCTCTCTATCCAGAGGGGTTATACCGATCAATTCAGAAGGCTGCAACGGTAGGGAAACCGCTCTGCATTGCCGAAAACGGTCTTTCGGATCAAGCTGATTGGTTACGTGATGAATATATCAGAAAACACCTGTACGTTGTTAGTAAGGCTTTGCAAGAAGGCTATGATATTCGTGGGTTCTTCTATTGGAGCCCTACCGATACCTATAACTGGTTGAGTGATTTTAATAGTAAATATGGGCTTTATGCCGTTGATTTTGCAAGTCCAGATAAGACTCGTAGTTTAAGGCCGAGTGCAGAGAAATTTAGCGACTTTATTAAAGCCACAAGACAAATCGCTTAAAAGAGTATATAATTGCATATTATAGGTTAATGTAAGGTTAAGTTTTTTCAAATGGAGTTATTATGACTGTTAACTATATAAAAAAAGCAATATTAAGCCTTTTTATAGGTTTGAGTGCTGTAACGGCACAAGCCTCCTTATTCTCTCCTTTTTTTACGCAAGAAGAACGTTGGGATTGGAGCGTGGCTGATACGAGCTTTGATGCGCTATTTCCTTTTTTTAACACCTTATCAAGAGATTTAAAAAGGCAATTTAAACGACCTTTTATGTGGGGCGTAGCAACTTCCGATTGGCAAATTTCAGGTGAGCAAACAGCGCGTGGTGAACTTGTTACCAATAATTGGAGTGAATGGGTTATAAAAAAGGGTAAAGTACCTGCTGGCATTGCCTGTGATCACTGGAATCGTTATAAAGAAGATACCCAATTAATTAAACAATTTGGGCTTAAATTTCATCGATTATCGGTTGATTGGAGTAAGATTGAGCCTCAACAGGGTATTTTTGACCTTGATGCCATGAATCATTATATTGATGAAATTGATGAACTAAGAGCATATGGAATTGAACCAATTGTTTGTTTATTCCATCAAACCTGGCCATTATGGTTTGATAAAAAAGGTGCCTTTGAAAAAGAAGAAAATATAGAAAGTTTCGTTGAATTTGCTCAGTATGTATTTGAAAAATTACATGACAAAGTAAAAATTTGGATGACGCTCAATGAGCCGATTGCCTATGCAATGTCAACGCATTTCATTGGTACGTGTCCGCCGGGTAATGTATTTTTTATACAACCACTTGGTAATATACGCATGGCCGGTGTCGTTTTTAAGAATTTCTTAAATTCACACGTTGCAATTTATCAATTATTTAAACAACAAGATCCCGAAGCGTTTATAGGTTTTACTGACGTATTTACGCCCGTAGATCCGTATCATCCATGGCATCCGCTTGAACAGATGGTGAGCCGTTATTTTGATTCGTTACTGCATGATGTTACGTTAAACTTCTTCAAGACCGGTGTTTATAATTGGATGGGCTTGGTAAAAGATACTAATCCAAAAGCTCCGGAATCACTTGATTATCTTGGTGTTAATTATTACACGCATAAACTGATTAACTTAATTAGTTTTCAAGATGTTCGTCCAGAAGAAAAACTTTCAAGTAAAGGTACCTCAATTTATCCTGAAGGATTATATCGTTCGTTAAAGCGAGCTGCCACCTTAGGCAAGCCAATCATCATAGGTGAAAATGGTATTGCTGATACTGAAGATACGCGCAAGGATGAATATATACGAAGACACTTGTATGCTACGCAAAAAGCATGCCAGGAAATTCCTGATCTTAACGTAATAGGGTATTTTTATTGGACCTTGATAGATTCATTTGGTTGGAATAGCGGTTTTGACAGGAAATATGGTTTTTATCGCGTTGATTTTGATAAACAATCTCCTACCTATTTACAACGCACGTTACGTGATGGCGCAAAACCATTTAGCAATTTTATACATAAATTTAATAGCTAATAACGCGATAAACTAATTTTAAGAAATACACAAAACACGCATGTACCATACATGCGTGTTTTTATTGTATAGCTATATTTTTTGTATATAGGAGCGCATCCTTTTAAAAAACCATAACAGTTCTAGGAGCGCAAAACCTTGGGCGGCATAATATAATACATAACTGACCGTATTAATTTGATCAAAAAGGGCCTGTATTTTTAAAAAAAGCGTCATTTGATCTAAGCCTTCTCTAACAAAAGGAATCACGGTAAGCGCTTTGAACAATAATTTTATTGGATTAAAATAATTTGGTTTTGGCAATGGTGTGTATTCGAGTATGGTCAATTTATACCAAAAAAAACCGGTAATACCGCCCATAATGATCACAAATAGAAAAAGCGTAAGTAATGCAATTTTGATCGTCAGGGGTACGCTTAAACAGAGGTATTGTTTAATAAATTCAGTAGTTGATCGTTTAGCATAACCAGTATAACAATACATAATACCGAGTACACAGATTAAAAGTGCGATCAGTGCAAATGCAGTATCATTCTCATGAAAAACGGTTACTTGTAGGGCCGGTGTAGCTATTTGTTGTTCAATATATAGTTTTGCCGTGCTAAAAAAAATATAATACAACAATGGTAAAAACGTGTGGGGCATCAATCCAGCGACTGATAATAGTATTACACTAATACAATATATAAAAGTTTGCCTCGTTGTTACTTGATGTAATCGTAATGATTGTATAAGGGCATTTATATTCCAAAAATACATGGTATCTCCTAATGTTATTATTGGCACTATGTAATATTAGGTTACTGTGTTTTACAATCAATTATCTATATCTTGTAGTAGGTAATGTTGACCTGAATCCATCGAGGGTGTATTACTAACAAAAAAATAATAATTTTTATATACCAAAGGAATGTTAATGAAGCACAGTATGGTAATGTTATGTTTTTTTCTTATAGTTAACAATAGTTATTCTGACAATGCCCTACGCGATGAATTATCGCGTTCAAAAGCAACGTATTATGATGTGCATCCTATTACAAAACCAATGACAATAACCGTTCCAGGATTTTATATTCTTGCCAATAATATTACTGGAAACATTATTATTAATGCGGATAACGTTATTGTATTGTTGAATCATAAAAAAATAATGAATGCTAAAAATGCCATTGTAGTTGATCAACGTACTAATATTTATGTACACGATGGTGTTATTGAGGGTTCTTCGGAAGAAGGCATTAGTATTAATCAATCTTCTAATGTTGTACTTTCAGGGATTAATTTTGCTAAAAATACAACGGCGGTATCAATAACTGGTAGTATGGGAGTGCAAGTCAATCACTGTACTTTTACAGAAAGCGTTACACAAGGTTTACACATTAAAGATTCAGAATGTTGTTCTATTGCTAAAAATATATTGTTTAAAAATCTAGCGGATCGGCTAATAACCATAGACCATTGTTCCGGCATAATCGTATCCGATGTAGTAGTTTCAAATAATCAAGCGAGCAGTATCGGTGAAGCGGTAATTACCATTGTTAATAGCATTGATTGTCTATGCAAAAAATCTAAGATACGGAACAATAAAAATTTTGCAGCGGGAATTGAGAGCGTACATAGCAAAGGCACGGTTATTGATTTTTGTTCCATTACCTATAATTCTTGCCAATTAGATAGGTTTGAAGGCATTGCATTACGCGGCGACGTACATTCTGCAATTAGTAACTGTGTAATTAATGATAATGAAGCAATAAAACCGGAAGCATCAGTAATTGGCATAGCTGTTTCGAGTACCTTTGCTGATGAACGATTGTTACATTGCAAGGAATGTTTCGTTGATCATAATAAGGTGATGCATAATTATAGTTCAGCTCAATCGATCGGTTTTTTACAAACATCAATTGAAGGTAATAATGTTTTTTTACGCAATATAGCGCAAGGGCATACCTTAAATTATAATTTTTTTCCGAGCAAATATCCTATTATTACGTTAGATGCGGCAACGGGAATAATTGCTGCCCAGCAGGTGAAATTAGTTGATAATCTCAGTATTGTAACTAACTAACTTAGATTAAAAAAATATTTTTACAGCGAGTTTGGTGTAGTGCTTGAATTATTTGCTTTGTAAATAATCAAAAACAATTTGGCTCCATGATTCCATGCGGTCACGATACAAACTTAGTTCAGTTAAGCCCATTAAGGTACCGCTCTTTAATTCAGATTTTACTGATATCTTGTCATGGTTACCATGTAAAAGAAAAACACAGCCAATATGCACTTGGCCAACGGCATTAGAATCATCATTTAAAAAGCCGAGAGGCTCAATAGTAAACGTACCGTTGTAATCAACTTCTTCATGAACTTGCGACGTGCCCAATCGGCTAATGATCCGTTAGTGATATCTTCTTGCCGAATATGTCCACCGATTCCTAATGAATATTTATTTTGCAAACGTTGTTCCGAGGCTTGCGCCGTGCGCTGCATTAAGAAAGTAGCGATTTTTATGGCAAAAAATAAGATAGGGAATAATTTGTTTATACTGTAGGTCTTGCTCCATAAGAGAACGAGGGCAAAAATTCTTATGTTTTTGAATGCGAGCAATGTAATCATCGACTGCATTATTATTTAAACCGTGCCATGCTGGTTGATTGTTAAATAACGTTGTGCGTTTTACTACTAAAATTAATTCATCATGTACTTTGTTTTCTGATTGAGGCATTTTTTGTGTTTGCGCCATACTAATACTCTTTCTAAAATATGTTTCTCAATATAATGTAATTAGCGTTGCATTTTTTACTACGAAAGACAAGTTTGGTTATGCATTAGTGAATAAAAATACTAAAAAAAATGATGAGCGCGCAGGCAATAATACTTAATCCTGCAGCATGATTAATAAAAGAAAGGGTGGAAGGTTTTAGATTAACATGTAATGGCTTCGTGATAATGCCCAAAAATATCCACCATGCAACAGCTCCTAAAAAAATGCCTAAAGAAAGAGAAATTATTGCATACGGAGATACTATCGCCGGATCGATACCAAAACTTGCTAGTAATGTAATGAGTGAAATAATAGTTAAAGGGTTGGCTAAGGTAAGCATTAAGGTTGAAAAATATGATTCGGTAATACTGTGAGCTAATTTTCCCGTAGGATGTTGTGGTGGCTTATTGAAAAAAATGGTGAAACCTAATATTCCTAAAAAAATACTGCTCACTACTCGTATTATAGTTATATGATCGGTTAACAATGAGGAAACAAACGCGAGGCCTATCATGGCAATAAACGCAAAAATAGTGTCCGCCGTTGCTGCACCTAATCCAGAAAAGATGCCAATTACTGGCCCTTGAAGAATCATTCTACGTAAGCACATAATGCCAATGGGGCCAACGGGTAATGATACCAGGGCGCCAATAATGAGTCCTTTAAGCAAAAAAATAATCGAATTCATGAAATAGATTATTCTGTAGGTGGTTGAGATAAATAGAATAAATTTCCATACAAATCTTTAAAAACAACGCCGGTTCCCCACGGCTCTTCCACTGGTTCGCCTAAAAAGGTAACACCACGTTCTTTGAGCGTTTGGTATGTTTTTTTACAATTATCAGTTTTTAACACGCCAACGCTGTAACTGCCGCCTTGTTTGCCAACCAATGACTCATCTTCTTTGTTTTGTGCAGGCATCAAAGCAAATTCAAAATTTTTATTGCCGGGTGTGCAGAGCGTTATCCAACGCATGCCATCATGCATTATCGCATCAGTGTGTACTTCAAACCCCAATTTTTTTGTGTAAAAATCGAGTGCTTCTTGTTGGTCCTTTACTAAAATAGTCAGGTGGGTTAATTCTTGTATCATGGTACATTTCTTTATGTATAAATGGTTAATAGTATCCCTATTACTCATTGTACAATGATGATAAGATAATTCAAGTACAGTATGTATGAATTTTGTGGTTTATCAATAGCTATTCTTTTGCACCATGGGCAATCAAAAATTCCTGCATTTCAGTATTCTCCAGTTTTTTTGCTTTCATGAATGCTGTTTGCCAATTTTTATCAGCACTATTGATAGGAACACCTACCGATAATAATTGTTCTATATTTTTTTCAAATTTTTCCTGGGAAGTCATTATAGTTAGATTATAAGAGGATTTATCATGATTTTTCATTTTGGCGAGATAGTGCCTTTTGTAAGCATTATGAGGTTTAGGAATTTGTTGCAATAATACTTCAACTGCAAGTTCCATATTTCTTGATTCGTTTATCCACGCACGTAACCACTGCTTTGCGGGTGGTGTAGCAATAAAGAGTGGCGTCCAAATCGGTCCATATCTTGTTGATCCAGAAATATCTTTAATGATATAAGTAGTTAGTCGTTCATTAGTATAATATTTTTTACACGTACGTAAAAAATTTCTAGGGACTTCTGAATTATCAAGAAAATAATCATAAGATGCATCAGTATCGAACCTATAACACAGAATTTTGCTTATGATCTCAATTGGCAACGTATTAATGTAACATACTTGTGTATTAGCTTGCGCATTAGATGACTGTTCTTCCATAGCATTAAGTGCCGCTTGGAAGCCCATTGCTATAAAAGCAACGTAAAAAATGGTGGTGCGTAAAGAAAACATAAGGAAGATCTTTTTTGTATGAATATGCAAGGATGTAGTGGAGGAGAGAGTGGGATTCGAACCCACGATCCCGATCTCTCGGAATAACGGTTTTCAAGACCGCCGCATTCGACCGCTCTGCCATCTCTCCATGCGTTCAAAAAAGTTTATCGATTTTTTGTGTAAAAATCAATTATTTTAACCCATAACGCGATGGGTCCAAGCCAAAAAAATTGGATGGTCTGCTTACAGTCCTCCTACGTCAAGGCTTCGGCGGACAGCTTTCGCTTTAACGTTAATTATAGCAACTCATTAAAAAAGATGGCGTGCCAGCGTAGTTCGCAGAACGAAGCATTGATTATAATACATAATCTTATTCTTTTCATGGTCCGTCGTCGCCCAAAGGCTATGCCGGACAGGCTTCGAGGTTTCTTTTTTATGCTGTTTACTCATCTTACTTAGCCGTTGGCATGCCAGGCATAGTTCGTAGAACGAAGCCTGGTGCGCCTAAGAGGAGTCGAACCTCTAACCTTCAGATCCGTAGTCTGACGCTCTGTCCAGTTGAGCTATAGGCGCATTAGTATAATTTCAATGTTTTGGCGGAGAGAGAGGGATTCGAACCCTCGCGCCCCATTTCTGGAACTCTTGCTTAGCAGGCAAGCGCTTTAGACCACTCAGCCATCTCTCCTTAAAGAGTAACTAAACAAAGGATAGAATAAAGCATTTGTTATTTTCTGCAAGAGCCTTATTTCTTTTTAGCGTATACTTATGCTATGTATTAGAATAATAGCTTTAGGCTTATTTGTATATCTGATTGTTATGGTACAACGATAATAGATGAAATAGTGAAGAATATGACCTTAATTATTACGGTAAAAGTTTTTCCTTCTTCCGGCAGGAATGCTTGGGCGCTTGACGCCACAGGGAATCTTAAATGTTATTTAAAAAGTGCTCCGGAAAAAGGAAAGGCCAATAAAGAATTAATAACGTTTCTTGCCGATTCTCTCGGCGTTGCTAAAAGCAACATTGATATTCTTGCTGGGGAAACATCGCGTATTAAAAAAGTAAAAATCGATCAAAAATTTAGTCTGCACGAGGTATTAAGATTGTTGGGATTACAGAGAGTTGATCAACATGCCATATTTTAATTGGAAAGGCATCGACCTTACCGGCACCATACGCACGGGTACCGAGCGCGTTCGTTCAGCGGAGCACCTTGATGCTACCTTATTGAATAATGATATTGCGTTATTGCAAGCGCATCAATTGAAAGCGAGTTCATTATTCAGGCCAATTTCAAAATCATTACGCACTGATTTTTTTAAACAATTAGCATTACTCTTACAGGCCAATATTTTTTTGGATTATGCACTGGCGTTATTGCAACAACAAATAAGAAATCAGTCATTCGGCCGCGTTATTGAAGATATTAATGAAGAAATTAAATGTGGAGGGACCTTAAGTCAGGCAATTAGCCGCTATCCAGATTTGTTCGATCAAGTTACTATTCAATTACTTAATGCAGGGCAAGAAAGTGGCAATGTAGTGCAAGCTCTCACCATGATTGCCGATATTGGTTCTATTGAACAGGATTTTTATAACAAGGTTCGCAAAGTTGTAGTGTTGCCATTCATAACATTATTATTCTTTTTCATTATTAGCGGTATTATTTTAGCCTTTATCGTACCCGTATTTGCATCAATGGTTGCTTCGATGGGTCAATCGTTGCCGGTTATTACACAATGGATGTTAACACTTTCTTTATTAATTCGTTCGCCGTGGCTACTTATTACCGGTGCAATGAGTATTGTACTCTGTTTAGTACTTAAAAAAATGTATACCTTTGATGCAATTAAACAACATTTTGATACGATGTTGCTTTCAATTCCGGGAATAGGTTCTTTAGTTAAACGGTATTCACTGATGTATACCTTATATTCACTAAGTTTATTGATACAAGGCAAAGTTCCGGTGGGAAGATCACTTGCTACGGTGGTAGATCTCGTGCATAACAAAAAGCTCAAAGCACAATGCATGGTTATGTGTGCACACGTGCAACAAGGATATTCGCTCAGCAAGGCAATGCAGATGGAGAAGATATTTACTGATGATATTATAGCTATCGTGCATCTTGGTGAAGAATCTGGCCATTTAGGAACTATGCTCATGAAAGCAGCCGATATCTATAAAGAGCGTATTAATCGAATCTTATTTATTATAGCAACCGTGGTGCAACCACTATTAATGATCATACTGGGCATGTTGATTATGCTCATGATTGTTGCTATTTATATGCCGATTATTAACCTTTCCTATTCCATTGCTTGATTTTTTCTGTACTGCATTTCTATGATCAATCATAATAATTGTTTGTTTAGTGTGGAGAATTATATGAAAAGATATCAAGTATCAGTAATGCTATTATTATTATGGGCTCTTGTCAGTATTCCTTACTCATTGCAATGCGTAGATCAGATTGAGGTAGGCCTTAAACAACTTACTACGTTGTTACAAAAATTAGATCAGGAAATTAAAACATTGCCATTACCTCCAGCTACATGTCATAATTTTCCTCCCATTCCTCCCCCTTTAGAATCAGCAATAAAAGAATTTGAAAAAACTCAAACCTTACCAGAAACAATATCGTCAGAAAAAGTAGAAGAAATTATTAAGCAGGTTGAGGAAATTAAAAAAGAGATTGAGCAAAATCCAGAAGCAGCAGCATGCTTGCCGGAGAAAGAACAAGAATTATCAGAATTTCAAAAAGCACTGCAGCAAAAAGCGAAAGAATTAAAAGAAAGAGAACAAGAGAAAGAATTAAAATTAACATGCGATGAAATTACAAAAAAAATACAATCAGTAATGGAAGAATTTGAGAAAACGGGTAAGGATTGGGATCTGGCAAAATTACAAGGCGTACGTAAAGAAATTAATGGTTATTTAGAGCAATGTCCGGACGAGATTAAAGCAATTGCAAAAATAGGAGAATACGATAATTTTGCTAAGTTTCATAAGGAATTTCTAAAGAGTGTGTACAAAGCATTGGAGACTATGTTGGTAACAGAAAGTGGAATGAAAGGTAAATTGTACACTTTAGAACAAATATCTTCTCTATTGAAGGATATAGACGATTATTCAAAGTTAATGACACTTTTAAAGGTTAAGAGATCATCCAATTTTGGTAAAATACAGAGAGTGTTAGCTCTTCAAGGAGCATTACAAAGCAGAAAAGCAGATTTAGAAAAAAGTTTCGAAAAAAAACCAAAACAAGATCCTGTTCTCAAGAAGCAAATAGATGCTGCTCTAAAAAGATATTCTACTAATCCAGATCAATTTATTGAGCAAGAAGCAATAGGAGCAATAAAAAAAGCTAATGAGAAGTTTGGTGAAACGATTACTGGTATGGGAAAACAAGAAGAAAATCGAGAGAGCGTGGAAAGGTTGGAAGCTGCGCATGCATTAGAAGAGAATATGGATGCATTTACTATAAAAAATGCCGTTCCTGGATCATTACTAGCCGATATAAAACGGTATAAAGATCAAACTCAATATAAAGATGAAACTCAATCTCTTGAGGAACCTGTGCTAAAATTTGCTAAAGAGCTTCTTGTTAAGTTTTTTGATCAGTTAAATAATGAAGAAGTTATTGCAACTAATAATTATGCAGGTATAGTGCCGTATGAGCACGAAACAGATCTAACACTTGTACCTAAAAGAATGACCTATGAATATGAGCTTATTAAGGATGCGTTAGCAAGAATTGCTGAATACAAAAATTATTCAAGGGACTTTGAGCAACCGATTAATCCCGATATAAAAGCACCTGATATAAAAGCAATAGAAGATTTTTTTGAAAAGAAACGCGTTGATAGTTTAGGTCGATTGATTCTTTCTTATGAAACAGCAATTCCAAATGTGCTACCCGACGTTAATAATCTTTTAGCAAATATTGCTGAATATGAATCCCTGGTAAAGAATCCTGAGCCTGAAACAGAAACATTCACCAAAATAAAAAAATTTAAAGGAACATTAACAAATCTAAAGGATGATTTAACTAAGAATAACGAATTAAACCCTATTAAAGAAAAAATTGAGGGAATGGTAGACGACAAATATGCAACTACGGATAGGAAGACAGGTAAGCCTTTTTATAAATTTGATACGTTAGGTGACATGGACGCTGATAAACTTATAATTGAGATTCGTAACTACCAAGACCTCTTAAAAAAACTTCCTGGGAAGTTGAATGTTATACAAGAAGAATTTTTAAATAAAATTAAATTAATAAAATTCTGGTTGAAGCATTATAAAGGGATAGAAGTTAGATAAGTTGGTGTCGTTGACCAAAGGCCATTTTTACGCTATCCTGTGCATACAATCTTATCTTGTGTGCATGCGCCGGGATGGCGAAATTGGCAGACGCACGGGACTCAAAATCCCGCGGTGGCAACATCATGTCGGTTCGAGTCCGACTCCCGGCACCAGTTATACTGTAAAAGGGATTTTTTATGAATAATACCGGATGCGTTTTTTGTTCTATTATAGCAAAGAAGGTGCCCAGTACTATTGTGGAAGAAACTCCTGATATTCTTGTTATCAAAGATATTGCTCCAAAAGCTCCTGTTCATTATTTAATTATTACCAAAAAACATATTGAAAATATTAAAGCATTAACTTCTGCTGATAGCCAATTGGCTGCTGATGTATTATTAATGGCAGGCAATCTTTCAAAAAAATTATCATCGCCGCAGGCGTTTAGGCTTGTGGTTAACGATGGTGCACAGGCAGGGCAAAGAGTTTTTCACCTGCATATACATTTTTTAGCCGGTTCTCAAATGACTGATTTTTAGAGGGGGAATATGATAAATCGTTCATTGGTGCATACGATTTTATTGGGGTTCATGAGTACCGTGGGTTTATGTTCAGTTGGTGCCTTAACGACCATGTATTATATGATCAAAAAATTTACTGGCAGACCAGTTTATTCAATAATTCGTCAACAGGAACATGAAAAAAATCGTGCATTATTATTGCATGATTTTCATGCACGACCGCTCAATTTTTCTACCCTTGATGGCATTCGGTTATCGGGATTACTGTTGGCGCGGGACGGTGCTCAACGTAATGTGTTAGTGTGCCATGGGTATAGAATGAGTAAAGAGCGTATGTTTATTTTTGCTTCAATGTTTCCGGATGACAATATATTATTGTTTGACTATCGTGCTCACGGTGAAAGTGATGGAAATCGCACAACAATTGGCTACAACGAGAAAAAAGATGTTTTAGCTGCAGTTAACGTATTGAAAACCCATGAAAAAACAAAAGATTTGCCAATTTTTGCTATTGGTATTTCCATGGGGGCGGTAAGTTTATTAGCTGCTGCATGCGAGTGTGAAGGAATCAAGGGATTAGTATTGGATTCTCCATTTTTAAGGCTTGATGAACAAGCTCAGCGAACTATGACCAAACGATATAAATTGCCGATGTTCCCTTTTGCTATTTTAGGGCGTTTTATTTTTGAATATCTCATGCAATTCTCTTTAGCTGAAGTAAATTCATTAGTGTGGGCTGAGCAAATAAAAATCCCGATATTTATTATTCATTCTATGAAGGATGATACCGCACCGAGTACCGATGCAAAAATGATTTATGAAAAAGTGGCAACTTCTAAAGATTTATGGTTGGTTGACCAATCGGGTCATGCACGAATTTTTAATGATTGTTCTACCGAATATCAACAACGAGTAGATAAATTTTTTAATACGGTAGCCTAACTATTATAACATTTTATTTTTTTCATTGAGCATTTTTTCTCATCAGATAATATTATTGATTTCCATTTCATGTATTGATTACTATACCTCTTGAATCATAGTGGATAGCAGGATTTTTTGAGGGATAGAATTGTGATTAAGAAATTTTTGTATACCGTTATTTGTTCGTGTTTATGTTTTCCATCCTTACTTGCTATGAAAGAAGCTATTGAAAAGCCTTCGACGGGCAAAGAAGCCTATGATTTAGAAAAAAAATATGAAAAAAATGAAGAGCGTCTTAAAGATTTAGATAAAAAAAAGCACGATACTGAATTGGAATTAAGATCATTAAAATTTTCTGAAACAATGCCGGAGCGTGAGCGTGAAAGCAGAGAAAAAATACTTAATAAACAACTCGAGGCTGATAAAAAGAGCATCAATAGTATTACTGAAGAATCAAAAAACATAAAAGGTGTTCTTGATGAACCGGAAACACAACAACTACTTGCCAAATATGTAAAAGAATTAAGTGGTTTGTTGGAGCCAATAGGTAACGAGTCACCAGAGGAAATCGAAAAAGAACTTTCATTGTGGAACGGGGTAAAAGCTCGCATAGCAATTTTTTTTAATGAAAATAAAATTGTATTGTATGAGTTATTAGGCAATAAGAATGCCGTTGCAGATATACGTAATACGTTAGACAAATTATATAGCGAGTTTGGTAGAACTGGCTTATTGGCCAGAGCAAGAAATTCGGTAAAGCTTGCTCATGCGATTGATGATGTAAAACAAAAAATAGAAAAGCATCTTACTGCATTAGAATTATATCAAAAAGCATTACAAAGAGGTGCTATTAATGATGCTAAAAAAAATAGTATTGTCACTGAAATAGAAAATTTATCGAGCGAGCTTTTGCAGTTAGGTAGTGCGTTGAGTGGTAAAGAAGTTGCAGTATCAATACGCGATACTATTAATCAAAAAATAGATGCAGCACTGAAATCATTTGGCATTGCGCCATCGCTAAGACAAGAATTAGAAAGAAAAGCAAATATCGTTGTTCCAGAAATTAACAAAGAAATGCTGATACAGCAACGTGATGCTATAAAAAGTCAAACAGATGATGTATATGATCGCATAAAGAAAGATCCTATCAAAGCGTTTAGCGATCCTGTAGTTACCACTTTTTTTGAAAATCTTGCAAACGTTGAAAAAATTAACCTCAGTCAACTTTCTGCCGAAGAGCTGGGAGCGCAAAAAGAAATAATAAAAAATGCGTATACAACTGTGGCAGATGGAGTTTTGAATACGCTTATTGCAAATCCTGGACTCAATCTAGAGGCAAGAATAACGTTGCTGAGCAGACTGATTGAGTTTACGCGCAAAGGTATTGAGCAAGAAAAAGATATTAACAATATATTCGTGCAATACGTTGATAGACATGGTAGAAATCCCCGCCCTACAGAATTAGGTGATGAAAAACCGTTGCCTGAAAACATTACCCTCAATGCAGTAAAAAAACAATTAGATGTTCTTATGCAAAACGTTACTAATAACCTTGGTAAGCCGGCAGCCTTGATTGATAGCTATACAAAATTAAACAAAGCGGTTAATGAATATTCAGCAATGCTTGATAATGCTCAAGTATCGCAAAACAGTTTAGCAATTCGTGCATGGATTTTAGAAAATGTTTACGGCAAGCTCAATTCGGTTTTTACCAAATCCAGAACCAATTCACCGCTTTTAGGACAATTTTTTGTCGATACAGTTATAAACTTGGGGACGATGGGGCAGAAGCTTGAACGTGATCAAAGTGTGCTTATTAAAGAAAAAGAAAAAAAAGGCAATGTCAGTGTATTGGAAGTAGTAAAGGCATCGGCGCATCCTGCAGATGAAGAAAAAAATGATGAAAAAAAATCAGCGGTAACTGTTGATAAAAATAACAAACCTCAAGGATTTTTAGGAGATCTTCTTAACGCTAGAGATCGTCTTGAGCAGAGAGGACGTAATCTCGAGGGATTAAAAAAATCCTTAGAAAATCTAGAAAAAGAAAATGCACAAAAAGAAAATCCGGAACAAAGTGCTTTTTTACAAGCGATGCAAGAAGCGGTGGCTGCTAGAACAAAACAATTTGCAGAACAAGAGGAAAAGTTTGGCGTTACGCAAGAAGAAAGTTCTGACTGGGATTAATAAATTATAGTAGTGCAAAAAAATATGATATTTGATTATAGGAGAAATAATGAACATAAATTAATCGTAAGTACCTTATTTTTTTGCACTATTTCAGTTACTGGGTTGATTGGTATTGAATTAAAAAAACCTGAAAAATATGAAGCGCCAAAAGATGAGCAAGAAGCAAAAAAAGCGTGGGATGACGCTGAAGCTGAACGAAACAAGGCTGAAAAGGAACGGGAAACACGTAAAGAAGATTTAAAGAAAACGATCGATGACTTAAATAAAGAAAATAAACTCCCAAAACCAGATGCTAAGAAGATGGAAGAATTACGCATCAAGCAGGAGTTTGAAATGCGAGAAATTGCTCAGGCAGAGGTTGTGAAAAAAGATTGGGAAGTGCGGCAAAAAGAATTATCGCAGAATGATTTAGTCAAACAATATACCGCATCGCTCGGTAAGTTACTGGAGCCGGTAGAAGAACTTCCTTCCGGTTTGCAACGTTTTTTAAATCAGGTTCGTATATGGATAAAAACCAATATTCAAATTCCATTTAATACCTGGACTGGTGACGTTAATAAAGTTATTGAAATTCGGCAGCAATTAGCAAAATTATATACTGAATTTGGCAAACAAGGTTTATTAGAACGAGCACGTAACAACAAAGAGTTAGCCAAAGTTCTTGATAACTTGAACGACAAAATAAGTGCACACTTTGCAGCATTGCAAGATTATAAAGATGCGTTAACTAAAGGCACGGTAAGTGAAGCCGTTCGATCTACACTACGGCAGGAAATGGAGCAATTAGTTGTCGATCTTATTGGATTGGATAAAGAATTGTCAGATCGAAAAGTAGATCAAAAAATTCGTGACGCCATTAACAAAGTAATCGATGCAACGTTGGAAGCATTAGGAATTTCGCTTTTGGGTAGAAGAGCATTGGAAGAGCGGGCTGGCATTGCTCAAAAAACGCCAACAAACATTGAAGATATTCAACAGTTGGCAGGAGATGTCGGAACTGGATTTAATGATGTTTCTGATATGGTCAAGAAAGATCCGTTGAATTTTATTGCGACTGATGAATATAAAACTTTTATGCGTGATCTCGCATCACTAGAACGGGTTGACGTTGCAAAAATTACTGATCCTACTAATCAAGCATTAGTAGCGAATGTTATTCTTAATTCATATAAAACCTTAAATGATGGTATTCGTAGTGCGGTCAATAATTTTGAAATTCCACCGGCAGATAGACTTGTACTCGTAGCCCGTTGGATGGAGCTTGTTCCTAAAAATCAAGAAGTAGAAGATACGTATCAAAGATATTTTAACAACTTTGTAGCCCGAGAAGGAAGGGCCCCAACGGCACAAGAAATAGGAGTGCAGCCGCCGTTAGCAAAAGGAATCGCTGATAATATTAAAACAAATCTTGCAACCTCAATTAAAAATATTGAGGTAGGAAAAAATATTTTCAATCCTGTACTTCTTAAGGAATATCAAAAATTAATTGAGGGAGTTAGTAATTGGAACGATATTATTGATGCAGCGGCTGTTTCTGAAGAGAGCTTAGATGCTCGTCAAGCAATATACGATGCTTACAATCAATTATTAAAGAATGTCAATGATGCAGCGGATGCAGCGTTGAGGGTCAATCCTAACGAAGAAGTGCCATTTGAAACTGCTGCGGTAATACTTAGTATTATGGACAGAATAAATGAAAGTGCGTATTTGTTAGAATTAGATCGTAGCATGTTAGTGATTATTAAAGAGGGCATGCATCCAAAGGTAGAGTTAGTGCAGGCAGCTGAAAGACCAGAAAACGTTGCGAGTTACGTTGATTCGTTGCTACCGGGACTTCCTTTGGAAGAAATAGAAAAGCGGTTAAAGAGTCCAGAAACATCAAAAAAAGATAAAGACATGTTATATAAAGCGCAACAATTTAGACTTGCGTTAGAAAAAGAAGAACATGCGTTTCAGCTAGGTGCCTTACAACAAGAATTACTTGCTAAAGTTAAATCAGGACCGCAATTGCGTCCTGTCAGTGAACGTGGTGAACGAGTACCAATTGTTCGGCCACCAAAGGTTAAGAGCGACTGGCAAAAGAGATTAGTGATGTGGTAACCATTAGGAAGAAATTGAAACATGTAGAAACGAGCGAGCCATCAGAGTGGTGGAAATCGGGAGTTAAGACAGGAGTTGATGAGAAATAATTTTTATTACGTTGGATTTGATGCCACGATTATTTTTTGTTTTAATTCGTCCTGGTAAAAAATGGTTAATCCGACAAAAATACATAAACAGGACGTTAGAAAAGACCAAGAAATTACTTCGTGCAGAAAAAACCATCCGTAAAATGCGGTAAACAACGGTGTGAGAAATCCAGCAAATGCTAAAAAGGTTGGGCTATATTCTTTTAATAAATTAGCGTAGAGATTATGGCATATAAGATTGCTGATCAAAATAATAATTGCCAGGATGCTAAAAAAGATTGTTGGATCGTCAATTGCCGTATGCGATTCAAGAAGCAATGAAGTAACCAGAGCAAGTAATCCACCACAGGTCATACTGATGCCGTTGATCATTCCTGGTGCATAATTATTTTCCTTCATAAGTTTTCTGACGATAATCCAACCATAACTCATCGATGATACGGAAAGTATGATAGCAACTTCTGGCCAGGATATTCCATAATGAAAGTTAGAGGTATTCGATGAAGATAGAAATGGTAAAAAACCAAAAAAACCAATGAGTAAACCAATAATTTTCTGTGCCGTTATTTTTTCTTGGCAGAAAATGTAGGAAAAAAAGTAAGAAAAGAATGGCGACAAACTATATAACAAGGATGCTTTAGAAGAAGGCATGTAACGCATTCCCCAAAATCGTAAAAAATAAGGAAAATAAATAGTAAATAATATAACTTGGAGATATAAAGACCAATGTTTTTTTTCAAATTTAAAGGTTGCATCACGTTGTAGATATTGGTATATAAGAAGTAATAAGCCTGCGGTGAACATTCTTATTCCCACTAAAAAAAATGGTTGAGCATAGGCAACGAGAACTTTTCCTAATGAAAAAGTTCCTCCAAGAAGTGCGTATAATATGACAATCAAAACCATTATTACCTTAAATAATAAAATATGTATAAAGACAAATAAGAACGATCATTTTATAATAAGTATATAATATAACGATCAACACGTATAGATCAGCTCATGGTGGTTTTGTCAGATTGCCGAGTTTATTTGAGCTTTAATATGATTTAATTCATACATTATCTGAAGCTAAATGTTTGATTATAAAGGACCCTCATGACCTTAGTACTTATTGTTATTGTTTGTATCTTATCACTGTTCTCAACAGGAGTAATGAGCTACGTAGCCCTCGCTACGCCCATAGGCCCATGGATTGCCCCAACCTTAGTATTAATGAGCACCTGTTTAATTCGTTTACTTCCCGCGGATAACGCTAATAAGCTTACGATGATAGCCTTGGCAACGGCGGGTTCTTCGGTAGGGGGTATTCTTGCCACGGCATTAGCCTTTTCATTTCCTACGCTTTATTTTTTAGATCCAACTCTTTTTTTAGCATGGATGGCCCAACCTTGGTATTTTTGTTTAATTATGTTTTTTTTAAGCATTGCAGCGGGAGGATTAGGGTTTATTATTGCTAATATGTTAGAAAAAAAATGTATAGAAGAAGAACAAATGTCTTTTCCTATAGGGCAAGTTACGTATGAAATGATAGCAGTACAAAACCAAGGTCCTAAAGTTTGGCAACTATTACTTGGTTTTCTAACGACTATTTTTTTTAGTATTTTTCAAAGCGCACATCGCTTTATTGGTCAGATAATACCCCGTGTGATAACCATAATAAAAACTATAACCTGGGGACCGATTACTATACCAACCATACAACTGCGCATGGATATATTTCCTATGTTATTAGCCATTGGATTTATTACAGGACATGTTATCGCCATTCCTTTGGCAGTAGGTTCTCTTGCTAAAATTATTATGGTTGATCCGCTCAATAGAATTTTTTTTTCATACATACACGAAATGGATTTTATTTTAGCGTTTTGTAGCGGGATGGTGGTAATAGGTGCATTGCAAAGTTTTTTTGATTTCCCATTATTTGTTAATAATTTTTCCAAAAAATTAAAGCGTAGCAATGCGGCAGAATATTATACTACCTTTGCGCACTATCATCGTGCGGTGAATACATATCAATTAATAATTATAGCCAGCATCATTATCGGTTTTTTATTATATTTTAAATTTTCTATACTTAATCAACTATATCTTATTATTGGTACCATTATTTGCACCTATCAAATTATAATTATTGCCGGCAAAATTGGTATGGCACAGTTAGGGCGTTTTGCTACCTTTGTTATGGCACCGGCAATGATATTATTTGGTATTGATGTGGTTAAATTAACGCTTACTGCAACCTTTGTTGAAATTTGTGGGGGCGTTGCAACCGACATGTTATTTGGACGTAAAATGGGTTTCCTTGGAAACTTAAATCGCCAACAAGTGCGAAATTATCAATTATTAGGGTTGTTGGTAAGTTCACTGTGTATAGGTATTATTTTTTGGTTATTTATTCATCATTTTGGGCTCGGGTCAGAACATCTTTTTGCGCAGCGAGCGCAAGCACGGGCGTTACTAATTAATGCTACGCATTTTAATTTCGGGGTTCTTTTTTTAGGGGCCATTTTTGGCTTAGTGTTAAAAAAAATAAAAGTGAATCCTATGCTGGTTTTGGGCGGATTGCTTATGCCATTGGCCTATTCATTGGGCCTAATTATAGGCGGATTTATTGCTATGTTTTTTTCTAATAAACAGGAATGGGAACCATTTTGGTCTGGTGTTTATGCTGCTAACTCAGTAACTGAATTGATCAAAACCGTCTGGTAAAAATACTTGTTTTTATTGTACATCCTTATTTAAGTATAGGCTAAATTTAATACAAATTAGCCAGTTTTATCTATTGACAATTTGTAATATTGCTATAAAATTAATAGTATATTAATCGATATCTAAATGGGTAAAAATATACAAAAAATGGATTTGTTATGAAAAAATTACTGTTATTTACTGCACTATGCATTCTTATTCCTGCCCAACATGTATTGTCTATGGATAGTGGCTTTAGTGTGCAACCGTTACTAACTCTTGGTGCAACGGTAGGATTTGGACTTGCTGGTGCCGGCGCAACAATAGCAGCTTGTACGGTAGCACATGAATTAGGTCATGCGACAGCAGGATCCGCAGTGTTGGGTTTTCCAATAAATATTCATATCGGAACTGAAGATGTTGAAAAACCGTTATTTAGTAGTAAATATTTTACCATAAATGATTGTAATATATTTATAGGGCGTGCTTTTTATGATATTCCTGAAGAATATACTACAAAAAAGATGCTTTTAGTTGATTTAGCCGGACCCTTAACCGGTATTGCAGCATCATTGCTCATTGCGCAATATTCAGATAACAAATTTGTTAAACTAGCAGCATTCTTTTCAGCAACTAATGATTGTTTTCAATTATTACCTATTAAGGGTACTGATGGCTATGACATGTTACGAGATTGTGGTTTATCAGACAGCTATGCCGATAATATATCTGATACGTTCAGCAATCCAGTAAGTCGGACGGTAACCGCAGGAGCTATGGTGGCATTGCTCAAATATAATAACCTTTTATAAGCATTATTCTTTTGTATAAACCCATGCGTGATACATAGCAATGGAGCTGGCGATGGCTGCATTTAAACTTTCGGTATTACTGGGTATCGGTAGTGACAAATTGTAATATTACTATAAACTTAATAATAGATAATTGATGTTTTAAAGTGTAAAAAATATACAAAAAATGGATTCATTATGAAAAAATTACTGTTATTTACCACATTATGCGCCCTTATACCTGCGCAACAGGTTAGATCTATGGATACTGGCTCTAGCGTACACCCGTTAATAAGCCTTGGTGCAAAGGTTGGTTTTGGCCTTGCTGGCGCTGGCGCAACGATAGCAGCCTGTACCGTAGCGCACGAATTGGCGCATGCGACAACAGCATACGCATTGTTTGGTAGTCCAATAAACATTGAACTTGGTAGTGAAAATGTTAAAAAGCCTTTGTTTAAAAGTAAGTATTTTACCATAAATGATTACAATATATGGGAAGGGCGCGCTCATAACGTAGTTCCATCTGACAAACGGTATACAAAAAAACATGCTCTTGTTTCTTTATCTGGACCATTAATCGGTATTACTACATCGCTGCTCATTGCGCGCTATACAAATAGTGACTGGATTAGGCTAGTAGCATCACACTTAGTAATGTACCATGCTGTACAATTATTACCTGTGAACCCTTGTGATGGCTATAGCATAGTACGATGCTGTGGCTTATCAGAACAGCATACCGATAAGCTATCTGATATACTAATGCATCCAATAAGTCGTTGGGGTATAATAACACCAACGCTTGAAATAGGCGCGATCGCAGTGTTTGCTTATAGCCTCACGGCTAAAAAATCCTAATATTAATCCCTTGGGGTCTACTCTTGATCGAATAATGGGCTTTCGAAAATAGTTCCAAGTAACTATTACGTTTTTTTTATGGTAACGTTTTGCCTCCAAGGCTTAGGAAGTATGAACATTATTCTTTTGTATAAACCCATGCATGATACATAGCAATGGAGCCGGCGATGGCTGCATTTAAACTTTCCGTGTTACCAGGCATTGGTAACGTTACTAATACATCACATTCATTTTGCCATGCTTGTGGAATGCCATGAGCTTCATTACCCACAACAAGTAACGCATCTTCTCCGATAACATTAAATTCAGTAGTCCCTCCTCGTGCGGTCAGGCCACACAATTGCAATGTTTTTTTATACTGTTGCAATTGTTTCCATGACCATAGAAACAAATTAACGTGAGCAATAGTGCCAGCACTGGCTTGTATTACTTTGGGAGAGAATGGATCAACACCTTCAATAACAGCTACACTTTTTTTGCCAAATGCAGCACAAGAACGAATTAACGTTCCCATGTTGCCTGGATCAGCGATTTGTGCAAGCACTAAACCGCTTTGCAACTGTTCAGGGTTGGGCTGTTGGGGTATTGCAAATACACAAACGATACCACTTGGTGTTGTCATCGTGCTTATCTTTTTGATAACCGCGTCAGTGACGATAGTAATCAATGAACTATCACACAACGTTAAACATTCATCGAGCATTGCGGCAGTGCAATATGCTTGCAGTAGTTTTTGGCCAGAATTAATGATAGTGCCGCATATGCGTGTCCCTTCAGCGATGTATTGCTGGTATTGCGCGCGGCCTTGTGCCGTATGCAACATGGCGACTTGTTTGATCGTTGGATTATGAACTGAATTAATTTCTTTGATTTGCATTATAGTTTATCTTCCAAAATATTTTGCCTATAGTTTTGCATTAAGGTAACCATAAAATGAAGGTTATGAATAGTTGCTAACGTAAGTGCCGTAATTTCATGCGCTTTAAATAAATGATGCAAGTACGCCGCCGTATAATGTTGGCAAACGCTGCAGGTGCAGTGAGGATCGAGCGGAGCAAATTTATCTTTATATTGATGTTGTGAAATTTTTATCATACCTTGTGTAGTAAATAATAAACCGTGGCGCGCACAACGGGTTGGGTGTGAACTATCAAAGGTATCGATACCGAGTGCAATGCCCGGTTCAATTGATGGCAAATCACCAATACCCAGCAAGTGTGTAGGTTTTTCTGGCGGCAACAACGGCATCATCATAGTCAGCATAGCAATCATTTCATCTCTATGTTTTCCTAAACTGCCCCCAATCGCATAACCATCAAAATCAAGTGATGTTAAATAGAGAGCACTTTTTTTACGTAACTCAGGATCAATGCCGCCATGAATGACGGAATACATTGCCTGATTGTTTTGATTTTTTTTGTGTTCATCAAGTGAGCGCTTTTCCCACCGATGCGTGCGCTCAAGAGATTTAATCAAGGCGCTCGGCTCAATATGATACGGCGGTAATTCATCAAACGGAATAATAATATCGGCACCAAGATCTTTCTGTGCTTGCACCGATGATTCTGGTGTTAGTAGAAGTGGCGTGCCATCACGATACGAACGGAATAAAACACCTTCTTCATTTATTTTGATAACCGCATTGGTGTATTTTTTTTGTCCCTTGCTTTTCAATTCATCTTTTACCGTGCCGTATGCAAGACTAAATACTTGAAAGCCGCCAGAATCGGTAATAAGTGGTTTGGTTCTATTCATGAAATGATGCAATCCACCCGCTTTTTTAATCGTTGGTATTCCTGGTTGCACCATAAGATGATAGGTATTGCAAAACATTAATTGTAGATCAAGATTATGTTGCGTTGCCATATCAATGGCTTTTAAAACACCGTTAGTGCCAACGGCAACAAAATTGGGCGTATCAATAATACCGTGAGGAGTATGTATTTTGCCGACACGTGCGCGTGAGATGCGTGATTGGTGAATAAGTTCAAATCTAAACATGTTCATGGATATATTTTTTGCTACAATATTTTGATAACCAGATGGTAGGAAACGTTAAAACAAGGACCACTACTTTAATACAATAACTAACAATAATAATATCAACAACCGATTGCACAATGCCATACAGACCTAAAAAGCTAAATAGTATCGTATCGAATAGTTGTGCTATGAGCGTTGAGGTGGATGCACGAATGATCATATGCAGAACACCAAATTTTTTTTTCAAGATTTCGTATAGCCGATATTCTATGGTTTGAGAAAGTACATACGAAGTTAATGATGCAGCAAGAATTCGTGCAGAACTGTATAACACGGCTTGGAAATGAGCGTCATTGGTATCGTAGATACTTGGTATATACGCCAGATGAAGTTGTGCCATAACATTAAAAAAAAGTGCTGTTGAAAAACTCATCCACAACACGGTGCGCGTTGCTTTTACGCCATAATATTCCTGCATAAAATTGATTGCTGTTACGGCGCCAATGGTAAATGCATCAGTAGGTGTTACGTGAAAACCAAAAAGAACAATTTGTTTGGTTATGAAAAGATTTGCTAAGATTGTTTGCAGAACAATAAGCACGGTCAATGCTTCTTTGCCAAAGCGCAAAGCACCTAACGTAACAATACTAATAATACTGGTATGAACCAGGAAGATATACTCATTCATGATCATAAAAAACGTTTTTTGGTACAGCAATTAACATGAGCTCAGTATACCCGATTTTTGGGAAAAAAACAGGATGGGTCCTGCATTATACCAATAAGGGGTATTCTTTGAACCCTATTAATTGACATTCCGGCTGCGGTGTAATGCCAAAATTGCTTCGCACCAGTTCTTGGGCGGTTCGGGCAAGGGTTATAATATCATCTGAGGTAGCCGATCCTTTATTGATAAACATATTGGCATGCTGATGAGAAACGGCAGCCCCTCCGCTACTTAAATGACCTTTTATACCTATTTTGTCTAAATAATACGCAATATAGGGTAAAGAGATGTTCGAGGAAAGTTCACGCGGATAAAAGTTTCTAAAAAAACTGCCACAGGTATTAGAAGTAGGATACCGTTTAGCCCGATGGCGAATGATCTCATCTCGTCTTCCGTAGGCATAGGCAGTTTCGAGCTCGGTTATTTTTTTGAGTTTAAAGGTTGCACTTATCAGATAGTGCGATGCGTCAAGAAGGCGTGATTGATTATAGCCAAAATTAAACCAGTCTTTTTGCACGGTGTGTATAATGCCAGTTTTTTGTTCAACAACTTCCGCAGAGCATAAAAAATCACTCAATAAGAATTCAAAATAATGGACGTTAATATATACAGATCCACCCATGCTGCCCGGGATGCCACTAAATTCTTCAAGACCACTTATAGTATGTGCCAAGCAATATTCAATAAGGTCATTAAGGGAAACGCCAGCTTGGGCTTGTATCAGAACCTCATGCGCATCATAAGGATACGTAATAATTTCTTGTAATTGAGGCTGAATAACCAATCCGTCAAAGCCATCATCACTGATGAGGATATTTGCTCCGTGCCCTAAGATAAAGATGGGAAGCTCATTCTGCTGAGCATATTGTAAAGCCTCTTGAAATTCATGGGGAGTTGTTGGTTGGCAAAAGAAACGAGCAGGCCCTCCGGTTTTAAACCAATTTTTATCATGTAACGGTGTATTGTGCTGCATAGTTAGCATGGTTTGGCCGGTATTTTTGTCGGTATTGTTCGCAATCGGACCATGTTATTGCTGACGAGTACTAAACAGGTATGATCACAAGTGTTTTTGAGCGTTTCCAAACAAGGTGGGCACGCAATAAATTGTTTATTGCATGAGGCATTAATGCAATTAGTTGGTTCATCATACGGCGTTGAGCAAAGATCACAGCGGCCAACAATATCATTATTTATTTTTACGGTTACTCTTCCATCAAAAACATAATTTTTGCCGCGAAAAAAACCTTCTGGATATTCTTCCACATAACGGTGAATGCCACCATTAATTTGGTATACTTCTTTGGTTACACCTTTTGATTTTAAATAGGCTGAAGCGCGTTCACAGCGTATGCCGCCGGTACAATACATAAGAACTTGTTTATCTTTAAAAAGATCCAGATTTTCATCGATATACGTTGGTAATTGCCTAAAATTGTCTATAGGTGGTTTTATGGCATCAACAAAAGATCCAACCTTTGATTCATAACTGTTGCGTGCATCGAGCACAATTAAGTTATCAGGCTTATTAGTAAGTATAGTATGCACTTGCTGCGGCGTTATATGTTTTCCGCCATCACGAGCCGTAATTTTTTTGGGGTCAATTCCCATGCGTACAATTTCATCACGAACTACAATACGTAACCTAGGAAAATATGAGGAATCCCCATCGCTTTCTTTGACATCGACGTCAGAAAATAACGGATGTTCTAATAAAGCTTTTTTATAATCACGTAAACTTTCTACAGAACCACCGATGGTAGCATTAATGCCTTCATGGCCCAATAATATTCTGCCTTTGAGATTGAGGCGTTCGCAGAGAGAACGTTGCCATTTTTGAATGGCGTGTGGATTTTCGATCTCTATGTATTTGTAAAAAATAATTATTTTTCCCATAAGAATCTACCAGTTTTTATATAGTGTGTGGTTCTTATTATAGCATTTTTATTCATGGTATGAAACGTACTATTACTGCAAGCTTGCAAACCCCTTAACTCTACTACGTTCAAACATAAATACAAAAAAAATCATAGAAAGCACAAGGTATATGCCGTTTAAGATAAGACTTATGGTAAAATTTTGAACCGGAAATTCTTGTGTTACCAGTGCTGTTCTCAGCCCTTGAAACGCATAGGTCATAGGAAGCATTTGACCAATACATTGTGCCCACTTGGGTAAAATATCTAACGGATAATATACTGAACTGAATGGTGAAAATAACCAACTAATGGTCCATGAAAAATATAATGCTTTTCTTCCCCAGCACATAACAAATCCGGTAGTAAAAAAACCAATGAAGAGACCTGAAAGTAGCAACGAAAACAAAAAGGGAATGAGCATCCATCCTATAGCAAAAATATTAAGTGCATATAATAACCATACGGTAACGATGCATACGAGTAGCGTATAAGAAATACGTAAAAAACTTAAAATAATCATCGCCGTCATCCATTCCAAAATGGTCAGCGGGGTGGAAAAAAGATTAATCAGATTTCGTTCCCATAACTCTTCCAGCGTGTTCATAGAAACGGCATCATTCGCCCGTTGTACTACATACCAGAGAACAAGACAGGTTAGAAGAATGAAAACAGATTCTGGTATGGTGTCTTGATTTTCTTGTATCCAAATACTGGTCATTCCCCATAAAATAATGTCAAGAATTGGCCATAAAGCATCATCAAGAAAATTATTGAGATTATGAAACCATGTTAATAAATATCGTATTACCATCGCCCAAACGCGATAAAATCTCATGATATCCCTTTAATTATTATTTTTAGTTGTAGTAATATTTAAAAAATAATCTTCAAGCGTTGGTCGTTCAATCGCTATATTAGTATAATTAATTTCTTCTTGAGCAAAGAGACGCAAGAGCGATGCAATATCATCTTCGCTAACTTCGATGAGCACATTATTATCTTTTAGCGCATAAACAATATTATTTTTTTGTAAAAACTGTTCAAGGTCAACGTCATTGCTATCATACGTAAAACGCAATTTAACCGTACTTATTTGTTTGGTAAGTACATCAGGTGAATTATTGGCTATGATTGAGCCTTCCTTCATTACCAAAACACGATCACAAATTTGTGCAACTTCGGCCATGTTATGAGATGCCAAAAAAATTGCAGTATCATAGGTTTGCCTGTGTTCAAGTAAAAACTTTCTGACATCGCGTGCAATTTCAGGATCAAGCGCAGACGTTGCTTCATCTAAAAAAACAATACGAGGGTTAGCCAAAAAGGCTTTTACCAACATAACACGGGTTATTTGCCCAAGGGATAGGCAACCCGCTCGTGCATCGCGTATATTCCATATACCAAAAGCTTTCAGAAGATTGGTTATTTTTACCGTTCGGTCTTTTGCCGAAATTCCATAAAGGCGAGCATGGATCGTTAAATTTTGTACAATAGTTAATGTTGCAGGCAACTGTAGTGCATTACTAGCAAATCCTACATATTGCAAAATGTCTGATCGGTTGGTTTCGAATTCTTTACCAAAATAATGGATTGAGCCTTGGGTTGGCTTTAAGGTGCCAATAAGCATCTGAATAATAGTGGTTTTCCCTGCGCCATTAGGGCCTAAAAGACCTAAAATTTCCCCTTTATTGAGAACGAATGATATTTGATTTACTGCATTAATGTATGTTTTTGATCGTGCAAATAATCTTCCTGAGCTAAATACCTTAGTCAGGTTGGTAACTTCCAATACCGGGTCTTTTTTCATCATAAAAAATTTTTAAAATCCTTTTGGTAAAATTAATGAACCTAATGAGTTTTTACTTAGTATATAATAATTATATAATAATGAAGTTAAAAAAATACTTAATAATGCTAATTTTAGCATATTTTATCAACTATTAGAGGGTCGGTAGTTGTTTAGAAGTTATAATGGTAAGTATTTAATACTTACATGGCATAATGGGAAAGATGCACTGCGTTGGCAGTAACTGATAATTACTGTTAGTAAGAATTGAGACTTTTATCTTTTTGACGTATTCTATTCTGATAGATAGATTTTTAGCAATAGAAGGTATAACGATGAAACTTTCACTGGCTTGGATTTTTGACCATATTAATGGATCTTGGAAAGATTGTGATGTTACACAACTTGTTAATGCTTTTAACAAAACAACCGCAGAAATTGAACGAATTGAGCATATAAATATTGATTTACAACATTTTTCTCTTGCTCGCGTTACTGCATCTAATGAACTGTCAGTTACGCTGTATAGTGAAGAAATTAATAAAGAACTATCACTGCCTGCTCGCCCTACCATATCCGTAGGGGACCTCTATTGTATCTATCATAATGGGAACGATATTCGTTGGGCTGCGGCAGCTGATTGGGGATCAGATAAAGAGGCGCTGCTACCTGCATTTGCCTGTAAAGAATCGGATATTGCTGGCGCGTGGAAAAATTCTTTTGAATCGGAAGATTATCTTTTGCATATAGAAAATAAATCAATAACGCATCGGCCAGATTTATGGGGGCATCGGGGTATTGCCAGAGAATGCGCAGCCTTGTTAAAACTTTCTTTAATCCCTGAGCGCACCTTGATTGATGAGCATAAGATTATTAAAGAAGGGCTCTTTGCTTCAGCTACCAAACAAAGTCCCTATACGTTTGAAATTCCTGATATTGAACTATGCAAGCGTTTTTCGACCCTCTATATTCCCGAGATTGCGTATCGTGCTTCATCAATTTTTATGGCACATCGCCTTGTTCGTGTTGATGGTAAACCATTACATGCCCTTGTTGATGCAACTAATTACGTTATGTTTGATATTGGTCAACCGATGCATGCCTTTGATGCGGAAAAATTAGTCAAAGGAACTATAGGTCCTCGATTAGCGCGTTATGGAGAAAAAATAACGTTACTAGATGGAACTTCCGTATCATTGACCGATGAAGATTTAATTATTGCTCATGCTCAAACCCCCATTGCGTTGGCGGGAGTTATGGGTGATATGAAGCATAGCGTACAGCCTTCCACAACAAAACTTTTGCTGGAAGCAGCCAATTTTGATGCAGACCGCGTTAGGAAAGCGGCAATGAGGCATAAAAAAAGAACTGAAGCCTCAACCCGTTTTGAAAAAAGTTTAGATGCACAGCAAACCGTATTTGCCCTTAAACGATATCTCAAATTATTATCGCAGGCAGGTGTTCTTGCATCAGCTTCAAATCCTATTATTGATATAGGTCACGAACCGCAAGTATATACCCTAACGATTGAACATGCATTCATAGAATCACGGCTTGGTGTTGCTCTAGAAAGTTCCACCATTATTGCTATCTTGCAGCGATTAGCATTTGTTGTACATAAGAAAAATAAGAACAATAATGTTATGTATGAAATTGAGGTTCCCACCTTTCGAGCAACAAAAGAAGCCCCTTTAATGGAAGATATTGTTGAAGAAATAGGGCGCTTTATCGGTTATGATACTATTCCGTTAATGTTGCCATCTGTTACGATGAAACCTTCTGTTATGAAATGGCTCTATAGGGAACAAAATATTAAAGAATATATGGCCTTTGGCATGCAAGCCCGTGAAGTAATGAATTATGCATTTTTTGATGAAGAATTTCTTATTGCTTTGCAATGGCAGCCTGAACATGCGGTTGATATAAAGAATCCAGTTTCGCAACATTGGCGGCGTCTGGTAACATCATTAATACCGCATTTAATTAAAAATATTTATGAAAACAAAACTGCCGATGAACCGTTACGTTTCTTTGAATCTAATCGCATTTGGACCAAAGAGGGTGATGCGGTATTTGAAAAGAAAAGTATTGCGGGGATACTGTTTGATCATAAAAAAGTGGTTGAGTTTTATGAAGCCAAAAATCTTTTGACAACACTATTGCGCTCCTGCGGCCTTGAAGTTGCGTGGGTTAAAGCAGAAAAAAAGATATCGGCTTGGTTTCATCCGTATCAAACAGCACAATTAGTGTATGGAGATGCTGTTATTGGCTATGCGGGTAAAATTGATCCCATGTTTATGCAAGCGATCGTCGAAGGTGATGCATTTATTTTTGAATTGGATGCGGAGTGGTTGTTGTCTGTTGTTCCAGAAAAACCTGTGTTTAAACCATTACCAAAATTTCCAGCCACATGGCTTGATGTCAGCATGTTTGTGCCGCTTGATGCAACGGTTGCGCAGCTTTCTGCGCTCATTAAAAATGTTGATGGGCGAATATTTAAGGTTGAGGTTATAGATTTCTTCCAAAAAGAAGAATGGCTTGATAAGCGTTCAATCACTATGCGATTTTTTGCACGTGATAATGAAAAAACATTAGTTAAAGCAGATATCGATCATATTTATAATCATGTTCTAAGTATTTTACAACAACATGGTGTAACTATACGATGAATAAAAAAAATATTTTGTTAATGATAGCCTTTATGGTAATTATTGCGGTTGATAGGCTTTCAAAATATTTGGTTCTGGCCAGTGATATCACGCAGTATGCCATAACGCCATTTCTTTCTCTTAATGTAGTTATGAACCGTGGTATTTCATGGGGATTGTTTGATGGTAATAGTACCTACATTTTTTGGTTGCTTACGGTACTTATTATGATGGTATACGGTGTACTAATTAAGTACACGGTTACTCGTTTACATAACGATACGTTGCTCATGGGTGAAGCATTAGTGCTCGCGGGTGGCCTTTCCAATATTATTGATCGCATTTGGTATGGCGGTGTTATTGATTTTATTTTTTTGTCGTATGGAAGATTTTCATGGCCGGTCTTTAATGTGGCAGATATCGCTATTGTTTGTGGCATTATTCAAATGTTAATCATCGGTTTAAAATCATGAATTACGTTCGCATCGCTCATCAGTTAGTTACGTTGGGCCCAATAGGATACGTTACGTATGCTCCTGGGACTGTTGCAACAATATGCACTCTTCCTTTAGTGATTATGTTGAATATGATCAACAGCGAATTGTTGTATAGTTTTATTCTGGCAATGAGTATTATAATTGCTTATTATGCCATTGAAAAAGTATTATTTTTGTTTAACTATAACACTGATCCATCAGCAATAGTAGTTGATGAATATATTGGTTGTTTGGTTACCTTTTTTGCTGTGCCGATAACCATACCTTCACTCATTGTTGGGTGCATGCTTTTTAGATTTTTTGATATTAGCAAATGGTTTTGGTTGGATAGGTTAGAAAAGTATCCAGGTGCATCGGGGATTCTTCTCGATGATATTGGTGCCGGTATTGTAAGTAATATTATTATTCATATTGTTGTGGCACTCATCACATGATTAATCGAACCATGCTACAAAACATGTTATTGCAACTTTTTGCGCCTCCGTATTGTTATTCTTGTAACGTATTTTTATTAAAGCAAAGCACCTTTTGTGCAGCATGTGCCGATAAAATAAAACCGATCGTTTCAACCAAGATTTCTGTTTCGAAACAATATGAAATGCCGGTTATTGCGCTTTGTGGCTACGAGGAACCGGTTAAAAGTTTAATTCTTGGTAAAATCAGATCCGATAGAACTGCCAGTAAACAATTGGGGATATTATTATGGGAACAAACTATCATTGCTCAACTTCCCTATGATTACTGTATTCCTATTCCCCTTCATTGGAGAAGGTTTGCTCAAAGGGGATATAATCAGGCTGAAATTATTGCTGCCGTGCTTGCCAATAAAAATGGTAAAGAATTGGCCACTATACTTACGCGTAAAAAAAGTACGCAACTTCAATCTGAGCTTGACGTTGAAGGACGCTCTGAAAATGTTGGTGACGCTTTTGCACTCACTGTAAAAAATAATGATCTTTATAAAAATAAGCATTTATTGTTGGTTGATGATTTAATGACTACCGGCGCAACCTTACAGGCAGCTGCAAAAATTCTTACTGCGCTTAAACCAGCTTCGATAAAAGCGATTGTTGGCTGTCGGGTTATTTGAGTTTTTTGCAAAATTATTGTTATGTGATACGCTACAGCTAATATTGTTTTTTTATATAAGAAAGGAAAAAATATGTCTACAAGATTATCATTACGGTTATTAACAATAGCATTACTTATGGTTTTTTTACCACAGTGCGATTGGGCTGGCAAAAAAGTAGAGGAAGAGTCGCCATCAACGGCTTCAGCAACGAGAGCAAATAGCGATACTACTGCAATGCAAGCATCAGGGCCTGGCAGCGAAGTTATTTTAACCATTGATGGTAAGCCTCGTATAACCGTCGGCCGTTTTGAAGAATATATGAATATGGTATTTCAATCACAACCACAGCTTCAACAATTATTGGCATTAATGCCCAACGGTGAATATGAATTATATACCAGCATGAAAAATGAAGAATTATTGCAAGCATGGGTGATGAAAAATAATATTGATAAAAAAATAGAATACCAAAAAGATTTGCAATCTATTATTGATTTTGGAACTCGCCAATTGGCCGTAAAATATTTCCAGGATGCGCACCCGGTTGTGGTTACACCTGCTGAAGTAAAAAAATACTATGATGAAAATAAGCAGACAATTCCGGAATTGATGAGTTCTCGCGGTGGTGTAAATGCGCAAGCAGCAATGTTTAATACTCCTGCCGACGCACAGGCTTTTATTGCTAAACTACAAGAACCGAAAGCCAGTTTTACTCAATTGGCTAAAGAAGCAAAAGCTACCGTAAAAGATTTCAAACAAGTAAACGATCAAAGTTTTGATGTTGAAGCTCCATTGAGAGAGAAATTGTTGAGCATCAAAAAATTTCCTGCTACAGAAGTAGTTACGGTGGGTGATAAGACATGGGTTGTGAAGGCTACTGGCAAAAGTGAGCCGCAATATATTCCTTTTGACCAGATTCAATCACGCCTTGAACCATTTTTAAAACAACAAAAATTAGGCGAAATGTTTAACAAAGAATTAGAAACTTTGAAAAAAGATTTCAATATTGTCGAAAACAAAGATTTCTTTGAACGTAGAAAAAAAGTAAAAGAAGATGAAATGGCGGCAATGTTTGAAAAAGAAAAGGCAAAACAAGAACAAAAACCGAAAAAAGAAGAAAAGAAGCCCCAGCCAGCTTCCCAAGTTAAGGGAGCATAGTTGTTGAAACCTTAACGAAAACCCCGTAGACTAGTTATTAAAGAGGAGCATTGTGCTCCTCTTTGTTTTTTAGAATCATGGTGATGTAAGAGGGTATGATGAAAAAATCAGTGTTTTTGCTGTTTGCAATAGGTTTTTTAGTCTTTTGTATACGAACAGAACAGGATCAACCGGCTCTGGAAGGTACAAAAAAAGAGCCATTGGTTAAAAAAGAAAAAAATAACCAAAATATCGATATATCTTCTCAGAGCAAAAAATTAACTGATAATAGTAATGAAAATAAATCAGATGACAAAAAAGAGACCACTGAAAAGAATAGATCAAAAAAAAGTCCTGAAATTGAACAAAAAGAACCGGTAAAAAATACTCAATCGGCACAAGAAGATACTAAAGATAGTGATAACTCAGGGGATACAAAGGACGTTTCGGATTCGGAGCGGTTTCTGATTGATGAAATAGTTTGTACAGTCTATGGCCCTGAACGCACCCAAATTTTTTGTGCTTCCGATAGAGAACGGGCAGAGATGGGTGGGGGCAATCAGCAATCCGGCAGTAATTTTGATAAAACAATGGGTCAAGTAGTTAATGAGTTAATTTATCAGGATGCATTGCGCTATAAAGTTCCTATTGATGATTCGGTTATTCATACCTATATAGATTCGGTGCGAAGACAACAAGGGTGGAGTTTAGAAGATATAACGGCTGTTTTTAAGGCGTCTGGTTATTATAGTTTCCAAGATGGATTTGAACAGTTGCGTATTATGTATGCGGTTAATGCCATGATTGATGGTAAAATTAAACAAAGTCTGGTAGTCACCGAGGCTGAAGTAATTGCGTATTACAATGAACATCCGGTATTTGAAGAAGAATCATATAAAATTCAGGTTGGGCTTATTCCTTTTAATAAAAAACAATCAATTAAGGATCAAATAACGGCTATAAAAGAATATATAAAGACGGCCAAGGGCAACATCGTTATTACCTGGAATACACCGTTTTGGCTTAAAAAGAGTGAAATGGCAGAGCAATTGTATAGTCTAATGACTATGAATCCGGGTGATATTTCTGAACCTCAACAGGTCAGTGAAGGTTTTGAAGTGTATAAATTACTTAAGAAGAAACCTACAACGCTGATTCCTTTAAAAAAGCGTTATCGCGAGATTGTTGAATTGCTCAGAAAGCCGAAATTTGAAAAATTATATGAAAATTATAAAAAGTCGCTTGTTGATTCAGCATCAATTGTATATTTTGACGCAAAATAAAATTTAATTTGTGAAATTTAAAACATACATCCAGGTTACTGTCAATGATTTATATTCAACAAGCTGCAAGCTTTCTTATTGGTTTTTTTGCATATCACGCCGTTATTGATAATCAACCCAATAAACTATTACGCCTTCTTTTTCCAAAATATTATGCTATGCAGCAAGAAATTGAAGATATTATTCAAAAAAATTCAAGCTTTAAAATCGAGAAAATTAAAGAATTGCGCAAGCATCATGAAGAATGTATTAAGGGCGTTTTACGGGCATTAGGTTTTTATCATCCTTATGAACAAGAAAAAACTCTAAAAACTTTAACCAGATTAAAAAAGAATTATGATACGTATCGTATTGATCAAAAAACAGTTACTCATGATTTTGGAGCACTTTCCGAAGATTTAATAGAATACTGCAAGCAACAGTTGCTTGCACAAGGCTTGGATATAAATAACATCACTATCACCAGCAAGGATGATCGTGATTTTCAATACCGCATTACTTCAAAAATATATTTTTTATTTGGGGTTCCCTTTATTAAGCAGATGAAACAAAAATTAAATTTTAATCCAAACAGAACTACATTTTTATCAAAAGAGGCTATGGGGGGAATTATTAATCATGAAATTACTCATATTAAAGAATATCATGTTATAGAGAGCATTTTTTTTGATCATCTCTATAAAGAATGGAAAGTAACGCATCCACAAGAATCAACGATATACATTGATCAAGCACTACAACAACATAGTTATAGTTGCGAATACATGGCAGATCAATCGTTAAGTTTAGAAAACTATACCAATGCGCGAGCAATGCGAGCAGTTTTTGAACGTAGCGATCCAACTAAAGCAGGATTTTTTTGTTTTGCAGCTACTGTTGCGTCAGCCATTGCAACCTGTAAAGTTAGCATGAATGAATACGCGAGCGAAGAGCAAAAATTTTTGAGTGCATGGTGTTTATCATTAAGTACGAATGTACTATTGCTAAGCATGTTTGGTTATTATCTTTATACAAAAGATCAGATTTCTCATCCTTCGCCTAAAAAGAGGAATGATGCGCTCAAACAAATAATGCTTGCTCACACCATGGAAGAGCAGTTGCGCAAAGATAGGTGCGTAACCGCTTAGATAACTTTTTTTGTAATAAAAAAAGGCCCCTAAAAAATAGAGGCCTTTTTTTTAACTTATATAAAGTTTTTTTAAACCGCTAGTGAATAGATTTCAACACGGCGATTTGGTGCATTACCTTCTAGGGTGTCATCATACACCATTGGCTCTTCATTACCCACGCCAAAACATTGTACCATCTCTTTGGCTATACCGAGATCTTTAGTAATCTCCATGGCTAAATCATGGGCGCGTTGGTTGGAAAGTGCTGTATTATAGGCTGGTTCACCATGATAACGGCAAGCGTGCCCTTTAAAGACAACTTTATGCCCTTGGTTTGCCCATTCTTTGACTGATTCTTTTGCCATCGCGAGATTTGGTTGCTGATCTTCGCGTGGTCTTGAACTATCGTAATTAAAATAAACAACGCGTTCATGGCCTGCAGGAGTTGCGGCTGATTCTTGCCACGCTAAGGTTGTGTTAGCTTGTGCTGGTTGGGGGGCATTAGATTCTTCATCCAATACAAAGGTTTCTACATCCTCAAAGCCACTGGCATCCTCGTCAAAAAAGCTGACTTTTGTAGTTTTTGAATCATGGGTTGGCATATCAGTGGTAGGTTTATGAGTCTGTTTAGGTTCTGTACGGTTTTTTCTGCCTCCACAGCCATTTAAACCCAAAATAAGGATTAAAAGAGCAAAAAAATATTTTGTTTGCATTGCTGCCTCCTAAAAAAATTGTTTTTTTTAATCTGTCTCGATTAGTGGCACTTTAGCATATTTTTATACTCTTTTCTACTCAATATTTTTTTGTTTCTACTCTTTGCCCGATAGATAAGGTATACTTATAGAATATAAAAATTAAAAAACTCTATTGCGCACGTGCAAAAAAACAATCACGACAAGCAATCGAATTGGAAAGCCTATGAAAAAAATTATCATTAATGTGAATTATTGGCAGACAAGGGTAGCAATTATTCGTGATGAAGAGTTGCAAAATATTTATTTTTCTTCTCCCGTTAGCAAGGCATTAGAACAGTCCTTTTTTAAAGGTACGGTTACTACCGTATTGCCGGGTATTCAGACCGCCTTTGTTGACATTGGACAAGAAAAATCCGGTTTTTTACATATTTCTGAAATAGATCGGGAACTTGCCTTGCAAAGAATGGGTGAAAATATTGAATTGGAAGAAATTCATACCTCTTCCGGCCATAAACAAGAATCTCAGCAGGGCCCTGATATTAGTAAAATTTTCATGAAGGTGAATCTATTTTGGTGCAGGTTAGCAAAGAACCGGTATACTAAAAAGGGGCAAAGCTTACTACCTGCTTTACGTTACCCGGGCGATTTATAGTTTTAATGCCCAATATTCCTCGCATTGCAATCTCAAAAAAGATTGAAGATAAAGATGAACGAGCTCGGTTGAAAGATATTTTATTACGCAGTTTGCCCGAAGGTATGGGGGCTATTATACGTACGACCTCTGAAAATCGATCAGAAAAAGAAATTGCCCAGGATTTACAATATTTAACGACTATATGGAATGGTATTATTAAAGCGTTATGATTCCGCTAAAGCACAAGAAAAGATTCATGAAGATTTACCAATACCGTTACAAATTGTTCGCGATCATTTAGATGATGATGTTGAAGAAGTTATTGTTGATGATAAAGAATACCCAAGTTGATCTATATAAATTTGTAAAGCATATTGCACCAGAATATATCTATAAAGTGCATTATTATGCTGGTCCGCATGAAATTTTTGAAAAATTTGATATTAATAAAGAGATTGAAGAAGCGCTTTCCCGTAAGACATTTATGAAGTCGGGTGGTTCCATTATTATTGAAACCACAGAAGCGATGACGGTTATTGACGTTAATACGGGCAAATATATTGGTAAGGCAAATCTTGAAGAAACTATTTTAAAAACTAATCTTAGAAGCAGCAGAAGAAGTTGTTCGTCAATTAAGATTACGTAATATTGGTGGCTTGATTGTAATCGATTTTATTGATATGGCATCACCGGCTAACCGCCAAAAATTATTAAAGTTTTTTGAAAAAACACTCAAAGAACGAGATAAATTTCAATCGGTTGTGCTTAAAGTTTCTGAATTTGGCCTTGTACAAATGACCCGCAAACGTTCTGGTAAAACATTATTACAAGAACTAACTGATTCCTGCGCAACCTGTCATGGATTGGGCTTTGTTAAATCAATGCAAACGCAATGTTATGTGTTATTACCCAAGCTTAAAGAACATTTACGTAAACTAAAGGATACCACGGCGGTTACGGTGCATTTACATCCTGCTATGTTTACCTATATAACCACCACTGAATATAATTCGGTATTACAATTGGAGCGTGAATATAACGTAACACTTACGCTCGTGAGTGATGATAGCATTGCTATACATCATATTAAAATAATCTGAGTTAGGTGCGTAGCTTGGAAAACGATTCCAGAGATTGCAACGTTAATTCTTGAGGTAATTTTGTTGTTGAGCCTAGCGCGGTATTCATAGTATTAATGACACTGATTACTTTTTGGTATTCTTTGTTCAGATTAGTTAACTCGAATTGGAAAGAATTTTTCGCTTCGGGTGATCCAATTTCATATACCGAGATCATGGACGGATCATTTTTAAGGGCCTGTTCCCTGAATGTATATAATGCTGCATTAGTGGCATCCTTAACTTGTTGCGTTGGTTCTATGCGTTTGGTTATTTTTTTTAAGGAATTTTCGACATTATCAGCAGTTTTTTTGAAATCTTTACCCAAAAGTTCTTGGCCTCGCGTAGCTGCTTGGCGAATCATATCGGTTGCTAAATTATTTAAATCAAGAAGTCGATTATTTTTTGCTGCTTGGGAGCTTAACTTACTTTTTGTAAAACTTACGTTAACAAGATCGTCGAAGGCTTTAACTTGTTTATTATTGCGATAAAAACCTTCTCCGGGTTGATATAAAAGCCCTGCAAGCTGTTGTGTGTATTTGGTAAGTTCGCGACTTTTCTCTTGCCCAATATCAAGAGCGCGATTTTTTTCCGGGCGTGTGGCTGCGGGTTTATCAAATTCTTCTTTTGCAGCGGTAAAGTCCTTAAGATTATTTTGTAATACTTCTCGTTGCTGTGCTAGTTGGTTAATACGTCTGTTAAGATAGTTGGCCTGAACATCGTATTTTCCCTTTTGCAAATCGTTTTTTTCGCGCGTTAATTGCGTTTCTTGATCTTTAAGTGATTCTATCTTTGCCGTTGCGCTTTTTTCTATAATTTTTGCATCTTTAAATATACCTTCTTGGCCAAAATAGGTTGCAGGTATCAGCAATGTACCGATAAACAATAATCGTAAGAATCTGTTCATTGCAACGTTCCTTTTTTTGTATTCATTGCTATTTTTATTTACATTATAAAATTTTTGTAAAACATAGTGCAATACATTGTAATATTTTTTTATTCAATATGTGTAAAAATAGGTTAATTTTTGAGTATCGCTATTGCTAAAAAGCGTTTCTTTACTGATGGGTAATAAAAAACGGCTGTAGATTTATTGTAGTTGTGCTATAGTAGTGGAGTAAAATCGTGGTAATTAATGTTCCTAGTGAAAGGTCCAACAGTGTCCGAGAATTCTTCAATTCTTGAAAAATTTCCTGAATATCGCATTGATATAGGTATTGAAGTTCATGTTCAATTAACAACGAAAACCAAGATTTTTTGTACCTGTGCCAATGAGATTACTAAAGAGCCTAATACCAATATTTGTCAGATTTGTACCGGGCATCCGGGCACACTGCCTGTTTTAAATAAGACGGTTGTAGATTATGGAATTTTAGCCGGTCTCGCTACGAATTGTACCATTTCCAAACAATCTTTATTTGATAGAAAACATTATTTTTATCCAGATTTACCAAAAAATTACCAAATCACGCAAAATGATAAGCCAATTTGCACCGACGGTTATGTTAATATTCGGCTTGAGGATGGATCTAAGAAAAAAATTCGTCTTATTCGCATTCATATGGAAGAAGATGCCGGTAAAAATATTCATGGTGGTGCAGGAGAAAGTTTTGTTGATTTAAATCGTGCGGGTACCCCGTTGCTTGAAATAGTTAGTCATCCTGATATTACCAGTGCGTATGAGGCGCGTGCCTATTTGCAGGCATTACGGTCTATCGTGCAATATCTTGGTATTTGTACGGGCAACATGGAAGAAGGTTCATTTAGAGCCGATACCAATATTTCGGTACGTAAAAAAAATTCATCCACCTTAGGAACGCGCGTAGAGCTAAAAAATATTAATTCCTTTAAGTTTATTGGCGACGCCATTGAGCATGAAACAGCTCGTCATATAGAAATCCTTGAAAATGGTGGAACCATAAAGCAAGAAACACGGTTATGGGACACTAAGGAACGTGTTTCGGTGGCAATGCGTTCAAAAGAAGAATTAGCTGATTATCGCTATTTTTCCGACCCGGATTTACCATTGCTTGAAATTAATAAAGCATGGATTGACCGTATGAGCAAACAATTGCCTGAACTTCCTGAACAAAAATTTGATCGATTCTGTAGTCAAGAAGGGCTTACAACGGCTCAAGCAGCGATTTTGGTTGAAGACCGCACCTTAGCAGATTATTTCGAACAAGCAAAAAAACATACAGCAAGCAAACAACTTATTAATTGGATACTTCGCGATCTCATGGGGTATATAAAAGAGCAAAAAATTACCCTTACTGAATGTAAAATAACCCCTGAAAAATTAGCACAACTAGTGAATTTAATTGATCAAAATGTTATCAATATTCGTGCAGCACAACAAGTATTTGAGCACGTAGCAAAGACCGGCGCCATGCCACTTGACGTTGTTAAAGAGCAGGGGCTTGAACAAATTGGCTCAACAGAAGATTTAGAAAAAATAATTATTGAAATAATTGCTGCGCATCCGGAACAAGCTGCTCAGTATAAAAACGGCCAGCAAAAATTATTTGGATTTTTTGTTGGGCAGATAATGAGCAAAACACAAGGCAAAGCTAATCCGAAAATGATTCAAGAGCTTTTGAAAAAACATCTCTAAAAAAATAATGCATGGATTGCTATGAGAAAAAACAATCCATGCATTACAAATTTGTCGTTTTGTTATTGAATCGCTAACAATTCAATTTCAAATACTAAGGTAGCATTAGGTGGAATAGCGCCTGAAGAACCGCGTGTTCCATAAGCAAGGTCAGAAGGAATGGTAAGACGGCATTTTTCGCCAACTTTCATAAGTGCAACGCCCTCATCCCATCCTTTAATAACTTGGCCAGCTCCTAAAATAAAGGTGAATGGCTGGTTACGTTTTAAACTACTATCAAAAACCCTGCCATCTGGAAAGGTGCCGGTGTAATGAACCGTAACGCGTTGTCCTTTTTTTGGCATAGGGCTATTTGCAGGAGCTTCGCGTAGTATTTCATACTGTAATCCCGAAGGTAGTGTTTGTTTTTTGTGAGTGTTATCCATAGAAGTTTCTTTTTCCATTTCTCTATTACATCCTGCAAACAACGAGAGTGATGCTGCAGTAAGTAAGGTTATTAATATGCCACGATTTTTCATAGAATCTCCTTTTAGTAAAAATATTTTTTTTGACTAGCATAGCACAAGATTAATAGATTGGAAATTTCGATAAAACTATTGAATTATTGCGCCGAATGGTACACAAAACGTCAGAATTAGCTCTTTATTCAAGAAATCAGGACGATTTTAGAATAATAGGTTATAATACCTATAAAATAATTTCAGTCATTAATTGATTTTTTTGCCCCTAATGTACTACTATTACACTATCTAGCTAAAAAAATAAGGAGTTTTACATGAAATTTATTAAAAAATTGTTCAGGGGTAATAAAGACACTGAAGTTAAAAATACCAGTATTTCGGCGCGGCTTGATAATAGATTAGGCCATATACGGAGAAAAATGAGCCGTGGCGCATCTAATATCGCTAGAGTCATGAAAAATAACTCAAAATGGGGTGTTTGGGGAACAAAAGGAAGAAAAAATCATCACAAGCCGCACTAACACCAATACATGCTTACTGACTGCATAACCATAATTAATTACCCTTTAGTGCGATAAATGTATAATCGTAAGGAAATTTTTTAAATCGCGATACATGCGCTATTTTTTTCAAAAAATTGCTTTTTTTTAGCATTCTTTTATATTAAATAGATGAGTCTGTGAGAGAAAAAAGTGCATAATTGACTGAAAGGTAAAGCGTGGTATCTGCATCCGATTTTAGAAAAGGAACCAAGATTCTCTATAAAGGAGATCCTTACATGGTTATTGATTTTCAATGGACTAAACCTGGTAAAGGCGGTGCTTATATTCGTACCAAAATGAAAAATATGATCACGGGGCTTGTACATGAAGACACCTTCAGATCGGGAGAAAAACTGCCTGAACCTGATTTAGAATATCATCAAATGCAGTATCTTTATCGAGAAAGTGACACCTATCACTTCTTAGATCAGCAATCGTATGAGCAAGTTGGTTTTACTAAAGAGCAGCTTAAAGAAGTCAAAGATTATTTAAAAGAAGAGACAATTTATACGGTTCTGTATTTTTCAGAGCGTCCTATTACCGTTACACCCCCACTTTTTATGGAATTAAAAGTCATTGAAACACCACCCGGTGTACGTGGTGATACTGCCCAAGGCGGTGCTACAAAACCAGCAAAAGTTGAAACGGGGCTTGTTTTGCAGGTGCCATTATTTGTTAATGAAGGGGATATTGTTAAGGTTGATACGCGTGATGCAAGTTATATTGAGCGCGTGTAACATAAAAAGAGGTTATAATATCTATGCGTATAACAGAAGATCATGACAATATGCACGATACGATAGATTCTACTGAGCATTGGTTTGAAAAATTATCAGCAAGAGATAAACGGGCTTTAGTTTTTCATCTTTTGTATATGATGGAATCCCATGATTATACGATGAATATAGAAGCTATTGTTGATAATCTTAATCGTGGTTTCGACTTAAATATTCCTTGTGATAGTGATGTGGTAAAAATAGCTGAGGCCGTTGCAAATCTACGCGATACGCTTGATGAACAATATAAACCATTCTTAAATAATTGGCGCTATGAACGTTTAGGTATTTGTACAAAACTTATTTTGCGTTATGCATTGTGGGAACTTGCCAATACCGATACGGCCCCGATCATTGTTATCAATGAAGCCATTGAATTGGCTAAATGTTATGCAGAAAAAGATGCGTATAAATTTGTAAATGGCGTTTTAGATGAAGCGTTAAAAAAGGTTTCTGTACAAGAATCTATCAATTAACAGAGATGCATTGCCAGCTTTATCGTTAATCTCTCAGTTTTTTTCCAAAAGTATATGAACCTTTTTTTACGTTGGAAAATATATATTTTTAATTCGTTGTATGAAATAAACTGTAGCTGTATATTGTATCTGGCCATGAATCTCGCCAGGTATATCCTTCTAACAATGTCATAACACCATCATCTATAAATAAAATAAATCCATATCCATCAATATCATTGATAATAGCTTTAACATCACCATAATCATACTCAACATGCTGAATTATATGGGGAATATTATTAGGCACAATAAAATCAGTAAAAAAGCCAACACCAGAAAAACTTCTGTCTTGTATATGAGCGCGTTTATATTGCTCTCGCAAGATTTTATTAATTGCAGTATCGTGTTCCATTATTTTGTGCATAACTGCTTGTTCAAATTCTTCAAAAGGTATGATTTTTCTGATCATAATTTCCTAAAATTTTATTAATAATATAATTTTACGATAGATTAATATATGCTGCTTAACCCATGTTTTTTCGAATAAACATAGTTCCCATTTTAATAGTACCTTCATGAATAAGACCTCTAGTATAAATAACAGAACCTGCTACATTCACTAAGATACCATCAAATTCACCATTTTTTGGCAGATTATCTAATTTCATTAATTCTGTTACTACCTGGTTAACAATCTCTTTTTGAGCATCAATATTATTTTTCCCACCCATTTTGTCTAGCAAATTATCCAGACCATGTTTTGGTTTGTTAAAAAAATGAATAAGCTTATTTTCATTTGTAGCATATTCTATTGCTTTTCTGAGTTTTTCATCGGATTCTTGGGGCGCATTATCCCAACGTTGTTTTTTGTATTTTTCTTTATTTTTCCACGGGTCTTCAGGATCTGGAGAACCACCACATTCACCAATTGCTATTTGTTCAGGAATCTTGAGAGTTCTTTTTGTATGATCTGCTTCATCATTATTTTTTTGCAAATGTGCACTAAAAGCTGGTGTGTGTAATTCAAGATGATAACAAGGCACATCTGCTGGGCCAAAGAACTTTTTTATTCCTATGCCAAAGAGACCACCGAGGATAGCGCCACAACTTAACGTAATGGGTCCCAATACACCACCCATACTGCCGCCAGCTGCTGCACCGGTACCAAAAGCAATTCCTAAACCAATACTTATAGCCGGCAAAACTATATTATGCGTTAAAATTTGGTTGGTTCCAACAAAAAAATTATGCGTGCCTTTAACATGGATTGCATAAACGGTGCGCGGTTCTTTAAAAAACCTAATCTTAGAAATTCTTTTTACTTCATGGTCTTTAGAAAATAAAATATCGCCGATTTTTAATTGATACGCAGGAATCCATTGCCGAGTATGCACCACATAAAATTCTTGTGTTGCTGTGCAGGTAATATCCTCCCACCATTCATCATTAAAAGAAATTGCAACATGATAATCGGTTTCAGTTCTTCCCGCAGATCGAATAGTTCGTTTAACACATGCCTCTTTAGCAAAATCAAAACTAATAATCGATTGTCCATCTTCTACTACATCTTCACATACTAAGCGTATTGGATACAGATCTACCGATTGATCTACAATGCTAACGAGGGTATTGCCATCAAAGCCGTGGCCATAGCAATGAAACGGTAAAAAAAATTGGAAAATAAGCAAAAACGATGTAGTTGTATAGAGTGAAATGCGCTTCATACTTCTCCCTTACACAAAAATATTTTTTAAAAATCATTACATAACGTGACGATATCAAAAAAGGTTATTTGTGTAATCAGTTTTTACTTTTATGCTCGTAATTGTGTTTTATAGTAATACGTAATTTATGTGAGCGTAATAGGAGTAATAGTTGTTGATGGCCACGGTATGATCGCACTGCTTTTTTTTGCAAATTCCTCGGAGTTGTCGGTAACAAAAAAATTAATAGTGGGTAATATTGAATAATGCTCGGTTGAAACGGCTTGAACTGCTACTAAAGAGGCTATAGTTTCTTGCCCTGTTACCAAAATAATATCATTACCAATAACTTCTTTAATACTATCGAGGACCAATGGATAATGAGTGCACGCTAAAATAATACAGTCAACGCCTTTGGTGCGTAATGGCAAAAAATATTCCTGCACAATAGCGCGTATATAATCCGGTTGATCATAATGATATTCTATAGCCGATGCCAAACGAGGGCATGCTTGCTCAATAACCGTACATGAAGAATTGATAGATTTGAGCGCTTGTGCATGCGCGTGGGTTGCAATAGTGGCGTTGGTGCCAACAATACCAATAATGCCTTTTTTTGTTTGTGTTGCCGCGTACTGTGCCGTGGTACTAACTAATTCAAAAAAAGGAATGCGGTTAAAAAGATTAGCAAGATTGTTGTGTGCTGTTGCTGCAATAGTATGGCACGCATTAATACAGCAATGTATATCCAAATTAGATAAAAAAGTGACCATATTGGTACTTAATAACGTAATCTGTTCTGGGGATTTATTGCCGTAAGGCATATGAGCCGTGTCGGCAACATAATAATAATCAACATTGTTCAATATTGGTATGAGTGCCTTTAGAATAGTTAGTCCTCCTATTCCCGGAATCAAATATACCAATTTTTTTTCGTGGTGCTGCAGAAGAACGCTGTTGTGTGTTCATGGGAAAAGTTCCTTATGGTTATTACTAGTTACCATTGTACAAGTGTAATTAAAAAAATAAAAAAAATATTTAGAATGACGTTATTTTTTGATACATCAAAAAATAATTTCATATAAGTGAAAAAATTTATTGTTTTTATTAATAAATAAATTACAAATATTGCTTTGTATTGAACGTTTTTTCTATACTTACCACCAACTGATCATGAGTTAATGAGAGATTTCTCATGATAACGGGTGAGGGGGGGAATCATGTATAGGGGAAACAGAATAATTATTGTTTACACGTTAATGGGGTTATATAGTTCTATAAATACTATCTATGCTGAAGAATTACGGTGGGATTGGAATACCATTAATACAACTGAAGTTTTATTCCCACCACATTTTTTATGGGGATGTTCTGATTCTGCTCTACAAACAGAAGGAATTATTACCAGCAACGGTAGAACAATACAAAATAGTTGGACAGAATATGAATTGCGCAATGCAGATTTGATTGCACCCGAATCACGCGTTGGTGCCGCCTGTGAACGATGGACTCGTTATAAATCTGACGTGCAACTATTAAAAAATATTGGTATGAATAGTTATCGTTTTTCTATTGAGTGGAGTAAAATTGAGCCTCAAGAAGGCGTTTTTGATCATCAAGCAATGCAACATTATTGTCAGGTGGTTGATGAACTGCTTGGCCAGCATATTGTTCCTATTATCACGTTATTTCATCATATCTATCCATTATGGTTTTTGAAAAAAAAGGGATTTGAAAAAAGAGAAAATATTAATTTTTTTGTTCGTTTTTCCCAGTATGTTTTTACTCATTTACATACTAAAGTGCCATTTTGGATTATTTTAAATGAACCGGTTGGTTATGCTCTTGAGGGATATTATCGCGGTAATTATCCTCCCGGTAAAACAAGTTTACGCTTAGCGGGCAAAGTTGCTCGTAATCAATTAAATGCTCACGTTACCGTTGCAAAAATATTTCGTGGTATTAATAGAAATGTAAAAATAGGTATTGCGCATATTATTCAGCCACTTGATGCATATCATACCTGGAATCCTCTAGAGAATATTGTTGCGCATACGTTTGATTACATTGTTAATACCTTAACGATCGATTTTTTTAAAACTGGTTATTTTAATTGGATGTATTTGGTGAAAGATTATAATGCTGATGCGCCGGGATCACTTGATTTTATAGGTATTAATTATTATTCGCATACAACCATTAAACAAACTAATATACTGAGTTTAAAAACTGAGCCGCGAGAATCAGAAACATTAATAGATCAGCCAAGTCCAGGTAGAGCTGCTAAGGTAATGTATCCTGAAGGATTGTATCGCGCAATTCAAATGGCAGCAGTACTTAATGTTCCTATGTACATAACCGAAAATGGCTGTTCAACGGAAAATGTGCAGATTAAAGATGAATATATAAAAAAACATTTATATGTTATTTCAAGAGCTTTGCAGGAGGGCTATGATGTCCGTGGTTATTTTTTTTGGACGCTGATGGACTGTTTTTGCTGGCGCAAAGGATACCGGGATAAGCACGGTATTTATGCAGTTAATTTTGCTACGCAAGAACGAACGTTGAGAACGAACTGTGATTACTTACTGGCTATGATTAAAAAATTTAGTCATTAATATGACTATTTCTTTGTCACATTCTGAATCAATTCTTTTTTAATCTTGGTTACTTGTTTTGCTTCTTTAGAGGTTGCAAGTTTAGTTTGTTGTTTATTAATACTAATACTTAAATCAGCAAGTTGTTGGTTTATCTCTTGCAATTTTTTTTGCAGCGCTGGTTTTTGTTTATCGGTTGCTTTGCCGAGTTGCATACTCAATTCTTTTTTTTGTTGTTGTAGTTTTATAAACATAGATAATTCAGTAATTTTTTCATTTTGTTTGTTTTGTAACGTTTGTAGCATTTTATAGCTGTCAACTAATGGATCTTGTGCATGCAATGGTACGCCGATAGTTGCTATGCATAGTGGTATAATAATTTTTTTTAATAACTTCATACTTATTCCTTAATTACTTAGTTTGACTTAAATCAATATTAGGTAAAACGGTTATGCCAATACCTTGGTTCAATAACCATGGTGTTATTTTATACTGAGGGGCTGTTTTCCAGCTAGAGACACTTCCGGGATTGAAGTTTAATGAACCATACCGTAGATCAATAGAATCTAATGTGATATCAGCAGTAACGGCATCAAAAGTAAGATTAAGCACTATTATTTTTATAGCTATTGCTGGGTTAAAAGTAATATTAAGCAGTTTTGTAGCAGAACGCATGAACGGTACTTGAGTAGTCCATGGAAACCTATTAAAAAGATATCCGCCTAGATAACGCATTAAAGTTTCAAGGTCTATACTGATTGAGTTAACCATCACAAGAGGCTCTTGTGATTTATCCGTTGAAATACTGTTTTTAGCGATAATAATAATAGTTCTTGCAGTATTATCAGGATTGGGTTGATCAACATAAAATGTTACTACCGTATTGTTACTTCCTACTGGAGTTAATACCGCTTTTCCTCCCGCATCAGTTAAGAAATCGCTTTCTAGAAAAGATTCTCCGGAGGCAAATAAACCAGCTCCGAATTGTTGTGTTGGGCCAGCATTAACCTGATTTAACGTATTAAGCCCACTGTGAAGATATTTTGATTTATATTTATTAAAAAAATAAGGTTGAGTTGTGTTTTTAATGGTTACGGTGCCGATACCTATTTGAATAATAGGAGTCCAATCAGCAACCCATGCATCAAGGGTAGCATTTTGTGGAACCATTGAATTATAATCATCGGGTCTTGTTGTCATCATCAACGAAACAATGATTAATAATACTTTTTTCTTCATACTGATACCTTAAATTAAAATTTTGCGAAGTCGATTTAATTATTCAGTTAAAAACATTTCTATTGTATTATATAAAATATAATATTTATTTGTAAATATAATTAAAGAGAAATAAGCTTTTTATAAGCATTTCATTACTATTTTGGATCGGCTTAAAAGGAAATGAGTCGTTACTGAAATTTCAGTAACGACTCATGTATGAAAACCACATTATATTTTTTATACTATGAGCGTTGATGCAGGTTGTATTACTATTGGCACCATAATACTTACCGCGCCAGTTGAATCAACTGCTGCGATCGTAAATTCTGTACCAGCATCATTACAATCGAGACACGTAGTAAACACTAAAGGGCCTGTTGCTGGAATGGTGACAAACAATACACCATTTTTAAAAATTTCATAGTTCACGATATTGGTTGTGGGACTTGGAGCCCATTGCATTGTAAGAATGCATTCAGTTATATTCAGGAATATATTTTGCTGAATAATGCCAATAAAACTTGATGGAGGAATAACCGGTGTAATTGCTACCTCAAATGGTTGTGTACCAACACCAACCATGGTACTGCTGAATGTAGCGAGAGTAACCGGCGAGCTAGCTGGAATATTGAGAATCACCACTCTGGCGTTTTCAAAATCGGCAATATAAGCTTGCGTTGCGCCGCCGTTAGGCACAGGAACAATTGCTATGCCGAGAGGTTGTCCTGCGGGGGTAGGCAAAGGAATAGGACTACCAGCAACCTGTAAATTCGTTGCAAGATTTATTTGGGTTACATTATTACTAAGAAAATTAGTAACATAAGCAAATTGTCCATCAGCGGTAATTGCTATGCCTTCGGGTTCAGTTCCTACCGTAATAGTCGAACCTAGGGTAACTCCGGGAATTGGAATTGGTGTAACGTTGTTATGGAGACTGTCAGTAACGTAAGCAAACTGCCCATTAGGGGTAATCGCTACAGCGGAAGGATCTGATCCGGCCGGAAAAGGAATAAAGGTATCTTCCACGTTAGTTGTTAAATTAATGATAAAGACACCCGGAGTGGTTGCATTACCTCCAGCTACATACGCCAAGCTGCCATCGGGGGTAATGGCGATGCCATGAGGATTTGGCGTTGTTAACGGAATGGTATCAACCACCATATTGGTTGATACACTAATAACTGAAATAGTACTAGCACCCGAATTGGTAACGTAAGCGAATTGTCCATTAGGAGTAATAGCTACACCGAAAGGCACGTTACCCACCGTAATAGGCAAACCAACGGTCATATTGGTTAGAGTATTAATAACTGAAACCGTAGCATCGGTGCTATTAACTACGTAAGCGAATCTTCCATCGGGAGTAAAAGCTACTCCTCGGGGGCCAGATCCAACGATAATAGTGGCATTTGCTATATTACTTGCAATATCAACGGAGGTAACGTTGGCACTGCCATTATTAGTTACGAAAGCAAATGGCGCCGCTATGAGCGATTGAGCAACAACGTATTGTGTACAGAGTATTAATAATATTTTATGCAGTTTCATTAGTTCTTATTCCTTTTTTTATTGTAAAAATAATGGTGCAGGTCCCGGTTGTATCACTAAGGCTACTGGAATACTACTGAGACCATTTGAATCGACGGCTACAATGGTAAAACCTAAACCAGCGTCATTGCAGCCAAGACCAATGGTAAGCACTGCAGGGCTTGTTGCGGGGACGGTGGCAAACAATATATCATTTCTAAAAATCTGATATTCAACAATATTGGTTCAGGACTCGGAACCCATTGCATAGTTAAAATACATTCAGTTACATTCAAAAACTTATTTTGTTGGATAACACCAATAAAATTTGATGGCGTGATAACCGGCGTAATAGCAATTTGAAGGGGCGCCGTTCCTACGTTAATAAGAGTACCACTTACGGTATTGGCTGGAATATTTATTTGCGTGACGTTGTTCGAGCCATTCTCAACAACGTAAGCTCTTTGCCCGTTAGGGTTAATAGCTATTCCTCGAGGTGATGTTGGCGTATTAATTGTGATTCCAGGAGTGTTATCGGGGATGCTTATGGGGATGACTTTAGAAGTAGTTCCTTCAGTAACATAGGCTAATGTTCCATCCGGAGTTATGGCTATCCCAAAAGGGGCAGTTGATGTGAAAAGGAGATAAAAGGAAGTTCAGTATTATCTGATGTTTGAATGACAGCGACGCCGGCATGGGTTGGTGACCCGCCAGAAACTACATAAACTAGTGTGCCATCGGGAGTAATAGCTATATCCCTTAGGTTTCTAGCATCGGGTAAAGAAATATTGGTAACTATCGCATTATCCGAAACTTGTATAACCGTGACCGTATTGCTGGCAGTATTGCCAACATAGACGAATTGCCCATTGGGAGTAATAGCAACGCCAAAAGGAGAAGTGCCAACGTTGATAGGCAGGCCAACTACCATATTAGTTGCAATATCAATAATCGATACCGTATCATCGCCGGTATTAGCAACATAGGCGAATTGCCCATCGGGAGTGATGGCAATACCGGAAGGTAAATTACCGAGCCCCTCAATAAGGTCAACTACCGTATTGGTTATAGTGCTAATAACCGAAACAGTTTCATCACTATTATTGGTAACATAAGCGAATCTTCCATCGGGAGTAATAGCGACACTATCAGGCACATTGCCTACGGTAATAGGATCTCCCGCAATATTGGTTGCAAGATCAATGGGGGTTACATTGTTACTACCCGTATTGGTTACGTAGGCAAATGGCGATGCCATGAGAAGTTGAGACATACCATAGTGCGCACAAAATACTAGTAATATTTTATGAAATTTCATGAGCTTGGTACTTCCTTTTTTTTTGGCAGATCAAAATAATGTTTTTATTTAGAATATACTGTATAGAGATGCATAATTATCGGTCAGGTAAGCTATTGTAGCTTTTTTAGTATACGAACTATTCAATAAGTTTTGTAGTACATGGCAAAGTAAGCCAGCCATTACAATTAATAATGGCTGGCTTACTTTGAATATTATAGCTCAAATAATGAAGGGCCTGGTTGTATGACTAATGGTATTGGCATACTTTCTCCTCCCATAGAATCGATTGCTACAAGAAGAAATCCTGCCCAGCATCGTTCATACCAAGACCGGTTGTAAACACTAAAGGACTTGTTGCTGGAATGGTCGCAATTAATACATCATTTCTGAAAATTTGGTATTCTACAACGTCCGTTGAAGGGCTTGGAAGCCATTGCATGGTAAGGATGCATTCAATAACATTCAAAAATATATTTTCTTGGATGACGCCGATAAAATTTGATGGTGTCATAGGGGGGGCAATGGCTATGTCAAATGGACTGGCGCCTACGGTGATGGTGGTGCCGCTTAGGGTATCATTTAGAATATTGATGATTGCCACGCGGTCACCATTGATTTCAACAACATAAGCTTTTGTACCATCCCCAGTGATTGCTAGGGCAAATGGGCTTCCTCCTGCAAAAACGATGGGTGTCCCGGGTATATTAGTTGTAAGATTAATTGGCGTTACATTCTCACCGTCCTCATCGGCAACATACGCAAAAAGTCCATTAGGCGTAATTGCTATTCCTTCGGGAGCAGCTCCTGCACCTAAAGGAATGGGAGTGCCTTTAACATTGCCGGGGATACTATTGGTGTAACGTTCTCATTGGCGATATCGGTAACGTAAGCAAATGTTCCACTAGGATTTATGGCTACCGCAGTGGGTTCGGGAGTTACGCCACCCGTAAAAGCAATAAAATCAATTTGCGCGTTAGTTATTAAATTAATGACAAAAACCCCCGGAGTACCGGTGTTACTGGAAGCCACATAGGCTAATGTGCCATCGGGAGTAGTAGCGATCTCTCGGAGATCTGATACTGTTAAGGTGATGGTATCGACCACCGTATTGCTTGCAACGCTAATAACTGAAACACTAGCAGCATTTGAATTAGTAACGTACGCAAATTGTTGTCCATTAGGATTGAGTGCGGTAGCAACACCATAGGGAATGGCGCCTACGGCGGGGGTGGCAACTACCATATTAGTTGATAGATTAATAATCGAGACGGTATCAGCAGCGCTATTAGCTACATAAGCAAATCTTCCATCGGGAGAAACAGCTATTCCTTCAGGTCCAGCTCCAACAGCAATAGTATCTAGTGCAGTATTAGTTGCAAGGTCAATAGGTGTAACATTATTGTCATTGCCATTGGTCACATAAGCGAAGGGGGCTGCCATGAGCGGTTGCACAATAAAGTATTGGGCACTGAGTGCCAATAAAATTTTACGAAGTTGCATAAGTTTGACTCCTTTTTTTGTTATTTTTTTTATTTATAAAATTACTTCATCCAATTTATATGGAATAATCTATAAAGATGCATGCTTATGTGTCAAGTAAAATTATAATAACGTTGTATGAATACTTAATAATATTTTATTGAGTGCCATTATAAGTTTTGGTTTAGCGCTTATTTGCGTACGTAAAAACGTAAGAGAGCCGTGACTAAGATTTTTTTAGTCACGGCTCTTGTTATTGCAATATAGATTAGAAAGCAGCACCGAAGCCTACGCCCGGCATAACGCCACCAACATTAGGGTGATGTTTACGGGTAACGCCAGCAATAATTTGTTTTCTGAAATGAGTTGGTAGATAGGTATAATCAAGGAAGATGTCGAAGAATAAATTATCAGTGATAAAGCAATAGAGACCACTTTTTGCTACGAGCCCAAATGATGTTTTTGAAACATGTTTTTTGGTACAAACAGAATGATTATGCAACCAAACTTTTGCAAAAGCAGGCCCGATACCAATATAAGCAATAAAAGAATCATGGAATTCCCAAGGAGCTTTTAAACCAAAACTGAAGTTAGCAATATTTATTTTGGTACCGCTATGTAATCCTATAGAATGGCCATGTTTAGAAAGCCAGGTAAAATTTGCCCAACCATCAACCCATCTGAAAAGATTTCCCGCGCCTTCAATTTGAACGGTTGCCGCAACGTTTCCATAAATATGCTTGAAGAGTTTAGATTGTGGGATAAAGGCTGAAGAACGTACCTTAACATCAGCAACCCAGTCTGTTATGCAAAAAGTATGCATAGTGAGAAGTAATAAAATTGGTAGGGTTCTTACGATAATTTTATTCATAATGGTTCCTTATATTATTCATTACTACGTTACTCTACTTCTTATACTAATGGCGGTGTAGGTCCTGGTTGTATAACTAACGGTATTTGGATACTGCTTATACCATTTGAATCGATCGCTGCGATGGTAAATCCTGCCCCAGCATCATTACAACCAAGACCGGTTGTAAACACTAAAGGACTTGTTGCTGGAATGGTCGCGAACAACACACCGTCTCTGAAAATCTGATATTCCACAACGTTGGTTGTAGGGCTTGGCACCCATGTCATGGTAAGAATACATTCAATTACGTTCAGGAATATATTGCGTTGAATAACACCGATAAAAGTTAATGGCGGGATAACAGGGGTAATTGCTATATCGAAAGGAAAGGTTCCTACATCCACCGTAGTGGTGCTGAATGCAGCTAAAGTAACCGGCGAGCTCGCTGGGATATCAAGAATGACAACCCTGGCATTTAAATTATCAGCAATGTAAGCATGGGTTGCGCCGCCATTAGGAACGGGAATAATGGCTATGCCAAAAGGATCTCCTACGGGGGAAGGCAGGGTAATAGGACTACCAGCGACCTGTAAATTTGTTACGAGATTTATTTGGCTTACACTATTGCCGCCGGAATTAGTCACAAATGCAAATAGACCATCAGCGGTAATTGCTATAAATTGTGGACCGGCTCCCCACAGGAATTGTGTCGATTATCGTGTTAGCATCGGGACCTGTAATGGGTATTTGATAGACTACCCCATTTATAAAATCGGTAACGTAAGCGAATTCTCCGTTGGGAGTAATGGCTACACCGCGAAGACCAGCACCTGCTACAAAACCGGTAGAAATAGTAGCTACAAGGGTATTTGATGGAACTGAAAAGACTCTAACTGCAGGAGTACCTATAGTTGAATCAGTTATATAGGCTAATGTTCCATGGGGAGTAATCGCTACCGCTAGAGGGTTATTTCCTCCATTAAAAGTAGTAATAACTACGGGGGTAGCAAGGGTCAGATCAATAACTGAAACATCGGTACCTGAGGCTTGAGGATACATACGCTAAGGTACCATCGGGAGTAATCGCTAAACGTTGAGCGCCCTCAGGGAGATTTACGGTAAAGAGTAAAGCATTATTATTTAATACGTCATAAATACTAACGGTACCGGGAACAGCCGGAGCATTAACAACAAGCACTCTTTTGCCATCCGGAGTAAATGCTATACCAAAAGGAGCTGGTGATGTAAAATTAACTCCTGCAACATTGGTTGCCGTATTAATAGGTGTAACATTATTGCTTTCAGAATTGGTTACATAGGCAAATGGCGCGGCCATGAGCGGTTGCGCAATAAAATAGTGGGCACAGAGTGTCAATAAAATTTTATGAAGTTTCATCAGTTTTGACTCCTTTTTTATTATGTATAAAACTGCTACTCAATTTACATGAAATCTAATCTATAAAGATAGATCATTAAGTGTCAAGATTACTACAGTGTTAGTAATTATATTTTTTAACAGATGGATGTGCAATTTTTTTATAAAGTAAAGAGCTGTGACTAAGATTTTTTAGTCACAGCTCTTGTTATTGCGTTATTGTATAGATTAGAATGCAGCGCCGAAGCCTACACCCGGCATAACGCCACCAACATTAGGATGGTGTTTACGGGTAACGCCAGCAATAATTTGTTTTTTGAAATGTGCTGGTAGATAGGTATAATCAAGGAAAATATCAAAGAATAAATTATCCGTTATGAAGCAATAAAGACCGCTCTTTGCTACAAGGCCAAATGATGTTTTTGAAACATGTTTTTTGGTACAAACAGAATGATTATGCAACCAAACTTTTGCAAAAGCAGGCCCGATACCAATATAAGCAATAAAAGAATCATGGAATTCCCAAGGAGCTTTTAAACCAAAACTGAAGTTAGCAATATTTATTTTGGTACCGCTATGTAATCCTATAGAATGGCCATGTTTAGAAAGCCAGGTAAAATTTGCCCAACCATCAACCCATCTGAAAAGATTTCCCGCGCCTTCAATTTGAACGGTTGCCGCAACGTTTCCATAAATATGCTTGAAGAGTTTAGATTGTGGGATAAAGGCTGAAGAACGTACCTTAACATCAGCAACCCAGTCCGTTATGCAAAAAGTATGCATAGTGAGAAGTAATAAAATTGGTAGGGTTCTTACGATAATTTTATTCATAATGGTTCCTTATATTATTCATTACTACGTTACTCTACTTCTTATACTAAGGGTCGTGTAGGTCCTGGTTGTATAACTAACGGTATTTGGATACTGCTTATACCATTTGAATCGATCGCTGCGATGGTAAATCCTGCCCCAGCATCATTACAACCAAGACCGGTTGTAAACACTAAAGGACTTGTTGCTGGAATGGTAGCGAACAACACACCGTCTCTGAAAATCTGATATTCCACAACGTTGGTTGTAGGGCTTGGCACCCATGTCATGGTAAGAATACATTCAATTACGTTCAGGAATATATTGCGTTGAATGACACCAATAAAAGTTAATGGCGGAATAACAGGGGTAATTGCTATATTGTGCGGTCCAACTCCTACACCGATAGTGGTAGCAATTAATGTATCAGTTAAAATATTGATAATTGCTACGCGATTTAAACCACTTTCAACAACGTACGCTAGCGCTCCATCGGGAGTGATAGCTATACCAAAAGGCAATGTTCCTGTGCCTAAAGCAATAGGAGTTCCTGCTGTATTGTTTGCTATGGTTATTGGTGTAACATTATTATTATTGGTATCTGTAACATAAGCAAAAAGTCCATTGGGAGTAATCGCGATACCTACAGGGTCTCCTAAAGCTGTCAAAGGAATAGGAGTTCCTGCTGTATTGTTTGCTATGGTTATTGGTATAACGGCAGAATTCGCTCTATCGGTAACGTAAGCAGTAGTTCCATTAGGAGTAATTGCTACGGCGTAGGGAGCAGTACCTGGTAAAGAAATAGTAAAAGATTGAGTATTGTTTATTGTATCAATAACAGCAATACCGACATCGCCAACGGGCGATTGAATAGCTACATAGGCCTTTGTTCCATCGGGCGTAATTGCTATGCCTTGAACTGATGGTGTCCCGGCGATGGTAATAGTATCAACTATCGCATTCATTGCGGTATTAATAACTGAAACCATACCGGATCCAGCATTGGTAACATAAGCAAATTCTCCATTAGGAGTAATGGCTACATAAGCAGTGTCGGATTGACCGGTTAGTGGTATAGTGGCAACTACTTCATTAGTAAGGGTGTTTATGACCGATATGGAATGAGTCGTAAAATTAGCAACGTAAGCAAACATACCATCAGGAGTAATTGCCACACCTTGAGGGCCTGTTCCTACCGTAATGGCGGCGCCTGCAGTATTGGTTGCCGTATCGATAGGAGTAACGGTGGTACCAGCGTCATCATTATAATTTGTTACATAGGCAAAGGGGGCTGCCGTGAGTGGCTGTGCAATAAAATAGTGGGCGCAGAGCACCAATAAAATTTTATAAAATTTCATCAGTTTTGACTCCTTTTTCTATTGTTTTATTTATAAAGTTGCTTCGCTCATTTATATGAAATAATCTATAAAGATAGATTACTAAGTGTCAAGTAAAACTATAATAATATTTTATTGAGTGCCATTATGAGTTTTGCTTTAGCAAGACCCGCTAATTACTATTTTTGTACGTTAATATAATGGCCCATTCTAGATTATGTATAAAGTAAAGAGAGCCGTGACTAAGATTTTTTTAGTCACGGCTCTTGTTATTGCAATATAGATTAGAAAGCAGCACCGAAGCCTACGCCCGGCATAACGCCACCAACATTAGGGTGATGTTTACGGGTAACGCCAGCAATAATTTGTTTTCTGAAATGAGTTGGTAGATAGGTATAATCAAGGAAGATGTCGAAGAATAAATTATCAGTGATAAAGCAATAGAGACCACTTTTTGCTACGAGCCCAAATGATGTTTTTGAAACATGTTTTTTGGTAACAACAGAATGATTATGCAACCAGACTTTTGCAAAGGCAGGCCCGATGCCAATATAAGCGATAAAAGAATCATGGAATTCCCAAGGAGCTTTTAAACCAAAACTGAAGTTAGCAATATTTATTTTGGTACGACTGTGTAATCCTATAGAATGACCATTTTTAGAAAGCCAGGTAAAATTAGCCCAACCATCAACCCATCTAAAGAGATTGGTTGCGCCTTCGATTTGAATGGTTGCCGCAACGTTTCCATAAATATGTTTGAAGAGTTTAGATTGCGGAATAAAAGCTGAAGAACGTACCTTAACATCGGAGCACCAGTCGGTTGCATAAAAGGCATGGACGTTGAGAAGTAATAAAATTGGTAGGGTTCTTGCGATAATTTTATTCATAATGGTTCCTTATATTATTCATTACTACGTTACTCTACTTCTTATACTAAGGGTCGTGTAGGTCCTGGTTGTATAACTAACGGTATTTGGATACTGCTTATACCATTTGAATCGATCGCTGCGATGGTAAATCCTGCCCCAGCATCATTACAACCAAGACCGGTTGTAAACACTAAAGGACTTGTTGCTGGAATGGTAGCGAACAACACACCGTCTCTGAAAATCTGATATTCCACAACGTTGGTTGTAGGGCTTGGCACCCATGTCATGGTAAGAATACATTCAATTACGTTCAGGAATATATTGCGTTGAATGACACCGATAAAAGCTAATGGCGGAATAACAGGGGTAATCGCTATGTTGTCCGGTCCAACTCCTACAGCAACGGTGGTAGCGCTTAACGTATTGGCTGGAATATTGATAATTGCTACGCGATTTAAACCATTTTCAACAACATACGCTAAGTTTCCATCGGGAGTGATAGCTATACCAAAAGGAATTGTTCCTGCGCCTAAAGCAATAGGAGTTCCTACCGTATTAGTTGCTATGGTTATTGGTGTAACCGTACCGGCAGCAATAGTGTTAGTAACATAAGCGAATAGTCCATTAGGAGTGATAGCTATACCTTGAGGTTCTGATCCTGCGGCCAAGTCAATAGTAGTTCCTGGGGTATTGGTTGCTATAGTTATTGGTATAACGGCCGCACCGCCCCTATCGGTAACGTAAGCGGTTGCTCCATTAGGCGTAATCGCTACGGCATAAGGTGCAGTAGCTGTTGTAACAATATCCATAGCCACTGTATTGTTTGTAGTATTAATAACAGCAACACTGGCAACGGGCGATTCAATAGCTACATAGGCCTTTGTTCCATCGGGTGTAATTGCTATGCCTTGAGGTACTAGTCCTGCCCCGATGGTAATAGTATCAACTACCAGATTATCTGTGGTATTAATAACCGAAACTGTACCCGACCCAGCATTGGTAACATAAGCAAACAGTCCATTAGGAGTAATGGCTACATAGGCTGGATCAACCTGACCAGTTAGTGGTACGGTAGCGACTACAAGATCAGTTATTGTATTTATGACTGACACGCTAGAAGAAACCAGATTAGGAACGTAAGCAAACAGTCCATTTGGGGTAATGGCTACACCTTGGGGGGCGTCTCCTACTGTAATGGGGGCTCCTGCAAGATTGGTTACCGTATCAATGGGAGTAACAGTGGTACCAGCGCCGCCACCAAAATTGGTTACAAAGGCAAAGGGAGATGCCATGAGTGGCTGAGCAATAAAATATTGGGCACAGAGCACCAATAAGATTTTACAAAATTTCATCAGTTTTGACTCCTTTTTTTATTATTTTATTTATAAAGTTACTTCATTCAATTTGTATTGAATCTAATCTATAAAGATGCATGCTTATGTGTCAAGATTAATTTGAAAGTTAATAAAAATTATTTTTTTATTCGTGCGACATTATTGAATAAAAATATGATTATTAGGTTGTTTTTTTATTCTTATTTCGTTGAAAATTTTTTGTTAGAAAAAATTTTATTTTTAAAACAACGTGTGCCTTTGTATGGACGTCAGTTATAAATTTTATAGTAACTTTTAAAACAAAATATAAAAAATATTTATTTATGGGTACTCAATGTGCTATTATTTGATTAATAATGATTAATGTAATTAATAAAAAAGAGAGGGTTATAATTATGGCACGTTACGGTAAAAAATCACAACAAAAAGTCAAAAGGGCAATGCACGAATATAAAGAAGGTACTTTAGTGAGCGGAAAAAGTGGAAAAAAAGTTAAAAGCAGAAAACAAGCGATTGCTATAGGGCTTTCCGAGGCACGAAAAGCAGGCGCAAAAGTTCCTAAAAAAAAGAAATAAACCTTACCAATCTAGGAATATAACAATGGCACAAGTGAATAGTACATCGAATATTAACTATTCTGATTTCATACCGCTTGGTATTATTTTTGCAATTATTATAGCCATTACCGGTGGATTACAATGGTATCATGGCTTTAGTATTGCTCGGGGTATGAATGATTTTATGGCAGCCTTTTTTTTAATATTTGGATCTTTTAAATTATTTAATTGGTCAGGTTTTGTTCAGGCCTATACCATGTATGATATCGTTGCGAAACGCAGTACCATCTATGCATATATGTATCCCCTTATTGAAATTACACTGGGTATTCTCTACGCATTTCGTGTGTATCCGATAATGACCAATAGTATAACGATACTCGTTATGGTTATTAGTAGCGTTGGGGTTATACAACAACTGCAAAAAAAAGAGGTCATACCATGTGCTTGCTTGGGTACCGTTTTTAAATTGCCAATGACCTACGTAACCGTATTTGAAGATATTTTAATGGCAGTGATGGCGTTATGTATGCTTATTAATTATCTATAAAAAATACGGCAGTTATTTATTATATTTTTTGTATCTTTACCAAATGGTTATCTCGATATTCAATTTGTTGTAAAAGTTGATAGGTCTTCTCAAGCATCTCAGCATCCGAGAGCCTTTCCCCTGCTTTTCTTGGAAGGATTATCTTTGGACGCAGACCTTGTGTCTCAGGAAGAGCTAAGTATGATAGTACCTCTTCAAGTAGTGCTTGATCATCCGTTGCTGGATGCAGACTTTGTGTCTCAGGAAGAGCTAAGTATGATGGTACCTCTTCAAGTAGTGCTTGATCCTCCGCCAATTTTTCATATTCATCGGCCATCTTCACTAAAGATGAGCATGCTAAGTTGAGGAATGGTAATGATCGTTCACTGATGCCACATGTATTTAGTACACTAATATTAGCTCGGATCAATACTCTGCACGCCTTGAGAAGTAATTGTCCATTCTTGGCGTTTTCAGAGACATTCATCAAAAGATCTAATGCCCTTTGAGTAGGAAATCTATACATATACAGCATATACTGAGCACGTGCAAAAGCATAATCTGGGTCATAAGTATATATTGTGAAAACTGGGTTATCTTTTTCCACAAATTGTCTAAGCTTATCGGCTAGTTTTTGTCTGTAACCGTCTTTTTTTGCTTCCTTAAGAAGTGGATAAAATTTACCGAGAATCGTATTTTTTTGTTGTTGTAATTTTTCTTTGTTGAGGGATATTAATTGAGTCAATGATTGCTCTAGTTGGCTTGGTACGCTTCCTCGACGAACCACATCAATAAGAGTTAAAAAATCTTCTGTTGCGCTCTGGTCGTTAACTTGCCAAACCTTCGTTGATAGTATCAGTAATTGTTCTAAGATTGGGGCGTTTAAGACAGGGTCTTTGCCGAGTTTTATTCTAGCGTCCATTATCTGAGCAAATATATCATTGGCAAGACAAGGCTCCTGAAGGTACTGCGCTGCTTTTTGGAAGTTAGCTTGGCTCATGGCGTTTGCAGTAAGTTCAACGAGTGCATGTTGCTTATACGCAGTATCGCTAGTATCGCTGGGATTCAGTAATTCCGAATAATAATGATTGGATTGCTTATAGCAATTTTTTTTTCCCGATCGCTCTTGCCGTGTCTTGCTTGCTGCTGATAAATTTCTCCTAAATAAAACATAATTTTGTTATGTAGTTTAATTTTTTCATCTGCGGATAATCTCATTGTTTCTAGTTTGGCTAAGGCTTTTGTTGCGAAGGTAATGGCTTTATTATAGTCTAGCTCAATAGTACCTGCGGGAAAATGGGTTTTAAAATAATACATGTTACCAAGTTGCATTAATTGATATATTCCATCACCTTTATCCAAATATGATTGAGCTTCTTCAATATATTGTTGAACGTTTGTTCTGAAGCGCTCGTGAGAAGAGAAGTTACTGGAAGAAAGCATGGCTAACCCCCGATAAAAATTTGCATTATTATTGCCCCGATCAAAGATATAAGCTCGTTGAGCATATTCAGTTAACCGTTCATTGTTTGTAGATACAATACTCCCTGAATCCTTCAAAAAATCATGCAGGGTGTCGATGGCTTTTAGATAAACTTCAGACAATAATTGATTAACGGAATTATTGTCACTTGGAGCAGAAGGAACTATCTTGTTTAGCATATCCAGACGAACAGCAGAAGGGTTCTGAAGATAGTCGTTTGCCAATATGGTTAAGAGGTTCTCTTTTATACGATTATCTGAGGCATCAATAATACCCTGTAACGATTGATAGATTTCTTTTAGTACTTTTTTACTTTTAATTAATCGGACGTTACCTATATTCTTGAGTATATGCTCTTTTGCAAATGCGCAGTGGGGATCTTTTGTCAGCAGTGCATTATTATATTTTAGCAGGGCAATTTTTGCAGCATTAGATACTTTTTCACTTTTTGAGGTTTCAATAGTATGTTGCAAGGCAGTTTCTATAAGGTTATTAAATGCAATGCATGATGAATTGTTATCGAGACTATCGCGTAAAAATTTACTACAGATTGTTATATCATGTTCCGATGATTTTTGTTGTTTACAGGCGATGAGCGCCTTATACAGTTGTGCATAAGGGTCATTTTGTAAACATGGCTTGCTTAAAAATAAGGTTGCCTGCTCATATTGCTGGTTATAAAAAGCTTTTGCGCCTTTCAGATAATAGAGTGCTGGATGAGTATTATCGTGTTCATGTTGTTTAATGTAGTAGAGTGGTCGAGTAGTATCACTTTCTTCAAAATAATAAATTTTCGGTTGAATAACATCGGGCTGCAACGTATCGATATGTTCGCATGTTATTGCATAACCAAATTCCCCCAAAAACTGTTTGCGTGCGGGGAGAGCCATTTCAAGAGCAATCATATGTTCAGCAACAATATTTGCATATTCGGTATATGTTTCTGGAAATTGTATTTTTTCGATGCCCTGTTGATATTCAGTAGCTATTCGTATAAGAGCTTCTTTCTTTTCTTCTCGCCCCATACTTTTTGGATCTTTTAATAGCTCAATCAACTCTTGCATTTCATTTTGTTGAATAATTATTTGAGTGCTTGAATCGACGTTGGTTGTGCTCTTTTTAGTTTTTTTCTTCTTTTTTTTAGTTTTCGTAGGTGCATTTTTTTCGGAGGTATTTTCTTCTTCCTGTTCTACCATTTTCGGAGCATTTTGCGCCGCTAATTCGGTTTGTACAATTTTTTGTTCTTCTTTGCTATTTTCTTGTTCAGATATTGATTTATAATATTCCGCAAATCGTTCGCAGTATAGTTTAAGGGGTTCTGGTATGGTAACCTTTTGCTTTTTGGCCTTGATTCTTCCCATAATGTTTTCAAATGTCGTCGAGCGCATTATAATTTGTTGGTCCTGCTCACTCGCATGTTGTTCCAGTATTTTTATGATATTTTCTAAGCCTAGCTTAATTAATGATTTATCTGGATGAGCGAGCAATGAAGCATTATATCGCAACAGTTCTTGAAGTGGTACCGTTTGCTTATGCAAACAATCATTAAACTCTTCAACGAGGGATGAGTCAATGTTGTTATGTTTTTGCACAACGTTAGCAAAGGTAGTTATTGCATCCTTATAATTTTGAGCGATGGAATTGTAACCAGTTAACAAGTAACACGCTTTTTTTACTTGTGCAATTTTATCGCCACTATCTGCAGCTTGTTGCAAGCAAGCAATTTCCTGTTCTGGTTTAAGAGCTTCCTTATAAAACCCTGCCGCTCTTATAAGATCACCGTTTTTTTCGAACATTGTTGCTGTTTGATAGAGAGCCATTCTCTTATATATGTCTGATTCTACGTACGGCTGTTCTAAATTTTGCTCTTTTTTGGAAAACCATTGTGTCAATGAACCTTTAGTTTCTATGGCCTTGCCAATACATTCATTATTGTTTTGATTAAACAGTGTTGTAAGATAGTTCAATTTAATGTCTAACGGAAGAGCTACATCTTGCACATTAAGAGCAAAAGAATTAATAATCTCTTGAATTGCTCGTGAATCATTATTTGATTTTTGTAAACTTCTTTCAAAGAGCTTTAAGGCATCGTTATAATTTTGTGCAATAAAAACTGGGTTATGATGTCGTTCAGCCTTTAAATATCGGCTTACCATACTTTGTTTTACAACCGTATCATGCAAGGTGCTTCCGTATAAATATTTTTTTGCCAATGATAATTGATCACGCCAATTATTAGATTGCTTTGATGTTCTTATATATTGCGCAATAGCGACATTTTTATTTAAATTTTCTTGGTCTACTTTTTGCAAATCTTGATTAGGTTTAGATGTTTCAAGATAGTAATAAGCGGCAGCATGTAAAATATTTTCTGGAGAATTAGTTTTTTCAGCATAACTTAATAACAATGTTCCAACTTTTCCATATTCTTTGGATTGTTTTTTTTCATTAATTTTTTTTTGTAATTGCTGTATTTCATCATTTTTTTGAGAAGTTATAGAATCTTGTTGTGAACCTATTCGTAAAAATTTTTTCTGTTGCGAAAAAGAATTGTTATTGTCTGAAAGTTGATGAGTAGCAAGAAAAGAACGTTGTGGTGTTCCTTCACTAGTTTCATTGCGCACCAGTGCAGTATATTCCATAGCTTGTAATGCTTGAAAAGAAATTATAGCAATAACACATAATTTGAAATAAAAATTTTTTATATCCATAGATTTATATCTTTTATTATATTGTTTTTTTATATAACAGCGATAAAAGATAGCAGAAAATTACTGGTTAGGATACTTTTTTTGTTTTTGTTGAATCTGATCGAGCATAAAAAAGAAGCTTCAATGGCAAATCAAGATGTTATCTTAATCTCCCATTGAAGCGTTACTTGTACTAAATTTTTAATAATTCAGATGTTTTATATGAAATACTTTGTCTGTAGGTATATCTGGAAAAATTGATCGGTAGCTATTTACACCGTGAGAAACTCCATCATTCCCTATAATGTTTTCCCCTTGCAATCTAGTAATTTGCTCCGGTTTATAATAATCAAACTTTGGATTTGTATCGAAGTTATATATTTGTTGTCCTATTCTGCCACGAGCACTTTTTGCTTTTTCAGGTTCCCAATCCGGATTTTCTATTTTAATGGTACGGCCATCATTAGTAGTAATAGTGGGCAAATCGTTTTTTTTAAAAGCATCGTACACTAACGAAAGCGGTAATACTATAATTGATTGGTTATCTACCTTATTAAACAATGTCATAGGATCATTGGGCTGACAGCCAAACTTAATGATCTCACTTTCGTTTCCATAACGCATGCCTTTGGGGGCCGGAACAGCTTTTATTATATTTTTTTTGTACCACCAGGTAAATCCAACAAAGGCGGCACCTAATCCTAAACCACCAGCAACCACATAATTAGTATTTATTTTGGGACTAATATTGCCATAAAGCCGTGAAAACCACTGATGGGTGTTTTGGTAAAAATCATTAAAACCAGCCTGCGCTACTTGTACGCTACCGGTTAGCATGAGGGTGTATAGTAATAGTTTGTGTAATGTCATAAAAAGTTCTCCATTTGTTTATTGCTATTAATAAAGCTTGCTATATCTATTTGTTTTTATTATATAGCAAATATTCAGTTTGTCAATAACGAATGGGGGGGCGTTATTTTGCTCTCATGTACAGATTAACGATGCTTTTTTACAGATATAACGAGATATTATTCAAATGGAGCATTAATAGCTATCACAATCCTCTTTTTTGCCGTAAAAAAAATAATAACTCATGCCAACGATCAACATTAAAGCTAATAGCAATGAACATAATTTTAGTGGAGCGCTCAGTTGATCCCAATATTTAAAATACCCAGTAGTCAGGCAGCTGAATCCACCTATCATAAATCCAACGCTGAGGGAGATCAGAGGACTAGCAATACTGATTACAAACGATAGCAAACTGGTAACGAGTGCTCCATAAAAATAAACTTTTGCATAGGAATCGTGTGCAGCGTTATAGTGCTGTTCGATCTGCTGACGTTCTTTATCATGCGTGGCGGATCGGTGTTCATATTCTTGCGTAACGCCATCAAGATCCTTGCGCACGTTGACCAATCTAATTTTGTCGGCCTCATCCGAGGAAGTAATTAATGCTAATTCAAGTTTTTCTAATTTACCTTGCATTGTTTGTAAACGTTGTAATTGTTTTTCGTTATTATTGAATTCCTTACTTTCGAATGTTGCGCGTTCTGGTTGCGGATGAACGAGCACCACAACGTAAGAACTAATAAGTGGAACGAGAAAACCGATCCCTAACGCTAAGAGGGCTTCTCTAAAAAAAAGAAAAAATGATTTAGTTATGTGCATAGTTGTCATAATTTAAGCTTACGTGTAATAAGATGTTACAAAATAAATCGGGAAATAAACACTATCAGTATATCAGATTCGGTATTAGTATGCCATGTGAAATCATCTGATTTTCATGATATTTTTAATTGTTTACCCCTATACCAGGAGGTGCAATAATTTTTTTTGCACAATAGCTATTTTTCATGTACGTTAGATGGTATAAGAAATTTTTTTGCTATGAAAGGATATTTGTGGCCGGATATAACCGTATTATTATAATAGGCAATTTGACCAGAGACCCGGAATATAAACAACTTCCTTCTGGGCAAGGGGTATGTAATCTTGGTCTTGCCTCTAATCGACAATATAAAAATAAACAAACAGGCATGATGATTCAGGAAGTTTGTTTTATTGATGTTGATGTGTTTGGTCCGCAAGCAGAAAGTTGCAAACAATATTTACAAAAAGGTCGTCCGGTTTTGATCGAAGGCCGCCTAAAATTTGATAGCTGGGAAACGCCAGAAGGTCAAAAACGCAGTAAATATTCTATCGTGGCTGATCGCGTAGTCTTTTTAGGTTCAGGGGGCGCCTCTGATGCAGAATCTGTTGAGAAATCTGCAATGAGTCCAAAAGCACCGACAAGCACCAAACAATCAGGAACTGAGACGGAAGATTTTGATTTTCCTGATGATGAATCGCCATCAACAAAAAAGACAGGTCGATCAACTAATGAATTGGCATTCAAAGATGAGCCGCCGTTTAGTGATGATTTACCATTTTAAGTATTGATTAGAAAAAGACAAAAAAGGCTTTTCTGTTTTCCAGAGAAGCCTTTTTTTATTTACACAATAATGGTTGGTGACCACGCAGGATATTTACAACGATCGTTACTCGACGTTAAATACGTGCGCTCACTCGTAATTAAATTTAATAATGCAATGCGACTATTTTTGCTATCAGTAGCGGTAAAAACAAGATAATTGCCACAAGGCGACCAAGAACAATCTTCCTTATTTATAGGGTCAAACGTAATTTGATAATGTTTTTTGGCTATGCAATCATACAGAAAAATTTGCATGGTGCCATTAAGTAATTTTAAATAAGCAACTTTATTATTTTTTGCACAGAAATTGGGGCCAGCGCAATAACCACCATGCGTAATTTGTTCAGTTCTTTGAGTTTGTGCGTGATAATAATATAGTTGTGGATGTTTAGTTTGAAAATCTGAACAAAAAATAATATCACCATTATCGCGCAAATTTGGTGACGTGTTATTGCCACCGTTATGCGTTATTTGTTTAAGATGGATTCCGGCAGAAGGGTTATTTTCATAAGAAAAAATATTTGTTTTTCCACCGGCTGACATGCAATACACAATATGGCGACCATCGCTTGAAAAATAAGGAAGCATATTTAATCCATCAAAATTAGAAATTATTCTTCGTTTGTGGTTCAGGTCTATTCCCATTAAACGAACATTGCAGATGGTGATTTCTGAATACAGCACCATAGGATTATGAGAATCCTGATTCCACCGCAACGCAAATGCATTAGTATTATCAAGCAACAGTTGGGTTGCCGGATATTCTTTATCATTAAGATCGCTGTATGGCGCCATAAGATAGAGTTGTTTTTGTTTATGCAATGGAGGATTTGATTCTTTACAGAAGGCAATTCTGGTTGAAAAAAAACCTTCTTGGCCCGTTAATAATGGCCATAATTCATCCAAAAGGTGTTCTGCATAATGTTGCGTGGAAAAAGTTTTTCCTGTTATTTTTTTTCCTTTAATCATAGTGCCCTGGTGGGTATCATATAAACGCCATTCAAGTTCGCACTGCTTGTCCATATTGGTAAATAATGCTAACGGGTAACCTTCATGATATAGTTGGTTCATATTATTTTTTGACGGTTTTTGCGTTACGGTTTGTATTGTTACAGAAAAACCACTTAAGGCCTGTCGTTTTCGTTCAAGCATTTTTTTTACTAACATAGCGATTGCATGCAGATCATTATTGTCATGTTCAGTAGATTGAATAACGTGTAGAGCAATATTCATTTTTTGTTTTTTCAGTGCAGATGATAATGCTATTGATGGTATAGTATCTGCAATACAAATATGTATACATAGTACGTTTAGAGAAAGGAAAATACCAATCGTTTTTTTCATTATGTGCTACTATTGTTAAAGGTTATACATAATTCTTTACCAAACAATTGCCGAGGAAATTGTATAGTTGACAAAGCATCGCGTGCAGCAATATCAAAGGTTACCACCGAGGAAGGTTTTTCTATCACAATAGTACTCATGATTCCTTGTTGATTAACACTACCTTTAATAGTGCAAGCAAGTTTAGGTGATAATCCAACCGGAAGTTTCCATGCTTTCTTAATATCTTGTTCAAGCGTTACCAAATAGGTTGATGCATCAGCATTGTAGCTATTTTTTTGATGAGTAGTTGCGATATTTTCCGGCTTTGAAGGTAATGGCGGCGATGATTGCGGTTTAGATTGAGCAATTGCGGGCACTGGCGTTGGTAATTTTTTTTGGTCAATAGGCTTTGTTTGTACTACCGTTTTTTTTACGGGTAGATTAGGTTTTAATTTTTGCACTATTGTTTCTTTTTTTTCAATTTTCGGAACGGTCGGTTGTTGTTTTGGCGATTTTACCATCAGTGAATTATTTTTTTTCGGTTCCTGTTTTTTTATAGGAGGTGGTGCCGCTAATTTTTTTTCAATGGGAAGAGGAGTGGTTTTTTGATTGGCTGCAACGTGCTCTGTTTTTTCAACAGGAATATCGAGTGATGGTTCTTGCATCATCATCTGCACAAAACTATGTTGCATATGATCATTATGCATAATAATCATATACGTTTGGTTGCGAGTAAACCATACCATAAGGAGTACAAGGCTGTGTAACGTTGTGGAAATGACTACCAGTTTGCCAATAAAAAAAATCGCTTAGGCAGCAGTGGCGGCTTTTTTTTGAATTGCAACGTTGACATTTTTAATACCCCCCGTTACTTTTATGCAATCAATAACACTAATTAAGGTGCTGCATGAACTTTCACCATCCGAACGAACCCAAACGACACGATCTTTTTCTTGATGCGTAGTTATGAGCTCTCTTATAGAAGTTCCTAATTCATGCATAGGTAATTCTTTATTATTTAAAAATAATGCGCCTTGTTTATTAATAGAAACAACAATTTCTTGTTTTTCGGTTCGTGCTTCATTAGAATTTCCCTGTGGTAAGGCAACTTTAATTGCTTGTTGAATCATCGGTGTTGTAACCATAAAAATAATTAATAAGGTGAGTGCGGTATCAATTAATGGCGTTAAACTAATTTCTAATGCCGTTAAGGGCTTTCGTAATCTTCTGGTTCTTAGACGCATGATAATCCTCCCTTTTGAAATTAACGAACAAAGGTCATGGTAGTCAACCATAACACATTGTCAACGAGTGAATACAGATGCGATTGCACGGTTCGTAATTGTGTTGTTAGGTAATTGAACATAAGCAATGCCGGAATTGCTACTAATAATCCTGCCAAGGTTGTAATTAATGCTTCGGCAATGCCGGGAGCAACGGTAGTTATATCGGCTTGTTGTTTTTCACTAATGCGTAAAAAAGCATGTATCAGCCCCCATACCGTACCAAAGAGACCGAGTAGCGGTGAAACCGCAGCGCAACTTGAAAAGAGGGAAAGGTATGATTCCTCATCGGCTAACATATTCTCAACTATCTGATCGGTACCTTGTTGCAATAATAGTGCATCACGATCGGTTAACGTGGTACGTGATTCTTTTGTTTCAAGCAATACTTTTAATAAAACTAATATTTTAATAATACAATAACCGGGAAATGTTGAGGCGTGCGATGCTGCTAAAGAACGAATTTCATCAATCGATGAAGATTTTTTAACAAGTGCTGCAACGTGATGTAACTGTCTTTTTTTTATATTAAGCAAAATAACTTTATAAAAAAAAAGCGCCCAACAGGTAATGGACATAGCCAGCAAGAATAATAAAATTAATTTTGTTACAAGATCAGATTGTGTGATCAAACCAAATATTGAATGAGTAAAAATCTCCATAAACCATTGTCCCTTTTTTTTATTAACGTATGCGTTGTATAAAAATATTTTCAATAGCCTATCACATTTTTATGGCCAAGCCTATAATTTGAATTATTATGTAGATTCATTACATGTTTTTGAAGAGATATGGGCATAATTTTTTTTGTAAAAAAAGAATAGATTTTTCTAGATTTTTTTGTAACGAATGTATTAATTTACTTTAGAAATGTTAGCCAACTATTATTATTAAAAAAAAAGGAGTTTAGGATTATGGCATACAGTGTAAAATCTAAAAAAAGTGGAAAAATGTATTATTTACATACCAAAATAGTAAAACTTGCCGGCGACCGCAAACAAAGAATTTATTATTTTGCGGGTGCGGTTGGTGAAAATTCGCTTGATGCATTACCGGCCGGATATGAAGTTATGGAAAACAAACGAACTGGTTTGCCTATGTTGCGAAAGAAAAAATAAAGATACGTAGTTATTTATTTTCTTAATGTGATAAGAGGAGCCGATAAAAAATATCGGTTCTTTTTTTTATTCTGCGATATTTGCAGTAAAGTTAATGGGAGAAAGTACGGTGGGTGAAACAAAAAAATTAGTGATGCCACTATAATCAGTGACGTTTGCATTGGCAAAATTACTATAAAACTTATTTACCGTGCCGCTATTGAGAAATCCTATATTATTTGCGGTGGCAGTATTGCCTCTAATTTGAGCTTGGCTACTATTAGCGGTTGCATTGAACCCGTTAGTAACATTATTTTTTGATATACATTGTAGTACTGAATTATTAATGTTATTGATTTGAAACCCTTCGCCATTAGTATTCGCTTCGCAATTATTAATATCACATTTTGATCCAAGCACTAAAAAACCGGCGGCTATATTTCCTGCAGCAATACAATAATTAAAAATATTACTTGTTCCTGCGGAAGAAAATCCATTAAGCGTGTTGTTATTTGCTACACATTCAGTATAAGAAATTTTATCACCATTAAATTGCAAAAATCCGTTATTGCGATTGGTATTGGCAGTGGCATTGATAACCTGAAAATTAAAACAATTATTAAAAGAAAAGCCGTTACCAAGATTATTCAAACTTACGCAATTTTTTACTATACAGTTTTGATTAATTAGCCCGGTGACTTGCGTAAATGCGAATCCATTTCCTTTTGAGAATGCTGCAGTACAATTACTAATAACGCCCTGAGTGGCGCCCAATGCGGCAATACCTACATTATTACTAAAGGTATAAATTGAATCAATAGTTAATAATTGCGTTGATCCATTTATTAAAATACCATTTTGTACCATATTAGAGATGGTACCATTTCTAATGGTGATATTTGCCCGCCCTGAATTTACTACGATGCCATTCGAGCCGCCGGTGCCGTTAATGATACTATCATTTAAATCAAGCAGTACATTACTACTACTAATAACAATGCCATTGACCATTACATTATCAATAGAAAGATTTCCGTTTATGCAATATTGGCCTGGAGACGTTATACTAATGGGCAAACTAGTTTGATCAAATTGTGTTGCATTAATACAACAAGCATAGATACAGCATTTTCTGCGTGATCATTTAATGTTTCCCAAAAAAGGTTATCCGGATTCTGTAAATTATTAGATGGTATTTCCGCATTCGCAATAAACCAAATACTGTTTAATACTATAAGGAGTGCTATGCTTTTTCATCTACGATCTCCTGCAAGAAAATGATGAGCATGTACATCGTAGTCAATCCCACCGGTAGTATGTCAATAAAAAAGAAATGGATTGTTGAGCTGTCAACATTACGAAAGAAAGAATAAGCGTTGCATAATGTTGCATTGCGATCTCTACGCTGTGCAAGAATTTTTTTTAGCTATTTTTGGTTAGCTACATGGTGCCTTTTTTTGATTATTTGTTAGTAAAAAGCTTTGTGAAATTGTGACGTCTTTTATGAGACATTTCTACAAGGTTTACTAGCATTAAAGGAGTTTGGTGTTTATTTGTTCAAAACGTTACGATCAGCATGCAATGCTTCTATTAAGTATTTTGCTAAGGCAGAGGATGTTCTAACAGCCATATGTAATGCTTTATCATCATCGTTACTCCAAGAAAAAGTATCAACGGGAAAATATGTGGTAGAGTACTCCGTGAAAAGTTTTTTTAACATATCAGTATTTTTTTTATAGAATTCATAGATAAGTAATGGTTTAAGGAATGTTATTGGCTTTTGATCGTGTAGAACATCTAATTCTTCATCTATAAAATCTATTTTATCTCTATGTAATTTTTTGTATGCTTCTACAATTTTTTGTATTTCACTTGAAATTTCTATTTCTTGATTGGTTCTCAGACTAAGCAATTAATTGACGACGGAAATATTCTGTAGTTTTGGCCTAAATTGCGATGCATAGTTTGCAAAATAAGTACCTTGAATATCCCATGTGAGCAATTGACTTGATGTATTGTCTTGTTCCATAGCATAAATAGATACAAATAACGTTAGTAATGAAAATAGTACAATCAATATAGTTCTCCCCATGAGTATTGTGAAATATTAACCATAGATATTATACGCTTTTTATTCTATCTTTAATGACCGTTTTAATTGCAGATAGTGGGTACCGTGAGAGCTCATTTCGACGTACCGAGCAGGAGTGTTATTTTCATCGTTTTTAACGTTGATATTTGCTTTCAAATTATCTATTAACGTTATTGCTAAACGATACATTTTTTTTTTAATCGCCACATGTAATGCTTTATCACCATTTTCATTCCAGCAAAAAGTATCAACGGGAAAATATTGCCGAGAATAGTTTATAAAAAGCTCTGACATATGCGTAGGATGAATAGGTTTGTCAAATTCAAAATCAAATACCGCTCTCAACAGTTCCTTTTTTTCAGGGTCCTTCAAAGAAAGTAACTGTTGATCTAGAAAATTTATTTTATGAGTACGTACATTTTGATAGCATCTAAAAACATCTTGTAGCCCTTCACTTAGTTTGGGGCTAGGGTCTCTTACGATCGGACCAGAATATTTTTCTCCGGGGGCGCTTTGCAAGGATATCCTCTTGTGCGGCTTGTTTTCTTCTTTCACCGGTTCTTTTCTTTTGCCGGAGGTAACTACGGAATTATTTTCCTGTAATTGATCACTATTGTAAATATTCTGAGGTAGTATAAGTGGAAATTGCATTGTAGGGGAAGGCCTAACGGGTCTGGGGTTTATTTTGTTGCACTTCGGATACATAGTCTATAAAATTTTTGCCGGAAGCATCCCATACTAATAATTCATTTGATCTATTGCGTTGTTCCATAGCATGGATAGATACAAATGTACAACTTAATAATAATGCCAATACAGTAATCATAGCGTTTCCTTACCTTGCGCGATCATGAAAAAACACCGCAAGTATACACTTTTTTTATATAAATAAAAACAATTTTACTTATAACTTGACGTGCCATTAAAGTAATATTGAAAAATATTACTGTTTTTCTGTCGGCTTTAAAATGTATCCTAATTGGGCATAATTTTTATAGGTAGCATTTTTGCAATAAGGTAATATATCAAAAGGCGTTTGGTTTTGATCATTGCGCACATTGCAGTCAGCCCCTAGATTTTTTATTAAATATTCGACTAAAGCAAGGGATTTCTCTCTGGCCGCTAGATGCAATATTTTATCGCCATGTTCATTCCACCGAAAGATATCAACGGGAAAATAGCTGGGAACGTAAGCCGTTAAGAATAGTTTTAATCGAGAAGGATCCTTATTGGTATTATATCGATTTAATTCATAATGAAATACTGCTTTAAGAAATAGTACTTGATTGTTTTTATCGAGCGTCGATAATTTTGCTTGTATAAAGGTCAATTTACGTTGGGTGCATTCTGCGTAAGCTGTTACAAGGTTTTTAATGTTGGTATTATTTTCGGCGGTGTTTTCTTCTTCTGTTGCTTGATAAGTTGGAAAAGGAACTACAGAAGTAGTTTCTTGGGGGGATTGATCAATATAAGTGATATCGTGAGGTGGCATAACGAGTGATTGCATATTTGGTGGCCTAAACTGCAATGCATAGTTTGCAAAATAAGTACCTTGAATATCCCACACTAATGAGCCACTCGGTGTATTGCTTTGCTCCATAGCATGGATAGATAAAAATGGACAAATTAGTAATGATACTAATGCAGCAATCATAATGTTCCTTTTGCATATGCTATTTTTTTATTGATCAGCAATATCAAAAATAGTAATTATTGTATTAATTCTTTGCTTAAAAATAACTTTCTTATCTTTGTATATAGAGCGGGGTTTTGTTCACTGATTTCCACTGCTATCTGAAATGGAGTTTTTTGTTGATTGTTAGGAACATTAGTTGCATGCATATCGCGTACTAAGAATGATGCTAAAGAAGAACATCCTTTTCTAATCGCTATGTGTAGTGCCTTGTCTCCATTGTCATTCCAACAAAAGGTATCGACTGGAAATTCTGTTGAATACACCTCCAAAAGATTCTTTATTTGCACAGGATTACTTTTTACGTGTAATTTTTCAAATTCCGATTTTAATATAGCTTCATATTGTTTGATTGAAACATCGGGTTTTGTGGATGCCGCTTGTTGACGTGTTTGCATAGAATACATAGTGGATTCAAATTGGCAGATTAATAGTATTAATACTATAATGAACATAATTTCCCTAGCAAAATAATTTAATTGTTTTGAGTGAGCAACGTTTCAATTTTTTCGCGTACAAAAGGTTTTATGCCTTTGGAAGCTTTAAAAATATCTAGCGGAGTTTGTCCCGATGTATTCTTAGCATCAATGTGAGCTCCATTTTGTACTAGGTATTCTACTAAATTATAATTCTGTTGCAGCACAGCTTTATGTAGAAGCGTATTGTTGCTAATATCTAAATTATCATTAATTGAAAAAATTTCTGTGTTGTTTTTCAAAAGATTTTCTATTCCCGATGAGTTTGAATTAAACTTTAATTTTGATATCGCTGAGTTTAGAGCAATTATGAGTTCCGGCTTCGAGGTGTACTTATTTGAGTTGTTATGCTGATCTACGGATATAATATCACTCTTGATGCGCTTAATATTTTTTTGATTGGTTGCTTCAACTAGCTGTTTTTTATTACTAAAAGGTGTTACATGATGGCTAAATTCATTTCCGGTAGGATCAAAAGCTAAAGGGCTAGGTTGTGGCAAAGCCGGTGTTATATTCTGTGGTATAGCGACTTCATTTGTCTCCATAGCATGTATAGTGCATGCAAAGTGTCCAGTTAAGAGTAACAACAATATGATAAACATGGTTTCCTTTGTAATTATTATTAAAATATTAACTTATATAGTAATTATATAATTCCTTTAATAAAATTACAACTATGCGTAAGTTTAATGAGAAACTATATAAGAAAATTTATTTTCTATAATGCCCGTAATGGGTATACTTATAGAAACAATCAGGTATAGTAGTTCGTTTTGCGCAGTTGCATGATATTTTAAAAGAGGCTATTACATGAAGATTATTGATATTAGTTGGCCAATTCAACAGGAAATGACTGAATATAAAAACAATAAATCGGTAGTTATTAAGTCAGTAAAAACTATGCAAGAAGATGGTGTTCGTTCGGCATACGTGTGTTTAAACAATCATACCGGTACGCATGTTGATGCCCCAGCCCATTTTTTGCCACACGGTTCTTCTATCGATATGATTCCATTATCGGCGCTTATTGGTACTTGCCAGGTCATTGACAGCATGCACCTTGAAGAAAAAATTACGGCGGACGATTTGGCAACGTGTACTATCAAACGCAATGATATTGTGTTATTTAAAACGCGCAATAGTTTAAAAAAAACAACCGATTCATTTGACTACGATTTTATTTACGTTACTCAATCGGCTGCGCAGTATTTAGCTAAATGTGGCGTAAAAGCTGTTGGCATAGATTATTTGGGTATTGAACGAAATCAACCAAATCATGAAACACATACTACTTTTATGAGCAATAATATTGCCATTATTGAAGGCTTAAGATTAGGGCATGTAGATGCAGGAAATTATACATTATGGTGTTTGCCATTAGCATTGCACGGTGTTGATGCAGCACCGGCACGCGCTGTTCTACTACAAGGATAAAAAATTAATCCTTATTGTTATTGCTGTCTTCTTCATGTAATTCTTTTTTTGTTAATACACGAATAATTCCTTGAGCAAATTCTTGAGCTACGTGCGGCCCTGTAGCAGTTACCACTAAACCATCAGTGACAATATCTTTATCTTGTTGATACAATACGTGATTAAGTTTAAAAATAACATCAAGTGCATTATCACCGTTCCATCCGGTTGCTTTTTTTCCATTCAAGACATCAGCTTTTGCTAATATCCTGGTTGCTATGCAGATAGCACCGTAAGGAATATGATATTTTTTTGCTTGAGCCAGAATATGATAACTTATTGAATGATCGAGGCAGGTAAGAGTTTCCTGATCCTCCTATGAAAAAAATACCATTGTAATCTTGTATGCGAATTTGATCGATTGATATATCAACGGGGGTCGTTGAGCGATCAGTAGCAACAGCGCCACCTAGTTTATCACTTGCTGTAATTACGATAACCCCAACTTTTTCGAGTGCTTTTTTGGTAATTAAATATTCTATCGGTTGAAACCCTTCACTAGCAATTACCAAGATAATTTTTTTTCCTTGTACAACGTTCATTACAATATCCTTTTTTTTGCCATAACTATTATTTGGAATTGTTTGACTCGGAGCTTAGTTGGTTACCAATTCATTGTCAATATTCTTGGCGATAAAATCTATTTTAATGGGTTTTTGATTAATGATGCCAGTAACATCGGTGCCTTGATATGTACTTTCATTATAGCAATAGGTCTGTTGTGTTTGATTAAGTACAACAAATGAATCATGATCAAATGCAAGGTAAAGTGGCCGATTGCCAATTCGTTGTAATGCAGCATTATGCTTCGTTAAGGTTGCTAGAAATGAACCGTATCGCTTCAAATAAGATTTGCCCGGGTCTCCTTTCCAGTAAGGTATATATACATTTTTTACTAACGTACACTCAACTAATTGTTTTGCAGCGTCCAACAACAATATTCCTGGTTTTAAAACAATTAGATGATCGACAGTACTCGTACCACACGTTTTGATCAACGTTGGCAATAACGTATACTCAATCCATGATACATTTGATATTTTTTTTCCTAACGCCCCTTTATCAAGCAACATGGTTTGATTATTGTGGCGTATCAAGATAATTTTTTCATCGCAACAATTAATCGTTGTAATGAGGGTGAACGGTTGTGAGATATAGGTTGCATAGATAAAAAAAATGCCACACATAAGAATAAATCCTACCGTGCTTTTTACGGGAATGCCAAATTTTTTATGGTGTAATATAAGTAATGGGCTTACGGCAACAGCAGCTAATATATACGGATTAAGTGAAATGAATCCTACAAGCCATGTCGGTTTTGCTTGTTGCAAAATCCATCCCCATATTTTTGTTGTTATCTCTAAACAAGTGATAAAAAAAATATTGGGCAATCCCCACAATTCGGTAAAAAAAATAAAGGATGAAATAAAAAGAAATATGCCCAAAAATGGATTAAAGATGAGATTGCTTAACGGCAACGCAAATGAAAGTGGAATGCCCCACGCTACAAAAATAGGTAGCGTAACAAGCACTATAAAAAGTTGTAGCTGAATATAGTGCAATAAATAATTTTTAAGGTAATGGCGCCATGTTATTTTTTTCATATATGCTACGATAGCACATTTTTAGTTTTTTTGTATCAAAAAATTAATTTTTTTCCCTATATTACGCAATAATATTGATCTTTTATTTACAAACTGTTATTATAAAATTAAGAGTATTTTAGAAAAAAAATAGTATTCGTTAGTAATGCTATTTAATAATCGTAGTTCAGGAGTTATTATGAAAAAAATTATTGCAATAAGTACCCTTATAAGTTTTGTTGGTTATCTGCAAGCAAATGAATCTATGGATTTACACAAAAAGGATATCGCGAAGATAACAATATCGTGTATGAAACAACAACCATCCGAAATGAGTAATCACGATGTAGCGATGGCAGAAGATCAAGCGCCTGCATCAATGGCAAAGACGGGTAATGATCTAGAGCAAGCGATGCAAAATCAAGCGGCATCTCTTCACGCAAAAGATCAAGAGAAGCCTGCTGGCACAGAACCTAAAAATATGGAATTAGAAAAACAACAACCAGATGATGAAGATGAACTTTCATTCTTTGAAGAGTTTGAGGTTGAAAAATAATAGTTATTATTTTGTAGCTTTGGGGTGAGGAACATTAAGGAGATAGTATGAAGCGGTTAATTGGTTTTATTGCCATGTTCGTATTAGTACTAAAATTACATGCTGTGCAATACGCTCCTCCCGTACAGCCCGGCCCAGCATATGCTTCTACGGTAGGTTCACCTCCCACGCAGCCAGGGCCCGAAGCACTTGGGGTTTATTGGCCTGAAAAGCAAAAAAGATTACATGATGCACGGGGGTTACTGTATGACGTTCAGCGGCGAGCCGATAGAAGTATTCGTTATGCACAAAGAGCAGTTACCTTGCAAGAGCTTATCACTTCAAACGTGACATTGACACAAGCGATGGGGCTTGCTAATGATAAAACAGAAATGATCGTGCGCGGTGGTGATCCTCGATTAATTGAGCAATTGAATGCAGTAAAAAAAGCTGTTGCCGAGCAATATGCCATTTTAATGCCTCGATTAGAAAAAGCAAACACATTTACGCCAACTATGTATCCTTAATGATGAAATAATGCCTAAATAATAAGGTTTTTTTGCAAATTTATTGCTTTTTGATGCTAATTTCAGTTATAATTTAATTAAAATAAATTGTAATAGTTTAGCATAAAAAAGGAGTATATTTATGAAACAATACATACTATTAAGTTTAGCATTGTTAACAAGTTTTGTAGGATTACAAGCTTCTATGGGCAGAACTGATATGCCAACAAGAATAGGGACGGTAACAAATCAACCAACGAAACTTACACGAGTAAGAAAACCAGTAAATCTTAAACCCGTTCAGCTCGGACAACCTACGCAACCAGTAACGCTTGGACCGGTACAAGTACAAGATCTTAATGCGGTTAAGAATGATTTAAACAGATTTGTTGCACAAGTAATAGCATCAAATGATCCATTACATAAGTTGCAAGAAATTTCAGAAGTTAGTACTAATCCTTTTATAAGGGAATATTTTAAAGAATTGAGTGAGGCGTATAAAGCATTACAATTGAGAGATCCAAGAGAAGCTGCTCTGAAACTTCATGAGTCTTTAACGGCATTGCAAGAAAAAGCAGAAACTGCATCGACTGAAACACGACATGCTGTACAAAACCTTCAATCGGTTACGCAGCAAGCGCTTGTTAGTAAAGCAGGTGACCTTCAAGCACAAGCAGCTGGGTTAAGTGCGAACGGTTTCTTTGACGAAGCAGAAAAATTGGCAGAACGTGGTAAGGGATTAATAGATGCGTTTACAAAAATGGCACAGCCAGCGTGTCAGCATATTATTAATGCAATCGAAATTTATAATAAATTGCAAACAACGGCAGCCACTCCTCTTAGAGCGCCAAGCAGTAAGTAGTGTTCAATAATTTGTAGATAAAGAAGGGATATGTATCCCTTCTTTATTTTTTTGGTATATTCCATTTTTTCTTTTTGATTAAAATAGCGTACTTACGCTCTTTTTCTGCGTTTTATTGCTTTTTAATAGTGATTTCAATTATAATTAAATTGTAATGGGTATTGCTAGAAAAGTAGCTATACCATGAGTAAAAAGGAGTTTAGTATGAAAAAGTATATAATAAGTTTAGCATTCTTAATGAGTTCTGCATTAGTACAAGGTGCTGTTGTAAATAAAACAGCTAACGTTCCAACTCAGTTGAAAAATCCATCTACGGTTGAACTTCAACCAGTCAAAGTGGAATTTAAAGCAATTGAAATTAAAGATCTCAACGTGGTTAAAGACGATTTAAATAACTTTCTTAATCAAGTAGCTGTTGCACCTGATCCATTGCAAAAATTACAAGAAATTTCAAAAATTACGACCAAGCCCGTTTTATCCGCATACTTTAAAAACTTAAGTGAAGCGTATAAAAAAGCTCTTGAATCCGAAAATCCACAACAAGCTGCTCAGCGACTTCGTCAATATTTAGCTGCTTTACAACAAAAAATAAAAGAAGCATCATCACCTGAAACAAAGGCTGCTATTAAACAAGTACAAGATGTTAAGCAAAGGGTGCAAGCTTCCAATCTTAATGCGCAGGAACTGTTAAGTGTCGGTGATGTTTTTAATCAAGCATTAGAAATGGCACGACGTGGTCAGGCGCTTGTAGAAGAATTTTCGAAAGTGGCACAACCAGTTCTCGGTGCACTTGAGATTTATAGACAATTACAAGCGATATCTGGCGTAGGTCCTGTAATACCAGGTGGCGGTAGATAAATACTAACTATGGATAAAAATTTAACGTAAAGAAGTCGGCTTTATTGTCACTTCTTTACTTTCTTTTGTGTCGATGCAAGGAGAAAGTGATATCATGAATAAAAAATATGAATACAAATTCGTTAACGTTGATTATAGCCCGTGGAGTGGAAAACCAAAAGAAGATTATGCAAAGATTGTTTCCGATTATGCCAATGATGGTTGGCGATTAAAACAACTTTTTCAATCAGGAGGTTATACATCATATGCCTTATCTACCCTAGTTATGGTGTTAATCTTTGAACGAGAAGTATAATCAACTATCAGAAGATTTTTTTAAGCAGTACTATCTTTTTGTGGCAGCCAACGCACTACACAATTTTTTTATCTACGTTAATAAAAACATTTCATTACTTCATTCTTTTAGGTAAAGTACAGTACATAAATTTTTTGTTACAGTTTATGTAAAGGTAATAACCTATGAATGGATCAATGGAATCATTTTTGGCACATATTGCATATAATGTTCGTGTATCTTCGTTAAAAGCAACAACACAAGCCGGATCAGGACATCCAACTTCCTGTTTATCGGCAGCTGATATTATGGCAGTAACTTTTTTTTACGCGATGCATTTTGATCCACAAAATCCTAACAACCCCAACAATGATCGTTTTATTCTTTCAAAAGGACATGCGGCCCCCGCATTGTATGCTATTTGGAAAGAACTGGGTATTCTTAGCGAACAAGATTTGCTAACGTTACGAACGTTTAATTCGCCGCTTGAAGGACATCCAACGGCACGTTTTTCACGTTCAGAGGCAGCAACCGGTTCTTTAGGGCAAGGACTTTCCATTGGTATTGGTATGGCCTTAGAAGCGCATCTCGATAAACGAGATTTTTATACGTATGTATTAATGGGTGATATGGAAACTACTGAGGGTTCGGTGTGGGAAGCTGCTGAATTGGCTTCGTATTATCGATTGAATAATCTTGTTGGTATTGTTGATTGTAATGCATTGGGACAAAGTACGCATACCATGTCTGGTCATGATGTTGAACCGTACGTTAAAAAATTTGCTGCATTTGGTTGGGAACCATTAGTTGTTGATGGACATTCTATCGGTGCGTTAATGAATGTATTTGATCAAGCAAAAAAAAGTATCAAACCGGTTATGATTGTAGCAAAAACTATTAAAGGGTATGGCATCCCCTCAATTGCCGATAAAGAAGGTTTTCATGGTAAAGCATTAAACAAAGAAGAGCTTGCTCGTGCATTGGATGAAATGCAAAAAAAATTTTATCAGGCAGCAACGTTTACTTCAACCTTTGCATGGAAGCCCCATATACCGACATCAGAAAAAGTATCATCGTTGCCGGTAGTTACCTTACCAAAATCTGCTTATGACAAAAAAGAAACGATAGCAACCAGAAAAGCATACGGACAGGCATTGTGTATGCTCGGTGATGTGTGTAAAGAGGTGGTGAGTTTAGATGCGGAAGTTAAAAATTCAACGTATGCAGAATTTTTTGCAGAAAAATATCCGGATAGATTTTTTCAATCATTTATTGCAGAACAGAATATGATTGGCATGGCCGTTGGCCTCGCGGCACGCGGAAAAATTCCATTTGTATCAACCTTTGGAGCTTTTTTTTCACGCGCGTATGATCAAGTTCGTATGGCTGCAATTGGTCAATCTCCACTCCGTTTAGTTGGTTCTCATGCGGGCGTATCAATTGGTGAAGACGGCCCTTCACAAATGGCGCTTGAAGATATTGCTATAATGCGTTGTTTAATAAATAGCGCGGTATTATATCCGTGTGATGCGGTTAGTACTCACGCATTAGTTGGCTTGATGGCAAATAGACATGAAGGAATTACGTATTTAAGAACGACGCGTGCAGCAACGCCAGTTATCTATGAAGTTAATGAACAATTTGAAATTGGTGGTTGTAAAATTTTGCGCCGTAGCAATCAAGATAAGGTGTGTATTGTAGCTGCTGGAATTACGGTTTTTGAAGCGCTTAAAGCTTACGAAATTCTTAAACGTGAAAATATTGATTGTTCGGTGATTGATTTATATTCCATCAAGCCACTTGATCGTGAAACATTATTGAATACGGCACGGCAATCGGGAAATACTATCATTACCGTTGAAGATCATTACTTAGAAGGCGGTTTAGGCCAAGCAGTCATGTACGCATTAAAAAATGAGCAGATTAATAGTACTTGTTTAGCCGTTACTAAATTGCCACGCTCAGGAAAACCAGAAGAGCTCATGCACTATGAAGAGATCGATGCTGCAGCAATTGTGCGCGTAGCAAAAGAAATGTTGCAATAATTATTTTTTAGATTTTGAGGTGGTTTTTACAATATTTAAAAACCAAGGTTCTTTAGGTTTATTGGCTTCTTGCTGCATAAAACATTGATCAATTTCCTGTAAAACAAAGGGTAGGGTGGTAAGAAACTTGTTAAATAAAAATCCCATATGCATAATACCATGACCATTGATTTTAAGATTGACTTGTGCGATGTGCGGTTGTGGTTCAAATAACCGTTCTGAAAACAGGGGCACACGTTTTTGTTTATGTTTTTTTGGATATAAGCCTTGCGGATCTAGAATTTGAATAGAATCTAAGGTTGAAAAAATAGAATATATTCTTTTAAATAATGGATCAGTACTCAAATGTGCCGTTTCTACTTGCACGGGGCATGCTAGAAGAATAAGTTCTGAAATAGTTATATCATCCAACGTATTTTTTATGGTTGCCATATTGAGAACCACATTGCCAGCATGGCTATGAGTAATAATACGAATAAACGGTTTCTTGCCATACTGTTGCATATATTCGTTAACCAGTTTTTTTAATGCTTCATAAAGATCTATTGCCGTTTGCTTGCGTACCTCAAAACTTAATGCGCCAGACCAACCAAATAAATAAAATGTTTCCAGAGGAAAACGTTGAGGATCCGTAGCAGATAATGTTTCAGCAATAGTGCGATGATAATATTTTTTTTCTAGTGAAGTTGAAAGCGTTAACCCTGATGGGCAATAAAAAAACGTTGGAAAAAATAAATTACTAAAAAAGAGGGTCCCATGAATCCAAATAGTAATGGGAGGAGTTTGTTCTATGTTTGTGGATGTACACTTTTCTAGAGAATTTATGTGTATCTCCTTTCTAGTTATGCGAGAACAACCTTGCAATGACATGGCAAAAGCCAGAAATATGGATAAATAATAGCTGTTTATAAGGTTGTTTTTTCTGTGTACCAAAGTGGAATAACTCTTTTTGTAATTATTAAATAATAATTTTATTGTAATGAAAAAATGCGATGGTGTCAATTGAGGTGTATGCGAAGTAATGCATACATTTATTTTTAGAACTTATCTTAAAAAATCAAAGAAACAATTATAAATTAAATTCTATTTGAGTAATGATAAAAATTAATTTTACAAGATTATAATACATTCCCCCCTAACATTCTAGGATGACCCTTTTGGGGATTAGCCACTTTTTGTTAAATGTACTAATAGCGTTATTTGCCAAAAAAATAGAATTCGTTTATTATTATAAGTAGAAATATATATAAAATAAAAATTAACACATATTATCAAAGAGATTTTTTATGAAAATTCATCTATTATTAAATATTTTATTTTTAATACCATACATCAATGCAGAAGGCAGGTTGGATTATTTGCATACACTTTATAGGTCATTTAATCCCTATAATAATCCTACTGATCATAATAATTATCTACAAAAACTTGTAAACGATCAGTACGTTGTCAATATTATTGGTTCTTATGTACTAAAAGATAAACTATCTGATCTTGATGATTATCTTGCCCCTAGAGTAGATAAAGCTTTAGCTGAATGCAAAGTTCGTCAGCGGCCTCTCTTTGTATTACAAAATAATGATAGTTCTATTTCACATGTGTACGGTCATGAAAAATGGCCTATTGCCCTTATGGTTCTTGGGACAAAGCGATCAAAAGAAGAGATTGATTTTTCTTTGTATCATGAAATCGGTCATATTGTTAACGGCGATCATTCATTTAAGAACTTACTATTAGAAGAATACCTTAATTATATTGTACCACTTATAAGCGGTTCTCTAACAACGCTAGGTCTTGCTAAATGTACTCATATAGTGCCTGCTGTTGGCATTGGATTAGCGATCGGCGCACTTGGAAAAATTGTTGCACCTTATATCGCTGCCTATAATAAGCGTAAAGAAGAGTATGCTGCTGATAATTTTGCTGTAAAAAAATTATTACAAAACAATAATTATGCTGCGATCATTGCAACGATGCATCATTATTTATGGCTTCAGGAGAACCATTATGGGCCATTTTCTTATAAAGATACTCATCCTCCTTGTCGCGATCGGGTAAACATGATACTTAAAGAGTGCAAAAAGCAAGGGATTACGCTTGATGATTTGCTTACTAAGCATTTTCCTGACCATTTTAGAAAAGAATCAAAAGATCAACTTATACAATATTTGCATAATAATTCTATCTCTTAATGCATTCTGATTTGATAAGACTTGGATTGATTATTGTTACAAATAAGATATAATAAAATTATTAAGCAATTACAATAATTATATTTAAAATGTAAAGTTTTTTCTATGTACGGTTGGCTTATCATAACAGGTATTACACTTTTCCTTGAGTTAAACAATCCAGGGTTGTTGTTCTTTTTTGCACTAAGTTGCGGATCTTTCGGAGCAGCAATCGTTAGCTTGCTTGGTTATTCGGCCAATATCCAATGTGCAGTTGGTAGTATTATTGGTATTGTTATGTTGGTGCTCCTTAAAACATGGGTAAAGCGTCAAGAGCATCAGATATTATTGCGGTCAAACGTTGATGCACTGATAGGTAAAAAATGTTTTGTTATTAAAACCATCACACCAATGGAATTTGGTCAAGTAAAAGTTGGTGGTGAAATTTGGTCTGCAAAAGCAGTGCATGATCTACCTATTTCAGCCGGTGCCGTTGCACAGGTGGTACAGGTTGTTGGGGTTCATCTGGTTGTGCAAGAATGTGAAAAAAATAATTAGTAAAGGAATCTAACATGGTTATTTATACGTTGAGTGCTTTGATAATTTTTATTATCATAACGATTATGATCAAAGCAGTTTATTTAGTGCAACAAGCTGAAGTAGTGGTTATTGAACGATTAGGGAAATTTAATCGTATTCTTGGACCTGGCATGCATATTGTTATTCCTTTCATTGAACAGACGCGTCAGGTTATGTGGACGTTTGTAATAGCAGAAAATAATGGTAAGCGATACAATCGCTTTGTAAAAATATTAAATCGCATTGATTTACGCGAAGCAGTATATGATTTTCCCAAACAAAATGTTATTACCAGAGATAATGTAACGATGGAAATTAATGCATTATTATATTATCAGATTACTGATCCACGAGCTGCGGTCTATGAGGTTGCTAATTTGTCAGAAGCGATTGAAAAATTAACGCAAACAACGTTGCGTAATGTAATTGGCTCTATGGATTTAGATGAAAGCTTGGTATCGCGTGATAAAATTAATGAAAAATTACAAATTATTTTGGATGAAGCAACCGATAAATGGGGCGTTAAAATTAATCGTGTAGAGTTGCAAGAAGTTAATCCGCCTGAAGATATTCGTCATGCAATGGAAAAACAAATGCGTGCAGAGCGAGATCGCCGCGCAAAAATTTTAGAGGCGGAAGGCTTTAAAGGTGCCGCTATTTTAAAAGCAGAAGGTATTAAAGAATCAAGTGTCTTAGAAGCTAAAGGTCAAGCAGAATCTCAAATTATTATGGCAGAAGGTGATGCTCAATCTCGTTTGAAAATAGCGCAAGCAGAAGCAAAAGCTATTGCCATGATTCGCGAAGTTTCTGCTGATGGAGATCCGCTTGCTTATTTAATTGCGTTACAATATATAAAAACATTACCTGAAATGCTTAAAGGCAAAGATGATAAGTTAGTAGTTATTCCTTATGAAGCTACTTCGGTGCTCGGTTCATTGGCGCCAATCAAAAAAATATTTGAAAACGTTTCTTAATAATTGCTGAGTGATGGCGTACATACTATACTGTACGCCATTGTGATACTATTAAAAAATTTCTTGAATGAGCGTATTAATATCACGAGATGTTATTTCCGGCATCATGGCTTGATAAAATGTTTCATCATAGTTACGTGTTTGAATTACAACCGGCATGGCAACCGCATGCCCTAATATCAGTGCTTGTTTTTTGCTATCAAGTGATGCCAAGATTGAACGTAAACTTTGTGCATTATTGATTCCTGTTAATACCGCCTGAATATCTTTTTCATCATTTAATTGTGCAACAATTTTTGTTCCTATTTGGGAAATAATTTCTTGATCAATGCCAGAAGGGCGCTGATCAACTACTAATAAAGAAACATAATATTTTCTCATTTCTCGAGCAATAGTGCTAAAAATGGTTTGATGTGCTGCTTGCGGATTTAAAAATTTGTGCGCTTCTTCTATCGTAATCATTAATTTTTTTGGTTCATCTTCTTTGCGTTGGCTTCCTAAAAAATGTTCTGTTTTAGTTACGTACTCGTGGTGAATACGTCGCGTAATAATATTAGCAATCAGTAGATAACAAAACGTTGATGTATAATTACCAAATTCAACAATAACGGAAATCCCTTTATTGATATATTCAATCATTTGATCGATTACGGAATACGTTTTATGGAGGTGTTGGTTATTACTAGGTACCAAAAAAGGTAGTTGTTCGATTCGTTTTAATTTTCGATAGAGTGCTGCGATTGATTCTGGATGAGCGCCTAAGCCCTGTGCAAATTCTTTTAACGTATCTCCTTGCTCTAATAACGTTTGCAACCAATCTTGTTTATAACGCGTGGCAATTAAATGTGCAGCTTCAAGTGCGGTATTATGAAGATTGAGTTCGTTGTGCAGTGATATAATATCTTCTACATTAATTGCTTGATAAGGAATGACTATTTCAACATCGGGCATGCCACCACGCCTGCGGGTTGATGCTGGATCCAACGAGAAAATTGCTATTTTATGCGGAAATAATGTTTTTAATCCTTTTACAAAAGATTGATTACTATCCTCTTTGCGGGCTTGCAACCCATATTCACTATGCATGTCAAAAATAATATTTACCGCTTTATCTTGTTTGATAAGCCCGGCAAGAACGAGGCGTGTTAAAAATGTTTTGCCGGTACCAGTTTTGCCAAATATACCATTGCTGCGTTCGGTTAATCGTTCAAGGTCGAGACACACCGGCGTTGTCATATCAAGAGGGCATCCTATATTAAAATAACGATTGGTCGGATCTAATTCATCACCAAAGATCAGTGAAACATCCCGATGATCGGCTTCATACACCATGGAAAAATGAGGGGGTATGGTTTTAACCGGAATTGGTTTATTGTCATGCGCTAACATGAGCATTGGTTTTACATGAGCCGTTGCGTACATATCTTTTTTTTGTAGTGCTGCGGTTAATAAGGTTTCATCTTTATGTGGTGGAAAAATAAGTATTTCAGGATTGGTAACGGCTAATGAGAGATCGGTAATTAATGAAAAAAAGGTGTGATTTTTACCTACGATGGAAACAAATTTTCCTGTTTTAATATCTTCAAGATTAGTTTGTGTTGTTATGCGAAGGGTAAATCCTTCAATTAAAGAACCGGACACTATGTAACCAATTACTTTTTTCATAGTTTCCTATTTTATGAGCACTACATGGAAAAAAAAATGAAGAGAACGTATATTTTTATACTATATGTGTAGCAATTAACACAATAGTTAACAAAAAAAAGACTTTTTTTAATTAATACATTAGTTATAATTTCTGATATTTATTTTCTATTTTTGGCAGTATGTATAAGGACATAAAGAATGATATATTATTGTTTATTATTGTTAATGGTATCACACGCACATGCAATGATACAAACATTGGAAATTGTTATTGATAAAGTGACTATAGAGCACGATGCTGGAAATTTCAAACAATTAATAGAAAATAGAGATATTAAAGGGCTACAAGAATTGCATAATAATATTAAGGTAATCTATCCTCACAATGAAAGAGTAAATTTTTTTGAGATTATTAAAAAAGATCCCGCTGCTGATGCAAATATTAATACTATAATAGAAGATATTGACCAATTGTACGATACGTATAAAAATCATAAAAATTTTTCTCCCAAAGCCTGCGGTATTTCCGCCTGTGTAACCTTAGTAGGAGCAACAGCGTTGATGGGAAAATATTTTTTTTGCCCATCTGCAGGTTATGATACTAATGGATATGGAATACTAGAACGAACGCTGCTGTTGTCTTTTTTGAGTACCGTAGGGCATGGCGCTTTTTGGTTTTTTAAACCCGATAAACAAAAGAAGCTTTTAGAGCATAAACTTACGTTAGATAATCTTAGAAAGTATTTGGGTAGTGGTAAAAATGAATAAAAGTAACGCTAGTTAACTGATAGCATAGAAACATTTTATTCATATAATAAAAGTAACGTTTTTTGCCGTGTACTTCTAATATGCCGCCTGGTGTTATAAATGTTTCTTGTTTGCCATTACGCAAACAAATAATAATTGGTTGTTGTGGCGACAATAACAACATGGTTGGAACGTGCCCTCGTTGTATAACAAAATTTCCAGCAGAGGTATTTACTTCAATCCGTGCAACTTCTAATGTTTTTTTTTCATGAGGACTAAGAATAGCAAACTTGATACCCGTAAGTTCTTTTTGGCTTTAGTGTTTTTTAGATTGTTGTTGAAGTTCTTGTAATTCTTTTAATTTTTCAATAAATACTGCGTCAACTGGTTTATGCTTTTCTTTTTTTATATAGAGATGAGCGCCATATAATCCCAAATCTACTGCAGGACATGCGGTTGCCAACCCAGTAATGGCAAAAGTTCCGCCAATTTTTAAAGCTTTTTTAACATCTTCCAGCTCGCCACGTGGTGTACTTACGTAATCATAGGCTAACTCTTTTGCAAATAGCAAATTGTCACATGCCTCGAATAGAAAATAAGCTGTTGCTCCAGATGCAACTAAAGCACCAACTATTATTCCTGTCAGTAATACATCAGAAACCTTTAAGCTGTTTGCGAGATCTTCTAATTGCTTAATGTCCCATGTTCCTTGATATTTACCAAATAATTCTTTGCACAGTGGAGCATTATGCTTATTAGAAGCTTTAGAAAGATGCTCTTTCAATTCTAGAAATGAATTAGTTTCAGGATTATATACATATTCTTTTTGTGGACATGGATCTTTAAGCTCTTGCAATTTTTCAATAAATACTGCGTCAACTGCTTTGCGCTTTTCTTTTTTTGTATTTAAATGAGCGCCATATAAACCAAGACCCATTACTGAACCTGCGCTCACTAATCCCTTAACAAAAAAGCTACCGCTAATTGTTAAACATTCTTTCATACATCTCAGATTTTCGGTCATACCGCCATTTAAGTAGCCACCGCGTATTATGTATTCAAAGCCGCACAAACTTACTCCTACCAAAGGTATAGCTGCATTCGTCAGACAATACAATGTTGCTACAGATGCGCCTGCCACGCCAACTCCTACCCCTATTAATGCTATATTAGTTCCTATATTAGAACTCTTTAAGCTGTTTGCGAGATCTTCTAATTCTTTAATGCCCAATGTTCCTGGATATGTACCAAGTAATTCTTTGCACCGTGTAGCATTATACTCATTAGAAGCTTTATAGAGTTGTTGTTCCCATCGCTTAACTTGTTGATCGAATTTTTTAGATTGTTGTGTTTTTTGGGGAAATGCATTGTTATGATCCATGCCATGCATAGTGCTAATAAAACATGAGGTGAAGAGCAATATCTGTATAATCATATATAGTTTTCTTCTATTTACTAGTGTGTTTTAGCTTGTTTTTCTATTTCTTGTAGTTCTTTTATTTTGTCGGCAAGTATTGTATCGATTGGTTCGTGGGCTTCGTGCATTTTGCATCTTTTATCGAACCAAGCAAGAGTACCTAGCGTCGCAACTAGACTGCCTATTGAATATGGAATAGCCTTCATTCGTAGATCATTATCGGAACTTACAGCAATAACGTACCCAGAACCACACCATACCACAGCTCCTGCTAACCAAACAAATCCTGAAATAAATGGATAGGTATTTACTTGCAGATTAGAGCGCATGGTGCTTACTTCTCTGCTATCAAATCTCTCAGGACAATTGTCTAATAAATCTTTGAACTTTTTAGCATTACGTTCGTTAGAAGTTTTGTAGATATTTTTTTTCCAATGCTCCAACTCATGAAATGAATTAGAAGTGCGATCATATACGTACATTTTTTGTGCAGATGGATTTTTTTGATCCATGCCATACATAGTACTGATAAAGCATGAGGTGAAAATTAATAAGTATATGATCATGTATGGTGTTCTTTCAGAATAACTTCGCCATTATTAGCGTTGTTCAGATTGTTTTTCAAGTTCTTGTAATTCTTTTAATTTTTCAATAAATACTGCGTCAACTGGTTTATGATTTTCTTTTTTTGCATAGAGATGGGCGCCATATAATCCAAAACCCATTGCTGAACCTGCGCTCACTAATCCCTTAATAGCAAAAATTCCGCCGATTTTTAAACCTTTTACCATACATTCGAGATCGCCGTAGCTACGGCATCTTATGTATTCAAGGCTGTACACACCTGCCAACCCCAAATATAGAGCTGCCGAAGGCAGAAAATACAATGCTGCTACAGATGCGCCTACCGTGCCAATTCCTGCCCCTATCAATGCTATATTAGAAACCTTTAAGCGGTTTGCGAGATCTTCTAATTCTTTAATGCCCAATGTCCCTGGATATTTACCAGTAATTCTTTGCACCGTGGAGCATTACATTCATTAGAAGCTTTATAGAGTTGTTGTTCCCATCGTTTAACTTGTTGATCGAATTTTTTAGATTGTTGTGTTTTTTGGGGAAGCATATTGTTGCGATCCATGGTATAATTTGTACCACTATAAAGTGCGCATAAAGATATAATAAATAAGCGTAAGATCATATTTTTTCTTCCTTAACTGTTTTTTCTATCTAAAGTATCTTTTTTAACTTTTTTTTCTTGGCATATATTTGTTTAAATAATTCCTTTTGCTCATTGCTATATAATTTTTCTCGATCAACGTCTTGTTGATCAAAAATATTGTCTACTGTAATAAAGGTAGTGTAATAGTCTTCGCCTATTAATTTAACAGGATTTTGTTTTTTTGCATATCCATTATTATCATCAAAGAGCATTTTATCTTTATTATCCATATCTGTTTTTGTTTTAATATAAGGGGTGCGCTTAATTATAAATGGTATTTTTTGGGCTTTGGTAACAACATTATTATCATCAGATATAGCGTTATTGATTGCTAATAGTACAGGTTTTGGTTTTTTTAACGTTAGCGTTTCATTCATTTGGCCATCTACGGCGAATAGTGCATTATTGGCATAATGTGCTGGATATTTGCGATGCAGTTTAGTAATAATTTCAGGCAAAAACTGTATCATATTGGTTACATCGGAATGCCATGCCTGCTCACCATTAATGGTTGTTTCAAAGCCATTGATAATCTTATTATTATACGTAGATAATATGGGGAATTTATGAGTTCCTGGTATGCTGGCTCTAAGTACATATTCACATGATGCAGCGGCAATAGCCATTGCTCCTAATACGACCTCTTTTTCAATCGTCGGATTTCCAAACTCTATATTATAACCAATCGCTTGAAGCGTCTTGCACACAAAATTTTTTGCTAATACTAATCCACTAATAAGAGATGAACCTCCAATACCACCTATTAATGCAGAATTTAATTTATAATCATATATTCTTCCTATGCGGGCTACTAAATCACCTTCAGAATAAAAATATAACATTTGTTCAAATTTTTCAGGAAGGTTAGTAGGTTGGCCTTCGCGAACTGGACAAGCGAAATGCAGCAATAATTTAGCCGGTTTATTAAGTAGGTGTGTTATCTCATTGTTTACGTTGCAGCCATGGCTATGGCCAGATAGGACAATGTCAGAGTCTTTATACTCAGTATTTAATTGCTCGGCGACTATTTTTGCTATATGGCTTCGATGATCTTGACTGGTTGCGCCAGTCCATTTATATGATAATAGGTCAACTCTTTTTTTATGAGTAAATGCATACCATGCTGCAGCGCGTTTCATGTGGCGGTAATTTTGATTACGTTCATCAACACCCTTATCTTTGAAATATCCCTCTGTTCCCGAACCGAAAGTGCCATGCATAACAATCCATGCAACGGTATCTTTGTCGCTAATGCTTTCATTGTTCATGTTATGCGGGATGTAGGTATCTAAGCGTCGCAATTTGCCATACGTCCTTGGCATGGTGTCAGATGTATTACGTTGCGTTATCCACGTGCCAGCTGGCACTATATCATCTGGTACAGCTATTGCTTCTAATTCTGCTTCTTTTTGTTCAATAATTTTTTTAGTTTCTCGTTCTAATTGTTTTCTATGTTGTATTAACTGTTTTTGTCGCTCTAATAATTTTTCATATTTTTGTTGTTCAGTTTTTATGGAGCTGCCAACATTAAATGATGTAGTATTAAAAGGATAAGCAGAAAAGGGCTTTGCTTGTTGAGTGTTTTCAGCATTATGAAATAATTTTTTTACTTGCTTATCAAATTCACGAGTAATAGTGCCAACTTGCTCAAGGTAATATTCATAGCGTGATTGTTGTTTATCATATTCTTTTGATAAATCTTGTAGATGCTTTTGTGCTTGATTACAAAAATCGGGGTCCCCAAAAAGATTTTTATCATTCTCGTAATCTGGCTCGAGTTCCACTAGAATGGTATTGAGAATGTCGTAGGTATTACTAATTTCTTTAGATTGTTTTTCGGCATCTTCTATTTGTTGATGAGCAAATTCGAGTTGCGTTAACTTTTCTTCGGGAGATGTTACATTTTGTGTTTTATTTTCAGTAAAATTTGGGGTATCAAATCCGGGAGACTTTTGAGTTTGTGAGGTGGATTCCTTAGGACTTATAGGGAGCATCATCGATGCTGATTGATTTAATATTTCTAATTGCTACATTTTCTAATATTTCCTTGCGCTTTAATTCATTCTTCATATTCCTCATGATTTCTTCATCAATGGCTTGCATAGCCTCTTCATGTGATTTACGTTCCAATTCCCACTCTAATTTTCTTTTTCTGAATAGCTCGATTTTACTTTTTAGTTCTCTTTCTTCATCGAGCTTCCTCTGCTCATAATCCATAGCATTCACAATAGATGATACAAATAGCGATGTAATAATAAAAAAATTAAAAATAGTCATAGATGAATCCTGGTTGGTGCGTCTAAAATATGCAATATCTATAGTACTTATAAACTATTTTTTATCAAATGATTGTATTACAAAAATGACAATATTAACATTTTGTAATTAATAAAATTATGTGATGCATCATAACAATGAGAATATTTTTATTTAGGAGCTTGCTGAGTATAAAAAAAATATTACTTATTCATATAATAAAAGTAACGCTTTTTGACGGGTAACTTCCAATATGCCGCCTGGTGTTATAAACGTTTCTTGTTTTCCATTGCGCAAACAAATAATAATCGGTTGTTGTGGCGATAATAACAACATGGTTGGAACGTGTCCTCGTTGTATAACAAAATTTCCAGCAGACGTATTTACTTCAATCCATGAAACTTCTAATGTTTTTTTTTCGTGAGGACTAAGAATAGTAAACTCCATTGGTTATACCTTGCTTATAAGTTCTTTTGCCTTTTGTTCTGCTTGTTGCAATGTTCCCACCATATAAAATGCTTGCTCTGGTAATGCATCATAATGACCGTTAATGAGGTCTTCAAAATCTTTAATGGTTGTTTGTAATGGTACGTATTGTCCGGGAATACCAGTAAACGATTCTGCCACAAAAAATGGTTGCGTAAGAAACTTTTGTATTTTTTTTGCGCGATTGACTACTAATTTATCTTCATCAGAAAGTTCATCAATGCCTAAAATCGCAATAATATCTTGCAATTCTTTATACCGCTGTAAAATACGTTGCACTTTCCGGGCTACTTTATAATGTTTTTCACCGATTATATAAGGGTCCAATGCTTTTGACGTTGATTGTAATGGATCTATTGCGGGATATAATCCAAGCTCTACCAATTTACGAGAGAGCACCGTGCTCGCATCAAGATGCATAAAGGTTGTTGCCGGAGCAGGATCAGTAATATCATCGGCCGGTACGTATACCGCTTGAATTGAAGTAATGGCACCGTTAATAGTATTAGCGATGCGTTCTTGAAATGCACCCATTTCGGAAGCCAATGTTGGTTGATAGCCAACCGCCGATGGCAATCTGCCTAATAATGAGGAAACTTCTGAGCCGGCTTGGACAAGTCTAAAAATATTATCAACAAAAAAAAGAACATCTTTTTTTGCTTTATCTCTAAAATATTCTGCCATGGTAAGACCAGCTAATCCAACACGGAATCGTGCGCCGGGCATTTCTCCCATCTGTCCAAATACCAGCGTGGTTTTATCTAAAACACCGGATTGCTTCATTTCAAGCCATAATTCATTGCCTTCCCTAGTACGCTCTCCGATACCGGTAAATACGGATACTCCGCCATGCTCAACAGCAATATTTCTAATTAATTCCATAACAATAACGGTTTTGCCAACACCGGCACCGCCGAAAAGACCTATTTTTGATCCTTTCATATAGGGGCAAAGCAGATCAATAACTTTGACACCGGTTTCTTGAATTTCATTAGTAATTTTTTGTTCTATGAGCGAAGGTGCGTGACGATAAATTGACCATCGTTCTTGACCGGTAACCGGTTCTTTTCCATTGATCGTGTCACCAAGTACATTAAAAATACGTCCGAGTACCTGATTGCCAACGGGAACTTGTATAGGACTTCCGGTATCAATTACGGGCAAACCGCGGCTGATACCGCTAAGATTTTCTAGAGCAATACAACGAACGATGCCATCACCAAGATGTTGTGCAACTTCTATACTTGCCATTCGTTCACTGTTATGGTTTTCTGGAATAATAATTTTTAGTTGGTTAAAAATTGCTGGAGTATTTTCTTGTGAAAATTGAATATCAACAATGGTATTAGTTATGCGTAAAACAGTACCAGTTGGTTGTTGAGGTACTGTTGAATTACCTTCTTTTATGGTATTCATCATAGATTAAGTCCTTGGGGCCCGGTATAATAAGAATAATCCTTATAGAATAAGGCTAGTTGAAGCATGGAGAGTTGTAAAGTTTCTTATTATATTTTTTATAAAAATGAAGATTATTTGATGTAATGTAATACAAAAAATAGTACAACGAATGGTATCAAAGAAAGTGCTGTAACGTAAGTTGAGGTATCTATGAATCGATATGATGTAGTAAAAAAATTGCAATTATATGTTCCTACCGTGCAGGAATATGCATTTAAAGAAGAAATGATTGCTTTTATTAATACCTATGAAGATTGTTTTGAGCGATCTCTTGAGATTGGACATATTACAGCAGCATCGTGGTTGTTAAACAAAGATCAATCTAAAGCGCTTTTGACTCATCATGCAAAGTTAAATGCATGGCTCCAACTTGGTGGGCACTGTGATGGCAATCCAGATGTGTTGGCCGTTGCTATTAAAGAAGCTCAAGAAGAATCGGGTATTAATGGCATCGTCGCCTTTGATGCAACTATTTTTGATATCGATATTCACCTGATTCCGGAAAATAAGAAAGAAAAAGCGCATTATCATTATGATATATGTTTTTTATTGCAAGTAATAAGTGATGAACAAGAAATCAAAAGTGATGAATCGAAGGATTTGCGTTGGATATCTAAAGATAAAAAATCATTGCCTACTGATAACCTAAGAGTTGGTAGATTATTTGACAAATGGCTGTACAGAAAATAAGTAATAATACCTACTGTTGAAATAACAACCTATGTGCTATACTTATGGTACTTACTTTTTAAAGGGATCTTATGCATAAAAAATATCTTTTAATAGCAACGCATAATCAAGCCAAGCTTGAAGAAATGAGAAAATTATTAGTTGATTTTCCCTATCATCTCATTTCTTTAAACGATCTTACTATTACGCATGATGTTGAAGAAACAGGAACTACTTTTGCTGAAAATGCGGCATTAAAAGCGGTAACGTGTGCACGTTTAAGTGGATTGCCCGCATTAGGTGATGATGGTGGTTTGGAAGTTGCGGCGCTTAATGGTGAACCGGGAGTTTATTCTGCGCGTTATGCGGGTTTAGGTGCAACGGATGAGCAAAAAGTTGCCTATCTTTTACAAAAAATGAAACATATTGGTATTGATGAGCGGCAAGCGAAATTTACCAATGTTCTTGCGTTAGCATCTACCGATGGCGTTGTGTCATTCTACGAGGGATCCATCGACGGTAGTGTTTCGTTAGAGGCTCGCGGAACTCTTGTTAAAGGGTTTCCGTATCGCCAAATTTTTGTATTATCTGGCTATGATAAAACTTTATCAGAGCTCGATGAAAAAAACATCGTGTACGAATCGCATCGCCATCGTGCATTGAAAAAATTATTTGAAGATAAAAACTCTATATAAGAGATCTTACTGTGCAGTAGAAAGCATGATTAAATTTTTGCTACTGGGCAGTTCGTTTAAACAATCGTGCTGCGAAATAAAAAGCTATACTGGCAAGAAAAATCATGCTCGCATATCCCCAAATAATGGTTGTGTTCCAATAATCACCGATAAACAGTGATCGCGCTGCGCTAACGGCATGGGCAAATGGATTAAACAGAGCAATATTTTGCAACCACGTTGGCGCCAACGTAAGTGGTAAGGTTATACCAGCAAGCAGTTGAAGCGGTAATAAAAAAAAGTTAATCATCGGAGCTAATGCATCTTCACTTTGTAAAGTAAGTGCGGCGCAATAGGATGCTATTGATACGGTAAAACCTACAAGAATTACCAAGCCATATGATAGCAGAACGCCCAACCACGATGCTGAAAGTCCAAGCAACCACGCAAGCGCTATTAAGAATGTTGCTTGTATGATCAAAATAAAAACATCTCGTAATACGCGCCCTAAAAGAAGCGCTGCTCTATTGATGGGTGTTACTCGAAATCGTTCTATAACTCCCGCTCTAATATCATCAATTAAACCAAAACCTACAAATGCAGTGCCATAGAGGGCAATCATGATCAAAAGTCCTGGCGTAAACACCGTGAGTGAATTGGTATTACCAAAAGCAGGATTACTGGTAAGTTTTTCTAAAAGTGGCGCAAACAACAGTAAAAAACAAAGTGGTTGAAAAAGACCAAATAGTATCCATACTGGATTACGTAAGGTAATTTGCAAACTTCGTGAAAAAATGAGTGAGGTATCGTTTAATAATTTCATAGTTCAGTATTTCCGTTAACGTTAATTATCTTGCTTAAATGAATGCCCGGTTTTTTTCAAAAAAACATCATCGAGGGTTGCTTGAGCGTCAGGTGCAATTTCTTGTTTAAGATTTTTTGGCGTGCCCAATGCTACAATTTTACCATGATCAACGATAGCAACTCTATCGCAGAACAGATCTGCCTCATCAAGATAATGAGTTGTGAAAAAGATGGTAGTTCCCTGAGCTCTTAATTTTTTAATTTCTTGCCATACATGAGCGCGGCTTTGAGGATCAAGCCCAATAGTGGGTTCATCTAAAAAAAGCAAGGTGGGTTTATGTACCATGCCCAAGGCGATATCAGCCCTGCGTCGCTGACCACCTGAATAGGTTTCTACGAGTCGATCGGCAAAACTTAGCGAGATCTAACGCATTAATAAGTTCATCGGCACGATCTGCGGCCTGGGTTTTACTGAAATATATAGAGTCTTGCCTGTAAAATTAAATTTTCTCGTGCTGTTGCGCTGCGTTCTAAGCCACCTGATTGGCTAACGTATCCAATATGCGTACGTACCATATCACTGTCCTTGATAAGATCAAAGCCAACGATAGTTGCCGCACCTGACGTTGCTTTTAATAAGGTTGTCAGGATACGCATGGTTGTTGTTTTACCGGCGCCATTTGGTCCCAAAAAGCCAAAAATTTCTCCCCGATAGACAACAAGATTCATGCCATTAACCGCGGTAACGGTTGTTGGGCCAGCACCGAACGTTTTTTTTAAATTTTTCACTTCGATAATAGGATGCATCAAAAGCCTCTTTGAAGAATTTTAATAATATACTAATAATAATAAATAATGAAATAAAGGTCAAATGAGGTATGGATAACAGCATTTTTAGAGGAATATATATTGTGTCACGTGAAGATGAGGTGCTCTGCAATTTTTGTGGAGGAAGAGAAAACTAGATTTTTATTACCCGTAGAACAGATCCAAAAATCTTATTTGAGAAAATTATTTGATTACCTACAAAATAATCTTTATTGATGCATACTCTTCTATAGAGCCTTTTTTCGTTCCTAGTGCCTTTTGCTGTTTTTCTATTTTTTCTTTATTGTCATACCATTGAGTGTAACAATCCCAGTGGGTCATTACATTCTTTTTTTAATTTTCCTTCAAAGCAAAAGTTTCTAAATGCTTTCCAGGCATCGTCTTTTTTACATTAAATTTTTT
>CAVUUR010000001.1:0-3329 GCA_963744715.1 uncultured bacterium | reverse complement strand
ACGCTCCAAAAGAACCCGGACTTAGAATACTGCTCTGCAGTCGTCTGGACCTTGTCTCTGGACTTGGAGCAGAACACCAAGTTGCCGCCCCAGCGAACCCGCCCTGACACAGTCTTGGGGTCGTGTGGATCCTGGTCGGTGGCAAAATGGTAGCCCGCCATGCCCGTTTCGGGATGGGAGACCGTTGCCAAAGGCGAGGAACTCTTCGTCGTGAGCCAACACTTGCCGCACGACAGATTCGACCAATGGATTGGACGGGTTTCTCGACACCACGAACTCACATCCTTGCCTGCTTCGAGCCCACGGCGATCTCGATTTCCACCGGCCCGGCGCGTCGACGAGCACGATCTGGGCGTATGTTTCGATCTGGCTCATCCGGCCGCCGCCAGTGCTGGTTGATTCGTGTGGGTTGCCATCCCCATCAGTTCAAGGCGGCGAGCAAGCTGAGCGAAGCTCTCGGGACGAAGGCTTTCATCGGGCTGGATGCATGCCATCACAAATACCAGACGGCCCGCGGAACCCGAGAGTTCATCCGCATGGGAGGTATTGCCCGGCTGGCGTGGGGCAGGGCCTCATCGGGCGCGATGGCCGGGACCAGTTCACCTGTGAGAAGCCAGAGAGCGCAGCGCCGAAGCCGTATATGTCAGTCGCCACCGAAGGGAAATTCGTCGCGACTGCTCGGGCGCCATGAAGTCGGGCGTGCCATATGCGTGCGTCTTGCGGTGGCCGATGGGGCAGCTCTGACCAAGGTCTATGAGCTTGATGCGGTTGTCGCGCGTTACCAAAATGTTCCCAGGCTTGACGTCGCAGTGAACGATGCGGCAGCGATGCATGGCTGCCAAGGCATAGGCAACCTGGCTGAACCAGGCGAGGGACTGGCCGATGCCCAGCCCGGGCAGCCTCCGGATCGGCGTGCCATCGACGAACTCCATCACCAGAGCAGCCTCAGCAGGGTTACCCTGGGTATTCGAGCCCCATCTTCAGGCTGTAGACGCGGCGAACGCCGGGGTGCGCGATCAGTCGCGAGAGCTCTAACTCATTCCGGAGTAATGCGACCATATGCGTGGAGCGGGCATCACCGAGATGGACATGCTTGATGGCGAGGGGCTGCCCGTCGGCATCGCAGGCGGTATAGAGGTCGGCCGTGGCGCTGTGGCCGATCCTTGCCTGGATGGTGTATCCGAGGATGCTGTCCGGCATGGCATGGATTCGAGCTGAAGATTGAATGGTTTGCTGCATGAGTTCTCCGAATGCAAAAAAGGGCACTCAGATGGCGTTCAAAAGCCAACGTCAGGTACATCCTGAAACGTACTCAACATCGAGTAGAACACATGAAGGTGAGAATCGCTCCGTGGATTGGCACCTCAAATGCCAGAATCAGACTGGCTCGCAAGAGACCAGCGAGCAGTCGGCCGCCATGGCCGGTGAGAGTGGCCTTCGTGACCACGCTTACATTATGGGCGCATGGAAGCAGATTGCAAGGGAAATGTGCGAAAATGTTATTCGGAAATTGGTCTGCCGGTAGCAGAGGATATGATTTGGGTTTTGCGTGACGTAAGAGCTGACAAAAGCGGGAGTTAGGCCGCCGCAGCGAGTCGGAGATGTGGCCGGGGAGTGCTATCGCGAGGGATTTGTCTTGGGGCGCGGATTGAAGTCCGGGGGGATCTCGTTGTTGATGCCCAGCAGTTTGTCCACCGGGGTGATGCCCAGGTCTTTGCAGCCGTAGCCGCTGATGCCGGGGAGGTTTTTGATCAGTTCTTCCGGGATGGTTACGTACTCGACCGGCGCGGTTGGCCGCGCCGCAGAGCCGTGCCGGGTCGAATGCCTCCAGCAGATCGGTTACGTCCGGGGAGATTGCATCGGCCGGGCCCGAATCCGCCTGGCCATACTGCTCCTGCCCGATCTTGCCGCGCCGCAATTCATCGGGCAGCCTGGCCAGCGGGATCAGATCAAACAGGGAATCGACGAACTTGACGACTGAGGCGTGGTTGCCGGTTGCGTGGCAGACGTAATGCACGCGGGCAAAGGGTGAGATCACCAGCAGCGGCACGCGCGCCCATCGCTTAAGGGCAGGCCATCGGGGCCGATCGCGCGGATCGGCGGGGGCACATGATCATAATCGCCCTCGGAATCGTCCCAGGTGAGGATGATCGCGCACTGGCTCCAGTAGCGGCTGGCGGCAATCCTGTTGATGGTGGTGGCGACCAGCGCTTCGCTGATCTGGGCATCGGAATAGGCAGGGTGATCATCATCGCCGATGAAATTGTGCTGTACGGCGGGATCGGGGTCGGTGGGCTTGAGCCCCATGATGTTCTCATAGCCGCCCTTGACGTAGAAAAGGCCGCCTGATTCGGGCAGCGACTTGTGGCGAAGATCCTCGAAGAAATCCTCCAGACCGTGCAGGTTCTGCCGCATGCGGGGATTGTGGGCGATGTATCCGAAGTATTGCGGACCGTTGTGGTGGGTGACGTAGGAAGCGTGCCTGCCTTCGGCATCGGTCGGGCCGGGATCGGTCGGTTCGCGGTCATATCCCTCCTGATACCAGGCGAAGCTCACGGCCGGTTTTCCGGTCTGGGCGATGGCGGTGATGTCCTGGCCGACATCTTCCAGATCATCATCAGGGTCGGCATCTTCCTGCGTCGTGGGCTTAAGCGTCTTGCCCTGCAGGGTCAGCGGCAGCGAGGCGAACGTCAGGTTTTGCTGGGTGTTGCTGCTGGCCCGGCGGGTCGGGTTCACCGGCATGCCATCGGCAATGTGATCCTGCGGCGAGCCCCCAAACGGGCTGTCATCATTAAGGACCGGAACCCCTTGGCTCTTGCCCGGTTGCGGCGTTTGGTCGGGGTGAAGCATCCATTGGGTCTGCCCGGACTGGGCGGCGATGATGGACAGGTTGCCCGGCGTCGACGGGCCGGTCATAAGCTGGAAGATCCGGTCACAGAGCACGAACCGGTCGGCGTATCGCCACAGCAGCGGAATTGCCTCGCCATCCTCATACGCCATCGTCAGTTCGCCGAACTGCCTGGCCTGCAGGGTGGGCCGTGTCGCCGGGCTGTGCTTCTGCTGTTCGATCAAGGCAAAGCGGTCCATGTGCGGGTGAGAGTCCACGACGTTCATCTTGAGGACGATGCCGCGATGGGAATGATCGACATCATCGGTGTCGGCGGCGAACTGCTCGGGCCCGATGCGGAAGGGGTGGATGGTGCCGGGCGAACCGTCGCAGTTGAGCAGCGGCTGATAGAAGCCCGGGTCTTATCCGGCGGCCGGGAAAACAGCCCGTCGGCCCCGGGGAACGTGCCGAAGAAGAGTTCAAACGAGCGGTTCTCCTGGTC